>NZ_LWEH01000026.1 GCF_001635455.1 Vibrio sp. HI00D65
CACCTTATTACTCAGCTTTTTATGGCGTGTGCCTTTTGGTCTTTTCTGTTACTGGGTCGCTACTTTCTTAGGTGGTGCACTTTGGGTCCTTTACACAACCACTCAAAAGATTGGTGACGGTGATTTAACCTCACGACTCGGCTTCCATCCTGGACGCGATGAGTTTGGTACGATCGGCTGCGAGCTAGATCGTTCAATGGATACATTAACTAAGCTTGTGAATAATGTGAACCAAAGTGCTGCAACGCTAAGTGAAACCTCCTCTTCCTTCGAAACGGAGATGAAGCGCAGCGAAACACAAATCATGAGCCAGAACGCTTCTCTCGATTCTGTTGCAACGGCTATGGATCAAATGACGG
>NZ_LWEH01000027.1 GCF_001635455.1 Vibrio sp. HI00D65
AATCCAACGCACTACGTAACCTAGAATGCCTTGCGTGTTGTTATCCAATTCATTTTGAATATCTTGTGCAGTTAGCTTTTGATTACCCAGTAGAGGAATAGTAAGGATATCGTCAACGTTTGCTCTCACACGCTCGCGCAGCTCTTTTTGGCGACTCGGAACACTCACCTTGTGGTAGTGCAATGCGTGCAAAGTAGCAGCGGTTGGCGAAGGAACCCAAGCGGTATTAGCACCCGCTCGTGGGTGACCAATTTTGGCATCCATCATCTTGGCCATGTTATCAGGTTCTGGCCACATACCTTTACCAATTTGGGCTTTA
>NZ_LWEH01000028.1 GCF_001635455.1 Vibrio sp. HI00D65
TGAGCTCGGTAGATACGCCAATTGGTGGTGATGGTGAGAAAGCACTACTGGACATTATTCCAGATGTGAACAACTCAGATCCTGAGGTTTCGACTCAAGATAGTGATATCAAAAACTCACTGATCTTCTGGCTTGATGAGCTGAATCCTAAGCAGAAAGAGGTGCTTGCACGTCGGTTTGGCCTACTTGCCTTTGATTAGAGCAGTTTCTTCAAGCGGTACAACTCTTCCAGTGCTTGGCGTGGCGTCAGATCGTCAGGATCCACGTTCGCTAATGCTTGCTCTACTTCGCTTGGTTCCGGGATAAGGCTCAGTTGGTTCCCAATATCAACGCCGCTCGGCTTCGATGTAGGAGACTCAA
>NZ_LWEH01000029.1 GCF_001635455.1 Vibrio sp. HI00D65
GTAAGAAAGAATGCCCTCTTGAGGGAATGCAACGATCTGGATGTCGACCCATTCTTCCATCTCTTCACGCACTTCAACCATCGCTTTTAGCGCGACTAACGTTGGGTCAGACACGTCTACGTGAGTACGAACGTATTGTACACCGTTGGCAATTTGCCATTTCAAAGTTTGCTTCGCACGTGACTTAACATCTTCAATTGAAAGCAGTTCTTTACGCTCAGCCCAACGCTCAATACCTTCAAACAAGGTACCAGAGATATTCCAGTTAGGCTCACCAGCTGTTTGAGTTGTGTCTAGGTGAATGTGCGGTTCACAGAAAGGAGAAACCGCAATGCCGCCTTGTGCATCAAGAGTTTCGCCCTG
>NZ_LWEH01000030.1 GCF_001635455.1 Vibrio sp. HI00D65
GCTACCTTCCCTAGCTCCACATCACCAGTGAGCGCTACGCTCAAAAACGCAATCGAGCAACAACTATGAGGGCGGGTTACATGGCAACAACTCAAACCCGTAACACCATGGCCAAACTGGGGTACATGGGGTTAATTCCGTTTTTATTCGGTCTTCTCCTTTCGCTCACCAACAGCCAATTTATGGGGATAAGCGGTGAAA
>NZ_LWEH01000031.1 GCF_001635455.1 Vibrio sp. HI00D65
GGTGGTGAGCGTGCTGGTTTCGTTGGTACAACTCGTTTAGAACTTGCTGACTTCAACATTCCAGTAATGGGTGCCTCAAGCTATGTAGATATGGATCTACATGTTGAAGGTATCAAGAAGTAATCTCACGATTAATGGTCCCTTGTAGGTATCAATCTTTTTACCTAAACACGACAATTAGAAATAGAGAAAGGCGCAAAGTATTCACCTTGCGCCTTTTTATTAACGTAAATGGCAACGCGTTTTAATCTGTTTTGTGTCATATCTTTAGTCGCGTTTTAAGCCATCATTTACTATTAGCCTGTCAACGTTGCTATGACTAATTCATTTACGAAAGCGACTAATCTCTAATCGACTACCTTTGCCTTCGCATA
>NZ_LWEH01000032.1 GCF_001635455.1 Vibrio sp. HI00D65
TCTAAACCGCGGCTTGCTAGCGCATCTTTAACCAACTTCGCTGATTCGCTAAGACCTGACATTGAACTTCCTCTTTTGTTACCCCTTCTGGATGGCAAACAAGGATACTCGGAATTTTGAATAAATACACCCATATTTTAAGGGAGGTCATTATTTACGGGGGCTAAACTGTGCTAAAGTGGCTCCAATTTCGTTGACGAAAAGCGTGTTTTAATCATTATTGAACCACCATTGCCAACCACAAAATCAAAACAATAACGATCAAAGGATTTCAATTATGGGCTGTTGCGACGCTCCGGGCTTAATGCCAATTGAAGAAGCACTAGATAAGCTGCTGTCACCAATTAAACCTATTCAAACGACTCTAACT
>NZ_LWEH01000033.1 GCF_001635455.1 Vibrio sp. HI00D65
AACTACCCAGATTTACCATTAAATCGTGAAGCAGCAGACAGCTTACAGCCGAAGGCTCTTGATGAGATGACTTGGGCGAAGGCTCGTTTCGCTTACGATCACCCTGTGCCTGTTGATTCAGACAATACTGCAGATCTAACAGCACCGGCGGTTCTATTGGGACAACTAGCGAGTGAGTCGAAACAAGAGATCTTGCTTGAGTCGGCTTACTTGGTATTTGATGATGGCCAATTAGAAGAGTGGCAAACGTTGAATAACGAAGGCGTTGAGATAAAAGCATTGACCAACTCAATGGCGTCAAATGACTTGGTTACTAACCACTCTGCTTACGCGGGCAGACGCTACGATATGTTAGAGCATGGCATCGACCTGTTTGAACTAAAACCAGATTCTAAGTTGTGTGAAGCATCTACCCAAGACGTGTCTAAATGTGCACCTGAGACAGCTTATGGTCTGCATGCTAAATCTGTTGTATTTGACCGCAGTATTGCGAGTATTGGCTCATTCAACTTCAACCTACGCTCGACATACTTAAATACGGAGTCGGTGTTAATCATCGAAAAC
>NZ_LWEH01000034.1 GCF_001635455.1 Vibrio sp. HI00D65
TCCAATAGGTTCACATCTAGAATCGAGACAAAATCAGCAGGATAGAGTTCTCTATTCGCCACCTTGATGCTCAAACGTTGTATCAGCCCTGTAGCAATGTTTTGGGGTGATAGTAGATCGTGAGCTTGCGGAACTTGCTCTATTGGAATGTATTTGCGTTCATACAGCTGACCGATCAACACATCTTTTTGAGAGACGGTTTCATCAAGATCAACGACCAGAGACAGATCTTTAGAATCGACTTGCCACTGATACAAAGGCGCAGGCCAAAAGTAGGTCAGCCCTTTCCAGCCAATCAAGAGCATCAACCCCAGAACCGAAAGCATACTGATGCTCACTGCCCCACCAGTTAGCCAGATC
>NZ_LWEH01000035.1 GCF_001635455.1 Vibrio sp. HI00D65
TCGGCAATAATTTGATTGCCGATTCATTGTCACCTTCTGAGTTTCGGCCGGTATTCAGTGTGAATCCATAGTGTTATATTGAGCTAAGCACTCATAAAAATAAAAATACGAACGATAATTTAGGGAAAATTCATGCAAAAAACAACGCGTACTATGCCAACGCATAAACATATCGCTTTAGTCGCTCATGACCACTTCAAACCTGAGCTACTAAGATGGGTAAAAGAGAACAAAGAGAAGCTACAAAGCCACTTCCTTTATGCGACTGGTACAACGGGTTCTCTGCTGAGCAAAGAGACAGGTTTAGCAATCAAAAGCATGATCAGTGGCCCAATGGGTGGTGACCAACAACTTGGCGCTCTGATTTCAGAAGGCAAAATCGACATGCTGATTTTCTTCTGGGATCCACTTAATGCCGTACCACACGACCCTGATGTAAAAGCACTACTGCGTATCGCGAGTGTTTGGAACATTCCAGTTGCAACCAACCGCGCGACTGCGAACTTCCTTTTCAACTCCTCAATGCTAGAAGAAGAAGTGATTATCGAAATTCCAGATTACGAAGCGTATCTGGCTGAGCGTACCTAGTTCTCGTTAAGACAGACCAATACGTCACAGACTAAAAAGCCTGCTTAATCGCAGGCTTTTGTTTATCTGAATATAGAAGTTCTGAGAAGAGGCTATTTGTCACTCCAGACTGCCATTTCATTGCCACTTGGCTCTCTAAAATGGAAACGTCGACCACCAGGGAAGCTGAATATGTCATGATTGATCTCCCCGCCCGCACAAGCACATCACGTTCGGTCTGTTCGAGATCTTCACTGTAGAAAACCATCAATGCCCCGCCCTTTCCTGCATCTGAAGACAAATCAGCCAAGTAGAAACCGCCCATTAACCCTTTACCTTCAAAAGCAGAGTACTCAGGCCCATAATCTTCAAAGCGCCAACCAAACACTTGGCTAAAAAACGCCTTGGTCGATGCAATATCTTTCGCGGAAAATTCGATGTAATTGATTGAGCCATGTTCCGTATGTGTGTCCTTCTACTTTATGTCTGAGAATTAAATACAGCGACAGCAACTTGAGCTCTTAATCAATCGACACACCATCTAAGTCGCTACTTCTTACGAACTACTGGGTAGTCAGAACCATGCAGTTCTTGTACGAAGCCTGAACCATCGCCGCTGTGCGTGATCCATACTTTCTCTTTGGCCCGAGTCATCGCCACGTAAAACAGGCGACGTTCTTCCGCATATGGGAACACATCTGACGATTCAGTCAATGCACCATCAATATGCAGTTGCTTCTTCTTCGCTGGGAATTGCCCTTCATCCACGCAAAGGATAATAACGAAGTCTGCTTCTTTGCCCTTACTGGCGTGACAAGTCATGAAGTTGATATCAATAGAGGTGTAGATCTTCTTCCAGTCTTCCAACAACTCAGGTTTATGGTAGTGATTGCGGCCAAGCATCAACACCGACTTGTTGGTTTTACCTTTAGATTGGCGGTTAAGTTGATCAAGGATCTTCTCAACCTCTTTACTTGGCGCACTGTAGACCGCCTTTTGTTTCTGTTGCTTGAAGCTGTTTAGTTCTTTCGGCAACTGAATTGGGTTTTCTTGCACAAAACGATTCGCCACAGCACCTAACTGATTGTTGAAACGATACGTGGTGTCTAGGTGATGAATTGTCGAGCTTGCGAAACGATCTTTAAAGCCTGTAGTTAAATCAACGTCTGCACCCGCAAATTGGTAAATAGATTGCCAATCATCGCCCACGGCAAAAATAGAGGCTTGGTGTTCGGCTTTAGACTGGTTACACAGCGCCTCAACCAAAGCAAGACGATCAGGAGAGATGTCTTGATATTCATCGATCATGATGAACTTCCAAGGCGAGATAAACTTACCTTTTTCGACGTACTGAGTCGCACGGCTGATCATGGTCGAGAAATCGATATGGTTCTCTTCTTTCAATGCCTTCTGCCACGCCGTCACACAAGGCCAGCACAGGGATAGCTCGCTGTTAAGACGAGTGTAATCACGGTGATCGATAAGCTGCTGCTGCACTTCTTTCTTGGTTAAGCCTGATGCGTTCAACTGTTCCAGTTGCTTTTCAAGCCAGCCAATTAACTTAAGGTTTGAAACGTGGCTGCCTAGCTCATCATCACCCGTTAGGTAAGCAATTGGCCATTTAGATAAGTGTTTCTGCCAACGTTTGAAGTTGGTCGGCGTCATCCAGTGCTTCTTCAACCAATCAATGCACCAGGCTTGGCGCTGATTGTCATCTAAAGCAAGGGGAGAAATTACCACACGTTCGGTTTCAACCTCATTCAAGATCTTCAAACCCAACTGGTGGAAGGTATTCACTTGAAGCTTCTCAGCCGACAACCCAATTTTGCTGTAGAGGCGCTGCTTCATCTCTTCGGCCGCTTCACGACCAAAGGCAAGCAATAAAAGCTCTTCAGCTTGCGCTTGGTGACTTTGCAATAAGTAAGCGACACGCGCTGTCAGAACACTGGTTTTCCCTGAGCCCGCACCTGCAAGAATCAGGTTGTGGTCATCGTTCATTAAAACCGCGTATTGCTGTGAAAAGTTCAACGGCGATGACTCACATTGAGCAAACAAGACTTCCCAGTTTTTTCTCTCTGTCTCCAGCCATTGCTGGTTTCTTTCCACTTGCTTAGCCTCTGTGTCAGACAACCACGGCTGCAGCCTTGCGATGCGATTTGGCATACGCTGCGCAGCTTCGTCCAGCGTCATCGTCATACTCTCTAGGCCAGAGTTAACCGTCTCAACCCAAGTGTTTACTTTAGAATGAGGAAGAAAAGCTGGAAGTTGCTCTAACCGTAGAAGCTCAGCTTCCCATTGAGGCACGTGTTCGGCTAACTGCTCGCATAGTGTGTCGTGCCACTTCTGGTATGCCGCCACCGATGCGCGTGCAAATTGACGACACTGGTCCCAAGGTAGACCTTGAACTAACCAACTGCGCTGATTACCGTCTTGTTGGTTAGCAAAAAACTGTAACGATCCCCAAAACAGTCCGCGTTTGATCGCGATCTTTCCACTCCAAATAGTAAATGGGATACGTTCCTCACTGCCTACTGACGACAACAGCAGACGTGAACCATCGAGTTCAACCTGATGGTATTCATTTTGAATAAAAAATTGTGCAGTCTTGTTAGCGCTTAGCTGCATTGGAGTGTGCTCTTAATTGGGAATATTGAATTTATATCATGATGCAATGAGAATTAATAATATCTCATATCTTATCGACGCTTTCATGACCACCTACGGACAATTATGGATAAGTATCAGATTCTTGTGCTTGATTTCTGTTAGGATTATGGTTTTTCGTGCGTCAAGCGAGTGACTGTGGAATTTTCAGCCAAACTACGCCTCTATTGGGCAAATAAAACCATAAATTACAGCGTATTAATTCTCATCACTCTGCTCGGTGTGGTGGTGCCTGCTTGGTATTATGGACAGAACACACTCATCACCCCTCTGATTCTTGGTGTCATCGCAGCCGCACTGGCGGAAAGCGACGATAGCTTTACAGGGCGACTCAAAGCCCTGACCTTAACCTTTATCTGTTTTGCAGTCGCTGCCTTTTCTATTGAACTGCTTTTCGACACGCCATGGCTGTTCGCGTTAGGTCTATTTGCATCAACATTCTCATTCATCATGCTAGGTGCAATCGGGCCTAAATATGCCAGTATCGCCTTTGGTTCTCTGCTAGTCGCCATCTACACCATGCTGGGTGCCCATGAGAGCACCAACTTATGGTTCCAGCCTTTGTTGCTACTAACAGGCGCAGCTTGGTACTACTTCATGTCGATGATTTGGCAGATTGTGTGGCCAATGCAACCTGTACAGCAGAACCTTGCCACAGTGTTTGACCAAATCGGCACCTACATGGAATCTAAGGCTGAGCTTTTCTACCCTGTTTCTGACCTTATTCCGCAACCACACCGTATTATTGCAGCCAAATTAAATGCGAGTACAGTGAACGCGCTCAACATGTGTAAAGCAACCCTGCTTACCCGTTCTAAGCGCGGACACATTGATGGCCCTAGTGACCGCTTCTTAAATACTTATTTCATCGCGCAAGACATTCACGAGCGTGTAAGTTCGACCCACTATCGTTATCAAGAGCTTGCTAAACACTTTGAACGCTCTGACGTGCTGTTTCGCTTCAAATACTTACTTGAAGCGCAGGCAACGGCATGTAAAGAAGTTGCGAGCTCACTACAAGTTGGTTCTGAGTATCAACACGGTGACAAGTCTGTATTGGCACTAGATGAGCTGATGTCTTCACTTAACCATCTACACCAACAGAATAAACCCGAATGGAAACCGCTGCTAAACCAACTGGATTATCTGTTCAATAACCTAGCGACCGTTGAGAAGCAGTTATCTAACATAAGTAACCCAGATGCAGAAAAGCTAGAAGAAGATGTATTGGACGACACAAACCCGCATACGTTGTCGGCAATGTGGCAAAAGATCAAAGCCAACCTACATACTGACTCTATGCTGTTTCGCCACGCGATTCGTATGGCAATCACACTGACACTTGGCTACGGGATCATCCAGGTGTTTGAGATTGAACGCGGTTATTGGATCTTGCTAACAACACTGTTTGTTTGCCAACCCAACTACAGTGCTACCCGCCAAAAGCTGACTGCTCGTGTTATTGGCACCGTTGCTGGTTTGTTGATGGGTGTTCCACTGCTCACCTTCTTCCCTTCTCAAGAAAGCCAACTGGTCTTCATTGTGATCAGTGGCGTGATGTTCTTTGCGTTCCGCATCAATAATTATGGCTTCGCGACAGGATTCATAACCCTATTGGTATTGTTCTGCTTTAACCAGCTTGGTGAAGGCTACGCTGTAGTTCTGCCGCGGCTGGCAGATACCTTCATTGGTTGTGCTCTGGCGGTATTGGCTGTCGTTTATGTGTTACCAGACTGGCAATCAAAGCGACTGCATAAGGTAATGGCTGACGCGCTCGATGCCAACAAGAACTACTTGGCACAAATCATCGGTCAGTATCGAGTCGGCAAGAAAGACACGTTAAATTACCGTATCGCTCGTCGCAGTGCGCACAACAACGATGCGAATCTGACCGTGGCGATCAGCAGTATGTTAGTCGAACCAGGGAAATATCGTACTTCTGAAGATGAGAGTTTCCGATTCCTAACGCTCAACCATGCCCTATTAAGCTACATTTCCGCTCTAGGTGCGCATAGAACACGTATCGACGACGAGTCGACACACAAGCTCGTTTTAGATGCTCACCGTGTCATCCATGAGCACCTCGACGCGCTCAATAATCAGCTTTACTCTCACTGCGAACAGTGTGAAGTCAAAAATACCTACGATCCTGATTTGGATAAACGTTTGAGTGAGTGGCGAGAAGAAGATGAAAATTCTGTCAGAATGGTTCTACAGCAGCTGCATTTGATCTATCGAATGCTTCCAGAATTGCATACGCTAGCAACCAAATTTGCAGTTAAAGTAAAAATCGACAAAGCGTTTTGATACGGACGCTTCTTGATAGAAGCACAAAGTACTGTAAAAACAGAAAGATAGTGACAATCGCTGCCTTTTGATCATTTGTTAAATTTGCAGGTTGCTCTGCCAATACCTATATTTGGATAGGGCAACTCCTCATCTAGCCTTACGGCACAAGGGATGAGTCGATTTTTACATTGTCATGACTTTCTGATTTTGATTGACCAAGCCTTAACTTTGCTTAACATTCCTCGGACAAAAAGCAACCACAGGAATTTATAGTTGTCTTAGTTCTAGAAAACGAAGAAATAAGTTTAATATTCGCTTAATCTTATTTGATTTCTGGTTACAGTAGACTATGCTCATTAGAGCATATGAAATTGCAGCAAGGTCACATTATGAATACTCAACAGTTTGAAACATTTAAACAGCAGATCCAACTTCTTAGCCCGGAGCAACTCAAAGCGTTGCAAGGCGAGATCGACGGTAACCTGGAAACAGATAAAGCAGCTCTGCTTACTGATGAAGAGCTAAACGCACTTAACGATCTCTTCAGTTAATAGACAGACCTCACTATTTTGGCTTAAGTTTATCCTTTTTTGGTAGTTCTTACCCGCTCACCATTGCGCTTAAAATATCGCCCACCTAGACTCTTCCCATACGTCAATTAAAGGTCCTGCTATGTCGATATCTGGTATTCAATCTGGTTACGCCATTATTCAGCAGTCTGCCAACATGGCTGAAGAAGCGGCGATCGAACTCAACCAAGCCTCAAAACATAATCAAGTCTTTGAACATGTGCCCGAGTCTGACGACGATGTAATCGAAGACAGCGATTTCAGCTTTAATCAAGTTGAACCTGAGCAATCACTTTCATTTAAAGAACCAGAACCTACTGCTTCTTCAAGCGATGCGTTGGTCAAATTAACGCAGAGTGCTAACTATAACCGTGTCGGTGCTAGCGTTGTGGAGCGCCAAAACGAAGCCATTGGCAGCTTACTCGACATCCATATTTAAGCCTTGCTGATCATTTGAGCTAGACTACAATCAAGTTCAATGATGGTTTCCAAGGGTTTGAAACCAGACAACTCAAGCATTTTAGAGGCTTTTCGATGTAATAAGCGCACAAACTGTAACTCATTATATCTGGCGCTTGTTTCTGGTTAATTACTCGGTAGAATCAGCGCAAACCAATTTGCTGCACAAACTTTACTTCATACTATTTATGCCAAAACTAAATCTGCATCGCCGCGACTATGTTTCTATTTTAGGGGGCGATATCTCCGCAGACGAATTAGAAAATAAACTCCAGCCTCATTTTGAAAAGCCGGCAAAGAAGCTGACACCTAGCCCTTACCTGACCGAAAAGAATGTGACACGCCGTTGGACGGCTCTCGACAACGCAGAATCACAACAAGAGCTACTCGACCCTCATACCGAAAGTCAGATGCAAGCCTATGAAAAAAACATCGAGTACTTCGTTGGCACAGTGAAAGTGCCTGTCGGTATTTCTGGTCCGCTGCGTGTAAATGGCCTATTTGCCCAAGGTGATTACCTAGTTCCACTGGCAACAACCGAGGCAGCACTTGTCGCGTCTTATAACCGAGGCTCTAAACTCATTAGTGCTTGTGGTGGTGCGAGTGCAATGTTGCTCAATGAAGGCGTCACACGTACCCCAGGTTTTGCATTCCAAGGTTTAGTTGAAGCTGGACAGTTTGTGGCATGGGCAGTAACTCAGTATGAGAAGTTTAAAACCTTAGCTGAATCTACCACCTCCCACGGCAAACTTACCAATATCAATATCAACATTGAAGGCAACCATGTTTATTTGGTGTTTGAGTTTCTTACGGGGGATGCATCTGGTCAGAATATGGTTACCATCGCGACCAATGCGGTATTTGAGTACATCATAGAACACACCCCTGTTAAACCAGACCACGCCTTCCTTGATGGTAACTTGTCGGGTGATAAGAAAGCGAATACCCAAACTTTGCGCAGCGTGCGAGGCAAAAAGGTAACCGCTGAGGTTAATATCCCAGCAGAACTGGTGGCTAAGTATCTACATACCACGCCAGAGAAGATGGTTCAGTTTGGTCAAATGACCACTGTGGGCGGCGCTCTTAGCGGCACTATCGGTATCAATGCCCATTACGCTAATGCACTGGCTGCACTTTACATCGCTTGCGGACAAGACGCTGCTTGTGTCTCAGAATCTGCCATTGGCATGACTCGCATGGAACTGAACAAAAAAGGCGGTTTATACGCAAGTGTAACGCTTCCTAACCTCATGGTGGGTACTGTTGGTGGTGGTACAGGCCTTCCAAGCCAAAAAGCGTGTCTTGATTTACTAGGTCTACACGGCAATGGTAAATCCCAAGCATTGGCTGAGGTTTGTGCTGCATTGTGTTTAGCCGGTGAGCTTTCAATCGTAGGTGCATTTTGCGCAGGCCACTTTTCACGAGCTCACCATAAGTTAGCTCGCAAATAACCTTTATTAATTTGGCTTGTTCGGTTTTGGTGTAAATTCAAAATCACAAGCCAATTTGAATTCGTGAGTCATAAATGGATTACTTACACTTATCGAGAGTGAGCCTTAAGCACCTCACTGCCCTACACATTATGCTGAATACCCATAGCGTGACTCAAACCTCTGAGCAACTCTATGTAAGCCCATCAAGTGTAAGTAAAACTCTGTCTCAGCTTCGTGAGTTCCTCAACGACGAGCTGTTCTTCCGAGATGGCACTAAGCTCATCCCAACGCCCTTCGCACTTCAAATTGCTCCAACGGTTCACGCGATTCTTTCCAGCATGAATGGATTGCTTCATCAGAAGAGCTTTGCTCCAGAGGAATATCAAGGTAGCTTTTCACTCTCGATGCGCGAGAGTACTTTTGAAGTATTCGCCTCTAAGATCAGCAGGATCACCACAGAGCTTGCTCCAGAGGCCAAACTTCATATCTATTCGAAGCAGCAGCTCGGGTTCGATGCTTTGCTCAGCGGCAAGGTTAATTTGATCTTATTGCCTCACGATATTTCCCAGCCACCGACCGACAACAAAGAGTTAGTGTGGGAAACGATTCTACCTGATGAGATGGTGTGCTTAATGGGAGCTCATCATCCGCTGGCACAACAAGAACTGACGGTTGAGGGCTACCTAGACTACAAGCACATTGGCATCTTAGATAATGAACTGTCACAGCCTTACTTCGAGCAAAGCTTAGTTCAACGCCATAAGCCGAGAGAGATGGCTATTTCGGTCGCTGACTTTGGTGCTGCAGCTGTACTCTGTCACAATACCCCTTTCCTGTTCACTTGTTCGAAACAGTGGGCTGAACATGCGAAACAAGCGCATGGATTAGTGAGTAAGCCACTTCCCTTCGATTACGGAAAAGTGGCATATAGCTTAGTGTGGAACAAGCCAAACATGAATGATCAGGCGATCAAATGGCTGTGTGACCTGTTTTTAGAAGCTTAACTCTTTGGTCAGTAAAGACCGAGAATATTAGGTATAAACCTCTGGCGTTTGCATCGGCCTCTGAACAATCGCATAGAGCTTGTCGCGGAAGCTTTGCATCTGTAGTTTTGTACACTTAGACCAATCCAACGCCTCTCCAATCACGCCGTGATGTTGAAAGGCATTGAGTCGAATTTGAACATCACTCGGCAACCCTTTTAAGTAATGCCCAACTTGCTCTATTTCGTCTTCAAGGTCGCTCTTGCCAGGAATATGCAAAAGCCTAACTTCGTGTAACTTCCCTTGTTCCGCTAGGTAATTGATGGTTTCAAACACACGATGATTCCCTCTTCCCACTAACCACTTATGGGTTTCTGATTGCCAAGATTTAAGATCAATCATCGCTCCATCAAGATAAGGCAACACCTTGTCCCAACCTTGTTTTGACAGCGAGCCATTACTATCAATAAAACACGTTAAATGCGCTAGCTGCGGATCGCTTTTAATTGCTTCAAATAAGTCAATGATAAACGGCAGCTGCATGGTCGCTTCGCCGCCCGAAACGGTAATACCACTCAGGAAGAACTGATTATGTCTCACAAGCTCTAGTACCTCTGAGATCGTCATCGTAGTGATTTTCGGACTCGATTTATGGCCACAAACATCAATACACTGATCGCAATCAGCGCAAGCCAGTGGATCCCATACCACTTTGCCACCAATAGTACTCAAAGCACCATTTGGGCACCCACTAACGCAGTCTCTACAATGATTACAGTAATTGATGGTATGAGGGTTATGACAGGTTATACAGTCAAAGTTGCATCCCTGTAGAAACAGCACAAGCCGATTTCCCGGCCCATCAACACAAGAAAAGGTCAGCACACGGCTGACCTTCGCTTGTTTTTCTGTCTTATTATTATTAACCCTAGCCATTTGAGTTGTTAGATCAGAAATTTTCATAGTTAATGTGATTCGAACACCAGGTTATTCGTACGTTGGCGACATCTCTAAACTTGCCACGCGCGGTTTACGCTCTAAGATGCCTGTATTTTTCGCCGCTTCAGTTCCTAAGAAAGTCGTGTTGGTGCGCGAACCTTCTTCGTCGTATTTAGCGATATCAGACAACTTAATTATGTAACCTGTCACGCGAACTAAGTCGTTTGACACAACGTTAGCGGTAAACTCACGGTAACCCGCTTGAATTGCGCCTTTACACAGGTTGAACATGGCTTCAGGATTTGACTTCACGGTTTCGTCAATGGTCAAAATGTCACTGATACCTGAGGTGTAGAATTTATGATGACCCGCAGTCGCACGAACGTAAGATACTGGGTCCGGCTCCGTACCATAAGGAATACGCACACCTGGAGTGACACCTTCATCTAAGCTGATACCACCTTGAGCATGCAATAGAACCTTGCCCTCTAGACCATATTTCACTTCAGAACTATCAACAATTTCGGCCAGTTTTTCTGAAATGAGATGTCCAAGCTGGTTAGCTTGTTCGTCATGACCATAACGCCCTGCTTTACCTTCTTTCTCCATCAAGATATTCACAGCTTCAGCCATACCGTAGATGCCGAACATTGGTGCAAAACGATCTTCCTCGATCAAACCTTCTTTCGTTAAAAAGCCCTCGAAGAAGTTAGATTCCTCATGCAAGAAGCGGCTGCGGGCATTCATCAGCTCAACCATGATTGCACTGTAGTGTGGTAACACTTGCCGTAGGAAATCGACACTGTCTTCAGACCTCAACGCCAATTGTTTCAGGTTCATACGTACCAACGTGTTTGAGCCACCAGCTAGAGGCAGAGAGTTGTAACAGCTCACGATGCCGAAGCGCTTATCACCGTATGCCGCAGCGTGTGCTGGGTAGTTAGCAATGTGTGGCTTGCTGCATTCACAAATATTGCTCGCAGCATGACGCAGCAGATCATCAGGTGTTATGGCTGGGTCGTACATAAAAGTAAGGTTTGGCGCAATCTGCTTGAGTTCAGCATCAACTCGCAAAATAGTACGACAGATGATGTTGTCTGTTGGGCCGATATTCACATGCATGAACGCATCTGGCAGTGTGCGGTCTAGCATGATCCAGAATAGTTTTAGCTTTTGATAAACCTGCTCTTCAGTTAAGTCGCCAACGAAAGGCATCAACACATCATCCAATTGGCCTAAGTAAACCGGAATAGATGTGACCGACGGGACGTGATGGTAAAGGATGGTAAGCATGTTCAATGCTTCATCGAAATTAGTTGCCGCGCTAAGCTCTAAATACTTTGAGCCTTGATGTAAGTATTTAGAATAATCAGGAAGCACATAGCGTGGCTTAAATGGAGCATGACCTTCAAACATGTCACATAGCACGCCTTGTTGTAAGGCTTGTTCTACTTCGTGACATATCGGCATATACGGTAGGCTCGCTTCAGCTTCTAAGGCAAGATAGATCGACTTCTGTTTTGGCGACAGGTTGGCATCTGAAATGATATTGCTAAAGCGCTGTTGTTGTTCTGAAAGTTGTGGAGAAGCAGATTGGTGGCTCATGATTAAACCCTTAGCATTGTTATGGGCTTATTCTATATCTGACGATTTAGTTTCCACTAATGAAATCTATGCAAAGCTACATTTCCAAAATGGAAATGATATGTTTGTAATTAATGTTCTCAAATGCCCTGAAATCACACGTTTAAAACACAAGTTGTTGAAGTTACTAGAAATAGAAAACCCACATAACTGGCACTAAGACCGTTGATGTGGGTTCGGTTATTTATGTTTTAATTTGTTTGCTAAAACGTGCTTTGGATTTTAGTTCTCGCCAAACAGCTAGCCACGAGCTTCAAATGAACTACTTACGCCCAACGCCCATCAGCACTTTTAGCTTGCCTTGTGGGGTATCAACGGAGAAAGGTGTCGATACTTCAACGACAGAAAACCCAGCAGCACTCAATACGTTCTTTGAACGTTCAGGGCTTACGCCGTAATCATCACTACCGTTTTCTAGACACCAGTCCCAGTGAACAAACGTGCCATCGTTCTCGAGTAGCGTATAAATCAGGCTTACTGTGTCTTGTAGGTTCGGGATAAATCCACAAACCGACGATGCGACCACTAGATCGAACTGATTTCGGAATGCTGGATGCTGAGCTGCAAGCCCGCGCGATAGAATATCAACAACCGGTTCAACGTTGGATAGCTCTTTCTTATCTAGCTCTTCAATCATCCCTTCAGACATGTCGAGTGCGATGATCTCTTTTGCTAAAGGAGATATTTTTTGGCTGAGTAGTCCTGTACCACAACCAAAATCAAGAACACGGGTTCCGTTTAAATCAACGAGCTGTGTTAACTGGTCAAATACGGACTGTGCGAATACTGCGGTCGCAGGATCTTTATCCCAATCAACGGCGTACTCGTCCCATTGTTTCGCCATCATGGCCTCCATCTTTACTTCTTGTAGGTTCGGAACCTGCCCAGAGTAAACTAAATTAGTCAATTCGTCATAGAGTTATCATGCAAAGATGGACTATTTCTAAGATAGTCAGCACAATATTCATATAATATGCACCAACAACCGCTCAATCTGGAAACGAAATGAACCTTTCTCAAGTCCAAGCCTTCTGTTCTGTTGCTGATTTAGGGTCAGTATCTGAAGCTGCTCGCCAGCTAGAATGCAACCGAACCAAGCTAAGCATGTCGATCAAAGCCTTGGAGAAAGAGTTAGATGTAGAACTTTTCGTACGTAGTGGCAACCACGTCGAGCTGTCTGAAGCAGGCAAAGCCATCTATAAAGATTGCGAAGGAATGTTGGTGACCGCTGCGCGTATTAAACAAACCTGCCTCCATGTTTCTGGTGAGTTCAACGCCGAGATATGGATTGCTCGCGATGATTCTCTGCCCGATGAAATGTGGCAAGATTTATCTCACACGCTGAATAACAAGTACCCTTCTACTTCTTTCAACTTCGTTCTAGCATCGAGTGGTGACTTAGCTAACCTCGTAGAAACTCAACAAGTTGATTTTGCATTCGGCGTTGATTACGAACGGGTAGATGACCCACGAATCATCTATAACCCGCTTGGTAAGATTCGAATGATGTCTGTGTGTAAGAAAGGACATGACCTGAGCGCAATGCGCCGCGTCTCCGACGAAGTGCTAAGAAATTCGATGCAAGCGACCATGGTCTATCTCAACGAAAAAGATAATCCAGAGCTTGAGCCCTTCTCTCGTCGTTACATTGGTTTCTCTAGCTTTGACTTTATGCTGGATACGATCTTGCGTGAAGACGCATGGGGCGTAATGCCAGAGCCACTTATACGTCATCTGCTGCGTGAGCAAGAATTAGCAGTGATCAAACACACCTACGGCCTAACTCAAGAAGATTACTGCATGTTTACGGCAGCAGGGATGGCTGAACACCCAGGTATGAACTGGCTCGCGGACCAGCTGAGTGATTACCTATTTGATTTCTAATTGAGGCTAGTTAGAAGACCATTACGTGATCCACTAGATAGCGTCCGTCTTCTTCAACTAACACCATTTCAGCAACGAATTCGCCTTTGGCAATGGTGTACGCTTGCTTCCATATAAAAGCAACGGAATCAGAACGCCTAAACACCGCAACAGGTTCGCGCTCTGCAAAAAAGCCGTTGCTGTGTTGATAATGATGACACACATTTTCTAAATACTCAGACGTCACTATATCCTTCATTCATTGAGTAAAGTCGCGACAATTTTGGGCATGATCCACATTGGTTGAGCCCTCCATCAAATTATCCATAATAGGGTTAGCGATTGCCCAAAAATCGCTGTCGAGAATACCATCAAACTTCATCGCCATCCTTTCTTTCCCACTATCTCAAGCGCTAATGCCCTTCACCGAGCTATAAAACACCGCTCAAATATGTGTTTTATTAATGATAAGCGATCTTGATTCAGTTGCACACTAGTCCCCGAAAACAGTCATCGCCAATTTTACTGACACCTACAAATTAATGTAAGCAACTGAATTAAAATGAATAATATAAAAAGCCATGTTCTTTAACATAAAAATCATCAGATAAAGTTTGAAAATCTCGCTCAATATTAGAACAATAAAATTATCAAAAACATCTGGAAAATATTATGTGTGACAGGAAAAGCCAAAACGAAAATCGAGTTCTATTGTTCTCAGCCCTTTTAGCATCAGGCTTCGCTTTTGGCGGATTAGTGTTGGGTCTTCTCGTTGGCTCTCTGGTCATAGTATTTGACGGCGTCTACTCTCTTATTAGCTTACTGCTAACTTTATTGTCACTAGCTGCCTCAAAATACATTAATCGCCCTTCTGATCGTGAATTCCCGTTTGGTCGTGCGATCATCGAGCCTATCGTCATCACGATTAAAGCCGCTGTCATTTTACTTGTGGTTGGTTATTCACTGTACTCAGCGATTGGCGCTTTGATGACAGGCGGTCGTGAAATTGATGCTTCTATCGCAACTCTGTTTGGTATTTTCAACGTATTGGGCTGTGGTTATGCGTGGTGGTATATCGCTAAAAAGAGTAAGAACATTTCATCAGGCTTGATTCAGGCTGAGTCTAAGCAGTGGCAAATGGATACACTATTGAGTGTCGCGGTAACAACAGGTTTCGTCGTGGCTTGGTCAATGACATTCTCGCCGTTCGCAAAATACGCCGTGTATGCCGACCCAATGATGATGTTGCTGATGTCTTTCTACTTCATCAAAGTACCGTTCGATATGCTAAGAGAGGCTATTCGTGAGCTACTAATGATGTCTGCAAACAAAGAAATTTGTGACGCGGTAGATAAGAACGTTATCGCGGTAGACAAAGAAGCAGAACAAGACTTGGAGCTAATCGGTGTGACTAAGGTTGGTCCTGAGCTAAGAATCAACGTTGATATTCATACCAACGACCAACAAGCGATTGCGATTGATGATATTGAACGTACGCGCCGCCAACTGCAGCGACGCCTGTCTAAGATGCCATATGAGCTTCAACTGACCCTCAACATCGCGAGCTAGTTCTTACCCAGCAATCGGTAGATAAACGCAATTGCTATTGAGATTGAACCTCTTCAGAAGCCGACAGCTTAACCGTCCGCTTTTTTTCTCTTGTAACCCACCAGCAAGCCAGTGACCCAATCGTCACCATACATACCCCCTGCCAAAATGTGATAGTCAGCGTTAAACCTAAAATCATAGAAGAGAGTAAGGTTGCAAAAATTGGCGTGAAGTAAGACATGGTAGCAAGAAAGACCATGTTGCCTCCCAATATCGCGGTATTCCAAAGCGCGTAGCCCGCGCCCATGCACACACCAGCTAAAACCAAATCAATCGCGGCACTGCTAGTCATCGCCATACCGGTTTCACTGCTCAGTGCGTATTTGATCCACAAAGTAATCGCTGTCGCGATAAAGAACAGGACAATCGCATTCTGCCCTTTCGCAACTTTCTGAGTGTAGTTACAGTAAACCGCCCAGATAATCGCACCGAAGAACGCCATCGAATAAGTTTTAGGATTAGTCGCAATATTTGCCGCAATCTGTTCAACAGAGAGGCCTTGGTCGCCACTGATGCTCCAAGCCACACCAAAGAAAGCTAAAAAGATACTTGGGTACACCAGCCAATTTATCTTTTTATCGCTGAGTAATACCGCAAACAATACTGTCAGTGCAGGCCAAAGGTAATTGATAACCGCCATCTCTAAGGCTTGATGTCGGTTATTTGCCATGCCTAATGCCAAGGCTAGAAAGACCTCATAGCAAACAAATAGCGCGCCACCAATCAACAAATAAGACTTTGAGAAGCGTTTCGGCTTAGGTAACCCCATCACGCAAACCAAAAATAGTGAGCTCACTGTATAAAGGCTGGCTGCGCCGCCAATTGGACCTAATTGCTCTGACACACTACGAGACAACGCAATTAAACAGCTCCAAAGTAAAATGGCAGCGATACCGTAGCAGCTATGGCGATGAGATTTCAGCACACTTATTCCTTCTATTTGTTCTGAGTAGTTATCGTGGCAGCCTAAAGCATAAATACGCTTGAGTACTACAATCGAAAAGTGAAACCTGTAGAAATTAAGTAGCCGAGCACAGAATTGCACTCGGCTATTAGTGATCAACTAATAAAGTGATGATCAACGAATAAAGCTAAAGTTGGTTAGCCGTTACGCTAGCAGAAGTGCTTGCAGCTCAGCTAAAGACTTAACTTGATAATGAGGGTTAATACCTTCTGGCGTTGCCTTCTCCTCGCTGTTTAACCAACAGGTCTCGATACCAAAATCTAAGCCACCTAAAATATCTGAGTGTGGGTTATCTCCCACCATCAAAATGCGCTGCTTTGCGGGTAAGCCAACAAGCTTGTGTGCATGTTCAAAGATCTCAGCATCTGGTTTAGCGACGCCGACTTCTTCAGAAATGATCACATGCTCGAAGTAATCAGTCATGCCAGTACGCTCTAAACGGATCGATTGCAGCTCAGTGAAGCCATTGGTAATAATGCCCATGTTCACTTTGCCTTGTAACGATTCCATTAGCTCTTTGGCACCCGGAAGAAGAGAACAGATGTCCGCCATTGCTGTTAGGAATGCGCTGTTTAATTCTGCAGTTGTTGTTTCTAACTTTTCAGCCCAGCTTTCAAAGCGTATGTGCTTCAGTTGATCAGCCGTAATTCGGCCATCTTGATAGTCTACCCATAGCGGTAGGTTTACTTCTTGATAAACGGAATAATCCTGCTCGCTAAAATCCACATCAAAACGTGAGAACATTAGCTTCATTCCTTGAAAAGCGTCAAAGTGGAACAAGGTTTCATCCGCATCAAAGAATATCCAATCGTACTTCATTATCTGTCCTGTTATTCGCGCTATCGAGCGGTATTTATATTTTGTTATTTCCTAACCTCACGGTTAAGTATGCATTCTACTACCATTTTTGTGAGCCTGAATATAGTTCTAAGAATTTGTAGAAAACAAGCAACAAGTCATGATGTACCGCAAATTTTGCCACATATTAAATAAGTATCATAAAAGAAATACACAAACTGGTCCGGGGGGGTACTATGAAGCACTTCTTACCGTCATCCGTCATGCTCACCCCATTCCTGGTCAAATACTACGATGAAGAGCCACAAGAGGCGTCAGATTCGCCTGAGCAACCAGAAACTCAGACCGTGTGCAGTACTGATTCGATTCAAGAGCTAATAAATGAAGCACGTAAACCAGCACAGCCTGAATAGCCTTTTTTATTCATGGCTATAGAGCAGCATACTGACCCTAGTTCTATCAATCATTTTGCTATTCATTACGGGCAATATACACATCAGAGAACTACAAAAACGATTGCTATATGAGCTCCATCACAACCAATAACCAAAAAGTGGTAGCTCTGGTTCAAAGTTGTTCCAGATCAATAGGTGACCAGTTATTTGCCAACAAGATAGAGGCAACAAAAATCATAATTGACTGGAGTTTTTCAATGTCTAGTGCATTTTACATCCCTACAATCAACTTTATGGGTACCGGCTGTTTAAAGGATGCTGCTGATAGCATTCAGTCTCAAGGCTTTAAAAAAGGCCTTATAGTAACCGATAAAATCCTAAACCAAATTGGTGTGGTTAAGCAGGTTCAGGACCTTCTTGGCGAACGCGGAGTGGGTGCTGTGGTATTCGACGGCACTCAACCAAACCCAACCATCACAAACGTAAACGATGGCCTTGGGCTACTCACAAACAACGACTGTGACTTTATTATCTCTCTTGGTGGCGGATCTCCACACGACTGTGCAAAAGGTATTGCACTTGTGGCTTCTAACGGCGGCAAAATTGCAGATTACGAAGGTGTCGATCAATCTGAAAAACCGATGATTCCTCTTATCGCTATCAACACGACTGCAGGCACTGCTTCAGAAATGACACGTTTCTGCATCATCACTGATGAAGAGCGTCACATTAAGATGGCTATCGTTGATAGGCACACAACACCGCTTATTTCTGTAAACGATCCTGAGCTAATGCTTGCTAAGCCTGCATCATTGACTGCTGCAACGGGTATGGATGCACTAACACACGCAATCGAAGCTTACGTTTCTATCGCAGCGACACCAATTACAGACGCAGTAGCAATTAAAGCCATTGAACTTGTACAAGCACACCTACGAACAGCTGTAGCACACGGCGAAGACATTGAAGCTCGTGAGCAAATGGCTTACGCACAGTTCATGGCGGGTATGGCGTTCAACAACGCGTCACTAGGCTATGTTCACGCAATGGCGCACCAATTAGGTGGCTTCTACGACCTTCCACACGGCGTGTGTAACGCTATCTTGCTACCACACGTTCAACGCTACAATGCGCAAGTTTGTCCTGAGCGTCTGCGTGATGTTGCGAAAGCAATGGGCGTGAATGTTGAAGGTATGACACCAGAGCAAGGTGCAGAAGCAGCGATAGAAGCAATTGTTCAACTAGCAAATGACGTGAACATCCCAACAGGTATCGCGCAACTTGGTGCAAGGCTAGAAGACATTCCTACATTGTCTGACAACGCTCTGAAAGACGCATGTGGCTTTACTAACCCTAAGCAAGCGACTCACGAAGAAATCTCTGCGATTTTCGAAGCAGCAATGTAATCTAACGTTAAGTAAATTATAAGCCAACCAAAAAACGGGCTCATTTTCAGAGCCCGTTTTCTTTACCTGCCAGATACCAATCAAACCTCTGTTTTGAATAACCACAACTCAAGTTAAACATCATTAAAAGTCGCATTGTTGTAACTGCTTAGTTACAGTCAAATTATTGACACACAGAATGACAAACAGCTTCCATTGAGTCTTTGGATAGTTAGCACTTCATTATTGGCATCACTCGCTACCCACTACTCTGCTGTTGCAGAAGAAACGGATGATTGTCACAGTCAGCCAAAAGATAAACAGAAATCTTAACCTTTGTAATTTCTTACTCGTGCCGCTTCTGCTTCGCGTTTATCTACCACTGTTTTACCGATTGGTGCCAATGAGATAACCGCTAGCTTAAGGTGCTGAATCGCAAATGGAATACCGATGATGGTAATAAAGCACGCTACAGCCGACATGATATGACCAATGGCAAGCCAAATACCTGCAAACAAGAACCATATGATATTACCTATCATACCTAATGGGCTTGTCCCGATATCCATTTCATTGGTCAGTTCATCTCGAGAAATAGCCTCTTGACCAAATGGAAAGAACGAGAAATTACCCATAACAAAACACGCTCTACCCCACGGAATACCAACGATGGTTAGGAATGCAAGCAACCCAAAGAACCACCACGCCAACCCCATAAATACGCCACCGAACAGAAACCAAATGATGTTACCTATTGTTTTCATTCTGTATTCTCCAACTCTCTGAGTGCAATTTAATTACTATGCCAAATAAGGCAGTGCTTGTTTCAATAGGTTCATTATTGTTGAGCCTTTATGAACCGTTTATGAATCAACGCTATTTTCTGTGTTTGATGCACGCCACGAAACACTAAATCCACATAGGGCTCATTGAATTTATTTGATACCATTCAGTTCTAACTAAAGCGCAGACTAAACAACGAATTTAAGGTCGAAACTATGAACAATACAGAGCAGCCTAAAAAGAAAATGAAAAACTGGGTGCCTATCGTCTTCTTCGGAGTTATTAGCACCGTTCCAGTATTCATGTTCCTAGTCGACGTGTATATCAACCAGTATATGTAACACCCTAGCGCTATCTCTGTCTGAATGAATACAAGCAAGCCCGCTTGTATTCATTCTAATGAGCACTCCTCACCACATTCAATTCAGCTTCTCTGCACTCAAATCAGAGCTTCACTAATCAGGTCCAAGATATCGATCAGCTCATGATCTGGTAGATTTAGTAAGTTATCCCCCACATACCACTCAATCTTGCATTGATTCGGTAACTCACAGATCGCTGAGTTTCCTATCCATACTTTGTACTTACTAGCAATATTGTCTATTAAAGCAACCCCCGTCTTCGTAACTCACCGGTAAATAAAGATGAAACATGTTGACTTGCGGTTGTTGCGGGTTCACTTTTAGTTGAGGGTAGTCCAATGAAATTTGGTAGATTTGTCTCGTGTGTTCATACAAAGCAGGCATCTGTGCTACTCGTTGATCGAACTGCATAGATGCCGATACAACATAAGGCGTACGATGATAGACATTACCGCCTTGTCGTTTCATCCAAGCTGATGCCTTGGCTACAAACTCTTTATCCCCCAACAGCAGTGAGCCACCAAGTCCGTTTAGCCCCTTGTATAGAGAGACATAAGCACTATCAAATCCCTTTGCGATTTCACTGTAAGGTTTTTGGTAACATGCACCACACTCCCACAAGCGTGCACCATCCATATGCAGATGAATGGATTGTCCATTGCTATACTGCTTAATCGCTTCGAGTTCTTCCCATTCTGGTAGCTGACCACCAATTTCTCGCATCGGCAACTCGTAAAGCGCTGCTGCAATTTCATCTGGCCACGCTTTCAAGTCATCGACATTCCAAGTACGAAACACATTGCCCACTGGCAGCATATTAAAGCGGTTCTGGAGCTGATACCCTTGGCGCTCATGACGCAGAATATGACTCGATTCATGCATCGCAATCAGCGGGTTTCTTTTCTCTTGGCGGGCGATCTCTAACGCTGTTGGTTGATTCATGGTGCCAGTGATCACAAACACAGCCGCTTCATAACCAAGCAACTCTGCGACTTTGGTTTCAAAGCCTCCGATGAACTCACCATCCCCGTATGTATCGTGATGTATGTTGTGCTGTTCACCCCATTCAGCCATTTGAGCAAATGTTTGTGCCGGAGTCGGACTAAGTGACCTGAAATAAACAAATTACACTGTTGACGCAAGTCCATGCTCATACTTTTTCCTTTATTCATTGTTGTTCTATGTAGAGAGATTGAATTATTTACGTTCTCTACCAACGTTGACATAAAATACGCTGGTTCACTTTTATTATTCACGAATAATTAGTTTTACTTAGTCGTAGAGTGGAGGTGCGAGAAACTCCTAAATCAGAGCATGTTTTATATAATTAAACACTCGGTAAACCTATGTATCTAAACAGATAAGTATGGGCTAATTCGTTGTTCTTCAATCATTCTTCTATTATTGTATATCTATAATTCCAATAAGCATTATTCGTTAACGGACAAAGAGGGCTTTATGTCGAAAAATCGAGTCTTGGTGCTATTCGCCCACCCTTCTCAGCATCGCTCTGAAGCAAACAAACCATTATTCGAACAAGCCAAGCATATTGATGGCGTGACCTGTGTTGATCTCTATGCTGAATATCCAACTTTCAAAATTAACATCTATCGTGAACAGAAACGCCTGTTGGACCATGACATCATCATTTTTCAATTCCCACTTTATTGGTATTCAACTCCGGCAATTCTAAAAGAGTGGCAAGACCTTGTTCTTGAGTATGGTTTTGCCTACGGCACGGATGGCAATGAATTAGAAGGCAAAAGCTTAGTCTGTAGTATCACAGCTGGTGGTAAACAAGACGCCTACCAATGCCATGGCTACAACCATTTCACCATCAGAGAATTGCTTCACCCTATTGAGCAAACGGCCTCATTATGTGGCATGAACTATCTTGCCCCCTTCGCGCTATTTGGTTCACGTACCGCTCTGGAAGAAAACCGCATTCAAGAGCATGTCGACAACTATAAGTTTCTATTAGAGGCATTAGTTGCTGGCAAAGTGAACGTAAAAAAAGCCGGCAAGGCAGAAAAGCTCAATCACTACGTTGAAGATTTAAAAGCTGAGGTTAAATAATGACGGGATATTTTCTACAGGCATTTATTTACTTAGTCGCTGCTGTTATCGCAGTACCGATTGCTAAAAGGTTGGGGTTAGGTTCAGTACTCGGTTATTTGATTGCCGGTGTTGTCATCGGCCCTATCATTGGTCTTGTGGGTGAAGAGACAACTACAATTCAGCACTTTGCCGAATTCGGCGTGGTGATGATGCTGTTTCTAGTTGGCCTTGAACTTGAGCCTAAGATGCTATGGGCAATGCGAAACCGCTTGATGGGGCTTGGTGGCCTGCAAGTGGGAGGCACCGTAGCCATTGTAATGGGCATTGCTCTTGTACTTGGCCAACCTTGGACTATCGCTCTCACTATCGGCTTAATCTTTGCACTCTCTTCAACAGCAATCGTTCTCCAAACGTTCAATGAAAAAGGGCTATCAAAGACCGAAGGCGGTAAGAATGCTTTCTCGGTTCTTTTATTCCAAGATATTGCCGTAATTCCGATGCTGGCATTCATTCCTTTACTTGCATTGCCTGAGTTGGTTGCTTCGGCTGAAACCGCAGCACAAACCGTAGCACACCACGATGAGTTGAGTTTAGTGGCAGGCCTTCCAAGCTGGGCTTACGGTCTTGTGATTACGGCATCGATCGCGATTGTGGTCGTTGGAGGGCACTACTTAAGTCGCCCACTGTTCCGCTTCGTGGCAAGCTCCGGTTTACGTGAAATCTTCACAGCGACCGCACTGATGCTGGTCATTGGTATTGCTGCGCTGATGAGCCTTGTCGGTCTATCACCTGCGTTGGGGACTTTCCTTGCGGGCGTGGTATTAGCGAACAGTGAATTCAGGCACGAACTGGAATCGAACATCGACCCATTCAAAGGGTTATTACTTGGTCTGTTCTTTATCACGGTAGGTGCAGACATCGACTTTGGTGTTTTGTTCAACGACTTTGCACTTATCATCGGCCTAACAATTGGTGTAATGGCACTTAAAGCACTAGTACTATTCACCCTCGCGCTGATCTTTAAAATCAAAAATAGTGACCGTTGGTTATTTACACTGAGCTTGGCACAAACCGGTGAATTCGGATTCGTACTATTAAGCTTCTCTGCGCAAAACCACGTACTACCAGCTGACCTAGTTCAAACGCTATCACTAGTGGTTGCTCTTTCGATGTTCCTAACTCCAGGCCTGTTTATTCTGTTTGATAAGGTAATCCTGCCTCGTTACGAGCAAAAATCTAATGACCGTGAAGAAGATACCATCGAAGAGAAAGGCACTGTAATCATTGCTGGTATCGGTCGATTCGGTCAGATCGTTAACCGCTTATTGGTATCGAATGATGTTAAAACGGTGGTTCTGGACCATCAGGCTAACCAAGTAGATGTACTGCGCTCTATTAATATTAAGTCTTACTTTGGTGATGCGACTCGTCACGACCTATTGCACACTGCGGGTATCGAAGAAGCAGCAATGCTTGTTGTGGCCATCGATAATCAAGACTCTAGCGTGGAGCTCGTCAAATACGTGAAGCACACCTATCCTAAAGTAAAAATCTTGGTTCGTGCGTTCGACCGTGGTCATAGTTACCGCTTGAGAGAAGCTGGCGCTGATTTCGTGGAATCAGAAACCTACCACTCAGCACTAGAAATGGGCGCACAAGCCTTACGCTCGTTGGGTCATCATCCATTCTTCGTAGAGCAGCAGAAATCGACCTATCAACGTGTTGAAAGCCGTAAGTCTGAAAAGCTATTCAAAGCTTGGTCGGAAGCAGAAGACAATCCAAGGTACGACAACAACTATCGACAGATATTTATTCACCTCGAAGAAGCAATGAAAGAAGACATGAAGAAAGACCGCTCCGATAAGCACTCTCGCTCAGAGCGTGGTTGGACACCACCTCCAAAAGGTTATGCTGACGGTTTTGAGGAAGAGGAATCATAGACTTCGATTCCTAAACCTAGTTAAAAGCGGCTACTTAGCCGCTTTTTCTTTATGTATGGCTTCTAAATACCGTAAACAAGTGCTATTTATTGATGTGTAGATGGATAATAATCGCAATTAATGTGATCAGGTTATGATTTTTAATCTCATCCCTCTCTTCAAAAAGGATTTAACTTTTCACATTTTTGAAACATACCCACCACGCACAAACCTTATTAAAACTATGGTTTATATGCACTTATTTTAACCATACTTGACTCAGTTAAAATTCCGAGAACCAGTTTCAGGGCGTTGAAAACCATTGCATATATCAAAGTTGACCTTACCAACTACCACAAAAGCATTCACAAAACCAATATCTGAATCGTCTAATTCACAAATCAGAGCCAATCTAATTAACATAAATGTTTCAAAAGGCGTCTGTGGTTACAATTTGTAACGAATTGAAGTTATCGGTATAGTCCTGCCATCAAAAAAGTGAGACCTATGCGCTCACCTTAAAGGAGATATAATAATGATCACTAATGATGCCGTAATTATGGGCATGTTAGCTGTTATTCTTGGCGGTGTATTTATCACGGAAAGTAGCCAAAACAGCGCACTGAAAAAATTCTATTCATTCATCCCTGGCCTATTGCTCTGCTACTTTGTTCCTTCATTGTTGAACAGCTTTGGTATCATCGATGCGTCAAACTCAAAACTATACTTCGTAGCAAGCCGCTACCTCCTACCTGCGGCACTGGTTCTACTAATCATTTCAGCAGACCTACGTAAGATCTTTGGTCTTGGCTCAAAAGCCGTCATTATGTTCCTAACCGGTACCGCTGGTATTATCATTGGTGGTCCTCTGGCGATTCTAATCATCGACCAAGTAAACCCTGACCTAGTATCTGGCGACGTATGGCGCGGCCTAACGACAGTAGCAGGTTCTTGGATTGGTGGCGGTGCAAACCAAGCTGCGATGAAAGAAGTGTTCGAGGTAAATGATAAACTGTTTTCATCAATGATTACGGTTGACGTTATCTGTGCAAACATCTGGATGGCAGTTCTACTGATTATGGCTGGCCGTCAGAAGAAAATTGACGCATGGCTAAAAGCAGACACTTCTTCAATCGAAGAGCTGAAAGAAACGGTATCGAAATACCAAGAAGAAAACGCTCGCCCGACAACAACAACCGATCTCATGAAGATCGCTGGGATTGCCTTTGGTCTAACAGGCCTTGCTCACTTCTTCAGTGACCTAATCGCACCATGGATCTCAACGAACGCTCCAGAACTAGCAAAATACAGCCTAACATCTGGCTTCTTCTGGCTAATCGTTATGGTAACAACGTTCGCGTTGATCGCTTCGTGCTTCAAATCGACACGTAACCTAGAGCACAGTGGTGCATCGAAAATTGGTTCAGCGTTCATCTATATCCTAGTTGCTACCATCGGTATGCAAATGGACGTTACAGCAATCTTTGACAACCCAGGTTACTTCTTTATTGGTATCACATGGCTAACTATCCATGCCCTACTCATGATTGCGATGGCGAAAATCATTCGTGCACCACTGTTCTTCATGGCAGTAGGTAGCCAAGCTAACGTTGGTGGTGCAGCATCGGCTCCTGTGGTTGCAGCAGCATTCCACCCAGCATTGGCTCCAGTAGGTATCTTGATGGCCGTACTAGGTTACGCATTAGGTACATACGGCGCTTACATCTGTGGCCTAATCATGCAGGCTGCTGCGGGTTAATTAAGCTAACCTTAGCGCAAATTACCCATTAAACATAAAAGTCCGATATTGGTACGCCAATATCGGACTTTTTTATGTCTACAGATTAGTCATGATGTAATGAAAACAAGGAATAAAGATCATCTGTAGTCCCAAGAATGCCAACAGATACTGAAGAGTTTCATTTTTGGACTTCTCAATCTTTTTGTTCACATACGATTGAGAGACGGGTTCGATTTCATTAATCGATTCTTTAAATGCTTGGGCAAGTAACACCGCTCTCTTCTCTGGAACGTCTGCGTTAATCAGTGTATTAGATAATTTTATGACGTCTACTCGTACCATTTTATACACCAATAATTAAATTCAGTGCTTGAAATCTATCATAGAGAGTAGATCGTATGTCACTTCAAAATGAATAGTATGTTTTAAGTTTATTCTTGGTTTCAAACCACTTTTGGTTTTGTTTTCATTAGCTTTTTTGTAAAGGAATTTAGGCCGAACTCTATCCTATTGATGACACCATCGCTTTGTTTGATAGCAACATCTACCCTGCTGAGTCTTTGTTATATATACCTTGATACTCAAATATGGCTTTGTTGTGGTTAGTTTGAAGTTCATAGCAGTTGATCTTAGACAGCGTTGGCACCGGTTTAATGCTGGAGCGCTAGCAACTTCTGCTGATGACTCATTTACGTTTACAACAAAGAGATAAAGCGGTATGTATTTTGACTACTACTATGAATTTACAGATGCTCCTGTGTGTTTGAGAACTTAGAGACCAGATACTCAATAGCTAAGCGACTTTTGAGAGGCAGAAATTTTCTTTCAGAATAAACTATCCACGTAGAGCCTCTATTCTTCCAATAGTGAGTTAATATAGGCTCTAACTGTTTGTTTTTTAGCTCTTCAGAAAAAATAGACTTGGGAAGATACAGCACACCAAGCCCTTTCTTGCACGCATTTACCAGTGTCTTAACATTATTAGCCCTTACCTGCCCTTTGACAGAAATATTGATGTCCTCGCCCTCATCCTGGAAAGTCCAGCGGTTATAAGTTGTAGTAATACACCTGTGTCTTGCTAGATCACGTGGTGAGGTCGGCCTACCGAACTTGTTCAAATAATCAGGGCTAGCGACCGCTGCGTATAAATGGTCAGAAAGTTTTCTTGCTATTAAATTAGAGTCAGGGAGTGATCCAAACCTTATTGCGAAATCATAACCATCATCGATAAAGTCGATCACCTTTGAATTAAAGTCGATATCTAGCTCTAAGTCTGGATGTTCAGAAACAAAGTCCATCAACGCTGGTATGACGTGGTTTTCTGCAAAATCGCCTCCTGCTGATATTCTGAGTGTCCCTGATAAACGGGCTTTACCTTCTGTCACGACTTCATTCGCTGTGTCTATTTGCTCTATTATTCTTTTGCAATATTCATAGTACGAGTGACCAGCGTCAGTTAGCCTTACTTTTCTTGTTGTTCGCGCAACTAGAGCGACACCTAGTCTCTCTTCAAGCTCTGAAACACGTCGACTAATTTGTGAGGTGGCAATGCCAAGGTGTCTACCTGCAGTGCTAAAGCCTTGGGTTTCTGCTACTGCAACAAATTCCGTAATACCCAAAAAAATTGACAAAATAAGCTCCCTGAAAATGTCTCTAACAACGTAAGACTATCATTAATGTGACCCTGTAAAGAAATGATTTTATTGTCAGTAGCAAAAAAGTAAGGCTCGTCTGATTAGGGTGACTTATTGCTTTTTTACTTTTATTGCAGATAGTTAACGAGTTCTCTTCTCGTTTTTGAAAAGCTCTAATGCCTACGGTCTCTATCTAGTTATCAGTTCCTAACTCCAACTGTTGCACAGTAGCAAAAGTGATTTCTTAAATATACTAATTATCAAAATTAACATTAAATAATATAGTGTAAATCAAGGTTGATTTAGTTGTTAATCGAAAAGTGATCGACATCTAAATCTCATTTTCTTATTAAATAGCATGAGGTAATTATGGATATTAAAAATCAAGAGCAAGCCGTTAAGGATAAAGTGAACCTCTATATTTCCGCATTGGAAAATTCAGAGTTTGCTAAAGATAATATAGAAAGATCGTTTTATTCTAGTACCAATCTACATTCTTTGAACGAGGATGGCTCGATTCACTTTATACCTCGAGATGCTCTAGTCGAGTATGCTGTTACGAATAATGCAGAGGTGGTGGGTTCTATCCTCAGTGTTGAAGTCGTAAACGATATGGCATTTGCAAAAGTAAAGTTAGAGCTTAGTGACTTCTACTGGGTTGACTATCTGACGCTTTTGAAAATAAAGGGTGATTGGTTAATCGTTAGTAAAACGTTTACAACTATTAATAAGTAGTCTGGTTGTGTCCCGAATTTATATTGGAATGATTCATGCGGAATAAAAAAGTAAAACTAAATACAATAAATAAGACACTAGCTGTATTGATTGCAGCTATGAGCTTTAATTCATTTGGTTCTGATACATTAAAAGAACCATTGGTATACTCGCATAACAGTAAAGATCTCACTTGGGTTAATTGTCCCGACTTTTTACCTTGTCAGATAGCGTCCCTAAATGGTGAGTTAGGAGGCAACAATAACGATGTCTTTATTAAATTCCCGAGCTTAGCCGAAATTCCTTTCCATACACATACTTCCACTGAACATATGATTCTGCTCGAGGGCGAGTTCCACACTACTTATAAAGGGTTCGAAAGAGTGGTGCTGAAAAAAGGTGATTACGCGTTTGGACCTGCAGATCTTGCTCATGATGGCTACTGTGCAAGCAAAGAAGACTGCGTCATGTTTGTTGCATATGAGACACCTATTGATGCTATCCCAATATCTAACAAATAGGTGGCGTTTATGTTTACAGTGATGATGCCAAACAACCAAAGCCCTCTCATCTCTGCGGAGGAAGCGGCAAAGAAATTGAACGATCAAAGTACAAAGTTCTTTGATGTTAGAGGACGCTGGGGGGAAGATGTTCAGTGTTCTCGTCAAGCTTTTTTAAGTGAACATATTAAGGGTGCTCGTTTTCTGGATTGGACGAAAACCTTTGTAAATACTGATTTACCAATAGCCTTAGCTCCAGTGGCCGAGATTGAGCAAGCGCAAGCTGATTTTGCAGCACTAGGTATTAACCAAGACGATCTTGTCATTCTCTATGACGATTACTTTCATATGTTCGCTGGTCGAATATGGTGGGCGATGCGGTATTGGGGGTTTCACAACGTTAGGGTGCTTGATGGCGGTTTGAAGCGTTGGAAATCTCTTGCTTTACCGACCTCAACCAATCTCAATAGTGCAAGAGTGGGCAATTACATCGTAAAAAAGGAACAGAGTTGGATTGCTCTTTTCGATGATGTTCTTAATCGAAGTGATCATACTGTTTTGTTGGATGCTCGACGAAGTGAGAACTTCTCCACTTCGGGTGTGAGCCATATTCCAGGTGCCATTAACGTCCCATTCGCAACATTGTTGGATAGTGATACTGGTATGTTTAAGCCTCAAGAGGAAATAAAGCAGGTTATTGAGGATGCAATAAATGGCCAAGATATTGACCACGTTATATCTTCGTGCGGATCAGGCTATGCTGGCACTATTTTATTGATTGCTCTGCAATTGATAGGAATAGATTCAGCACTCTATGATGGATCGTACGCTGAGTGGAAAGCACTACAGTATCCGAGTAATTAGAGAGATGCTCTAGATATCTATTTGTCCTGAGCCTTGCAGAAAGAGCAGCACTATTAAGTTGGTTTGCTCTTTTGAGTGCTCTCCTCAAAGATCAAAGTGAGGGGGCACTCTTCAAAATCAGGCTTCTTGAATAGCAAGCCTTCATTGTAGTGCTAATAATTCGAGACATGAGCGATGTAAGGCCTCTGCATTCTATTTAGCTCGTAAGCTGTCAACAGATGGTTTTTCTTGCTAGTAACTATCGTAAACTGATAATCAGAGAAATGGTACCGTAATCTCTCAACTACTTCTTTATAGTTTTGTAACTTAAATACTTACATAGTGCTGGAACAGCAAAACAAACCGCTCTACAACTAGGCTACTATTTTTGAGCAATATAATAGCCACCGAGGAGGAAGGTGGCTATTGGATCAAGCAGGCCTTTAATAACAGTGTTACGAGTTACCTGAATCAGCACAACTTCATTAATGTGCTTAATAACATATACTGATGTTTATATTAACTAAGGTGACCACGTAATTGTCGTATCATTGTTCAAGAATCCAGAGTTAGAGTTGTTCAGAAATACTTTTTTCGTATTCGGATAGTAACTCACAGAGGTGTTTGGAAAGCTCTCCTCTACTCTATCCACTTTGAATTTATACTCTGTGGATTGCCCAGAATGTTTGTATGACATTTCAATCTCGGAGTTATCACAGGACAAGTATTCATCTATTCCAGGAAAGTTGAACCTTAGGTCACATACCATTGTATCGCTTAACTCTATTACATAGCCAAGATTCTCATACGTATCCCCTCTAGCATCAGATTGGTCTTCAAAAACATATTCTGTAGCAAAGCTCAAAGCATTACCCTCATCATAAGAAATACGGATATCATCATTATTTACTAAATATGTTTTTCTGTATCCGTTTATGAACTCATTGTTCTTTCCAGACATGGCACTTTTCAACTCGTCTATACTTGCGCTTCTTGGAAGGCCAAGGCCAACGAAGATATCCTGAATGACTTCATCGTATAAGACCGATACTAATCTCGCTGTGTTTTCAACACTTTCAACATCAACATTACCGTTGTCTTTCAAATTTAAAACGGCTGTGTTTGCTGCTAGCTCTGGTGAATATGGCGTTTGTGGCTCTTCAATTGCGGTAACAGTTGTTGAGCTACCACCACCTCCGCCACCACAGCCAAATAAACCCACACCTAACAGGGCTAAGAGGGAGTGTTTCGTTTGAAAGTTATGTATAAGTTGCATAGTGTGATTCCAATATCAGTGGCGGTGTTTAAGACGCAAAAATCGTATTTGGAAGCTGCTAACATCAACAATCAATCATGTGAATAAAAATGTAGCACTACCATCGAAATAATTGATAGAATTATCACACATACATTTCCCTAATAATGCATAGTAATGTAATTAATTGTAAGTATAGTTGATACATAACAAGAACCCCGATATCACAATAGTACGTTAGAAGACACATTACACAGAGTCAAATCAGGCAATTTGGTTTACCTAATCAACGGCTGAAGGCTATCAATGCCGAGCTTAGCTTTTTATATTAAAGTGGTAGTGACCCGAATGTGGCCATTCCTTCGTGACAAACCTGTTTTTCAACCATACCTTCAGCCAAAACGACTTCTTAGTTGGCTGCTGAAATAGTTTCAGCTATTGCACCCGTTCAAACGCCAAAAGCAAAAACAACAACTCCTGAGCATCTCCCAAGTAGATAAGTAACGCATGTACTAAGACACACTTTTACCTCGCATTTATGGCGGGGCCAAAATTGAGCATTACTTGGCAGTTTTAGACGTAAAAAAGGCGACAATTTACACTGTCGCCTTTTGCAAATCAGAGACTAATTTAGACTATTCCCAATCAAGGATTACCTGACCTGAAAGCCCGCTACGCATAGCGTCAAAGCCTTTTTGGAAGTCATCAACCTTAAAGTGGTGAGTGATAATTGGTGTTAGATCTAGGCCTGATTGAATCAAAGAAGCCATCATGTACAAACCCAAAATTAAACCTTATAAAACAACAGTTTAGTTAAAAACATAAAGTTCATGGCGACAAAGTGGCGACGACTTTTGATCTATAAAGTACGGCAAGATATGAAGAAAGAAAAAACACTTTCAGAGTGGGAGAAAAAATTGCCCCTTACGATAGAAATAACAAGCGGACAAACAATTGACTATCCCAGTAGTCACGGTTTTTCATGTATTTCGAATTACTGTTAAGTGAACTAGCACTGAGAGGTTTGATGTATTCAATGATTAAAATTTAGCGACTTAAGGTAATATATTTCTTAAGTCGCCATGTTCATGTGTTATTTTGAGATTATATTTATCTCACTCAAATAATGCTTACTATCTTCTTTTGTATGGCTTATCAAAAAACGTTTATCATTGTTATTATAGAAAACGTAATCTCCGCGTAGGCGAGAGCCATTATCCTTTGGTAAGCTATAATAACCTCTGTTTTCTAAAGTATCACTTTCAGATAACCTTAACCGTTGCTTTGCGTCTGGGTCATACGGATAACAACCATTGTCTTCAATATACATAACCTCATTACTAGTATTCGCTTCTACTAAATGTTCTATTTTCGAGCAAGGCATAGATTCAACCAATGGTAATGTACCAGTATAAATAATATCATCATCTTTGTTATCACTCGTACTAAATGTATTCCCACATCTAGTATAAATCCGATCTGTTTGGTAGAGCCACATTCCATCGCACATACCATAATCGCCATGATATGGTGAATCATATTTATACTCTACTGAGTCTGGTGATATACCAAATTTAGCAATATCAGAGGGCGATAAAGATGTTGAAATTATATAAAGAGAATTACCAGATGGACTAAGCTTTATCTTAGAACTATCGTAAATATTAGGTCCGGTTGATGTACTCACTTTCTTTGTGTTTGTATCAACTGTAACAACATCAGTCCATTGGCCAGATTTTGGTATAAAATGTACTTTTTTATTGTTCATCACCAAATCATAAACCGCACTAGAAACTTCAAACTCTGAGACTGTTGACTTATCTAACTGTAGAGTATTAGGTTCAATAACACTTATACTATCATCATGACCGATTGCAATAGCACCATTATCATTTGCAACCGTTACAGCTGTTGGCTCTTTATTAAGTTCAATTTTATAGCTCAGTTCAGAGTCAGTATCATATATATAAGCAGAGTTTGATGGCTCAGATGAAACCATAACTATAGAATTTAAAACAGGATTAAACTCCGCGTCAACAATATTGTGATCGAGTAACTTTTGACTAGTTAGACTTATAGTTTCTGTAGCTTTCACGTTTACAGATATTTTTATTGGACTACCATGAACAAGGTAATTACATTGGTAGTCATAACATGCGTTGATTTCTATTTCACTATCATCATCTTCAAGATCAAAAATGTCTGGATTTTTGAGTTCTACAAATAAATCTAAACGATTGGATTCAGTCCAAGATACATATGAATACTGCGTTGCATCACCAGTATAAGATTGTTTAATATATACGCCATTTATACCTATTCCATTAACATTCAGAGGTATTTTTTTTTCGGTAGATAGTCTTCCAGGTTCAAACTTAACTTCTAAAAGATCAATGCTTGTATTATTTTTACTAATTGAAATAGACTTATTTGGTACTGAATAGGTCGTCTTAACGATAAAAGGTGAACCATTAACAAGATTATTACACTCTCTATCATAACAGAACCTGACTTTCATATTATCATTATAAACACCTGGTGCCATAGATGAATGCGCTTTATATTTTAGTTTTATAAACCCATCAGTTTTTGAGGTAAATTTAGCAGATACATCTTTAATTAATTTATAAGTTTCAGACTCAACATTTATAAAAATTTTTTTGTCTTCATAATTATCGATTGAAACATCAATTAACCCTAAGGACGTTGTGTCAGCTTTTGCCTGAATATCAATTGTTTGACTTTTGGGTTTAATTGACAAACCACCACCACCACCACCACCACCACATCCATTAAGGATGAACAGTGCAATTAAAGGCCCCAAAATATGTTTACCACTACCGAACATTATGTATCCTAATTTTTATATGATTATACTCATTCAAAGTTCATCCTAGACATAACTTGTTAACTCTTACAAACAAGGTCATGCTCTCAGTCACTAAACTCCCCACCAACGTTGACAGTAGTATCGTAAATGCTCACGTTTGATTTCCATCACGCTCACATCTTTCCAATACCATGTGCAACATGATCAGCATCAATTTACATAAATCGACCTTTAATATCAATCCACTGAATGCATAATATTGTTACTAGTCTGTCTTTGTAACTATTTAAGGCTGACACCTTCTTTGATGCCAAGCAGTTTAAAACCCAGTGCCAGCACGCAACGAAAAGATTCACCCGGGCATGCCCGGGGTACTTACCGTGACAACGCTAAAGCGTCGACCAAAATTACAAACAGCTTACGCTGTAATTTTGGATTGTGGGCGTTTCTGTGAGCTAACTTGTTTGTGTAATTGGGTCGAGTCGCCCTTTAAGGTTGGAGCTATCCGATCCATGCCCACTAATGGCACTCCCTTGAACTGGTGCTTTAGTTGTTGCCTGGCCAGCTACTACGCCACTATGCGTATGAGTTGCCAATGTGTCGGCCAACTCTTTCACTACCTGCATAAGTTCAGACAAAAGCATCAAGACGTTCTCTTGCTTAGAGCCTACCCACGTTTTTGGTGACTGCAGCCATTGGTGTTCTGCTGCAATACTTCGACGAACTTTGCCAACCGTCTCCACTAATTCGCCAGCAGTCGCAGTTTGCATGTTACCCAAGCTGCCTAGCACGATGTCATCACTTGCAATTAGGTTAATCGCGCCGAGTGCCTCAATGAGCTTTTTGCCGACCACTTCTTCAATGCTGTGCTCATCAACCAAAATATGGTGCTGACCAAATTCACCACGATAGCGTTCTATTTGGTCGAGCTTTTCGAATGCTTTTTGGCTTTGCGTTTGGTCGGTTTGCTGGGTGGTATTTCCTGCAGCATCAATTCGGTGGCTGACCTCTTCACTTTGCTGCTGCAGTTGCTCCCCTGGCTCTATCGACGGCAAAGCATATTCACGGCCATAAACACCACGAATGATAGGTCGGTCATTGCGACCATAGGCGAAGGCGATTTCAACCAACGTTCCCTCTAAAGGGTAAGACAGCAATCCAGATTCATGCCCACTCATGTGAACAGGCAATGGGATCGAACGATAGACAGGCACGTTACTATCTGGGTTTAAGTCTTCATCGATCATCTGAACATCTACCGCAAACCTTGGCCGAAATGGATCTGCGCTCTGCCCTGCTATTGCGGTGTCTCTTACCGCCTCAACACGACCAAACTTCGGCAAATGAAAACCTGCTGCCAGCTCTGGGAAATTCTGCAGCGTTTCACGTTTCTTGGGGGGTACTTCGGATTGTTCAGCCTTCCAATAAGCGGTCATTTCATCTTAAATCAAATCAACTCGATTAACTCGCTTGTCGTTCATGACTCTGCCCGGCCTTAGCATAGGGAACGGAACATAGGTGACACTGTTACCACTTTGGCGACTGGTGAACTCTTCCGGTAGTGCCATCGGTTTATTGTGGAAGTGACTATCTTGATACGAACCTAAGTACACCACCTGGTCAGTATGTTGGAACCAAACACAATCAGGAATAGAGAACGCCTTGGCGACTTGTTTTAAACATTGATAGCCCGTTCCTTGGCAAACAAAGTTTGGGATCGTGGTTTTGATGTAGTCAGCATCAGGCAGATTGAATTCAAGCCCTGTCATATCCGAAAGAACGCTGAGCGCCAGCTCTGCGGTTGGGTACTCTAGGCTAACCGCCCAGCGTTTAGACAAGATGCCTGTTAGCTCTTTGACCGTGAGCTTGTGGAAACCGTTGGCTGCAGGTTGGACTTTTTAGCGAAACAAATTTTGGGGCACTTTCGAGCTAGAAAGTGCCACGGGTAAAAACTCAACCTAAGACGCTTTTGGACACAACTGAGTTAAGACGTGCAACCTGTGAAGTGTGATCATCAAGCGACTTTGTCGTTAGCCTAATTACCGAGGGAAGTTACTAAGCAGATCTAAACTTAAAGGCTCAAAGTTTGTGACAGAACCTCCTAAAAGCAAAACTAGCGCTATTTTCTTTTATCTGGACTCAAGTTAATTAACTTTTTCGACAATTTCAAAGTTTAGTAATTCTGCGTTTGAACTTACTACGTAGTATAAAACCCCAGACAAAAAGAAAAAAATCAGAGACTTAAAGAAAGCGCTAAAAAATTCAGTTCGGTCATAAAATAAACAATAGAAACTTTTCATGAAACAAACGCAACTTGATAAGAAAAGTAATATGTTTAAGATTACTAAACAAAAACCAATAAAATTTATAATATCATCCATAAAAAACACATTTCGTATCAACAGGCATCAACATAACCCAACCTCCTCTTACTTCTGTTAGGCCGTTGCTACGTAAAACACCATAAAACCAAGTGCCATTATAGCGGCTAGCCGCCGTAAACACTGTACCAAACTAAAACCAAAATTGCCGAGCGTTGATAGTCCGTCTTAAGCAGTTTGTTATGAGTACTTAGTTTGAATCTCCTTCAAAAGGCTCAATACAGACAGCTCTATAAGTGGTTCAATGTCTGCAAACCCAAACTCTGGTTTAAAATGAATGATTGAGTTCAAACGTAGGAGACCTCTAATATATCCACTCCAACTAAGCTTGTTCGTTGAACGCAATGTTTCAATTGTCTCACCGGTAGCCAAAGAAATAACATCAAACTCTATTGTCACTAGAGGACGCCAACCTAAAATTGCACCGAAACCAAACAATAACGTCCCTCTTCTATGAAATGGAACGCGGACAACTAGAGCGATATCGTTTTTAGAGAAACTATCTTCAGGTACCGAACCCAATGGCAATATTTCTACTAGTTTGAAGCGAATATCATCAGTTAAACTAACGCTATCCGATGACATTGAGTATTCATCTATGACTTTTAAAAGACCCCTTCTAGGTGAAACTTTTATTGAATCTAAATATAAAGCCACTAAAAATCCTGTGTACTCATAACAGCTATATTGGACAGAATAATTCTGTACTTAAATATAGAATTATTCTGTCTAGTATCTTAACGACGTAAACCATACATCTTTTTTGCTATAAATAACAATAATTTAAGATCTACAGTTCAGTACCTACATCACAAAATACAGATTTTTCTGTATAGCATGAATTGATCGGCAAAATATATTCCAGCCTGATGCACGAATAAGTGTTAGACAATTTGCCAGCAAGCTGTTGCCACAATAGTTCTCATGCTAAATTCATACGTTCTAAGCACACTTTGGGGCACTTTCGAGATAAAAAAATGGCACGGGTAAAAATTCAACCTGTGAAGGTTCTGGACAGAAATGAGTTTGGGGCTTAGGGCAAAATCTACCCTTCAGAGAGCTTTCCATCCCCCCAAAACAGCAGAACGGCAAAACTTCAAGCGATGCCGCTCGTGCACGAAATTGGACAATTCCTTTCATCGTTAAAACAGTTTTATCGGTATCAAAAGTGAATATGCGCTCAGCAGATGTATACAAATTATAAACATGTTGTCCTAACTAGTTTTTTCTAACTGCTTTAAAGCGAATCTTCCTCTTTCTGATACAGAGCCTGATTTATCAGATGCAAAATACTCGGCAAAACTCTTAGCTTGAGTACCAAATTCATCAAGGTTCCTTATGAGAAACTCTGCGGCTACCCGCCTAACTATTTCTAAACCGCTTTATGATTATGTTCGAAGACCGATTAACGGAATACATGTAACCCTGACAGTTACACAGAATTATTTACAGGGTCGGTTAAAATGCGCTAGCCTCACACGATGTTTACTCTTCCCCTTCACTCTTTTTTACCAAAATTTGCGTATGCGATAAAATAAAACCTAGTGTTTCCATATTTCTACGACTCTGTGAATTTAGTCGAGCTGTAGCAGAAACATACTTCATCCCTCTCTGTCTGGCAGATTCAATACGGCGTAGAATCAGAGCTTGATGAGCACCTTTGTTTCGATCATTTCTCCTAGTGACAGCTGTGGCTAAGTACGCAATATTATTGTCTGAAAAATAAACAAAACCAGCGGCTATTGGACGTAGACCGTCTTCAACTACATATGCCTCTCCAAGTCCGTGCGCGACTAATCCTTTGAACATCGCAGTTACCAAATCCTGATGATCTTTAGTTGATTTAAAACCAGTCGAATGTATCTGAATAAAAGTATCCATTTCATCACAGCTGAGCAGGCGAGTTTTAAGTGTTTCTTGATAAGGTTGTACGCTATCAACTTCAACAAAAAACTGCCCATGAATCCAACCTCGGAGCGGTTCAGCATTGATTTCCTTTAATTTATTTTTTAAAGTTTTTGCAGTGCCAATAGTGGGAAGATAGAAAGCATCCTGTGAGTTATGGAACTTTTCCAATAGATACTGGGAAACCTCATGCAGTTCATACGCACCACGAATTCTACAATTCATAGGGCTAAGGCTTTCTCCAACTTGAAAGCCTCGAATATCATCTCTGCCAAAGGTTTTAACCGCGTACTTTTGACGAACAGACTCACTTAGCAGTGCTACTCGATCAAAAAGGTAATTGAACTCTGTTTCTTCCAATTGTATTTTAAAATCGCCTTTCAAGTTGTTTTACCTCCTTTATGAATTTATGGCATAGATGATTACACTCTTCCAATTAATCTTTACCCTTGTATATGGTGAGCATAGTTGCCAAACTAAATGGATTATGTGCAGTGACTAATACTCAATCTTACACAATCGCGGGTTAGCCACGACTAGATTATACAGTCGGCTTGTTGGTATCAAAACTCACAATTGGACAAAAATCATTTTCTCAAAACCATACATTAGCAAATCATGAATAACTAAAAGTATGGGAAACACCCCGCCTCCCTTATAGAGCACAATTTACTTATAAATGCTCGGGCTTGTTCAACACTTGGGATTTAACGTTGGCTACGCAACGGTTAATCCTTATTTGTTAGCCGTTTTGGACGCCAACTATAGAAAAATGGTGACTAGCGATATTGAAACCTTCGCGTAAATAGAACTTATGTGCTGGAAAACGCTGAACACCAGAATCCAAATGTATTTGTTCGTAACCGCTTTCTAAAGCATATGCTTTAAACCAATCGATAATAAATTTACCTACTCCACTCGAACGAAATTGCGCATTAGTTACCAAGTCTTCAATGTAAATATGCTTACCCCAAGCAAGCTTTTCACCTACCCTAAAGCCTGCTGCTGCTAGTACACCTTCTGGCGATTTGACATAGACGACTTGGTAACCATTTGATTGCTGCTTCTCGATCTGACCAGACAAAGTATCTAAGTTGTAATTTGGGCGAAGTTGTAACAACACTTCTAGGACTGACTCATAATCAGAATTGTTCTCTAAAAATTGTACTTCCATGTTTTCTCCATTTTGATGGCTAACGCTTTATCGACGGATATTTCCCCTAATCATATGCAACCAATAGTAACGCTAATTATACTCACGCTCAATCTAATGCCCGTATTGCCTTGCGATGAGGATGTGAACTTCAGAAATTACCGAAAGTTTCCGTATTACTCCGGCGGCGCCGGAGCAATACGGTTTTCGAGCTAGAAAATGCCACGGGTAAAAATTCAACCTGTGAAGGTTTTGGACAATTTCTAGTGGCGTTTTTCCTAACTTAGCAAGTTGTGAATTAACTTAAATATTATTACTCGCTCAAGCGCGTGTTCAGTATCTAAGTAGGAGATCGCTTTGCTGACAGCACACAAAATTATTTTGCTTAGTTGTCTAATTCACCTTTCCCATTGTGAAAGTTTTCGTACTACACCACTACATTTCCGGCTCACTTCAAATTATCTGCAAGTTAAAATCTGGAATACAAACAAAATGCAACTAAAATTGTAGCAACTCCTAGGCTGACACACTGGCCGCAATCTTCGCCACCTTTCATGAGGTGGCTTTTTCCCCGGTAAACCAAAAGCAATGTTGTGACGGGGAGCGCCAGGGCGCTCCTGTAAAGCAGGTTTCAGCTTCGGTTTCATCAATACAAACATTACTAGGTAACCAGGCGATTACATTTGGTAGTGGCACGGCAATTAACTTGAAGACCTTATCGATTCGTAATATGCCAACGCCCTAGTAACACGCGTTGTTGCGAATGTTCCAGCCTTAGCGAGTGAAGAGATAGATACATGTAGCAAGGCACTTGAAATAGAGCAGCGTACAACGAAAAGCTACTATTTAAGTCACGATATTGACTGCAGTGGTTACACTTTAACGGCGCCTATCGATTTTAATGGCACACTTGATGGAAGAAATTATGCCATTCGTAACCTCACTATTGATACAAACAGCCGTTACGCAGGATTCTTTTCAGAATTGGACGACGCTACTGTCAGAGACCTTACCTTTGAAAACATTACGCTAAAAGTAGGCGGTAAAGTTAATGCTGCCGGTATCTTAGCTGGTGATATCCAGAAGAGTAAACTGACAAACGTCATCGTCACTCACAGCCAGGTCCAAGCGACAGGTGAAACAGTTCCGCAAGGAGTTGGCATAGTCGCCGGTCTTATTAGAACGAATAGTGAAGCAGAAACGATCAAGGCCTTTCATTCTAACCTTTGGGTTCAGAAGAGCAACAATGTGGGCGGCCTCTTTGGGTCTGCGGAAGACAACGAAAATATGATCACCCTAAACACGAGCAACAATCAATTATACATAGAGGGAGACAGTCGAACTAACTTGGGTAGTATTGTCGGTGACCTACGCAATACAAAGTTATCTGATGTTAACAGTACCGATAACCTACTCAGCGCTCCTTTAGTGAGGAGAGGGAGTATGGGTATGTTGCTTGGCCAAAGCGTCACGGGGCAATTAACAGGCGCCACACTCGCCCGAAATGTGCTGGACACTCAGAGAAAAACTAAAAACTTACGCTTAGGGGTTATTTCGGGATATATCTATCAACCCAAAGATTCGGCAGAGTCGCCTTCAATTCAAGATATTACTTACTATGGAGACCGCGTATTAGAGTGGTACAACAGCAAAGATGTTGTGCATACGGACAGCCTTAAAACGTTGAGTAGATGGCTTTATTAGCCGGTTAAACCCGCCCCGCTATATGCGGGGTGATTGCGATGTTACTGGAAGTTTGAACGTTTTTATCTGAGCTCAGGAGAAACTTAAGCTGGCGCAGATCAAACTACCACTCGCCAATTTTTTCAATAGACAGTACATATTTTGAACTATCAGGTGTCACGTATAAGCGATTAGAAAACTGGATCAGAATTTTATCGCAATCTAAACCCATTGACCCTTCGACTTTTTCACAGACATTGAGCTTAAATATATTACCGTTTAGTTCTTCGGATATTTGATACTCAACTAGCGTTTCATCGCCTCCAGGGAAGGGGATATTGGAAGCGATGCAACCTCTATATGAATTACGATTTACATAAATTGACGCTACTGAATTATCACCATTCAAGTCAGTTTTGAGCTGAGCAAAACATCCAGCAGGAATCTGTCCCTCCGAAGTCTGAAACTGACCATTTTTTATTTCATAACCTAAATCATTTGCCATACTTGACATCGAAACTAGTGGTAATATTATTGCTAATAACTTTTTCATTCCTGTCTATCTCGATTTATATTATTTTTAATTCAACATGCCTTGCTGTTCTGCACGCTTAATGTCTTCTAAAGGCTCTAAACAACCGTGTTTATATATGGAATCTCGCTCTGCGCGATCCATGTGGAGTACCTTTTTTGCAGCCTAACTCATAAACTCATAAACTCATAATTGCCCAACTCAATAATGTTGAAATCAGATTTCCCGTATACCGCCCCCCCTAATACAAATTACAAATATATGCCCTAATAATGGGCAAATTTGATAACCCAACGATTGATAGTGGCATGATCAACAACAAGAAATGATGCTAGCGGCATCAATATTAAATCGATTTACACAGCTTGGTATGCCCGAGAGCTACCGAGTCGCCTAGTGATATCAAAAGACAGGGTGGGTTGAGTAAGGAAACAAAGCCATGTGGGCAGAGATGACATGTTTTGCCATCTCTGCCTATTTAAGCTCAGTGTTTATTCTTCGACTTGATATTCAAATGCCGGAATATTGATCTCTACACGGCGATTTTGTTTACGGCCTTCGAGCGTCTCATTTGACGCTATAGGGTTGGCCTCACCTTTACCGGTAACGGTAATGCGGCTTTCATCGATGCCTTTAGCGATAAGCACGGCTTTTACAGACTGCGCACGTTGCTCAGATAATTTTTGATTGTATTTTTCTGGTCCCGATGTATCCGTGTAGCCTGTAAGCTGTACCACAGACTGAGGGTAATCGTCTAAGACTTCAACGATGCTATCCAGCCCATTGGCACTTTCTGTCTTGAGTCTGGCACTATCAGTCTCAAAGTTTCCAGCGCCCATTACTTTTGCATCAAATATTTTTGTCACTATGACTGGCTCAACAACCACTTCTTCGACACCTTCAATCACTGGTTCTGGCTCCGCCTGAGCGACTGGTGCTTGACTCGCTCCAAATTTGTATGAGATGCCGATAGTCGCACTATTACCCATGGCTTTGGTGACATCGTTATTGATATCAGTCAGAGCTTGATATTCAGCGCGAGCAGTCACGTTGCTGCTAATATTGAATTCCACCCCTGCAGCACCAAGGTATGAGTAATCATCTTTACCATCAAACTTGGTATAAGCACCACCGACTTTTCCGTATAGAGCAATGTCTGGTGTTACTGGAAGGCTAAATTTTGGTGCTAGGGTGAAGGCTTGAACGTTGCCGTTAAAAGCGCTTTTATCAAAATTGCCCAGTTTTTCAATACCGCCTTCGATAGCAATATTTTGGTTGAATTCATATCCAGCGTACGCGCCGTATGTTGAATCCTCATCATCGCATGGCTGACCAGCGATACAGGCATCATCCATCCATGATTTACCTACTTTACCACCGACATAAACATTAGCATGAGCTACTGAAGCCATCAGTAGAGATGCAGAAATTACTACCGCTTGTTTTTTCATTGCTTACTCCTAATGAACAACTTTTAAATTAACGATCAGATTGATCTCTTAGCCAGTGAATTGACACTTGATGCACTCTTCACATGACCAAAACTGCGAGCTCCTTTTTACACTGATCTCACGGCTGCTGACAGCAATGATGATATCGGCACCTAGTCTAATAAAAATCTGAAATATGTGAATTTTTTGTCAGAAAAACAATACCATCACTTGATGTTTTAGCCTTACAGCAAATGTACGTCTCCCGCTAAGGATACTTGGCTGCTCAATGACTGAATCGGATAACAGTCGTTTGACATGCTCATTTAGAGCATTGCAATGATAGGTTGTATAGGTCGGGATGATCGCCATCTTTTTACGCTTCTCAATGTAGATCTTGATTAGATTTGCAACTTAATGTTGGACACAACTGAGTTAGGAAGTGCCAACTATGAAGGTTCTGGACAAAACCTTGTTAGCTTAAATGACTTAGTTGCATCAAGATCAGTTATGAAAAAGTATCTTGAAACCATAGTCTCTTGTTATAAATACATTGCTTACAAGCATCCCGCTTAAATTCTCACAACACAGAGAATTACTCTTTGTCTAAATGTAGTTGGCAGTTGATCTTCTCGAAGCCAATTAGTGTCTTAGAATATATAAGGCTAACTGTAGCGGGCAGATTTTTCTCAATAATGTGGTTGTAATATCCCCGACAAGTTATGCTTTTCCCGTCATCAGAAACCACTACTAACGCTGCTCGGGATCTTCCAATAGTCGTTGACTTTGACTCAAGTATGCTCAGCCCAGTAGTCACTCTTTTATCTAGCTCAATACTTTGATCAATCGTCGAAAGTAAAAAAGTTGTTGCTACCCATAATAAGAAAGCAACTGTTGACTTCGAGTATTTTTCATACCAACGGTTTTTCTTAGGCCCATATTGTTTGAATGTACTGCTTTCAACCGGAGTCTGATTTCGAGACTGTATCCTAATAAATTTCACAGCAAACATTAAATAGACAACGACAGCAGATACAAGCATTACTACAGCAGAGTAAAGAAAATTATGGGTTACATCATAGTTAATCTCTGAAAAAACGAAGATATAAAAGACCAAACATATAGCTTCGCCTACAAACCAAAACTTCAATGTACTCTTCCTCACATTCGAATATGTATGCTTCCAAGAACCACCAGACTCAAAAGTAGATGGTATTTATAACGCCCTGTTAAGGGGTGAGCAACGCAATACAAAATTCGACGCATACCGCTGTAAGCACTAAAACCAACGCATAGTGAAAATGCCGCGCGTTAAGAATCCCTCTTGAACGGTTTGTTATGTGCGTTGTTCGGTTCTTGCGGATTCTCGTTCTCGGTTCTCCTTCTCGATATTTACTTCAAGTGTCCGGAAATGTCCCATTGCAACCGTTGTAGCAACAACTGCCGTAGCAGGAGCCCACGCCCTCTCGTTGTATACAAGATTAGATAAAACAAACAACCAATGGTTTTCTGCAAGAATCTTTACACCGAACGAAAGGCACATTTCATTGATTAGGGCCGAACTAGCAATTAGAAATATCGCAATAACTAAAAACTTCCCTAGCCAGTGGGCAAGCCAAGTGACAAATATAAGAAAATTATTCAACTTATACGGTATATCGATTAGAAGACTCATAAGCTACCTTTTGTTTGTTCATTTCTCTAAAGCACATAACGCCGCATTAAGTGGTGTGCAACGCGACCACTGAACTTAAAGTATTGTGCCGTAAACACTTAAACTGAAGCAAACCGAAAATGCCGAGCGTTGGGAATTCGTCTTAAATGCTTTGTTATATTTTGTTTTCAAACCATGTAAAGAAGTCTTCTTCAAGCCCCCTTGATTTATACTCATTCCATGCAAAGTACATCTTTTTGTAATGTTCGAAATCACCATCACATCTATTTTTGCAAGCAGCCAATTCAGGAGTATCAGAAATTAAGGCATCACAGCGCTTTATCGCATCAATACAGGTTTTCTCCTCTACAACCAATCCTCTCGGTAATTCGTGTAATGCAAAATCTAACGTGTCTATATGGTGCAACATGAGCAATTGTTTTGCTTCATAGTTTTCCGAGTTTGACTGGAGAATTCTCTCAAGCAATAAGCTAGGTTCTAAACCAACTATTTTATATACGTCTTTGAAGCATGTAGCCTTAAATGCCCAAAGCATATATTTTTCGTTATTTAACTCTATTTCAGAAGACCATTGAATAAGTACTTTTTCCCAAATCTTAGGATGTTGTAATGGTATTTGTTGCTGACCATGATCAAAATACCCCACACAAAGCTCGTATATATACTTTTTTAAGTCTTCACCGTGAAGTGATTCAAAGTGACGAACCCTTTCTTCAAGTAATGGTTTCCACAACTTTTTAACACCGCTTTTTCTTGCTATAAAATACTCATTCCATTCAAGCAACGTACTACTCCAAAAAATATAACGCCCTGTTAAGGTGTGAGCAACGCAATACCGAAGCTCCCGCATACCACCTTAAACACAAAACGCAACGCATAGCAAAAATGCCAAGCGTTGCGAATCACTCTTAAACAGATTGTTATGTGAAAATTACACGATTAACTATTAGCTTTGTTGATAATGTCTTTAAGCTCAGTGATTTGAGCTTCAGAAACACCTTGTTCAGACACAAGCCAATTTGTACATTCAACTGAACCAACGCAAGTATATACTCCCATTAAAGCCTGTGCCCATTTTTGTGCTAAGACTAGCATCGCGCCATCATTAACTTCAGCATTCTTCATGCTTGCTGCCCAAGAGGAGTATGT
>NZ_LWEH01000036.1 GCF_001635455.1 Vibrio sp. HI00D65
TCGTGAGGTTCTTGGCCTAGATACACCACTTTCAACCGCGAGTATCGGTAGACAGCAGCTAGTAGAGCCAATTTACTCGAAAGAAAACACCATCATTGGTTTTATCCGCGTCACCTTTGAGACAGGTAAAATGACAGCAATATCGGATCACCACTACCGCAAAAGTGATCGCTACATGATCGGCATGGTATTGATGGGCTTCGTCAGTGGCGTACTGTTTATTATGTTGATTCGTAGAAGGCCGACCAAATCAGGCGAGAACTTACTTCTGAAAAACGTAAATTCATAAATAGCGTATTTACGTTATCCAATA
>NZ_LWEH01000037.1 GCF_001635455.1 Vibrio sp. HI00D65
TAATATCATCACATTTGTGAACACTGGCAAAATGTCTAAGCAAGATATGTACGACTACATTAGCCAACAAGTTGTACCTCAGTTTAAACATATTCAAGGTGTAGGTGGTATTTGGGGGCCATACGGTGGCAGCCAAAAAGCAGTTAGGGTTTGGCTTCAACCGGATCGCATGATGGCGCTCAATATGAATGCTTCTGATGTGGTGGGTACACTCAGTTCTTACAATGCGACATTTACTGCGGGTACTATCAAAGGTCAGGTTCGAGATTTCTCAATTAACCCAGTTAATCAGGTGACTAGTGTTGATGATGTCCGAGACTTAGTGATACGTGTTGATAACGGAAAGATCATTCGTATTGACGATATCGCTGAAGTCAAAATGGGAGAAGAAAGCCTGACGCCGAGTATTCTTCGTGTTGACGACAACTTAGCGATGTCGATTCAAGTCTTGCCTCTTAAAA
>NZ_LWEH01000038.1 GCF_001635455.1 Vibrio sp. HI00D65
ATTATGGAAGCTGGAAATACGATTCAACATTTACAATTCTACCTCAGAGCCAAAATAGTATTAAACGTGTCGTTAGCAGCTTGCATGATGCGTGAAGAAGCCATATAAGCTTGTTGAAACTTCATCATGTTTGCCGCTTCTTCATCGAGGTTGACCCCCGAGATTGAAGCAATACGCTCTTGGGCAGACTGCTTTTCCAACGTCGCAATTTCACTTAAACGATTAGCCGTTGAAGACTTCAGACCCGTATTAGTATTCAGGTTGTGGTAAAGGTCTAAAATCGTAGACTCACCATCGTTCAAAACTTTTTCGGTTTGAAGATCTTGAAAATTACGTAAGTTGCCATTGTCACCCTCTGATGGTACAAGGTTTGCCGTAAACTTATCGTTCGGCACAGCTCCCGCTGTTAGCTCAAAGGTCGTACCGTTAATCGTCACAGGCCCTTGTGGTGGGTATGGCTGAGGCTGCATTAAGATGTTGCCCTTGGGATCCGTCACTGCAAATTGCTCACCTTTTGGGGACACAATCACTTCAAATTCACGTAGC
>NZ_LWEH01000039.1 GCF_001635455.1 Vibrio sp. HI00D65
AACCTACGCTGCCCGTTTGGCATTGGCGGAGAAGCAGGGGCTAACGCAAGTATTCGTTACATCGAACGCATGTTGAACGATGATGAGTCTGGCATCATGAAGCCAGCTGCAATGATCGTTGAGCCCGTACAGGGTGAGGGCGGTGTGATTCCAGCTCCTGCGTCTTGGCTACAAGGCTTGCGTCGCATCTGTGACGAACACGGTATCCTACTGATTTTTGATGAAATTCAGTGTGGTGTCGGTAAAACTGGTCATCGATTCGCGTTTGAAGAGTCGGGCGTTAACCCTGATATCTTGTGTCTGTCTAAAGCGATCGGTGGTGGACTTCCAATGTCATTGCTTGTGTTTGATAAGAGTATCGACACTTGGAAAGCT
>NZ_LWEH01000040.1 GCF_001635455.1 Vibrio sp. HI00D65
TGCGACGCAACTGTATCTAGGCGAAATCGGTTTCTCACCACTACTAACCGCAGAAGAAGAGGTGCTCTACGCACGTCGAGCTCTACGCGGTGATGAAGCAGCACGCAAACGCATGATCGAAAGTAACCTGCGTTTGGTAGTTAAAATTTCTCGCCGTAGAGAAGTTTGACCCAGAGCGTGGCTTCCGTTTTTCTACTTACGCAACATGGTGGATTCGTCAGACCATCGAGCGTGCTTTGATGAATCAGACTCGCACTATCCGTTTGCCAATTCATGTTGTTAAAGAGCTGAACATCTATCTGCGTACTGCAAGAGAACTATCACAGAAACTTGACCATGAACCAACAGCGGAAGAGATTGCTGCTAAGCTTG
>NZ_LWEH01000041.1 GCF_001635455.1 Vibrio sp. HI00D65
GGCCGTACGGCTCGTGCAGGTAAAAAAGGTAATGCGGTTTCTCTAATCGAAGCACACGATCAATTAATGATTGAACGCGTTGCTCGTTACACCAAAGAAGCAATCAAAGAGCGCTTCGTTGAAGGAATGCGCCCAACGCACAAGAAAGCCGCTGTAACGAAGAAAAAGAAACCAAAGAAAGAAGATAAGAAAGCATTAGAGAAGCAGAAGCTCGCGAAGAAGAAAAAAATCGCGAAGAAAAAGAAAGCTGCAAAGAAAAAGTAATCTGCTGACTTGCTAACTTCTGAATGATTCAACAAAAAGCCCCATGCAGCGAACTGCATGGGGCTTTTCTATATCTAGTTGGTATCTAGCGTAAACTTGTACCTTGAATAAACAACGTCTAGTTTTGCTCTTCACGCTTGAAGACTAGCTCTTTCGCGTTCGAT
>NZ_LWEH01000042.1 GCF_001635455.1 Vibrio sp. HI00D65
ACCAGTAGGAATTGTCACCGCGATTATTGGCGCACCCTTCTTCTTGTACCTACTATTCCAACAGAAAGGGAGAATCCTTTAATGTTTCCTGCAGCGCTAAAAGCGACCGATATTGAAGTAAAGTTCGGCAGTAAAAAGATACTAGATAGTGTATCCATAGAGATTGAAGCAGGAAAAGTAACCACGCTGCTTGGCCCAAATGGAGCCGGAAAAGCACTCTGCTCAAAGCCTTATGCCAGGAAATATCCAGTACTGGCGACATTCAATATTTTGGGCATGGTAAAGACAAATGGCCTTCACACAAGTTGGCGAAACATCT
>NZ_LWEH01000043.1 GCF_001635455.1 Vibrio sp. HI00D65
TTGGATCTGATTTCGCAATTGCCGCTGCTGCAAACGCTGCTAGACCTACCGGAGGTGTATCATCGGCAAGAATACCGAAGTAGAACACGAATAAGTGCACTGCAATCAGTGGAATGATAAGACCGTGTGCTGCACCTAGGGTCACAATTACAGGTGCCATCAGTGTCGATACAACGATGTAGTTTGCTGTAGTCGGTAAGCCCATACCCAAGATCAAGCTGATTACCGCAGTGAAGAGCAGCATAAGGATGATGCTACCACCTGAGATAAACTCAACGAAGTCAGTCATTACAAGACCGATGCCCGTTAGCGTTACTACCCCAACAACAGTACCAGCAGCTGCAGTC
>NZ_LWEH01000044.1 GCF_001635455.1 Vibrio sp. HI00D65
CATCGGTCCCTCGCTTCCACACGCCCTTGGTAAAAAGTACCCGAACGCTTTTAAACAAATTGCTTGGATGTTTATCTTTCCTTCTTTAAGCATCTGTCGGCACCCACTGACTAATAAGCTTTGTCGGCATCATTTACACGATTCTGCACCAAGAAAGGCTCTCAAACGAGCGGTGCAACAGGCTAAAATCTTTAATAAACGAATAACATGCCATACCTTCCGTCATAGCTTCGCTACCGAACTGCTGCGCTCGGGGCAAGATATTCGTACAGTCCAAGAGCTATTAGGACATTCAGATGTAGCGACGACACAAATATATACCCATGTTATTGGCGAATATTTTGCGGGTACTGTAAGCCCACTAAATAAAATCTTTATTGAAAACTATAAGGAAAACCAATGATCCTTGCCATGAACCAAACATAAGAAAAATTAGGGCTTATTTGGAACAGATACTTGAGTGGAGTAAACAATCTTAATTGCTTTGGGGCACAAAAGAGCTAACATTGTCTCTGGACTAAGCTGTTTAGGAGGAAAACTACAAACGTCTTAACAAGTCGTAAACGTCATACTTCCATACCAGCACAGTAACAACCCTAAATTTACATTGAACAAAAGATTACATTGGCCACATTTATTACTTGATTAGGAGTGCGAAACTAATGCTAATGAAAATGCTGAGGTTACTAAAGCAATCTATTGTTCTATTTTGGGTTATGTTGATACTAAGTTTTGTAGTTGACCATTCAGGTATTCACAACGAAATGGCATTTACAATTTTAGGCGTATCTATTTTCAGTTCAGCTGTCACAGCTTGGTTTCTACCGCTCATAATCATAATAGTTAACAAAGAAGTTCAGAGTAAAGGAATGATACTATTCCTCTCATTAGGCCTCCCAGTATTCGGTGGAGTAATTAGTTATATGATTTTAACTAAACAAATAAGAATGATGACAACGTAAAGTCAAGTTTTGAGGCGATACTAAACAAACGTGCCACTTTTCATACTTAATAAACGATTTAGTTATACGGAAAAGTAAGTGTAGTGGGCGACTAAAACAGCCAATATTTGACATTAGATTTTGTTGGGGAAACGCGTGTCCCTTAAGTTTGAACATGTTTTTCTAAATCATATTGGGGCACTTTTGAGCTAGAAAGCGCCACGGGTAAAAACTCAACCTAAGACGCTTTTGGACAAAAGCTTGTTAGCGACCTATTTAAATTACAAATTAATTGATAAGTGAGAATGTGGAAAATTCGCTTAGTTTTATACCACTACTAACGGTAGTAGAACCGCTCAATAACGCTAGGGAACTGTGACAATCAGTGTAATGATCGGCAACAACGCCACCGATCATTTTTACTTCACTGTTTACGAGTTTGAGAATACATAATTAGGTAAATATCCTGACTCAACATCAAGGGTCAATCCATACTTTTCTTTGGCGTATTTAGCCGCTGTGAGCAACGGCAGTGACACATACCCCGTTTCCCTTTGGCTAAAATCTTTATCATGCGTCCACCACTCTTGATGCATTTCCAAAGCACGGTGCATAGCATCACGATATGCCTCTTGATTTTGTTGGTGTACCGCTTGCATCACATCATAGAAACCAAGCGTGATGGTAATACTGTGGAAAATCATCCAGCGCTCTCTGCCAGCGCAATCGCCTTCATCAATTAACTGCGTCAGTCGCTCAATGGCAGCAGTAATATCTTGGCTGGGTTGCAAACCCAATAAGTGCAAAATAATTTCGCAATGCAGCGAACCAAAAATTTCCCCACAATTTACTTGCCCACGCCCTAATTGGGCCATTAGGGCATTTAGATCACCATATCGCCCGGTTATGATTGTTATAAATACCCAATCTAGCCAATCAGTAACAGGTACTGACTGGGCTTTACCACGTGTGGGCACAGAAAAGTCGACTCCCTGATAGGTAAACGCCACAATGCCCCCTTCCGGTTCTGAAAGCACGCGCTGCCATCGCATTAGGTACTGCTGAGCCGTTCTCAAATGTTCAGCCACCGCTTGTTCCGAAACCGAGGGCGCATGATGGCCAATAAAAAATAATTTTTTTTGCTTTTCATATCCCGATTCAAATCCAAACCAATTGTGTCCTTCATCATCCATGGCTTTTTGGTTCATTTGCCAAAATCTGGATAACGTTACGTCATACAGCCGCTGCTTTCCTGCTAAATTACTCACGTGTGTCTTTACTGCCTTTATCATGGCTACGCCCCCAACTCAAATTTCACGTTATTTGACGTTTTAATGGTACCATCTTTGTTAAAGATGAGCTCCGCCTAAGGTTGTTGAAAATCTGACAACTGTCTAAGATTTAATTAATATTTATCAATACCTTATACCTAGTGGCTCATTTCATATACGACATTATGCCGCTATAAAACCTACTTCTATCTCAAAGCACTGCTCACTACGCAAGACGCAAGTTTGAGACAAAAATATGGAGTCAAATAAAGAGTAACTAGTCAGGTCGAAATTCAGCCTGTGAAGGTCTTTGACATACTCAATGCTAACTATTTATGCGATAACACTTGAGTCGTTCGGATACGCCCATAAACCTATTCGATTAAATTTTTCACGATTTTGTTGCGCAAACTCGGAATGGGGCACAAATGAGTTTGACCTTTTGTTTTTACTCATACCCTTATTGTACTCGATAACTCCTCGAAGATTTGCCGCCCGTAATTTCAACTTGAGCGTTCTGCGTAATCTCAATACAGTCAGTGGTACATGACTTCTTAGAGAACGGTGATACTGCCCTGCTTAAGCTGAGTAACGTAAACACAGTGACATTTTTTGCAATTTTGTTTTTCGTTGCAATTCACGTTCAGCCCTTATCCAACAAGGGCTGAGGCGATACGAAACTGATCATCAAAAAAACACAAATGATCATCAAAAACCTGACCTAAAACACAGGAATTCATATATTTCAATCACTTAACAAAAACCAACAGATCAATACTGATCGTCAAAATTTCAATTTATTGCAATTTTTTGCACTCTTCGCAATTTTATTAGGCGTCCTGTAAGCCATTCTCAGCCCTTCAACTATCCCCCATCCCCCGTTACTCCTGAAGGGCTCGCGGCTTGCTAGCTCCCTATTACGGTCGCAGAATTTCGCTGAAATAGAATTGCGAAAAAATGAGTTCGAAAACGCTGCAGGCGGGTAGGAGGAGTGCGTTTTCCGTGGATTGGGCATGCTTTCGGTGGGGCTTTGAGACAGGCGTAAAAAAGCCACCGGATGCGGTGGCTGTTGGAAGTAGTTGCAGTTCAAGCTTAATACTAGTGTTTCCGTATCCCTTCCTAGCCCGAAGAACATAACGCCAAGCTAACGTCACCGAAACCATGACATACACTTTTACGAAGCAAAAGTGCCACGTGTTCAGGGGCACTGTTGAGAGCCTTGTTATATGTACATTAATCCAAGCTAAACTGAATAATTAACAGCTCAATGTCTGAATCTGAATCGTTTATTAAACCGTGCTCGCCATAAGGCTTATTTTTTATCATATCGCCTTTTTTAATCTTTACCTCTTGGTTATCAATAGTCATTGTTCCAGAGCCTTCGAGAATGATATACATCTCTTCGTTGTTGCCATGTTTATGGTAACCAACCGTAGAATTTGGCGGGATAATTTGTCTGTCGATAAAATCGCAGCTGCTAGCGAAGTCTGACTTACTCCAAATTTCATATAACTCGACAGAGCCAATCCCATCATGGGCAGAGTTCTGAATTTGTTTTTCCGTTTCTAAATAATTACGAATCATCTGTAATTCTCTCTGTGCATATAACGCCCAGTTAAACTGTGAGTGAACGTGTGCCAAAATGGAGCGAAGCGAAATCGGCACGCGTTTGCGAATCAGACTTGAACGATTTGTTATAAATCTAGTAACGCTGAATTAACTCAATTTCTTCACCATCTGGACCACTATAAAACACAACTTTACTAATGTCTTTTTGACTATTCTTGCAACGTACAGTGAAAGGTCCACGTAATATACTTTGATTTTTATTACTCATATGAGAAATTGCGGAGTCAAGACATTCTACAGACAATGCGAAATGAGCAATACATCCTCTACCTTTAGAGTTGTACTGCTCAAACGGAAAAAGCTCTATATACGAGTATTCGCTTACTCTTAACTTAACATTCCCATTGTTACTGCCAAGTGTTCCATCTACTTTGAAGCCAAATATATTTTCATAAAAATTGGTTGATTCTTCAATTGAAATACAACTGATTGCAATGTGACAAAGCTCGTTAATTTTCAAAAAAAATGCCTCACTGAATTAGATTTATAACGCGCGTTAAGTAGTGAGCAACGCCACCACAAAACCTAATCAGACCACCGTAAACACTGAACCCAACGATGGAATGAAAAATGCCATGCGTTGGAAATCTGTCTTAAACACTTTGTTATACGTTCTATTCCACAATACTGTACGTCCGCTTTACATTACCTGTTACGCGCCCCCAATCTGAGGTTTTAACTCTTGCTTGATGACTTTCAAACGCTGCTTTATCTGTAAACTCTTCATACACAGTAATCCGAGTTGAAAGCTCACTACTTTGAGTTACTTCAAAGATTAAGCAACCCGCTTCATTACGAGTCAGTTCAATATGCTTATCAAGTGCTGTTGTGACAACTTCTAACTAATTTTCTGGGATATCAATGTAGCCCGATAAAATCACTTTACCCATTATTAAGCCCCTAAATATTTACGTTGTAAGTTAAATCTTGAACATCATCACCAGTCATACCACGAAAACCCCAACAATGAGGTGCTTGCTCTTTGAGGATAATTTCAATATCGATTGGTGAGATACCAAGACTAGACTCAATATTTGTAAATAGAGCCTTAATCAGTGCTTTCTTGGTTTCGACTTTACGCCCTGCCATCATGTTAATTTCAATAACCGTGTAGGCATCTGTTCTACCCTCTGGGTAGTAAAAGTCTGATTTATCCAGTGGAACGATCCGATGAGCGCGCTTGCCCTCAGGAAGTTCAAGAACTTGAGTCATAGATGCCTGAATTACATCTGATAATTGAGCTTTGATCGGGTTCAAACACTCTTTGATTCCATATATTACTACCACCGTGCCTCCTCTGAACGTATAACAGCTTTATTAGACAGAATTTACATTGATATGCTACATATTCAATAACTCATCTGTCACATATGATTCATCACTTCACAAAATACAGAATTTTTCTGCATAGTTTGCCAACTGTGGCTCATCTAGGTAAGCACGTCCCCTAGAAAAAACAAAAAGACATCCCAAAAGCCCTGAGGACTGTATAAATCATCAGCATAATTTAGTACCATGGGCTTATCATTTCGATAGGTTCATGGTGTTATATGAGAGTAGTTTGCCCCGAGTGTGGCGAGAAAGCCCGCATACAAAAATCAAACCGTATTTCAGCGAGTTATAGCGATTTATATTGTAGTTGTAGTGACCCTGAGTGTGGCCATACCTTTGTGATGAACCTTTCCTTCAGCCATACTCTTAGCCCTTCAGCTAAGACGACTTCTCAGTTGGCTTTTGAAATGGTTAAAGCCTTGGCACCCGATCAGCGCCAAGAGCTAAAACAACAACTTTTGATACCTTAGTTGGGTTTTCTACTTTGGAACCGCAGTGAAAGGAACCTCATCGTCAATTCCCAAACGCCCATCCTTAAATGTACCGCTGATTTCAGTATCAGAAATGTAATCAATCAATATTGTTTGCTGCACATAATTCCCACTGAACGTACCATCTTTAAAATATAAATTAGATCCACGTCCATTTACTTCTCCTGAAATTATGTACGTATTCTCACTAAAACTCATCGTTATACCTGGACGATCTTTAACAGCCCATTGATACGAACTACGAAGAATATCACGACTTGATTCGGTGATATAATGGCCTAAGGCTGCATACTTAAGTTCACCGTTAGACGTTAGATATACAATTTCTTGTTTTCCATTACCGTCTAGATCTGCAAGTTCAAAAGACTGTACATCCTCATTGGGCAATAGAGTTCTTGGGTTTGAAAATGAAAGATTTTTAGCAAATACCGACGCTGATAACAACGACGCCATTGATAAAATTAAGAAGCTTTTTTTCATACTGAATTCCTTTTTTAAACACTAGATTGTGCGGCCAGCACACGATTATCGGCACAATCTAAATCTAAAAAAAACAATAATCAATAACATTAAGTTATTGATATTATTGAAAATAATAAGAATGCTAACTTTAATCCCATAGAAATATATTTAACTAGAAATCCAAATCACGTTCGGATCTCATCAGCCATCTCGATTAGCTGCTTAATAGCGGCTAATTTTTCTGGCTTCAACTCTCCTTTTTGATCCGCAACCAATAGACTCATCAAATAAATACCCATATCAGCCCTGCTTTCACCTTCAGTGCTGAGCGCTACAGCATCAATAATGAACCCCATTGCTTGTAAGAATATGTCCTGATTTTTTAATGACATAGCTCTACTCCAAATCAAATTACTGTATAAATATACAGAAATACTGTACGTATTCATACAGTATTGTTATGAAGCGAGATTCATCCCTCAGTTTTACTCACACAACAATGCCTCAAAATGTGACTCTAAATACTGTGCTTGAGTATCCATCCAATAACTCTTTTCGTCGTCATCCACATCCAAAATAAGAGGGCTATCTTCAAATACTGCCTTCCAATAGGCTCGCCGTTCCTGGTGATGAACAAAGCTACTTTCGTAATATGTATCAGCCTCTTGTTTGAGATCAGCTAAATCCAAATCTCTACACTCCATAGACCAACCACGAGCACCAGCTGCCCAATACAGAAACTCATCAACCTTGGTACGTGACTCGTCACCTTCAAACGTCACTGAAAACCGGTTACCACTAGAGGCATGCACTCCACGTTCGCGAATTTCTTGGTTTACCTTTTCTGCCTGTTTTTCTAAACGAATAATTCGGCTCTGCATTTTGTCTGTGAGAGATTTCGGTTTGCCTTGTTTCATGGCTATCGCCTTGGCTTTAATCGTTTGGTCTTTAGCTACCTTCAGCTTTGATATTCTCCGCTTTAACGGTTTTTTCCACTGGTCTAGCTTATGGCCTAGTTCTTTAATGACTGCCGTCATGTTGTCCGCTTCAAACGATGCCAAGCACTGCCACTTTGGCGCTCGTGTACATTTAGATATGCTGTAACGATTTCCCTTTATCAGCCCTTGTGCTGAATCCCCTCCTTTAGCGGCATAGCCCACAGCCTTAATGATGTAAGAGCCGGCAGCCTTTGGCTTTTTGATTCTCTCGAGTGTTGCAAATCCGTGTCCCCAAATTTTTTCTAGACGTTTTGCCCAGGCACTAAAGAACCTAGGTTCAACATTCCACTTTAAAAGAACATGTACGTGGGGGTTGGGTTCACCATCCTCATTTGCAGGACACTCAGCGACCCAAATGTAATGAAAGTCGAGCGGTTTATCTGTTGGGCCAACGTCACTAGGCTTTCCAATATATGCCGGCACTTTTTCAGCTTTTAAATCACAATATTTCTGGCCGCTATCTGTATCAACTTGGACTGTATGATCAGCAACCCAACCTCTTTGATACATTTTCTTCATCGCATCAAGAATCCGAGACACCTCTTTGCCCATTGTGGTTTCAATAGTTTTCTCTAAGGTAAACTCAGCTTTCGGCTTGTCTTCCAAGCGGCAGTAATCACCTGCTATCTCACCACCTCCATTCATCAACTTAGTCCGAGGTCTATTGGCAAATGGGACCGTTGAATAAGGCCCACCGATATCCATGACCGGCAACGCCACTCGTTTCTCAGCCGGGCTACTCGCATAAGTCACCATGTTTCTTCGATAGCGGATAGGATGACGCGCACCAAGATGCCCGAGAGCAGATTCATCGGCCATACCACCAAAAATCGCCAATCGCTGAGCTTTGGTAAACGTCAGAGTGAGGAACGTAGTGAATCCATCATTGCAAATTGCTGAATACGCAGCACTTTCAAAAATCTGGGTAACAGCTCGCTTGGTTAATTTGTCTGTGTATCTATCACCACTGTTTGCTACAGGTGCTTTGCTCGCCGGTGTTTGTGTTATGTGCTGAATTCGATACTGGTTAAAGCATTCACGTTGCTGCAGTTGTACCGATGTGGGAAGGATTTTGGGTTCACAGCGGTTTTCCCTCCCCTTTTCACGCAGCACAGCAGGCTGATTTCGCTCTGTAGAGCCATAGAGCGAGTCGTGGTTGAAATACGACTCTGGGCTTTGTAACACTTCTGATGGATTCACTACCTTGTCCAGAAGCCTCAGAGTGCGACGATTTCGCTCAATTCGATGCCTGTATTTTTCTGTCTGACTTTTGCGCCCTTTGACAGGCCTAGTGTTTTCGGCGATTCTCGCCGCCGCTTCGCGGTCGTGTTCCGTGCGATGGTTAAGCGCTTTAAAGAGATCGGTCGATTTCTGAAGCTCCACTTCTCGCTTCGATCTCTGGTTAAAAACGCGATCGTAAATTGGGATTTTCTTCACCAAACCGGAATCTAGAAGCGCTTGCTCTTGGTCGGTGTAAATTTTGGATACTAAAAAACCAGCGTTAAAGCTGGCATCGTTTCTGCGAATTTTATCGAGGGGCATTACAGCCCCTACGCTATAGAGAAGTTCATTCAATTCCATGCATTAACACTCATCCATGAAGTCTTCTGGTTTGCGGGTGATCTTCAGTTGAATTTGAATCGACTCATTTCCCGAAAGCAAAGTACCTAACAACACCTCATTATCGGGATGATTACCTTCCAGCATTTCCACTAATAAAGTTTCGATGTATCCCGGAGCCTCAGCGGCCACTTTTAACGCTTCGCTCATATCGCCTCCAACTCCTGGTTTGTCACCACCATGAACCCACTTTTACCCTCACCTTTTGAGATCACGCCTTTGTGCAGGTGGGTACATTCAAGCGTTAAGCAAGCTTGATTAACCGCATCGTCCATAGAGTCAAATTCCCAAACTTGAACGTTCGCGACCTGTTGAGTCTCTTCGTGGCGAACAATGCCACCACTTGGGCAAAGAAACACGGCTGAATATTCCATTAGGCCGCCTCCCCTTTTTGATCTTTGAACTCTGCGATGCGCTCAATTAACGTATCTTCCACTTCTAATAGCTCTTTAAGTGCAGACTCACTATCCAGTAGCACGATTAAATGAAGCTCTTTGGTGCGATTCCCTTCAAAGTGAAAGACCCCGAAGTACTTATGTTTAGTAGAAAACTCAATGCGGAAATCAATCACATCACTGTTCTCAAAAACCAAGTTGTAAATAGAATTGACGGTGTATTGAATAGCGCGTTTGTTCGCGACTTCTTGTGTCTGAGTAATCATGCTTAATCCTTAGCTTATGGTTATGACCAGTTACGTTTGATGCTTCTTGCTCTGCGGTTAATCGCCGTTTTTAACGTTGGGCTCTCCGCTTCTTCGTAGTCAGTTCGCAACTTGGAAAGAACACCGTCTCGTACTTGAGCTTTGACTTGCTTGAGCATTGCTAAGCCTTTGGTTTTCTGCTCTTGGCTTAGGCTGTATGCAGGTAAATCCGGGCAAGGTCTATGAATTGGGTTAGTCTATTCCATTCGGGCTCTCCTAAGTCAGTCCGGGAATAGCCGAACCATTGGCGACTAAATCCACACTCATGGCTAAGAATGGGGAAACGCCTTTTGTGCGGCTTTCGATATCGTTGATAAGAAGCACAAGGTTGCTAATACCCGCCTGTGCCTTTTGGATAATAATGTGTTTGTTGGTGCGGCTTAGGCGATCGTTCCCAGCATGTTCTAAAGCCATGCGAGATAAGTCACCCGAGTGCACCGCGTTTTCTAATGCGCGTTTAATGAAAGTCTCTTCACTCGCATCATTAGGGATTTGTGCTGTCACTACGCCGAGGCCAAGCAAAAGGCTATTTAGAATGGTGAAGTTGCCACTGGCCTTAGTGATGAGCACAAGCTCGACATTGGTAAGGATGTGCGGTTGCTCTGGGTTAAGCTTGTTACGAAGCATGGTCGCATTCATGCCCACGGCTTTCGCTAACTTGGTCATGTTCTCCGAGTTCGCAAATGCACAGCACGCTTCATTAAATGCCTTTTGTTTAAAGCCACGGAATTCGCACATTGAGTCAATTTCGTTCATAACCAATACTCAATTGAAGACAAACGGGATGAAAACGAAAACCCAACCAAGAATATTGAGCCACAACGGGCAATACTCTTTGGTTGGCATTAGGGAGGAAAAACGCATAGCGGCCTACCCTAACTTTTCCATCGTTTCACGAGTCGCCATTTCAACTAGGGCGATCATATTGATAAGCGGGGTTTCCTTACCTTTTGCTTTGGTTTTAATAGGTAAGCGACCGTCAGCAACCCAATCCATGATGGTACGTTTAGGCATACCAGAGAACTGAGAGTATTGGTCGTACGTCATGAAAGGCGTATTTAGGACTACTTGATATGAGAGCATAGTGCTATCCTTTTATGTTATTGAATGTTTTATACGGGAATGATTAGTTGCACCTCATCATTCACCCAACAAGGCGAATATTAGATCGATTATGAGTGATTATCAAGACTTGGATCGCCCAATTGAGTATTTAAAAGGGCGTGAAGTAACCGAAAAATTGAAAGAGATCACTAATTCACGTGATTTCCTGTCACTTGCAGAGGTTCTTGGCGTACCGAAATCAACGATTTCCACATGGCACCAACGTAAATTAACACCTTATGAGATAATTATTAGGACTCACTTGAGAACTGGAGCATCTGTTTCTTATATGGCTACTGGTGTAGGTGAGGCTTTCCCTGACAAAAACACGCAAAAGCATGTTTCCAAGAGGAATGAAGCGAAGACACTGTTTGACATCGATCACTTCGCCTTAGTGAACGGAAAGCTTATAGGGAATGAAACGTTAGCGTTTGATAAAAGCTACTTAGACAAACTTGGAGTTCTGAATGTAATGGGCATCGAGCATGATGGGACAACATTCATTGTCGATAAAGAAGTTCGCCAAGCAGTAAGCGGTACTTACTTAGTAGATATGGACGGCCTACTCTCACTTAACGAGATTCAGCGCCTTCCAGGTAAAAAACTAGCGATTAGCTTTAACGGATCGACATTAACCGTTGAGGAAGATGATGTGAGAGTTGTGGGGCGTGTCGCATTAATAATGGAGAAGTGCTAACGGCTGAGCTCATTCTTTGAGCTCATTCGCAGTCAACCTAGTTAACGGTATCGCTAACATCTAAATGGGTTATTATCACCCTGTCCTATCGGGGAAGGACGTTAACACCTTTGCTTGCAAACTAAAAAAGGCTGCCATTTGGCAGCCTTTTTCTTTGGATTAAGCTTCAGGAAAGAGCTTTGCCGCTTGATTGTCATGGATACAAAAGCAAAGTGGCCGGGATATAGTAAATCTTGTGACAAATGAGATGCCCCAGACAAGTACACAATATTATGTACAATTTTTTCCTAAGCTAGTTGAGCTACAATATTCGTTCTAAAAGACTTCTAAATATCTCAGCTATGTAACCAAGGTATAATTCCTAATCTTTATTTGATATTAGACTCAAAAACTTCAACTAAACCTTTAACCTTTTGCATACATTTAGCATTAACACAACCATATTTATCATTATAGCTCATGAGTGATAACAAGTATGAACGATAACCTTTAATTTTATTTTGCAATTGATCATCCGCATACTTAGAATAGAATTCATAGTTTTTTCCATATTTTCTAATGAATTTACTAGGGTTAAGATTAAACACCTTATCCATTATATATATTGGATCTTTTTCCTTTTTAAGCAATACAGAGAGTTTTTTTAACGGTTTAAGTTTTTTATCCGACAATCTGATATTTCCCACTGGCTTTTCTATATATTCATGAAAGAAGCCTTTATTTATTTTTGTGTTCTGTACAACATATCCATTTAAAGATATAGTATTCTCAGCTGCTTTTCTTTTTTTTCTATTCAACTTGAGAGAAAGTGTGGATACAAAAATAGAAATATCTCTTTCAAATTGTTCAGAATGTAAATACTTACTACTTTCACAAGAGAAAAGCATATCATCAGCATAACGAGTATAGACAATACCCTTCTCTTCACACATTTTCTGAATAAGAATATCTATTCGTCTGAAAATTATATTTGATATTACAGGAGAAGAAGAGAAACCTATAGGCAAAATGTCTTTTCCACGAAAGTCTTCTTCAATATAGGTGTCGCTAACCCTATGGGTAACAGACATATATGCAATATCTAGAGCTGAATATTTAGCCCCATTTTTTTCATTATTAAAATATTGAGAAAGTAATTTTTTTACTTCAATCGAAGGGATTGAATGGAAAAATTCTTTTATATCTAGCCTAAGGAAATAATACCCATGGACGTGAGGTCTTAGAAAATCATAATAAGATTTACATTGAACAAAACCACAAGCAGACGAATTAATGGGAATTTTATCTAGAACAATCTTAGTTATTCTATTATTTATACTTTTATGTTCAGACCCCCTAGATATCTCGAAAAACCTATCTCCACCAACCTTAAATTCACTAACAGAAGGAGAGAAATCGCTTAAAAGAGCTTTATTTCCATTAAGTATTGCTTTCTTAAAGAAATCATCACTGATCTTTTTTTTATTTTTAATCATAGAGCTTCAACCCGATACAAAAGAACACAATTACACCGTAGGTGTGTATTTAGCGCACAATAATCACAGTGACTAAATTAGCAATCATTAGGACTATGCTCGAAGCTAGAGGAAGTTGGACTTTTTCAAGCAAGGAGCGGGAGAGGCAAGCTCTCAGATATATGTCGAAACTCATATCTCCCCTCTACTATCGGGTTGAAGCATACGAATAATATCATAGAATTCAGGGAAGTAAACTCTAAATGTCGTTCCAAATGGTTGATTTCTATTTAAAGATTCTTTTTCAACGAACTCAACAGCATGATTTAAGAAACATGTCGTCCACCCATCGGTTTTTTCAAGATATTTATTGCGTACAGTACTCTCTTCCAGTAGTTTCATTAGCATTTTTGCATGCCTAGAAGTATACCTCAGCTTACCGCTTACCTTTTTATTTTTATCTAAGGTTTGTTTATAGGCTTCAATATTAAAATGATTATAGTCAGTCAACGCCATTGATTTACCATTAAAAATAATTCTAATGTAATCAATGAGCATACTCTCTGTAACATACTTGCTCCGTTCTATACGCTGCAATATAGCATCGAAATTAGAGTTATACTTTTTATCTAACCATTCATATACAATTTCTGAGCTATCTTCCTGAATTAAACAGCCCTCTAAAGTAGTTCTATTTATATAAATATTTTTATCAAGTAATCTACTCTTAACCGCTGTAAATATTGAATCGAAGTCAGATTCGTCAATAAATCGTTGAGACGTAGTATTCACTATGACTTCCTTATTTATAACTTCAAGTAATTTCTCTACATTTTCTCTCTTTTTTTTGAACTTCTTACTGAACCCAAACTTATACTTATTCAACTCTGACTTTAAAGTATCCGCTTTAAAATTGAAATAGTCGCCATTTTTCCCTAGCTTTATACACAGACTCTTAGGTTCGCCTTTAACTGAAATTGCCTTGTCTGCATCAAATAAAAACAAATATGGAATAGAAGAATTTGAATAAGAAGGGTTAATTCTTTCACCAATTACATTACTACTACATTTATAAATATCTACATGTCTCAAATGTGGAAAGTGCTCGGTCATTTTCATATTTCCAAAAGCTTCTAATTCACTTTCCCCCTCAACAAATAAAATAAAATCGCTGAAGAACAATCTTGCTTCATTATCACTAAAAATATTTATAAAACTTTCATTATCATAGGTAGAGTTCAGTTTGCTAATCTTAGTTTTACCATCTAGCTTCTTCTGAAAGCAATAAACACGCTGTCTATTTCTGAATTTTTTAATTATCTCTTTTACTATATTCGGCGAGTGAGTTGTCAAGAATACTTTTGGTCTAGTTACTCGATCATCTTTGTTTTCATTATATTTATAACTAACATATACATCTTGAATTAAAACCTCATTCATTTTCGGATGTAAACCTAGCTCTGGTTCATCAATAAAAACAAATGGTGTTATATATTCTCTTCTTGATATTGTGATTAGTATCTTTAGAAAGGTTTTTATAAAATGAAATGAGTTGGTTCCATCTGAATGAAATTTTAGATCATTCTCATCTATTTCAAATCGGTAACCTTTTAATCCAGCTTTTATATAACTCAATACCTTTTCTTTCTGAGAACTTGGCTTTGTAGAAATAGTTTTGTTTAAATCCAAAACATAATTCTTATACGAGTTATCACCATTAGAATTAATTGACTCATCAAAAAAATCGATTACAGATTGATCATCAATTTTCGATAAATTGAAAGATTTAATTCTTGATATAAGGTCCCATAAACTATCCCACTCATGTAAATCCATGTGTCTAGGTTCAATATGAAAAAATGGAAAAAGGTAAAGGATAAGGTTTAAAGTTTGTTTATCTTTGGTTGACCACTTAACTTTACCATCGTTGTAAATATTAAGTGTTAGAGTATAAGTAGTGAAGTCATCATCATAGCGCACTAATGAGAATATACTTCTTTTGTGTGCCGGCACAAGTTTACGAATGATAAAATCAAAATACTTATTTTTAGGTTGGCTTCTGGCCATCCTAAAAATCCTCGTCATATCGAAAGTTAATGATATAGTGCCTTTATACGAATAATTTGAGTTTAACTTGGGAGGTAGTTCTTCTTTACCTTCTAGTTTGTTATAAAAGAATTTGAGGACTTTAAGTAAATTTGATTTCCCGACGTTATTACGACCGACAATGCAATTCAAGTCGTTTAAGTTATCTACGTTTAGCTCATCGAATGATAGCAAGTTTGTAACTTTTATAGCCTGTACTGTCATATAAATCTCTTTTTAAACAATCATATCAAACACTTAAATGAGTTACCACACAAAGCTTTGTTTACTTTGCTAAATCTGACTAAAATCATCCAGAAAGTGTGTTGGACAGTTTTACTAGAGTTAGTATTCAACAAAAAAAATCACTTATTGTGCTTTCATATTTAAGGTTTACTTAGGGAACTTATTGTAATTTAATCAATCCATATTAGTGTGCAGGCTAGTATCTTCTCTGAATTACAATTTATTTTTAGCTATAGATAAAGTATGTATTTCTTTACTTTCATCTTTCGTTTGCTCAATTAAATCATTCCTCCACTCTGAGGCTAAGTTAGAGAGTGTTTTGTAGGCATATTCAGATTCAATCAATGTTTTCACATGATTAATCAAAAATTCGCAATCCATTGAAAATGCCGTTAAAACACGTGTAGTGTAATTATCCGGCCATATATAGGTCCACTCATCTCGATGCTTGAAATAATTTGCAGCACTATTAATAAGTTCTATTAATGAATAACCCTGAACTTTTATACGATGACTCCTGTATGCTTTGTCTTTGGTAATCTTATTGAGACCTAAACTAGTTCGGATTTCATTTATATCTCGTAAGCTTCCAAGACAATATGCTTGGGCTGAAACTAATAAAGAACCATAAAGGACTTCACTGTATTCACTCACCCACAGTCCATCAAACCAAGGTTCAGTCCGATTTCTATCAAGCAGCTTGTCGATACCAATTTGGATCGTTTCTTCAACATCGACTAATGGGCCAAGACCATAGTCAAGCTCTAAAATATTCATACAACTCATGAAGGTCATCTTTTTCTTAATAGTTAGGCTTCTTGCTCAATGATTAGCTGCTCATCAATAAGCACCAGATTGCCTTCCAAAGGTTTGAAGATAGTTGTTAAGCAGTCAAACTTAACAAAACTAGATCTCTAGTAATCGCTAAAATGGGATATCATCATCAAAATCGGTAATAGCTTTTGTCTGTTGTGGCCGGCGCCAAAGAGTTTGTTGCGGCGGAGGCATGTCCGTTGTCAAACACTTAGTACAGCCTTGTGACGTACTCTTATCCATATCTTGTTTCTTCAGATATGAACCACAACTATCACACTCTGGTATTTTGAAAAGCTCATTACCACATCCTCCACAGAAACGGGTATCTGCAATAGGATGTCCACATGTACACAGATAGACGAGTTTATTTCCACAGGAAGTGCAATGTATATCGATGCTGTCTGCAATAAAATTTGCACCTTTGTAGTACCCATTTGGAGACCAAGTTGCATCTGGACACTTCAAATTATCGCACAATGCCTTACTGGGAGAACTCACGGCAAAATGTCCTGCAATAGAAAAGCTTTTTAATTCTCTCAGCATAGATTCAACATTTTGGTAACGCTCGTTAGCATCATGTTCAGCTGCTTTACAGATTAGCTTGCGTAATGCGTAAGGGATCGATAAGTCTGGTTTTTCCAACCCTTTCAACGAAGCTGTACCAGTAAGCAGCTTACATAGTGTCAAGCCCAGTGAATATATATCAGTTCTGCAATCGACATTTTTCATATCTTCATTCTGTTCTGGAGATATATATTCTGCTGAGCCGAGGCGGTCCCCTGTTCTAGTCGCACGTGTAAATTTGGTGTTTCCCGAAGGTGCAAAACCTATAGAAAAGTCAATGAGATAAGAATGACCTGCTGAAGACAACATAATGTTAGAAGGTTTTATATCTCGATGGATTATACCTTTTGAATGAACCAATAAAAGGGCATCTAGAACCTGTGTTGCAATGTTGATAACTTGCCGCTGATCAAGTACTCCATTATTTTGAACATAGTCCTCTAGGTTAGTACCATCAATGTATTCCATTACAATGTATGGAATAGGATTTTGTTGATCTACAACTTCTCCGTGCGTTATTACATAAGGTATCGCTGGATGTTGAACTTCGGCAAGAATGAATGCTTCTCTCTGAAATTTCTTCTTAAGATCAGAGTTATTGCGATTGAATACGCTATCAAAAAACTTTATTGCAACAAACCTTTCTAAAGAAGTCTGCTTGGCTTTCTTTGTTGTTCCAGATAGACCACTTCCAATTTTATCAAGTAAATCAAAGCCTTGGCGCTTTAAATGGCTAGAATACACGTCCAATGTTTACCTCAATGCTCGTAGGCTATTAATGTTGTTTAGTTCAATCTTTAATAATTTGAGCCTATATTGCTGTCATTCTTAATGAATCTCAAGGCATATCAGATTCGTGTGTCAAAATTGAGGTAATCTCAAGGCTAAATAATCAAGAATTGTCAGTTCAGCTTCACCGCATGTAGAATATTTGGAGTTAACTCCCTCAATCAACGCGTTTTTGTGAATTAAGAAAGTTTGATATGGTGGCTTAATTGAGTATCTAGTACTTATAAAGAGCATGTACATTTCTCTTCTCACCCTGCTCAAAACCTTTAATACGATGATGCTTCGGTTGCCCGCCAAACAGTAAAATGTACAACTTCCGATCTTGATACGTCCCTACTACATAATGGTCTCTCTGTATCACGTACTCGATTACTTCAGCGTCTGCGTCAGTACACAGGTATCTGATATCAATCAGCTTCACTATCCGTAAACCTACAACGTTCTCTGCTTCAATGAACCCGCCAAAGGGTGCCCGAAACACATTCCCCATTTTTAAAAGTGCGGATACTTCGCCCGTATTTTTTTTGCTTAAGTCTAATGGGCCAGCGCTATTCATCTTGATAGCACTGTAGCCTACGCTCACATGAATGGATTGAAACATAGTAAAACCTGATTAAATTTCAATGTGTTGATATATACATCGAGCTTGTGCTTGTTGTGCGACATAAAACATTGTTCTACGTTTAAGCTCGACTTACACTGTTTTTATATACAGTTATTTTAGGCTTAATTATGTCAGTACGCAATTTGAAAGATGGTTCAACCAAACCTTGGATCTGCGAATGTTACCCAAATGGGCGAGCAGGAAAGCGTGTTCGTAAGAAGTTTGCTACTAAAGGCGAAGCTAAAGCCTTTGAGCTTCACACGATGAAGGAGATTGACGATAAGCCATGGATGGGTATTAAACCGGATAACCGAAGAATGAGTGAGCTTTTGGAAAATTGGTGGACCATCCATGGCCATACTCTAAAGTCAGGCAAGCAAGCCAAAGATCTCATATCCAAAACAATTGAAGAGTTAGGTAACCCAATTGCCTGCCAGTTTAAAGAACGAGACTACTTAGCGTATCGAGCAGCTCGTGTCCCCTATAGGGGCAAGAATAAATCCATCGAGATATCCCCAACCACACACAACCTTGAACTGATTTATCTAAAGGGCATGTTCAAGAAGCTGATTAAGTACAATCAGTGGAAATATCCCAACCCGCTTGAAGCAATCGAGCCGATCAAAACCAGTGAGAAGCACCTTGCCTATCTAACCAAGCCACAAATCGACGAGTTCTTTGATGAACTGCAGAACTGCAAGCGAGTTATCAAGGTATCAATCCCGCAAATCATTGTCATCGCGAAAATTTGTTTGGCCACTGGTGCACGAATCAGTGAGGCACTCACTCTAACTCGAGCTCAAATAACCGAGTTCAAATTGACTTACACAGAGACAAAAGGGAAAAGGAACCGCAGTGTGCCTATCTCACCATATTTGTATCAAGAGATATTAGATATAGCGGTGAGCGACCATGACATATTTAACACCAGTTACAAAGATGCTTGGCGTTACATAAAAAGAGCCTTGCCTGAGCACGTTCCGAATGGGCAAGCGACCCATGTTCTACGGCATACTTTTGCTTCGTATTTTATGATGAATAAAGGGGATATCTTAGTGCTGCAGCGTATTCTTGGTCATACAAAAATCGAGCAGACAATGGCGTATTCTCATTTTGCCCCAGAGCATTTGATGCAGGCTGTTCACCTCAATCCTCTAGATAATTAGTGGCGACAAAGTGGCGGCAGCCACTGTAAAAGAGCGTTATTTAGCGGTTTTAGACGTAAAAAAGGCGACAATTTACATTGTCGCCTTTTGCAAATCAGAGCCTAATTTAGACTATTCCCAATCAAGGATTACCTTGCCTGAAAGCCCGCTACGCATAGCGTCAAAGCCTTTTTGGAAGTCATCAACCTTAAAGTGGTGAGTGATAATTGGTGTTAGATCTAGGCCTGATTGAATCAAAGAAGCCATCTTGTACCAAGTTTCGAACATCTCACGACCGTAGATACCTTTGATAACCAAGCCTTTAAAGATTACTTGGTTCCAGTCTACTGCCATATCTGATGGTGGAATACCTAGTAGAGAGATCTTACCGCCGTGGTTCATGTTCGTTAGCATGCTGTTGAACGCAGATGGTACACCAGACATTTCAAGACCTACATCGAAGCCCTCAGTCATGCCTAAATCAGCCATCACATCTTCTAACTTCTCCTCCATCACGTTTACTGCACGCGTTACGCCCATTTTCTTCGCAAGGTCTAGACGGTATTCGTTTACGTCAGTAATTACAACGTGACGAGCACCAACGTGCTTAGCAACTGCTGCAGCCATGATACCGATTGGACCAGCGCCTGTGATTAGCACATCTTCGCCTACTAGGTCGAAAGAAAGCGCTGTGTGTACTGCGTTACCAAACGGGTCGAAGATAGATGCTAGATCATCAGAGATCTCCGCAGGGATCTTAAATGCATTGAACGCTGGAATCACAAGGTATTCAGAGAACGCACCAGTGCGGTTTACACCAACACCTGTTGTGTTGCGACAAAGGTGTGTACGGCCGCCACGACAGTTACGACAGTGACCACATGTGATATGACCTTCGCCAGACACACGGTCTCCGATTTCAAAACCACGAACTTCTTGGCCAATGCCAACAACTTCACCCACGTATTCGTGACCTACAACCATAGGTACTGGAATTGTGTTTTGTGACCACTCATCCCAGTTGTAGATGTGTACGTCTGTACCACAGATTGCGGTTTTCTTAATACGGATAAGAAGATCATTATGACCCATTTCAGGTTTTTCAACCTCGGTCATCCAAATGCCTTCTTCAGGCTTAAGCTTAGAAAGTGCTTTAATTTTCATAATGTTACCTAGTTCATCTCGCCTAACTGTAAAGCGAGAATCGAAAACTTTTTATCTATATTCTGAGTTAAGCTTCAGAATTAGATGATTCCCATCTCTTTACCCACTTCGATGAATGCATCGATAGCACGGTCTAGTTGCTCACGAGAGTGTGCAGCAGACATTTGAGTACGGATACGCGCTTGGCCTTTTGGTACTACAGGGAAAGAGAAACCTACAACGTAGATGCCTTTCTCTAAAGCACGCTCAGCGAAGTCTGCCGCTACTTTTGCATCACCTAGCATGATTGGAATGATTGCGTGGTCAGCCCCACCCATAGTAAAGCCAGCTTCTTCCATACGAGTACGGAAGTGAGCAGAGTTTTCCCACAGTGTTGTGCGCAGGTCACCAGATTCTGCTAAAAGATCTAGAACGCGGATAGACGCTGATACGATTGCTGGTGCAACTGAGTTAGAGAATAGGTATGGACGAGAACGTTGACGTAGCCAGTCGATCACTTCTTTCTTACCAGACGTGTAACCACCTGAAGCACCGCCCATTGCTTTACCTAGCGTGCCTGTAATGATGTCGATACGGTCAACAACGTTGTGGAACTCGTGAGTACCAGCGCCGTTTTCGCCCATGAAGCCCACAGCGTGAGAATCATCAACCATCACTAGAGCGCCGTACTTATCTGCTAGGTCACAGATAGCAGGAAGATTTGCTACTACGCCGTCCATAGAGAATACGCCGTCAGTCACGATTAGCGTGTGGCGAGCACCCGCTTCTTTAGCTGCGATAAGTTGTTGCTCTAGCTCTTCCATGTTGTTGTTCGCGTAACGGAAGCGCATTGCTTTACATAGGCGAACACCATCAATGATTGAAGCATGGTTTAGAGCATCAGAGATGATTGCGTCTTCTTTGCCAAGGATAGTTTCGAAAAGACCTGCGTTCGCATCGAAACAAGATGTGTAAAGAATCGTGTCTTCTTTACCAAGAAATGTAGATAGTTTGTCTTCTAGCTCTTTGTGGATGTCTTGAGTACCACAGATGAAACGTACAGACGCCATACCAAAACCGTGTTGATCCATACCCGCTTTACCAGCTTCGATAAGTTCAGGATGATTGGCTAAGCCTAAGTAGTTGTTTGCACAGAAGTTAAGTACTTCTTCGCCTGTTGAAATTTTAACAGCCGCTTGCTGTTGAGAAGTGATTACACGCTCAGACTTGTAAAGACCTTCTTCTTTAACTTCTTCGATTTGATTTTGAATCTGTTGATAAAATGCAGAAGACATTCTCATTCCTTCCTAGTTATTATTCAGCAGCATCGCGCGCCGCATTATGTAGGGATATAAACGATACTAAAACGAACATTTACACTGTAAAACTAATCTCTATATTCTAGTTGAACTCCCCCTTTTCGATTATCCCTCCAGTTGGAAAAACATTAATGAATCTGAGGCATGAATAATAGTTCATCCCAGTGACGCAGTGCACATTAACGCCCCTCTATTGTTCTTTTTAACGCCATATCCATCGAAAATTCGACCAGATTTCGCTTTCATATCAACTCTCAATTTTTAATCTCAAAAAGATTTAGTGGTGAATTACTGTTTCTCTCAGAATATGCGGACGTTACACCGATGCCCAAGATAAGATGAGAAACAAGCCCATGACACTATCCGATCACATCATTCAAGAAGCCTTCGAAAACGACTAGCACACCTGCTTTTATCAACCAAAAGTGGAATCGAGTGCCGAAAAGTGACAGGTGTACAAGCACTGTTTCGTCTGAATATTCTCGAAGAAGGAACCTTTTCACCGGGTGTGTTCATTGATCGTACTTTTGCATTGGGTTACGAAGAAGAGAGCTTCTGAGCAATCTTTAACTGAAGTCAAGTCGCTTCCAGCACACTTGAACTTGGCCGTTAATATCAACAAGAAAGCACTAGCGAACTCAGTTACTGCTCAATGGGGTGGAGAGCTCTGCGAACTGGTTAAACGCTATAAAGTGCTTGGTATTCAGATCTCTATCAATGATTTCGGTATGGGCTAATCTGACATGAAGAAGGTGATGAACCTTGATGTCGATGAAGTGAAATTTGATAAGTCGATTGTAAATAGCGAAGACAGCGCTCGCTCTACGCTAACCCAGCAAACTTTGGCTTACTGCAAAGCGTCTGGAATTGAAACCGCAGCAGAAGAAGTTGAAGATATAGATACACTCAGAATCTCCACCCCGCGTTAGCTGATGAACAGATAACGCCAAAACTACAGTTGTTGATAGTAGAAGAGCTTGAATAAGTGGGCAGTAAAACAGCGAAAGGAAAAGTGGACCAGCTACTGGCTAAAAGCCGCGCTTAAACCACAAAAAGTAACGCCCAATCATGTGGGCGTTACTTAGCCCTATATATTTAGAGCATAGGGTTTACACCGAGATCATATGAGGTCGGATATTGGTTGGCTCTGCGCTTGCTGGCGTTGGCTCTACTCCAGAAATCGCCGCCTGCTTTTCGATAAGATCTTGAATAAAGCACTCTGTCCACGCCTCTAACGCCGTGACATTCAGCATCGCCATCGGTTGTTGAGACCATAAAACGGCGCTATTTTCTTGGTGCGACACAACGTGCGCAGGCCAGTATTCACCAAAGATATTGCTCTTCGCCAACTGCTCCGATATCGAGTTTGCTTCACCAAGTTCTGCATACAGTACCATCCACTCTTCATTCTGATGCGTGAAATGAAGTTGATACTTTTGGTCAATCAGTAGGCTGTAGATACCATCTTGCGCGGTTGGGTTCTCTAGACCGTTCTTTTCGAAAAAGTGTTTAACTAAGTGATCGAATGTGGTTGTCATTAGTGGTTAACCTCCAAGTTGACGATGCTGAATTCTCCCGATAAACCGAATTTCGGTAAGTCGTAGCCTGATTTGTGCCAGAAATCCTGCACAAACCAACTGGTAAAATCTTCCTTGCTTGGGAAAGAAAACTCACCAAAGTTCGGGTCAAAGAAGGTCACTTTCTCCCCATCTACCGCGGCGGCAACGGCATGTGCATTACTTGGACCTTCAAGGCCGATCTTCTTCAATAGCGATGTTTTAGGGCCGTTATCAACGATCTTCGCCGCCAGCTCTGCTGCACCATTTCGGCCACGGCCTGTTTGTCCATACACACGTGATAATGCACCAAGTTCTCGGTAAGGTGATTCGATGTTGTTGCTTCTTAACCAACCTTCAGTGATCGCTTCTTGGTCATAACCCACCATGCCATCGGTTTGCAGTTGCGAGACAGACTGCATCGTCTCTTTGTTCAGCTTACCTTTGTCGCTTGCCGTTCCTGATTGAAATAGTTGTTCGCCAAGGTTAGAGCCTTCTGCTCGTGCCTTCATCCAGTGAGCGCTCAGTGCTTCACAACATCCTCCAGAGGTGTCTGTGTCTTTTAGGATGGCGTTTTTGATGCTGCCCGTTACCTGAGAGACTTGCATGGTCACTTCGCCGTTGTGTTTTGCTGCCGAGTTACGCAATGAAGAGGTTTTAGTGCTAACCAGAGCATGCAAAATACGGTCGCCCAGTGTTTGTACCACTGTTTTGAAGTTTTGTAGCTTTGAGCGAGGCTCTGCGCTTTGTTCTGGTGTCGTACTTTGCAGAGAGAACGAGCTGATTGGTGCTGGGTTTGCAGTAGCACCGCTGCTCATCTGTTGCAGCATCAAGTTGCGAATGGCATCTGGCGTCATTTGCGTGCTTGCACTCAAACCACCAAGTTGACCTTGGTTTTGTGGTTGGCTGACTGGTGCAGAGATGATTGGTCCACTGATAGAGGAAATATTAGTAATACCTTGCATAACTACCTGCTTTCTGTGTTTATTTTGTATGCAGCAAGGTTAACCAAAGCGATGAAGTTGGGCTGTTAGTCATAGTCGTTATTTTGTTGATTTGATCGTGGGGCTTGTTTAAAGAGATTTGGGACGAGTGTATTTTTGAGGTAAATAAATTCGTTGTAGTAGTAGTTCTGTTTGACCAGAAGACAATGATGATTTCCGCAACCATCATTGCCCTTTGAGGTTTATTTCCCTATGTATTGAGTTTTGGCAAACATAGAAACGGTTACTGCGGCACTCTATCCGAAATCACCTTTCCATCTTTGATGGTGATGATTCGCTTAGTGCGCTCTGCTAGGGCGTTATCGTGCGTCACGATGATCAAGGTTCTGCCTTCAGCATGGAGTTGATTGAACAAGGCTTCAATCTCTGCGCCAGATTTTGAATCCAATGCCCCCGTTGGTTCATCCGCTAAGATGATTTGCGGATCGTTAACTAGGGCTCTTGCAATCGCCACTCTCTGCTTTTGACCACCAGAAAGCTGATTTGGCTTGTGGTCGAGGCGATCCCCTAGCCCAACTTGCTCAAGCAGCTTCTCGGCGCGCTGGCGACGTTCTTTGGCTTTGATGCCAGAGTAAACCAACGGCAGTGCCACGTTATCCAATGCTGTCGCGTATTCCAATAAGTTAAAGCTTTGGAAGACAAAGCCTACCTTTTGGTTGCGAATACCGGCTAGCTCGTTGGGGCTTAAACTTGCGACGTTTTGACCACCCAATTGGTATTGGCCATCGGTCGGTTTATCTAGGCAGCCCAGCATGTTCATCAGAGTCGATTTGCCTGAGCCCGACGGACCAAGAATGGAAAGAAATTCACCTTGATTGATGGTCAAGTCGACGCCGTCTAGCGCACGTACTTCCGCCTCTCCGCTTGCGTAGTATTTACAAATGTTAGTCAGTTCAACCAATGGGGCGTTCGACATTTTCTCTCCAGAATTCTTATTATTATTCACTTTGCAGCGCCTCCATCGGGCTCACTTTTGCGGCTCGGTTTGCAGGCAACCAAGCAGATACGACGCCAATAAACACCAAGGTGGAAACCACAATCGCAACCACTATCCAAGACAGCTCGGGGATCGGTTTTCCAAGGCGTTCATACAGCGTGTTGCCCTCAAGATTTATAGCGCTGATTGCCGATACAATCGCATACGTCACTCCTAATCCAAGTAAACCGCCAAACATCATTGTCATCAATGATTGCACGAGATAGTGAAGGCGTATGGCTGTAGGCGTTGCACCTATAGCCATTCGAACGCCAATATCTCTAGTGGACCGTTTTACCGTGGCATACATTACGTTCGCAATGCCCAAGCCCGCCACGGCAAGCGTGACAAACCCAATGATGCCGAGAAAACTTTGTAAACCAACCAAGAATTGTTGCATGCTTTTCTGTTTAAGAAACATATCTTTGACTTGAACAACTTGCTCATCACTCACGCTGGCACCGTGTTTACGCGCGATCACTTGGCGAATGGTTTTTGCCAGTTTTTCACGATCAGCATGAAATTGCGGCTCGACGTTGATGCCTCCGATATCGCCGTTAGTATGAAAGCGTTGCCATGTGGCTAACGGTACAAAACTGGCGTAATTAATTTGGTCACCTTGCTCAACTTCAGCACTATTTTTTTCCAACACACCGACTACGGTGAACACTTCGCTGCCAATCTTCACTTTTTTCCCTACAGGATTGGTTTTTAGTGTTACTGGCGTAAACCAACTGAAGTCTTTATTAGGATTAAACAAGTCCGCAGCAAGTAAGTAGCCAAGAACAACCACCTTACGCATTTCTTTTTGGTCAAGGGGATTTAACCAACGACCTCCGTCCATCGGGGTTAATTTAGTCATGTCGGCAAAGTCTGTCGTGACAGCAAGTGGCTCTTGCCAAGAACCTCGGTCACCAACCGTAACCCGTTCATCCCATACAGCGGTTGGCGCGATACTTTTCACCTCAGGTAAGGCTTTAATCACCTCGGTATCACCTACATTTAAAGTCAAGAACTTACCTTGATGAAACGCACCGTGATCGACACTTGCCATGCCTCCAGTTAAGTGAATCAGGTTCCCATTCCCATTCTGCGCGGTTCTCAATACGCCCTGACGAATTCCCTCGCCCACGGCCAACATTGCAGCGATACACAAGGTCGCCCATGCCACAGCAAGAATGGTCAAACCCAAACGCAGCTTTTCTGCTGCCATTTCTTGAAAGATTTGTCTCATTGGTAGCAACATCATTACGCCCTCGCACTTAATGCAATTACGGGGGTAAGACGCGACGCTCGCCTAGCTGGAAAATAAGACGCCAGCAGCGCCAAAACCAGCGTCACGAATAACGACCAAGCAATGGAATCCGAAGTAATCACAGGTAAACCTAACCAATCCGGCAAACTAATTGAACCAAGTAGTGTAACCACCAAGTAAGCGACTATTAAGCCAAGTGTGGTACCGACAGCCACCAAAAAGAGCCCTTCGAGAATAAATTGGCTGAGTATAGACTTTTGCGTTGCACCAACCGCCAAGCGCACACCAATTTCTCGAGTTCGTTCTGTCACTGATAGGAACATGATATTTGCAACACCGAGAGCCCCCACGGCCATGGTCATGGCCCCGCTCGCACCAAGGAAAATTTGGATACCACGGAAGATCCCTGTAATCACCGCCGCACCTTCGCTGTAATCCGGCAAGCGGATTGCTTCTTTGTCCGTCGGATCAAAGTGCAATTGCTTGGCATAAAAATTAGCAATGGCTTGTCGGAAGGCATTGCTATCCATACCGTCGACAGGATTAAGTATTAGCAGCCATGGCTTAGCATCCCACAGATCAAGATAAGTCGTATGAGGAATAAAGACTCTACGGCTGTCACCAAACGACAAGCCAGCATCTTCGTCTGTCATAATCCCTACCACTAAAAATGGTATTCCATTAATTTTGGTTATTTGGCCTACATGTATATCCCCCATCTTCGCGATTTGGTCTCCTAAGATCACAACTCGCGTATGGTTGGCAATATCACTGGGCGATAGGTCTCGCGACCCTTGCTCTAGCTTTCTCTTAACTAAAGAGAAGTAGTGGGAATCAATGCCACTGACGAAACGCGTCAGGTTTTGCCCTTTTTCATTGGTAACATTCGCATCCCACTTGGCGTAGAGGCTAGATGCTTGTTTCACTAAGCCAGATTGTTCGAGCGTTCGGACCTGATCCTGCGAAATGGTAATCTGACGCCGTAAAGACAAACCTTGCCAAGGCTTACTTGTCCTCGATGGAATGGCCAACTGCACATTATTAGCCATAAATGACAGCTGATTAGTTTGATGGCGGTAGAAACCCTCCCCCAACGCAATCAGTACCACAACGGAAATCACCCCCCAAGCAATGGCCACGATGGCCAGCATGCTCTTCATGCGATGCGCCATCAGTGTTTGCCATGTTTGCTGCAATAAGGTTTGCTGTAATAACGAGTGCTGCAATAGACGGGTCATGAGTTAAATGCTCGGGAGATCAGCACCATAGTATCGTCATCTAACTTACCTGCGGTTTGCAACAAGCCGATACGCTGACGCCAGTAGTTGTAGAGATTGTTTTGCAAGCTGTTTTTCGCTTCAAACAAGCTGTTGTGCGCATTAATCACTTCCGAGACTTCTAACAAACCTGCATCGTAAAGTTTCTCTTTGCTACGCAACACTTTCACACGAGAAGTCACCAGCTCTTTAGCCATTAAGACTTGATTCCAGTTAATATCGACTTGAGTAAATTTCTGGACCACGCGTTTTTGGATGTCGATTTCGACTTTACGTAAGTCTTGTTTTGCGCTGAGGATATTGAGTGACGCTTCGTCCACTCTGGCGCGCGTTGCGCCGTTCAAGTCAATCGGTACGCTTAGGGTGATGCCAGCGTTGAATTCGCCGTCTTTGAGTCGGTCATCATCGTTATACCCAACATTACCTTTCACCGTTGGGTAGAAGCCACCTTGTGCGGAATCTTTAGCAAACTCGCTGGCTTTGACGTTCTGGGCTGCCACCAGCAACTCTGGGCTGCTGTCTTTAGCAAGCTTTAACCACTGTTCTTGCGTTTCCACCATCATTGGCGGTTGAGCAAGGGAGTCAGTGCGAATTTGATCAACGTCTTGTGGAACTTGGTTGATCAAAGCCGCCAGCTCTGCTCGTTTGACTTCTATATCTGAGCGCGCATTCAAAATACCGGCTTTATCCGCAACTTGTGTTGCACGGATCTCTTCGACATCAACGGATTTCACTTTACCAGCTCGGTAACGCTTCTCGATGATCTTCAGCAGTTTGTTGCCTTCTTCCAGTTTGGACTGCGCCAGTTGCAGATCCCCCTGCGCGCTTGCCACATCCAAATAAGACGAGAGCAGTCTTTGTGCAAGCTCATTGTGTGACTGAGCCAGCTCTAGCTGAGATTTAATGTAGTTAGCATTGGCTTGATCCAAATCTGACCACAAGCTGCTGTCCCAGATGGTTTGAGAAAGCGATGCGCCATAACTGTTGGTGTTGTCGGCGGATTCATTCCAATTCGCCGAGGCCGTCGCACTTAAGCCAGGTAAGAGTGAACTGCGGCTTGCATCAACACCTACTTCGCCGAGTTGAACGCCAATTTTGGCTTTCTCGTAGTTCGGGTCATTTTGCTTCGCCTGTTGCCACGCTTGTTCAATGGAAATGGCATAGCTTGGTAAGCTAAACGTAGCAGCCAAAATCGCACACCCGATTTTAGACTTATTTAGTTTAATCATGCGCGGCTCCCGCCATCATACTGTTGTCGATGATTTCTTCGTCTAACTTAACGCCGTCCAATACTTCTACATTGATGCCATCCGACAAACCAAGCTTCACTTTTTGTTTGTGGAAACCTTGCTCTGAGCTATCTGGAATCAATACATTTGGTGTATCGCCATCAAATTGCAGTGCTCGTTCTGGCAAGGTTAAGACGTTTTCGGATTTCTTCAATGTGATTTGCGCAGTAGATGAGAAACCCGAACGTAATAGGATCTCTTGCGGGATTTTCAGTTCTCCGACTTCCACTTCGAAGCCGTTATCAAAGCTTTTGGCTGTTGCACTGTCCTCTGGCGAGTTAAGATTCTCTGATTGAATAGCAACTTTTGTTAACACGCCAGAAATCTCTGTGTCAGGATAAGGTGCAACGGTCAGTAACACAGGCATGCCCGGAGAAAGCTGTGCCGCGTCATGTTCACTGACACTACCCTTAAAGATTAAGCTGTTCATGTCGGCCAGAGACATCATTTCTGTCGCAGCTTGGCTGGATTCAGTGGAAATGATCGGCTCACCCACTTCCACTTTACGGTTCAATACTGTGCCATCAATTGGTGCGTAAATGGTTGAAGTCAAACGGGCATCACCAATGGAAGCTTCACCACTGCGGATCAGTTCTAGATTCTGACGTCTTTGAAGCACGTTCGCTTCAGCAGATTTTACAGCTGAGCGCGCGCTGACGTATTCATCGTAGTTTTTTGGGATTATGTTCTGTCTTACCAAACTTTCAAGGTTAGAAAGCTTTTGCTTTTCGGATTCTAGCTCGGCTTCACTTCGCATTAAATCCGTTGATGCATCGGTTAATGCCTGTGGCGTTGGATTTGGGCGAACTTTGATCAGTGGTTGGCCCTGCTTAACTTTCTCACCGACCTGAACGTACATCTCGCCAACGATGCCATCGATTTGCGACTTAATAGACACCGAGTGCGCAGGGACGATATTGCCGACTGCGACCGCTTGTTTTTCAATGGTTCCCTTTTCTACTGCCAGCGTTGGAAAGGCCTCTGGTTGATTGGAAGATTGCAGATAAAAATACATACCTCCACCAAGCAGCGTGGCACATGCCACTGAAACTAACCCACGTTTAGTCATAATTGTTTCCAGATCATTATTTTATATTTATGAGCCCTATGACTACCGTGGATGCGCTAAGTTCATAAGTAACGTAAAATTTTATCATTCATAGCAATAAAACAAATTTAGAAGAGAGATTTTTAAACGGCTCTTAAGTATATCAAATGGCCAGATCATCGGAAAAGCCACAAATAGATAGTTAAACATCATCCTGATTCATTTTACTTGTGCCAATTAATGAAACTGATTCACAAATTAAGTTAAATCACTCACAATTACTATTATGTTCGTTGCTGACTCTTATGGATACTTATGGTCAACCCCAAACTCATAGCCCTACTTCCCGATCTCGCCTCATTTATCCTAGTGGTAAACGAAGGCAGTTTTACTGCGGCAGCCAAGCAATTAGGGGTAACGCCTTCTGCACTCAGTAAGCTCATTACGCGTTTAGAGAAGGCACTGTCAGTAAAGCTTTTTGAGCGAACCACTCGTACGCTTATTATCACTCAGGCAGGTCAATTGGTTTACGATCAGAGCGTTGTCATGATAAACGCAGCACAGCAAGCGGTTGAATTATCGACCTCGGATCATACCGAGCCTTCTGGCTCACTCACGGTAGCTGCGCCAGAAGCGTTTTTAAACTCCGTACTTCAGCCTTTTGTGGTGCCATTTCTTAATCAGTACCCAGAGATCCAACTTAAGTTACGCGCTGCTGATGGTGATATCGACATACTACGCCAAGGCATCGATATTGCGTTTCGACTCACTGATAAGCCCGATGAGAGTTTGGTGTTAAAAGAACTAGGCAAAACCAACTTAGTGCTGTGCGCGAGCCCGGATTATTTGGGCCACAGAAGGACACCTTCCCATCCTACGGATCTTAGCCAGCACGATTGTCTATACCTAGCAGAAACAGACAAAGACCACATTTGGGACTTTCTCAAAGACGATGAGTTTCACACCGTCTCCGTTAGTGGTCGATACGCAGTGAACCACTCTCAAATGCGACTTAAAGGCGTGAAAGAAGGTCTGGGGATTGGCATCTTCCATGACTTCGTGATTCAAGATGCGTTAGCAGAAGGCAGCGTTGTTCAAGTATTGAATGACTGGACCATCAAGAGTAACTATCACGGCGCTATAGCAATGCAGTTCGCACAAACCAAATACATGCCCGCCCGCCTTCGCGTGTTCATTGACTACGCGATGGAACACTTGGGTGACAAGTTAGCAGGGGAAATAAACTGATGCTAAAAGGAATCCACCACGCGGCAATCATCTGCTCTAATTACGAACTATCGAAACGCTTTTATACTGAGGTTTTGCAACTTGAAGTGATTGCAGAGAATTACAGAGAAGCGCGCCAGTCTTACAAACTTGATCTGGCATTACCCAATGGTGCACAAATAGAGTTGTTTAGCTTCCCTGATGCACCTGAAAGGCCTAGCTTTCCAGAAGCTCAAGGACTAAGACATTTAGCCTTTTGTGTTGAGGACATTCAACAAGTAAAAAGCTATTTAGAAGGACATGGAATCGACGTTGAACCAATTCGAGTAGATGAGTTTACGGGGAAGCCATTCACGTTTTTCGCAGACCCAGACGGCCTGCCGCTTGAACTTAATGAAATATAGAGCTTTATCAAAAATAGGCTTTATCAAATCTAAACTTTCCTGATAAATCAACTTTCCTACAGAATACAAAACGGACCTTCTCAGGCCAAAAAGGTCCGCTTTCAGTTCAATTAGCTCAACGCCGTTTTGAACTTCTCAACACGTGAGAAAAGTAGCCAATCTAATATCATAGCTGTGACAATCGTTGCTCCCGCGAGAGGAAATAGCACTGAAATAACCACAACACTCACCAAACCAGCCTTCCATAGGCCAGCATCACCAACCTTAGGTGGTGCTCCAAGCTTACGTTGACCTGATGGTCTACGCATCCACCACATCACACCACCCGTTAGTGACACCGCGATGAACGCCAAGCAGAATAAGGCGTTTAAAAGCTTGTTAATAATACTAATATCACCCTGATGCAGAGAAATACCGACCGCTAATGTCTTAGCGATAAAGTTATAATCTTGCCAGGTCACTTCACCAAGGATACGACCTGAATATTGGTCTAGGTGCGTGGTACGATCTTGAGTTGGATCGATGATATCACCGCCCATCGTGTTGGCTGTGACCGTGTACACACCGGTTTCTGAACGTGGGAAGTTCACCTTGTACTGAGTGAAACCAAGAGTTCGCGCTTTCTCAATGACATCATCAATGGCAAAGCTACTCGCAGACATGACATGCATAGAGTGGTCATCGCCCATTTTAGAGTGATCATGCGGTTCTGAGGCCTCTTCCACATGATGTACGTGTTCGGCAGGCTTATCTTGAGACAACGGCAATGGTGTCTGTTCCAAGTTCCAAGGAAGCTCTTCTTCCGAACCATGGTTAAGCCATGCGTGTGTCTTATCAGACAGCGGAATATCATCCCACATTTGAGCAGGGAAAGTGCTCCACGCTTGCACTAACTTACCGCCCCAGAAACCTGTCCACGCCAAACCAGAAAGGATAAAGAGCAGCAGAATAAGAGATAACGTGCCACCGATGTTCGCATGCAGATCACGCATCAGTACGCGTGTCCCGGATGACACTCTCAACTTAAGGAAGCCTGCACGGCTCGCATTGTCTCTTGGCAACCAAAGGTAAATGCCACTTACGAGCAACAGAATCGACAAGCTGATCGCGACTTCAATCAGGTAGTCTCCCCAATCGCCAATCAATAACGTGCCGTGGATGTCATTCGCCAATTGATACAGGCTGTCGCTGCGAGGTACTTTACCAACAACTTCACCAGTGTATTGATTCACAGTTGCGAAAACAGATGTGCCATCTTCCAGAGAAACTGAAAATCGGTTCGCCAAATCAGGCGCTTTGCTTGGTACAAACTGTGTCACTGAACCTTTTGGATATTGCTTTTGGACTGCCGCTAACTGCTGCGAAACCTTGATTGGTTCACCGGATGCCGTAATTTCAATCGCCTCTTGATGAAAAGCCAGTTCGATCTCATCGTCAAACAACATCACTAAGCCAGTAATACTTAGCATCAGCATAAGTGGGATAACGAACAGCCCTGCATAGAAATGCCAGCGCCAGGTGAGAAAGTAGAGGGTTTTATTGCGCTCTTTGCTTTGAATATCGGTTTTCGAACTGCTTGTTGCACTGCTTTTAGACTGCGAAGTCGCTTGTGCCTTCACAGTAGTTTGAGATTCATTTCTCAACATTATTATTTCCTTTGACATGCACAAACGAACCCTCTGAAAAATCAGAAGTTCACTAAGGCATGTTTAACTTTACTTAATACTATATTTTTTAATTATTTTAATTATTTTAATGAGTGAGGTTTAAGCAGTAACAAAGGGAGGGCCACGGGGGGCTTGCCTCGAATAGCGTTCGCTTAGAGCCAAAAAAGCGTAGCTGTCTGAGACAATAAAACTCAGGCGAGTTGTGAGTAGTGTAGTTGGAAGTTCATCTTGGTGAAACGTGGAAAAATGGCTAAACGGACACGGCTTACCTTTATGATTATTCGGCTCGCCTTCTTCGATTTGAACCAATTCAAAGCCATTGATCGTACACAACGATGCCCACACTCCCGCACTATTACCATGAGCATTGATAACAGGCATTAATGTCACTAAGGCCCAGCTTAATGCAGTGGCAAGTAACATAGAGAGATTGAACGAGGTTCGGCGCATTATTCCAAATCTTTGTAAATTTCTCTTATTATGAGGCACTTGTTATATAGGTAAACGTAAAGATTAACATCAGGTTAAAAAGTTGAAGCCAACGCACACTCTTTTTAGTTAAAACCTGGTTACGCGAATAGACGATAACCCATATTATTCATGTTCGTGCATAGCTCTCGGCTAGATAGCCACCAATAAAAAACGCCGCCTATATTCTCCAACAAAGGGAAATATGAGCGGCGCTTTAAAAATCAAATCTTAAGGTTTGGCTCTGTTAACTGTTAAAGCAAGCAAACTCTCTTGTTAACCCATTAACCGAAGATCTTGCTCCATATGCTTGGGTTACGCTTGTCGTGGTACTCTTCACGAAGGCCATCAATCGTACGCAGCTCTTGTTTTGCTGCTTCGAAATCGCCTTGGTCTAGCTTCTGCTCAATACTATCGATCGATAGACTGATCTTCTTGAAGCCTTCCATGAAGTTTTCTTCTTTCTCTACTGGGTACACACCCGTTTTAAGCTCTGCCACCAGCGTATCTAAACGAACGATAGGTTTTTGCATCTCTTCAATGCTTTGAGCTTCTGCCGCTTGTTTGAATGCAAGCTTCATCTCTTGCATGTTTTTCTTAAGGTCAACGTTAGCAAATGCATTACCAGACATTACTGCTGCAGCGATTAGGCCAGATAAAAAAATTGAGCGAGTTTTCATTGTTTCTCCAAGTGAAACTGTGACTTTGAAGATAGCGCCGTCATTATTGCGGCGCTTCGACTTTATTATTTTCCGGTAGTGTATACAAAAATCCGTTAGGCACAAAAATTGATTGTGTCGAAATGCAAACCCGCCGACATTCTCTTAAACAAGAGCCGAATATTCAGGGATCTCGTTGCGACCACGTAACGCAAGAAACGATAAGAATTGCTGCGGTGAATGAGTAATAACCTTATTCAAGTCAATGCCAACCTTATCAAGCAGTGAAGATACAAGATCCAAACCACCAACATCATTACAAAAATGAGCATCACTACCCGAAGTGATAAATGCCCCTTTTGCTTTTGCTATTCTCGCGATCTCGTAGCAGCGGTCGACACTACCTACGCGGCTATTGCCTTTCAGTGTCGTGTTATTTATCTCGATGGCGACATTGTGCTCTGCCGCACATTGAATGACGGCTTCAAAGTCGAAATCAAAATTAGGATTACCCAAATGACCGAGTGCATCGACGCGACCACCTTTGATGACATTTAAGAGAGCCTCAGTATGAGCTGCAGAATCTGACGGACGGAATACAGGCTCATGAAAGCTCGCAATTACCCAATCTAAGTTCTTATCAACACTTGGGTGTATATCGATTTCCCCCTGAGTGTTCATAATGTTTGATTCAACGCCGCGAATAATCGCAACGCCTTCGATAAAACGAGGAAGTACACGCTGATTGCTAAAGAACCAGTAGTGTGGCGCGCCCGGCATTAACTCTGAATGGTCAGTAGTACAGAACATTGAAAGGCCGTTTTGTTTTGCCGATTTAGCATTTTCAATCAATGTACTATAGGCATGGCCACTGGCGTATGTATGGGTGTGAGTGTCTACCTTTAATTCCATAAATCAATGCCCTCTCTTGATATCTAAACTTTTCAGAAAATAAACCTAAAGCCTCTGATCGGAATCGAGTGCCTTATGGTATCAATAGAGCCAGTTTATCAGCACAAAGTGACAATTAGCACCTTAACCTAACGCTTTCTTGTAACCAATTACCCAGTTGCTACAAGGCAGACTATCACCTCGACCTTCACCCAATATTCTATCGGTCGGCTTCATTATCATAGCGACAGGCTAACCTGGTAATTGAGCCAATTTTTTGCAACCTACCCAAGTTCGTCAATACTTAAACCAGTTCACACGCTGGAGTGTTAGATGAGACGAAGACGTTATCCGCTGAGTATCCATATCACTAGCCTTTTCCTAATTTTGACAACGTTTGTCGGTGCTGTTTTGATCTCAATAAGCTACCGGCATTCTCAAGAGTTGCTATTAGGAACCGTTCGCGAGGTTAGTAATGAGCACCGCGACAAGCTAGAGTCTGTGTTCAAACAAGCGATAGCCCCGGTTATTACCACATTGAATGTGATGGCAGTGAGCCCGTTTGTTAATCAGCAAAGTGCTTCTATCGAAAAGGAGTCTTGGATTGCGGCGGTTGATATCATCTTCAAACAGAATACTAATTTGGTCGCGCTCTTCTATGGCTCAGAGGACGGTGACTTTAGAATTTTCCGCCCATTAAGAACAAATAAGCAAAGAGCCGAAAACAACGCTCCAGCTAAGGCGACCATGATGGTCAGCAGCACCAATTTGGATGGCGAGAACTTTATAACTTTCCTCGATGGCGCACACCAAGTAATCAGCACGGTTCAAAGCGAGAGTAAATTCAACCCAACGACTCGTACTTGGTATCGCAATGCAAAACCAGATGGATCAATACACCTATCTGAGCCCTATCTTTTTTATTTCCTGAAAACCAATGGCATTACGCTTTCTAGGCGTTCAGCTGATGGTAAACATGTGGTGGGCGCTGACTTCACGCTGAGTTCACTCTCTTCTCAGATCAGTGAGCTGGCTTATTCTCAACAAACTAGACTCGCTCTATTTGACCCACACTTTAACCTTCTTGGTCAACATCAACTTAATTTAACCACCTCGAACCTCACACTCGAAGCTAAAAATTCCAACACTCGTAATGGGCAAAGCACAGGTAAGATCTCTGGTAGTGAGCAAGAGAAAAGCTTCTTCAACATCCCTAAACGAGACCAAATGGAGGCGTTAAAAGCATCTGTTTTGGGCCCATTGATCTCAGACGAACAGAAATTTAATCTCGATCTAAAAAACGTAGAGTACAACCTGAACACATGGGCATTGACCTTAACTCCGGTTGAGCTCACCCAAAACGTGACTCTCTATTTGGCAGAAGCAACACCCCATAATGAGCTACTTTCTGATCTCATTTCGATGCGTGACAAACAGGTTGCCGTCGCGATTGGGATGTTGTTTATCTGCTTTGGTATCGTATGGCTAGTGGCAAATCGCCTGTCCCAACCACTCAATACCTTGATGCAGCTTACCGATAATATCGCACGCTTTGATTTCCGTCGTACCCACTATCCCAAAAGCATGATTAAAGAAGTCGCGAACCTCGCCCACTCCATTGAATTGATGGAACACACACTTCATGACCTGATCAACTTGCTGCGAGACACGGCGGGAAATCAGGAATTTTCGATACTTGCCAAGAACATTGCTCATCAAAGCTATCTGATAACCAAGGCCGAAACCATTGTGCTGTTTACTCAATCAGAGAAGAAAGATGTGTTTGATACCGCGGCCAACCTAGCGATCATTCCCTTTAAAGCAGACATCAATGACTTCATCAAGCATACACCTTGGTTACTGTGCAAACTCAAGTCAGGAGAGACCATCCACTTAAATCGAGAGGACAATGTGCTCCACTATTATCAAGACTCAATCTTCAATTCAGACCTGTATCTGTTTCCGCTGTTGAACCGTGAAAAACTGTTGGTTGGTATTGTGGCGATTGGCTATGAAAGACCCATAACCAAAGCTCAAGCGGATAAACATGCCTTTCTAAGAGAACTACTGAGCTTTGCGGAAATAGCCAAAGACAATATTGACCAAATGCAGCAGCAGAAAGACATGCTCAATGCCTTTATTGAGCTGATAGCCTCCGCGATAGATACCAAGTCACCCTACACTGGCGGTCACTGCCAGCGAGTACCCGAGCTGACCAAATGGTTAACCCAAGCGACTATAGATGACGACCGTTATTACCCTCAGTTCTCTCTGGACAGCAAACAGTGGGAAGAGTTGATGTTAGCCGCGTGGTTACATGACTGCGGGAAAGTCACCACACCAGAGTATGTGGTAGATAAAGCAACGAAACTCGAGACCATTTACGACCGAATCCACGAAGTTCGCATGCGATTTGAGTTACTCAAACAGCAAGCTGAAACCGATTATTGGAAATCGATGGCGAATGGTGAACTTCAGGAAGAGCAACTACAAATCCTCGAGCAAACCCTGTCAACTCTCGATGAGGAATTTTCCTTCGTTGCCCAGTGCAACCTTGGCGGCGAATCAATGACACAAGAACAGCTAGAACGATTGGACCAAATAGCCAAGCGTCAATGGAAACGGACGTTAGACGATCAGCTTGGAATTTCTTGGGCTGAAAAAGAGAGATGCGACTCGTGGCAGAAATCGTCACAACCTGCCGATGCTGCATCAGATAACAGTGAACAGCCATTACCAGTAATGGAACCACTGCTTGCAGATAAACCAGAGCACCAAATCCCATGGGATAACGGCTTTAACCCAGCAGAATTGTGGCAAGAAGAGTTCGTTATTAAGCCGGGAGAAGTCAAATACAACCAAGGCGAACTGCATAATTTGAAGGTCAATCGTGGCACTCTCAACGAAGAAGAACGCTTCATGATTAATGACCACATTATTCAGACCTTCACCATGTTAAACAAACTCCCTTACCCACCTTACCTACAAAATATTCCTGAAATCGCAAGTGGGCATCATGAACGCATCGATGGCAATGGCTATCCACGAGGGTTGAACGAAGACCAGTTACCTCTACCGTCGAGGGCCATGGCAATCGCTGATGTGTTTGAAGCCCTGACTTCGAGCGATCGTCCGTATAAAAAAGGAAAGCTACTGAGTGAATCACTCAATATAATGACCGATATGGCCACCAGCGGTCATATCGACCCTAAGCTCTATTTACTGTTTCTAGAAAACAAAATCTACGACAAATACGCCGAGCAATTCCTTGAACCAAACCAACGATGCGTGATTGATGAAACGAAACATATCGATAAAGTAAAAGAGTACATACGCTCACTCTTTTAAACGGTTAGCGCTTAACTATTGTTGTAAACCCAACATCGAGCTTTCTTTGGAACTGCTCGTTGACTTGGCAGCTTGCCCAGCTTTACTGTGCTTTTTCGCTAACAAGGTGTTCGTGATGCTCGCAGCGACAATCAGATTAATACCGAGCAACTGCTGAGTAGAAAATACATCATCAAAAAACACCCCTTGCCACAGCGCACTGAACAGCATGTTAGTGAAAATTAACGGAGCCAGTTGAGAACCACTTTCTACAAGCTTGTAAGCCTTTGAACGAAAGATCTGTGTATTAACAGTACATAGCGCCAATCCAAATGCACCTATTCCGATCCAGCCGATTTGGTCAATCGTCTTTAAAGTACTAAGAATGCTTGAGTCTGCTTGCACTCCAGAAATGCCTTGTATTGAAGTGAATACCAACATTGGGATAACCAATATTGCCGCAACCAAGAATGTCCAAGCGTTGAGCTCTGCAGGTGTGAGACTGGTTTTAGAAGCGCGATACAAACTCACTTGTGACGCTGAGTTGAATACTCCAGCCAACAAACCGAGAAGCAATTCAGGTCTAAAGAACTCAGAGCCAATTTTAAACTGCGACCAATCCCCTGCCATCATCACAACACCGGCAAAGGTTACCGCTAAGCAAAATATGGTTGTTGTATGAATTTTGGTTCCAAACATTAACTTTTCTAACAAAGGAATGAATAGCGGCCCAGTACTAAACAGCACCACACCTTCCACCAGCGTTAAAGTTTGCAACGACGTAAGAAAACACCACTGACATGCCACCATGAATATCGCACGCATCACCAATGGCTGCCACATATTCCCTGTCGGCCTGCTGATTTGAGAAAAGATAAGAAAAAAGAATAAGAGCAAGCTTGGTAAGAAAAAACGCACGAAGCTTAGTAATAAAATAGGCATCGCTTCCGATAGATACTTCGCCACTAAACCGCTTAAAGACAAACTGAACGTAGACAACAACATGAAAGTCGTCGCCTTGGTAATATCAGACATAATTATCACCTCCTATACTGTCTATTTTAGAAGCGTGACGTCATTAAAAATAGCGAGTAATATTAACCATAACTGTAAGGAAAACTTACCAATGAAAAAACTCGTTCCGCTTAAATCCGTTTACGCTTTCATTGCTGTCGCAGAAACTGGCAGCATGACCGATGCCGCTCGTGTGCTGTATGTCAGCCACTCTGCAGTAAGCCAAGCCATTAAGTCTTTAGAACAACAGGTCAATAGACCTCTGTTTCAGCGAGTAGGTCGCCGTGTTGTCCTTAATGCCGCAGGTAAACGTTATTACCGCAAAGTCGCTCCTGCATTGGAGCAGGTGATAGAGGCGACTGAAGAGCTAGCAAGGACGCCCTATAACCATCGCATTACCCTCAATATGGTGAATTCGCTTGCAATGCACTGGTGGATACCCCGCGTCCCCGACTTTCAAGCGTTCGCTCCATCACTTGATATTCGTATTTCAACACTAACGGGCCCTTTCGATATTGAACAAGAAGGGGTTGATATTGCTCTCGTGCATGGCAAACCCAATGAGTGGGAACGGTACTACAGCGAAAAACTAGGCGATGATGATCTGATGCTGGTGTGTAGCCCTACGCTACTTGCGAACAATCAAGAGTTAAGCGTCATAGAGCTTGTCGAACAGAACAATACAATTGGTGTTTTTAACCCTAGGCGCAAACACGACTGGCAAGTATGGTGCGACCATTATCAAGTCCCGATGCCCGGTTTCCACAGTAATCTAACGTTTGATGTATCGATTCAAGCAGTACAAGCCGCCATTCGTTCACTTGGCGTGTTAGTCACACATCGCTTGTTCGTAAAAGATGACATCAGCCACGGCATGCTGGTTGAGCTTGGCGAGCCAGTCGCGAACCCACACCAAGATTTCTATTTTGTTTGCCCAAAAAACAAGTTAAAACAAGAAAGTGTGCTACAACTAAGAACATGGTTAAGACATGAATTTGCCAATTCAGACATGACGCTTAACGATAGAACATAAGTAGAGAATAACGATAACATTCAATAGAACCGTTACTTACAAGAGGCCATTATGATTATTACCACCACACAATCTGTCGAAGGTAAACGCATTGTCGACTACAAAGGGGTTATTGCCGGAGAAGCTATCTTAGGGGTGAACGTATTCAAGGATATGTTTTCTGGCATTCGTGATTTTGTTGGTGGACGTTCTGGCACCTACGAAAAGGAACTCGAGAAAGCACGCAACTATGCATTCAAAGAGTTAGAGCAGAAAGCGATTGAAGCCGGAGCAAACGCCGTCGTGGGTGTCGACATCGATTATGAAGTGCTTGGCACAGGTAACGGCATGCTAATGGTGTCTGCCAGTGGCACAGCGGTGGTTGTTGCCTAATTGATACTGGTTGATTTTGAGCCCAGCTAACCACCAAGCCTTGCAGCCTGGAAGCCAATAATGTGATTCTCTATAAAAGCCCCTGGCCAAATCGATAGCTAAGGGGCATTTTTGTATGCATTGCCAAGTTAGGTTTGAATATCTTTAACTTGCACGCTCTGCGGGCTCAGAGATCATGGCATCAAAAGATGCGATTCGAGCCAAAAACTCTTTTCTATCTTTAGGCATAATCGAGCTCGCCATCGGTAAGTTGGCCTTCATCGCATCAACAGCTCGACCACGAACCAACACCTCAAAATGCAAGTGTGGGCCAGTAATACGGCCAGTCGCACCCGATAGCGCAATTTTTTGGCCTCGCTTAATTTGTTGCCCTTTCTTAACTAAGAATCGGCTCAAGTGAAGATAACGCGTCGTGTATACACTGTTGTGTTCGATCACCAAGTACTTGCCGGCATAGGGGTGGTCACGAAGCGCAACAACACGGCCATCACCCGTTGAGTAGACAGGTGAGCCCACTGGCGTCGCAAAGTCGGTTCCATTATGTGGTGAGATTCGCCCTGTTACTGGGTGTCTTCGTGTCGGGTTAAATGGTGAGGTAATTCGTCGAAATTTTCTGTCGACAGGGTATCTATCAAAGGCTTGCTCTAGACTATTGCCCTCTCTGTCATAGAAAAGACCATCTGGCGCTAGAAAAGCGGCCACCTCACGGTTTCGCAACTGGATTGAGATCCCTTGAACTTCTGTTTTACCTGTTAGGTGATCATCTGTATATTGCTCTTTAACCAATACATTGAATTGGTCACCCGCTCTCAGCTCACGAGCGAAGTTAACTTTATCTTTCAACGTGCGAGTAATATTCGCTATCTGGGCGGTAGTTAACCCTGCTCTGTATGCAGACGTTGAAAAGCTCCCTTCGACAGTACCTGCATAGAGTTTTTCTTTCCATTCACCTAGGGTCTCGTGGAATTTATAGGTGAAACTACCATCATCGTTTCGAGTAAAGGTCGCTTGCTCAACCGGACTCTCGTGATAAATCAACTCCACAAGCTGTTTAGAGTCACCATCCAAAAGCAGTTCTAAATGATCACCTGGCTTAATTGTATCGAGTTTCAAAGACTCAAGATCCGCTTCCATGACTTTATGAACGGTTTCATAAGGCAGATTCCAAGACAAAAATATGTTGCTGAGGGTATCCCCTACCTTCACAAAGTAGTGAATTTTGACTAATGAGTTAGTCTGATTTTGTACCTGCGCCTGTTCCTCACCGTCCGTGTGTAGTTCTTGATAAGGCGTTATTTTTATTGAAATTTCTTTTTCTGTTTCGGAATGAAAGGAAAGGAAAGTAGCGAGTGAAAATGCACTGATTGCAATCATAATCAGGCTAATACGGAGGTACTTCATAAAATACTTAACGGTTATAACAAGGGACTTATAAAGTGTTATAACATAACAAATCATGCAAAAGCACTAATGAAATGTAAGAAACCGTTCCGTATAAAGCATAAAAGTATGGTGGGACACGCCCCCACCATACAATCAAATCGTTATTCTTCGCGAAGCGCCTCAAAACGTTCTAAGCCTCGAAGCATTTCGAAGTCCGGCTCTTCAGCCAACAACTCTCGCATCGAGCCACTGGCTTCGACGGAACGTTCTAAATCATCAATCGCTTGACCTTCTGCTCCTAACCTAGCGTATGCACATGCTCGTTGATATAAAGCATGAGCGTTCTGGTCATCTACCTCTAACACACGATTACATAAGCTCATCGCCCAATGGTATTCCTGAATCTCCATCGCTGCGTCCGCTTTGTATGTCAATGCTTCCAAGTCCCCAGGACGAACCTTCAAAATCTCATCATAGATTTCAATTTTCTGTTCCGCGGTTTGAGCATTCTGCGCCCTCAACCATAGGTTGTGGATCTCATTGATGATTTCGATTTCTCGGTTGTTCTCTGAAATGATTCTTGTCTTACGCTTCAAGTCTCTCTCAAGCACGTTGAACTTTTTCTCATAATCTTGAGCGATAGTGTTGAGTCGTTGATCTGCCATCTCTTTGGTAGTGTGTTTTAGCTCTTTGAGCGATTGCCAACCGACTAAGGCGATTAAAGACGCTACACCTGCAATAATGTAGAAGAAATAGGTAACGGTGACATTGGCATAATTGAGCGACTTATCTGCCACAGCCAGCTCACGATCCGTCATCTGAATTGTTAAGCGCCTTTCAAGATCTTGCTGATCCATTCGCAACTGCTTCAACTCATCTAAAACGTAGCGTTCCATCAATGGTCTATCCAAATACTCTTTTTCAGAGTACTTAACTTCTTCGCTTGCAAAACTCATTGTGCTGAACACTGAGATAACTGCAATCAATAAGATTCGAAGCATTATACATTCCTTACATATTTATCTTTAACCTAACTGTATCTCGTAATAGGCATACAAGCTAGGAAATGGGCAAGTTTGCCTTATCCATATTGGAATTAACACTCTAAAACATCATTGATAATTATAAAACACCTGAAGCAACATCATTAATTTCTAAATTATAAAAATACCAAGTAATACTGTTCTATATAATTAATTCGCGATGCAAATATAGAGTCATTTGATTTATTGCATCGAGGTGAAACTTATATTGATAACGATCAGAGCGAGGTTAATTTGAATAATCCAAGATACGATTTAGTAAGCCGTGTACTGCACTGGGTAATGGCTTCAGTAATCATTTATGCCACAATCGCAGGTTATGTGATGCACTATGTTGCCAGTCATCCAGAGCTGTTTTCATTCTTATCAGTGCTTAACATGTCATTGGCAACCGTTGCGACACCATTACTCGTTATTCGTTATATCTGGAGTCACTTTCACTCTTCCCCAACCATGCCAACATCAATACCAGAGGGACAAAAGTGTGTGGCTAAGCTTGTTCACTCTTTAATGTACCTCGCCATGTTTATGGTGTTCAGTACAGGCTATTTAATGCTGGAACAACCATACTCATTATTCTGGTTAACCACAGTCGAAAATCTAATTACCAACCCAGCAATCAACAGCTTCTTCTTTTATTTACATCGTGTCAGTTGCATTGCCCTAGCTTGTTTGGTTGTTTTACATATTAGTGCAGCACTTAAACACCACTTCGTCTCCAAGAACTATGTATTAAAAATGATGATTTAAATAATACTGGGACACTTTGGACTTAAATCGCGGCCAAAAAAAAAGCCATAGCACTTCTGCTATGGCTTTCTTTTTCGGCGTGATTACTTGGATTGGTTATCAAGCATCACTTGCCAGTATTCACATTTAGCAAGAAACTCTTTTAGGTAAAGTTCTGGGTTAGCTAGCTTCTCGCCCCCCTTAACATCAGCACCAGTCACTCGCCAAAAGCTGCGAGTCACTACGTTTCTATGATAAATAAAATCGTTAAATTCGCTTTTTTTCAGCGGTAGTTGTTCACCGAACGTCTGCTCATACAAGCTGAGTGTTGCTTCTTGGTGACACGCCTTCTCTCTCAAAAAGGTTTCTGAGTCTAAACCTAGCTCTTTATGAGCATCTTTTGACAAGGTTTTTGCTAATTTAGAGATCACATTAAACAGCGCCAACTCTACTTTTTGGGACGCTATTAACGATGCACCCAAAAGTGCATGTTCATTGGAGATCTGTTGCTCTGTTGCTGAAACGGAAGCTGTTGTCACTGTGTTAACCTCAAATTGTCATAACGGATATTATTGAGCGTTTCTGATTACGCGCTTTTGCTAAGCTGAGCTCGTTTAGCGTCAACGATGATAAAACCAGCCGCGTCTTCACTTTTCTCTACTTGCACTAAACCTTTGAAGCCAATTTGCGACAGTTTATTCGCAAGGTGCTCAGGTGCGGTTTCAAAAACTACCGACATGAAAGGTAAATGCTCTGCGGAAACAAAGCCATGCTCGTTAAACAGGTCCATTGCGTGAGATAAATGGTCTGAGTCGGTTAATTCAATGATTTCTACAACTTCTTCCAACAACATTTTCGATTCCATATTCGCCAGAAAGTGACTGACACAAGCACGTAAGTTTGCTCGCATACATCCCGATGCCCTAAGACACCCCTTAAGTAGTAGGGAGATGATAACATATTAATGTTCGTAAAATATGTATATTTTCTAGCTACTCATTTACCGAAAATCACAAGTAACGCCCCTACATTCCTCACGTTACTCAGGCAGTTAACTAGAATTCACACCCTGTAGTCCTCAAGGTTAATCCGTGCTTGCAATGGGCGCATTGAGCTTGGCGGTGTTGGAGATAGAAAGATTTTCTATCATCACAACAAAATAGAGGATCAAGCTAAAATCGGTATTTTTCATGCTCTACTAAAACTATAGAGTTATGTTATTACTCACATCTCGATAGTCCTTTACTGAAAATGAAAACGTATCCCAATATTATCGTTTGTTACCTATACAGAATCTCTATCACTCAGATCAATCTTTGGTGTTGGGCGAGTTATATTGGCTATAAACAAAAGTTATGCCCGACTAAAAACAATAAACCCCAGTGCGATGACTGGGACTTATTGGACCGCTGACAACAAATAAACCGATTGCAGTAGAGCCTAGGCTTCAGCTGCCTTTGGCTCATTGGTCTCCACTATCGACTCTTTCAATAAGCCAGCATAAATACCGTTGTGCGCCACTAACTGCTGGTGATTACCCTTTTCAACTATCTCACCTTTTTCTAGCACTAGTATAGTGTCTGAGTGACGTACCGTGCTCAGGCGGTGAGCAATCGCTATCACGGTTTTCTCTTTGAACAGACGCTGCATCGCTTTTTGAATAAGATCCTCGGTAATCGAATCTACCGAGCTGGTTGCCTCATCCAGCATCATCAGCTGTCCACCTTGGGCGACTGCTCTGGCGAACGAAATAAGCTGCGTCTGTCCTACTGATAGGTTCGCTCCATTCTTATCTAATTGGAAGTCATAGCCTTGAGGCAGCTGTTCAATGAACTTGTCGGCATAAACATAACGCGCCGCCTGCTCAATCTCGGTACTTGATAGATGTTCTTTACCTAGTGCGATATTGAAAGCTATCGTCTCTTCGAACAAATGCACATCTTGCATCATCATCGAGAACAGGTGTGCCGAGTTTTCACTAGAGATCTGCGACAGCTCAATGCCATTCAGCAATATGCTGCCTTCGTAGTCTTGGTAAGTTTTAGAAATCAAACGCAGAATCGTTGACTTGCCTGAGCCTGTAGAGCCCACAAGTGCAATTTGGTGTCCTTTTTCCAAGACAAAAGAGACGTTCTTAAGCACATAGGGAGAATCATCTTTATAACGAAAACTAACGTTCTTAAATTCAAGGCTTTCAAACTGCTCTAAAACTTTAGCAACCTTATCTGATGGCAGTAAGTTACGCCCTTCTTCTTCAGTTGGTTCAACAAACAACTCTTCGATATGATCGAAGGCCGCAAATGAGCTCTGAATAGAAGCAATTTGTGAAGTAAAATCGCGGATCGGCACGAACACTTTTTCTAAAGTATTAATGAAGGCAATTAACACACCTAAAGTCAGTGCTTCCTCAATAACTTGCTCTGAGCCATACCAAATCATTACCGCAATGGTGATGGACGTGATACCAGAAATGAACGAGAACAAAATCGCATCATATTTATTGATCTTTTTCTGCGCCCTGAGAAATTCGTCGGTATAGCCTTGGTAACGTTGTTCCACTTGTTCTTCCGCTCGGTACATCTGTACGGTTTTCATACCAAACAAGACTTCTTGCAAGAAACCAATGCCTTGAGCCAAAGACGAACGCGTAATATTATACAGAGCACGAAGTCGATTTCGAACATGCACAGTCAGATACATCACCGGAGGCATAATGATCAATACGATCAGCGTTAGCTTCCAATCAATAAAGAACATCATAACCAATAGCGCAATGGTGTTAATGCTGTCTTTTACCAAACCGACAACCGACTGGACAAACGTCTCGCCTATGGTTTCTAAATCACTGGTCAGACGCGAGAGCGTGACGCCAATCGGAGTGTTATCAAAATAGCTGCGTGGTAACTTCAAAACACGAGCAAACAGCACTAAACGCATGTCAGTGATGGTGTATTGACCCATTTTACGCAGGTTATACGCATAAATGGTATCCACGACATAACTGGCGACTAGCACGGCAACCAGGTAGAAAACGTATTCTAACAGCCCATCCATATCTCCATGGCTCAACTGAACGTCGATAACTTGGATGATCAACCAGGGGAACAATAAGCTCGTGATGACAGAAAGCGGAAGCATTGCAATGCCCAAAATCGCGAAACCTTTGTATTTCTTGGCAAACTTAAAGAAATGCTTTAGGTACTTGAGGTCAACACCTTTTAACATGCTACTGCCTCCGTTTCATTTTGCTGTAGTAACCATGTCTCATAGTAGTAATCGCAAGTTTTCAGTAAGGTTTTATGGTCGCCCTTAGCAATCACTTTTCCTTCATTCAACACGATAACTTCATCCATATACTCCAGTGCATTAACACGATGTGAGACGACAAGAACCGACTGGTTTTCTAATCGCTTGAATAGACCTTCTAAGATTTTTCTCTCTGTCTCGTAGTCAACAGCAGACAGGACGTTATCCATAATGATGAGATCGGTTGGTTGTAATAGAGCACGAGCAATACTGAGGCGCTGTTTCTGCCCTCCTGATAGCATAATGCCCTTCTCACCGACTAAAGTTTGGTCACCTTGCTCAAAGCGTGTCACATCACCGGCTAGTTGGCTAAGCTCTAACACTTCATCAACCTGGCTTTTTGCGAGCTCGGTATCGGCGCTACCAAAACGAATATTCGCTTCTACAGTAGCTGAGAACAGATATGGATCTTGGGTAACGGTTTTGACGTAACGACGCAAATCACTACGCGAGAAGCTTGTGATATCTCTCTCGCCAAGCAGTACTGACCCTTGTGGAGTGTCCAAGTGATGGTTCAAACAGTTTACCAACGTCGTTTTACCCGCACCGATTCCGCCTAACACTCCGACTTTCTTCCCTGCTGGAATATCAAAACTAATGTCATCGAGAATCAGACGCTCTTCACCCGGGTAGCTAAAGCTTAGGTTACGCACGGAGAACGTTTTTCCTTTAAGATATTTCACATCGAGATCAGAAAGCTTCTGCTCATCAAGCTCTGGGATTTGGGCATTAAGAATAGTTTGTGCGCTTTGAATACCGACCATGCCGCGCTGATAAATCGTCGCGATTCGTCCTAATTGCATCAGCGGCATGGCAAGCAAGACTGAATAAGTTAAGAATGCTGTGATTTCACCTAGGGTCAGTTCCTGTCTCATCAGCATAAAACCACCTAAACCTAAAATAATGATTTTCATCAGGTCATTGGCGTAATCGAGAATTGGCATAAAGAAGACTTGGATACGCGTGATTTTGAGGCGGCATTCAAGCAACAACTGATTCAGTTTCTCAGTCTCCGCTCTTACCCAAGATGACATCTGCTGGCTTTTAATCAGGTCAATTCCAGACAAATAGCTCATCAGTTGTGCAGACAAGTTTTGCAGTCGCTTCATATGCTCTAGATGGAGCGTTTTCATGCGCTTAAAGCCCACTCGGAAAATCACGAAAGCGATTGAAATCGGAATGATCGAATACAGGGTTAGTTCAGGCGATATACGCCACATGTATAGCGGCGTTAAAGATAGAGCGAGCAACGCATTAAAGAATTGCAGAAAGCCAACACCAAACATCAAACGAATACCACTTAGGTCATTGTTGATGATTGAGATTAAACGACCAGAAGCAAAGCGCTCGTGAAAGCTATTTGGCAAGAGGTTGAGTTTCTGAAGAAGTGTGGTTTTTAGTGAAGCTTCTGTTATTCGCCCTGGGTTGAGCGCATAAATGCGAGACAGAATCCTAACGACGACCATTGCAACCGACATACCAACCACAATCCAAACATAAGTCTGTAGCTGTTGATGACCACTTGAGGAGGCGTCATCAATTAGGTCTATTGCCAGTTGGATATAACGGGGAATTTCTACTTGTAACCAGTTAACGAGAAAAATGAACACAACCGCAAGTAAATAAGAGTTGCGATTCATGCGCAAGTAATGGGCAATAAACTGTCTTTTATTCATAACATTCTTTATTGAGGGCAGGCTTATAACTATTTGGTGATTTTGCTTAGAAAGCACTTCACGATATGGCAAAGATACATCAAAAACACTTAGTTGACAATATCAACCATATTCAATGATTCGTCATCGCTATTCATTTTTCGTATTGTAGACACAACTTTGCCGCCAAGTATGGCGGCAAAGGTATTAGAAGTGGAAATGAAAGCTAAGGCTTCAATCCAGTATTGGCATTAAAGAAGCACATCCACCTTATCATTTTCGATACTAAAGGAGCCCTTCACTTCACTGCCTAATGCTGATGGGTACCAAACTTCGACCCAAATTTTATCAACATGGTTTGGTAACAATAGCGTTGTCGAAAAGTCAGTGTCTTCATTAATCGGCGTTCTTAGCACCTGAGATGTGTAGTCGACAACGTCTCCATCAAACTCAGTGTATAAACTCATGAAGCCTCTGGAGCTTTGCGAACTCGCCACATCAACCGTCACTGCTACTTCTCTCTCAGTTGAGAAATCAAAGCCTTCAGGTATGGTCAGCTCCACCGCTCTCAAAACTTGTTCCTCAGGCACGTCGCTAGAGGTCACTGTGTTATTGCCAGCAGATGACGTGTCGCCTGATGAAGAATCATCCGCTGGTGGGACAGAGCTTGGAGCTGATGTAGTAGAACCACCGCCACCGCCTCCGCCACCACATGCTGCAAGGAAGGTAAGCGTCACACTACTTAGCATTAGTTTTGATAGTTTCATAAATCCTCCTTGATTAATCTTCGGTAGACCAAGTTTTGTCTGAGTTAGGGTTTAGATACCAAGTCGGTTTGGAAGAACCGCCAGAGGTTGCCCATTCTGCAAAGTCTGGGAACGCTTCACTGATATCAATATACTCTGATGGGTGATTCCAAGGAGATGAAATCAAAATACCCCAAGGCATGTTTTGCGTAGTTCTGTAGTATTTTCCAGTACTTGGATCTGAATCATCTTGCGCTACACCGTAAAAGTCGCTGACTAACGTACCACGTGACGTTGGTGGAAGATCCGCAGTATGAATCTCAAGGTCTTTACCAGGAGAGCCGGTAAAACTAGAGCCATGGAAGAGCCCTTCACCCGGACCAAAGATGAACGGGTCGAACCCACTCAATGGTAGCAGTGAACTTACTATTGGTTGATCGCCATCGTTAAACGGTAGTGAGATGCTGAACGTCATTTGGTCAGACTCAAGAGACGGATTACAAGATGGGTTGGTACGGTGGAACATACACTCATCGTTGATCGGGATATCATTTCTCAAGTTCAGTGAAGCGACCACAACAAGATCCCCTCCCGGTGATGCAACCGATTTATCTTCGCCAGTAAACGGTGAGATATTCACACGAGTTGCGCCGTTTTTCTGAACTCTGGCAGTCTGTAAGTCCACATCCGACTCATCAAAGCCACTCAGTTTCCAACCCAAGCCATTACCGTAAGAGGCGCCGTAAGCCATGATGCTACCGCTAATATCCATACGTAACACAGCATCATCTTTACTTAAAATGGTGGTTCGGTAATAAACAACAACATCATTTAAATCGAAGTCACCCACTTCAGGCCAGTTATCTTCGAACGCTGCAGTGTAGTAGTTAGAGTGTTGGATAGTGGTTCCCGGATCAGTGACGTTAAACACGTAATCCTCGACCTCCCCATCACCTACATAGCCATAACTTGGAATATTAGGGCTGCTCGCTAAACGGAAACGGGTTTGCACAGTACCCACGCTTGCGTTATCGGCGACTCGGATTGGAATCACTTGTCCACCACCGACAACCGCATGATTTTTCAATATTTGTTCATCATCATCGAAAGTACCACTTAAGTCCCAGTCAGCCCAAGCTTGTAAGAGACCATTGCCTACTACATTAACGTTGATGAGACTATCCAACCCGATTTCTAAGTTAGTAAGTAGCGTAATACCGTCGTCATCATTCCCGTCAACATCCAAGTCATCGCCGTTTGATAAAGCGCCCGGTTGTCCGTCAGAATCTGTATCAACAGTAGCCCCCAGATAAAGTGTTGAAGAGACAGCATGTTCAGCACCATTGCTTGCTTGTAACGTTCCATAGGTGTCCGGCGCATCACCAAAATCAGAATCATCAGAGCTCTCAATCGGATTAGCAAAACCACTCAAATCCCAGTTGCCATCAAAGGCAGAAAAGATTGGATTAGGGAAATTACCACCAGTAGTCACTGTTTCAAACTGGAGCGTAACTATGGAAGTATTTTTGTAGGTAAATTTAACCGCCCCTGAAGTGTCTGTTTCAGAGTAGTTAGTACCTGGTCCGGTGAAAAGAACTGAATCTCCATCAGCACTCTCTTCAGCAGTCAGACTGGCACTCGCACTCCCTAGCTGGTAGCTGTAAAAGCCTTCACTTTTGAAGACTCGAACTTGCTCTGACTGAACGGGCTCACCATCAATGTCATAACCGATCATTTCAAACTCAGGAATGGTGTAAGGGACCGAGAAAGTACCTGATAGCCCATCTGTTCCGTCAAAGAACTCAAAGGTATAAATCAAACCTGCAGACCCGGCAGAGTTAGTTTGATAGAGGAAACCAATATCGCCTGACGGTTGTGTTGCGCCAACTTTGTAATTAGGTGCATGAAACATAAATGTAGCATCACCAAATACGCTACTGGATACCTTGGCATCAATAGTCTTTCCATTGTGTGTACCAACATTGAGGAAGTGCATGGTGGCGCCATCGTAGGTTGGCCCTGCCCAGCTGCTGCTACCGTTCGTTGATTCTATGTGATTTGAAAAATCCAAGTCCACTATAGTTGCGTGGACCGGGACACTAACTATTGCTCCGATGAGATAAATAATTTGCTTGTATTTCATAGTTGACCTCGACTTCTTCTTCGCTTGGGCGATTTCCTTGAAAAGTACGTAAACTTTGAACGGCAAAGCTAAATAAATGTGTCCCTAAAATCTGATGCTACGAGACAACGGATGTCTACTTTTTTATTTTGGTGCCGACAAAACGAGTTGCATAAGAAGCAGAAGCAAGAGGGAAGCCAAGTTTTTGAACACTTAGAAAATAAACATAACAACATGAAAGTATAGGTTTATTTTTCTCCCCCCCCCCTTAGACTCTGGACCAAATAAACACTATATTCAAAATAGGAATCAATTTGATAAATGAAGTAACTCAATTTGACAGCTTGTCTTTAATTGGAGTGTTAGAAGTAGACTCCAAGTGAATAAATATGTCGTTCAAACAGAGGAAGCGGCGTGAAACTAGAGAAATAATGGCTGTTGGCTTTAAGAAAAGTTAGATGGCTGAAATCGATAATAATGAACTGTTTAAATACGGGGGAAATTAAACAGTTCAAAGGTCGTTGTCGGCTGCACTTCAGTTACAACTGAACAATTAATTCTGTGCAATTACTGCAAACTAAGGTTTGGTGAGGTTAAAGCGTTTCTTTCGCGATCAAATGCAAAAATAAATCTCACGCTCAATGGTCATGCCCTTTTTAGGGCTTTCAGTCATCGCCTTTTCATTATGTGCAATTGCTGTATGGATGTTCATCAACATAATATTCCCTACCAAAAATAGTACATTAAAAATCATAAACTTAGACTAACTCAACATACAAAGTGGCGACGACTTTTGAGCTCTAAGATACGGCAAGATATGGAGAAAGTTGCATTCTGTCACTCTGTACACCTTTTCGCATTTTATCAACTAGACCCGAATTACTGTTATCGAGCCTTTGTAATAAGCCAGTCAGTAAATATAAAGAAGCATCTGCTTTTGCACTTTTCATAGACGGTCCTTGTTAATTTTCACGATTCACATAACGCTCGGTTAATATGAAGCCTCTGGGCAAAAACGCCACAAGTAAGAGGACATCATTTTCATCAAGCAATATGACCCTGTTCAGCAGGTTTATGGTGGGCCCGATTACTTAGGGTGTGTTCAATCTGCACTCCTAAGCCAGGACTCGACCACCTTTCGCCGCCGGTACTATAAGAACGGTTTGCACATGGGCTTTATCTTCTACGCCACCGACCCAAACCTAAGTAAAGAAGATGAAGATGACCTGAAAGAAAAGATGGCTTCAAGCCGCGGCGTAGGTAACTTTCGTTCGATGTTTATCAATATTCCGAACGGCAATGAGAGAGGTATACAGCTCATACCCGTTGGCGATATTGCCACAAAAGATGAATATGAAAAGATTAAGAACGTGACTGCGCAAGAGGTGATCACTGGCCACCGCTTCCCCGTTGAGCTCACTGCCATTATTCCTAATGGTGGGACCCGTGGTGACCCTATTAAATTCGATTACGTCTACTGCAAAAATGAAGTCATTCCAGCTTACGAGATGTTCATGGATGCCGTTAATCGTGATCCCGAAGTGCCGGAAAGTCTGCATTTAACCTTTGATCTGGACAACGTTGCCACGTAAACACAGTGACATTTTTTGCAATTTTGTTTTTCTCTCCGATTCACGCTCAGCCCTTATCCAGTAAGGGCTGAAGCGATACGAAACTGATCATCAAAAAACACAAATGATCATTTAAAAACTGACCTAAAATACAGAAATTCAAATATTTCAGACACTTAAAAACCCACAACAGATCATCGCAGATCGTCATAATTTCAATTTTTTGCAACTTTTTGCACTCTTCGCAATTTCATTAGACGCAATATAAGCCATTCTGAGCACCATTAACATTCAGCAAGCCCCGTTATTACTAAAGGGCTAACGGCTCGTTAACCTTTATTAGCAGTTGCAGAATTTCGCTGAAATAGAATTGCGAAAAGGTGAGATCGAAAACGTCGCAGGTGGGGAGGAGGAGTGCGTTTTTGGTGATGTATTTGTACTTTAGCTGACTAGTTAGTAGATATAGGTTGCTGTGTTCGCTTTTTTAAATAACCCCACCATTGTTCCATTCACTTTCAAAAATAACAATTACACAAAAACAAAATATAAATCACAATTTTCATTTTCAGAAAAATAAAACATTTTTGTCAGTTCTATTTTTCATATTAATGTAAATGGGATGTTAAATTTATACATTATTGGTTTTAAAATTTATAGGTCTTTTAATAATGAAACTAACAACAACTTTATTGGCTACCCTTATTTTTTCTTCAACAGGCGCTATTGCTAATACAACAGAATTAAATGAACAAGATGAATTATTAATTCAACGAGCAGAAAAAATACATCTTCGTAGTTGTGCATTGGCGCAATTTCAAAAACTTTCTAATAATCCAGAGAAGCTAGTAGAACTACAATCAGTATTTCACACTATGAAGGATAATATTGAAGCTTTTGTTATTGAAAATGGTTTTAACATATCAAGCCGTGACGGTAATTCTTCGTTTACCGTAGACGACGCTGCTATCATGTTAGTTGCGAGCTGCATTGTACCAACAAGAAATTAATTTATTTATATTTTAATTTTATCTGTCAATTTTATTTAATAGGAAAAACCATGAAAATTCTAACAGCAATCACCACTTCTATAATTTTATTATCTCCATTTGCTGCCAGTGCATATGATGCAAACGAACAATTTCAGGACTGTGTGAAAAATATTACAGTTTTATATCATGATGATTTGGCTAAGGAGTGTGCAACTTATCCATATTGTCGCGGTGAGAAAAAGCGCGATGAACTTAATTTGTTCAGCGTAGTGACTGCTGATGGTGCATTCGATAAAATACAACTGAGCTATGATGCTTCAGCGATAATTATTTGGGCTAATGACGTCGGCCTTAACGAATCAAATACTGATGTAATATTACGTAGTTCTGTTGATAAGTGCGGTATTACTTTCTAATTGCTACTCAAAAGAGTAATACACTGTAAAGTAATCCAAGTAATAAAAGAGTGGCTTATATCCACTCTTTTTATTTATTCGCCAATAATTTTTAAGCTTCAATCTGTATTAAAGTACTTTTCCGGCATTCCTCACCATTTCAGACCGATGATAAGCCTTACCATCGAGTTCTGCTTCTATGTAAGTAATGATTTGACGCGTATAAAAGTAGGTTTTCTCACTCAAACGCTCGAAAAGTTGCATCGTCTGAGTATCAGAAAATCGACTCTGGCTTCCGCCATTCTCAGGTTTAAGTTTTTAAGATAGAGCATAATCACTAAAGTGACGAACAGCTGCAGATTCATGAATACAAAGAGTTTGAGAGATCATAGCCGGGCTCCGACCTTCGGCAGCCAGCAGTACCATTTTCATGGTGAGCATGCATGACTCTGACTCAATGAAAAATCATGTATTTTCAATGGTTACGGATATATTTGCAACATCAGAAAGTATGAACTAATTTTTCTAAGTAATATCTAGAAAAAGGAAAAACATGATGAAATCTGGTATTTTTATTTTAAGTTCTTTGATTCTATTTGGTGCTAATGTAAACGCTAAAGAAAGTGAAAATATAGTTACATTTGAGAATTACCCCCATGTTGAATCGACTATTGAAATATCAAATTATCAAAAGTTAGCTGAAGGGGTTAACAAGTGGTATCACTTTAGAGCTCCGACACCTATAGACAATCAGCCTACTATCAGGATGAATAGAGATACTTTATATAGTATGGCTACAATCGATGTGTCTCAGGGAGCTAAAGTAACTTTACCCGATGCAGGGGAAAGATATATTTCACTAATGATTGTGAACGAGGATGGTTACACAAATAAAGTATGGTACGGCAAAGGTGAATATGAGCTAAATAAAGATTTAGTTGGAACAGATTATGCCTTTGTTATAGTAAGAATTTTCTTGGATAGTAATGATAAGAATGATGTGACTACGGTTAACAATTTACAAGATAATCTTAAAATCGAAGCAAAGAGTAGTACCCCATTTGAACCAAAAAATTGGGACATGACAAGTTATCATAAGGTTCACGAAACACTTATTGATATATTTCAGCTTCTTCCCAACACATTGGGCGCTTTTGGTAAAAAGGAGAACGTTGACCCGATACGATTTATCTTAGGTAGTGCAGGTGGTTACGGTGGGTTACCAGAAGAAGATGCATTCTACATGAATGTGAGCCCAGGACTAAGTGTTGGAAAGTATGAAATGACATTAAAAGATGTACCAGTTGATGGCTTTGTTTCGTTCAGCTTATACAACAAAGAAGGTTTTTTCTTTCAGTCTGATAGCGGCCTTCCTAGCTTAAATAATGTTACAGCTCAAAAGAATCCGGACAATAGTTTTACAGTCTACTTTGGAGGGTGTGATACTCGTAAAATAAATTGTTTGGCACTTAAAGATGGTTGGAATTTTGTTGTAAGGCTCTATCAGCCAAGAAAAGAAATTTTAAATGGAAGCTGGAATCTTCCAAGCATTAAAAAATCACAATAATTAATGTGGTTATCAGAGCTGTGTTAAAATAGCTCTGATAACTATTGGGTAAATACACCCATTGTGAAAGAAAAAAGACGACCTCTAAAACGGTAGAGCTGTATAAATCCTCAGCATAATTTAGTACCATGGGTTTATCATTTCGATAGGTCCATGGTTATTATATGAGAGTAGTTTATTCCGAGTGTGGCGATAAAGCCCGCATACAAAAATCAAAATACATTTCAGTAACTTATAGTTGATAATATTGTAGTTGCATTAACCCTGAGTGCAGCCATACCTTAGTGATGAACTTTTCCTTCAGCCATACCCTAGCACTTCAGCTAAAACGACTTCTAAATTAGCTTTTGAAATGGTTAAAGCTCTAGCCCCTGAACAACACCAGGAGCTTTCAAGCTTATAACTCTATAACTTTCGTCTGTTCAAGTATTGTGTGATACCAAACAATCAATTCCGATAGAGTACATAATAAGCCGGACATTAGAACATCAAAAGTATCTATGTGCATTGCAACATGCTCGAACCATGTCAAATTTCTTTTGGGTTTTAAAATCAAACTAAAAGTTTTATTTAACAATTTTCTGAAAGCAATCAACGGTAAAGTTGCCTTACTGGTGAAGACCAATACTTAAGCCTCTGAGGTCCCTGTATCATCTTGTTACTAGAACCTCCAATTTGTACTCCACTAAAATCCCAAAAAAAAAGAAAGCAAAAGATGCGAAGAGTGCTTGCTCAATCTCACCTAAGGACAAGATATGCTTAAGTATTCCGTATTAAAAACACTAAATAAACTGCCCATAAATAATGGCCCAACTACAAAAAACACCTCAAAAATAGAAATGTTAAAGCTACCCATAGTATTGCTACCTTTTTTATTACAATCTAATTCCCACTAAATCATCAGGCATTTCAATAAGTCATTACATCAATCACCCCATATAAATTCACAAAGCTATCGACTCTTGCTTCAGAGTGACAAAATCCAACCATATATTTCCGATGTGCTCTCTCGTACCACGAAATACCTCTACTAGCCCCACACAATGAGGGGTTGTAAAACCAGCTACAATATCGCTATTATTTCCAAAGCTTGTTTAGCAATTTAGTATTGTAGGGTGAATATTAAGTTAATGAAAAAACGTTATCATTCACATTTTCTCAGTAGTCTTGATTTGGTGGTGCTCAAGTTGGCCGTCAAACAGTGAAATGTACAGTTTATGTTCTTGATTCGCCCCTACTACATAGTGGTCTTTTTTGTAATACGTATTCGATAGTTTCAGCGTCTGCATCGGTACACAGGTATTTGATATCAATCAGTTTCACCTTCCCTATNCCTACTACGTTCTCTGCTTCAATAAACCCGCCGAAAGGAACGCGAAACACATTCCCCATCTTTAAAAGTTTGAAGTATTCTTTTTGCTTAAGTCCAATGGGTCAGCGCTGTTCATCTTGATAACACTGTAGCCTAAGCTCACATGAATGGATTGAAACATAGTAAAACCTTTATAAATTTCAACGTATTGAGATACACATCGAGCTTGTGCTTGTTGTGCGACATCAAACATTGTTCTACGTTTAAGCTCGAATCAAACTGTTTCGATATACAGTTATGTTGGGCTTAATTATGTCAGTAAGAAATTTGCTACCAAATGCGAAGCTAAAGCCTTTGAGCTTCACACGATGAAGGAGAGGAAAGGCCTAAATACAATTGCTGATCTCCGAAAACTTAAAACTTCGGAGCTAGAGTTAGCGTTTCTAACCGTCAATGAGATCAATCACCTACTGATGAAGTACAAGAGAGTCCTATGAATGGAGAACTCACAGCCACAATAAAACTATGTCTAGCAACAGGGGCAAGGATTCGAGAAGCTATCGAAGTACAAGGCTCTAAACTATCTAAATTCAAAGTAACCTAAATCAACACCAAGGGAAAAGGAAATAGGACGGTGCCCATATCAGAAGAGCTTTATCACCGGATTCACAAAGACACATCAGGTCGTCTATTTTACTGTGCATATAGCACTGTCTATAAATGGCTTACTCGAGCATTGCCTAATTTACCCAATGGGCAAGGAACACATGTTTTGCGCCATACCTTTGCAAGTCACTTTATGATGAATGGAGGGAACATTTTGGTATTACAGAACATTTTAGGGCACACCGATATTGCAATGACGATGCGCTATTCTCATTCTGCACCTAACCATTTGAGCGATGCTATTCACTTTAATCCGCTGAATTCTTTGCCGCCCCAAAATGGCGACAAAGTGGCAACAGAAGATGTTATTTAGCGTTTAAAAGGGCTTTTAAACGTTTTTAGCCTAAAGCATTTCCTTCGCCACTAAATGCAGCAAAAACGTTTCCCGCTCAATGCTCATGCCCTTTTTAGGGCTCTCGGCAATGGTCTTCTCATTGTGGGCAATGGCCTCATGAATGTTAATCCACACAGGCTTCATCCCATTCTTTACCTCGTAGTCTTCGTAAGCTGTCTCACCAAGTTCACGATCGATCTTGCACGAATAGCAGTAGGAAATCATATGCATTATATCGGCATCATCTTTGTACCAAGGACGAAACTCTTCAAAAATGCCAAACGGCTTAATGCCATGAATGTTCTTTGCACCCGTCTCTTCTTCAAGCTCTCGGACCATGCCCTCAATCACGTCTTCGCCTTCATCTATGCCACCACCAGGAATGGTGTAGTCGTGGTAACGCTCGGTATAAAGCATCAGAATATCTTCACCATCTAAGACAATCGCTCTGGCAGCGTTGCGCTCATAAACTGTTTTGTTATCTAGGTGGTCGATATCCGGGTGAATGGTCGTTTTTAGGTGTCTCATGGCTCTAACTGCTCAACTGAATTTGGCGGCATCATATCATAATCATTCATAGATTCGAGGTTCATAGCCGTTCACATCAACACACCTTCTAACTTTGTACCTCATAACCGACAAAGTAAGAAAACATCACAGAGCTTCTTAAAAGCCTTAACTCAACAATTGATACCCTTCTATAAACCGACTAGCTTAGCTTGATCTAGCCCTCAAAAAGCAGCTAAACATGACAAAATATCAACCTATTTCAATATCTTGACCAAATTAGAACAACCTTTTCTGAAATCTAAAATATACTCATTTGATAGAGCTTCTAATTGGGTTCTGTAGAACTTAACGTATTCAACCATAGAGTTATGACGTAGGAGATAAACATGAAGAAAATTGGTTTGATGGCTGTATTTGCCGTTGTATTAGGTGGTTGTGCAAACGACTATGCTGAGTATAGCGAAGGCCAACGTGTTTCAGTCGCCAATCCAGCGGCCGTTTATTGTGTTCAACAGGATGGCGAATTAGACACGGTTACTGAAAACAATCAACGCACCACTTATTGTGTCTTTGATGACGGTGAGCGTATTGAGCAATGGGAGTACTACAGAAATAATCATGAGCAAGAGTCAGAAGCTAAAAGTGAATAACGCTCCACTCTGATACCCACCAATCCCTCCCTCTTTTCAATTCAATCAATTACGTAAACTGGCTGCCAATTGGCAGCTGTTTACCGTATATATACACCAATTGTACACTGTTTTATTACTGACATTTCTATGACATTGTCAAATTCCAAGCAGATAGAATGCCGACCTGTTACAAATATTTACAAGTTGAATTGAAATGAAAAACCAGTCTAAAACGGAAGAGCAAACTCACATGTCTTTTGAACTCCCTGAGTTCACCCTTTCTCAATCGACCTCTCAAGTGATCTATAAGCGTTGCCAAACCGCTTTAATCGTTCTCGCTATTGGTATTGTTGCTAATTTAGCGCTCAGAATTGATTTTGTATTGTTGAACGGCAATGTTGGTGAGATCTCAGTGACAGAGATGCTGCAACAGCTGCTACTTATCGTTGCTTCAGGTTCTTTTGCTTACCTAGCAAGAAAGAGAAGTGAAGTGAAACACGCTGCGGTTCTCATGAGCGCCTTCTTCGCTGTAATGTTCATCCGTGAGATGGATTTTTGGTTCGATAAGATCGTACATGGAGCCTGGGTTGTTCCTGCTGCGCTAGTTGCTGGCAGCGCTATTTTTTATGCTGTAAAAAACGGTAAGCGCACTATCGATCAACTTGCCCTTATTTTGGCTTCTCCGCACATGAACCTGTTAGTGACGGGCGTAATGCTACTGCTAGTATTCTCCCGCCTATTCGGTATGGGTAGCTTTTGGCACGATGTGATGGGCGATGATTACGTTCGTGCGGTTAAAAACATTGCAGAAGAAGGTACAGAACTACTCGCCTACTGCTTAATTGCGGTTGCTAGCCTAAAAACAGTTCTTGGCATCACCAGAAAAAAATAACGATTTATCGCCACCAGCGATGCGAATGATCCGATTCAGGGTCTAATAATCGATTCAGAAAAGTTAGGTTGGTATCTAGTAACGCTAGGTACTGCCTAACGTTTTTTATATCCGTACATACTGGAGTGCCTCGAATACAGCCTTCCAATACAGGCAGCAGACTTTCCACTATACTAAATTGAGGTGAACTTCCTACTGAGCCTTTTGCTTTCGCTAAGGCCTCCAAAGAGAGCCTTTCTGGCTCCGCCCTCACCATCTTCAAATCTCGCTTAAACGTCCCTGCACATACTCCTTCGAGATACACTCGGTACGTTGTAAGCGCGTCCATCAATAAAAACAGCTGACCTTGAGCCGTTTGGTGCGGATATGGAACTGCAACATGAGCATTCAACTTTCGGTCTATCTGCAGCTCAACACCAAGCGCTAAGCATTTCTCGACGAGAACTTTTAGTAGCCCTTGCTCGTCCATCAGTCGTTGAATTTCGAAGATGCGTTGCAAGTGATAGTCGTTCGACACAAACGTTACCTTTACACTTTGCCCGCGCGTAAACAACCCGCTTTTTATCATCTCAAGCGCTAAGTTTTGGATGTTTTCTACAGTATTCGTTGAAAGCTGCTCCAGTAAAATTGCCCCCAGGGTAAACGGGGCTTCACGAAGACTTTCAAGCTCTCGAAAATATCGGTGCATTGCATCGGCTTCCGACATGCTCTGCCCTTTGGTTACCCCACCACAAAAAGCGACCGCTGTGGACGAATAAGACTCTATGCTCAAGAACTCCGCTAGGTACTTCACCAAAGCATCAACTCGACTGATTCCTTCCTCAGTCAATTCATTCTCATTAAGCTGTTTACCCAGCACAATAAGGAGGTTATTAATGCTCATTTTATGTTCAAGTCTCGTTTTGGGGATTAGGTGGAGTGAATTATGTGTACAATGCTTGTTAACAAAAGTATTTTGAAATTCTTGTAAGTTACTCGCAATAATGCTCACTATTGCAGAGTGACATAACAAGTAACTCGAGAATCAAAGTGCAGTTTCAAAGCAAAATAGCACACTCTTGGGTTTCTCACGACTACGTTGGTTAACGATAGTTTTAAACAGAGAACGCTTTCACACAAATAAGTGAAACGAACAAATACAAATTTTACACAGAGTTCGTCCATCGAACCGTCTTCACAGGAAGTTACTATGCTGTCTATTTTTGATATCTATAAAATCGGGGTTGGGCCTTCCAGCTCCCACACAAATGGACCAATGATCGCAGGGTTTAATTTTACCCAAAAGATTGAATCTGTACTTAACCAAGTTACCCGTATTCAAATCGATTTATACGGCTCATTGTCGTTAACAGGTATCGGCCACCACACTGACCGCGCAACCCTGTTAGGTCTGCTTGGCAACCGCCCAGATACCATCAAAATAACTAGTGCTAACCTGGCAATGCGTAAAGCGATTGAAGACAAGTCTCTTATGGTTAGCGGTCACCATGAGATTCACTTTAATGTTGAAAGCGACTTACTTTTCCACAAAACCAATCTGCCGCTTCATGAAAACGGTATGACAATCTCTGCGTTTGATGAGAGCGGTAAACTTTTGGATATGGAGACCTACTACTCCATTGGTGGCGGTTTCATCGCAACGGCAGACGAGCTGCAAAACGGCAAACAAGAGTCTGAAACCCAAGTTGAGTTTCCTTTCTCATCAGCTGACCAACTCCTTGAGCTGGCTGATAAAAACGGAATGAGCCTTGGCGGTTTAATCCTGCGCAACGAAGTATCCTTTCAAGATATGGAAGCCATTGACCAAAAAGCAGACCAGATTTGGAAGGTGATGTCATTGTGCATGCAGCGTGGCTTTGATACTGAAGGTATCCTTGATGGTGGCCTTGAAGTAACACGTCGAGCACCCGCTCTTTTGAAAAAACTAGAAGCGAATGCCTCCATTGAAAACGATCCTATGGAGATCATGGATTGGATTAACCTATTTGCCTTTGCCGTGAGTGAAGAGAACGCGGCAGGTGGCCAAGTAGTAACATCGCCAACCAACGGTGCGGCTGGCGTTATCCCTGCTGTTTTAATGTACTACCATCGCTTTATCAAAGAGCTTGATACCAAGCAGCTCAAAGACTTCTTAGCGGTATCTGGCGCTATCGGTATTCTATATAAAACCAATGCGTCTATTTCGGGTGCTGAGGTAGGTTGCCAAGGCGAAGTCGGTGTATCTTCTTCAATGGCAGCTGCTGGTTTGACGGCCCTTCGTGGTGGTAGTAACGAGCAAATTTGTATTGCTGCTGAGATCGCGATGGAGCACTCACTGGGTATGACCTGTGACCCAATTGGCGGCCTGGTTCAAGTACCATGTATTGAGCGTAATGCGATGGGCGCAATGAAGGCGATCAACGCATCACGTATGGCACTAAAACGCACGAGTAAATGTCTTATCTCGTTAGACAAAGTTATCGAGACCATGTACCAAACAGGTAAAGACATGAACAAGAAGTACCGTGAAACGTCTTTAGGTGGCTTGGCGGTCATTCATATGGCACCACCGTGTGAATAAATGAGATACCTTAGAATGAAATGCATAAACAGTTGAAACGCGCTCAAGCAAATTGTTGAAAAATAGCCTTCATTCAGACTGAATTTTTGTAAACTTAACTTTCAATATCAAAACAAAGCCAGCCGTCAAGCTGGCTTTTTTATTCGCTAAAGCCCAACTGCCAATTGCAAGTGATAGTCACTTAAAAAATTACCGAATGACTCCCTCTTACTTTCCCTTTAATTGTTCATTACTTAGTCACAAATGAACATGACTAAATTTCACACAGACTTGCGTTTACCAGCAAAATATAATGTTGCAAATTTCATTCATGAAAAATATGAATGCACTCATAATAAAAGATCTATCGAGCAAAGTCCCGTTTGGGACGGATGCTTTATTTTATTTATTACTATGGATGGTATTATAATTGGGTAATTAAACTGCATATTAATACTAATGTGAGAATAAAATAATGTGGAATAGATTAAACAAATCAATGATGTTCTGCCAAATGATGTTTGGACTTTCGTTCTATGGCGTCATGGTGATCTTGACTCGTTTCTTCCTTGAGGACCTTAACTACAACGAAGCTGACACCATGATGGTAGTTGGTGCTTTCTCTGCAATTGGGCCACTGTTTGCTATCGCAGGTGGTTTCATCGCTGACAAATTCTTAGGTGCTTACCGCTCTTTGACCATCGCCTTCCTAGGGTTCGCGAGTGGTTATGTATTGTTGGTACTAGGCGCAGCAGCAACCAATGTTCCTATGGCATTGTGTGGTATTGCGCTAGCAAGTTATGCACGTGGTTTGATGTCCCCTTCTTACCCAAGTCTCTACAAACGCACGTTCAGAACACAAGAAGATTTTGAAAACTGCTACCCTATCAACTACTCAGTAAACAACATTGGTGCACTGTTAGGTCAGTACTTATTCCCTATGCTTGTGCTTGTTGTAGGCTTCCACGGTGGCTTCCTTCTGTCTGCTGTTCTAGCAGGCGCAGCACTACTGATGATGTTGTTTGTCCGCAAGGGCCTTGTTGAAGCAAGTGCTGAGATCGACCAGCAACCAGTAAGCACTAAAAACTGGGCAGCTTTCCTTGGCCTATCTGCTGCAATGATCGGCTTAGTATTTTTCATGTTCTCTAACATGGATATCGGCCAAAACATCGTTTATGCGATCGGTGCCGCAGCCATTATCTACTTTGTCTCTTTGATGGTGAAATCGAAGAAATCAGACATGCTAAAAATGGGTACTATCTTAATCATCACACTCCTGACTACATGTTTCTTCGTGTACTACGGCCAAATGATGACATCGATGACAATGGTAGCGATCAACACCATGCGTGGTGACCTATTCGGCTTCATCCCTGTTGCTCCAGAAGCGTCAATGGCAATGAACCCACTATGGTGTATGGTCGCGGGTCCTATCATCACCGGTATCTTCTCTGGCCTAGAAAAGAAAAACATCAACTTCTCTACAGCAACGAAAGTAGGTTTCTCTTTCATCCTGACAGCTATCGCTTTTGGTATCCTGACAATGGCAGTGACTACCGTTGGTGAAGACGCTCTGATTCGCCCTGAAATATTCCTAGCCATCCACTTCTTCCTAGCATTCGGTGAAGTAATTGTGGGTTCTATGGTAGTGGCATTCATCCTATCTGTGGCACCTAAGCACATCGAAAACTTCTCTGTTAGTTTATTCTCTGTAGCAATCGCACTATCAGGTATCGTTGGCGCAGTATTTTCAACGTCAATTGCACTAGAGAAAGGCCAAGAGATCACACAAGAGATCGTTCAAACGGTTTACGGCGACTACTTCCAAATACTGACTGTTCTTGCGGTAGTAATGGTAGGTATTGCGATGGCTGCATCTCTCACTATTCGTAAGATGCTAGAAGCAGCAAAAGCCGCTGATGAAACCGTTCATCTAGAAGAAGCAAACCGCTAATCACGCTGTTACTCAGCAAGCTATTTATCAAGCCCTTTAATTTACTAAAGGGTTTTTTTGTTGATGAAAGTTAGCGATATAAGCAAACCACTCTTAACTAAATTGTCCTTGTGTAAATTACAGTAAATGATAATTATTAGTATTGAGTGTTTTCTGGTTCGAGATTATTATGTGGGCATCAAAATCTAAGAGAGCCTTATATGAGCAAGCCTAGCCCTATTACATTAACCGTTACTCAAACCTCAACCATTACTCCAAACATGCAGCGTATTACTTTTAGCGGTGAGGGATTAAGTAAGTACCCAACTGAATGTGTAGGTGGCTACATCAAGCTTCTATTCTCGCCACTAGGCAACACTGACTTGAGTCAATTAGATGAGGGTGAGCGTCCAACCATGCGCACCTACACGATTCGCCACTACAGCCCTATAGAGAAGTTCATCGAGGTCGATTTCGTTCGACATATCACTAAAGATCTACAATGTGGCTTTGCTGCAAGATGGGCAATGAGCGCACAAGTTGGCGATACTATTTCAGTGGCAGGTCCGGGGTTAATCCAGGGGTTAAATCTTGAGTCAGATTGGTTCTTCTTAGTGGCAGATATGACTTCACTCCCTGCGCTTTCAGCAAAAGTAAAAACACTTCCAGAAAACGCAAAAGGTCACGCTGTTATTCAGATCAACTCAGCAGCAGACAAGCAAGAACTTGAAGCCCCTGAAGGCATTAAAATCACTTGGTTAATTGAAGATCAAACTTCAGAAACGTTGTCACAAACAGTCCGCAGCTTAACGTGGTTGGACGGTCAGGTTTCAGTATGGACAGCGTGTGAATTTGAAAGCATGCGTGAACTCAGACAGTACTTCAGAAACGAAAAAGAAGTCGCAAAAGAAAACATCTACATCAGTAGCTACTGGAAACGTGGCGTCAGTGAAGATGGGCATAAAGTTATCAAACAGCAAGATGCTCAAGCACTAGCGGATTAGGCCAATCACCAAAATAGCCTGCCTCAAGACCAAATAAAAAAACGCCCTGAACGATAAATCTATCGTTAAGGGCGCTTTACTTTCTAGTGTCAGAAAGCATCTGCTATCTCTCAAAGCAAGATAGTCTAGCAGGCACTTTTTAAATCAGTGAGGTAACTAGGCCGATGAGAATCAAAACAACACCTATACCGCGAGTCATGTGCCACTTTTCCTTCAAAAAGTAGATCCCCATCACGACACCGAAGGTGATGCTTACCTGCCGAAGTGCAACCACCAAGCTGACATTCTCTGTCATGGTCATTGCAAACAGCACCAATCCATAAGTCGACGCCATCATAATGCCCGCCACCGTGGCCTTCTTGCGTAGTATCCAAGCATTCGTAAATTCGACACTTTGGTTAGTTACCAACAGCCAAATACTCAATGGAATCACTATCGCCCAAAACTGGATGCCTAAATAGAAAATCGCCGTGTGTTTGTTGGTAATAACCTTAGTGCTCAAAGGCTCCAATAACAGCAGCGCTTCTTTATCAATAATGGAATAGCCTGTGGTACCGATAGCGGCGACAAGCGCCCAAAGCACGCCAAGGTTCAGGTAAGCTTTCAGCCTCAGCTCTGAGAACTGTTTCAATGGAACAAACAAGCAGCCTAATGTGAGCAGTGCAAAACCAACCCATTGATTAACGGAAAGATCATAGCCAATCAATACGGTACCCAAACCAACCATCAACACAGGCAATGCTCGAGCCATTGGATAAATCACACCAATATCAGCTTGTTTATAAGCAGCACCCAATCCAATTAGATAAATGATTTGGCATATCCCACTGAGCAAAACCAATTGCCAAAATGGAAGTGAGATATTTGAAAATCCAACATTATCGAGATACCAGATGAGATAAGGCGTCAATATCGCTGCAGCCGCAAACCCAGACGCCAAAAAAAACGATGAACCAGATCCTTGGTTAGATTTACCGAGAACATTCCAGCCCGCATGTAGTAAAGCGGAGATAATGACGATAACAATGGCAGAGAATTCCATTTCTTTCCTAATAAAATTGGTAAATAGATAAATAAAAGCAACAGCTTAATTGAAGTAATAAAAAAGGTCTCTGGATGAGAGACCTTAAATCATTGAAACCGGACGCCCCTACAGAATTAGAAGGAGCTCGTTACACAACTAGCACTGCGTGGGAGTTATTAGCGCTCGAGTTGAGCTATCGATTCAATACTGATTGCGTCGTGGCGCCAATACTCAATGTCACAATCAATCAAGTCGCCGTTTTGGTTGTAGTTAATACGCTCTACCACCATAGCCGGAGAACCTGAAGTCGCACGGAGAGCTTGTGCTGTTTCGCCCAATAGCGACGTTGTGCTCACGCGATAACGGATCTTCTGATACGCCACACCAAAATGCGCACGGTAAATGTCCGTCAGTGATTTCGATAAATCATGTTCAAGCAAGTTAGGAAAAAGCTCTGGTCGGATATAGTTTGTCACATACACAACTGGCCTATCTTCAAGATAACGAACTCTATCTACGCGATAAACGTCTGAGAAAGGAGGCAGTTCAAGGAGCTTAGTCGCCTCCTTAGTGGCTAACATCCCTTTGGCTGCGATCAACTCAGTTTTCGGCTGTCGATTCTGCGACAACGCCATATTAGTGAAATTTAGCGTTTGAGTTGGGTCGTAGCGAAGTGGCGCTGGTGAGATAAACCAACCACGTCGGTCTTCTCGATAAATGCGTCCTTCCGCTTCAAGTGAAGATAATGCTTCACGCAGCGTCACTCTCGTCGTATCAAACGACTCAGCAAGCTTACGTTCTGCAGGCAGTTTTTGTCGTGGTGTTAACATCCCAGACTCAATCTGCTCTACGATGACATCTTTGATTTTTACGTACTGCACTTAATTTCCTTTCATTCTTATTCTTGTCGTCAGCCACTCCTTGGCCAACTGCAATATAAAATGGTTCGTTAGCGCTCTCGCCAAGCTTGAGTGCGCTTCTCAAATAACTTGTTGATCAGCATATGAATCAACTTCGCGCTCGCTGCGGATATCATGATCATCACCGCCATGGCTGCTGCTGCACCGGTTTGCCCTGCATCGTCCATATTCAGTACGGAAACTGACGCAGGTATCGTATCGGTAGAATATAAGAATACTACCGCAGATGTAGTGGTAAGTGCATTAATAAACAGGTATGTCGCAATATCTAAAATCGCAGGCAGGCAAACAGGTACCGTTACTTTAAAGAACAACTGGTACTGCGGAAGATTTACCGAGGCCGCCGTTGCTTCAATTTCCGCAGGAAGCTGCTTTAACGCAGTTAACGCCGTCATGTGTCCTACCGTGTAGTAGTGAACCACAGTGTTTATAACCAAGAACGCCATAGTGCCGTACAAGAAGTTAAGTGGATTACTCAAGTCATTGAAGTAAAAGATGTAGCCCAAACCCAGTACCATCCCCGGAACCGCCATAGGTACAACACTGAGCATCTGCATTGCCTGACGAACAGGACCAAACGCTCTACCCTTCTCAATACAGTACGCACCTAAGAAAATAAGCATGGTACCGATTATCGCAGTCCATGCACCTAACGTTAATGAGTTGAAGAATGGAGTCCAACCATAGGTGCTCATTTCTGCAAAGTTATAGTTATTCAGTGTAAGGGCTTTGTTCCAAGGCCAAAAAGTGACCATGGAGCCGTATACCGCCATAACGAGAACAATAACCACAGCCGCGGATATCACTGCGCAGTACAGAAAACATGCACCGTCACGCAGGGCGTTCGGCTCTGGCTGGTAGGCGACTGAGCGAGTATCAAACAAACTCTTCTGCTTCTTTTGCACCCAACGATCAACGGTAAAGGCTAACAATGCTGGCAATAGCAGTAAAATACTGGTCACCGCACCCATCGAGAAGTTTTGCTGACCAACTACCTGCTTAAAAATATCCGTCGATAGAACGTTGTAGCTACCACCAATTACCTTCGGCACACCAAAATCACAAACCACCAGCGTAAAGACCACGATAAGCGTACTGATCAACCCATACTTGGCTACAGGTAAGGTCACTATGAAGAAAGTTTTGAAAGATGATGTATTTAGTGCGCGAGCCGCTTCATACAAGCGTGCATCCGAGGTTCTTAATGAGGTAGTAAGAATCATTAGAGCGTGTGGAAACGTCCAGAATATCAAACCTAGTGAGATCCCAATCAAGCCATATACCGAGTTGCCACATAAGACTTCTTTAGCTATGCCTTGGTTACCAAACAGAAAAATCAAACTGATGGCTGGAAGCAGCGAGGGGGCAAGGATAGGTGCAGAGCCCAACACCTGAAATAGCCCCTTAAAAGGCATACACGAGCGAGTCAAGGCATAAGCATAACCAAACGCCAGAACACTAACGACAACCATTACTAGTATGCCAAGCGTAAATGTGTTGCCCACGGATTGCCAAAGGCTTTGCGAAGCGAAATACGTAGCGAAGTTCTGTAGACCTACAAATTCGCCATCCGCATTCTGAACGCTTTTTTTCAGCATCGCCCACAAAGGCATCAGGATAAACAGCATCATGACTACAGACAAAAATGCCAACAGCCCAAATAGAATCACATTGTCCGTGCTTAACCGAGCCAGTAAAGGCCGTACTCGTCGTTGAATTAGCAGCTTAGATTGCATCATTTGAGTCGATTCCATGATTGTTTACGCTGCCTCGTCTTTCATCACTTGAACACTTTTCGATGGATAAGCTCGTAAGCCTTCTTGATCAAATGCTACGTAACGAATATCACTGCGACGCAGTTTCAATCGATTAAACTCTTTGACTGGCACATCAACGATGATCTCTTTTGCCTTAGAGTCATGCTGCAATTGACATTCGACGCGATAAAACGCGCCCAAAAACTCGCTCGAAAGGATTTTGACCGGCAGTGACTCATTAAAACGATCAACGAACTGGATTTGCTCAGGACGAACTGCAATATCAAATACATCCCCCTGCTTTGGAGTCAGATTGTCTAATCTAGGAAGTGGCAACATAGACTCAGCAATACGCATCTTGCCCTGGACCGCCACAGAGGCTTGAATGAAGTTCATGCTACCAACAAACTCCGCAACAAAACGACTCGCTGGTTTTTGGTAGATCTCTTGCGGCGCACCCACCTGCTCAATAACCCCATGGTTCATTACTACAATGCGGTCTGCCATAGTCAAAGCTTCGTCTTGATCGTGTGTCACCATGATCGTGGTGATGCCCAATTTGCGCTGTAATTGGCAAATCTCATCACGCAGGTGTGTTCTTACTTTCGCATCGAGTGCAGACAGCGGCTCATCAAGCAGAAGTAACCCAGGAGACAAGGCCAGTGCGCGAGCCAGCGCCACGCGCTGCTGTTGACCACCGGACAATTGATTCGGATACTTTTGACCGGACGTTGGCAAGCCGATGGTTTCTAGCCAAGACTCCACCGTTTCTAGTGCTTCTTTGGTCGACATGCTTTGGTTTTTCAAGCCGATTGCAATGTTTTCTTCCACCGTCAGGTTAGGGAAAAGAGCGTAAGATTGAAACACGATGCCAAAGTCACGCTTTTCTGGTGGTAAAAAGGTCGTGTCGCTACCATTTTGCTCAATTGAGCCTGAAGTTGGTAAATCTAGACCCGCAATCGCACGTAATAAGGTAGTTTTTCCACAGCCAGATGGGCCAAGGAAACAGACGAACTCGCCTTTTTCAATAGATAAGGAGATGTCTTTAAGCGCTGTAAATTGACCGAATTGCTTTACAACGTTTTCAATATTCAAATAAATTTGGTTGCTCATACTACAGCACTCTTTATATGGTATATACCAAATTTAAACTTTAAATATTTCAGTTGAGTGACAAATTTATAGAAGCTAAATGACAGTTATATTGCAGATATAATAAGCATTTAAGATGCGTGCCC
>NZ_LWEH01000045.1 GCF_001635455.1 Vibrio sp. HI00D65
TAAGTGATCAGCTGATGGAAGTACTTATGCTGCACAAAGGCATGGGTAAGGCGGAAGCATTCGAAGAATCAGTACGCATGCTTGAAGCGGTTAAAATCCCGGAAGCACGTAAGCGTATCACCATGTACCCACACGAATTCTCTGGCGGTATGCGTCAGCGTGTGATGATTGCAATGGCGCTATTGTGCCGTCCAAAACTGCTAATTGCAGATGAACCAACTACCGCGCTGGATGTAACTATTCAAGCACAAATCATGGAACTGCTGAACGAACTGAAAGATGAGTTCAACACGGCAATCATCATGATTACCCACGATTTAG
>NZ_LWEH01000046.1 GCF_001635455.1 Vibrio sp. HI00D65
TGATGCGAACAAAGTGCGGACTCGTTACAAAACCTTTCAGTTTGCGTTTGGTCTTATCACTGCTGTTAGGATCGACACTAAGTAGATCAGAGATTTGAAGCTTCACACCGAACAACTCAACTTTGTCTTCATCGGCACCTGTATTTGCATAGAACATGCAATCGTGAGGCTTGATACCACGCCAGCTACCTGCTTCTCTTGCCTTTTGCTGTAACTTACGGAAGTTGTTTAAGTCCAACTCATATTCAACATCACAGCTAACGGCACCATGCGTAAAGCCGGT
>NZ_LWEH01000047.1 GCF_001635455.1 Vibrio sp. HI00D65
ATCATCAAAAAAGCCCGATAAAGAGACCAAGGCATCCTTAGCTTTAATGTCCTTCATCTTACTCATGGCATGCGTGATCTGTTTTATCTCCTCGTGGGTGAAGCCTTTGAGTACATCAGAACCAATGTCCTCTCCCATCGTCAACACCAACATCGCGACGCCGTCCACTGATTGATAGGTTTGTTTGCCATCCATGCACCTTCTCCTACAGACTTTTATTTGGTTCGTTATGCTTGTATCCAAGTACGTAAAATTTCAGCCACCCTGTTCGGGTCCTCTTTTGCGATGAGCTTGAGGTGTTTAATTTGAACTTCGAGTGGGCTATCTGCAGATGGCAAGTTGT
>NZ_LWEH01000048.1 GCF_001635455.1 Vibrio sp. HI00D65
ACAGACGGTGTTGGAATTAATGTTAGAGATCCACTTGTCGCAGTTGATGGAAACCTACAGTTTAACATTTTTGACCCTACATATGGCAACAATGTCGCTTTGATCAATCCGATTACCCAGCAACCGTACACAGAGTCGGATCGTGAAACGACTAAAACAAAAAACCACCAATTGGGTCTGTATTTACAAAATCAAATGATGATTGCGGACAAGTGGGCAGTGCAAGTTGGTGTTCGTTAC
>NZ_LWEH01000049.1 GCF_001635455.1 Vibrio sp. HI00D65
AGTGATACGCTGTTTTCATTACATCCATCCTCGGTGAATTTTGATTGAAAGGTTTGCGGTGTATGGGCGATTTTCATTGGCTGTAGGTACTACTCGACTTGCATCAAATCCAATACCATCACTATATTGTTCAGAATATTTTGGTGTTACTGCTGAAGCTGTATCTGGATTTTCTGCCTGTTTAAAAGCGCCAGTTGTCACCAACGAAATTCTACCTGCTACATCTTGGTATGCTACGTTTTTGAAGTCACCTACAATATTTCTAATCGCATCACCTTGTGTATCACCGTGATTAACACCACTAGGCGCCCCTCGAACAAAGTGACCAAGATGATGATTTGGTAGTGTAAATGTTGTTGCACCATCCCCGTCACCAAACTTCATGGCGTGAG
>NZ_LWEH01000050.1 GCF_001635455.1 Vibrio sp. HI00D65
CCAAGATTATCAAGCGCGGCAAGGCTTAATCCCATCAGAGCTAGAATTACATAGATCAAACGCGATGTAGAGCGGTTGATGAATTCTAGCGTTTGGGTGTTTGAAATTGAAAATAGATACCCCACAACAAGTGGAGCAAATATGAAGATCATCCCTGTAAACATGCTTTCCTCTACTGCAATTACTTCAACTTTTTCTGTGACTTAGAAGCCACTAGCGTTGATCACGTCGTTTAGCTT
>NZ_LWEH01000051.1 GCF_001635455.1 Vibrio sp. HI00D65
CCTGTTATTGGTTCAATTTCCTTTCCCAGCTTATGTGGCGGTGGTCGTGGTAAGTTGCATTATTGGTATCAAAATCTGCCAAGTGACGTCTGATGATATGGGTGTTCACGATCATGGTTCTATCGTGTGGGATGAGTTTGCGGGCTTTTGGATCACCATGAGCCTAGTACCAATGTTGAGCATTCCTGCCGATGATTGGAAATGGCTACTGACTGGCTTTGTTCTATTCCGCTTCTTTGACATGGTAAAACCGTGGCCGATTGGCTGGTTAGATGCCCGAGTTCATGGCGGTTTAGGCATTATGATTGATGATATTGTGGCTGGTATTATGGCGGCGATTTCACTGTATGCTGTGGCCCATTTTGCAGGTTGGTTAGCGTAAGCAAAGATTAAATAACACAAGGAATTAA
>NZ_LWEH01000052.1 GCF_001635455.1 Vibrio sp. HI00D65
ACTTGAATTTCCACTGTCTTCCCATTTTTTGAGAAGTTCTTTTGTTACCAGTTGGCTACCAACTTTAAGAGCCGGACCACTAATATCTCGGAATTGATAGTAATCCACCCCTGAAGAAGTCACTGCAATGACCTTATCCTCTAATACATACAAAAAGTTGATCGCGCTACTTATCAACGCCTGGTGTACAAGTACAGATCTCTTCATGTTATCCACGATATAGAGCGAATTCTCGGTTGTAATAGCGCTCACAATTCCATCCGCCGATGTCGCCATATGGCGAATGGCACCATCAACCGCTAGCCCTCCGAGCTCTTTTTGCTGTGCGGAGTTTGAAATCCACTCGAGCTTATTATCTTCCA
>NZ_LWEH01000053.1 GCF_001635455.1 Vibrio sp. HI00D65
CAATATTATTACCGTTGCAAACTCTGACAATGAAAAAACGGCAGTAAGCGCTGGCTTGGGAAGCTTAGATTACGAAGAGCTGAGCTTTGTTAGTGGTACCAAGGTTGGTGAAAATGGTCACTTAAACGTATCGGTTGGCTACGACTCCGATGAGGGATACAACGTTCATCCTATGCCGGGAATAAATGATGGTGACCGACATGGCTTTGAATCACGCAATGCTCTAATTGGTTATGTCCATAATTTTGATCAGCAATGGAGTGGTTTTGCTAACTTCCGCATGTTCGAGACTATCTCTCAATATGATGGTTCCTATGTTGATTCAACGGGAGCACCTGTCCACTCTTACAAAGAGGCTGAAGTTCAGAACTCTACCTTTGCTGCTGGAGTTAAATATAGTGGCAGTGAGCTTAAGTCTGATTTCCTAGTAAACTATCAGAATCAAGATAACTGGAACTACGAACAGTCTTTAGGCAAGAACTCAGCGTCAGCAACATCTGATGAGCTTGAACAGCTAAATGTTCAATGGGTGAATTCATACAAACTGACTTCGGCACTGACTCTTAGTGGCGGTGTAGATTGGCGTGATGAGGCTTATATTGTTAAGCCTTCGAATACTGAATATGACAGAACGAATGTTGCGTACTTCGCTGCATTAAACGCAGATGCGGATAAAGTGTTCGGAGAACTGAGTCTTCGTGTTGATGACAATGAGCAGTTCGGTACAGAAACGACTTACAACACAGGGCTAGGCTATCGTTATGCTGAGTGGCTTGTTGTTAAAGCAGCTTATGGTACATCCTTCAAGGCACCTAACTTGTATCGACTATATAGCTACTACGGTAATGCACAGTTAGAAGCTGAAAAGGCAGATTCATTTGAGTTGACCTTTGGTGGCTTAATTAAGGATGTTGATTGGTCGATTACTGGCTATGATACGAATGTCGAAGACCTCATCGATTACAATTACGCGACAAGCAAGTACTACAATACCGATGGCGAAAGCCAACTACGTGGTGTGGAAATGGTTGTTGGGTTTGATACCAGCTTTATCAATCACCAAGTGAGCGCCAACTTCCAAGATCCAGAAAATCAATCTGGTGAGCAGCTGACACGCCGAGCTAAGAAGATTTATAAATATAATGCAGTGGCTAGTTTCGATGAAGTTGATGTTTCTATAGGTTACCAATATGTAGGTGAACGACCTGACTTCTCTGAGGATCTTACGGCATATAGCTTGCTCGATGTTTCAGTTAACTACTATGCGAATGAAAACCTAACCTTAAATGGTCGAGTAGATAACTTAACAGATGAAGAGTATGAA
>NZ_LWEH01000054.1 GCF_001635455.1 Vibrio sp. HI00D65
TAGAGCTAATTGAGTCGGTGGAAATTAGGCCTTTATAGACCTCAAGGAAACTCGGTAATTGCATAATATCTTCACTTCTACTATTGACAGGAAAACCATAAGTCGGTAAAACACATATTAAATCATATTTAATGCATAAAGAATCAAATAGAGCTAAAAATTAAGTATTAATAGTCAAATTTTGAAATGTAACTTACCTCAGGAATGGATGTGTTGAGATGTTGAAAACCACGGTCATTGGCGCAAGCGGCTACACAGGAGCAGAACTGGCTCTAATGATAAACAGACACCCTGAGCTCACGCTATCAGGTTTGTATGTCTCAGCCAATAGTGTAGACGCAGGTAAACCTATTGCATCGCTACACGGTAAGCTAGCGGGCTTGATTGATATGCCAGTTCAGCCGCTGACTAATCCAGAAGAAGTGGCAAAACAGTCTGATGTGATTTTCCTAGCGACAGCACATGAAGTGAGTCATGACCTAGCTCCAATCTTTCTAGAGAATGATTGCCAAGTATTCGACCTATCGGGTGCTTTTAGAGTTAAAGGTGAAAACTTCTACCAAGAGTTTTACGGCTTTGAACACCAATACGAACAGTGGCTAGATAAAGCGGCTTACGGCTTAGCTGAATGGAACGAACAAGAAATAAAAGAAGCTCAGCTTGTTGCAGTCGCAGGCTGTTACCCAACGGCATCGCAACTGGCGATTAAGCCTCTAGTTGAAGCTAAGTTATTGGACGAGAACCAGTGGCCAGTGATTAACGCGACCAGTGGCGTAAGCGGAGCAGGGCGTAAGGCGACGATGGTCAACAGCTTCTGTGAAGTGAGCTTGCAAGCTTATGGTGTATTTAACCACCGTCATCAACCTGAAATGGCTGCACATTTAGGATGTGATGTAATTTTTACTCCGCATCTAGGAAGCTTTAAGCGTGGCATTTTAGCGACTATTACTATGAAGCTGGCTCAGGGCGTGACAGAACAACAGATACAAGATGCCTTTGAACAAGCTTACCAAGGCAAGCCAGCCGTAAGGTTGCTCGAAGAGACATTGCCAAGAATCCAAGATGTAGAACAGACGCCTTTCTGCGATTTAGGTTGGAAGGTACAAGGTCAACACATCATAGTTGTTTCAGCGATTGATAACTTATTGAAGGGCGCATCCAGCCAAGCGATGCAGTGTTTAAATTTACGTTATGGTTTTGCACCATTAACTGCGTTAGTGTAAAGGAATCTAGGTATGAGCCTTAATAATCAACCATTAATCATGAAGTTAGGTGGCGCTGCGCTATCTTGTGGTGAAACACTTAGCAAGTTATTTGGTGCTATCTCAGCTTACCAACAACAAGCACAACGACCTATCGTGATTGTTCACGGCGGTGGTTACCTTGTTGATAATTTGATGAATAATTTGAACCTTGAGACCGTTAAGAAAGAAGGTCTACGCGTTACTCCTTATGATCAGATTCCTGTTATTGCTGGCGCGCTAGCGGGCACGGCGAACAAATTACTGCAAGGTCAGGCGATTAAAGACGGTATTAATGCTGTTGGTTTGAGCCTAGCAGATGGTGGTTTATGCAAAGTGAGCGAATTGAACCCTGAATTGGGCGCAGTTGGCAAAGCTGAGCCAGGTGATTCAACCGTTCTACAAGCCATTTTCAATGCGGGTGCACTGCCAATCATCAGTTCAATTGGTCTTACTGAGCAAGGACAACTGATGAATGTGAATGCTGACCAAGCTGCGGTTGCGGTTGCTGGTGCACTTGATGCTGAGCTGGTACTGCTTTCTGATGTCAGTGGCGTACTAGATGGCAAAGGCCACCTAATTCCAAGCCTTAACCAGCAGCAAGCTGATGACCTTATCGAAGGTAAAGTGATTACTGATGGCATGATCGTGAAGGTTCAAGCCGCACTAGAAGCAGCTAACGACCTTGGACGACCAATCGAAGTCGCTACGTGGCGATACCCAGAAAAGCTAACACAACTGTTTTCAGGTAAAAGCATAGGAACACAGTTTTTACCTCAGTAGGCCTCACTGCGAGTCACTACTTAAAGAATTTTGACAAATTAAATAAACATATAATTATGAAGTCATTTCCAACGCTGACCGCCATGTGCAGTATGGAAACTAGGAGAAAGAAAATGAGCAAAGTTAACGTAAAGAAAGTTGTAGTAGCCTACTCTGGCGGTCTAGACACATCAGTAATCATTCCATGGTTGAAAGAGAACTATGACTGTGAAGTAGTGGCGTTTGTCGCGGATGTTGGCCAAGGTGCTGAAGAGCTTGAAGGTATTGAAGAAAAAGCAAAAGCTTCAGGTGCTTCTGAGTGTTACATCGCTGATCTTAAAGAAGAGATGGTTGCTGATTACATCTTCCCAACGCTAAAAACTGGTGCTTACTACGAAGGTAAATACCTACTAGGTACTTCAATGGCTCGTCCAATCATTGCTAAAGCACAGGTTGAAGTTGCGCGTAAAGTAGGTGCAGATGCACTGTGTCACGGTTGTACGGGTAAAGGTAATGACCAAGTTCGTTTTGAAGGTGCATTCGCTGCACTAGCACCAGACCTACACGTAATTGCACCGTGGCGTGAGTGGGATCTAGTGAGCCGTGAAGAGTGTCTGGATTACCTAGCTGAGCGTAACATTCCTTGTACTGCTTCTCTGACTAAGATCTACTCTCGTGACGCAAACGCATGGCACATCTCGACAGAAGGTGGCGTACTTGAAGATACATGGAACGCGCCAAACGAAGATTGCTGGGCTTGGACGGTAGATCCTGAGCAAGCACCAAACGAATCTGAAACAGTGACGCTTAAAGTTGAAAAAGGTGAAGTGGTAGCCGTTGATGGTGAAACAATGACGCCATACAACGCACTGGTTTATCTGAACGAGAAGGGTGCTAAGCACGGTGTTGGTCGTATCGATATCGTAGAGAACCGTCTTGTTGGTATGAAGTCGCGTGGTTGTTACGAAACTCCGGGTGGCACCATCATGATGGAAGCACTGCGTGCAGTAGAGCAACTTGTGCTAGACAAAGCAGCATTTGAATTCCGTGAAGAGCTAGGCGTTAAAGCTTCTCACCTTGTATACGATGGCCGTTGGTTCACTCCACTATGTAAGTCAATTCTTGCTGCGACAGAAGAGCTAGCGCAAGACGTTAACGGTGAGGTAGTTGTTAAGCTTTACAAAGGCCACGCAACGGTAACTCAGAAGCGTTCTGACAACAGCCTATACTCAGAAGAGTTTGCAACCTTTGGTGAAGATGAAGTTTACGACCAAAGCCATGCTGAAGGCTTCATTCGTCTTTATTCGCTATCAAGCCGTATCCGTGCTCTGAATAGCCAAAAGTAATGCTAACAATGAGTTAGTGAGCTAGCCTTCACTGAAATATTGAAGGTCAGCAAACAGACATGATTATGCAAAGCCCACTCACTATTGATTAGTGAGTGGGCTTTTTACTTTCTAATCGCCTAATAAATCAGCTTCGGTTTTTACTATGGGATGGCATATAATTCGCGCTCTACGCTGTAAAGAATCAATGGATGAATCTTTCTTGTGAATAAATATGTGAAAAAAATGAATTAATACTTTATTTTCATTTTGAATTGCCGTAAGTTTAAACCATCAGAAAAATACTGAATCTTAATCAGAATTATCATTTGCAAAAACAGTGAGCACTGTGCAATTAGGAGATACACAATGGCATTATGGGGCGGTAGATTTACCCAAGCAGCAGACACGCGGTTTAAAGATTTTAACGATTCTCTTCGTTTTGATTACCGATTGGCTGAGCAAGACATTGTGGGCTCAATTGCCTGGTCTAAAGCTCTACTGTCGGTCAACGTGTTAACAGAAGAAGAGCAACAGAAGCTTGAGTTAGCGCTGAATGAGCTAAAACTTGAGGTGATGGAAGATCCTGAACAGATTCTACGTTCTGATTCAGAAGACATTCACAGCTGGGTTGAACAACAACTTATCGGCAAAGTCGGTGATTTGGGCAAAAAACTTCACACTGGCCGTTCTCGTAATGACCAAGTGGCGACAGACCTGAAACTATGGTGTCGTCAGCAAGGTAACCAACTGCTGCTAGCGCTTGATCGCCTGCAGAGCCAAATGGTCAATGTTGCTTCTCATCATCAAGGCACTGTGCTTCCTGGATACACTCACTTACAACGTGCTCAGCCAGTAACGTTTGCTCACTGGTGTTTGGCTTACGTTGAAATGTTTGAGCGTGATTACTCGCGTTTGAATGATGCGATTAAGCGTTTAGATACATGTCCGTTGGGTTCTGGTGCCCTTGCTGGAACCGCTTACCCGATGGACCGTGAAGAGTTAGCTCACAACTTAGGTTTTTGTCGTGCAACGCGAAACTCTCTAGATTCAGTATCTGACCGTGACCATGTGATGGAGCTGATGTCGATCGCTTCTATCTCTATGCTTCACCTTTCGCGTCTTGCGGAAGATATGATTTTCTACAACTCTGGTGAATCAAACTTCATCGAGTTAGCAGATACCGTGACATCAGGTTCATCTCTGATGCCACAGAAGAAAAACCCGGATGCGCTAGAGCTTATCCGTGGTAAAACAGGCCGTGTATACGGTTCACTTGCTGGCATGATGATGACAGTGAAAGCACTGCCTTTGGCTTATAACAAAGACATGCAAGAAGATAAAGAAGGTCTATTCGACGCTTTAGACACTTGGAATGACTGTATGGAAATGGCGGCGCTGTGTTTTGATGGCATCAAAGTGAACGGCGAGCGTACACTTGAAGCGGCGAAGCAAGGTTATGCAAACTCTACTGAGTTGGCTGATTACCTAGTAGCGAAAGGCATTCCTTTCCGCGAAGCTCACCATATTGTCGGTGTAACTGTCGTTACGGCGATTGCGAAAGGCTGCGCGCTAGAAGAATTAACCATCGCAGAGATGAAAGAGTTCTCTGAGGTGATAGAAGAGGATGTGTACGACATCCTGACCATTGAGTCGTGTCTTGAAAAACGTAGTGCGCTAGGTGGTGTATCTCCGAAGCAAGTGGCTTACGCGGTTGACCAAGCTGAGAAGCGTTTGGCGCAGCGTGATACTTCCATCGTTAAGGTTCGTCCTGCTCGTTTGACTGACATTGAAGCGTTGGAAGGCATGGTCGCTTACTGGGCGAATATGGGTGAAAACCTGCCTCGCTCTCGTAACGAACTGGTGCGTGACATTGGCTCATTCGCCGTTGCAGAACATCATGGTGAAGTGACTGGTTGTGCATCGCTCTATGTATATGACTCTGGCTTAGCGGAAATTCGTTCATTGGGTGTTGAGGCTGGCTGGCAAGGTCAAGGGCAGGGCACTGCGATTGTTCAGCACCTAGTTGAGAAAGCACGACAAATGGCGATTAAGAAAGTGTTTGTACTGACTCGTACACCTGAGTTCTTTATGAAGCATGACTTCTTGCCAACATCGAAATCTCTGCTGCCTGAGAAGGTACTGAAAGATTGTGATCAGTGTCCTCGCCAACATGCATGTGATGAGGTCGCGTTGGAAGTGAACTTGGTCGAGAAGATTATTGCTAAGGTGAATGTTGCATAAGCTATTGATTTTATGGTCCCTAAAAAAAGATCAAAAATCTGATCTTTTTTGGGAACAAACTAAGAAAAGTCTGGTCTATTAAAGTACCACTGCTTTTTCTTAGAATTTTCTAAGAAAGCCCCAAAATCGATTGGTTTTGGGGCTTTTTTCTATCTGCCGTTTGGCGAAAGGTGAGAGCTCGATAATTGATATGATCTCCTGTCCTACAAATACCTCAGCTAACGCTTTTTGCTTCTCAAAGGCAGTACCAAAAATTTCATTATCCAATGCAGCGACAATAAGCCACTGAATGCGAAAGCTGCCATCATCAAAGCGATGGCATTGATGGTTTTTGGGGCTTCCCTGAAAAACAGCCACCATACGCCCCAACTCAATATCGACAACACCGTGAGTTGATTCATACAACGTTGGCAACGACCGAGTTTGTTGAAGATTTTTTCATTTTTATTGCAATGAAGACATGTCATCTTGGGCTTGATTCACGTTATGCTTATTGCCCTGATAATAACACGTCACAAGATATTGGATCACGGTGACATAGAGAGAGAAGATCGATGATTGAGCGCCAAGAAACCAAGCAACGCATGAGCCGTATTGTTAAACACAACGGTACTATCTACCTATGTGGCCAAGTTTGTGCGGATGCTACAAAAGGCATTACAGAGCAAACACAGACGATGCTGGATAAAGTAGAGGCGTTACTTGAGCAAGCAGGCAGCGACAAAGAGCACATGCTGTCAGCAACGATTTACTTGAAAGACATGAAAGACTTCCAAGAGATGAACGCAGTATGGGATGCATGGGTTTCAGAAGGTCACGCTCCAGCTCGCGCATGTGTGACTGGTGACATGGCTCGTGAAGCACTACTGGTTGAGATCTCTGTGATTGCAGCTGAGAAGTAATTCTCTCGCATTTAGCGATAAGTAACGGTTTTTAGAGATTCCAGATACCTCGTCCCTAGGTTCTTGAATGAAGGGTTAAGTCTTGGTTTAGTTGTTTAAATAAATCAACGTCATTCCCGATAGTGATGAAGGAGCGCAGTCGGGAATCTCTGATTTGCTCGTTGCCAAAAACAAAAAGGAAAGCCAGTGGCTTTCCTTTTTAATATCTAATCTATGTTAGTAGAGCGAGTGTTGACCTGTCTCAATCCGCCGAGATTAACAGCCAGGACCACAGTCTAGACAGTGTTTCACCATTTCTGGACCTAAGTGCAGTTTCGCGTTGAGGTCACGTAGTGCAGTTCGTACTCCCTCTTCGATTACTGGGTGATAGAACGGCATATCTAGCATTTCAGAAACCGTCATCTTGTTCTGGTGTGCCCATGCTAACAAGTGCGCCAAGTGTTCTGCGTTTGGTCCCATCATTTCAGCACCAAGGAAGCGACCTGTACCTTGCTCGCCGTAAACGTGCAGAATACCTTTGTTGCGTAGCATCACTCGTGAGCGACCTTGGTTCTCGAAAGACACTTCACCCGTTGCGAAACAGCCACATGTACCTAAGCGGGTAGTGATCTCCTTGTAAGTTTCACCAACCATCGCGATTTGCGGGTCAGAGAAAACCGCTGAGATTTTAGAGCGGCGAAGGCCTGCACGAATCTCAGGGAAGCGACCTGCGTTGTCGCCGGCAATGCGCGCTTGGTCTGCTGCTTCATGTAACAGAGGTAGTTGGTTGCTAGCATCGCCCGCAATAAATATTGATGGTAGCGATGTTTGCAGTGTGTAGTGGTCTGCAACTGGCACACCACGCTCATCAAGCTCAAGAGAGGTATTCTCTAGACCAAGTTTATCCGTGTTAGGGCGACGACCTGTTGCTGCCAGCACATACTCAACGATGTTGGTTTCTAGCTCACCTTGCTTATTGATGAACTGGATTTCGACACGTGGTTCACCCGATTCAGTGGTAATACGCTTCATGTTTTCGATTTTCACGTCGGCATCTAAGTAGAGCTCTTCATTGAAGGCTTTATCTGCGTAAGCCATGATCTCTGGGTCAGTTACTGGGCCCACTTGACCACCCAAACCGAACAGTTTGGTCTTCACACCTAAGCGATGTAGCGACTGACCAAGTTCAAGGCCAATTACACCTGGGCCAAACACGGCCACTGATTCTGGTAAGTCATCCCAGCTGAATACGTCATCGTTGATGATTAGGCGGTCGCCAAGCTCATTCCAAACAGCAGGGTATGCAGGGCGAGAGCCGGTTGCGATAACAATACGCTTTGCTGTGATCACTGTGTGGTCATCAACTTGAAGTGTGTTGTCGTCTAAGAATTTTGCGTAGCCAGAGATTTTATCTTGCTCTGGGATTTCATCGACGCCTTCTAAAACAAAACCAACAAAACGGTCACGTTCAAACTTCACTCGGTCCATTACTTCACGGCCGTTAATTACGATATCGCCTTGTGGGTGAACGCCAAAAGCCGGAGCTTTCTCGATTTGGTGTACGCTTTCTGCGGCTGCAATAAGCAGTTTAGATGGCATACAACCAACACGAGCACAGGTTGTACCGTAAGGGCCGCCTTCAATCATCACGACACTGTCAGTGTGTGCTTTTGCAGCGCGGTATGATCCTAGACCTGCCGTACCGCCCCCGATAACTGCTACATCTACATTGACTTGTTTCATAATAATTTTCTCGCAATGGCTAAATTTAGTTTGAATGAACCCCTCCAACTCATGTGATGTTTTTAGTGAGTCAGGATAGCGGGTCAGTTTTGTGGTTCTGTTTTATTAGGTTTAGCTTGTGACTGTGGTTAATACGAGCCACAAGCTTTATTCAACCCGATAGGGATAGCCAACCCACACAAGTGGGTGGGTTAGCCATTTGGCAGTGATTAGCCTAGGAAAGCTTCTAGCTCTTCGCTACCACCGATGTGTTTACCACCGATGAATACTTGAGGAACCGTTGTGCGACCAGATATTGCACGTAGGCTTACAGTCGTCGCGTCTTTACCTAGTACTACTTCTTCGTAGTTTAGACCTTTGTCGATTAGGTTCTGTTTCGCTTTCATACAGAAAGGACAGCCTGGCTTAGTGAATACTGTGATCGACTCTTGCTCTTTGTGCTCTGGAGCAATGTAGTTCAGCATAGTGTCTGCATCAGAAACCTTGAATGGGTCGCCTGGTACGTCTTCTTCGATGAACATTTTCTCTACCACGCCGTTCTTAACCAGCATGCTGTAGCGCCATGAACGTTTGCCGAAGCCGATGTCGTTTTTCTCAACTAGCATACCCATGCCATCTGTGAAATCACCGTTACCATCTGGGATGAATGTGATGTTTTCTGCTTCTTGGTCTGCTTTCCATGCGTTCATTACGAACGTATCGTTTACAGAAACACAAAGGATGTCATCAACACCGTTCTCTTTGAACACTGAATGTAGTTCGTTGTAACGAGGAAGGTGGCTTGACGAACAAGTTGGCGTAAACGCGCCTGGTAGGCTGAATACGATAACTGTTTTGTCTTTGAATAGCTCTTCAGTCGTTAAGTTAACCCATGCGTCACCTTGGCGAGTTGGGAATGTTACTTGAGGGATTGATTGACCTTCTCTAGATGCAAACATATTGATTTCCTTAAATGATATTTTAATTTTGTTCTAGTAGAGCTTAACGCTTTTCGCTGCTCTGTTTCGTTTTGTTGAGCCCATTATTAGATAAATCCTTTGATAGCTCTAATCGTTTGATGTTATGGTTTTAATAGGTAAATTCTATCAAGAGCATTTTTCTTTTAAATGTTGCTATCAAAACCCTTGTTCTTATTAAACCTGAGGTAAGAGACTGATCATGAACATTCGTGACTTTGAATACTTGGTGGCGCTCGCAGAGCACAAACACTTCCGAAAAGCGGCAGAAGCGTGCTTTGTCAGTCAGCCAACACTAAGCGGTCAAATACGCAAACTAGAAGATGAAATCGGACTTCAGTTAACCGAGCGTAGTCCAAGGAAGGTCATATTTACAGAATCAGGGTTACAACTTGTTGAACAAGCCAAGCGTATTCTCAACGAAGTGAAGACTTTTAAGGATATGGCGAGTGGACACGGTGAAGCGATGACCGGACCAATGCATATTGGTTTCATTCCAACTGTGGGTCCTTACATTCTGCCTAAGATTGTCCCTCACCTGAAAGAGAGTTTTCCTGAGTTAGAGCTATACCTGCATGAAGCGCAAACTCATCAATTAGTGAGCCAATTGGAAGATGGTAAGCTTGACTGCCTAGTACTAGCAGCGGTTGATGAAACGGCGGTATTCAAAGAGATTGATGTGTATGAAGAGCCATTAAGTGTTGCGGTTCCATGTGACCATGAATGGGCTCAGCAGGACACGGTAGATATGCTTCAACTCAATGGACAGACAGTCCTAGCACTTGGTGATGGTCACTGTTTAAGAGACCAAGCCTTAGGGTTCTGTTTTGCTGCAGGTGCAAAAGATGATGAGCGCTTTAAAGCAACCAGCTTAGAGACGCTGCGTAACATGGTTGCGGCAGGCGCGGGGATTACCTTGCTGCCTCAATTATCAGTACCAAAAGAAAAGCAGAAAGATGGTGTGTGTTACGTGCCTGCGGTAAACCCAACGCCTTCACGTCGTATTGTGGTTGCGTACCGTCCGGGCTCTCCATTGAAAGGGCGCTTTGAGCAACTGGCGGAGACGATTCGTACTCAGTTGGAAAAGGTCGTTTAGCTTCATCTCCACATAGCAGATATAAAAAAGGGTTGATATGAATTCATATCAACCCTTTTTACTTGTTAATGTTGCTAGGGGCAAAAAACTGCTTAGAACAGCTCTTCTACCGTTTCACCTGGAGAGGTGGAGTAGATGTCATCATTGAATCTTTCAGCGACGTATTCAGTCGGCTCAGTGCCTTTCACGAAGTATTCGAATATTGACGAGCTATCGGACTTGTTGGTCAGTAAGCCGGTATCACGGTCAATACGAACGCGAACGATATTTTCTGGAACCTTTTTGCGTTGCGCTGGAACACCAGCCAGCGCAGTACCCATAAATTCAATCCAAGCGGGTTGTGCTGTTGAGCCCCCAAACTCACCTCCAGAAACTTGACGTTTTCCAAGATTAGTGTTTGTTGTTGTTCGTCCTAGCTTACGGTTATGATTATCAAAGCCAACCCATACCGTTGCAACTATCCCCGGGCCATAACCGTTGTACCAAGTATCTTTTGCGTCGTTAGTCGTGCCTGTTTTGCCACCAATATCACGACGCTTCAGTGGTTGAGCACGCCAACCCGTACCGTTCCACCCTGTCCCTTTTCTCCAGTCACCGCCGCCCCAGATGTTACTGTACATCATTTCACGAACAAGGAATGCATTCTGCTCAGAGATAACCTGAGGTGCGTATTGATCTTTAGCATCTACATCTTGCTCGGAAAACTCATCTGCCATTGGATCGGTTGTGATGGTCTGTTTGCAACCTTCTTTACAGACGACTTTGGGCGTTGCTTCAAATTCAGTCTCGCCAAATGGTGTATCAACGTGGCTGATGTAGAAAGGTTCCACGTAGTAACCACCGTTAGCGAATACTGAGTAACCTTGCGCTACTTTCATTGGTGTTAAGCTTCCCGCACCAAGTGCAATAGTTTCAGAGCGGGGTACTTCGTCAATATCAAAACCAAATCGAGTGAGATAGTTGCGTGTTTCATTGAGGCCAACCTCACGTAGTACACGTACCGCCATCACGTTTTTAGAAGTTGCGAGGCCTATACGCAAGCGAGTTGGCCCAAAGTAAGTTGGTGGTGAGTTCTTTGGCCGCCATGCTGTGCCTTGGCTCTTATCCCATTGGTTGATTGGTGCATCGTTGATAAGGGAAGCTAGCGTTAAACCTTTCTCAATTGCTGCTGAGTAAATGAAAGGCTTGATACCAGAACCCACTTGACGAATAGATTGCGTCGCACGGTTGAATTTGTTGTGAACGAAGTTAAAGCCACCAACCATCGACAGTACAGCACCGTTGTTTGGATTCATTGCCACGAATGCAGTGTTGGCATTCGGCACTTGGCTTAGACGCCAAACTACTGGAGTGTCAGATTCTGCTGTTACTGACTCTTCAGTTGCTTCTTCAGAGACTTCGTCACCTGTGATCGCCTCATGACGTACCCAAACTTGCTCACCAACGGCAAGAATCTCTTTGGCTTGAGAAGGTGCTGGACCTTGGCGATCGTCTGTTAGGAATTTACGCGCCCAGTTCATACCTTGCCATTCGATCGTGCCTTCGCCTTGATTCTTAACCCATACTTGAGCGCTTTTCGAATCAACAGCAGTCACAATAGCAGGGACTAGGTCACCATAGGTTGGTTGAGACTTAAGGTGTTTAACGATCTTGTCGTGGCCCCAAACAGATTGAGCGGTTTGCCATAGTACCTTTTCAGCACCGCGGTAGCCGTGACGCTCATCGTAGTTAAGTAGGTTCTTAATCGCAGCTTGGTTTGCCGCTTTTTGCAGCTTCGAATCAACGGTTGTGTAGACCTTCATACCTGAGGTATATGCGTCTTCACCGTAGCGTTCAACCATCCAAGCACGGGCTACTTCTGCCACGTATGGTGCACTCAGTTCGATCTCTGCACCGTGGTACTTTGATACAAGCAGTTCATTGCTTGCTTCATCAAACTCAGCTTGAGTGATGTACTTCTCGTCGAGCATACGACGCAATACAACGTTACGACGGTTAGTCGCACGTTCAATAGAGTAGATAGGGTTCATGGTTGATGGTGCTTTCGGCATACCAGCCAGAGTCGCGATCTCACTCAGTGTAAGATCTGGAAGATCTTTACCAAAGTAAACGCGTGCTGCTGCGCCAAAACCATACGAACGGTGACCAAGGAAGATCTTATTAACGTAAAGCTCCATGATCTCCTCTTTGCTCAGCAGTTGCTCAATATGGATCGCAATGAAGATCTCTTTAATCTTACGCATGATCTTTTTCTCATTAGATAAAAAGAAGTTACGCGCAAGCTGCTGAGTAATGGTACTCGCCCCTTGTTTTGCCGAACCTGACATCGCTACTACGATAGCTGCACGAGTAATGCCGATTGGGTCAATACCTGGGTGTTCGTAGAAGCGGCTATCCTCGGTAGCAATTAAAGCCTCAACTAAGTGGCGAGGGATCTCATCATAAGTCACTGGAATACGACGTTTTTCACCAAATTGGGAGATCAACTTACCGTCTTGGCTGAAGACCTGCATTGGAGTTTGGAGTTCTACGTCGCGCAAAGTGGCAACATCAGGCAACTCTGGTTTTACGTAGTAATAAAACCCAAAAATTGTACTGACTCCAAGAATCATGCAAATCAATGTAAATATGAATAATCGCTTTATGAACTTCACCGGATAATCCCTGATTAGTTAAGGCTGATAAGCAGCAAACCCTTGTACTCTAGGCTAAAAAATAGCTTTCGTTTATTAACGCTTATTTAACTAATAATCACAACCCCTAGATAATCAACGAAATGCTTGGCACTTCAGGAGCTAGGTCACATGGGTTCATCATTAATTACAGGTATAGATATAAATCACCACAGCATCAAAGCTGTGGTGCTAAAACCCGTGGGGGAATTGTATGCCCTAGTGGGATACAAAGAGCTGCCGATTTCGGACGACATTTTTACAGCTAACCATACTTTGGAGTATCAGAAAACTGTTAAGAAACTCAAAGAACTTAGGAAAGGGCTGCCTTTCGGCTGTCGTAATGTCGCCATTTCGGTACCTGATAACACGGTGATCAGCAAGGTATTGCAAATTGAGACTGAACTCGAAGACAGAGAGAAAGAGTTTTCGATTTATCAAACCTTCGCCCATCAATCTCCTTTTCCCATCGAGGAGCTGAGTTTAGATTTTGTGAAGCTGGAAGACAAACGATTTGGTAAAGGTTCGACGAGCCGTTATCAGGTTTATGCTACTCGTAAAGAAGTGGTCGATAGCCGAACAGAGGCATTAATTAAGGCTGGCTTTAAACCTCTTGTCGTTGATACGCAGGCGCATGGTTTGCTTCATGTGTGGCAGCTTGCTTCACGCTTGTACCCAGAGAAAAGCAATTGGCTGTTGGTGGACATTGGCGTTGATCAAACCTCGCTGGGCATCATTCCTCAGGGAGCTTCCCCTTTCTATAAAGACATCGCCTTTGGTACGCAAGACCTTTGCAATATCGAAAACCCCAATGATATCAAGGCTGAGTTTGGCAGTGCTCAGGACACTCATCAATTTATCGTTAACTTGATTGAAAAGCTCAAACGTCAGTTGCAGCTCTATTCTTCGATGAATGCTCACCAACCTATCTCTGGTATTTGGTTAATGGGCGAGGGCGCCAGTACGCCAATGGTGACCGACGAGCTCGAACGCCATTTTCAGCTGAGCTGTGAATCATTGAATCCTTTATTCCTGTTTGAGAATCAAGTCGCGAGGAAGTGCCGCCTGCAAATGGATTGGCAACATTTTGGTATTGCTGCGGGTATGGCGATGAGCGGACTTAAATGGCAGGGAGAGAAGCATGTTGCATCAAATTAACCTACTACCTTGGCGAGATGAGATTCGTGCTCAACACCGAAAGCGTTTTATCCATTTAGTTATCCTTGGCGTGATTGTGGTTGGGGCTGGGCAATGTGCAGTCGGAAACTATTTCCATGATCAACAGGCTAAACAACAAGCTCGTCTTAATTATCTCAACCAATACATTGCAGGGCTTGACCGACAGATTCAGTCATTAAAAGTCGCGGAGCAAGAGCACAAAGCCATTTTGACTCGACTTGATGTCGTGGAATCTTTGCAGCTCGGTCGCAATAAAACCACCGACTTTATGAACTTGATGCTGGAGCTGATTCCTGAGGGCGTTTATGTCGACAAGATAAAGATGAACGGCCAAGAGATTGAAATGGCCGGCATCAGTGACAGTACTGCTCGTCTTGCCACCATGCTGGATAACTTAGAACGCTCTGAATCCCTGAAAAGGGTCGAAATGCACTCTATTGTGCATAACCGTAAGCGCTTCAATAAAGCATTTCAGACCTTCAAGGTTTCTTTCGTGTTCAGCCCTGTGTCATTAGAGAGCACAACTGCATATCGAAAGGCTAAGGGGGCTAACCATGGCTAGCTTTCAAAACATGATGAGCCTGCAAGAGCTTGATATCGATGAGATCACCGAGTGGCCACTGTTGCCTCAGTTATTGGTGATTCTATTGCTGGTGGCGCTCATTCAAGGGCTGGGAACCTGGTTCTATATTCTGCCCTTGGATGATGAGCTACAACAAATGAAGCAGCAAGAGCAGACCTTGAAAGCAACACTGCGTATCAAAGCCAATAAGGTTGCTGCTTTACCTAAGCTTCAAGATCAACTGGATGAACTAACCAGTCGCTACGATTACCTGTTAGAACAGCTGCCTGTGCAAAAGGAGTTGGCGAGCATGTTGGCATCAGTCAATGAGCTTGGCTTAGATAACTCACTCACCTTTACCCGAATCGACTGGGGTGAAAAACAAAATAAAGCCTTCTTATACCGCTTACCTCTTAATATCGAGCTGACTGGCTATTACCACGAGATAGGTGACTTCTCTGCAGCTATCGCCAAGCTCCCGCGAATCATCAGCTTTGATGATGTGAGTTGGCAGAGAGTGAGCCAAGAAAGCAGCACACTTCACTTTAGAGTTCGAGCTTATACCTACCAGTTTAAGTCGGAGGTCAACGATGAGGCTCAATAGCGTGCTCTATTCAACTTTATTACTGCTGATGTTGTCAGGCTGCAAAGCCAATCAAGACTCATTAGAAGATTTTGTGGTGCAGGTTGAGCTCAAAGCGAAAAAAGAGGTTGAGCAGCTTGTTCCTGCGACTGAGTTCTCAGCCGCAACCTACCAACGACGCGCTTTTCGTCCTCCCTTTGAACTACCCAAAGAAGCGATCGTGCAAAACCAGCCCTTGGTGAAGAAAGATTGCTGGCAACCCAGCGCTCGTGCTCGCAGTGGCAAGTTGGAGAAATACCCACTGAGTAAATTGCGCTTGAAAGGTGTGATGGGCAGTGGAAAGAGTGTATTTGGGCTTGTACAAACGCCTAAGGGCAATGTCGTCAATGTGAAAAAAGGCCAGTTTATCGGTTTAAACAACGGTCGAGTTACTAAGGTGACGAGCCAGTACGTTCTGATTAATGAAACTCTTCCAGATGGTTTAGGTTGTTGGCATAAGCGCAACATTAGGCTGGCTCTGAAATAAACCAATGTCACATGATGTGAATATGAGATGTAAATATGAATAAAGGAATAAGTGGATTAGTGAGCAAAGTTCTACAAGGTTTTGCTGTGTCTATGATGTTGGTTTTTAGCGTATTTGGTTACGCAGAGAGCTCGCCTAATAAATTAGAGAACATTGATTTTAGAGTGAACAAGGATAAAGACGCTGTCATTATCATTGAGCTAGCAACCAGCAGCGCGGTCGTCGATGTTCAGCGAGCACAAGAAGGCTTGAGCATCGAACTTATCAATACAGAAGTAGATGATGACAAACTCTACCTTTTGGACGTCAAAGACTTCGCGACTCTGGTTGAGGGTATTGAAGTATACAAAGAGACGCCAAGCACTCGGTTATTGGCAACTATTAACAGTGACTATCAATACGAATATGACCTCAAGGGGCGCTTTATCGAGGTGGTGATCAGTAAGCCTACAATTGAAGAAGTTGCTACGGAGAAAAGCGTACTTGAGAAAGAGGGTAAGCTGATATCGATTAACTTCCAAGATATCCCAGTTCGAAATGTCCTTCAGTTGATTGCTGACTTCAATGAGTTCAACTTGGTGGTATCAGACTCGGTTACGGGTAACCTGACGCTACGTTTGGATGGTGTTCCTTGGCAGAAAGTTCTTGATATTATCTTGCAAGTTAAGGGTTTGGATAAGCGCGTCGACGGCAACGTTATCTTGGTCGCACCCAAAGCTGAACTGGACCTTAGAGAACAGCAAGCGCTCGAAAAATCTCGCCTAGAAAAAGAGCTTGGAGAACTTAAATCAGAAATCATCAAGATTAACTTTGCCAAAGCTACAGATATAGCTGACATGATTGGTGGTGAAGGGGCGGTGAGTATGCTGTCTGATCGCGGCTCGATTACCATAGATGAACGTACGAACTCTTTGCTGATTCGTGAGTTGGAAGAGAACATTGCGGTGATACGCGGCATTATTGAGTCGTTAGATATCCCGGTGAAGCAAGTACAGATAGAGGCGCGCATAGTTACCGTCACCGAAGGTAACCTTGATGAACTCGGTGTGCGTTGGGGCGTTTCATCGACCAACGGAAGCTTCACTGTTGGTGGTTCAATTGAAGGCAACCACCCACCAGCCATTACACCTTATGACGATGGTGGTAGCAGCGTGATAGATGATTACCTTAATGTGAATTTGGCGGCGACATCGCCAAATGCCTCTAGTATTGCGTTTCAGGTGGCCAAGCTAGGCTCAGATACGCTGCTCGATCTTGAGTTATCTGCATTGCAGCAAGAGTCTAAGGCGGAGATCATCTCTAGCCCACGTTTAATCACCACCAACAAAAAGCCGGCTTACATTGAGCAAGGTACTGAAATTCCTTACTTAGAGTCCTCTTCGAGTGGTGCAACGTCCGTCGCATTTAAGAAAGCTGTGTTGAGTTTGAAAGTTACCCCTCAAATCACACCAGACAATCGCTTGGTTCTGGATTTGAGTGTGACTCAAGATAGGCCTGGGCAAGTAGTGAAAACTGGAACGGGGGAAGCTGTCGCGATAGATACCCAAAGAATAGGTACGCAAGTGCTTGTTAATAATGGTGAAACCGTTGTTCTTGGTGGAATATTTCAACACAGTGTCAGTAGTACAGTCGATAAAGTTCCTCTGTTGGGAGACCTTCCTTTATTGGGTGCATTGTTCCGTCGCAGCTACGAAAATGTGGGTAAAAGTGAACTGCTTATCTTTGTTACACCTAAAGTTGTGATTCAGTAACGTACAATTAGATTAAAAATAAAGTTGCATTAGTGGCACCTAACCTTGATAATTTCGGGTCTTATCACGAATTATCTGTGAGGAATCGGTGCCACGGGCCTTTTAATTTCAGTACTTGTACTGACCTACCTTGTGGCGATGTCATTGAATTAACGTTGTAAATTACTGCTAAAAACATGGCTGAGAAACGCAATATTTTTCTTGTTGGCCCAATGGGCGCCGGCAAAAGTACAATTGGTAGACACCTAGCTTCCCAACTTCATATGGAGTTTCTAGACTCTGACACTGTGATTGAAGAGCGCACTGGCGCAGACATCGCATGGGTTTTTGATGTTGAGGGCGAAGAAGGTTTCCGTAAGCGCGAAGAATCTGTAATTAACGATCTGACTGAAGAGCAAGGTATTGTTCTAGCGACAGGTGGTGGTTCAGTGATGAGCAAAGAAAACCGTAACCGTCTATCTGCACGAGGCATTGTTGTATACCTAGAGACAACAATTGAAAAGCAACTTGCTCGCACAAATCGCGACAAGAAACGCCCTCTACTTCAAACAGACAACCCGCGTGATGTGCTAGAAGATCTAGCTATATCTCGCAATGCACTATACGAAGAAGTGGCGGACTACACAGTTCGTACTGACGACCAAAGTGCAAAAGTGGTAGCCAACCAGATCGTAAAAATGCTAGAAGAACGTTAAGTTCATTTTTTCGGAGAGCAAACCCATGGAACGGATTACGGTCAATCTAGCTGAGCGTAGCTACCCTATCTCTATTGGTGCCGGGTTATTTGACGACCCGGCGTACCTTTCTTTTTTATCAGGCAAGCAGAAAGTCGTTGTTATCAGTAATGTGACAGTATCGCCTCTTTATGCTGATAAAATTCTATCTTTACTGGATCAAGTTGGCTGTCAGGCATCTCTTCTAGAGTTACCTGATGGTGAGCAATACAAAACGCTTGAAACGTTCAATTCAGTGATGAGCTACATGCTTGAAGGAAATTACAGCCGCGATGTGGTGGTGATTGCTTTAGGTGGTGGTGTTATCGGTGATTTGGTCGGCTTTGCTGCATCTTGTTACCAGCGTGGTATTGATTTCATTCAAATCCCGACAACGCTTCTTTCTCAAGTGGACTCTTCTGTTGGTGGTAAAACCGCAGTAAACCATCCTCTTGGTAAGAACATGATCGGTGCATTCTACCAACCAAAATCTGTGATCATCGATACCAACTGTTTATCAACGCTTCCTGAGCGTGAGTTTGCAGCGGGCATTGCTGAAGTCATCAAATACGGCATCATTTACGATGAAGCCTTCTTTGATTGGTTGGAGCAGAATCTAGAGAAACTTTATCAACTTGATGAAAAAGCACTGATTACTGCAATTGCTCGTTGTTGTGCAATTAAGGCTGAAGTGGTTGCTCTAGATGAAAAAGAGTCAGGAATCAGAGCGTTATTGAACCTAGGTCATACATTTGGTCATGCGATCGAAGCAGAACTAGGCTATGGTAATTGGCTACATGGTGAAGCTGTGTCTTCGGGTACTGTAATGGCAGCAAAAACTGCTCAGTTACAGGGACTGATCACTCAGCAGCAGCTTGAGCGAATTATTTCTATACTCAAGAATGCGAAACTGCCAGTCCATACGCCAGAAAGCATGTCTTTTGAAGACTTTATGACGCACATGATGCGTGATAAGAAAGTGCTGTCTGGTCAATTACGTCTGGTATTGCCAACAAGTATTGGTACTGCTGAAGTGGTTGCTGATGTGCCTCAGGACATCATTAAACAAGCGATTGATTTCTGCCGTACTCTTTAAATTTGGTTGTGAGGTTGCCTAGTTAAATTCTAGGCAACTGAAGCGTTTTACTGATCGATCTAATCAGTAGGGATCCGCGATGAGTTTGGCTCATGAATTAAGAGTATTAGAGTTAGAGTCTCAAGTTGAGCTGCTAGAGCGCTTGCAGCTTTTGACTAACTTTGGTTCAAGCCTAGTAACGGTGGCTGGTAAACCTGGCTCTGGCCGTTCTTGGTTAGCACAGCGTTATCTCGAAGCGTGGGCGACAGAAAAAAATCAGTGTTTACTGCTTTGTCATCCAAGCCAAGACGACCAACAACGCCGCGCGCTTATTCTTAGCCAAATTGTTTCTGATCCGCTATTTAATCAACATGACTCCTTATCTGATAGCCTGGTAAGGTTGCTTGATGGTGAGCCGTGTAGTGTGGTTATCGTTGTCGATGATGCCCACCGACTCTCTGAGCTATTGGTATCCGAGCTATGGATGTTGATACTGGAAGCTCAAGCTAATCCCCAATGGACGATCAATATCGTTCTTTTCTCAGAAATTGGTCACCTAGACACCATACTCACACGTCTAAGTTACGGCCAACAACACAAGCCTATCGATCTTGAGATCGATGACCTTTCGCAACCAGAAGCTGAACATTTCTTTGAATCACTGGTGATTCGATATGTGGATGATGAGTCTGAAACTCATGTGCGACGTGCGTTTAACAAAGCGCAACCTCTGCCTGGCGAGTTAATGGCTTTAGGAGAATTGAAAGTGGAAAAAAGGATTATTATTCGCTCAATCATTGGTTCACCAATCAATATCGCGATTGTGGTGGCCCTGTTGCTATTGTTAATAGGTGGTGGCTATTGGTGGATGTTCAGTCAACCAACCCCTGATGACAAAGCGCAATCTCTGATCGCACCAATCGAGCAGACTGCTATACCAACGTTTGAAGTGGGCAGTGGCTCAGAACAAGCTGGTGTTGAGGGAGTGGTAGACTCTGAAACATCAACTGAAGTCAGTTATCAAGGCGCTGATGATGACAGTTCATCTTTGCCACCGGTTGTAGTAGAAGAGACAGCTAGTGTTGGTGAGGTTGAGCAAGACCAACAGCGTGTCGTGATTACTTCGGATGTGGTTGATGCTCTGCTGGATGATAAGGCTCAGGGTGGCGATACCAGTGCCATTGATGCTGCGGTTGAAGATAACACTCAAGTAGAGGCTAATTCACAGGCTGACGCGGAAGCGGTTGTTCCAGCTGATGAAGAGTCTAACTTAACCGAATCAACGCCTCCGACTAAGAAGATCACCTTCTCGTTTTCTCGTGAGGAGCTACAAGCTATCTCACCGCGAGCGTACACCTTACAGTTGAGTGCGATGACTTCACTGGAGGACGTGCAATCTTTCATCGAAGAATACGATCTAGAGAAAAAGGTTCGTATTTACCCAACTCTGCGTAGCGATACCAAGTGGTTTATCATCACTTACCAAGATTACCCAACGATTCAGGTGGCGCGAGATGCGGTAAGTACACTCTCAAAACCACTTCAACAGTTAGAACCTTGGGCAAAATCGATGAATCAAGTGCATCGAGAGATAGAACGTGAGAAATAACCCTGAGCTTCGTCTCAAAATATGTTACATTCCGCAGCCGTATTTTTGTGTTGATAGATAGAGCAGTAAATGAAAAAGCAGCGTGCCTTTCTAAAATGGGCTGGTGGTAAATATGGCCTAGTTGAAGACATCCAACGTCACCTGCCACCTGCTCGTAAATTGGTAGAACCATTTTTTGGTGCTGGTTCTGTGTTTTTGAACACGGACTACGAACAGTACTTGCTGGCTGATATCAATCCCGATCTTATCAACCTGTACAACCTACTTAAAACGGATCCTGAGACCTACATTGCGGAAGCAAAGCGTTGGTTCTGCCCTGAGAACAACCGCAAAGAAGCCTACTTAGATATTCGAGCTCAGTTCAACGATACTGACAATGTTATGTATCGCTCACTTGCTTTCTTGTACATGAACCGATTTGGCTTCAATGGCCTATGTCGCTACAACAAGAAAGGCGGTTTTAACGTTCCGTTTGGTTCTTACAAAAAGCCTTACTTTCCAGAAGCCGAGCTGGAGTTTTTTGCTGAAAAAGCGAAAAAGGCCACTTTCGTGTGTGAGGGATACCATGAAACCTTTAGCCGCGCCCGTAAAGGTTGCGTGGTTTACTGCGATCCTCCGTACGCACCGCTGTCAAATACCGCTAACTTTACCTCTTACGCAGGTAATGGCTTCAGCTTAGATGATCAAGCAGCACTGGCTGATGTTGCTGAAAAAGCGGCGACAGAACGCGGTATTCCTGTGTTGATTTCTAACCACGACACGACATTAACGCGTCGCTTGTATCATGGTGCAGAATTGAATGTGGTGAAGGTGAAGCGCACCATCAGTCGTAATGGCGCTGGTCGTAATAAAGTGGATGAGCTACTCGCGCTGTTCCATCAAGATAAAAGCCAGCAACACGCTGCAGCAGAATAACCTCGAACCCCTCAAATTGAGTGACCAAAAGGTACTTTCTTAAACTAATCTTTCTAACTGCTAGGATCTGTCTAGGTGCTTAGGTAGAATTGCACACCAAATAGTCTTGGGGTTGAATCTTGTACATATACGAGGTGCCACCAAGGCGGTGAACTCGCAATTTACTTACTCTTAAGAGGTTTGGTATGAAAGATTTTCTAATCGCTCCATCAATTTTGTCTGCAGATTTTGCTCGTCTTGGTGAAGACGTTGAAAAAGTACTGGCAGCCGGTGCCGATGTTGTGCACTTTGATGTGATGGATAACCACTACGTACCTAATCTGACTTTTGGCGCGCCTATCTGTAAAGCACTCCGTGACTACGGTATTACTGCTCCAATCGATGTTCACTTAATGGTGAAGCCGGTTGATAACATCGTGCCTGAGTTTGCAAAGGCTGGCGCATCGATGATTACCTTCCACGTAGAAGCATCAGAGCACATCGATCGCACTCTACAACTGATCAAAGAGCACGGCTGTAAAGCGGGTGTGGTTCTTAACCCAGCGACACCACTATCTTGCCTAGATTACATCATGGACAAAGTAGACATGATCCTATTGATGTCTGTGAACCCAGGTTTCGGCGGTCAATCTTTCATTCCTCACACGCTAGATAAGCTACGTGCGGTTCGCAAGCTGATTGACGAGTCTGGACGTGATATTCGCCTAGAGATCGACGGTGGCGTAAAGGTGGATAACATTCGTGAGATCGCAGAAGCGGGCGCAGATATGTTTGTTGCGGGCTCAGCTATCTTTAATCAACCTGATTACAAAGAAGTGATTGATGAGATGCGTGCAGAGCTTGCAAAAGTAAACGCATAAAAGTAGAACTAGGGTCAGTTGACCTAAAAATCAAAAAATTTAGATTAAGGGGGCTGATTGGCCCCTTTTTTACGTCTTATTGCTCAACACATGAGACGAATATAATTAATAGGAAAGTAAGATGTCATTAAGCTCAATAAAACTGATCGCCTTTGATTTGGATGGGACCTTATTAGACAGCGTGCCTGATTTGGCAGTAGCTGCTGACCAAGCTTGTCAAGAGCTAGGCTTCCCTTCAGTGAGTGAAGAGCAAGTTCGTGATTATGTAGGCAATGGTGCTGACGTGCTTATCGGTCGTTCATTAAGCCGCGACCTAATTGTGGACCCAAGTTTAGAGCCAGAGCTACTGAAAAAAGCACGTATCTTGTTTGATGATTTCTATGAGCAGGGCGGCCATAAGCTGAGCCACCTTTACCCATCAGTAAAAGAGACTCTGGCAGAGCTGCACCAAGCGGGCTTTATTATGGCATTGGTAACTAACAAGCCATCAAAGTTTGTGCCAGACGTGCTAGCGCAACACGGTATCGATAAGTACTTTGTAGATGTACTTGGCGGTGATTCTTTCCCAGAGAAAAAACCGAACCCAGTAGCGCTAAACTGGTTGCTAGAAAAGCACAATGTGAAAGCAGAAGAGATGCTGATGGTTGGTGATTCAAGCAACGACATCAAAGCGGCAAAGAACGCGGGTTGTCATTCGTTTGGCCTGACTTACGGCTACAACCACGGTGAGCCTATTTCAGCATCAAACCCTGACTATGTGGCAGATAATGTCGCGCAATTGCTCGATGTCGTTCTAGTTTCTGCATAAAGCGGACAAAAGTTAGCTAACCCACTAGCAAAATACTTATCAATGAGTACACTGGATTAGCTGCGCAGAAAGAGCTGTGCGGCTTTTCTATATTTAAGTTAAGAAGCTAAGCCATCAATTGACTTAGCGAATAAGCAAAGGAATTAAAACCATGAGCAAGCCCATCGTATTGAGTGGTGTTCAACCATCTGGTGAACTAAGTATCGGTAACTACTTGGGTGCTCTACGTCAATGGCAACAGATGCAAGATGACTACGATTGCCAGTACTGTGTGGTAGACCTTCACGCAATTACGGTTCGCCAAGATCCGAAAGCACTGCATGAAGCGACTCTAGACGCACTAGCTATCTGTCTTGCTGTCGGTGTTGATCCAAAGAAGAGCACGCTATTTGTTCAGTCTCACGTACCAGAGCATGCTCAACTTGGTTGGCTTCTTAACTGTTACACACAAATGGGTGAACTGAGCCGTATGACTCAGTTTAAAGACAAGTCTGCGCGTCACTCAAATGACGTGAACGTAGGTCTGTTTGATTACCCTGTTTTGATGGCTGCGGACATCCTGCTTTACGGTGCTCACCAAGTACCAGTAGGTAGCGACCAGAAACAACACCTAGAGTTAGCGCGTGATATCGCAACTCGCTTCAACAACATCTACTCGCCAGAACAGCCAATCTTCGAAGTGCCAGAACCGTACATCCCAACAGTGAATGCACGTGTAATGAGCCTACAAGATGCAGCGAAGAAGATGTCTAAGTCAGACGACAATCGCAAGAATGTGATTACTCTGCTAGAAGAGCCTAAGTCGATCATCAAAAAGATCAACAAAGCGCAAACGGATGCAGAAACACCACCACGCATAGCCCATGATTGGGAAAACAAAGCGGGTATCTCTAACCTGATGGGTCTTTACTCAGCAGCAACAGGGAAAACATTCGAAGAGATTGAAGCGCAGTACCAAGGCGTTGAAATGTACGGTCCGTTCAAGAAAGATGTGGGTGCAGCAATCGTTGAAATGCTAGAGCCAATTCAAACGGAATACCACCGTATCCGTGCTGATCGTGCCTACATGGACGCAGTAATGAAAGCGGGTGCAGAAAAAGCCTCTGAGCGCGCAGCAGTAACGCTGAAGAAAGCATACGAAGCAGTTGGTTTTGTAACTCGCCCATAGGGTGACTCAACACCTTCCGCTGTAAAATCTAAGCCCAAAGTGACTGCGTTTACTTTGGGCTTTTTAGTGCCTGCTAGCTAAGGCTTCCCAATAATCGAGCTGTTTTAATTGATGATTTACCCATTTAACTAATAACACATCTTTAATGTTTATATTGTGCAGAACATCTTATTAAATAAGTTTTGTTCTTATAAATTCTTACTCATTTCTATTTGTGTTGGAAATATATTGCATGCCAAACAATTGATGATTCCAAAGTGATAAGTTTCTCATTTTCTTGCCAACTGTCTTATTCCTTTCATAAATAAACCTGATAGTTACCACAAAATACATGACTGCCCATAGATGGCAGTAATTATAAATCGATGAACTCAGGTGAAACGGATGACTCTTTTACACAAACCTTCATTGCTAGCAGTGGCAATTGGTAGCTTGTTAACGACAAGTGCACACGCTGATTTGTTTATTTCACAATACGTGGAAGGCGGCAGCTATAACAAAGCGGTTGAGATCGCCAATAACGGCGACAGCAGCATTAATTTAGATGGTTATTCACTGGCTAAATCAGCGAATGGCAACGGATCATGGGGCGCCACTTTACCTTTAGATGGCCACGTTTTAGCGCCTGGTGAGGTACTGGTTGTTGCGCATAGCAGTGCAAGCGATGAGATTAAAGCGGTCGCTGACATTCTTAATGCCTCATTGGCTAATCATAATGGTGATGACCCGTTGGCTATCCTGAATGCAGACTCAAGCGTGTTGGACATGGTTGGCGTGATGGGCGATGTCGACTGGGGTAAAGATGTTACCTTGGTTCGTGCTGAACAAACCCCATCGGCGACGTTTGATGCTTCACAATGGGTATCGCTACCGAAAGACAGCATTGAAGGTCTAGGTTCTTTAGACAATGTTGAGTTGCCAGACGCCTTTGCTTGTACGCAAGACGGCGCTGCTCCAGTATTCACCACCATTCAAGAAATTCAAGGCGAGGGTGCGACATCGCCGTTCATCGATGGCTACCCGTACATCACCGACGATGAGTATTTCGTAAAAGGAGTGGTAAGCGCAGTCACTACCGGCCTAACTAAAGGTTTCTACCTGCAAGCCCTTGAGGATGATTTCAACTCAAGTACTTCTGAAGGTCTATTTGTTCATACCAATCAATCTAGTTCTGAATTAGCTGCAGGCGATGTGGTGTGTGTGAAAGGTAAAGTTCAAGAATACTACAGCCACACTCAGCTTAAAGTTGAAAACAATCAATGGTTAAAGGAAGGCGAGCAGGACGCGCCTGAAGCGACAGCCATTGAAGCATTAGACACCGACGAGAACTTCGCGGCGGCACTTGAGCGTTACGAAGGCATGTTGGTGAAAACAACCGAAGCGCTTGATATGCGTGTGACGCGTACCTTCGGTTATGACTACGCAGGTCGTCGTAATAATATGGTTTTGGCGCATGAGCGTATCAACATGCAACCAAACCAACTTTTCGCAGCGGGTTCTGATGAAGCGAAACAGCAAACAGAAGACAATGCTGACCGTCGTCTTTTCGTAGAGACTGACCAAAAAGCGGGTGATGGACAAGTTCCTTTCTACCCAGATTTTGGTCGTACCGACATCGACCAAGATGGCTCAACGGAAGACTATATCCGTATTGATGACACTATTGTTGGTCTAGAAGGTGTGTTGACCTACAGCTACGGCGAGTACCGCCTGATCACGACTAACCAGATCACCGCTGAAAACTTCGTTCGCAACGACCCGCGTACCGACAAACCTGATATGGATGAAGGCGACTTACGTATTGCGACCTTTAATGTACTGAACTACTTCAACTCTCCATTTGGCGGTGATGCGAACCAGCATGGTAATAACCGTGGTGCAAACACCATCACTGAGTTTGAAGTACAACAAGAGAAGATTGTAAACGCGATTCTTCGCTTGGATGCTGACATCATCGGCTTGATGGAAATTGAGAACAACGGTTTTGGTGAAGGTTCGGCAATTCAACAGCTTGTGAATCAACTGAACGATCGTATTGAGCATAAGAAAGACCGTTACACCTTTGTTGCCGTCGACTCAAATGAAGATGGCGTTACCGACGAAATGGACTCGATCGGCACTGATGTGATTACTACGGGTGTTATCTACCGTAAGAAGGTGGTTAAGCTTAAAGACAGCCGTGTTATCGCGATGCCAAGCCAGCAAGCACCAGAGGTGTTAGACGACTCAGGTAAGGTGATTGAAGATGGTAAGAACTACCAACGTGACTCATTGGCGCCAACCTTTAAGGTGAAGGGCACCAAAGAGAAACTGACTGTCGCGATTAACCATTTTAAATCGAAAGGTTCTAAGTGTTGGGAAGATGCAGCTCCTGTTGAGCAAGGCGGTCAAGGTGGTGTAGATGCTGATAAGCAAGGTTCATGTGAGAACTTCCGTGTAGCAGCGGCAGTTGCACTGGGTGAAGCACTTGATGGCATCAAAGGCCACAAAGTGATTCTGGGTGATATGAACTCGTATGGCATGGAAGATCCAATGCTGGTGCTGACAGATTACTCTGAAGAGAAGTACGGCAAGCAGATCAAAGCGGCGCGAAACACTTACATTAATGGCGTTGAGCAGTTTGGTGATAACGGTGCTGTGATAACTAAGAACTACGGCTATGTAAATGCGGTCGCGCAGAAGCACCCAGACAGCTGGAGCTACTCATACAATGATGAAGTTGGCGCCTTAGACCACTTATTGGTGAGCGAGAGCTTAAAAGACATGGTGGTGGATGCGACCGATTGGCATATCAATGGTGGTGAGTCGACGTTGTTTGATTACAACGAAGAGTACAAAGGCGACCTACCTAAGTACCAAGACCACTTCCGCTCATCGGATCATGACCCTGCGGTTCTTGAGCTAAAAGTTGGTGGTTCGTTTGGCTTTGGCGCGTTAATGACACTGTTTGGCCTAGCGATGTGGCGCCGTCGTAAGTAGTAAGCAAATCAGCTTTACTGCTAACGGTGAAAGTGAGTACACGTCACCGAATGCGGGTAATTGACAGTTATCTGTAAACAATTAAGGTCAACTTAGGTTGGCCTTAATTATTGGTGAAATGCAGTTTCCACTTGCCTTTCGCTATGGGTATTGCACAATACCGCCCCTATATCTTCCAATCATTTAGTATTTAGCAAACGATTTCACCCATGTTACTTATCATTGATAACTACGACTCTTTTACCTATAACTTATATCAGTATTTCTGTGAGTTAGGTGTCACTGTAAAAGTTGTACGCAACGATGAAATCGATATTGCGGGTATTGAAGCGCTGAATCCTAGTCATCTTGTGATCTCCCCGGGGCCTTGTACGCCGGATGACGCGGGTATCTCTCTACAAGTCATAGAACACTTCGTTGGCAAGTTGCCGATCTTAGGTGTGTGTCTTGGCCATCAAGCCATTGCTCAGGTATTTGGCGGTAAAGTGGTGAGAGCAAGACAAGTGATGCACGGTAAAACCTCACCGATACGCCACAATGGTAAGAGCGTTTTCCAAGGGCTGAATAACCCACTAATCGTCACGCGTTACCACTCCCTTGTGGTGAAAAACGGCACACTACCAGATTGCTTTGAACTGACTTCTTGGACAGAGCTTGAAGATGGCAGTATGGATGAGATCATGGGTTATCAGCACAAAACCTTGCCAATTGATGCGGTTCAGTTCCACCCTGAATCGATTAAAACAGAGCAAGGGCACCAACTTCTGGCTAACTTTTTAGCACGTTAAATGTTTAAAGCGGGCGTTTTATTCTCCTAAATAGGAGAGCTTAACCTGCGAACTCCTTCGTTATACGTTTTAATTCGGGTTTTACCGAGCTCGATCCTTCTGACGCCGATCACTTTTTATAACATTTCTTCCTCATCAGGCTAAGTTTTTAGTCTTTGCAAAGTTATTCGCCGTATTTCCTTTTGAACCCAATATACCGCTGTGCCAGTAAGGCTTTGCTTTTGCAGGATAGGCGTATATGTAAAAAAAGCTTCATAAAACAAGTTGATTGATGCATAAATAGTCATGGGTTGTGAGGTTTAGCTGGTTGTGAGGTATGGCTAAAGAATAATCTACTATTGAAAACGTTAATTAAATGTAAATATAATGCTGCGGCGGGATTGTAGCGAGACAAAATTTTTTCGTCTCACTTATGAATCATTACGCTTATTTGCGAAGCTTGCGGTATCGAGAAGGAATGTACGATGACAGTGGAAAATAATGTAGAACGTAGTCTGTTTAATGAGGTGATGGTGCCTTGTTATAACCCAATGGAAATGATCCCGGTAAAAGGGGAAGGTGCACGCGTATGGGACCAACAAGGCCGAGAGTATATCGACTTTGCTGGTGGTATTGCTGTGAGCTGTTTGGGTCACTGTCACCCAGCAATGGTGAATGCCGTTACTGAGCAAGCAAACAAGATTTGGCACCTAAGTAATGTAATGACCAACGAACCTGCACTGCGTCTAGCGAAGAAGCTAACTGACGTATGTTTTGCAGACAAAGTATTCTTTGCGAACTCTGGCGCAGAAGCGAATGAAGCAGCACTTAAGCTAGCTCGTCGTTGGGCGGCAGATGTTCACGGTCCTGAGAAATCTGAAATCATTGCATTCAAACAAGGTTTCCATGGTCGTACTTTCTTTACTGTAACCGTTGGTGGTCAAGAGGCTTACTCTGATGGCTTCGGTCCAAAGCCTGGTGATGTAACTCACCTACCTTACAATGATATTGCAGCTCTAGAAGCGCATATTTCTGACCGCACTTGTGCCATCATGATGGAACCTCTGCAGGGTGAGGGCGGTATTATTCCTCCAACGGCTGAGTTCGTGAATACGGTTCGTGAACTATGTGACAAACACAATGCACTGCTGATTTTTGATGAAGTACAAACAGGTAATGGCCGTACTGGTGATTTCTATGCTTACCAAGGTCTAGGTGTAACACCAGATATCCTAAGCACTGCGAAGTCACTAGGTGGCGGTTTCCCTATCGGCGCAATGCTAACGACATCTGAACTAGCAACACACCTCAAGGTTGGTACTCATGGTTCTACTTACGGTGGTAACCCACTTGCGTGTGCGGTAGCAGAAGCTGTTGTTGACGTAGTTAGCCAACCTGAAACTCTGGCTGGCGTGAAAGAGCGTGAAGCACTATTCCGTGATGGTCTAACTAAGATTAACGATAAATACCAAATTTTCAGTGAGATTCGCGGTAAAGGCCTATTGTTAGGTGCTGCACTGAATGACGAATGGCAAGGACGTGCGCGCGACGTATTGGTAGCAGCAGGCGAGCAAGGCCTGATGGTACTGGTTGCGGGTGCAAACGTGGTTCGTTTCACTCCATCATTGGTTATCACTAAACAAGAAATTGAAGAAGGCTTATCAAAACTAGACAAAGCAATCGCTACGCTAGTTTAGCCTGAGCGGCGTCATAGGAATGATCGCCACTAGAGCGATCCCATGACGTTCTGCTAAAGGCCCAAGCTTCTGGTTTTGGGCCTATTTTGCATCTGGAGGGAATATTGATGCTAGTTGTTCGCCCAATAAAACTGTCTGATTACGATGCGCTGCACACCTGTGCAGTTGAATCAGGTCATGGATTCACATCTCTTCCGGTTAACGAAGAATTGTTAACTAACCGAATTACCCACTCTGAATACAGCTTTGCGAAAGCAGACGTGACTGAACCTGGTGATGAAGGCTACCTAATGGTGGGTTTCGACTCTGAAACTGGTGAAGTCGCTGGTACAACAGGTATCGAAGCTTCGATTGGCTGGGATGTGCCTTTTTACTCGTACCACATCAGTAAAGTGGTTCACTCTTCACAGCGCCTTAAAGTGAATAACGTGGTTAAGCTGCTGACGTTTGGTAATAACTATACAGGTTGCAGCGAAATTTGTACGCTGTTCTTACGTCCTGATTACCGCAAAGGCTTGAACGGTCGATTGATGTCTAAGTGTCGTTTTCTAATGATGGCTGAGCACCCAGAGCGTTTCTCGAAAACGATCTTTGCTGAGATGCGTGGTGTATCAGATGCAGAAGGCAACTCGCCATTCTGGAAATGGTTGCAAGAACACTTCTTCTCGATTGATTTCACACTAGCTGATTACCTAACAGGTATTGGTAAGAAAGGCTTCATCGCTGACCTTATGCCGAAGCTGCCAATCTATGTAAACCTATTGAGTGAAGAAGCTCAGGCGGTGATTGGTCAAGTGCACGACAACACCCGCCCAGCATTGAAACTGCTGGAACGTGAGGGTTTCACTAATCGTGGTTACGTCGACATCTTTGATGCGGGACCAACGGTTGAGTGTGATTTAAGAAACATCGAATCTGTACGTCACTCTATTCGAGCACAGGTTCAAATTGCAGAGCACTCTAGCTCTAAAGACTTCCTAATTGGTAATACCTCGTTTGAGAACTTCCGCGCAGTTGCCGCGAAAGGTGCATATGACCAGGCAAGCGACACAGTGATTTTATCATCTGAAGTAGCAAGCGCTCTTGAAGTAAAAGAAGGCGATTTCGTTCGCATGCTGGCTCAATAAGAGCGGCGATTATCTGTCGAAGATTGTAAGGATATAAGTATGACTCAGTGGATAGCAGGACAATGGGTGGCAGGTCAAGGTAACGCCATGACATCAGTAAGCCCATACAACAACGAAGTAGTGTGGCAGGGTGATAGTGCAACACCGGCACAGGTTGAATCTGCAGTGACAGCGGCTCGCGAAGCGTTTCTAGTTTGGAAAAAACTGAGCTTTGCTAAGCGTGAAGCGATCGTGTTGAAGTTCGCGGAAAAGGTAAAAGAGAACAGCGAAGAGATCGCGCAAATTATCGCAAAAGAGACGGGCAAACCTATTTGGGAAACTCGTACTGAAGCAGGCGCAATGGCGGGCAAGATCGCTATCTCTATTCGTGCTTACCACGACCGTACTGGTGAAGCATCACGTGAAGCAGCGGGTAACCAAATTGTACTTCGTCACCGTCCGTTGGGCGTGATGGCGGTGTTTGGCCCTTACAACTTCCCTGGTCACCTACCTAATGGCCATATTGTGCCTGCATTGTTAGCGGGTAATACTGTGGTATTCAAACCATCAGAGCAGACACCTTGGACAGGTGAGTTTGCGATGAAGCTATGGCAAGAAGCCGGTCTTCCTGCTGGCGTAATCAATCTAGTGCAAGGTGCTAAAGAGACAGGTATCGCACTGGCGGATGCTAAAGGCCTTGATGGTGTGCTGTTCACAGGTAGTGCCAATACTGGTCACATCCTTCACCGTCAATTTGCGGGTCAACCGGGTAAGATGTTGGCACTAGAGATGGGGGGTAATAACCCTATGGTGATCAGTGACCAATACGGTGATGCAGACGCAACGGTATACACCATTATTCAATCAGCGTTCATCAGTGCCGGTCAACGTTGTACATGTGCTCGTCGCCTGTATGTTCCTGTTGGCGAGAAGGGTGATCTGCTACTTGATAAACTGGTCGCAGCGACGCAAAAGATTCGTGTTGATCAGCCATTCGCTGAACCAGCTCCTTTCATGGGGCCGCAAATCTCTGAAGCTGCAGCTAAGTTTATTCTAGAGGCACAAGCTAATCTGCAATCTCTAGGTGGTATCAGCCTAGTGGAAGCAAAAGCGGGCGAAGCGGCGTTTGTTTCTCCAGGCATTATCGATGCAACCAACATTGCTGAGCTACCAGATGAAGAGTACTTCGGGCCATTGCTGCAAGTGGTTCGTTACCAATCGCTAGAGCAAGCGGTTGAGTTAGCTAACGACACTCGCTTCGGTCTGTCTGCTGGCCTGGTATCAACCGACGATGCTGAGTGGGAATACTTCGTTGACCATATCCGTGCGGGTATTGTTAACCGTAACCGCCAGCTAACAGGCGCAAGTGGTGATGCCCCATTTGGTGGCCCGGGTGCGTCAGGTAACCTACGTCCAAGTGCTTACTATGCGGCAGACTACTGTGCTTACCCAATGGCTTCAATGGAAGGTGGTGAAACTCAACTGCCAGCCACATTTAGCCCAGGCATCGAGCTGTAGTTTAGATTGATATTAAGCTAATGCTTAGTTGATAGTTATGAGATAAGGAAGCGGTGTATCGCTTCCTTATTTTAACCACGCTCAGCATCAAGATTGGGCGGCAGATAATAATAGAACAAGTATGTCACAGGCTGATGGCTGCTGACTTTTTGTCTCAGTCTCTCCCTTTCTAATCCAAATCACTAGCTTGCTAGAACCTCTGACAAGGAGTCACCATGACGCCCGATCTACTCTTTAAATCTCTATGGGACGATTACATTCATAGACTTTGCCCGTCGGCAGAGAAAGTGCATCACTTGCTAAAAGAAGATGAAGCGCTGATCAACGATCACATTGCATTGCGTACCTTTAATGTTGCCCCTTTAGGTATTGAAACATTAGCTAAGCCATTCCTTGAGCTGGGTTATAAAGCATGTGGCGATTACTTGTTTGAAAGTAAGAAGCTAGTGGCTAAACACTACGAACACCCAGATCCAAAACAACCGAAAGTGTTCATTAGTGAGTTGAAGGTAGAAGAGTGTTCTAGTGAATTACAGCAGATCGTTGCCAAATTGGTTGAGCAGGTTGATGCAAGTAAGTTAGAGGGACATGAATTCCTATTTGGTGGTCGCCTTTGGGATTTGAGCTTCGCTGATTTCCAACTGCTAGTCACGGAGAGTGAATACGCCTCTTGGTTAGCCGCTCACGGTTACGGTGCCAACCACTTCACGGTTAGTGTCAATCAACTGAACAAGTTCGATGAAGTACAAGCTGTGAATGATTATCTGAGTGATGCTGGCTTTACGATTAATGCATCTGGTGGTGAAGTGAAAGGCTCTCCAGAGGTGCTGTTAGAGCAATCATCAACCATGGCAGATAAAGTGCCAGTGGCATTCGTTGAAGGCAATGAGATGATTCCTGGTGGCTTCTATGAGTTCGCTAAGCGTTATGCGATGGCTAATGGTGAGCTTTATACCGGTTTTGTTGCTGCATCGGCGGATAAGATCTTCGAAAGCACCAACGGGTAACGAAAGATACGAGCACGGGCTTTGCCCTAGAGAGGCGGGTACGCTTCGCTTCGAGAATGTTTACGAGGCGAGAGCCTCATGTGTTCCATTAGTATCTCGTACCTTCTCTCAATAAAGAAAAAGCCACCAAATTCGCATTTGGTGGCTTTCATATTTTTGACTCAGTTAATCGAAATTAACGAGTGCCGTATACCACGATAGTCTTACCGTGTGCAGAAATTAGGTTCTGCTCTTCTAGCATCTTCAAGATACGACCTACTGTTTCACGAGAACAACCAACGATTTGGCCAATCTCTTGACGAGTGATCTTGATTTGCATGCCGTCAGGGTGAGTCATTGCATCTGGCTGTTTCGCTAGGTTTAGTAGCGTTTGAGCGATACGGCCTGTTACGTCAAGGAACGCTAAGTCACCAACCTTTTGGCTAGTTACTTGTAGGCGGCTTGCCATTTGCGCTGAAAGACGCATTAGGATGTCTGGGTTCACTTGGATAAGTTGACGGAACTTCTTGAAAGAAATTTCAGCTACTTCACAAGGAGATTTAGCACGAACCCAAGCTGTACGCTCTTGGTCTTCTTCGAACAAGCCTAGCTCACCGATGAAGTCGCCTTGGTTTAGGTAAGAAAGAATCATTTCCTTACCTTCTTCGTCTTTAATAAGAACTGCCACAGAACCTTTAACGATGTAGTACAAGGTCTCTGCCTTTTCACCAGCATGGATCAAAGTACTTTTTGAAGGGTACTTATGAATATGACAGTGTGAAAGGAACCACTCTAATGTTGGATCGGTTTGAGGTTTACCTAGAACCATAATATCTCACTTCCTCTGCAGGGTATGCTTGCCGCTTTCCGTATTTTAGCTAAGCCTGAATTGACTTCTTAGGATAAGAGCACTCGATGAGCACTGCAAGCTATCTTGTGTTTCGTTTAAGAATAGTATCCTTTTTCAGGTACTATTTCTTGATTTTAATCGTGACCAAGCTACGATTTTTTACGCAAAATTGTGCACATGATCACGGTATGAAAAGTAATCAGCCAGAATGTCGTTTTGTTAACCTATTTTCCCGGTTTCGATGAGTTGTTGTAGGATTGGCCTCACAATGAGCTCCATAGCAAAACTCATCTTGCCACCTGGCACCACTAGGGTGTTATGACGAGACATGAATGAGCCATCAATCATGGCCAAAAGATACGGGAAATCGACGTTTTTGATGCCGCGCAAACGTATAACAACGAAGCTTTCATCTAAACTTGGAATCTCTTTGGCGTTAAGTGGATTCGATGTATCTACGGTTGGAACACGCTGAAAGTTGATATGAGTACGCGAAAATTGCGGGGTAATATAGTTAAGGTAGTCATCCATTGAACGAACAATGGAGTCCATTACTGCTTCGCGTGAGTGGCCACGATCGCGTGTGTCACGAACGAACTTTTGAATCCACTCTAGGTTTACGATAGGAACCATGCCAATCAGCAGGTCGACGTGTTGAGAGACATTAATGTCGCCATCAACCACGCCGCCGTGTAGGCCTTCGTAAAACATCACGTCTGAATTTTCTGGGATATCTTGCCATGGCGTGAAGGTGCCTGGCATTTGATTATAAGGCACAGCTTCATCGAACGTATGTAGGTAACTACGTACTTTACCAGTACCTTCATTACCGTACTTACGGAAAAACTCTTCTAATGCTGCGAAGTCGTTGGCTTGTGGGCCGAAGTAGCTGATGTGCTTACCTTGCTCACGTGCCTTGCGGATCTCGACGTCCATTTCTGGTCGAGTGAAGCGGTGAAAACTATCCCCTTCAACCCAAGCAGCCTTCACGTCCATCATGTTGAACATTTTTCGGAAGGCTTCTGAGGTAGTGGTGGTGCCGGCTCCTGAAGAACCCGTCACCGCAATAATTGGATGTTTAGCGGACATGACAACCCTTGTCTTATGAGTAACTTACTTGTTAGCAATCGTTTTCCACTATAACACGGCTCTGTGTTAAGCGCAGCTTAGAAGCGTTTTGTGAGCTGGATATCAACGGTCTCGTGCAGTTCGGAAAACACGATGTTAGCCTCACCAGAAGCTAATTGATGTTTCACTTGGTCAATCTTGTTTTGTAGAGAGATCTCCACGTCGCCGTAGTCTGTACCCTCACGCAGTACGAATTCTTTGATGAGGTTTTCCAGAGTGTCAGGTTCAATGTCTTTCCATGGGATGATCATAAATACTTCTCTCTTTTATGTTCATTAATAGGTTGTGATGTGTGCTCCGTGACTTTTTGAACACAACTCTCTAATAGTAGGTGCGCTATCTTATCAAGGTTTCTCTTATATATTTAGTCGGCTTAGTCGTTATGCTGAATCTTGAATACTTTCATAGTAGGCAGGCAGCGCTTCTTCTAACCAAAACCTTGGTTTTAGCGTACTACCAGTAATAAACCCAACATGACCCCCCTTCTGGAACAAGCGATAATCGATGTTATCCGGCAGAACGAATTTAGGAATTACATCATCAGTCATGAAAGGATCGTCTTTAGCATGGATGATCTGAGTTGGTAGCTTTATCTTATTGAGCTTAGGAAGAGCTGAGCACTGTGCGTAATAGTCTTGAGCGTTCTTGAATCCATGCAGAGGCGCGGTGATTCGTTCATCAAACTCATACAACTTATCAATCTTCTTGATTGTCTCAGCGGTGATATCGAGCTTCTCTTGCAGCAGGTTGATCTTTCTTAAGGCGTTTGATTTGAGAGAGCTGAGCAGGTACTTCTTGTAGAGCTTAGAAAAGCCTTTCTCAATGCGACTCGCGCAACAAGCCAGATCAAACGGAGCTGATACTATGGTTGCTGCTGATAGCAGGGGATCGTCTGAATATTCAGCCAGATAATTCGCCAACATGTTTCCACCTAAAGAGATTCCGACCGCCACCTTAGGGTTGTTGGGAAACTGTGCATGCAGGTGCCTTAGGAAAAAGCGAGCATCTTCGACTTCGCCAGAATGGTAAGCACGAGCCAAGCGGTTCGGTTTACCGCTGCAGCCTCTAAAGTGCATCATCACGGATAACCACTCATCCTTGGCAAATGCATTCATCAGTCCGTTTGCATAAGGGCTTTCAAAACTGCCTTCTAATCCGTGGAAGAGAATGAAGATAGGTTTGTTGCTTGTTAGTTCATCGTTATCTGGTGATTCACTCCAAGCAAGGTCTAGGAAGTCCCCATCAGGCGTTTCTAAGGTTTGCCACGTAGGGTGGAACAACACCTGATTTCTGATAAACCTTGGCACTAAAGTTTGTAAGTGTGGGTTAGATAAACCAGCAGCTGCGGTAAATATGGTCATAAAACAGTCCGTGCTTTTTATGGGCTTTGAAAAGTATTAAGTATTGCGATGCACCCACGTTTTTATTTGAACTTGGTTAATTCTCGGTGCAAGCGCAAGCCTCTCTCTGAGACTCAATGTAAAAATAGATTATGAGTAACTGATTGAGTATTATCAAACTTGTACGAGCTAGCCTCTGCTCGCTATGAGCACTCATTTTGTTATGAGCATCGAGATATCAATACGAGAGTAAGCTTGTACCGGGACAACTCAAAAGAGAAAGAAAACGAGTTAAGGCTGAGGGGCGGGTTCAGAAAATGCGTCATAGAGGCTTTCTGCTCCTAGTAGACGACAATATTGCAGAGCCAGTGGTGCTTGTTGATTAGTGAACAGTTGCAGTGAGTTAATACAGTCGACAAGGTCGGATTGCTGCTGCTTCTCAAGTTGCAGTTCAAACTGTAAGGCTTCACGGTAGAGAGAGTCGACAACATGCTCTTTAAGGTGTTTGCGTAACTCTCGATAACTATGAAGTAGGGTTTCTGAGCGGCTTAAGCACTGCTGCACTTTGTGCCACTCTTCTTCTGCAAAAGACACTTGCTGCTCATCGAGCCATTTAAGGAGCAGCAGTAGATTGACGTTGCCGTGGAACTGGTTTTGCAAAGCTAAGCACGCATCTTTAACACCGCGCACACTGTAGTACTGAAGGCTAAATTGCCATAGTCGTTCCAGTGTTAGTGATATTGGGGCGTGCTTTGGGCTCATAAGCTATCCATATCCTGTTCCATCTGCTCAAGCTCTTCTTGAGTGGACATCCAATCCATTTCAACTTCTTCAAGTTGTGATTTACTGCTCGCTTGTAGGGCGAGTACTTCATTCAGTTTAGCCTTATTTTCAGCTTCATACAGTGAAGTGTCGGATAATTGTTGCTCGGCTTCTTCAAGAGCAAGCGTCAGTTTATCCATCTGCTTTTCAAATTGAGTCAGCTTTTTACGGATTGGTGCGGTTAACTTACGGAACTCGGCTTCTTTACGTTTTTGCTCTTTTTTCGCCGCAGCACTGTTAGCACCATCTTTCGCTGGAGCCTGCGCTTGTGCTTCTTTGCGTTCCACTTTTTGCTGTTCGGTTAGCCACTTGTAATAATCGTTCAGGTCACCGTCAAACGGCGCAACTTGGCGGTCGTGTACAAGGTACAGGTCATCAGTGGTTGCACGAAGCAGGTAACGGTCGTGCGATACGATAACCATCGCGCCTTCAAACGTCTGTAGAGCAAATGTCAGCGCCTGACGCATGTCGAGATCCAAGTGGTTGGTTGGTTCATCGAGTAGCAACAGGTTCGGCTTTTGCCATACCAGCAGCGCCAATACTAAACGTGCTTTCTCACCACCTGAGAAAGGAGCCACTTTATCCAGTGCCTTCTCGCCTTGGAAGCCGAAGCTACCTAGATAATCACGCAACTGTTGTTCGGTGTGCTTAGGTGCAATCTGCATCATGTGTTGCAGTGGTGTCTCTTCTGGGTGCAGCGTTTCTAGTTGATGCTGTGCGAAGTAACCAATCTTAACGCCTTGTGAGTAGCTCAGCTCGCCACCTTGCTGTTTCAGTTCGCCAGAAAGCAGCTTGATAAGTGTCGATTTACCTGCGCCGTTACGACCCAGTAGACCGATACGGCTACCCGGAACAAGGTTAAGGCGAATCTTCTCTAGGATTAATTTGTCATCGTAGCCTGCAGAGACCTCATCCATCATCATGATTGGGTTTGGTAGCGCGTCTGGTTCTCTGAACTCAAAGCTGAATGGGTTATCAAACTGAGCTGGCAGTACTTGTTCCATTTTCTCTAGCGCTTTAATACGGCTTTGCGCTTGGCGAGCTTTTGAAGCTTTATAACGGAAACGGTCGATGTAGCTCTGCATGTGAGCCATCTGTTTTTGCTGCTTCTGGTACATCGCCTGTTGCAGAATCAGCTTTTGCGCTCGTTGATTCTCAAACGATGAGTAGTTACCTGTGTACTCATTTAACTTTTGGTTTTCTACGTGAACGATGCGGTTTACGATAGGGTCTAAGAAGTCTCTATCGTGCGAGATAAGAATCAGTGTACCAGGGTAGCTTTGTAGCCAACGTTCTAGCCACATTACCGCATCTAAGTCCAAGTGGTTGGTTGGCTCATCGAGCAGCAGTAAGTCACTGCGGCACAGTAGGGCTTGCGCTAGGTTCAAACGCATACGCCAACCACCTGAGAATTGAGTCAGGTTCCACGTCATTTGTTCTTGGCTAAAGCCTAGGCCGTCTAGCAATTCGGCTGCGCGAGCCTTAATGCTGTAACCACCAATGGTTTCTACCTTGCCGTGAATCTCTGCGACGAGTGTGCCGTTGTCGGCTACTTCCGCTTTTTGCAGCTGATCTTCAAGGCCACGATATTCACGGTCACCATCAATCACGTATTCAATTGCTGTTCTTTCTAATGCTGGGGTTTCTTGAGCAACCCACGCCATCTCCCAATGAGCAGGTTTGCTGAATGAACCTGCATCAACCGATAGTTCGTCTTTAATTAAAGCGAACAGCGTCGATTTACCACAGCCGTTTTTACCTACCAAGCCAATCTTGTCGCCTGGGTGAAGAGTCGCAGATGCTTGGTCGAGGAGGGGCTTACCGCCGCGTAGCAATTGAATATCAGAGAAAGTAATCATAGAAATAGAATAGAAATTAGAGGTGAACAGACGCCTGCATAGTAGGCTGAAACCAGATAAAAGTCGATCACAATGCAATTTGCGTTATGATGCCAATAACATATTAATAACTTTTGCTTAAATGCTTGTGGCCTTGCCACAGTTTAGCCTTAAAAGGAAAGCTTCAAAGGAATGAGTAATACTCCCTCGACAGACAAAGTAGTACCCAAAGTATTGGTTATCTACGCGCACCCAGAGCCAGAAACCTCTATTGCCAATCAGATGATGGTTAAGAAAATAGAGTCGCTCGGACATGTCAAAATTCACGATCTCTATGCCATCTATCCTGATTTTTTTATCGATGTGCCGTATGAGCATTCTCTGCTCCTTGAATATGATGTGATTGTGTTCCAACACCCTCTGTTTATGTATTCCTGTCCTTCATTGCTAAAAGAGTGGTTTGACCGAGTCTTGGGTAAAGGCTTTGCGTTTGGTGAGCAAAGTGCACTGAAAGGTAAATATTGGCGTAGCGTTATCACTACGGGTGGTAAAGAAGAGGCGTTTGGAGCAGCAGGCTATAATAAATATCCATTACAAGAGATTTTACAGCCTTTCGAACTTACAGCCGCTTTGTGTCAGATGAGCTGGATTCCACCTTTGGTTTTACACTGGGCACGAAATGTCTCAGACATGACTCGTTATCAACACGCAGAGGCTTATCGAAACTGGTTACGAGACCCGCTACAAGATATAGGAGCGAACGATGGCTCTGACTAATGATTTTTTGCAAAGTAGCGTTATATTCCTAGCTGCAGCGGTGGTTGCGGTACCTATCGCGCAGCGCGCCGGTTTAGGCTCGGTATTGGGCTATTTATTAGCTGGTGTGGCAATTGGCCCATGGGGGCTCGGTTTAATCAGCGATGTCGAAGCGATTCTGCATTTCTCCGAATTCGGGGTGGTGCTGCTGCTCTTCCTGATTGGTTTAGAGCTTAACCCTAAAAAACTGTGGCAGATGCGAGCGCCTATTCTCGGACTCGGTGGCGCGCAAGTGCTGATTACCACTCTGATCATCACCGCCATTGCCTGTATGTTTGGTTTAACGTGGCAAACGAGCTTAGTAATAGGTATGGGCTTAGCTCTATCTTCGACCGCGATCGCTTTAAGGGTTATTGAAGAACGAGAGCTTGGTGGCAAAGAAGCAGGCCAGTCAGGTTTTGCAGTACTACTTTTCCAAGATATTGCCGTGATCCCTATGTTGGCTATGCTGCCTTTACTTGCAGGTAACACCGGCGGCAGCTGGGCAGACATGTTGTGGATGTTAGGTGGCGTGGTTGGTTTGCTGGTAGGCGGTCACTTTTTGTTGAGGCCTCTTTTCCGCTATGTAGTCATGAGTGGTGTGCGTGAGTTGTTCACCGTTGCAGCTCTGCTGTTGGTGATTGGTATCGCCGTTATCATGCAGCAGATTGGCTTGTCGATGGCTCTGGGTACTTTCTTAGCGGGCGTACTTCTGGCTGAGAGTGAATACCGACATGAGTTGGAAATCGCGATTGATCCATTTAAAGGATTGTTACTTGGTCTGTTCTTTATCTCTGTCGGTATGGCCGTTAACTTAGGGTTATTGGCCGAAAGCCCATTTGCAATACTGATCGCTGTTCTAGCGTTAGTCGTACTAAAGGGTTTGGTTTTGTATGCCCTTGCTCGAATGTTTGGTACTCAGGCTAAAGCGCGCAGCCGCATGGCGATGATTCTTAGCCAAGGCGGTGAGTTCGCTTTCGTTATCTTCACAGCGGCAAGTGCACAAGGCATCTTGAGTGGTGAGCAAGTGTCATTTTTGCTAGTTGTAGTGAGTCTATCAATGGTGACCACGCCATTAATGCTTAAGCTGCAAGATAAGTTCTTTGCTCGCCAATTGAATCAAATCAGCGAAAATGCGATGTCTTCGGATGTGGTTGACCGCAGCCCTCGAGTGATTATTGCTGGCTTTGGTCGGTTTGGTCAGATCATCGGTCGCCTGATGTACGCCAATAAGATCCGCATTACGATCTTGGAAAGTGACGCTAGCCAAATCCATATCTTGAGAAAGTTTGGCTACAAGGTATTTTACGGTGATTCCACTCACTTAGAGTTGTTACGAGCAGCGGGGGCGGATAAGGCCGAAGCGATTGTGTTGTGTACTGATTCTCCAGACGAAATCATGAAAACCGTCGACTTATGCAAGCAGCACTTCCCAAGTCTTAAAATTTTGGCGCGTGCACGAAGCCGTGTTGAAGCGTACCAATTGCTTAATCACGGGGTAAACAATTATTCGCGTGAAACCTTCCTTGGAGCACTAGACCTTGGCCGTCAAACTCTGACTGAACTTGGCATGCATCCATACAAAGCGAAGCGAGCAGAAGCACATTTTAGGAAGTTGGATAATGGTATGCTGAAAGAATTACTGCCTCAGCATAATGAAGACGCAGAGTTAGCCCAAAGAGCGAAAGAGGCTCGTAAAGAGCTCGAAGAGATCTTTGGACACGAGATGGAGAATGACCACCAATCTCGTAACTATTGGCAGTAGCATCTGTTTAGAGTGAACGGCTCGAGTATGTGATGCATGCTTTGAGCCTAAAGTCATTTCCCAGAGAAACCTAATAATAAACGCGGTCCTATTCGCTTTCACATCAAGCATAGAGAACCGCGAATCCAGAGTAGTAAAGGATATTAACGTGAAACAGAAAAAACGCTTTATCGCAGGGGCGAGCTGCCCAAGCTGCAATACTCAAGACACGCTACGTTGGTGGATTGAGAATAATATCGAGCTGGTGGAATGTGTCGATTGTGACTTCTCAGAGCAACGTAAACCGAAAACTGTAGAGAAATCTGAACACGCGAATCAAGAAATGATCGGTATTTTTAAGCCTGAATGATTGAGTTTCGATAATTGATCCCCATAATATCCGGATACAGAATTTTTCCTAAGCTCAACTGTTGGAGCTTAGTCCAAACCTCCTTGGAGCTCTCATGAAAATTGAAAAGAACGTAGTAGTTAGTGTTGCATATCAAGTGAAACTTGAAGATGGCGTAGTAGTTGACCAATCAACTGCAGAAGCTCCACTAGATTACCTTCACGGTCATAACAATCTAATTACAGGTCTTGAAAAAGAGCTTGAAGGCAAAGTAGCTGGCGACAAGTTCTCTGCAACTGTTACTCCAGAAGACGCTTACGGTGAGCACAACGACGCACTAGTGCAACGTGTTCCTGCTGACGTATTCCAAGGTGTTGAACAAATCGAAGTTGGCATGCGTTTCCTAGCGGATACTGACCAAGGTCCAATCCCAGTAGAAGTAACTGAAGTAGACGGCGACGAAGTTGTTGTGGATGGCAACCACATGCTAGCTGGCCAAACTCTAACGTTTGACGTTGAAGTTGTAGCGGTTCGTGAAGCGACTGAAGAAGAAGTTCAACACGGTCACGTACACCAAGCTGGTGGCTGTGGCAGCGAAGGTCACGACCACGGTGAAGAGAAAAAAGACGGCTGCTGCGGTGGCGGTAGCTGTGGTTCTCACTAATACCGACCTAACGGATTAGTTTGAGAATATGAAAGCCTCCCGAGTGGAGGCTTTTTCCGTATTGGGGGGGTGCTTTCTGGCGTGAGCATGGCCGCTAGCGAAAGATTTGTTGTTGCTATCAGACATCGAGCTTTGGATATGATATTGATAGCGACAGATAACAAGAATACGTCAGTGGAGAGTTTACATGTCGCAACCTTTTTCAATTGCCATTCATGGTGGTGCGGGCACCATCTTGCGAGCGCAAATGAGTGATGAGCTAAAAGCAGGCATTACTGAGGCTTTAGAGAAGTCAGTATTGGCGGGTTACCAAGTGCTGCAATCGGGCGGTGATGCTTTGGATGCGGTAGTGGCATCGGTAAAGGTGATGGAAGACAGCCCGCATTTTAACGCTGGTAAGGGCTCGGTTCTTACTCATGATGAGTTTGTGGAGATGGATGCTTCGGTAATGCACGGTCGCGAAATGGATGCGGGTGCTATTGCGGGTGTTCGTCATATTAAAAACCCGATCGAATTAGCTCGCGATGTGATGCTAAAAAGCGACCATGTATTGTTGATTGGAGAAGGGGCGGAGAAGTTTGCCTTTGAACACGACTATACCTTTACTGAGCAAGACTACTTTTTCACTGAGCGCCGTTACGACCAGCTTCAATCGATGAAAGAAAAAGGCATATTTGCTTTGTCTGAAGCGAAATACGATGAGCAGCAAGCTGAAAAGTACCTCGATGACAAAAAGTACGGCACGGTTGGCGCTGTGGCATTAGACCAAGCGGGCAATTTGGCGGCAGCGACCAGTACTGGTGGTGTGACAAACAAGAAGTTTGGCCGGGTGGGTGATTCGCCAATCATTGGAGCGGGCACTATTGCTGAGAATGGTAATGTTGCGGTTTCGACCACAGGCATGGGGGAGTTCTTCTTAAGAAAAATGGTCGCCAGTGATGTGGCTGCGCGCATGCGTTATCTTAAAGAAGATGTTCATACCGCATGTGAACACATCATTCAAGGAGAGCTGAAAAGCATGGGCGGCGAAGGTGGTTTGATTGCGATTGACGGTCAAGGTGATATTCACTTCGGCATGAACAGTTCCGGCATGTACCGCGCAAGTGTTGATACAGAAGGGCGAGTGGAAGTTAAGATCTATACTGATCACTAGCCAAGCTTCGGTGTAACTCAAGTACACAAAGGGCGACAGATATTCTCTGTCGCCCTTTGTTTTTCAACCAAACCAATAAGCCGCAGTTTATTAGCAACGCACATTAGTAATGTGGTGGTGGCGTCTCTTCAGATGCGTCAGCTAAGTTCGAACCATCAATGTTCTTCACTTTACCCACTACATATTTCATTTGGTCTTGCATCTTAGTGATCAACATCTGTTGTTGGCTAAGCGCTTCATTGAGTTCTTCAATGGTTTGCTCTTGGAAAGCTAGCTGACATTCTAAGTCATTAACGCGGCTTTCTAACTGTTCAACTCGCTTTTCTGTCATCGTTCTTAATCCACATTCCAAGCTTGGGCGATGCCCGCAGAGGTGCCCGATATTACACGGTTCTTATCATCAAAGGCTGCATCATACACTACCGCACGAGGAGGGCGAGTATCTTTTAGTGGCTCTGCATCGTGTCGTGAAAGCCGTTTGCCATCCTGAGTATCCCAAACGCTCACTTGGCTGGATGGAGTGCCTGTCACTAACAGGCTGCCATCATCGGAAAAACGGGCACTGGAGAATATCAGCTGTCTCGACCAACTCTGTAGCTGAGTTTGAGGCTCTCCCGTTTTAAGATCCCAAATCATCGCTTGATTGCCACCATCAGAGGTAAAGGCTAATTCGCCATCCCGTTGTAAGGCCACGCGTACAACTCTTTGTTCATGTTCAAAGGTACGTAACACCAAGCCGGTTTCGGTGTCCCACAGGTAGGCTTTGTAGTCGTTACCGCCAGAAAGGGCATAACGACCGTTCGAAGAAAGCGCGACGGAATTAACTTTTTCTCTATGAGCAAGGAACTCCAGACGGCGTCCGGTGACTAAGTCCACATAGATGGCTTTACCATTCGATAAACCGAGCAGTACTTTTTCACCATTGCTAGAGATGTCAACATCGCGAATCAAGCCGTCAGAGATAGACCATAGTCCTTCAGCTTGGGTCCAAGATAGGTCCCAAACGGCAAAGTTCATTTGGCTGGCAGTAATGGCAAAGCGGCCACTGTCAGAGATTCGAATGCGCGATACTTGGTTTTCGGACTGATCTTGAGGGCCGAGCTGGGCCAACTCTTTGTTTTCGGCAAGGTCCCAAAGCAGCAATTGTTTCTGCTGAGAGTAAAGTAGGGCGAAGCGTCCATCTCTGCTTAAAGCAAAGCTGGTGGCGCCGCTGGGCTCTACTTCCCAACGCTGCTCATCGTCTTGGAAGAAAAAGCATCCATTTAACAAGGTGATGACAATTGCACATAGCAAGGAATGGAAAAATATTTGCATCACTTCTAATAATCCGGTTTGTGTCGAAAGACATATGACTAGTATATTGTTATAACTAACGTATTCACACCAATCTAATCATTAGATTTGTGCACAATAACCAATGGCTTGGCCATTAATTGGAGTATTCAATGAAATCAGTTTTAAAAGTATCACTGCTTGCCGCAACGGTTATGCTAGCAGTTGGTTGTCAGAAAGAAGAACCAAAGGCAGAAGCACCTCAAGTAGAAGAAGTTAAAGTAGAAGCAGTAAACTTTAAAACCGAAGATGACAAAGCGGCATACGCAATCGGTGTATCTTTCGCAAACTACCTGAGCACAAGCATTGATAAGCCAAGCGAGCTAGGTATTAACCTAGACAAAGACATAGTTCTTCAAGGTATTGAAGACGTATTTGCAGAGAAAACTGCACTTAACGAAGAAGAAACTCGTGCAGCGCTTGAAGCTCTAGACAAGCGTGTTGCTGAAACTATGCAAGCACAAGCGGCAGAGAAATCAGCGGCAACTAAGAAAGCAGGTGACGACTTCCGTGCTGAGTTCGCTAAAACTGAAGGCGTTAAGCAAACTGAATCTGGCCTACTTTACCAAGTAATGACACAAGGTGAAGGTGCTTCTCCAAAAGACACAGATACCGTTCAAGTACACTACAAAGGTACATTGACTGACGGTACTCAGTTCGACAGCTCTTACGACCGTGGCGAACCAGCAACATTCCCTCTAAACCGCGTAATCCCAGGATGGACTGAAGGCGTACAACTAATGCAAGTTGGTTCTAAGTACAAATTCGTAATCCCGCCAGAACTAGCATACGGTGAGCAAGACACACCGACTATCCCAGCTAACTCAACGCTAGTGTTCGAAGTTGAACTACTAAGCATTGATAACACTGAAGCACCTGCTGCTCAGTAATAGCTGAAAGAAATCCTGCTGTAAAAAGCGCTGATTGACTAAAAAGCCTAACTTCACGTTAGGCTTTTTTTATGATTCGAATATGAGTATTTGATTTTTAAACTTGTTCTAAATCACTAGTTGCAATGTTAGCTAGGTGTGCAATTAAAATTTTCTGATAAACTTACATAAATTTGTTGATTTTTCACACGAAGGTAAGGAATAAGTGACTACTACAGAAACAGTCAATGCAGATGTGTTACTTGAAATGGAATCAGTCAATGTCATGCCATTCAGTGAACACGATAAAATCATTCTAAGATCTTATGAAGCGGTGGTAGACGGCATTGCGAGTCTAATTGGCCCATTTTGTGAGATCGTTCTGCACTCTTTAGAAGACCTCAACACCTCTGCAATTAAAATTGCTAACGGTGAGAATACCGGGCGTCAGGTTGGCTCACCAATTACTGACCTTGCACTGAAAATGCTAAAAGATATCGAAGGTTCTAAACGTAACTTCTCACGCTCATATTTCACCCGTGCTAAAGGCGGCGTGTTGATGAAGTCGATCACTGTGGCTATCCGCAATGGTGAAGACCGAGTGATTGGCCTGCTGTGTATTAACGTGAACTTAGATGCGCCTTTCTCACAAGTGCTACAATCTTTCATGCCGACACAAGACGCAGACGAAGCTGCATCATCGGTTAATTTTGCAAGCGACGTTGAAGAACTTGTCGACCAAACGGTTGAGCGCACCATTGAAGAGATCAATGCCGACAAGTCAGTATCGAACAATACCAAGAACCGTCAAATCGTGATGGAGCTGTATGACAAAGGTATTTTTGATATCAAAGATGCGATTAACCGTGTTGCTGAGCGATTGAATATTTCCAAGCACACTGTGTACTTATATATCCGTCAGCGTAAAACAGAGGATGAAGAGGGTTGTTAAGCTATACACTCCAAGTTAATGGACCTCTCTATGGTTCACAGTCAGCAAGAAATGCTTACCAGTTTGCCGTGGCTCTGCTTCAACAGGGCTACAAACTCCACAGTGTATTCTTTTATCAAGACGGCGTAAGTAACGGCTCTGACCTTACTGTGCCAGCTAATGATGAGTTTGATTTGGCTGCGGCTTGGCAGAAATTGGCAAATGAACACAATGTGAGTCTTGAGACCTGTGTTGCGGCGGCACTAAGACGTGGCATCATCAGTTCTGAAGAAGCAGAGCAGCATCAACTTAGTGGCTCTAACTTAGCCTCTGGATTTACACAGGCTGGTTTAGGCAGCTTATCGGAAGCGCTACTCACGCAAGACAGAGTGGTACAGTTTTGAGAAAATTAGCTTTTGTATTTAATAGCTTTCCCCATACTACCGCTGCGGGCAGGGAAGGGTTAGACGCGTTATTAGCTGCGTCCGCATATAGTGAAGATATCGCCGTGTTTTTTGTTGGTGATGGTGTGACACAACTTCTCAAAGCACAGCAGCCTGAACAGACACTATCCCGTGACTACATTTCGGCGTTTAAATTGATGGAGCTCTACGACATCGAACAGGTGTACGTGTGTCAGCGAAGCCTGAGTCAGTTTGGTCTTTCAGCTGACGACTTGTTGATTGATGTCACCGTTGCTGAAGCTGATGAGTTAGCGCAGACGTTAGCTCAGTGCCAACAGATACTGACTTTCTAGGAATCGCGATGCTTCATATTGTTAAAACAGCGGATAAACTCAAGCTTGCACTCGTCTACTCTCAACCACAAGATCGGTTCTTGTTAGTTGAAGATGCAGTGTATGTTTGCCTTCCAAATCATGAGTTATTCACTCAAATCAGTGCAGTCGAGCACATGTCGGTATTAAAACCCGATCTAGAGAGTCGCGGCCTACAACAGTTGGCCTCTGAAGCCATCCCACAAATAGGCTTTGATGGCTTTGTTGAATTGACGGTTTTAAACGATAAATCAGTCACTTGGTAGTTATGTTCTATCCGTTTGGTTAAAGCTAGACCATCCTGAGCTCTAGACGGCTAAAAAAGATCTGTATATTTCTTGACACACATCCCACTGCTGAATAGAATTTTGCGTCCCTAATTGCGACATGTAGTTAGGGGTAGATTTTTCACAAAGCTTACTTTCAAGTAAATTTCAGGAGCTAGTTAATGGCAACTATTAACCAGTTGGTTCGCAAACCACGTGTAAAGCAAGTTGTTAAAAGCAACGTGCCTGCACTAGAAGCGTGCCCACAAAAACGTGGTGTATGTACTCGTGTTTACACTACTACACCTAAAAAACCTAACTCGGCACTACGTAAAGTATGTCGTGTACGTCTAACCAACGGTTTCGAAGTAACTTCGTACATCGGCGGTGAAGGCCACAACCTACAAGAGCACAGTGTTGTACTAATCCGTGGCGGTCGTGTAAAAGACCTTCCGGGTGTACGTTACCACACTGTTCGCGGCGCACTTGACTGTGCTGGCGTTAATGACCGTAAACAAGGTCGTTCTAAGTACGGTGTGAAACGTCCTAAGTCTTAATTGATTCTCTTTTTTTAAAAAGAAATCGTTAAGTAAGGCCAAACACTATTTTATTTATTATTCTGAAAAGTTTTGGAAAAAACCTGAAGAAGACAACGGAGAATATCCATGCCACGTCGTCGCGTAATAGGTCAGCGTAAGATCCTTCCAGATCCAAAGTTCAAATCTGAACTGCTGGCAAAATTCGTTAACATCCTAATGGTTGACGGAAAGAAATCTACTGCAGAAAAAATTGTTTACACTGCACTAGATGCAATGGCTGAGAAGTCTGGTAAAGACCACTTAGCTGTATTTGAAGAAGCTCTTGAAAATGTTCGCCCAGCGGTAGAAGTTAAATCTCGCCGTGTAGGTGGTTCAACTTACCAAGTACCTGTAGAAGTTCGTCCGGTTCGCCGTAACGCACTTGCTATGCGTTGGGTAGTTGAAGCTGCGCGTAAGCGTGGTGAAAAATCTATGGCTCAACGCCTAGCAGCTGAAATGCTAGACGCGTCTGAGAACAAAGGTACTGCGGTTAAGAAACGTGAAGACGTTCACCGCATGGCTGACGCAAACAAAGCGTTCGCACATTACCGTTGGTAATACCTTTTTAGTGCTGCAAGGTTCCTTGCAGCACTTCTTTAGTTCCTATGCTTATGCTAGGAACTATTGCTATTTCTAGGGCTGGTAATTTTTATCCTAGGTATAGCAATAGTCCCTAAGTCTCTAATAAGAGGATTCAACCGTGGCTCGTAAAACTCCTATTGAGCAGTACCGTAACATTGGTATCGTTGCTCACGTAGATGCAGGTAAAACAACCACAAGTGAACGTATTCTGTTCTATACCGGTCTTTCTCACAAAATCGGCGAAGTTCACGATGGTGCAGCAACCATGGACTGGATGGAGCAAGAGCAAGAGCGCGGTATTACGATCACTTCAGCAGCAACCACTACGTTCTGGCGTGGTATGGAAGCGCAATTCCCAGATCACCGTATCAACATCATCGACACTCCTGGACACGTTGACTTCACTATCGAAGTAGAACGTTCTCTACGTGTACTTGATGGTGCGGTTGTTGTGTTCTGTGGTTCCTCTGGTGTTGAGCCTCAATCAGAGACAGTTTGGCGTCAAGCTGATAAGTACCAAGTTCCTCGTATGGTTTTCGTTAACAAAATGGACCGTACTGGCGCAGACTTCTTACGCGTTATCGAGCAGATCAAGGACCGCCTTGGTGCGACTCCTGTTCCGATTCAACTGAACATTGGCGCTGAAGAAAATTTCCAAGGTGTTGTCGATCTTATCAAGATGAAGGCAATCAACTGGAACGAAGCTGACCAGGGCATGACTTTTACGTACGAAGACATTCCAGCAGACATGCAAGAAATGGCTGAAGAATATCGTACAGAACTTGTTGAAGCAGCGGCAGAAGCCTCTGAAGAGCTAATGGATAAGTACCTTGAAGAAGGTGAACTGACAGAAGCTGAAATCAAACAAGGTCTTCGTACTCGTACCCTTAACAATGAAATCGTACTAGCAACTTGTGGTAGTGCATTTAAAAACAAAGGTGTACAAGCTGTTCTAGATGCAGTGGTTGATTTCCTTCCTTCTCCAGTTGATGTACCTGCAATTAAAGGTATCGATGAAGATGAGAATGAAGCAGAGCGTCACGCGGACGACAAAGAACCGTTCTCAGCGCTAGCATTCAAGATCGCAACAGACCCATTCGTTGGTACTCTAACTTTCATTCGTGTTTACTCTGGTGTTGTTGAAAGCGGTAAAACAGCTTACAACTCTGTGAAGAAACAACGTGAACGTTTAGGTCGCATTGTACAAATGCACTCAAACAAGCGTGAAGAAGTAAAAGAAGTACGAGCTGGTGACATCGCCGCTATTATCGGTCTAAAAGATGTGACCACTGGTGAAACTCTGTGTGACCAGAACCATAAGATCGTTCTAGAGCGCATGGAATTCCCAGACCCAGTTATTCAGATCGTTGTAGAGCCAAGCTCACAAGCCGATCAAGACAAAATGACAATCGCTCTAGCTAAGCTGGCAGCAGAAGACCCATCGTTCCGCGTCGATATGGATGACGAAACAGGCCAGACTCTGATTTCTGGTATGGGTGAACTACACTTAGATATCATCGTTGACCGTATGAAGCGTGAATTTAGCGTGAACTGCAACGTTGGTAACCCGCAAGTGGCTTACCGTGAAACAATTCGTGGTACAGCGAAAGCGGAAGGTAAATTTATCCGTGAACACGGTGGTAAAGGTCAATACGGTCATGTTTGGCTGAAACTGGAACCATCAGAGCTTGGTGAAGGCTTTGTCTTCGTGGATGAAATTGCCGATGGTACGGTACCTAAAGAGTTTATCACTTCAGTAGCTAAAGGTGTTGAAGAGCAGATGAACAATGGTGTGCTTGCTGGCTATCCAGTTCTGGATATCAAAGCTACACTATACGACGGTTCTTACCATGAAACAGATTCAAGTGAGATGGCGTTTACAATCGCTGCCTCTATGGCTTTCAGAACAGGTGCACTTGAAGCGCAACCAGTTCTGCTTGAGCCTATGATGAAAGTTGAAGTAACTACTCCAGAAGACTGGATGGGTGACGTTGTTGGCGATATTAACCGTCGTCGCGGCATCATCGAAGGTATGGACGAGGGTACAGCTGGCCTGAAGATAATTCGTGCACAAGTTCCGTTGTCTGTCATGTTCGGTTACTCAACTGATTTACGTTCTGCGACACAAGGTCGTGCTTCTTACTCTATGGAGTTTAGTGAGTACGCTGAAGTGCCTAACAATGTTGCAAAAGCAATCATTGCAGAGCGTGGTTAAACAATAGGGCTGCATTTTTTCATTTTTTTGAAAGATCTAATGCGTCCAAATATTGCGCTAACGAGAGTTGGCGCATAAAATAGCAATTTCTGGCGCGTCTCGACCAATAATGGTCGTGGCGAATCATAACTAGGAAGGAACACGATCGTGTCTAAAGAAAAATTTGAACGTACGAAACCGCACGTAAACGTTGGTACTATCGGCCACGTTGACCACGGTAAAACAACTCTAACTGCTGCTATCTGTACTACACTTTCTAAAGTGTACGGTGGTGAAGCGAAAGACTTCGCATCTATCGATAACGCTCCAGAAGAGCGTGAGCGCGGTATCACAATCGCAACTTCTCACGTTGAGTACGACACTCCAACTCGTCACTACGCACACGTAGACTGTCCAGGACACGCGGATTATGTTAAAAACATGATCACTGGTGCTGCGCAAATGGACGGTGGTATCCTAGTTGTTGCTGCGACTGACGGCCCAATGCCTCAAACTCGTGAGCACATCCTACTTGGTCGTCAAGTTGGTATCCCTTACATCATCGTATTCATGAACAAATGTGACATGGTTGATGACGAAGAGCTACTTGAGCTAGTAGAAATGGAAGTTCGTGAACTTCTTTCTGAGTACGACTTCCCAGGTGATGACCTACCAGTTATCCAAGGTTCTGCACTTGGCGCACTAAACGGCGAGAAGCAGTGGGAAGACAAGATCGTTGAGCTTGCAGAAGCACTAGATTCTTACATCCCTGAGCCAGAGCGTGCAGTTGACCAACCGTTCCTACTACCAATCGAAGACGTGTTCTCGATCCAAGGTCGTGGTACTGTTGTAACTGGTCGTATCGAGCGTGGTATCCTACGTGTAGGTGACGAAGTAGAAATCGTTGGTATCAAAGAGACTACTCTTACTACTTGTACTGGTGTTGAAATGTTCCGTAAGCTGCTTGACGAAGGTCGTGCAGGTGAGAACGTTGGTGCACTTCTACGTGGTACTAAGCGTGACGAAGTTGAACGTGGCCAAGTATTATCTGCTAAAGGTTCTATCAACCCACACACTAAGTTCGAGTCTGAAGTATACGTACTTTCTAAAGACGAAGGCGGCCGTCACACTCCTTTCTTCAAAGGTTACCGTCCACAGTTCTACTTCCGTACAACTGACGTAACAGGCGACATCACTCTACCAGAAGGCGTAGAAATGGTAATGCCAGGTGACAACGTTCAAATGACTGTTGAGCTAATCGCTCCAATCGCAATGGACGAAGGCCTACGTTTCGCTATCCGTGAAGGTGGCCGTACTGTAGGTGCTGGTGTTGTAGCTAAAATCTTCGCTTAATAGCATTTAGATTTTTGCACTCTCTTCATTAGAAGAGCACGCATCAAAAAAGGGGAGCTTCGGCTTCCCTTTTTTATTTTGATTATAAGGGAAATCCCCAGCACGTAATATCTGCAGTCTATATTCCGATTTAAATACAGTTATTTACTTAGGTGCTTAAGTCACGTACCTAAACTCTCTTCCCTTCAAAGCCCGTTAACCTCTCTTTTCGACAAAACACTATAACCAATCGATATAAACATATGGTCATTCTGATTGGTAATAAGAATGATTCCTTTTTGTATTTAACTCAAGTCAAGGGGGTGGGTTTTACTATGTACGTTTGTTTATGCCATGGGGTCTCGGACAAGAAAATCCGCAAGTTGGTATTAGAAGAGGGTATCACTGACATAAAAGGAATTAAAAATTGTACAGCACTTGGCAGTCAATGCGGAAAGTGTGTACGTTCGGCAAAAGAAGTCATTAACGACACCGCCAAAGACCTGTTCAAGCAGGCAAGCTAATTCTGCTCAAAGAGCAGTAGCTTTTTTGACACTTCTTAATTTGGTTCTACAGTTAGAAGAGCCAAAGTGTAGGGCTATGTCATGAAAGGCGATCCAATCATCATTCAACATCTCAATAAAATTCTTGGTAATGAACTTGTCGCAACAAATCAGTACTTTCTGCATGCGCGCATGTATAAAAACTGGGGCTTACAGCATCTAGCCGACAAGGAGTATCATGAATCCATCGACGAAATGAAACATGCCGACCATCTGATTGAACGAATCTTGTTTCTCGAAGGGCTACCCAATCTACAAGATTTAGGCAAACTTAAAATCGGCGAAGATACTCAGGAAATGCTGGAGTGTGACTTATCGTTAGAGATGGAAGCCATTCATGATCTGAAAAACGCCATTGCTTATGCAGAAGATATCCATGATTATGTGTCACGAGATCTGTTTCTTGAGATTTTGGAAGATGAAGAAGAACATGTTGATTGGTTAGAAACCCAACTTGGCCTCATCAAAATGACGGGTATTCAGAATTACCTACAAGCTCAATATGTCGACGAAGACGAAGGCTAAAATATATCGATAACAGGGGTAGCTTCTCAGGCGCATCTTAGTGGCTACCTTGCATTTCTTTTCCAGGCGATAGGGCACTACCAAGAACTAAAAAACCTCAAATTACTCCTCTCAATAGATTCTGCGATTATTTTTCAAACACAGCTTGCAAGTTAAAGTGTGATCTGTATAATGCCTCGCACTGGCTTAAGCTGGTTGTGAACCAATGAGCACTGAGGAGTAGGTCTTACCTAGTAATGTATACTCAGCTTATGTTCGCGGTTAATAAAAATAGTAAGGCTTGTCTTTACTTCAAAAGTTAACTGACAATGCGTCCTAATTTTGGATGCTACGGTTTCACATAAATCAATCGGCATTCTCTCGTTTTATCGAGTTTGAGTGGCGATATTGTTTGTGTAATTTTTAATAATTGGAGCTCTGTCTCATGCAGAACCAACGTATTCGTATCCGCCTTAAAGCGTTTGATTACAAGCTAATCGATGCTTCAACTGCGGAAATCGTTGAAACAGCAAAACGTACTGGCGCACAGGTTCGTGGTCCTATTCCACTACCTACTCGTAAAGAGCGTTTCACTGTTCTTACCTCTCCACACGTCAACAAAGATGCACGTGACCAGTACGAAATCCGTACTCACAAGCGTTTGATCGACATCGTTGAGCCAACAGACAAAACTGTTGATGCTCTAATGCGTCTTGATCTTGCAGCTGGCGTTGATGTTCAAATCAGCCTAGGTTAAGGGAGATAAGAATAATGATTGGTCTAGTCGGACGTAAAGTGGGTATGACCCGCGTATTTACTGAAGAAGGCGTTTCTATCCCAGTAACTGTTGTTGAGGTTGAAGCGAACCGTATTTCTCAAGTTAAAACTCTAGAGAACGACGGCTACGCTGCAATCCAAGTAACTACTGGTACTAAGAAAGCTAACCGTGTAACTAAACCTGAAGCTGGTCACTTCGCGAAAGCGGGTGTAGAAGCAGGTCGCGGTCTTTGGGAATTCCGTTTAGAAAACGGCGAAGAGTTTGAAGTTGGCGCTGAGCTAAACGTAGAACTTTTCAACGAAATTAAAAAAGTAGACGTTACTGGTACATCTAAAGGTAAAGGCTTCCAAGGCGCTGTTAAGCGTTGGAACTTCTCTACTCAAGATATGACTCACGGTAACTCTTTGTCTCACCGTGCACCGGGTTCAATTGGCCAATGTCAAACTCCAGGTCGCGTGTTTAAAGGCAAGAAAATGGCAGGTCACATGGGTGCTGAGCGTGTAACGACTCAAAACCTAGAGATCGTACGTGTTGACGCTGAGCGCAATCTGCTTCTTATTAAAGGTGCAGTACCAGGCTCAACAGGCGGCAACGTGATCGTAAAACCTGCTGTTAAAGCATAACGTCTAGGAGTAAGTAATGGAATTGATGGTTAAAGGTGCTGATGCACTAACTGTTTCCGAGACTACTTTCGGACGTGACTTCAACGAAGCTCTTGTACACCAAGTAGTTGTTGCATATGCAGCAGGTGCTCGTCAAGGTACTCGTGCTCAAAAGACTCGTTCTGAAGTATCTGGCGGTGGCGCTAAGCCATGGCGTCAAAAAGGTACTGGCCGCGCACGTGCTGGTACAATTCGTAGCCCAATCTGGCGTACAGGTGGTGTTACTTTTGCTGCGAAACCACAAGATCACAGCCAAAAAGTAAACAAGAAAATGTACCGCGGTGCTATGAAGAGCATTCTTTCTGAGCTTGTTCGTCAAGAGCGTCTAATCGTTGTTGATAACTTCTCAGTAGAAGCACCAAAAACAAAAGAACTTGTAGCTAAGCTTAAAGAGCTTGAGCTAAGCGACGTTCTGATTGTTACTGGCGAAGTAGATGAAAATCTATTCTTAGCTGCTCGTAACCTATACAAAGTTGATGCACGTGACGTTGCTGGTGTTGATCCAGTATCTCTAATTGCATTCGACAAGGTTCTAATGACTGCTGACGCAGTTAAGCAAGTTGAGGAGATGCTAGCATGATCACTGAAGAGCGTATCTTAAAAGTTCTACGTGCTCCGCACATCTCTGAAAAAGCAACTATGGCAGCTGAGAAAGCGAACACTATCGTTTTCAAAGTAGCTAAAGATGCAACTAAGAAAGAGATCAAAGCAGCTGTAGAAAAGCTATTTGAAGTTGAAGTTAAGTCTGTAAATACTCTTGTTCAAAAGGGTAAGACCAAACGTCAAGGTATGCGTGAAGGCCGTCGTTCAGACGTTAAGAAAGCCTACGTTACTTTGAAAGAAGGTCAAGATCTTGACTTCGTTGGCGGCGCGGAATAACAGGAGTAGTTAAAAATGGCTATTGTTAAATGTAAGCCGACTTCCCCTGGTCGTCGTCACGTCGTTAAAGTTGTTAACGCTGACCTACACAAGGGTAAGCCATACGCACCTCTTCTAGAGAAAAACTCTAAGAACGGTGGTCGTAACAACAACGGTCGTATCACAGTACGTCACATCGGCGGTGGTCACAAGCACCACTACCGTGTAATTGACTTCAAACGTACTAAAGATGGCATCCCAGCGAAAGTTGAGCGTCTAGAATACGATCCAAACCGTAGCGCTAACATCGCTCTAGTTCTGTACGCAGACGGTGAGCGTCGTTACATCATTGCACCAAAAGGCATTCAAGCCGGTGACCAGATCCAATCTGGTGTTGATGCGCCAATCAAAGCAGGTAACACTCTGCCGATGCGCAACATCCCAGTAGGTTCTACTGTACACTGTGTTGAACTTAAGCCTGGTAAGGGTGCTCAACTAGCTCGTTCGGCTGGTGCTTATGCTCAAATCGTTGCTCGCGACGGTGCATACATCACTATCCGTCTACGTTCTGGTGAAATGCGCAAAGTACTTTCTGAAGGTCGTGCAACGATCGGTGAAGTTGGTAACTCTGAGCATATGCTACGTGAACTTGGTAAAGCTGGTGCTTCACGCTGGCGCGGCGTACGTCCAACCGTACGTGGTGTAGTAATGAACCCGGTGGATCACCCACACGGTGGTGGTGAAGGCCGCACATCTGGTGGTCGTCACCCAGTTTCTCCTTGGGGCGTTCCTACTAAGGGCTTCAAGACTCGTAAGAACAAGCGCACTGACAAGTACATCGTACGTCGTCGCACTAAATAATTTATAAAGAGGAATCGCCATGCCACGTTCTCTCAAGAAAGGTCCTTTTATTGACCTACACTTGCTGAAGAAGGTAGAGAAAGCGGTGGAAAGCGGAGACAAAAAGCCTATTAAGACTTGGTCCCGTCGCTCAATGATCATCCCAACAATGATTGGTTTGACCATCGCTGTCCATAATGGTCGTCAGCACGTTCCAGTTTTCGTTACCGAAGAAATGATCGGTCACAAACTGGGCGAATTTGCACCAACTCGTACTTATCGCGGTCATGCTGCAGATAAGAAAGCTAAGAAGAAGTAAGGAGTAGATGATGGAAGCTTTAGCTAAACATAACTTTGCTCGTATTTCTCCACAGAAAGCTCGCTTAGTTGCAGACCAAATTCGCGGTAAGTCGGTAGACCAAGCTCTAGAAATTCTAACTTTCAGCAACAAAAAAGCTGCTGTTCTAGTTAAGAAAGTTCTAGAGTCAGCTATCGCTAACGCGGAACATAACGAAGGTGCAGATATCGACGATCTAAATGTCGCTAAAATCTTCGTAGATGAGGGCCCTATCATGAAGCGTATTATGCCTCGTGCTAAAGGTCGTGCGGATCGTATCTTGAAGCGTTCAAGCCACATCACTATTGTTGTAGCAGATCGCTAAAGACTAGGAGAGTAAGCAATGGGTCAGAAAGTACATCCTAATGGTATTCGTCTTGGCATCGTTAAGCCTTGGAATGCTACATGGTTTGCTAATACCAAAGATTTCGCTGACAACCTAGACGGCGACTTCAAGGTACGTCAGTTCCTTACAAAGGAACTACAAAAAGCATCACTATCTCGTATCGTTATCGAGCGTCCAGCTAAGAGCATCCGTGTGACAATTCACACTGCTCGTCCTGGCGTTGTTATCGGTAAGAAAGGTGAAGACGTAGAGAAGCTACGCGCAGCTGTAGCTAAAATCGCAGGTGTACCAGCGCAAATCAATATCGCTGAAGTACGTAAGCCTGAGTTAGATGGTCAGCTTGTAGCTGATAGCATCGCGTC
>NZ_LWEH01000055.1 GCF_001635455.1 Vibrio sp. HI00D65
GATTCCTGGCATGTCTAAGCAGGAGCTTACCGATGCGATTAATAGCTTAGCGATACAACTAAAAGGACAGTTTGAAAATGCCTACGGTGCAGAGGGTGTCAAACAATTAAAAGCCATTTTGGATTTAGAAGTTGACAGAATTAACGCAAATCCCAATGCGATCACTTTACCAAGTTTGTTTTCTAATATTGCGATTGCACTTATTAAC
>NZ_LWEH01000056.1 GCF_001635455.1 Vibrio sp. HI00D65
CGTGTGAATACGACCACCAACCGCGCCCTACTTAACTGGGATAACACGCAAGTTAAACTGAGTGAATTGTTGTCAGCAATCCATACTCTAGGTTATAAAGCCGCGCCTTTTGAAGCTGATCAACAAGAAGCCGCCTACCACCGATCGATGAAAAACTACCTATACCGCCTCGGTGTTGCTGGCTTGGCAACCATGCAGGTAATGATGCTTGCAGTGGCTTTATATCTTGAAGTGTTTGGCAACCTCGAACCAGAGTTTAAAAACTACTTCCGTTGGGTAAGCCTTATTTTTGCTACACCTGTGTTGCTCTATTCTGCTTTGCCGTTCTATATCAATG
>NZ_LWEH01000057.1 GCF_001635455.1 Vibrio sp. HI00D65
GAAACAGAGAAGCCTCATATCGGTCAGATCAAAGAGATGATGGATGGCGTTCGTGAAGTACACCCTAATGCGAAGCTGGTATACAACAACTCTCCATCGTTCAACTGGACGCTAAACTTCCGTCAACAAGCATACGATGCGATGGTTGAAGCTGGTGAAGACGTTTCTGCATACGACCGTGCTAACCTAATGAGCGCTGGTGACGAAATAACATTGAAAAACTCCTAATCTAGGTATGCGTAATTGAATGAATAAGGTTGTTCCGGATCGACGACTAAATTCAGTTGGATTAAGACCAAGACAGAAGGCATTGCTCAAAACCACCATAAAACAATGATGTTCACT
>NZ_LWEH01000058.1 GCF_001635455.1 Vibrio sp. HI00D65
GTCGTCAATATCCCCGAATTCGATGCCTTTCTCCTTTAGCAGCTGGAGTTGGAATCCGATGCGTTGTTCTGAAAAGAAACGGCCCCATTTTTTATGCCATGGATTTGGTTGAAGTGTGCTGCCGATGAAATTGTCTTGGTCACAACCAAACTCTTTTTGCTCACCCCATTGATGAAGTTTGGCAAGCTGGACACCAAAGTCGTAACTGTTGTTGCCTGTCTCAAGTGGTTTAGTGGGCAGATAGTTGAGAATGATAAATGAACACTCTTTAGTTTTACCAATCAGCACCAGCTCAGGCACGTAGACGGTGGAAGTATCTCGTAATAAACGAAGGT
>NZ_LWEH01000059.1 GCF_001635455.1 Vibrio sp. HI00D65
TCAACGATGGTGACTGCACGGTTGTTGACACTTCGACAAAACAAACGACCACCAAGAAGGATGCTAAATAATGAGTATTAGCTTCAACGAAGTTCCTAGCAATATTCGCGTACCAGGTTGTTTTATCGAGATAGATAATAGCCTAGCGAACAGTGCAGAAGAACAACAAATCATCTTAGCCATTGGTAATGCGATTGCAGGTGCCAAAATTGGGCCAAATACCGTGACTTTGTGTATGGACGAAACCATTGCAGCAGAGAACTTCGGGAAAGATGGTGCAACCTCTGAAATTGTGGAAATGGTGGAGCACTTCCGCAAACAAGATGAAGTTATGCCTATCTTCGCAGTCAGTGTTGACGCTGGTGATATCACCAGT
>NZ_LWEH01000060.1 GCF_001635455.1 Vibrio sp. HI00D65
GGATGTGACGTTCTCTATTCCAGTTTCAAAACTTGAAGACCGCTCGATTCAAGACTTTGTCGGTTCAAATATGTGGGTAGTATAATAGATAGACATCATGGTGTTCGTATTCCTACACGCTTTAAAGAAATCTCTACTCAACCAGACGAAGATACCAACAGTTATCAAGCGGTTGTATCTATCGAAAAACCTAACGGTATCAATTTACTGTCGGGT
>NZ_LWEH01000061.1 GCF_001635455.1 Vibrio sp. HI00D65
TGCTCTCGCGCAGTTAGATCGCGTTGGTATGGCCACTCGTAGCGGCCGCCGCATGGGACAGTTGTCCGGTGGTGAACAGCAACGCGTGCTGTTTGCTCAAGCGTTATTGGATAACCCAAGCTTACTGGTATTAGATGAACCTACGACGGGCATGGACGAGCAGGGCGTTCGCTATTTAGAATCGCTGATTCGTGAATGTGTTGATGAAGGCCGAACGATTCTAGCGGTGCACCACGATGTTACTGCGGTACGTCGACTTGACGCGAACGTGCATGTCGTTAACCGATTCTTAGTGGATAGTGGCCCACATGAGCAAGTACTGCATCCAACGAAGATCGAAAGCTTATT
>NZ_LWEH01000062.1 GCF_001635455.1 Vibrio sp. HI00D65
AATCTCTCCAGCGTCTCCTGGTTCTATCTTCGCGATTCTGTTGATGACACCAAAAGGCTCTTACATCGGCGTGATTCTATCGGTTATCGCAGCAACGGCAGTATCGTTTGTTGTAGCGTCAATCCTTCTTAAAACATCAGCGCAAGATGATGAGGAAGATTCACTAGAGAAAGCATCAGCACAAATGAAAGACATGAAAGCGTCTTCTAAAGGTGCAGCAACGGGTGCAGACATCAACCTAGCTGACGTGAAAGCAGTATACGTAGCATGTGATGCGGGTATGGGTTCAAGTGCAATGGGTGCAGGTCTACTTCGTAAGAAAGTAGATGCAGCGGGCCTAAATATCACGGTAACTAACTACGCAATCAATAACC
>NZ_LWEH01000063.1 GCF_001635455.1 Vibrio sp. HI00D65
ACTTTCTCGTGTGATGTGCCCATGATTAGACCTTTACCTGCCATTGCCAGCATCTCAGTGTCATTCATACCATCACCAAAGGCAACACAGTTATCCAGCGTTAGGTTCAGAGATTTCGCGACAGCGTCTAAAGCATGGCCTTTAGATACTTCAGCGGCCATCACTTCCAGACACCAAGGTGTTGAGAAGGCAACGTTTAACTTGTCTCCAAATGCTTCTTTTAGCTTTTGCTCAAACGTGACTAGGTGTTCGTGGTCTTGCTCTGGGTGAGTGAAGAAGACCTTGGCAATGCCATCGCTCGGCGCATTATCTGCTTCAAAGCGTTTGTAGCTGAAGCCAGATTCACTGTGGAACTTAGCTAGCATTTCATCTTCACGATCGAGTAGCCAATCTTCATTTTGGTACATGTGAATGAAGATGTTTGGATCTTGGCGAACAATATCAATAACCGGTTGAACGAGTTCTTGAGGTACGTTTTGGCTATACATTAGCTGATCATTCTGGTCGTGCACGCGAGCACCGTTTGACGTGATCATGTACGCCGGAATCCCTGCGATTTGACGAATCCCAGCTACATCGACGTGATGGCGACCCGTTGCGAAGATAAAGGTATAACCTTGCTCGTGTAACTTCTTAAGCGTTAGCTTGGTAAAATCGCTCAACTGATGGTTGGGAGCCAGAAGCGTACCATCTAAATCAGAGGCAACGATTTTCACGGAATCTTTAAGTACAGGAATAGTCATTTAACCCTCATTGCAAAGTGCTTAACCGATATCAACACTAGCCAACGCTAGTATCGTTTGAATTACAATATCTCGACCCAGAAATTGTATGCCAAAATCATGCAAGAAAAGAGGGCAAAGCTCACTTACTTCTCTTCCTCTTTATTCGCTATCTTATGGCTCGTTTCTTCTTGTACTATTGATGTAAGTGTTAAGCAAAGAACTGATTAATGGCATCCAGTGTTTGATTACGGTATTTGTCTTGCTCAAACAACACTTCATGCCTTGAGCCTTCGATGACTTTAAATTGGCAATCCGAGTTGGTTTTCTTCAGTTTATTGATGAATTTTACCTGAGCGTCGTTACTCACAATCTTCTCTTCACCTGCTTGAATCAGCAATAGAGGGATCTTGATTTGACGAGTTTGTTGGATTGACTGCTTGGCTGCCATTAATCCTTGCCATACCCAGCGAGTGCTAGCACCACCGACTTGCAGTGAAGGGTTCTCTTCGTAAAGTCGACGGAACCACTGATAACGAACCTTGCTTTGACTCAGGAGGTTATTCTCAAAAGGTTTCGAGTAATAGGCTTGCTGACCTGGCGCGTAAACCGGTTTGGCGTGATATGCAGTAAGCACTTGCCCAACAATCATTGCGATAGGCTTCAAGTACCACTCGGTGTTGATACCAAACATTGGAGCGCACAAGGTGACCTTATCAAATGGGTGATCTGGATGGGTTTGTAGATAGCGTGTCGCGATAGTGCTACCCATTGAATGGGCTAACAGGTATAGCTTTGCATACT
>NZ_LWEH01000064.1 GCF_001635455.1 Vibrio sp. HI00D65
GACAACGAGATGTTCGTCTATCTGAGCAGTTAGACACATTGATGCAAGAGAGTGGCTCCGTTATCAATAGCTACCTTGTTTTGCCGGCTACAGCACAACGCAAAGTACTACAAGAGACAATTGAACACTTTAGAAGAATCCCATTGTCGGGATGCATCATGACTAAATTGGATGAATCCCTCAGTCCTGGTGAATTCATCAGTGTCGTAATACAAAATGCATTACCAGTTCCTTATATAGCAAATGGTCAACGAGTTCCTGAAGATATCGTTATAGCTCAACCAAAGTACATGATTGCTAAGGCAAATGAGCTATTAGAGAAATCTACAGAGAATGAACCTCATTACTGGAACAGCGATTCTGAAGGGCTCTAGGCGGCGGATAAATATGAATGAAAATATGATACACGATCAAGCTAGCGGCCTCCGTCGCTTAACCAAGCCTTCTATCACCAAAGTTATTGCG
>NZ_LWEH01000065.1 GCF_001635455.1 Vibrio sp. HI00D65
ACTTGCATGTGTTAGGCCTGCCGCCAGCGTTCAATCTGAGCCATGATCAAACTCTTCAATTTAAGATTTTGGTGACTCAATGAATACTGACTTCAAAACTACAAAAAGTAATTCTAAAGCTATTACCATTCCAACAGAATGATAATGAATTGACTGTGCCGATAATAAATTATCGATTGGTCACTCAGTTCATTGAAATCAATGTGATTCCTAAGAATCAATTTTGATATTCATCAACGAGTGCCCACACAGATTGATAGGTTTAAATTGTTAAAGAGCTTAACTTCTTAAGCGCTCCTTTTTAGCAAGGAACCTCTCGAAGTGGACGACTATTCTAGCGAATTAACATTCGGTGTCAAACACTTTTTGAAAATTAATTTTTTGTCGCTTTCCGTTTTACTGATTATTGCTGAAGCCTTATGGCGCCTGCCGTCTCAGTGGGGTCGCATTATAGGGAACCCTTTCAGCTTGGCAACTACTTTTTCATAAAAAATGAATAAATAGAGTTTAAGTGTCTAATAGTTCGCCTAAATATAAAAAAGAGAGCATTTCTGCTCTCTTTTTGCACTAAATCTAAAGGAATTATTAGATAAACGCGTAAGCATCTGCGTACATATGATCACGTTTTGCTTCTTTACTTTGTGTAAATAGGTCTCTTGCTGCGCCCGCCATTTCAAAGCGACCTGCAATATAGATATCAAAATCAGCCAGTGATTCGAAGCTTTGTGTAATTGCTTCAAGCACATTACCAGTTTGGCCATGCCAAACCTCAGGCGCCTCTTCTACTACAGGTACGAAATGGACATTGCTATGCTTTTCTGCAATATCAACAAGCTCTTCCTTCGCGTATAACTGGCACTCGTCTTTTGCACCCCAGTAAAGGTGAATCTCTTTCTTGCTGTTTTGTGCAATGCAGTGATCCAGGATCGAACGTACGTAGCTAAAACCCGTACCACCAGCAATCAATAGTAGAGGGCGTTCGCTCTCTTCTTTAATCCACGCATCACCGTGTGGCGCGTCAATCGCAATATCGCCATCTTCAGCTTGTGCCTTTTTCATTGCTTCAACCACTTCTAATGCATAATCATTGTGTTCAGCAGCACCAATGTGTAGTTCTAGTTCACCTTCATGGCGACAAGGGCTGCTCGCAATTGAAAATGGACGCTTATCTTTGTCACCCATTTCAACCATCAGGTACTGACCAGCTTTAAAGGCAACTGGTGTCTCTGGATGAAGCAAGATTTGGTAAGTGTTACAAGCCAAAGGCTCGATAGACTTAACTTTACATTTAATAGTCATGTTCTTCCTCTCACTAACCCTTAATCGGCAAAGGTTAGAACTAAATTACTTTCTGCAAATGCTTGGCAAGCGAAAATCCAACCCTGTTGCTGCTCTTTCTCTGTGAGCATGGGTTCAAGGTGGTAACTCACTTGCCCTTCTAATTTTTTGCACATGCACATAGCACATGCGCCAACTTGGCAACGGTTAGGGAAATAGATATCGCTGTTGAGCGCAGCATCCAAGACCGTTTGCCCTTTTTCTACGGTGAAACTGATGTTTTCTGGATACAAGACTACTTGGTAGCTCATAAAATTCCTAGTTGTTCCCAGATGCTATCAATCTTTTTGACCAGTTCAGGGTCTTTTGTGATTGGAACGCCCCACTCACGCAAACACTCACCTTCCCACTTGTTGGTGGCATCGAGACCCATTTTGGAGTGCCCTGTTTCATCCTTGAGGAACAAGGTATCTCTCGCTGGGTCCATTCTAGTAGTTACTGCCCAGATGATGTCGTTCCAGTCACTCACATTAACATCGCCATCACAGACGATAACGAATTTGTTCTCATCAAATTGAGACCAAACCGCATCCATGATTTTCTTACCATTACCTGCGGCTTGTTTATCTATCGATACCACAACCATGCTGGCATTATCATTCTGCAGATGAATATCAAGAATTTCAGGGTGAGCTTTGGTTAATTCAGCCAAACCACCTTCGATATGATCACTGTTTTCTGCTGTAGATTGCACATCAGGCGACAACGCTAACTCAGCCTCCCACTTCTTAGTGATGTCTAAGCCCATCTTAGAACCTAGTCCAACTACCGGTGATGCAAAGTCCAACGAATCAATTGGCGTGTTCTCTATCATCAAGGTATCACGAGACGGATCCATATGTTTGCACATAGCAGCGGTAACTTGCGACCAATCACGAGCATTAACATCCTCATCACACACTAATACAAACTTGGTGTACATGAATTGACGTAGGAAAGACCATACCCCCATCATCACTCGTTTAGCGTGACCAGGGTATTGCTTCTTCATGGTCACCACTGCCATTCGATACGAACAACCTTCAGGTGGTAGATAGAAATCTTCTATCTCCGGGAATTGCTTTTGAAGAATAGGAACAAACACTTCATTCAATGCAACACCCAGTACCGCTGGCTCATCTGGTGGGCGACCTGTATATGTGCTGTGGTAAATCGGGTTCTCACGCATGGTTACATGAGTAATGGTAAACACATTGTGCTTTTCTTTCTCGTTGTAGTAGCCGGTGTGATCGCCGTAAGGCCCTTCGTCAGCAAATTCATTCGGGTCAATGTAACCTTCCATCACGATTTCAGCACTCGCTGGGACTTCTAGGTCATTACTGATCGATTTAACCACTTCAGTTTTGCTACCGCGTAGCAGACCAGCAAATGCGTATTCCGATAAGGTATCTGGCACTGGCGTTACCGCGCCAAGAATCGTTGCAGGATCTGCGCCAAACGCGACAGATACTGGGAACGGCTTACTTGGGTTCTGTTCAGCCCAGTCACGTAGATCCAACGCACCACCACGGTGAGCTAACCAACGCATGATAATTTTGTTCTTACCAATCTTTTGTTGGCGATAGATACCTAAGTTTTGACGTTTCTTGTTCGGGCCGCGGGTAACCGTTAAACCCCAAGTTAGTAGTGGTGCGACATCGTCAGACCAACAGCTCATTACCGGGATTTTATCTAGATCCACCTCGTCGCCTTGCCACACGACCTGTTGACATGCTGCTTTACGAAGACGCTTGGCCGGCATATTCAATACCTGTTTAAACACAGGTAACTTATCAATCGCGTCTTTAAAACCTTTCGGCGGCTCTGGCTCTTTTAAGTAAGCCAATAGCTTGCCCACTTCGCGCAGCTCTTTAACTTCCTGACGGCCCATACCTATCGCTACACGATTAGGGGTACCAAACAGGTTGGTCAAAACAGGCATGTCATAACCTATCGGATTCTCGAACAGAAGAGCCGGGCCACCAGCACGTAGGGTACGGTCGCTAATTTCGGTCATTTCATAGTCTGGGTCGACTGGATGAGAAATGCGTTTCAACTGACCAATACTTTCAAGATGGTCGATAAAATCACGTAAATCTTTAAAACTCATAGAACTTCTACATGCTGATTAATCTGCGCTCAGTATATCAAAAAGGGGCATCGTGAGATCCCCCTTTTTAGTAAGGTTATTGAGAGGTAAAACCCAGTTACGGAAGCACTTGCTTGATCACTGAACTTTTGACTTGTGGGTTGTCACTCACTAGCTCTTGTAACCAATTAGTATGTCCTTGCTTGGCTAACTCACGAGCGACCAATGGCGCATCATCAGCAATCGCCATGCGAGAAACTAAAAAGTCTTTCACCTCTTCTGAAAGCGGGTTCACTCTCGTCAGTAAAGTGATCGCTTCTTCTTTTAATCTAGGGTTTTTCGTTGCAGCCATCACCTGCTCTATGGCAAATGAGGATTTGCTCTCAGCGAGACGAACCAGTTCAGCTTGGCTTTGATAATCGGCTTTCATCTTCCAGAGGATTTGATAGACATCTGGGTCTTCGCTCACCTGTGCCAATCGAACCACTACTTCGGTAGAGGGTAACCAGCTGACTATCGGCGACTCTATTAGCTGTTTTGCTAAGTAGTTCACAGCCTCTGGAGACAGGCTGTCCAATTCTCTTATGAGTAGCGCCTCTCGAGTTTGGACCTGATACTCAGAGCCAGTTAGCCACTCTTTAAGGTTGAGATTCTGCTTCTCTGCATCGAGAACAAACACCAATGTATTTTGGTCAGCACGGAATTGTCTGATTAAGCGGTTTGCTATCGAAGGGTAATTAAAGGCAGGAACCGTAAATTCATAGCCATCACCACGCTCTAATACTTGGTAGGTTGGCGTAATAGCGAGCTGTTGCTCCACAAAGATAGACATCTTCGGTGTGAGTACGATTTTTTGCTGTTCGATCTTCTTCAAGAGTTGGTAACGAGCCACCTCTTGCTGGGGAAATGTCAGGCGCTCAAGTGAAAAGCGTAACGAGTTCACTTCATCACGCACGACAAGCTCAAGCAATTCAGCAGTTTTCAGTTTTACTTGATCATTCTCAAGCCAAGACTCTACTGTATGTGGAGACATCTCGGTAGCATTAACAATACCGACCGGTGAAAGTAACAGTGAAGTAGACAAGAGTAATGATGACAACAGTCCATGTTGCATCTTAACTTCCTTGTAACAATTTTGGTCATTTTGCAAGCTGACGCTACAAAATGCAAATAAAAAGCGCTACCCGAGGGCAGCGCTTTCTAATAACTATCAGCTAATCAAGATTACTGACGACGCATAGCGTCAAAGAACTCATCATTCGTTTTCGTCATTGCTAGCTTGTCGATAAGGAATTCCATTGCATCGGTTTCGCCCATTGGGTGAACAATCTTACGTAGGATCCACATCTTCTGTAGCTCATCGTTCTTAGTAAGAAGCTCTTCACGACGAGTACCAGAGCGGTTGAAATCAATCGCAGGGAATACACGCTTTTCAGCAATCTTACGGTTAAGGTGCAGTTCCATATTACCTGTACCTTTGAATTCTTCGTAGATCACTTCATCCATCTTAGAACCAGTATCAACCAGTGCTGTAGCGATGATAGTTAAGCTACCGCCTTCTTCAACGTTACGAGCTGCACCGAAGAAACGCTTAGGACGGTGAAGTGCGTTTGCATCTACACCACCAGTTAGTACTTTACCTGATGAAGGTACTACTGTGTTATATGCACGCGCTAGACGAGTGATTGAGTCCAAAAGGATAACCACGTCTTTCTTGTGTTCAACAAGACGCTTCGCTTTTTCGATAACCATTTCTGCTACTTGTACGTGGCGAGATGCTGGCTCATCGAATGTCGAAGCAACTACTTCACCTTTAACTAGGCGCTGCATTTCTGTTACTTCTTCCGGACGCTCATCGATAAGTAGAACCATTAGTTCACACTCAGGATGGTTGTGAGCGATGCTTTGAGCGATGTTTTGCAGAAGCATTGTCTTACCCGCTTTTGGCGGAGCAACAATCAAGCCACGCTGACCTTTACCAATTGGAGATGCAAGGTCAAGGATACGAGCTGTGATATCTTCTGTCGCACCATTACCACGCTCCATAACCATGCGTTCGTTAGCATGCAGAGGGGTAAGGTTTTCAAAAAGAATCTTGTTACGAGCGTTGTCTGGTTTGTCGTGGTTTACCGTGTTTACTTTAAGTAGTGCAAAGTAACGTTCGCCATCTTTAGGTGGGCGAATCTTTCCGGCAATTGAGTCACCAGTACGTAGGTTGAAACGACGAATCTGACTTGGTGATACGTAGATGTCATCAGGACCCGCTAAGTACGAGCTGTCTGCACTACGAAGAAAACCAAAACCGTCTTGCAGAATTTCAAGAACACCGTCACCGAAGATGTCTTCACCACTTTTTGCATGTGCTTTAAGGATAGCGAAGATAATGTCCTGTTTTCTTAGACGAGCTAGGTTTTCAAGGCCTAGGCTTTCGCCAAGTTTAACAAGTTCAGACACAGGTCTGTTCTTCAGTTCTGTAAGATTCATTGTGGTGGATGCTTGTTTAGTCAAAATAAGATCTGTTTTCTAGTTAAGAGGGATTCGGTCACAGGATCGACCAAGAAGAGAAATTCGTTCAATTAACATGCGATAAATTAGCACTAAAACTAACACTAGTCCATAGCTTAGAAAAAACAAAACCGTGCATTTGTTAACTGCACGGTTTCTTTATCAAATGCTCACCTGATTATAGGTTAGCGTCTAGGAACTCTTTAAGTTGAGTTTTAGACAATGCACCAACTTTAGTCGCTGCTACGCCGCCATCTTTGAAAAGAAGAAGCGTTGGAATGCCGCGAATACCAAACTTTGGTGGTGTTCCAGCATTTTGGTCGATATTAAGTTTACCGATAGTGAGCTTGCCTTCATACTCGTCTGCGATTTCATCAAGAATCGGCGCAATCATCTTACAAGGGCCACACCATTCTGCCCAAAAATCAACAAGAACAGGGCCTGCAGCGTTGATCACATCGTTCTCAAAACCGTCATCAGTTAGCTGCAAAATCTTATCACTCATCTTCCACTCCAATGTATTTTTTAGAACTGGTTGGATGATAACCAGTAAATAGATGCCCTATTGGAATGTATTTACTTTCGTATTGCAAGCTTAAGCTGATATTCTATAGCAATGAAAAAGACGCATATCACAGAGCAAAAGTTCGCCGACTTGGATTTATGTCCGCAAGTCATTGAAGGATTGGAGAAAAAAGGGTTCGATTATTGTACCCCTATCCAAGCCTTGGCGCTCCCGGTACTGCTCACCGGCCAAGACATTGCAGGCCAGGCCCAAACGGGTACTGGTAAAACGCTTGCGTTTCTTACTGCTACTTTTAACCACCTACTAAAAACACCTGAGCATGAAGGGCGCAAGCATAACCAGCCACGTGCGATTATTATGGCACCTACTCGCGAACTCGCGATTCAGATCTACAACGATGCTGAATCTCTAGTCGCAAGCACTGGTATCAAGGCAGCATTGGCATACGGTGGCGAAAGCTACGACAAGCAGCTAGGTAAGATCGAAGAAGGCGCAGATATCTTAATTGGTACCACTGGCCGTATTATCGATTTCTACAAGCAGAAGGTATTTAACCTTAACCACATTCAAGCAGTTGTACTTGATGAAGCAGACCGTATGTTCGATCTGGGCTTCATTAAAGACATCCGCTTCTTGTTCCGTCGTATGCCTGAGCCTAAAGATCGTTTGAACATGCTGTTCTCTGCGACGCTGTCTTACCGCGTACAAGAGTTGGCTTTCGAACACATGCATAACCCAGAGCATGTTGTTGTTGAGCCAGAGCGAAAAACAGGCCACCGAATTAAAGAAGAGTTGTTCTACCCTTCTAACGAACACAAGATGGCACTGCTACAGACACTAGTAGAAGAAGAATGGCCAGAGCGCGCTATCATCTTCGCTAACACTAAGCATAAGTGTGAATCAGTTTGGGGCCATTTGGCTGCCGATGGTCACCGGGTTGGTCTACTAACTGGTGATGTACCACAGAAGAAACGTGAAAAGATTCTTGAGCAATTCACTCAAGGTGATGTTGACCTACTGGTTGCAACCGATGTTGCTGCTCGTGGCCTACACATTCCTCAAGTAACGCACGTATTCAACTTCGATCTACCTGACGACTGTGAAGATTACGTTCACCGTATCGGCCGTACAGGTCGTGCTGGTGCAAGTGGTCACTCGATCAGCTTTGCTTGTGAAGATTACGCAATCAACTTGCCACCAATCGAAGAGTACATTGAGCACGCTATTCCAGTGTCTGACTACGACGCTTCTGCACTGCTAGAAGATCTGCCTGCACCATTGCGCTTACGCACACGTAACCCGCAACAACGCCGCTCAAACAATGGCTCACGCAACGGTAACCGTAAACCAAACCAGAACCGTCGCCCACGCCAACCGCGTCACAACAAGGAAGCTTAGTCGCTTATGAGTCAAACAGTGTCACCCCCACTTTACGCTGCAATCGACCTCGGGTCGAACAGTTTTCATATGCTCGTTGTGCGTCATATCGATGGCAGCGTACAAACCATGGCTAAGATTAAGCGCAAAGTGCGTTTAGCTGCAGGCTTAGATGAAAATAATGCGCTTAGTACCGAAGCTATGCAGCGCGGTTGGGACTGTTTGAGTCTCTTTGCAGAGCGACTGCAGGACATTCCGAAAGAAAATATCCGCATTGTTGGTACAGCGACCCTACGTACCGCAACCAATGTGGATATCTTTCTTGAGAAAGCGAACCAGATCCTTGGCTACGACATCAACGTTATTTCCGGCGAAGAAGAAGCAGCGACTATCTATAAAGGCGTTGCACACACTTCTGGTGGCAGCGGCCGCCGACTGGTAGTAGATATTGGTGGCGCAAGTACCGAGATGATCATTGGTGAAGGTTTCTCAGCAAAAGCACTGACTAGCCTAAAAATGGGCTGTGTTACCTGGCTTGAGCGCCACTTTAAAGATCGCCAATTAACCGCAACCAACTTCGATAACGCGATTGAAGCAGCGAAATCTACCTTAGCTCCTATCTTAGAGAGCTACACAGATATAGGTTGGGATGTGTGTGTTGGTGCCAGTGGTACTGTTCAAGCACTGCAAGAAATCATGTTGGCGCAAGGCATGGATGAAGTTATCACTCATACCAAGCTTAAGCGCTTACAAAAACAAGCGATGATTACTGAGCGCTTAGAAGAGCTAGAAATAGAAGGGTTAACTCTAGAGCGCGCTTTGGTGTTCCCTAGCGGCCTTTCTATTCTGATTGCAATCTTTGAACTGCTTGAAATCGATTCGATGACGCTAGCTGGCGGTGCACTTCGTGAAGGCCTTGCTTACGAGATGGTCGATGAGCTACGCCAAGATGATATCCGTGCTCGTACCATCAAGAGCGTTCAATCACGTTACCAGATGGACGTAAGCTACGGTGACCAAGTCGCAGCAGCAGCGCAGACTCTCTTAGAGCAAGCTGGCGGCGAAGCTTGGGTGTCAGAACCTCAAGCTGGTGTCCTACTGCAAACTGCAGCCAAACTTCATGAAATCGGTTTAACCATCGACTTTAAGAAAGGTGGTGAACACAGTGCTTACCTACTGCAGAACCTAGATTTACCTGGTTTCACCCGCGCACAGAAACACTACCTGGGTGAATTAACGCGACGCTACCGTGAACAGCTAACATCACTGCCAGAGCAACACGCAGTATCAGGCACAAGCAGTAAACGTATTCTGCGTATTCTGCGTCTAGCGATTCTATTAACGCATCGCCGTAACCCAGAGCTAGAGCCTGAGTTTACGCTGACGGCTGACGATAATAACCTGACTCTAACACTCTCGAAGCAATGGCTAGCAGACAACCCGCTGACCGCTGCAGAGCTAGAGATTGAATCGAATCGACAAACAGACATTGGCTGGCCACTTTCTATTGAATGCCTCGTATAATTATATCTGACACTAAAAGTAAAATAGCCCAAGTTAGTCTACTAACTTGGGCTATTTATTATCTTTGCACTAATGCCTTTCTAATCTGATCCTCACACATTAACACCTGTCGCTTTAAAGTCAGGGTTTACAGCGGTTAGCTTATTAACGATGTAACTCAGAAGCACACCGTACATAGGAACAAACAAACCTAGGCTGATGATAAGTTTGAAACCGTAATCAACCAGTGCAATCTCAGTCCAATGTTCAGCCATAAATGGATCTGGGCTTTGGTAGAATGCGATCGCAAAGAACGCGATAGTATCGATAGCATTACCAAAAAGCGTTGAACAGGTTGGCGCAATCCACCACTGCTTAAGCTGGCGCAAGCGGTTGAAAACATGAACATCTAAGATTTGGCCAAGCAAGTAAGCCATAAAACTTGCAGCAGCGATACGTGCTACAAATAGGTTAAATTCACCCAGATGGCTAAAACCTTGGAATTGCCCTTCAAAGAACACCACCGACAAGAAGTAAGAAACCGCCAGTGCAGGCAACATCACTAAGAAAATGATTTTACGAGCAAGCTGAGCGCCAAAAATGCGAACGGTCAAGTCTGTTGCTAAGAAGATAAATGGGAAAGTGAAAGCGCCCCAAGTGGTGTGCATACCGAAGATGGTAAAAGGTAGCTGAACCAAGTAGTTGCTTGACGCAATAATCACTAAGTGGAACAAAACTAATAATGCTAGGGCTTTGCGCTGTTGCGCAGGGGTAAAGTTACTCATGCTGTACCTTTTTAGTTTGGTTTGGGGGTGAGGGAACCCAAATCGAGTCATTTCTCTATCGAAATAAAGAAAGCTCTTACCAATAATATGAATGAAAAATGTATCTATCATTTGCTCTATCGAGCGGCGAGCGATTATACATTAATCAATTTTAGCTGCAACGGTGAGAATAGACGCAAACGTTTATTCTCACTTTTATTGCTAGAAGGTGTTCGAAGCTCAGTAGCGAGAAACTAGGTGTAGAGGCAATGTTAACAGTTAGAAACCACGCTTGAACAAAGCGGCTAGATAATCGAACTCTTCACGGCTCGCTTCTGGACTAAGAGATTCAAACCACACAGATTCACTGTAGTGCTCCGACTTTAAGAACATCTGGCACCCTTCAAAATCCACCAGCCATGAGTGCATGTCAGCATCCCACTGCTTTTCAACAACCGTAGCCGATAACAAGCCAACAAGGCGTGCGCCAATTTCAGGGTAAGAGTCGAAGTCAAAGCTCGGTGTTATCACCAATAAGCGCCCTTCTTCTGCTAAATACTCTCGTAAACCAAATTCCATTTATTACCTCTGTTGTTAGCCGTGTGTTGTGATGTGTTCTTGAATCAAATCTAGGAATGGGTCGGCATATTTGTCGAGCTTACGCTGGCCCACACCATTTACCGCCAGCATTTCACCGTAAGATGTCGGCAGAACTTCTGCCATATCAATCAATGTTGCGTCACTAAATACCACATATGGTGGTAAGCCATCTTCATCGGCAATCGACTTACGCAACTTACGCAGTTTGGCAAATAGCTTTTTATCGTAATTCTTGCTGCTTAGCTTGTCTGACTTAGCGTTACGCACCGCAGTATCTAAACGAGGTACCGCTAACTCTAGCGACATTTCACCACGCAGCAGTGGACGTGCCTCTTCAGTTAACTGCAAGGTTGAGTTACGAGTGATATTTTGGAACAACAAGCCTTTATGAATGAGCTGACGGAAAATACTGATCCAATAATCATGGCTGTGGTCGCGGCCAATACCGTAAGTTGAGAGCTTATCGTGACCATTATCGCGCACGCGGATGTTCTGCATACCACGCATCACTTCAACGACATAGCCCATACCAAACGACTGATTCACACGGTACACACAAGACAACGCCTTCTGCGCCTCTTGGGTCGCATCAAAGTGTTTTGGCGGATCTAAACATATATCGCAGTTACCACATTGCTTCTCACGATATTCGCCAAAGTAATTGAGCAGTACCTGACGACGACAAGTTTGCGCTTCAGCAAAAGCACTCATCGCATTCAGCTTGTGCATCTCAACCTGCTTTTGCGGGCCTTCTTCTTTCTCATCCAGCATACGACGTAGCCAACCCATATCAGCCGGGTCAAACAGCATCATCGCTTCAGCAGGCAAGCCATCACGGCCTGCACGGCCAGTCTCTTGATAGTAAGACTCGATGTTACGTGGAATATCAAAGTGCACCACAAAGCGTACGTTAGGCTTATTGATACCCATACCAAACGCCACCGTCGCGACTACGATCTGGATGTCATCACGCTGGAAGGCTTCTTGAACGTAAGCGCGCTCGTCGGTGTTCATACCCGCGTGATAACCCGCAGCACGAATACCGTTGTTGCACAGCTTCTCGGTAACCATCTCAACTTTTTTACGGCTACCACAGTAGATGATGCCGCAATTGCCTTTCTGAGTTTCTAGATAGCGAACTACCTGAGACACTGGTTTGTGTTTCTCAACAAGGTTATAGCGAATATTAGGACGGTCAAAGCTGCCCAAGTAGGTATGTGGATCCACCAGCTGTAGACGCGAGACAATATCTTTGCGCGTTGCATCATCAGCCGTTGCCGTCAGCGCCATGTAAGGCACGTGCGGGAAATACTGTTTCAACTGACCTAACGACGCGTATTCCGGACGGAAGTCGTGCCCCCATTGAGAGATACAGTGCGCCTCATCGACCGCAATCATCGAAAGTGGCAAGCCTTGTAGGCGTTCAATGAAATCACGCATCAACACACGTTCTGGTGATACATAAACCATCTTGAGCTGGCCTGAGTTCATGCGATTAAAAACACTCAGTAGCTGGTCACGTGGCATGGAAGAGTTAATACACTCGGCTGCCACACCATTGGCTTTCAACTGATCGACTTGGTCTTTCATCAACGAGATAAGCGGTGAGATAACCAAAGTCAGCCCTTCACGGACTAAAGCAGGGATCTGGTAACACAAAGATTTACCACCACCCGTCGGCATAATCACCAAGCTATCTCGGCCTTGAACAGCCAAATCAATGACCTCTTGCTGACCATCGCGAAAGCTTTGATAGCCAAATACATCTTCGAGGATGTTTTGCGCATCATTCGCGGGAGTTGGTGTTTGCTCAGCAATCAGAGTGGCGGTCATTGTGGTTCCTAATCGAGGTATAAAGTCAGCATGCAGCATTGGCAAGCAAGTCGCACATTGTAGAGTGGAATGCTGGCGAATTAAACCGCAAATTGTTAGGTGAAAAGGGTTAACGCTCCTATACTGACCAACTCTCAATATAAATCCTATTAATAAGCACTTCGTGCCAGAGAAAGTGACATGACACAAGATGAACAACAACGTACACGCCAAGGAATACTGCTTGCTATTGGCGCGTACACCATGTGGGGAATTGCTCCCATATACTTCAAATCTCTCAGTGAAGTATCCCCTCTCGAGATCCTGAGCCACCGTGTAGTATGGTCCTTTTTCCTACTCGCTTTACTGCTGCACGTTGGTCGTGGTTGGCGCAAAGTGCGCGATACTCTGACTTCAAAACCGAAAATGATGTTTTTGGTAACAACCTCTCTGTTGGTGGGTGCCAACTGGCTGATCTTCATTTGGGCAGTCAATGCCAATCATATGCTGGATGCCAGCCTCGGCTACTACATTAACCCTTTGATTAACGTATTGCTTGGGATGTTCTTCCTTGGTGAGCGTCTGAGAAAACTTCAATGGTGTGCGGTGGCGCTTGCGGCTATCGGGGTGCTTATCCAGCTAATCGCCTTTGGTTCGATTCCAGTTGTCGCTATTGCACTGGCCTTTTCTTTTGGTTTCTATGGTTTGCTACGTAAGAAAGTGAATCTAGAAGCACAGACTGGCTTGTTTATTGAGACCTTAGTGATGCTGCCAGCGGCGGCGACCTACTTGTTATTTATTGCAGACACAGCAACGTCAGACTTTTTGGCGAATCCAATGCAGCTAAATCTACTGCTGGCCGCTGCAGGGGTAATTACCACTCTGCCATTGCTTTGCTTCACGGGTGCAGCAACCAGACTCAAACTTTCGACACTGGGCTTCTTCCAGTACATCGGGCCTAGCTTGATGTTCTTGCTTGCAGTGTTGATCTACGGTGAAGCCTTTACCATGGATAAGGCGATTACTTTTGCTTTCATTTGGGGCGCGTTGGTGATCTTCAGCTTCGACGGTCTGCGCAATAACAAGAAGAATAAGCAAGCGAAAAGCTAACACTGATCGTTTTTTACAAGACAATCTATAGATACAAAGATAAGCTTGGTTGAATTGATGATAATTTGACCAAGCTTTTTTATGCCATGGATAAAGTCCACTACTACTCAACATCTAGCCAAGATATCAGCCTGATCCAAGCTCAATACCAAGAGTTTGCCTTTCAGCGCCACTATCATTTGGACTTTCACATCGGCCTAATCACCCAAGGGCAGCAAAAGTTTGTCTATAAAGGGACGAGTTACCACGCAGGCGCCGGACAAGTGGTGATGATGCCACCCGATGAGCTGCATGATGGCCATTCAAAGCTCGAATCGGGTTACCAAGTAAGTGTATTTTCTGTCTCACCTCAATGGTTTGGCGATCTTGCCGATCACAGCAAAAATGGTCACGCTTTGAGCTTTTCTGAGTTGATCCTCTCCGATCAAGCGACTTTTTTACAATTGCGTAACCTTTATGGGCTACTTATCAACCCAAACATCAGTCAACTCGCCCAAGATTGCCTGCCATTCGAAGGTTTTTCGACGATTGTTGATCGTTACGCGCAGTTTGGCTCGAAAACTCAGGTGAAACTTGGCACTCAATCAGTGAATACACTCAAAGACTATTTAATGGCAAACCTCGACCAACCGGTGCGCTTGGAGCAACTTTCAGAGCTGTGTGACCTGACAACGACTCAATTTCAGCGTCATTTTAAGAACAAAATGGGCATCACCCCTTATGCATGGTTAAGCCGCTTACGCATGGAGCAAGGCATGAAATTGATTAAATCAGGTATCGGTGGAACCGAGGTGGCTCATCAAGTGGGTTTCTACGATCAAGCCCATTTCTCAAAAGCATTTAAGGCCGCGTTTGGTGTTTCTCCATCGAAAATTAACTAAGTGTTGATAATTTACAATTGAGAGAATCGAAATGACGGTAAGCTGCGCTCAACAACTTTCAACAGAACAACCTAGCTATTGGAACAGATATGAATGAAGTCACCATATTAGTCACCCTCGCCTCTATCCACTTTATCGCTTTGATGAGCCCAGGTCCTGACCTTGCACTTGTGGTACAAAACGCAACACGCCACGGGCGGCAAACTGGCTTATACATCGCTCTCGGACTGTCTTGCGGGATCTTACTGCATTCATTGCTGAGCCTAACGGGCATCAGTTATCTCGTCCACCAGCACCCAACTCTTTTCGCCACCATACAGTTAGCTGGTGGTAGCTACTTATTGTATCTCGGTATTGGAGCACTCAAGGCAACTTGGCAACTCACTAGCCACCATGAAGAAGAGACAGACACGGTCAATTCGAAAGATCTGATTCTGACCAATAAGCGTCAGGCCTTTTCGAAAGGCTTTGCGACTAATATTCTTAATCCAAAGGCATTAGTGTTCTTCATCAGTTTGATGTCGAGCTTGGTACCGGCTGACATGTCACTTTCAGGCAAAGGTTTTGCACTGCTGATCCTATTCGGCCTATCACTGTTCTGGTTCTCTCTGTTAGCGTGGATGCTTTCTACGAAAGCACTACAAAAGAAACTGAGTGAAGCGACAGTCTACATTGATGGCTTATGTGGTGCTGTATTCAGCCTTATTGGCGTCAGTATTCTTTGGCGGTCGCTGTCTGGTTTATTCGCTTAAATTCGAATCAAGATTACAGTTCGTTAACAACGCACTGGCTATCTTATCTTTCCACTGCCAATCTAGCTCTGCATATTAAAAGGAGAAGATCATGCAGTGGAAAACAAAACTAACAACTCTCGCCACTTCTACCCTACTTTTTGCCTCTCACGTCAGTTGGGCAAATCAAGCTGCCGATTCCGTCGCTCCCGAACAAAGTAGTGGTTTAGAAACCAAGCAACTCGTAAAAGCTAACGATTGGATGGTTACCGCGGCCAACCCTCTGGCAACCCAAGCTGGCGCCGATGTACTTGCTCGTGGTGGTAACGCAATTGATGCCATGGTTGCTGTGCAGTTGATGCTTGGCTTAGTTGAGCCACAGTCATCCGGTATTGGCGGTGGCGCCTTCCTTGTTTATTTTGATGGAAAAGATAAACAGCTTAAAACCTACGACGGCCGTGAAACCGCTCCACTTGATGCGACACCACGTCTATTCCAAGACGAGAACGGTCAACCGCTCAAGTTTTATGATGCCGTGGTAGGTGGTCGCTCTGTTGCTACACCGGGCACGGTGCAATTGTTGTGGGACACTCACCAGAAATACGGCAAGTTAGAATGGGCATCGCTGATCAAACCTATTGCCCAACTGGCTGAGAAAGGCTTTACCATCAGCCCACGTTTGGCCACCTTGATTGAAAACGACCAAGAACGACTGAGCCGTTTTGCCACAACCAAAGCTTACTTCTTTAATGCCGATGGCAGCCCAAAAGCCGCAGGCACACTACTTAAGAACCCAGAATACGCCGCAACATTAAATGCAATTTCAAAAGGTGGTGCTAAAGCATTTTACCAAGGTGAGATTTCTGCCGACATCATTAACACGGTACAAACAGCCAAAGGCAATCCGGGTGTATTGGCACAAAAAGACTTCGACACCTACTCAATCAAACAACGTGAGCCAGTTTGTTCAGCTTATGAAAGCTACGATATCTGTGGCATGGGCCCCCCAAGTTCCGGCGCATTAACGGTTGGACAAATTTTAGCTATGACCGAGCAATTTAACCTCAAATCATGGGGACCAAACGATGCGAGATCTTGGCAAGTGTTAGCGGACGCTTCTCGCCTAGCCTTTGCAGACCGTGGCATGTACATGGCAGACCAAGATTACGTACCAATGCCAACTCAAGGGTTAGTGAATACTGACTATTTGCAGGAACGAGCCCAATTAATTTCCGCAGGTAAGGCTCTGGAGAGTGCGACTTCAGGCATTCCGCCGTGGGATCACGCAATGCTGCGCAGCCAAGATGTATCTATTGAACTGCCGTCCACCAGCCACTTCAATATTGTCGATAGCGAAGGCAATGTCGTGTCGATGACCACCACCATTGAGAATGCATTTGGCTCACGCTTGATGGTGAGAGGCTTCCTACTGAACAACGAGCTGACCGACTTCTCGTTCAAGACCCACAACGATGGCAAACCTATCGCAAACCGACTTGAACCAGGTAAGCGTCCACGCTCTTCAATGGCACCGACTATCATCATGCGAGACGATAAACCTTACATGGCGATTGGTTCTCCGGGTGGTAGCCGCATCATAGGTTATGTAGCACAAGCGATCATTGCTCATACCCAATGGGACATGGATATCCAGCAAGCGATAAACCAACCGCACTTCCTAAACCGCTTCGGCACGCTAGATCTGGAAAAAGGAACATCGGCGGAAAACTTTAAACCTGAGCTCGAAAAGATGGGATTTGAAGTTAATATTCGCGATCTTAACTCCGGTTTACACGCTATTCGCATCACAAAAGATGGTCTAGAAGGTGCAGCAGACCCTCGTCGTGAAGGTGCTGCTATCGGCCAATAAGGGTAAATATTCCCTTTTTACTCACTGTCTTGTGCGAGATCTCTCACAAGGCAGTGAGTAAATATCGATATTTAACTGCGAATTTAAGCACTAACATATATTAACTAATTGAAATAAAACAAAACGTACATTTATCGTACAAATAATTATATAGAAATTCGCTTATGCACCATTGCTGATAAATAAGGAGTCGGTAGTATGGATGGTGTCGGAAGGATGCTGACACGGAACAGGAAACGCCAAGGACTTGGTTATCTTCAGGATGAAGATTCGATTACTCAGGATGAATAATCGGCATGGATAGCGAAATGGACATTGAATGGACACAATAGTAACTAGGATGGTTGCTACTAAGGAAAGACAATGGACACCTCTGGACGAGGAAAGGACTTAACATCAGGATGATGTAAAGGACACCGCTCAAGGAACAAGTGACGCGTGCTAACGAGGATTGTTGGCAGATCAGGATAAGATCAAGGACACCGCTAGGAAGGCGACGAAAGGAATACGCTGAAGGATAACAGCACACTATCATGGATTTGATGCATGGAGCACACTTAGTAGCCGGATTGCTGCGAGTAAGACTATAGACCCCGATGAGCGCAAGCTCTCGGGGTTTTTCTTTATCTGCCTCTTATCGATTGATGTTTTCACCCCTCCTCGAACCTAAGAGATACTTACAATTCTGACATTTAAATCATTCACTTCTTAACCGCTTCCGAGTAACGTAAGCCTTACTAGACTCAACTAGTTTCATAACCATAATTAAATTAAGGACAAATTCATGTCACACGTTACCTTCAAAGGCGCAGCTGTACCGCTATCTGGCACATTCCCACAAACTGGCGAGCAGGCACCAAGCTTTGCACTAACTGCAGGCGATCTTTCTGAACTGACTCTTGCTTCTCTTGCAGGCAAGAAAGTGGTTCTAAACATATTCCCAAGCATCGACACCGCAACTTGTGCAACGAGCGTACGTACGTTCAACGCAAAAGCGGCTGAACTTGAGAACACAGTTGTTGTTTGTATTTCTGCTGACCTCCCATTTGCTGCAGGTCGCTTCTGCGAGCTTGAAGGCATTGAAGGCGTTCAACACGCTTCGACTTTCCGTTCACCTGAGTTCGCTTCAGACTACGGCGTAGCAATTGCTGAAGGCCCACTAGCAGGACTGACTACACGTGCGGTTGTTGTTGTTGATGAAAAAGGTGTGGTAACACACAGCGAGTTGGTTGCAGAGATCACTGAAGAGCCAAACTACGAAGCGGCACTGACTGCGCTGTAAGCTCCCTTCCAGCCAATAATCTATTGCGACCGCCTAGGCGATACGCAATAAAAAAGAGCAGCTCATAGCTGCTCTTTATGTTTTTAACCGTCAATGGTTGTTAGATTCGGGAGTAACAGATTAGAGTTGCTCCAAACGAGCATAAGCTGTCACTAACCACTTAATCCCTTCACCATTAAACGCCACTTGCACTCGGCTCTGTGGCCCACTTCCTTCAAAGTTGATAATCGTACCTTCACCAAACTTAGGGTGCTTCACACGAGAACCTAAGCTAAAGCCAGTTTCATTAAAGTTCTCTTTAACTGCAGTTTGGCTAAAGCGACCACTGCTCGCAGGGCGACTCACCTGTGCTTTCATACGCACCTCATCCAGACAGGTTTCTGGCAACTCACGAATAAAGCGTGATGGTTTGTGGTATTTGTCTTGTCCGTACAAGCGACGCATCTCAGCGTAAGTGATGTACAGTTTCTCCATCGCACGGGTCATGCCTACGTAACATAGGCGACGCTCTTCTTCCAAACGCCCTGCTTCTTCAGCAGACATCTGGCTTGGGAACATGCCTTCTTCGACACCCACCATGAATACCATTGGAAACTCTAGACCTTTAGCACTGTGCAGAGTCATAAGCTGAACCGCATCATCAAACTCATCAGCCTGACCTTCACCTGCTTCCAGAGCCGCATGTGTTAAGAATGCTGTTAGCATGCTCATCTCATCAGCTTCTTCAGGCTTCTCAAACTGACGAGTTGCTGTTACTAATTCTTCCAAGTTCTCAATACGCGCTTTAGACTTCTCGCCTTTCTCTTGCTCGTACATCGCAAACAGACCTGAAGATTTAATCACATGGTCAGTTTGCTCATGTAAGTTCAGCTCTAACGTGTCGTCTTCAAGCGCATTAATTAACTCGATAAAGCGGCTTAAGGCACCCGCTGCACGACCTGGCAGTACTTGTTCTTCCAACAAAGCGATACTCGCTTGCCACATCGTCGCACCACGGTCACGCGCTGCAAATCGAATCGTTTCTAGAGTCTTGTCACCCAAGCCACGTGTTGGCGTATTAACCACACGTTCAAAAGCGGCATCATCGTTACGGTTACCCATTAAACGCAGGTAGCTCAATGCATCTTTGATCTCCTGACGTTCGAAGAATCGCATACCACCGTAGATTCGGTATGGTAAGCCCGCTTGAATCAGCGCTTCTTCAAGAACACGAGATTGGGCGTTATTACGATAAAGCATCGCCGTATCTTCGAGTGCACCACCTTTCTCTTGCCACTCTTTAATCTTACTTACCGTGAAACGAGCTTCATCAAGCTCGTTGTAAGCTGAGTAGATGGAGATTGGCTCACCATCGTTACCATCGGTCCACAACTCTTTACCCATTCGCTCAGTGTTGTTTGAGATAAGCTCGTTCGATGCTTGCAAGATAGTTTTGGTTGAGCGGTAGTTTTGCTCTAATCGAATCGTTGAAGCGCCCGGGAATTCGTCCAAGAACTTCTGAATATTCTCGATTTTTGCACCACGCCAGCCATAGATAGATTGGTCATCATCACCTACGATCATCACTCGACAATCAGGGCCCGCCATCATACGTAGCCAAGCATATTGGATGTTGTTGGTATCTTGGAATTCGTCGACCAGAATATGCTTAAAGCGCGCTTGGTAGTGTTCACGAATGTGTTTCTTGTCGCGCAGTAGCTCGTGTGATCTCAGCAAAATCTCCGCGAAGTCCACCAACCCAGCACGGTCACACGCTTCTTGATAAGCCGAGTAAATTTTTAACCATGTTTGAGTTACTGGATCATGGTAGGCATCAATGTGGCTCGGGCGCAGGCCTTCATCTTTCTTGCCGTTGATCCACCACGAAGCTTGCTTAGCAGGCCACTGCTTTTCATCGAGGTTTTGTGCTTTGATTAAGCGGCGTAATAGACGAATCTGATCATCGGAATCAATGATCTGGAAATCTTCTGGCAATTTTGCATCTAGGTAGTGAGCACGCAGAATACGGTGACAAATACCATGAAAGGTACCGTTCCACATGCCTGACGAGCTGCCCATCATCAACTCCTCAATACGACCACGCATCTCTGCCGCCGCTTTATTTGTGAAGGTTACTGACATGATAGAGAACGGCGATGCTTGCTCGACACTCTGCAGCCAAGCGATACGATGCACCAAAACTCGCGTTTTACCACTACCAGCACCTGCCAGAATAAGTAGGTTTTCTAAAGGTGCTGCGACCGCCTCACGTTGTTTGTCGTTTAGGCCATCGAGTAAAAGCGAAGGATCTATCATTGGATATGCTCACTACTGGGTATTTATACATAAACATTGATTATAACCTAAACACTAGGCTGCGTTTAGAATATTAAGAAGAAAAAACCATCAAAAAATAACATCACCTAATCAAACGATTAACAACCAAATAATCACTAACTTTGATGATTCTTATAATGCTGTAAAATTATTTTCGGGTTGTTCCTATCCTTTTTAGTACGCAAGTTAACAACTCATTAACCTGCGATGTGTAAATACTATTAAGTCTAGAGAGAATGACTATGAAAAATTCTAATCTTGCTGTTACAGCTGCGATCACAAGTGTACTAGCGTTTGGCGGTGCCGTTCTTACATCAGCACCTGCGGAAGCAGCAGCGAAAGAAAAATGCTATGGCGTATCAAAAGCTGGCAAAAATGACTGTGCAACTAAAACAAGTTCATGTGCTGATACAGCAAAAGAAGACAACCACTCCGATGCATTCGTGGTCGTTCCTAAAGGGCTATGTGGCCAGTTAACTGGTGGTAGCACTCAATCATCATAGTGCCTGAGGGCATAACTGAACCACTCAGTATGGTGAGCTGAATACCAGCTCACCTCCACTACCCATTAGGAGAATCGTTGTGACTCAAACTCTTCACCCCAACTCAGGGGTTGGCCTTAGAACGCCGCACTTAGATTTCTTCAGCCAGAATTCTGATTTGGTAAGTTGGTTAGAGGTTCACAGCGAAAACTACTTCTTACCCCATTCTTCACAGCGCCAACAACTCCGAGAGATTCGCCATCATCACCACATAAGCTGTCATGGTGTTGGGTTGTCTCTTGGTTCTGTTGAACGAATCAACCAACAGCACTTGCTGCAACTCAAAGCAATTATTGATGATATCGAACCTTTCTTGGTTTCTGATCATTTGCGTTGGAGCCAAACCGTCGGTCACTACTTCAATGACCTGCTACCACTACCTTATACCGAAGAAGCATTGGACGTCTTCTGCCGTAACGTCATCGAGGTTCAAGACAGTTTGCAACGTCCAATGTTAATTGAGAATCCATCAAGCTACCTAGCTTTCAAGCATTCAACGATTTCAGCATGGGAGTTTTTGGCTGAAGTGCAAAAGCGCACCGAGTGTCGCCTACTGCTCGATTTCAATAATATTTTCGTCTCATCGTTTAATCATGGCTTCAGCTGTGAAGAGTACCTCAATGGCATACCAGCAAACCAAGTGGAAGAAATTCACTTGGCAGGTTATACCAAGAAGAAGCTCCAGCAAGGTGAGGTTTGGATAGACACGCACAGTCAACCCGTCTGTGATGAAGTGTGGCAACTTTACACTCAGTGGATAGAGCAACATGGCTCTCGCCACACCTTGATTGAGTGGGATTTAGATATCCCAGAGCCACAAATTCTCTTGGCAGAGGCTGCCAAAGCCAGTGAAAAGCTGTATCAACATGACAATCAAAGGAGTCGTGCCTCATGAGCTACTCCCTAGCAGATGTTCAGTCCGAGTTTGCGAATGCCCTGCGCTATCAAAATGACGGCGAGCACTGCGACATCGTGAGCGATCATTTTAGCGATCAGCAACGCATCCAAATTTATCGCAATAACTTTGTGATTAGCTTAAGCGAAGTTCTCGTTGCGACTTACCCACTGACTGAGATGTTAGTTGGTGAGGAGTGCTTCCAACAAATGGCGCGTCAACATGTTCTTAGTTACCCATCGACCTCTGGAGATGTCAGTGGTTATGGCAAGCACTTCGAACAAACCATACAAGCCTTTCCTGCCATTATGGAGGCAGCACCTTATCTGAGTGGAGTGGCACGCTATGAATGGCAAAAGGACAGTTTAGTGAGACACGCATGTGCAACTCCACCGAATCAACAGCCGATCTCCTGTTTAGCTTCAGTGCCACAAGAGCAGCAAGGCGCCTTGGTTTTCCACCTCAAGGATTCGGTAACACTATTCGATTCTTGCTATGCCCTAATAGCGCTTGAACACGCTATCTACCAACAGCAACTGAACGGGTTAGACATCAATCGCGCAGAGTTTGGGATAGTAATTCGAGCTGAGAATTCACAGCTCGAAAGCCATAGCCTGATCAAGGAGTGCCACCAACTGCTCATTGAGCTTCAATCTGGTAAAGCGCTCGGACAAGTAACGCCCTCACTACTGCAACATCTAAATGCCGTCATGGCGCCCAACGTCATCTCAGGTTTTTCAATCAATGATGAATTGGAGACATAATATGGATAACAACACAGTCACAAACATGATGGCTCAATACAACAATTTGGTTGAGAAATCTCAGGCACTTTTCGTCCCTGTGCTACTTCTTTTCTGTCGCCTTTGGGTGGCGTGGGTATTCTTCAACTCTGGGCAGACCAAGATAGCGACCTGGGACAGCACCCTCTTCTTGTTCGAATTGGAATATCAGGTACCTCTATTACCGTGGGAATTAGCAGCCTATATGGGAACAGCTGCTGAACTAATCCTGCCGATATTCTTAGCGCTTGGTTTGCTAACACGCCCGATGGCCGCCGCACTTTTTGTTTTCAATATTATTGTTGTCGTCTCTTACCCAGTACTGTGGGATCAAGGCTTCTACGACCACCAACTTTGGGGACTGATGATTCTTATCGTCATCGTATGGGGTGCTGGACCGTTTTCATTAGATAGAGTTTTGAAGGCGCAATTTAGAGGCTAACTAAAACATCGATAACCCAAACGCAAAAAACCACTCAATTGAGTGGTTTCTTTTTTAACTGGGTTAAGCTTACTTTTCTAGAAAAGCCTGAAGCTCTTCAGCCGAGATGCCTTGCTCTGCTAGCTCTTTTGCTAATAGCTGAACTTGTTCACCTTTACGAGACTCTACCACACGCTGAAATTGGTAGATGATATCTCGCAAAGTATCAATTGGAACTTGTTTTGCCGCACTGCGAATACGCTCTTCACTTTGGTTGCCTAGCTCTTTAAGCAATTTACCAAACATAACCTTTTCAGGTGCATCTTCCATTTGTTCTAAGACGCGCGCCATTTCATAGGTTGTTAATGACATTACAGTATTTTTCCGTTAGGGACTTACGTTTCAATATATAACCAATATACCATGTTTTAACGTTTCGCAAACCGCCATTTGTATATTTTGCTACCCTTATTGCTTATGCTTTTGCAAATGTTGCATGCCACGACTTGCCTGCCTTACTAAATAAGATTAACAACGCTGGAGCAAAGAAGAATGTTTGCAATGCAAATATCTCTTGGGAATTTAAATCAAGACGCTGCACCGTACCAACAAGCAGTCCAGAACCACTCATTTGAAACAAACCAATCAAAGCTGATGCAGTGCCTGCGCGATCACCGAATGGCTCCAATGCTTTTCCCGCAGATGTACCTAGAACCCAAGCGAAGCCAACAGATGACAGGAAGATAGGGAACATGAAAGCAATCGGGCTATTTTGTCGAGCAAGTAGCAACATTATCACACCCGCTAGACCGAGTATTAAAATACCGATAACAAGAGTTTTATAAGTCCCAAAACGGTCCATAAATTTTGGTGCGGTAAACGCAGCGGCAATATTGAATACCGCGTTAAAACTGAACCAAAAAGTAAATTCCTTCATAGTCAAACCGAGATTTTCCATCAATACAACCGGTGCTGAGGTTACATAAGCGAGGATCACAGCCATCGCCATCAAACACAAAGTGGCGTGAAAAAGGAATGAAGGTGTTTTCAATATAGACCAGTAGCGCTCTAGTTTGAACACCGCTACCTTTTCCGTCGCCGGGTTCGACTCTTTCATTTGGAAGAATAAGATGCTGCCAACGACTACCGCGAAACCCGCCATAAAACTGAAGTTCGCACGCCAACCAAATTGATGAGTTAGCCAAGCACCAAGAATCGGAGCCAAGGCAGGAATAAAACAAATAGCGCCATTCAGGTAGCTGATCATTCGACCGCTCTTCTCTGGACCAAATAGATCGCGAACCGTTGCAAAGGCTGCCACAGAAGTCGCACAAGCTCCTAAGCCTTGTAGCAGCCGAGCTATTAGCATCATATCAATAGATTGAGCTGCCCACGCCAAGCAAGCACTCAATGCATAGATACTAATACCTCCCAGTGCAACGGTTCGACGTCCTAGCTTATCCGCCAAAGGGCCAGCAAATAGTTGGCCGACACCCATAGCAAACAAAAACCAAGTAATCGTATCTTGTGCTAGTGCATGTTCCACGTGAAACGCTGTCGAAATCTGTGGTAGAGCTGGTAGATAGATATCAATAGCCAAAGGGCTAAAAAGGACCAGCATCGCCAATAAAGCAACCTGCAGTTTACTAGGGGTTGGAAGCGCGTTAGAAGGCACAAGATTCTCCGGATGAGTTAATTTAGGTGCATAATAACCAACTGAAGATATGAACAAAAATGGCATATAATCATTAGCATTATTCCAATTAGGAAATTCACATGAACATCGAGAAACTATCACGCCTCGACCTCAATCTACTGGTTTGCTTGCAGGTGCTAATGGAAGAGCTGAGTGTTACGCGAACTGCACATCGATTATGCCTGAGCCAGTCAGCCGTGAGTAAATCATTGGCCAAACTTCGCGAACAATTTAATGATCCTCTTTTTACGCGAAGTGCACACGGCCTGCGCCCGACACCCAAAGCGGTGTTCCTTAAGCCACGGCTAGAAACACTGATCAATCAACTTGATGTACTTACCCAACCCGAGACTTTCATTCCCAACAACAGTGACCACAGTTTTCATATTGCAGCAGTTGAAAGTGTCTACCCGTTGATTCTTCCTCACTTCTTACCAGCGATCTTTCGCCAAGCGCCGAAGGTAAATATCAATACTCACGCTTGGACAGAGCAAACCTTTAAGAAGTTACAACTTGGTGAGTTAGACATCGGCCTCACTGGCAAAGACATCGACATCAACGATGCGCGCCTGACCATGCTGCCACCTGATGATATTTGTGAACAAGAGATCTACCGTGACGCACAGATGTGTGTATTGAGACGCAACCACCCCGCTTTGAGTGGTCAATGGGATTTAGAAACCTATCTGACACAGCGCCATGTTCAAGTAAGGTGTGACGGTAACGATCGCTGGCTACTCGACTACAAATTGGCAGACCTCGGCCATCAACGCGATATCGCTATCTCTGTGCCCGACTTCAACAGCGCGGCGAGCCTATGTACTTACACCGACTTTGTATTTACCGCACCAAGCCACTTCACCCATCTAGTTGCGAAGCAGCTCGACTTAGTGGTTGTGCCTCTGCCAATGGAATTTCCACCAATGGCATACACTCTGTTTTGGCACCGTGATAGAGAAAACGACCCAGCCTTAACTTGGTTACGAGATATCATCAAAGAAAAAACTCTGCACCTTAGATAAAAATGGCGTACAGCGTTTGCAGCAAACTGACAAAAACGCTAGCTTATTGACCTAATAAGTCCCCTCACAGGTATATCGGCTGTGAGTGTTAACAAGGACCCTAACAATAAGGATAAACACAGATGCACAATATCACTGCGGAACGCGTTACTACGGTTCGAGCTTGGCTTGAAGCAAACCACTTAGATGCTGTTATCATTCCACATGAAGACGAGTACCTAGGTGAATACGTTCCAGCTCATAACGAGCGACTTCACTGGCTAACCGGTTTCACTGGCTCTGCAGGTGCGGCTGTTATCACACGTGAAAACGCGGCTATTTTTGTTGATGGTCGCTATACCGTTCAGGTTCGCAAGCAAGTACCCGGTGAGCTATTTGAGTATCGCCACCTTATTGAAGAACCAGCTTTAGATTGGATCATCAATTCACTAGCACAAGGCAGTAAAGTTGCGTTTGACCCACGAATGCACACAGCCGCTTGGTTGAAAGGCGCACAAGCTAGACTGGCTGATAAAGTTGAACTTACAACATTAACAGCAAACCCGATTGATGAGCTTTGGTCTGATCGCCCTACACCTGTTGTCTCTGATGTTCGCCTCATGGCTACCGATGCCGTTGGCCAATCAAGTGAAAGCAAACGTGCAGAAATTGCAGGGCTACTAAAAGCCAAGGGTGCTGATGCCGCTATCCTTACTGAACTGGATTCAATCTGCTGGTTACTCAACATTCGTGGTTTAGACGTATCCCGTCTGCCGGTTGTATTATCTAATGCCATCATTCACGCCGATGAAAGTGTCGATTTCTTCTTAGAACCAGCGCGTATTCCTGCAGGCTTTGAAGCACACGTTGGTAATGGTATTCGTGTTTCTCACCCATCAGAGCTGGAAGCTCGCCTTCAATCTTTAGAGGGTAAGAATGTGTCTGTTGATTCAGGTACAAGCAATGCTTGGTACACACTTGTTCTTCAAAACGCTGGTGCCCATATCATTGAAGCCGCCGACCCATGCCTAATGCCAAAAGCTGCGAAGAACAAAACAGAAATTGCAGGTATGAAAGCATGTCACATCCGCGATGGCGTGGCGATGGCAAAATTCCTTTCTTGGATTGATACAGAAGTCGCGCAAGGTAACCTGCATAACGAAGCGGTATTAGCTGACAAAGTACAATCATTCCGTGAGCAAGATCCTACCCTGATGGACCTAAGTTTCGACACAATTTCAGCGGCAGGCGGAAACGCAGCCATGTGTCACTACAACCATGAGAACCAGCCTGAGCCGGGTCAGCTAGAAATGAATACGCTATACCTAGTCGATTCAGGCGGTCAGTACCTAGATGGCACAACAGACATCACACGTACTATCGCCATTGGCCAGCCAAGCGAAGAAATGATTCAACAATTCACCCTTGCACTTAAGGGTCACATCGGTATTGCACGTGCTCGCTTCCCACAAGGTACTCGTGGCTTCCAATTGGACACCCTAGCGCGTCAGCACTTATGGGCAGAAGGCTACGACTATGACCACGGTACTGGTCACGGTGTTGGCCACTTCCTTAGTGTTCATGAAGGTCCGCAAAGCATCTCTAAAAAGCTGATCGACGTTCCTCTTGTTGAAGGTATGGTGTTATCAAATGAGCCGGGTTACTACCGTGCCGATGAATTTGGTATCCGTATCGAAAACTTAGAGTTGGTTATTGAGCTTCAAACTCAAGGTGACTTCTCAGTGCTAACGTTTGAATCGCTAACACGTTGCCCTATCGATAAGCGCAATATCAACGTAGACCTACTAACACGTCAGGAGCTTGCATGGCTTAACGATTACCACCAAAAAGTGTGGAACGATGTTAGCCCATTAGTTGACGGTGTTACGTTAGAGTGGCTACGCCAAGCAACAACGCCACTAGCTCACGCTTAACGCCTAACTAGATAGGTAACTTAGCCACATCATTTTAGCTAAGTTAGATACGAAAACGGCTACCTAGGGGTAGCCGTCTTTATTTGTCGATATCACATCACTGATGTTTCACGTGGAACATCAATCAAGCAGCAAGTTAGCCAGAGTAAGCGCTGTGCCAATCTCGCCACACCGGATCGAAGCCACGTTGACGAATCATAGTTTCAACATCAGCAGCACCTCTCTCATCACTTATCTCAAATTGTTCAAGCTCTTCCTCACCAGAAGCATAGCCACCAGGTTGCGTTTTTGATGCCGCTGACATGCTAGTGATACCTAACGGAAGCACATTGTCGCGGAACGTTGCTGACTCACGAGTCGAAAGAGACAACTCAACCTCAGGGTTTAATAGTCGATAAGCACAGATAAGTTGAACTAGCTGTTTGTCGCTCATGATCGACTTAGGTTGTAAACCACCCTCACAAGGACGAAGACGTGGGAAAGAAATCGAGTAACGAGTTTGCCAGTAAGTACGTTCAAGATAGTCTAAGTGAGCAGCCACGAAGAAGCTATCCGTTCGCCAATCTTCCAGGCCAATCAAAGCACCGATACCTATCTTATCAATGCCCGCTTTTGCCAAACGATCGGGCGTTTCAAGCCGGTATTCAAAATCCATTTTGTTACCACGCAAGTGGTGTTCAGCGTAGGTACTTGGACTATACGTTTCTTGGTAGACCATCACGGCGTCTAAGCCTAGTGTTTTAAGCTCCGCGTAGTCGTCTTGAGCAAGCGGCTGCACTTCCATCGCGAGGTAATTAAATTGCGCTTTGATATTCGGCAACACCTCACGAAAGTATTTCATACCAACTTTCGTTTCATGTTCGCCAGTAACCAACAACACACTATCGAACTTCATCTTTTTGATGGCTGCGCTCTCAGCATCAATTTCATCTAAAGTTAATGTGCGACGCTTGATGCGGTTCTCCATCGAAAAACCACAATACGTACACGCATTCGCGCACAAGTTGGATAGATACAAGGGAATATACAACGACATCGTGTTGCCAAATCTCTTACGCGTTAGCGCCAACGATTGTTGTGCAATCTGCTCTAAGTAAGGTTCTGCGGCCGGAGAGATCAAAGCCTTAAAATCTTCTAAGTCTCGTTTGGGTTTACTCAGGGCTCGTTCAACATCCGCTGCCGTTTTACTGAAGATCGACATACCAATGTCATCCCAGTTGAGCTGTTTAAATCGATCAACAAACGTCATAGTAATGCTACTCGTCTAGGAAGGAAGTTAACGGACTGGAAGCAACCGCATGAGACACTTGACCTGCAAGACCAGCACGATAAGCCATACGCCCCGCTTCAACTGCCAACTTAAAAGCAATCGCCATTTCAACCGGTTGTTGAGAAGCAGCAATCGCGGTATTCACTAACACAGCATCAGCACCCATTTCCATCGCACGCGCCGCATGTGACGGAGCACCAATGCCAGCATCAACAATCACAGGGACATTCGCTTGGTCGATAATGATCTCTAAGAAGTCAGCTGAAGCGACTCCCTTATTAGAACCAATAGGTGCACCAAGCGGCATTACAGCAGCACAACCAACTTCTTCTAGGCGCTTACAAAATACAGGGTCAGCATGGCAATAAGGCAAAACAACAAAGCCATCTTTTACCAGTTGCTCAGCCGCGTTAAGTGTCTCGATTGGGTCTGGCATCAAGTATTTTGGGTCTGGGTGAATCTCAAGTTTAAGCCAATTGGTGCCAAGTGCTTCACGAGCTAAATGAGCAGCAAATATGGCGTCCTTCGCGTTCTTCGCGCCAGAGGTATTCGGAAGTAGGTTTACGCCAGCATCAATAATAGGCTGTAAGATATCGTCTTGCTCAGAACGAATATCGACTCTCTTCAGTGCCATGGTTGCCAGTTGAGAACCTGACGCTTCGATAGCACTCGCCATCAAATGCTTATTGGCGAACTTGCCTGTGCCAGTGAACAGTCTTGATTGAAATGTTTTATCTGCGATGGTTAACATAGTTAGCCCCCTGCAATAGCTTGAAAAAGAGAGATAGAGTCGCCTTCATTGACGATGGTTTGTTGCCACTGGCTGCGTGGGACAACCGCGTTATTGATAGCGAATACACACCCTAAATCAGGTAGCGAAAGCGAATGAATAATATCTGCAAGAGAAGATGATTTCGCGACCTGCTCTGGTTGCTCGTTTATTGAAATAGTTATATTGCTCATAGTGCTTCTTCTTCTAAATTATTGGTCACTGACGAATTGCACACCGGACATTCGATATCTTGCGTGACTATTAGGTCTTGCCAGCTCATGCTCCTACCGTCGAACAGCTTGAGCTTATGTGTCGCCACTTGAAACTCGCCACTGCCTATGCACTGAATAGCAGCAAGAGCTTGGAGGTTTCCAATAGTCCCGACCACAGGCCCAATGATGCCACTGTCGCTACAACGCGTTGTTTGTGTATGGTGGTCAAACGGGAAAAGACAGTGGTAACACCCCTGCTGGTTTTGATAATCGAAGACAACAAACTGACCTTTCCAACCAATTGCGGAGCCTGATATCAATGGTGTGTTAGCCTCGAAACACGCTTGGTTAACTTGTTGGCGGGTCGCGAAGTTGTCGGTACAGTCCAACACAACGTCAGCTAGCATAACTTCAAGCTTTAACTGGCTTTCTGCCATTCGCTTGTTGATGGTCCTAACTTGGCTTCTACCATTTAGCTCACTCAACTGTAGTTTCAACGCATCGACTTTAGCTGTGCCAAGATCGCTTTCTTTGAAGGCGACCTGTCGTTGTAGATTGGACGAGTCGACACAATCATCATCAACCAGCACGATTTTGCCGATGCCAGACGCCGCTAGATAAAGAGCCGCAGCATTCCCCAAACCACCACAACCAATCACTAACACATGACCGTTTAGTAGATTTCGTTGTCCTTGTTCACCGATTTCAGGTAATGCGATTTGGCGTTGATAACGTACAAATTCAAAGTCAGTCAGCATGGCACAACTCCTGACTAACCTCTTCATTAAAGGTTGAAGAGTTGCCATTCATAAGAGCTTCGAAAAACTCAATAACCGCTTTTGGATCTTCCGCCAACGTAATTGCACGCACTACCGCGAGGCTTGAGACGCCACAATTCCATACCTGTTCTGCCGTCGATTGGTCAATCCCACCAATAGCCACGGTCGGATAACCAACAAGTTCTTCACTGTATGGAATGGTATCAATTAGTTGTTGGTACAAAGATAAACGTACCAAACCTTGGGGCTTGGATGGCATCTGTTTCGTAGTGGTTGGGAAGATATGTCCTAACGCGATGTAACTTGGGTTTATTTGGATGATTCGTAGCAACTCATAGTAACCATGTGTCGATAGACCTATCTTGATTTCCGCTTTACTCAACTGTGAGAGGTTCGATTCTTCAATATCCTCTTGTCCCAAGTGAACACCAAAAGCGCCATGTTTGAGTGCAAGTTGCCAATAATCATTGATAAAAACTTGAGCTTGGTATTGCCTGCCGAGTGCGATAGAACGTGAGACTTGATGTTCCAAATCCGATTGCTGAGGATTCTTAATTCGCAGTTGCACCGTATTGATTCCAAGCTTAAGCAGCCTTTCAATCCAATCCACATGATCGACAACTGGGTATAACCCGAGGCTTTTCTTAGTCAAGTCAGGGAAAGACAGTGACGTTCCTTGATGGGTCCAGCCAACACTAATACTTAAATGCTTGTCTTCTAACACCGGAATTGGGAACTCTTGATAATGGCTTGGCCATGTTCCACGTGAAACATTAGATGCAGCGCGTGCTAGAACCAATGTATCTTCTAATGGGAAATCTAAAGCCAATAATGTGAGTAACCACGCAAAGTGATGGCGGCTATCTATTTCTTGATGATCGGTGGTAATACTTTTGATAGCTCGATTGGCGTTTAAGTGTGACCAAATATCTAATACCGTAGCCTCATCGGCTACACCGACATATATCGTATTAGGGTATTGCGCTAAAGCATCTCGAACATCTGTCAGCGATAACGACTCGTCATAACTTACGATGTGATCAAGCGAGCTTAGCTTCTCCGCTTCAGTTGAAACGACATCGGAAGCAAAGCCCATAGCAAGTGAGTGCTGAGAATCAACGATAGAGAAGTATTGAGTTGGGCTGACACCCAACTCAACTGCATCGGTTGCTAAACCTTGTCGCTTAGCAACCAATAGACAGTGTTGAACCTCCCCCGTTAACTCAATATATTGAGGTGGGATCAGAATTTTCACTGTCATTACTCCTCTAATTGAGCTTCTTTTGCACCAACGGCAGGATGGTAAAGTTCAGAGCCAGTATCGCGGAACTCTTGTGATTTTTGACGCATCCCTTCCAGCGGGTTATCTAGCATCTTAATCTCGATAGCCTGATCCGCTGCTACTTGTTCTGTGTCTTTCGCGTACTCTCTCACTTCCTGAGAAATCTTCATCGAACAGAATTTAGGTCCACACATAGAACAGAAATGCGCAACCTTACCTGATTCTTGTGGCAAGGTTTCATCATGGAAAGAGCGGGCTGTAGCTGGATCTAATGCTAGGTTAAATTGGTCTTCCCAGCGGAATTCAAAGCGCGCTTTAGAAAGCGCATTGTCACGGATTTGTGCACCTGGATGCCCTTTTGCCAAATCAGCAGCGTGTGCCGCCAGCTTATAAGTGATCAAGCCAGTCTTAACGTCCTCTTTGTTTGGCAAACCTAAATGCTCTTTAGGAGTCACGTAACAAAGCATCGCACAGCCGTACCAACCGATCATCGCAGCACCAATACCAGAGGTAATATGGTCGTAACCAGGGGCAATGTCTGTAGTCAGCGGGCCTAATGTATAGAAAGGCGCTTCATGACAATGCTCTAATTGCTCATCCATGTTCTCTTTAATCATGTGCATCGGAACGTGTCCAGGGCCTTCGATTATAACCTGTACGTCATATTCCCACGCCACTTTCGTCAACTCACCTAAGGTACGAAGTTCAGCAAACTGAGCCTCGTCATTGGCATCTGCAATAGATCCCGGGCGCAGGCCATCACCCAATGAAAGTGCTACATCGTACTTCGCACAGATCTCACAAATCTCACGGAAGTGGGTGTATAGGAAGCTTTCTTGGTGATGAGCAAGACACCATTTCGCAATGATAGAACCACCACGAGAGACAATGCCGGTAACACGCTTAGCCGTCATAGGGACATAGCGAAGAAGCAAGCCAGCATGAATCGTAAAGTAGTCAACGCCCTGCTCTGCTTGCTCAATTAAGGTATCACGCATAACTTCCCAGTTAAGGTCTTCGGCTACGCCATTAACTTTTTCAAGTGCCTGATACATAGGGACCGTACCAATTGGCACTGGACTATTACGTAGAATCCACTCTCGTGTTTCATGAATATTTCGACCAGTCGACAAGTCCATCACCGTGTCGCCGCCCCAGCGAGTTGACCAAACTAGCTTCTCAACTTCCTCTTCAATCGAAGAGCTTACCGAAGAGTTACCGATATTAGCGTTTACTTTCACGAGGAAATTACGGCCAATAATCATCGGCTCTGATTCTGGGTGGTTGATGTTTGAAGGGATAATAGCTCGACCTTCAGCAACCTCTTTACGTACGAATTCAGGGGTAATTTCTTTTGGAAGATTTGCGCCAAAACTATGACCAGGGTGTTGGTGGTTCAGTTGCTCATCTGCGAACTTCTGACGCCCCATATTCTCGCGAATAGCAATGTATTCCATCTCAGGAGTAATAACTCCCTTACGAGCATAGTGCAACTGAGTCACACATTGCTCGCCAGTCGCACGACGAATTCTAGGTAGGTTTCCGTAACGAAGGTCGTCTAAGGTTTCGTCCTCTAAACGTTCTTTGGTATAAACAGAGCTAACATCATCTAATAGCTCAGTATCACCACGCTCTTCGATCCACTGCTCTCTTAACTTAGGAAGGCCATTATAAAGGTCTATCTCGTGCGTTGGGTCGGTATAAACACCGGAGGTGTCATAGACATGAATAGGTGCATTTGGTTCAAATACAGGCTCTTTTTTGGTACCACCAACAAGGCTATCAGCGAGTGATATCTCTCGTACAGGGACTTGAATGTCCTCTCGAGAGCCTTGGATGTAAGCTTTCTTTGAATTTGGATAAGGTTGTACTGATAAAGAATCGATGAAATTCTTCGCTTCCAGTCTTGCTTGTTTACGACTCGACATAGCATTTTTCCTTGGCTTTTAGCCATTATTTATTGGGATAAAAATGCTTGACGGATTGATGCTACAAGAGGGATCACGGTAAGAAATACAGTTGTGATCTGGTGATAGATCTCTAGAGGGATTCTAGTTAGATATCTACTCTTGTTCCCTTCGCAGGTATTAGCCTGATCAGGTTCAACGGATCCCGAGTTAACGGTCTCAGCCATATGGCACTCCGACAAGTACTATCGAGTATATAAAAACGGCTTGGATAAACCAAGCCGAGTTGTTAACAAATCGTGAGGAGATTTTATGACTTTATCAAAAGTTGGAAGCCGATCCATGCTGCAGAAATACTCAAGACCACATTGAGTAGTACGTTTAGTCCCATTTTGAAAAATGCGCCTTGCTGCATTAAAAGAACGTTATCCATCGAAAAAGTTGAGAATGTAGTCAAAGCACCAAGAAAGCCCAAGCCAATGATCTGTCGCCATGGCTCAGTTGCAACCATCTCATTTTCAAATGCAGCGATCAGTAGACCCATAATGAAAGAACCAATCACGTTAACAGTTAGCGTACCATAAGGAAAACCACGCCCAAGCAGTAGTACACACAGTTCTGAAATCAGATAACGTGAACAAGCACCAAATGCCCCACCAATGGCAATAAAACCTAAAATAGACAACTGACCCATGAATCCTCCCAAATAACAGTCCCTATATTCTAGCTTTACCGCCGATAAAAGCGAGGATGGAAACTAAGAATGTATGCGCAAATATTAAACGTTACAGGTATCACTTAACTTCGATATAACCCATCAGCCCTGTTTTCATATGTTCAATCACATGACAGTGATACATCCAACGTCCGGGGTTGTCCGCTACAAATGCCGCTTTCGCTCGACCGTTCTTTCCAAGTAATACGGTATCCGTGTGAAAAGGCTCCTCAATTTTTTTGCCGTCTAAATCAAGTACCGTGAACGTATGACCATGTATATGGATCGGGTGATGGTATTGGGTAACATTCTTAAGATCAAATATATAAGTTTTACCGAGCTCTAATGTAGCGAGTGGTTCTGGGATATTGTTTTTACTCATCCCCTCCCAGGCTCTTTTATTGGTCAGCCAAAACTTAGGCATGGATTTCCCATCTTTGGAAACCGGAGACACCGCCCCTTCCCACTCAAACACAAAATCGATCTCTTCTGCGTTAGCGAGATCTAACTTAGGCACAGGATTAAGAGGTAATAGCGGAAGTGTTTGAACTTCTATGAGCGTGGAATCTACAACCTCAAACTCACATAAAGAAAAAGGAAAACGTCCCTTCATTTGCAGTACATTCACTCGCTTACCAGCCTTTGGAGCAATCAGACCGATGTCGACACGCATACCTGGGCCGATTTTATGTTCAGTCAACCTATAAGGTGTTTTTATCGGGTTACCATCTATGGCAATAACCCACGCTTCTGCACCTTCAACAGCGATAGGATAAGTGATTGTGTTATCGACATTAGCTATACGAAGCCTAGTCGTTGCATGTTGCTTTAGTTGATAAGTAGGCTCATGTACTCCATTAACACTGCTCCACTCCCCAGGAGTCCCCATACGAGCGCTAAGACGTGGGATCATTAAGTCCTTCCACTGTCCTTGTTTATCAAGGTGCCAGTGTTTAAGCATCAAAGCATGCTCTTCATCGAACTGAACTGGTGTGCTCTCTTCAACAACAATTAGACCGACTAAGCCCATACCAAGTTGTTTAACACTGTTCATGTGTGGGTGATACCAGAACGTGCCTGCATCTGGTGGCGTAAATTCATAGACGAACGTTTCACCGGGCATGATTGGTGGCTGACTCAAGAAAGGCACCCCGTCCATTTCTATAGGGATTCTTAAACCATGCCAGTGAATTGTGGTTGGTTCTGATAATTTATTAGTGAAACGAATCGTAACTTTGTCGCCCTGTCGACAACGAATTGTTGGCGCAGGGATCTGACCATTGAACCCCAAAACGTTAGTAGTAAATCCAGGAACAATTTCAGCAGTAGAAGGCTCAGCAGTTAAGTCGTAAACATACCCTCCCTTCTCATCAACCGACCTCTTCATAGAACAAGCAGGAAGGACTGTAAGTGCAGATATAGCGAGAGATGATTGAATAAATTTACGACGAGAGATGTCCATATTTGTAGCCTTTTAGTAATAACGACCAAAATGTAACAAAATATTGAGAATAATTCTCATAAAGAAATGAAGTTTGTGGCTTGGATATTAATAAACGAGGCCGAGATAAGTAAGTACTTACACTGTTTCATCAGAACTAGCGAAACGAGGGAATTGTTGACTGGAATTTGGAGCGGTGAAAAGCAAAAAGGCTCTAGCATTTCTGCTAGAGCCTCTTAATGTGGCAGGGGTGGAGAGATTCGAACTCCCAACACGCGGATTTGGAATCCGCTGCTCTGCCAATTGGAGCTACACCCCTAAAACTTTTTGTACTTTAGATTCGAAAAAACCTCGCATTAAGCGAGGTCATCGAATAAGTGGCGGAGTGGACGGGACTCGAACCCGCGACCCCCGGCGTGACAGGCCGGTATTCTAACCAACTGAACTACCACTCCGCAGTGGACTACTTGTCATCGCTGACAAGTCGTTCATAACACTTTTTCTTCACTTTTGAAAAGTGAAAATAAATTTGGAGCCTGGCGATGTCCTACTCTCACATGGGGAAGCCCCACACTACCATCGGCGCTATTGTGTTTCACTTCTGAGTTCGGCATGGAATCAGGTGGGTCCACAATGCTATGGTCGCCAAGCAAAATTTTGCTTTTACTTTCAGCTTTTTTAAAAGCTGAAGGCAAAATAATCTGGAAAGCTTATTAAAAGTCTTATCTCTTCAAACTCATTCAAGCGTTTGTATTTTTGAGTCCATCAAAACCCCTTGGGTGTTGTATGGTTAAGCCTCACGGGCAATTAGTACAGGTTAGCTCAACGCCTCACAGCGCTTACA
>NZ_LWEH01000066.1 GCF_001635455.1 Vibrio sp. HI00D65
CGTTGTTGAGTTGCAGTTTCTTGACAACGTCTTGCGATAAAGCATCGCCTTCTTGATAAGCCATTGCAGGTAATGCACAGAGACATGATCTTCAGCTAATGCCACATTAGCCACTGCCGCTGCACTTAGCAGCGTAATTGGTAGTTTTTTCATTTTGTTCTTATTTAGTTTTTGAAGTACTGAATATTTTTTTATTGATTGAGTGTTTTTTCGATTGAGTTTATTGGATCGATTTAATGGTTAGTTACAGCCGCAGCCGCCACCGCCAACACCGCTGCCACCCACAGAGCCCTGTTTGTAGGCAAAGACTTTTTCAGAGAAAACATCGAATTCTGGTACTGGACCGCCCGGTTTCATCTCTTTTTGAGCTAGCGTCCCTTTCTCCCAAGGCTTTACCGGCTCAATACCAAGAAATTCATCGACAAACGCTAACGCTGAAGGCTTGTTAGTCTCTTCTGGCTCTTTTTTTTTGATAACCAGCTGTTTTGCCTTTGGTGTAACCATGTCGATGTTGCGTCTAGTTGCGCTTTTGGTGGTTTGGTTTGAGTGCGTGCCGCCACTGGAGTAAACCGTGCCGGAAATGATCTCTTCTTCTACGATAGGGCCATCGCTATTAGTGCTGTTATTACTGGTTTGCTGTTCAACGGACTTTTTTCCTAAACCACTAAGGTCGAGTTCAAGTGCCGCGTTCGTGGTCATTGGAATAGCGAGCAATCCAACAAGAGTGGCTTTCATCAACATCATAACTGCACTCCCATTTTCACTAGGTCATCAGTAATGACGTCGCCAATGTGGTTGATTGCGCCAAAGCGAATCTTGATAACCTTGCCTTGGTAGATGTAATAAAGTGCAGGCATACCGATAGGTCTAAACTCTGCGATCAATGCTTGCTCTGGATCGTTGACTACTGGGAATTCCAATCCGATCTGCTTTTGAAACTCAAGACCAACCTCAACATCCTCATCGACATCAACACCTTTGAATGTCACGCCAGTGCCTTTGAGTTCTTTGTAGAGTTGGTTTACTTCTGGAAGTTCTTTACGGCAAGAAACGCACCACTCAGCAAAGAAGTCGACAATAGTGAGCTCCTCGTTGTTGAGTTGCAGTTTCTTGACAACGTCTTGCGATAAAGCATCGCCTTCTTGATAAGCCATTGCAGGTAAAGAAAGGCACAGCGCTAATAACGCTAGGGCTCGTGTAAACATGTATTTCTCCATATTGTTTTTAAATTTGTTTGTTTTAATTTCAGATGTTTTGAGTCACACGCTTTGTTTGAATTAGCGAGTGAGTTGGATGCTTGCTGAGTATTCAACCGCCAAAATGTCGGAAAAGTACTCGTTAAGTTGTGTCGTATTGGTGGCACTGAATACGCGTAAAGGATTTCCTGCACAGTTCTCGAATTGAGTAATTCGAGTTGGGCTGACGCCATAGCCGATGAAATTCATTTCAATGCCGTATTGCTTGATAGCCTTAGTGCAGAACCCAGCGTTTACGAGTTGATTGAACGCGTTTCCTTCGTCAGCGCCATCGGTGAATAACACCAGTTTTCTTCTAGTTTCGGCTACCGTGCTTACGTGTATTCCCCATGCTTGTTGCCAACTTGGGATAAGCTGCCTCACTCCCCATACCAAACCTTGATAAGAGCGAGTACCGCCATTTGCTTTCAGGCTGTTTATCGAGTTTTGGACGCGGGAAAAGACATTGGTCAAGGGCAACATTGGTGAGTCTTGATTACAGTCGCTTAACCACTTACTTGGCGGTGTAAACTTCACCGGTCGCTCTGAATGCAGCGTCGCGAGGTTATCTACGGTCAGCGCCGCAGAGAAATCGCCATTACGATAGCTAAGTCCATCGATACAGTAGATTCCGGCTGTTTCTTCGGATAACCAGGGCGGGCGATGTGTTGCCACTCCAGAATCGAAGGGAACGATCGAAATCCTTACTGAATCTAAATCGTTAGCGTTATTGCTCTGAGATTGAATTGTATTCAAGGCATTCGACAAAATAGATTTTAGTGACTGTATGTTTGAGCTCATGGAGCCAGATACGTCGAGTACCAATACCAGCTCTGTTGGAATCGCAGAGTGTTTGCTTTCAACCACCCCCTTAAAGCCACCACCTGTTGCAGTCACATTTTGGTCATAGCGTTCATAGCTGAAATGCGGTAGTAGCGGTGTAACGGAGTAACCTAGGCTAATTCGGCAGCCTTGGTTTTCTGGCGTTAATTCACTCACACCTTTCAATGTTGGGTGGTAGTAACTTTGGTATGCGCGCATCATTTTCGAAGTCGCCTCATCAGCAAAAGCACAAGCCAGTGCGGCAGAGTCAGCGGCTTGCGCAGCTCGATTAGAAACCATCACTTGCGCGCAGATCATCAGAGTGCCAATAGCGATAAATAGTGCAGGGAGCAGTAGTGCAAGAAAGGAAAGAGTGATGGAACCTTTTTGCTGCCGGGCTAGGCCGCTAAACATTGAGTTAACCATAGTGCTTACCTACCACTACTGATGAGCTTTTTAGGCTTTTTGGAAGATCAAGTCGTTCGTAGTCAAATGGTGTCTTTACGCATATGGTCAGTTGAATCAAAGTGGATGGTCTTCCATTCAATGCAGGATCACCGTTGCCTACAACAAGCATGTCCGTAAGGTCCTCAATAGGTGGGTCACTTTGGCAGTTGCTTCCTGCATAAAGATATTCGTATTCCCACGTCGAAGCAGCAGTATCAAAGACACGACTTTCAAGTAAAATCCCAATATCGCCGCGGGCAATACTACTCGGCAGATAACGTTCAGCGAGCACGAGTAATGGACCTTTCAGAGTCTCGGGTAAACCATTCTTCCCTTGCTCTGGTTTGAGTTGAGTTGAAGAAATCGCATTCACTAGGTTGTAAGTAACATTGTCTAACTGAGTCTGCATACTGAATAAGCGGTAGATAGCAACCAACCCCCACAGAATGAACATCATCGCGAGCACGACAAATGGGAACTCAACGGCGGCTGATCCCGCTTGTTTTTTGGTGTGTGTGTTATTAACCGTCATAACTCACCAATACCTTTTTTTCCAAGGTTGTTATGTTGCCGGTACGTTCTAAAAAACGGGTTGAAAGGCTAGGCAGCAGAGCGAATGAGGATGCGTAAGACACCGTGTACTCCCCTAATACTGCTTTGCTTATTGGTGCCGCCTTCTCGTTAACCAAGTCCGGTAGGTTTTCAACGTACAAAGGTTGCGACAACTTGATCTTGCTGCGATCGATCAGCGGGAACTTGTCGATAGTGTCGATGAAAACTTGATTTGATAAAGGGCCAACTGGTCGAGTTTTGACTTCTCGAGCTCCTGCATGAACGGCGACATCGAAGATGATGTTGACCAGTAGCAGACGGCAGATCTCAAAGAACCCTAGTATCAGCAATAGAAACGGTAGGGTGATCATTAGAAACTCAACGCTATTCGCACCTTTCTGACGAGAGAGCATTATTGTTCTCCTCGCTTAGCGTGTGCGGCTAGGGCTTGGTAATACAAGCTATTGTTCGCGTATTCCGGTTGCGACAGGTGCTCACGAGCGATCGCTTTCGCAGACTCGCTGTCGCCAGAAAGCGCGTAAGCCAAAGCAAGGTTAAGCTGGAGTTTTACGCTCGCTTCACCTCTAACAAAGATCGGGTGCAGAATTCGAATCCCTTGCTCTGGTTTACCATCGAGTATCCAAGCCATAGCGAGGTTGTTTCTGTACTCGTTGCTTGAAGGCATTAAGCTAAGTGCATTTGAGTAACACTCTCTGGCTTTGGAATACTGCTTATTGAGCGAGTAACTGACTCCTAAGCTATTTTGAGCAACGTCATCGGAAGCTTCCAGTCGGACAGACTCTTCAAGAGCCGAGGTTGCTTGTTCAAGCTCTCCTAAAGCTAGCCATGAACGGCCTATCTCACGGTAAATCGCACTGGATTGATTAAGCTCGATAGCACGCTTTAAGTAATGCAGTGCTTCGTCATAACGACTGGATTGATTGGCTGCGGAGCCCATCAACAGTAGTAACTGCGGGTCTTTGGGTTTCGCTACCAACATTTTGCGATAGAGATCCATAGCGCTCTCAGGCTTGCCGTTCAATAGTGCAACTTCAGCTACTTTCATGTCCTCTACGTGCTCATTTTGTGTTTTGTTTGTTGATTGGCACCCTGTGAGTATCGCAAGTAGGCAACATAGAATGGTGTGTCTCATATTCCCCCCAATGTTTGCATTAAATTAAGCATAATTGGTGCAATGATAATGGCGACTACTGGCAACATAATGAAGACCACTAAAGGGAACGACATTTTTGCTGGTATTTTTCCGACCCATTCCTCCAGTTCGAGAAAGTAGTATTGACGGCTATCAGAAGCGATAAGCTTCAGAGCGTCAGCAAGCGGTGTACCGTATTGAAGTGCTTGATTCATCGTGGTGACGACATTGTTGATGTCAGGCAGTTGTATTCGTTTGTCTAAGTTGTTGAGTGCCGTTTGTGGTGAATCGAGAACCGATATCTCTGTCGCGGTTAATAGCCACTCGCGTGACAATGCAGGAGAGATCGAACGCATCTCTTCACCAACACAGCGGAATACGGATTCGAGTGTTAAACCTGATGCAACACAGATCACCATCAAATCAATTGCGTCAGGCACGACACGACTAATTTGCATTAGCACTTGGTTTACCCACCAATCGAGAATCCGATCGATAAGAATGCCGGTAACGATGGCGATGGCGATACATTCCGCTATTGAGTACACGTTCGACTCCGAGATTTGAGTCATGTGCCAAATCATGGCGCCAACGGTCATTAGGGTGAACCTTATTACGAGAAAATAAGTTTCTGCATTTGGTGACCCTAAACCAATTAGGGTCAGCTTTCGACGTCGAGATTCTTGACCCTGAAAGCCCCAATCGCTTGAGGTTGTTGAGTATTTATTAGAATAAGCAGAAACAGACATGAGCCTATTTTTGACGATATCTCGTTTAAATGAATAAAGGTGCGCAATCAGGGCCAGTAGTAGTCCTGTCCCTATCATCAATGAGGCAAAGTAGGTCATGAAGAGAACCTTTTATTGCGTGTTAAGGAGTTTAGAATCAAGGTGCCAAAACAGATGCTACTCAGAACGTAAATAAGTACATTTTGTCCCGATTCAGTATTGATCAATCGATCGGCCATTATGGGTTCTATCCAAGCTATGCTTCCAATTAAGCCGATGGGTAATAGAGATAGAAATAGAGCAGTCATTCGAGGCTCAGAGGTTAGGCTTTTAACCTTTTTTCTCATGGCTCGGTTGTCATGCATCGTTCGACTCAGGCCTTGAAGAATGTCACGTAGTTGACCACCATTCGACTGATTGAGGATGAGAGCAACAGAGAAATAACGAAAGCTATGGTAAGGAAGGCGAATACACGCGTCCTCTAACGTGTCTCTTAAGCTAAGCCCAAGTGCCAAGTTGTCACGAATATATGAGAACTCGCGACCGAGTAACCCCTGTTCATTTTGCGCGACTTGGTCGATAGCTTGAGGAACAGATAAGCCTGCAGAAACGGCTCTAGAAATTAAACCAAGCACACTGATAATGCTTTTCTCGAATTCTTCTACTTGCAATTTACGGCGGTAGAAAACCAAAGCGAAGAAACAAGTGAGCCATAAACCGGCAACAGCAATTACCTGGTAGTAAAGGGCTACCTTTGGCAAAAAAGCATGGCTTGCAATTGGAAAGCCAATCGCAGTAAGAATTATAAACCCCTTGTCTGAGGTGCAGAGTAAGGCATTGATTCTTCGAAATAGCGCATATAGTTTATTAGAACGTATATGGTCGTCTTTTTTTATCGAGATGCTAGATGCCTGTTGCTGACAGCTGACAAGCTGTAATCGTTTATTGACGTTGGCATGTCTCGCTCGACGCCTCAACAATAAGAGGCTTAGTAATGTGCTTAGTACTACTAGAACTAGGATCATACGACGTCGACCTCCATCGCAGCTCTTAGTTGTTTATCTAGCTGGTGGTGTCTGACTTTCTCGTTGAAGTGAGGGACACATCTAGCACTTTTGTAGCACCCTATAATGTTTCCTTGTTGATCCTCAGACAATGCATCAAAGGTAAAAAGGTCATGAGTAATGTATTGTTCGCTTTCAATACCCTGTACTTCTGTTATTGAAACAATACGCCTTTTCCCATCACGCATTCGCTCAACTTGGATTACGACATCAATGGTGTCAGCGATTTGGCGGCGTAGCGCGAAGAGCGGTAAAGTGGCTTGGCTCATCATCAACATGTTTTCCATTCGAACCAGAGCATCTGCCGCCGAGTTAGCGTGCAGTGTACACAGAGAACCATCGTGGCCTGTGTTCATCGCTTGCATCATCTCAAAGGCCTCATCACCACGAACTTCGCCTAAAATGATGCGATCTGGTCGCATACGCAATGCATTCCTGACCAATTCCCGCTGGGTAATCGGTGTTAAACCTTCTGCGTTGGCTGGGCGAGTTTCTGCACGTACTACATGTGGTTGTTGCAATCGCAGTTCAGCTGTGTCTTCAATGGTAATGATGCGTTCTTGAGGTGGAATGCTAAAAGACATCGCATTCAGCAATGTGGTTTTACCTGCGCCTGTGCCACCTGCAACAAGAACGTTAAGACGAGAGCGAACGATGATATCGATTAACTTAACCATTGATTTTGACATCGCTCCGAGGCCTTCTAACTGAGCCAATGAGAGTTTATTCTCATTGAATTTTCGGATTGAAATATAGGTCCCATCGAGCGCTAAGGGTGGAATCATCACATTGACACGACTGCCATCATCCAGTCTTGCATCGACTAATGGATTCGATTCATCAATTCGCCTACCCACCTTGCTCACGATACGTCGTGCTAAGTTGAGCAGCTGCTCTTCATTACGAAATTGAACCGTGGTTTTTTGCAGCTTGCCGGAACGTTCTACGTAAACTTCGCGGTAACCATTGACCATAATGTCTGTGACCGTTTGGTCTTCAATTAAAGGTTGAAGCGGTCCCAAACCTAAAAATTCATGCAGCAGTTGTTCTACAGAATGAGTCACATCACCGTGGCCTAATGGCAATTGCTTGGCGATCACTATTTCCGACACGAGTTCAGCAATTCGGGCCTCTAGAGCTGACGTACTTAAGCTAACTACAACCGATGGGTCGATGGCCTTGATAACCTCTTCGTGAATAACATGGTAGTGCTCACGTATGGAAGGTGTCGAGGTTACGCTAGATTGATTTATTCGTGCGCCACCGTTTACATCTTGTTCAATGACCTGAGGGTTCTGACCAAACATTATGCACCTCGCTTCCAAAAGCGGCGACTGCTCTGAGGCACTTCACCGGTGATCAACTCGATGAGAGAATTGAACGCAAGCTTAGCCTTTTTATTACCTTTGTGAGCAGGGTGTCCGAGTGATGAATTGCCTATAAAGTGGTTCGGTAAAAACGGAATGATAATATCGACTTTGACGCCTAATGATTTTTGCACGTCCTTTACAGAAATCATTGATGCAGAGTCTGACTTACAATGATTCAGGATCACTATCGTCTGTGAAGAGGACGGCTCCTGCAGTCGCTTGATAATTTGGCCAGCGTTGCGGATAGCCCCCAGTGTTGGTTCAACAACAATGACTCTTATATCGGCGCTTTTCAGCGCGTTGAAGCCAACTTGATCACGTAAGGAGTAAGTTGGGATATCCATTACCAGGTAGTCTGCTTTTTGTAGGCAAAACTGGGTAAATTGGTCCAAAGCACTCTTTTGTGGCCAAAATGGTGCGGCATCTAGAGGTAGATAGCCAGTAAAAAGAGTATGTTTTTCATCCACACTGATCCCGCAGCGCTCGAATACAAGTGGTTCAAGTCTTTCTGGATATTGTAAAAGCTCTATTAATGCTGGGTTCCCTTCAACATTGAGTAGTAGATCCAAATCGCCCATTGAAAAGTCGAGGTCTAGGCAAGCGACTTGCTTACCTAGTTCGGCCAGTTGTTGAGAAAGCGTTGCGGTAATAGTGCTGCTACCTGCGCCCCCTTTGGTACTGACAACCGAGATGACTTTTTCATTGCGTTTCCCGTTACTGTTTTGCAAGGCCGTAAAGGAAACGTGTTCTAAGTCTTGCGTCGTCACAGGAGGTACTAAGTAGTCACTCGCGCCTGATGCCAGCATGCCACGGTAAATGAAAATTTCATTGGATTGCCCAATCACAATAATTTGGCACCCTGTACGCTTAATCAAGCGTTGCACCGCCTGTTTCGATTCTGCTAACTCACAACTCATCACGTCGAGAAATACAGTTGTGATACCATGTTTTAGGACCTGTCGTATTACCTCATCCTCTTGATTGGAAGAGGTGATAATGTGGTTAATACCAAAGTCACTCAATGTCGCTTTAAGCGATAGGGTGTCGAGTTGCTCGGACGCAGCGATGAGTACCGTTAACTGGTGTACTTTATTCATAGCGAGCCCCCTAGCGTGTTCGTCGAAGAGCCATTAATTGTTTGTTGGTTTTGGGCTGGTGGAGCCAAGTAGTTATCGATACTAGAGACAGCTTTTTGTCCTTGAGTACCACTGATCGGTTGACCGACGATCAGATCTTTAGGGTTGGCTACCATTTGTGCAAGGGCATTGGCATTGGCACACCCAAAATTGCGCTGTGTGCGGTAGGCGTTGACTGTGGTTCTTGGCGTTTTACCCGCGTCACAGGCTGTGACTTTGGCACGGTAAGACTCGACTAAAATGGTGATGTCGCCTTTACCTTCTGTAGCCTCGTCTGCTACCCAAATTTGTGATGGATAGAGGCCTGATTCGATCAGGTGAAGCCTTACTTTCTCTATCTGACTTTCACCTTTCGGCGTTGTTTTTGTTATTTTGACCATCAAGTTACTTAATGCACCTCGGCGAGACATGAAATCAGAAATATCCGCCTTTTCCTGATCTGACAGGGCTTTTCCTGAAAGCGTTAGAGAGAACTTGTTCGTAACCGACACCACATCGACCGATGGTTGCTGAGTGGTTGGCGTAGGTGCGCATCCCGCAAACATAAATAGGGCAGGGAGTAATAAGGATAATTTGTTCATGATGTCCTCAGTAATAGAACCCGTTGTCACCCAGCAAGCGAGGCTTCTGGTTGTCGGTGTATGTTTCTTGGTCGTGTGTTCTTTTACGCTGAATTCTCGGCAGTGCCAGAAGACGTTCAACATCGCTTAATGGAATGAGACCGTCGGTTGGTAGCTGCATCGAATCTGAACGAGTTGGTTGCACTAGATAAGCCGTGACAATGATGATTAACTCTGTTTCTCGGCGAGTGAATTCCGTCGAACGGAAGAGACTTCCTAGTACTGGTATCTCCGCGACAAGTGGTACTTTTTGTAATTGTTCAATGTCTTCAGACTTTAATAAGCCGCCTAAAGCGAAACTTTGCCCACTGGCTAGCTCGATGGTGGTAGAAGCACTGCGAGTAGTGAAAGAGGGAAAGTTGGCTCCTTGTATTACTTGCTGCCCGTCAATCGAGACATTGCTGACTTCTGGGTTGACTTTTAAACTGATGCGATTTTGGCTAAGCACGGTGGGGGTAAAGTTCAGTTTAACACCGAAGTCTTTGTACTCAATTTGCGTGGTATCAGCAGTAATCAATGGCAGTGGAACCTGTCCACCTACTAGAAATTCTGCATCTTCACCAGACATTGCCGTCAAGTTAGGTTCAGCTAGCACAGACATCATGCCGTTACTTGCTAATGCATCAACCAGTGTTGTAATGCTTGGTTTTCCCCAGCTACTGACATTAGGAAACTTTGCAAAGTAAAATTGTCCTACGCCTCCGGCGAGTGAGCCCCATTTGATTCCGAGTTTGTTGGATACATTTCGAGAGACTTCGGCGATTTTTACTCGAATGTTGACTTGATTTGGCATGGTGACAACCAATTGATTAATCAGCTCCTCTTCTTTGGAGGAGGTAGGCTGACTTTGAGTCAGTGCACTGTCGCTACTGTTATTTTGGTTTGTGTTCGAGCCTTCTTTCTGCTCAGTTTGGTTAACAATGGGAGACAGATACCCTTTCGCCAACGACACGATATTGTGCGCCATCATTGGGGAAGGAACACGGCCTTTTAACCACAGTTTGCCGCCTAAGGATTCTGCGTTAACTGACGCTTCTGGGAACTTGTTTTTCACCAATTCATTGAATTCGCGGCTGTTGTGAGTCACACGAATCTTATTGGTATAGATAACGCGTTCTTGCTCGTTCAAAACGGTGATGGTGGCGCTGCCAGCTCGTTTGCCAAATACCATCACCTTGGTGTTGGTTAAGGTTTGGTAATCCGCAATATGAGTGCTAGAGATGAAAATCGACTTCGCTTTTTCTGGCAGGCGAATCATTTTTGCCTCATTGATTGTCACATCAAGCGCAGATGCTGCTGATGCAAAAGAGAGGCAAAGGCTTGATAGCAGGAGAATCCCCCACCAACGACAGGTACTAGCCATTGTTATTAGCTCCGGTTTTATTATTAATCGTTTTGTTATCGGCTCTAAATTCCACCAGACCGACGTCAGGCAATATCTGAGTGGTGTCTGGAGAAATCACTTCTAGTGTGACTGAGTTTGCTTGTTGAACGTTAACTTGGGTGTCGTTTTGTCCACGCAGTGCAAGAGTGAGTTTTCCCAGTTGTTCAGCAAGCACGACTTGGTTGGCTTGCTCTGGGGTAACCTCTAGAGAAACGCTGCTGTTATCTGGAATGACCGCACCATAGGAGTCTCTCACCTTTTGGTAAGATTCTGCCGCTTGAGTGTTATTAAATGCCAAAACTCTAGCATCATGAACAATGGTGGTGACATATAGCCCTTGTGACGAATTACCGTAACGAAGCAGCTCACCATCTTGTGAGCCCAGAAGTAGGATATCGACTCGATCCCCTGGTTGGATGAAGCCTGAATTTGCTGTGATCTGATCAACAGGGACGGAAATAGCGCGATAGCCGGGCTGCAGTTTAAAAGAGAGTGAGTAGCCTCCCTTTGGCTCAGTAATGTCTGCATGTGACAATACGGACCCTTCGACCAGCTTTGTTTGGGCAATACCAGACATAGAGTGGTCGGCTGAGATACTTTCTGGTGTCACATAGTCGATGTAATTCTCCAACTCACCTAAGGGAATGGCTTTCCACTGAAATGAATTTGGGGTGTAGTTCTGGCCTATGTCAATAGTACGAGATGGCACCAATACTTTAATGGTTTGCTGAGTGGTTGGCACTGAGACTTTTTCTGACGCGTTATTGCCTTGACTGAACAGTAAGACAGATAACGCGACTACTGAGCATAATAACGACAGCAACAGGAGCCGCTTGGCAGTCATGGTTATTCCTTTAATGTTATAAGTAGACGGGCTTATTCAGATTCTTGTGCTTTCTCTATTTTTTCGACCACTGTGCTATAGGCATCAGTGATCGCGTTTGTCAGTGTCCCATCTTTGCCACCAACCACAGACAGTAAGACTACAGACATCGCGGCAGCGAGAATGGCGTACTCAATCGCAGCCGCACCGCGTTGCTTTTTTTTGTTCAACATGATGTTATTCCTTGCGTAATTCAGCCTCGGTAGAGGTCGATTTAGTTGATATTAATATTAATTGCCAATATGTTGGCTTTATTTACCAGCTGTTAGTCTATAAAGTCTTGAATTATAGCGACTTATTTCAGCTGAGCTTTCTGAAAATGTTGTGATGTTTAAAGCCTTAAACTTACCGCTTTCAGCTGGGCTGTTGGTTACATATTTATCATTTAGATTATTATGTTTAAAGACCGTAGTATTTAAGGGAAATAACCCGTAAAGCTGGTATTTGCTTGGAATACGCCAATCTTTCAAGCCGCACATCTGGTTGTTATTCCAAACTTTTATCTCCTGTTGAATCTGTTGGTATGTCTTTTTCAATTCATCTTTATTTACATCTTGAAATATTTGCCATGCTAAGCCGCTGATTGAGTCTTTAACACATATCGCATCGTTTCTGTTTGGAACGACTTTTCCCATCGCGTCCAGATATTCATAGTCTTTTAAAGCTACCTTTTCTTCACGAACCAATCGCGCTAACGTAATTTTCTGGTTAGTACTGTCTGTGCTTGTAAAGCTTGTTTCTTGGTTTTTGTTGATTGTCTTAAAATGTGCAATGTGCATATTTGCATTGTCTTTTTGATCTTTGGACCAGTAATAAAATACTGTCCCATCATCAGTACGCATGTCATACTCTGGGTTCAAAGCTAAATGATGGGGGAATACCTCTATATTCAACGTCAGGTATTCGCTTTCTGGTTTTACTGGTTTTGACTTTAAAGACCACAGTTGAGTCAAACTTGGGACTGACCAATCTTTAAACCCACACATGCCTTCATCGGCATTGGTGGTTTCGAGAAGCCCGTCGCTCCCTAAAATGCTTGGTAATCCAGATGCGGAAGCATTGTAGAAGAGCTTGTCTTCGCCTTGTGGTAAGCCGTCTTTGAGTAACGTCCAAACTCTGCGTTTGCCTGGAATACGCTTGTCTTCAACGCATCGCCAACCTTGTGCATATGTGGTTGTCTTATCGAGGTAATGACCAAATTTATCGATCTTGGCAAATCGTTCGTTATCGAATAACACCTCAGCCTCTGGTACCTTGTAACCTGAGTTTTTTAAACCGTCATTGGCTTCATCTTCAAATGTCGTAAGAACGCGAGATTTTAGGCTTTCCATTTGAAGAATAAGGTTGCGATACAGTGCTTTCAGCGTTTCATCATCAGAGTTTCTTATATGCTTATTCAGCGATTCAATGAAACTTTCTGCCTGCTCGCGCTCTTGCGCTAACAAATACAATGCTTGATTGAGCGCTAAACTCGCTTCATGTATTGCCTTTGCCTCACCCTTATTTTTTGACGTTCTGAGCGAACCGACTTTTACATCTACCGTCGCGTTTTTTTGTTGAATTTGTGCCAGTTTCTGAGCAAACTCAGCGCCTTCTATCAGTGTTGCCAGTGTTTTAGTGTTTTGCTCTAGTTCATAGGTTTTTGCTATGAAATGGTTGAGGGCGTCTTCAAGTTCTTGGGTATCGTGAGTATTACCGCGTTGTTGAGCCATCTTGATCTGCAACTCGTATTTTGCAATCTTTGAGATGAAAAGATCAGAGCCACTTTTCCACTTTTCGGTTAAGCCCGACAGTGTCTCCAATTTTTCATTTGCCGCAAATTCTAACAAAGCGTAACTTCTGTCTGTTTGGTTCTTACTAAACCAGTTTGTTAAGAAGGTTTTTGCCTCGTCTAAAACACCATCAACTCCATTTTTTTGTTCACTGAGTAACTCGTTGATTGTTTTGGGAGTGTTATCTATTGTTACCGTCTCATTATTGATGAGGTTCAATAAGCCTTGGTTCGTCGGCAGCGTCCATGTTGTGTATACATAAGCATTTGATGTGCTATAAACCTCACCACTCCTCACTATGACGTAACTGTCACTGTCATTGGCCCAATAATTTGTTCCTTTCCCTATTAAGTCACTGGTTAGATTTGAGGGTAGATTGTCAACACTCCGTTTTGAGAGTTCGATGGCTTGTTCCATTGTAGGAAGCTTCCAATCGTTGATACCGCAATTCTTTAACCCTCGAACTGTATTGGACACTTTGCCAACTTTTATATAATCCTGTTCCGTAGCCCAAAAAATCGGCTCACCTTTGCCCTCGTTGTCATATTCAGCGATGCAATTGAAACTATCCCTCTCATAACCCGGTCCATATGAAGTTTCTTTAAATTTTGCAGGAGTATTTAAATCTTGCATCGGAACGAATGTGATTGCGTAGAATTCACCGGTTTTGTCTGTTGTTGCCCAAAGAGGTTCGCTCGCAGGGTTTTTAACGGTTTCTTTAGCATTTTCTTTTAACCTAATGGCCACCTTGTCTTTGTTATATGCTTCAGTGCCGATAAATTGTGGCTTCGATACAACGGGATGCCACGTTTTTCCTTGGTCGTTGGTGTATTCGTAATGTTGAGGTAATTCGAAGCTGATTTCTTGCCCCCCAATGGTGACTTTTTGCCAGTAATCCCAGTCATAACCGTTGGTAAGGTTAACTTTAGCCTTATCCTTAGGCTCAAATTCGGGGTTAATGATCCTTGCTCCTACCCCCTTGGGTACCGGGATATCGAATACCTTGGTGAAGTCTTCCGTAGGCGAAGCTATCTCACCGCTAGCTCTGGCATGGATGATACTTCTTGCTACGCGTAATTGGACATCTGTTGCGCTTCTCGCTTCGTTGCCCACATGGAAGGGCATTGTCACTACTTTGGTCCATGTTGCCCCTGAATCGAGCGACACTTCATAATCTGTGGGGTTATACGGCTCAACGATGCTCCACTCAAGAGTGTTGTCGATATTATTTACAACCAGATTTTGTGGTGCATCAGGTTTGAAAGTATAGGGTTTATCAGAGCAGAGCAGTTCACCAGGAGGGTGCTGCTTTATCGCGTTTTCTTTTACTCGCACGCAGACCTGTCCGCTGGCAAAAGCTTTATTATCAACGAGCTGAGGATTACCGGTGACCGCATTAAAGTGAAGCCCTCGATCTAGTGAATACTCGTAGGAATTCACTTCTTCAAATGTTTCAACGGGCTGCCATTGGAATGTATCCTGTGTGTCGTCAACCATTGGATTGGTTGGGGCGACCGGTTGACTATCTGAATGGGTAAAAGCTGAATCGATTGTCAGTTCATATCCAGGCGGTCTCGCATTCGATGAGTTACTTTTCACACGAATCGAAATCGTACCCTCTGGGTATGATGCATTTTCGAGTATGAATGGAACTCCCGTTACATCCTGCCAGTCCTTATCAAGGCCAAGCTTTATCTCATAAAATGATGGGGCCTCGTAGCCATCTACCCAGAACCAATTGATCAGGTTGCTGTTGTCATTGGCAAAATCGAGTGTCGGTTGCTCTGGTTTTGGTGGTGTAACGGTCATTGGAGCGGTTGCCGCTCTGATGGAACCAGCTAGATGTCCAAGTGTACTATTTTCAGCAACTCGTACTTGTAAATGACCACTTGGTATGTCGAGGTCAGCGATATTCTGTGGCTTTTCTGTTGCCCGGATCCAGTTGGTTCCGTTGTCCAGTGAGTATTCATAAAGGCTTGGAGCATTGAAAGAATCGACAAAATCCCAATCAAATCGGTTTTTTGCATCATCGACGTAAACTTTATAAGGGGCCGCAGGCTCGGTTTTTAACGTATATGCTTCATTTGAAACTGCAATGTTTCCTGCTGGTGTGTTTCGTGTTTTCGAAGCGGCAACTCTTACCTGAACAGCCCCTTCTTTGAGCGCTTGGGACCCGACATGAATCGGTTTTCGGGTCACGGTTGCCCACGTATTTCCAGAGTCTAATGAGTATTCGTAATCTGAATTTTGGTTGAAACCACGGACAAATTGCCAGTTGAACGTATCAGATACATCATCTACTTCGACATGTTTAGGTGCAGGAGGAGCGATTAAGATTGCACCACTGCTGATATCCGATTGAGATATTGTAAGTTGGTCTTTGAACGCCTCACCAAGTTTTTTCAACGTGTTGTTTGTTCCAGGTGCACCATGTGAGAGTAAATCTGTTTTCGCTTTTAAGGCGATTAGATCCAGCGAAGCGAGTTTGTACATAGCGCCTTTACGAGCATTTATTTGATCTATGCCTACCTCAATGGAAGCCTTTTGTGCTTCTTGAATGACGCGGGTTAAACCGCGAGCAAGCATATGTAATTCTCCGCTATTTGATGAGTTTGATGCAGCGTAATCACTGATAGCCAGTTTTTTCTCAACTCCTAGCTCTTGGGCAATCAATTGTGCCGCCATGTCAAAGCTGATCCCACTGCTTTGTGCGACGCTGGCGATGAGTGAGGTGATCGGGCTAACAACCGCGGAGTGTGTTTTTGGTATTTCAAGTGTGAATGTTAAATCTATGGTCTGGCTTGGCATATCCATGTCGATGGTTTGGTTTGCGATTGCCTCAACCAAGAGCGTCTGTCCTGAACTCTCATTATCAAGATTTAATTCAAAGTACCCATTGGAATCTGTTGTTGAAACTTCCCCATCTGCGGAATCACACATAGCATTGTGGTTTTTATCTAAACAGACTTTCGCTTTGTGTAGGTAACCATCGAGAGCTACCCCTGATAGTTTTTCTGCATCAGCTTCTACGAACGATTGTGCCTGTTTTTCATCTGATCCTGCGCCACCACAAGCCATTAGCATTGTGGACATGAGCGAAACACCCACCAATGTGTATGGATTCCTTACCACTTGAACTCCAAATATTTTATAAATTACTCATAAGAAAGGTCGCTGATGTTAATTTAAATGATAGTGATTATCAATATTGTTTGATCTTTTATTTCGAAAAGTGATTTAATATCAAAATTATATTCTTTTAATTGATTAATTTGTCAGTCGAATAGGTCTTAAATAATGAGTTTGAAAGTGGGTAATAGTTTTTTAATGTGTAAATTGTCACTTGCTGTGTGTGGTGCATTAATGGTCACAGGATGTGGGGGGGGCTCTGATGGAGAGAACCCTGTTGGATCTGTCCCTTCCAGCTATACCTTTCAAAGTTCATTAGTATGTGCCGATGCAGATCTGAATGGCGTATGTAGTGACCTAGAAAAACGTATTGCAAACGTATCTATGCATGCGCAGCTGAGGCAATACGATGGTGCGGTTTTGACTGCCCCTCCTGGCTTTGAACTGGTGTCGCCTTTTACCACTTTGATTCATAGTGAAATGATGTTTAACCCAACGGTTAGTAACGATCTGGCTCAGGCTAAGGCATCCCTTCAACGTAAGCTCGGTGATCACGTTGGGGTCAATTTTTCCTCACTAGACACAGCATATGGTCCTAAAGATAAGTCTAACGTGTTGCTAAAATCACTGAAAAAGGCACAAACTGATGGTAAGCAAAGAGCATATACTAATATCGCCCACGCACTCGATCTTATGATCGAGCATCAAACGTTAGATCTGTCTGACGTAGACGTTTCAGGGATCGCTTCGAGGCACTTGCAAATTGACAGTGATTTGGTTGTCCGCGGTTCACAAGCGGTACCGCAATTGTCTGGTGCGAAATCCGTCGCTTTGAATCGAGCTAGCGGTCAAATCGTATTTTTGACTGCCGATGATATGGTGATGCAAATAGACAGTGCTGTACGTAATAAGTCTGTGACACTGATTGGAGACGCAGAGCCTGAAGTTAATTCAGGTTTGATGAGTATTCGTTCACACGACGATCACTACGGTCATGATGACGATGACGATGACGATGACGATGACGATGACGATGACGATGACGATCACGGTCACGGAAGTGGGTCTGGGGGTGGTGAGGTCGAGGTAAAATCGAACGAAATCGTTCAATTGGTACCAGCATTAGATGGCGTTCAAGCTTATAAGGTTTACAAGCCGACGGCTTACGTTTCAGCGACAGCAAGTGATGTATGTAATGACCAAGGTTCCAATGGCGTATTTTTAGCAAGGTTAAGCAGTTCTAGTAACAATGCAGAGAAAAAAGCTTTCGCAATAGATACTTATAGCAGTCGAAGTGGTGGTGAGCTTCCTCCGGTTATTAAACCTACACCAGCGGTTGACCCATCCGCAAATCAATCGTGTGTGAATGATAATTTTGCGTCGGTACTCCCCTTATTGCAAAGCGGTTCCTTGTTGGCGGTTAAGGGCTCCAGTAGTTCAGTAGGTTCTCAAGAACTCAAGTTGTTAAGTGCCGACACGCTCGCCATGAAGAGTTTGCGTCATCCGCTTAAGGCCTCGTCGCCACAAATTTTCCCCTCTTATGATGAGAGTGAAGTATTGGTTATCTACGGTAACCACCCTTTAAGCAGTAATGTTGCATCTGAAGTTGTGAATGCTGCAAACCTCTCGACTAAGATGACGATTGGCAAGACCAATTTGAAAACCGCGAACATTGTTGCCCAACAGCAAATTCTATTGGGCTTGGAAGATAATAAGCTCGAGTGGATTTCAAACTCCGCACAGCAAAAAGAGCTCGGAGGGCTAGCGGTTGATGGTGCCATTCGCCATATGGCGACATCGGCGGATGGAATTGTGAGCGCTATTACAACCGAGAATTCGCTCTATATCGTGGATAACATGAAGAGATCTGTACTTGTACACCAGGCGTTGATAAGTAGCGCGATCAACTTTTTGTATGTATTAGAGGATAAGGTCATTGCAGTGACTTCTTCAGGGGTGGATTACTATCAATTCCGAGATATTAGTGGTCCGGCTCTTAAAGTTGGTAGCCAACTGGTAACAAAAGAACTTCTCAAAAAATGGGAAGACAGTGGAAATTCAAGTTGGAACTCTACTAACTTGGGGTACGTGCTCTCTCAGACAGGAACAGAAAGTCGTACTTCTGAACAATTCAAAAACGTTAACCTTTCATTTTCTCCTTCTAATGCAACAACCTCGAGTGGCATCACTGGAGTGAACGTTAGCGGCTTAGAGCGAGGCGAGTGGTTAACCTTTTATAAAAACCTTTAAAGGTCTTCAATAAATAAAGAGGGGAGGCTAGCTCCCCTCTTTATTCAGATATTTACTCCATATTTTCTGCCTGCTTCAATCGGCTTTGACGCCAGTAATTGACTGAGGAGATAGCAGCTAAAAAGGCAACGACAGCGGTCATCACATGTACGACTGACTCAGACGTCCCTTCATACGCATTACTGCCTAAATCAATCGCTGCAGAAACGATAAATAGACGAATAGCTGTCACCAGTGATGCTGCGATTCCCGTTAGCTCCGGAAAAACTTGCATCGATTTCGCAAAGAACAATCCAATCGATAACCCTGCACCTATTGAAAACAAGCACATCGTCCCTGTTAGGATGAACGGTGAGTTAAGTTGCTCAGATGGCAATAAGAAAAAGATGAGTGTGGTGGTAAATATTAAGCCAAGCCCAGTACTTTTTAATTTATCGATACCAAACCTGTCGATTAAGCGTGCGTTATTCAAACTCACCAAGACGAATGTGCCCAGTGTTGCCATTTGGAAAAATGGGAACTGATCAGGGCTGACTTCTAATTGCTCTATATACAATAACGACATGTTGGAAACATAAATCATATAAGCGGCAAGAATTAAGCTCGTTACTAGCGTGTTGTACCAAAAGGTTGACGAAGACAATACGGTTTTATAGTCGCTTGCTATTCGCTTAGGCGCGACCTTTTTCCGTTTATCTTTACTCAAAGATTCAGGCAAGAAGAAGAAACATTTGGTCGCAGAAAGCAGTACTAAAATGGCGATAAAGACAAAGTTTGCTTTATACCCCATATGGAGACTTATCCAGCCGCCTATAAGAGGTGCAAAAGCCATCAAGCTGACCACTAACGTGTTGAGATCGGCAATCAGTTTGGCGGCGGGTTCTTCATCAAACAGATCAAAGATCATTGCGGTACCAACGATCACACACGCCGAACTGCCAAAGCCTTGAAGCAGTCGAAATGCTAGTAATTGCTCGATACTCGAAGCATAAATACAGCCGATACTTGCAGCAAGAAAGACACTAAAACCAAACATTAGTATCTTTCGGCGACCAAAATGATCCGATAGTGGTCCATAGAGTAAAGAACCAATACAGATGCCGATAAAGTTATAGCTCAGAATGCGCTGCACCATAACCGCGTCAGTGTTGAAGTCGTTCAGTATATCGGGAAATGTGGGTAGATAGATATCCGTCTCCATGGCAGCACCAAGGAATATGAATACCATTAAAAATCGAAACCACTTCCCCTCATGAGAGATGGGAAACATAGTTAATCCAATGAGTTATTATTATAAAAGTCAGAAGCGCAAACGCTGCAAGTGCAGGTAGGCTTAGAATGAAATTTTGATATTGGGATTCGCGTAGTAGAGAGGAGTGTTACGCAGGGTTGTTATTCCCGTCACTTGGTTGTGATCAAGTATCAGGTAAATGTAACATAATGTTTCACGAATGCAAGGCGTCGATTTCCATTATTATACCGCCCTATGTAAACGATGAAAGTCGTGTCATTTTAACTTCTCCAGAAGTGTTAATGATTTGTGACTCAAGAGAAAAGCAGAGTATGATGTAGCATTATCATTCAGAATTTGGCAGCTATGAGTGCATCGAATGCAGGCTGGAAAACGCCGCAAAACTTTTTATTACTGATTTCTATTATTGTTCCTATCGCGTTTTCGAGCTGGATGGCTCTGCTTAATAACTTCGTTATAGAAAAGGCGAACTTTGATGGTGCCGATATCGGTTTGCTACAAAGTGTTCGTGAAATCCCAGGCTTTTTAGCTTTTACTGTGGTGTTTGTGCTGGCTTTCATCCGCGAGCAGCGCTTTATGTTGGTATCGCTCGCGATGCTTACTGTAGGTACGGCGATTACTGGCTTGTTCCCTTCTCTTACTGGACTTTTGCTTACTACTATTTTGATGTCGACGGGCTTTCACTACTTTGAAACACTCAAGCAATCTTTGTCCTTACAATGGCTGAGTAAAGAAGAAGCACCAGAGATGCTGGGTAAAATGATCTCGGTTGGTGCTTTCGCATCTTTGATCACCTATGGCTCTATTTGGGTGATGCTTGAGCAGTTAAAGCTCGATTTTGCTTGGGTCTATGGCATTACTGGTGGCCTAGGTTTTGTTCTGGTGCTAGTGATGACTTTTGGCTTCCCTGAATTTCAAACCAAGACTCAACAAAATAAGAAACTGGTGCTGAGAAAGCGTTACTGGCTCTACTACGCGTTGACCTTCATGAGTGGGGCCCGACGACAGATATTTACCGTATTCGCAGGCTTTTTGATGGTTGAAAAGTTCGGTTACTCTGCAGCAGACGTCACTCTACTGTTTTTAATCAATTACCTGTTTAACTTCTTATTTGCAAAACGTATAGGTCGATTAATTGGTGTAATTGGTGAACGCAAGGCATTGATTTTCGAGTATGTTGGTTTGGTCGGTGTGTTTGTTGGGTATGCTTTAGTGCAAACGGCTGAATGGGCCGCAGCTCTGTACGTAGTCGATCACCTATTCTTCGCTTTAGCGTTAGCTATTAAAACCTATTTCCAGAAGATTGCTGACCCAGCCGATATGGCTTCCACCGCGGGCGTGTCTTTTACTATCAACCATATTGCGGCGGTTGTTATTCCTGTTGTATTCGGTGTGATTTGGCTATCTTCGCCTTCGACAGTGTTCTACATTGGTGCAGCGATGGCTGTGGTTTCTTTAGCGCTGTCTTTGAATATTCCTAAGAAGCCTGAAGAGGGCAACGAAGTACGAATGTTTAGTTGGCGCTAATGCCACGGTCAACTAACGTGAGATAAATATAAAGCTCCAATAGCGATATTGGAGCTTTTTTAGTTTCTGCGGTTGATACTTTTAAATGCTCTGTTGATCTAAAGAGCTAGCAAAGTGTTTTCTGTAGCTGCGAAATGTACTGTTGCTGAAGATTGTCGTTAGAGTTTCCGCGAACAGCCCCTTCGATCCACCTGAAACCTGAGTTAGAAAATTAAAATTTGAGGCTTGAATAGAGCGTAACTTGTTTCGATTGGTACTGCCTTTTGCCATTCTCCCTTCTTATTAATGCACTTGATTGCAAACTTAATCACCACACTGTAATTCGAAAAATTAAAAACTATAGGATTTAAATAAAAATCATTTGTTTTTGACTAAATTATCAATTTAAAAGCTTGCCTAAATATAAGACAAAATATCCTATGAAATATAAGGGTTATTTAAGTATCTGTTTTTTTATTGTTGTTTTTTTAGACAGGTGGTTTTTAAATTACCGATCATTAAGTGTATTGATTATGTGGTTATTTGAAAAAAAAATAAGATAATTAAAATTAAGTAAAAATTAATATTTAAATTAAATATGCCAAGATCATATATATTAATAATATTTCTTGATTTAGGTGGGGGAGTTGTTGGTAAAACGTTACACAACCGTCTTCGATTAAAGGTAAATTTTCAATAAAAGACCTTTTTATGGTGATTTTTTTTAAATTATCTTCACAATAATTAACATTATTCGTTGGAGGGAGAGCAGTATTTTGTGCTTTTGATTTTTTTTGTTATGGAAATGTCATGTTGGAAGTCTATTTTTGAAAAGTTACATTTCAATTTGTGGGGTTAAATAAAAAATAAAAATAAGTACATTACTCGAAAACAAATTAACCGGTGAAAAATAAGTTTAATAATATTTTATGAAAGAAAAGTTTTTTAATTCGGCCTGTGGTAGATACCAAAGTGAAGACGGCGAATCATACTTCGCAAAAAAAAATCTTAATCAAATAACTAAAGATTTACCACTTAAGGTTTTAAGTAAAGAAGACTGGAAACATTGGCAAGAATTTGGGTTTGTGATTATAAAGAGTGCAATCTCTAAGGACCTTTCAGAGAAGATACTTGATATGACCTGGGATTTTCAAAATATGGATAGGGAGAAACCAGAAACATGGTATCCAGAAAAAGAGTACCGGAGCGATCTCGATAAAGACCTTTATGTATATGGTTTTGTTGAAGTGTATCACCATCAGTTGCTATGGGATTCACGCCAAGACAGTAAAGTATACAATGCATTTGTTGATATATGGGATTGCGAAGAGCTATGGGTTACTTTGGATAGAGTGAATCTTAATCCACCTAATATATTGAACAGATCAAGAGATTTAATAAAACGGACAGATGAAGGTTTTGATATTTCGTTACATTGGGATGTGGACACGAGTTTAGAAAATCTACCACAAAGAGTTCAGGGTATTATTGCTTTGAATGACTCGGACCCGGAAACCGGAGGGTTTCAATGTTGCCCGAGTTTGTTTAGACATTTTGACGATTGGAAAGTGAAGCAGCCTAAAGATCGCGACCCTATCAGACCTAAGGTAAATAAAGAGGAGCATCCAATTGTTATTCCTCGATTAGAAGCTGGTGATATGTTGATTTTTAATGGCCTGTTGGCACATGGAGTTAAAGAAAATATGTCAGAAAGAGGAGTTAGAGCTGTTCAGTATTTGTCTATGTCTCCTGCGCTCGAAGATAACAGTAATTTGAGAGAATCCAGGATCAAGTCTTGGGAAAAACTTTCAACTCCAGACTGGAACCCAACTCTATTGGGTGATGCAGTCATGCATGAATCGGAAAGGTATGGTAGTGCAAAATTGAACGACTTAGGCAAAAAATTACTGGGTTTAGCTAAATGGTGTGAGGATAAATCGTAATGAGAAATGTATGTTTATCTCTCCCAACAAACCGTGAGTGTAAAGAGACGATTAAGCTACTTGCGTATGAAGCAGAATACGCAAATAAAAACTTTGATATCAATATCAAATTACTTATTCTGGATACTTCGCCAAAAGAAATAGCTCAAGATAACCAGTCAGTTTTACAACGTTTGAAAAATGAATTATCAATAGAAATAATTTACCTGAATGAAAATGAGCAAGATAAATTCATTTCTGATATTGTAAAAATTTCCGGAGTGGAAAAACCAGAAAAAGCAATTTACCTGATGAGTCCTAAAGGAGTTTCTTATGGAGCATGTACTAATAGAGCATTCCTAATTAGCTCTGCAATGGGGTGTGATATATTGTTAAGAAGAGATTCTGACAGTCGCTATCAAAAACTGTCTAACAATTATATCTTTCCTATAGAAAATGAACTAATAGCTTTGGGAATAAAAGCTAAAGATATTATTGATAAGGTTAACTCTAGCTCATTAACTCATAAGCAAGAGTTAATGCCTATTTCTTTAGTTGGTGGCTCCTTTATTGGTGAGATGTCAGTCGATATAAGTGAACTCAAGGAATTATCACCGTCTGCCTATTCTAAGGTGGTTGGTTTGTGGGCTCCTACAGGTTCGACCGAAGAAGAGAAAAAGTCCTTGGTCGATGTTTCATTTACTGGGGGAGGAACTACACGATTTACAAAAGACCATAAATGCCTTGGAACATCTGATCCTATGAAGATAGATATGTGTAATGTTGGTTTTTATAAAGTTCACCAACATATACCTCTACCACCGGGCGAAGAGACGACAGGCTCTGATTACTTCCTGTTACATTTTGTAAAAAGCTCTACATTACCAGGTATATCTCATAATAGACATATTGAAAACTTTTATACTCCTGTAAGAAAAACGGATGATGGATTTAAAAAATCTCAATTAAGATTCTGTAAGTTTCTGATATCTATGCCATATCTATATTCAATTTATGAGAGCATGGAAAAATATGGCAGTAATATAATTAATGAAGAGTATGAACCTAGAGTTGAACTAATTAAAAGTTTTATCGATAAGAGTATATTGATAAATGAAAATGTCTGTAACGAAAAAATAGAAATTTTGATAAACGAGTA
>NZ_LWEH01000067.1 GCF_001635455.1 Vibrio sp. HI00D65
CATGATAATGCGCATTATTTACATTATGTTAAATGGTGCGGTAAGAGTTGTTTGGCGAAACAACAGTACCTTAATTCGATAAGACAATTACCTCTTAAATCATCATTAATACGGATGGTGGCGCCACTCAGCCGTTGTTATTTTAAAATCGGTAATATTCAGTTTAGATATTGTTTAACCCGTTACGTGGTCGACGCTAAGTATGGGGTTAAGAAACATCGTGGATCAGAGTTTTCAACTCCTGGTTTG
>NZ_LWEH01000068.1 GCF_001635455.1 Vibrio sp. HI00D65
TCAACAGATCCATTATGAATTTTTCTCAAGTAGATCGTGAGTAAAACTCAAGTCGTTAGATGGGTCGCAAAGCAGAAATAAAGAAGAAAAAAGGCTGAGAAACACATCGTGCTCTCAGCCTTATTCATCTTAGTAAATAGTATGCTATTTACCTTTCATAGCAAATCATCTGAGTATTAGAACAAGCTCGACATTCGGTTCAAATCAGACTGAATTGCGCCAGCC
>NZ_LWEH01000069.1 GCF_001635455.1 Vibrio sp. HI00D65
GTTTGACGGGAAACAGTTACGCCATCGATCATATCAACGAACTGGATGCGACCTGCCACTTCAGTGATGATTGGCATAGTGTGCGCTTCCCAGTTAGCAACAACTTCGCCGGCTTCTACTGCGTCGTTGTCCGCTTTGCTCAGTACAGAACCGTAAGGAAGTTTGTGCTTCTCTTTAGTACGACCGAACTCATCAACAATCGTCATCTCAGATGCACGAGAGGTGATAACCAGCTTCTTATCTTTGTTGATTACGAACTTAGCGTTGTGAAGTTTAACAGTACCAGTTGTCTTAGCTTGGATGCTGTTCTCTGCTGCTGCAGTAGATGCCGCACCACCGATGTGGAACGTACGCATCGTTAGCTGTGTACCCGGCTC
>NZ_LWEH01000070.1 GCF_001635455.1 Vibrio sp. HI00D65
TATTAGAGATAAATTAGAGTGATTGGATGCAGCTTCAAAATGATGGATGGTGCTGCACATATTGGGGTGATTGAACGACAAAACGCGCAACCCAAAAACGGGAACCATATAGCGGTCTTGAATGACCGTATCTGGCGATGCAAATGTGACCATTTTTTGGTCAGACATCAGAAGAACTTTATCGGCAAATGGGGCAACTAAGGGCAGATCATGCAGCAC
>NZ_LWEH01000071.1 GCF_001635455.1 Vibrio sp. HI00D65
CCACAATTGTTGGAGCGTGCTGGCAATAGTGACAATCCTGATGGAAGCTTAACGGCAATCTATACAGTACTTGCTGAAGGGGATGATCAGCAAGACCCTGTTGTTGATTCAGCTCGAGCTATTCTTGATGGGCATGTGGTATTGTCTCGTCAATTAGCCGAGCAAGGTCATTATCCTGCGATCGACATTAATGCTTCTATTAGTCGTTGTATGAATGCTTGTACCCATGAAGCGCACAGCCAGCTTGCTAATAACTTTCGTCAGTTGTACTCCAACTACTTACAAGTCAAAGAATTGTTACCTTTGGGGGGGTATCAGCC
>NZ_LWEH01000072.1 GCF_001635455.1 Vibrio sp. HI00D65
TGATTCGTGCCATTTTCATTGAAAATAATGACCGTCTTATCACCATTTTTCAGGGCCGACTTGACCACCGAAGCCATTTCACCCTTAATGGTCACCGACCACTCAGCAGCTTCGTAACCCACACACACTTTTTTGCCCATGAATGCCCCAGGCACATCAGCATATACTTTGCTGTATTTGGGTGGTGTAAAGTCTTCAATGTTGTTCGTAATTTTAATGTCGCCTGGTAGTACTAGTTTTCTGGCGAGAGTAACTCGATTAGACATATTTCACCTATTAACTGAATGATTTAACTGCGCTGTCGATGTAAACCTGTAAAATTTCATCGCTTTGGTTGAGTTCAATGATGGAGTGCTCGTTAGGACGGTAAGCGCCCCAATCAACCACAAGTACC
>NZ_LWEH01000073.1 GCF_001635455.1 Vibrio sp. HI00D65
CACCAATAGTCTGCCTATCATTAAGTAGAACAATAGGTTGCCCATCTTGTGGTACCTGTATAGCACCTAGCGCAATGCCTTCGGATAACAGTGATATATCTGGAGAGTGAACCGATTCACCACTAAGACGATAACCCATACGGTTCGAGTTTTGGTCCACGATATAGGGTGAGTTGTAAAACGTCTCCTTGGCTGAGTCTAAGAATAGCTCACTCTGGTAGCTCTCAATAACCCTTAAGTTAACCGGCAAATTGTAATCAGGTGTATAACGGAACGTGACACTAATAGGTTTAAAGTGCTTGGTGAGAGCTTGCTTAGTGAAAATTAATTGGTCTCCAACTTGGCAAGGCTCACCATCTTGAGTTAATCCACCTACTTTTTCACGCGTTATTGTT
>NZ_LWEH01000074.1 GCF_001635455.1 Vibrio sp. HI00D65
TCTAGATTCAGTATCTGACCGTGACCATGTGATGGAGCTGATGTCGATCGCTTCTATCTCTATGCTTCACCTTTCGCGTCTTGCGGAAGATATGATTTTCTACAACTCTGGTGAATCAAACTTCATCGAGTTAGCAGATACCGTGACATCAGGTTCATCTCTGATGCCACAGAAGAAAAACCCGGATGCGCTAGAGCTTATCCGTGGTAAAACAGGCCGTGTATACGGTTCACTTGCTGGCATGATGATGACAGTGAAAGCACTGCCTTTGGCTTATAACAAAGACATGCAAGAAGATAAAGAAGGTCTATTCGACGCTTTAGACACTTGGAATGACTGTATGGAAATG
>NZ_LWEH01000075.1 GCF_001635455.1 Vibrio sp. HI00D65
GCTAACGATGAGTAGCGAAATGAAGTTGGAGATGATGAAACGCTGGGTAATGTTTATTTGATTCAGTTTCATTGTGGCTTCCAAATATTCAAATACGCTTCGCGGTAGCCATTTTTAGGGTCATAAATACCAGTCGCTTCGTTGTTAATTAGCTCTGCGACATTGTTTGGCGTTACGAGGTGAACAGGCGCAGAATAACCACTGGGTGGCATGCTATTGAATGCTCTATTGAGTTCGTCAACAATTTGCCAACCTTGCAGGTATAAAGGCTCAGGAACAGTCGCCGATTGGAACTGATCTTTGCTAATTCGCTTGTAGGCGGCCTTGCT
>NZ_LWEH01000076.1 GCF_001635455.1 Vibrio sp. HI00D65
ACTGGTTGCTGTGACCTTTGCTTCAAACACCACCGGTTCAATTGTTGATGTCGCGAAAGTTATAGAGCTTGCACACCAACACGGCGCTCAGGTGTATGTTGATGCTGTGCACTATGCGCCACACCATTTGATTGACGTTCAGCAGTTGAATTGTGACTTCTTAGCGTGTTCGGCATACAAGTTTTTCGGTCCTCATCTTGGAATTGCTTACATAGGCCCCCAATGGTTGCATACATTAAAGCCATACAAAGTTGAACCTGCGACCAACATTGGTCCTGGCCGGTTCGAGACTGGAACACAAAGCTTTGAGGCCTTAGCTGGTTTTACCGCTACAGTGGAATACTTGGCACAGTTTGGTGAGCCTACGGGTTCATTACGTTCTCGCTTAGAGCAAAGCTACGCGCTTTATAATAAGCATGAAAGCCAATTGAGC
>NZ_LWEH01000077.1 GCF_001635455.1 Vibrio sp. HI00D65
TTACCCATCTTAGTAGCTCAGGTTTGAAGTGGTCATGAGCGACTAAAGCGATATGTTTATGCGTTGGCATAGTACGCGTTGTTTTTTGCATGAATTTTCCCTAAATTATCGTTCGTATTTTTATTTTTATGAGTGCTTAGCTCAATATAACACTATGGATTCACACTGAATACCGGCCGAAACTCAGAAGGTGACAATGAATCGGCAATAATTTGGTCTTTGAGTGTTGCTGGGGTCAGAGCTTCAATTCTTGGTGCGGTGTGCATCTCGTAAGGCTGCCCTCGTAAATAACTCACCGCTTGTTTCACCGACAAGCGACCTTGTTCCACCATTTTGTCTGTTGGTGCAAAAAGTACCTTGTTTCGCAGTAAGCCACGGTAAGTACCATGACTCAAATAGCTGGAAATAAGACCAATTTCATCGGTTTTACCCGCCGCTCTTAGCTCACTAATAGCAGCCTCGATGGCAACGGCACTACCAACGATGTATTGAACCTTTGCTTGTTCTATCACTTGTTGTACAAGATTGCGTTGCAGCTCTTTGTCGTTGTCAGCCCAATAGCTCACATCGATTTTTACATCACTATCTTTAATTGCGTCATAGAACCCTAAAGCAACAGGCTTAGTGCCACCGCTTGCTTGAGGGCCAAGCAATAATGCAATAGGGGTTTCGCCTGAGCCTGTTGGATGAAGCTTCGCTAAATACTTACCTACTTGAAAGCCCATCTGATACCAATCAACACCAACTGTACCTTTCAATACTTTTTGCTGCTCTTTGCCTAAAGTCAATTCGTTCACTGTTGCAAACACAGGTGTCGAGCCAACCCAGTCAGTAAGGTTATCGTGATAGGCGTCTGGTGATACTGTGCCTAAAATAATGGCATCGGCACCCCATTTAGTACACAGGACGAGTTGTGAGGCTTGTTTGCTGATGTTTGGATAGCCGCCAGCTTCTAGTACTCGTAGTTCTACCTGCAATTTTTCGGCTTCGGAAATCATGCCGTAATTTACAGATAACCAATAGGAATCCTTTAGGTGTGGGTAGATGGCGCAAATCTTCTCTTTTTGTGACGTCGCAGTCGCCGGTTTGATAGGGCTTAATAGCTCATCAGCACTAGCTGAAGATGCAACTAATGCAATTAAAGATAAAAGAAGTTTTGACGCGAAGGATTTAGTGCGCATGAATTGCCGTTTTATTGGTTTTAGATAAGAAACACTGCAAAATATAGCGTATTCTGCAGGGGTAAAGAAGAACGTTTTAAGGTTTAGGTTTTATGTTGTTAGCTTCAGCGAGTATTGGACGCAAGCTGCTGGCCTCATTTTTAGTGATGGCGATGCTCGTTCTTTTGTCTGCATTAATCGGGGTATCTGGATTTAGCTTTGTTGCAAAAACAGAGAGAAACGTTGTTGATTCAGCGCTACCAGCGATGATTGAAGCTCGTCAAGTTTCTGAGTTAAGCAATCGCATTATTTCGTCTGTACAAACTCTCTCTAATGCGAGAAATGAAGCTGAGCGAAAAGGGGCTGGCACACTGTTGTTCGGCCAACTAGAAGCCTTGTTACAACACATCAAAGGTTTGGGTGTCGATAGCTTTGATTCAGAACTGCTGCATAAACTTGAAAACAATGTACAGAGCGTAATTAATACGCTGGCGGAGCTGGGCGTTTCAGTAGAACGTAAACTCTGGTTAACCAAAGAGCTGTCGTCTCGTGTTGAGGAGATGCGTTTGTTGGCTGAAGAGCTAGAACAGCTGACTCGAACTCAAGTGCTGAATACCGCAACCATAGCCGTTGCCAACGTTACCCATATCTATGATCTGCTAGAAACCAAAGAAACCGATAAAGCCTACCAAGCCTTAGATGTGCTGGTGGAAGTCGACCTTGACCTCTCAGAACGTCTACATGAATTGCACCTGCTGGCGTTCAAAATGCTCAACCAAATTGAGGAAACTCAAACGGTAACCAATTTTGAGCGTATCCATCAAATCCAAACTGAGTTTGAGTCCAATCTTAGGATCATGGTTCGCCGCGTCAAAGCGGTAGAAGATCCAACACGTTCAGAGCAGATGTCCCAGCTTCTCCATGAGTTACAAAAGCGCCAAGTGGTGTTTGATATCTCTCTGGAACAGTATGAGAACAACAAAAAATCTGAGCTGTTGATGCAGAATACGTTGAAGTTGTTTTCACAGCTGAATACGACGGTCAACCAACTGATTGATGACTCCAACCTGGGTACGAAAAAAGCGGTAGATGAACTGACTTCTACGTTAAGCCTCGCGCAATGGTCGCTCTCTGTTATCTCAATTATTGGTTTGATGATAGTGGCGTTTATTGTATGGCGCGTGGTGTATGTGTCGGTCGTAAAACGCCTTGCTGAATATTCGGCAGCTCTGATGTCGATTGCACAAGGGCGCCTTAATATTGATATCTCAGTAAAAGGTAATGATGAGCTTGCACATATGGGGGAAGCAATCATCACAGCAAGAAACACTGCGCAGGCATTACAAGTGGTGGCTGTCGGTGAGGCTAAAGCGAAACGAGAGCTAGAAGAACATAAAGAGCACCTTGAAGAGCTGATTACTGAGCGAACCTACCAACTTCAAAAGACCAATGAAAAGTTGAATGTTGAGGTAATCAACCATGCGAAGGCGCGCAGTGCTGCTGAACAGGCGAGCCGTGCTAAATCTGCCTTCTTGGCGACCATGAGTCACGAAATCAGAACACCGATGAATGGGGTATTGGGTACAGCTCGTTTGCTAAAAGATACCGGATTGAACCCTCTACAATCTGGCTATGCTGACATCATCAATCGCAGTGGTAAGAACTTATTAGCCATCCTCAACGATGTATTGGACTACTCTAAAATTGAAGCTGGCCATCTTGAGATAAGGATTGCGTCTTTCGACTTGCATCAAATGGTTCAAGACACCTATCAATTGATGGAAGGGCGCGCAGCCGAGAAGAGGCTTGGTTTTAGCTACCATATTGAAAGCGATGTACAGCGCTACTGGCGCGGAGACGTCACTCGTATTAGCCAAATATTGAATAACCTGGTTGGTAACGCGATTAAGTTCACTGAAAAGGGCGATATCGATATCTTCATCAGCTTAGATCTCGAAGATGAAAACCGCGTCATGTTTGAAGTATCCGATACGGGTGTTGGGATACATGAAAGCGAACAAAAATGTTTGTTTGATGCGTTTAGCCAAACCAACAGTGGTCGAAACACAACGGGTGGCACAGGGTTAGGTCTGGCGATTAGTAAGCGCATTATGTTGGCAATGGACGGTGATATTGGCGTTCATTCAGAAGAAGGGGAAGGCAGTCAGTTCTGGTTCTCTTTACCGCTTAAGGCTGGGGAAAAAATTGAAACTAAAACCGTAGTGGTTGAAACTTGCATTCGAGCTAAAGTGCTGTTGATTGAAGACAACCCAGTTAACTGCATTGTTGCTGAAGGCTTCTTAAACAACCTGGGGCATGAGGTCGTGATTGCCACAACCGGACAAGAAGCTCGTGAGATATACAGTGAACAATTCTTTGATATTGCACTGGTTGATATCAACCTTCCAGACTGCGATGGTGTTGATCTCATCCAACAACTTAAAGAGATTGAGGTTCAAGTGTCCGCTTTATATTGTTTACCAGATAGCTCTGTGCAGTATGAGCCTCCTATGGTGGCAGTATCGGCTCATGTGTTTAATGAAGAAGTAGAAAGTTATTTGGCGAATGGGTTTGATGGCTTCTTGCCAAAACCTTTGGAGAAAGAGGCGCTTGCAAGGCTGATAGTGACTCAGCTAGATGGGAAGACTTTATTATTGCCACAGCCAGATCCTAACGACTCGATCTGCAAGATTAACGAGCATGGGTTCTGTGAAAAACGTATTGAGAGCGACCTTATAGTCGAAAGCGAAGTTGAACAGCCAGACCTAGAGGAAAGTCCTGTGACCATTTCTGACAGCAAATTGATAATTGATAGCAAAGTAATCGAAGGCGACTTGTCTATTCTTGGTTTGGACAAGATGAAGCAGATTGTCGGGCTATTTGAACAAAGCAGCCTTGAAACGTTAAAAGAAATGGCTGACGCTAGTGAAGCGGAGAATGCCCGTGAGGTGAAATCGCTCGCTCATAAGCTCAAAGGGTCAGCGGGCAGCTTAGGACTATTAGCCCTGTTTGATGTATGCAAGAACATTGAGATTAGCAGTGAGCCTTTAACGCAATATAGAGAGAGCTCTGAAGAGTTAACGGTGCTCGCTAAAGACTCTCTAGCGGCACTGCAACAACATGTCTGATATTGAATGTTCTCTGCCACATAATGTGCTTCTCAGGCTAATCTGAGCTCGGTCTAACTGAGCATCTAGAAACAAAAAAATCCTCTACCAAGACAGAGGATTTTTGTTTTTAAGCGATGCTTCGGCCTAACGGTTTTCGAAGCGGTTGTAGTCCAACAGGCCAAATTCTATCGGTTGTTCTTGTTGGTACCAACGATGTACTCGGTCACTGAATGGCCAGAACTCACTAGAGCTGCGTCGGATAGCAAACTTATCGAGTAGCGCTACGTAATCTTCTTCAGTCTGTAAGTTTTGTAGAGACTGCACTAGAGTTGGAATTTCCTTCTCTGTCAGTGATAGGTAAGCGGCTGGATAGCTGCCTACAATGCCTCGGACGAGCGTTAAGTCGTCATTAGCGTAGTCTCTGTTACCTTCTTCGTTAAACAGGCTAGAAATGTTGCTGTGAGCGTTGTTGTGAATCATGGTGAACAGTTGATCTTCACCGTTTTCGCCTTCAATCATGATCATCACGAGTTGAGGCACATGGCGTAGGCCTTCACCTTTCACCAAGCTTACCTGTTTAAGCAGTGCTTCATTTTTACGGCTAAAGCCAGTATCAACAATCTCATAACGGTCATTGAGTATCGGGCTTAGCTTATCTTTCAGCTTATCGAGTAGCTCGCGTTTTGGATCGGCCGTTTTGTACACCACGCTAGTTGGCTGATCAAAAGGTGCGATATTACGTTGCAAGAAGTCGCTCAACTGAACGCTTTGGTTTTGGTACCAGCTTGAGTGCTCGAGGTGTCGTACATCTTTTGGTAACAGTGTTAAGAAGTTACTTTCACCTTCAAGACGTAAGAAGTCCATAAACATACGAGTGATGAGCTGGTGGCCGAAGTTTCCGTAAACATCGAAGCCAGCTACAAGTAAGTAATGAATTCTCTCTAAAAGTGCATAATCCAGAATCCACGCCGTTTTAGGTTGAGGACCCACTAAGCCTTGCACGACCGATGCACTGTCAAAGTGACGGAAAACAGTAAGGGCAGCGTTCGGATTAGTACCATTGCCATCCCAGATAACGTCTGTCGTTAAGTTCTCACCGTCCTTAAACCACTTGTTAGTAAAGTCTGATTTACCTTCTAGGTAGCGTGCTTGCTGTTTTGAATATCTAACCCAGTTCGTTGCAGGAACCGTGTTACTTTCAAGTTCACTTGGAAGCTTAAGGTTGTCACGTTGGCTTGCATAGAAGGCGTTGATCTCTGGAAGATTGGCCTTGTCTGGGTCTATAAAAAATACCCAGAACCGGTCGTTAATCACGTTCAATGCCAACTGACCACGACATACCGGGCCTTTGATGTAAGCCATGATGGTGTTCTGAGCGTTGTCGAGCATAAACTTAAAGCGAGAGTTTACAGGCAAGGCTTCAAACGAGGTCATTGGGTTCGCGGCAACATCAATATCGTAACTTGGCAGCTTATCTACGGTGTAATCTGCATCAACAAACCAAGTGCTCCAGTTTTGCAGGCGCTCTTCATTGAATGCGAAAGGCATGTGTGTCTTGTCGACAATTGTGCCTTGCTCAGGGATAAGACGGTAGTACACGCGTGGGACTTTTGGATCGTCATAAGGACGACGAGTGGTGATGCGCTTGACTGGTTCGCCAGGGGGCGTAGCAGAACGAACGATCGAGAAGAAGCGTGTCGGTTGTCCTAACTCAGAAAAATAAACGTGTGATAAAAACAGGTGCTCATATATGTAACGTGCTGAAAGTTGGCTCTTTCGTGAGCTCTTGTTGAGGAATTTTTCGTAAGTATTAACCAGCTCTTGCTCAGCTTCACTTAGCGGAATATGTTCGTTCATCAAAGCGCCATTTTCTAGCCAGCTCATCAGAGTCGCGTATTCTGTCTTGTTTAAGTTAGGCATACCATAAGGCATCCCCCACGTAGGGTAATCTCTCTCATATTGAGCGTACTCTTCGATAGTCGGACACTGCTGGTCACGATCAATTGAAAAGTCGAAGCCTTCTAACTGTGTTTGCTCTGGAAGTGGGTGATTCTCTTTCTGTATCAACATACGAGAGACAAGCCCGGCATCTAAGTTAGCCGTCGAGTTCTGCATACGTTCGTTGAGTACAGGGTGGAAGTCAGCATCGCGCCACTCTTGTGTAGTTAACGCATCTTCAAACAAGCGCGTGGGAGCCGATGCTGTTAAACGCGTACCTTGATAAACCAGTGCTTTACTTGCACCTCGGTCGATACCTTCCACAGAAGACATTTTAAGTTGGCAAGGGGCATCGTAGCAGGCGTGACAAACCACACATCGGTTATCAATGATCGGTTTAACTTCGTTGAGAAAGTGTTGCGATTGAGCTGAAAGGATAGGAGTTTGGCGATCACGAACTTGTGGTTCGCCAAACAGTTCATCGAAGTTTAGACCCGCGTACACGGCACAACCTGAGAACACGCTGACAAGAGACAAAATGAAGAGTTTTTTCAAATTCATACGTACTTAGATATTTGGCATTTGTTCTAATTATATCGAAAATGCTCATGTTCTGACAATTTTGTAGACAAGAACTCTATAGGGGTGAGTGATTCGCTAGGCTTGGCTGCAGGCATAGAGCTCAGTATTTAGATCTACTGGTTAACATAACAAACAGAAAAGGGGACTGAGAGTCGCTCAAACTCTTTTATCCAACGCCATTGGTTATCTTGTAATTTGTCTCCTGGGCCTTTGACTTCTATCCAGTGAAATTGGTCACCTTTAAAGGCGATCAGGTCAGGCATTCCGGTTCTAAACAGTTTTAGGTCACTCAATATGATTTTGAAGAGCTCGATCAGCAAGGCTCGTGGTACTGAGTGGATGCTACATTCGACGAGTGCTTTAGGGAAGTGATTCCAATGCACAAATGGATTAGCAATGCCAAACTTTTCATCGTAGACATCGAGCAAGTGATCAATGCCTTGGTTCGAGATGGTTTGGAATACGGCATTGATTTGCAATTCACGCTTTTGTTGAAAGTCTGAATAATAGAGATCCAATGGTCGATGTTGGTAGCGGTTGATAAACGCCCCCTCCACATCTGAGAAAATCACATCCCAAAAAGCTAAGCCGAATAACCCACACAGAAAGCTGTTCTCGGAAAAATAGACTTCCCAACCTTGAGCTTCAAAATGTTGCTTAACGGCAAGTTCAACTCTGATTTGGCTTAGGTCTAATTCCAATCTAATTTGTTCGCAAATTGGCTTTGAAGCGCGTGGAACCTTTTGTCCCTGCTTGCGTAGCAACCTCTGCTCAAGCTTAACGGCGACTTCCAGTTCTGATACGTCAGATGGATTTTTTTGCATTTTTGTGACAGTGTCACTCATGCGGTCTAGTTCATCTTGCTTGTCGTAGATGCGAGCAAGCCGCTCTCTGCTCGGTGGAATTGATGATTGTTTAAACCAATGAACCGCTTTTTCGTTCTGATTGAGTCTCTCTAGATCTCGAGCAATGTCATTGATCAGGCGTGAGCGCTTTCTCGCGATGGAGCGATGTTCTGATTCGCACGGCAAGGATTGCAAAAGGTGCTCAAGAACGTCGCAGTCCTTACGGTCGCCTTCATAATATTGGCGCTGAACGTCGCGCATTGAGAGCAGTTGATTGAGCTGCTCTCTGGAGTTGAAGAAGCGACGCTGCTTACTCAATGGGTAGTTTTCAAAAGTGTTGAGGCCAAGATCGCTTAACACGAACTGACTGAGATCTTGGTATGTATTGGCGAAGAAGAGTAGCAGCAATACATCGATAACTTCGGCTTCAACAACATGGATACAGTTAAATGTTAACGCTTCATAGTTATCAAAAGGTTGTTGAGTCAGCAATCCTAATAGCACATCTTTTTTTGCCGACTTACTGCTTTTGAGGGAAGGGAATACGTTGGCTAGCTCGGGCTTGGTGAGCAAGTGTAAGCCTAGCTCATGTTCTGTGATAACAAGGTTGTGCGAAGCTTTAGGATCACTCAGCGCAATAAAACATGATGCACTTAGCTCTTGTAGCGCGTCGGGGAGGTTGGGTATTTCATCGTAGTCGAGTTTATCACTGCGAAACCAGCAGCCCTTACGAGACAGCAAACGAACCATTAAACACTGGCTAGGTGTAGAAAGGCGTTTGTAATTTTGCAGCCAACGAGTTTCATCGGTGCTTAGAAGATCCGGGTAGTACGTTTGAGCGTGTTCAATCAGTCGATTGAAGTTGTCGAGATAGTAAGTTGGGTGTAGCTGAAGAGTGGATTCTAATGTCACTTGATACGTCGCTTGATACAAAAAGAGCCTAACCCTAAGGTTAAGCTCTTTCTTTTCAAATTCAATCTTTTATCAGATTAAGCTTGAGATGCTTTTAGCTCAGCAACTTTCGCTTCAGACATTGGTTTAGTGATGATTGCTAGAACAATACATACTGCCATCATTGCAGCAGAGATAGTGTAAGCAAGACCGTAGCTGTCGCCGTTAGTCATCGAGTAACCAACAACCGCTGTACCGATTGCACCACCGATACCCCATGCCGTGTAAAGCACGCCGTAGTTAGTACCGTAGTTTTTAAGGCCGTAGAACTCAGCTGTAAGCGTTGGGAATACTGCTAGTAGAGTACCGTAACCAACCGCTGCAACCGCTGTACCGATGATTAGCGTGAACTCAGTGTTAAACGTAGCGAATAGAGCCATGTTTGCGCCTTGCAGGATGAATGCAAGTAGAAGAGTACGAACGCCACCGATCTTGTCAGCAAGCATACCAGCAGCAACACGACCGCCTGAGTTAAATACAGCAAGGATAGAAGCAAGGTAAACCGCGTTTGGTAGGTTTGCTTGAGCGCTTGCGATACTTGTGATGTTACCGATGATCATGAGGCCAACAGAAGCTGCGAGTGCGTACATGATCCATAGAGAGTAGAACTGAGGGGTCTTCAGCATTACTTTCCAAGATAGGTCTTCGCTCTTCTTAACAGCTTTTGGACCTTGGCCAGCTTTTACTTTTGGTTCAGCTGGAGCGTAACCCGCTGGTGGGTTGTTGATTGTTGCTGCTAGAGGTACAGCGACGGCTAGTACACCAACACCAAGAATCTTAAAGCTTGTTTGAATGCCCATGCTCTCAATAAGAGCAGCAGTGACTGGAGCAAGGTAAATTGCCGCTAGACCGAAGCCTGCTGCGATAAGACCGTTAACCATACCTTTCTTAGAAGGGTGGAACCACTTCATTGCAGAAGGGGAAAGACATGCGTAACCGAAGCCGATACCAGCACCTGCCATCACACCGAATGTGATGTTTAGCATTAGCGGAGAAGTCGCAAAACCTGATGCGATCATGCCAAGACCAGTAAGAGCTGTACCAAGAATTAGGATCTTACGTGGCCCCATGCGGTCTTGTAGGATACCAGCAACAAGAAGACAGATAGAGAATGTGATTGTTGCTGTCGCGTATGGTGCTGATGCTTCAGCTGCAGACCAGCCTTCACCTTGTAGGGCTTTGTTAAATACACTCCAAGCATACAGGATGCCAAGACAAAGGTTGATACAGAAGCCTGCTAGCAGGATACGTGTAGCTTTATCAATCTTGCTCATTTTTATTCTCAGTTTTGTCTTTGGTCTAGTGAGAGCCACAGGACTAAAGACGGGTTATTGTGATTATTTCTTCAAAATTAGTTTGCGTTTATCAACAGATAGCGCAAAAGAGCGCGGATTATAACCAATAAAAATGTGATTGGAATCTCTTTTTCCATTTTTATCAAAATTAAACTTGAGTTGTTAAAGAACTGTTTTTTATGCGTGTTGCAGTTGTTGTTAACACCTTTCTTTTTTGTACACTCTGCTGGTTTAGGCTCCAGTATTCATGCTTTTCCCAATCTTTTCCTGCTAGTACTCCTACAAAAAGTGCTGTCATCACATCATTGCAATTAATTTTAAATTATTTCTTTGGTTAATTTTGTGTAACAAAATAAATCAAATTAGACATTAATCGCCTTAACCCTAGAGGGGACTTAGTTTGTTGAATTTACAAATGTTAACTGATTGTTAATGTGGGGCTTTGTGTTTCTTGTTGGTTACAATTTGTGCGCTTTTTGGGCTTGTTTTGTCTGTAAAAAGTGGGAAAATAGCACGCAAACTGAGATTTCAAATTTGAAAATATGCGTTTCTAGTCTACTAAGAGGCAAGTGTTATGAAACTATTTTTAATTCTACTGATGTCGATTACTGGTGGTGTAGCAGCCGCTGATCATATTCATTCTTTCTTATTCGGTTTCTACATTGCAGCGCTTGCAGTGGGAAGCTGCTATTGGCTTGCATTCCGCAGCACACGTTTCCCTCAGTTGGCTTTAGTGCTTCTACTATGTGGCTTCTTTGCTAAAATCGCGGTAACAGTGGTAGGCGTGTCTTGGGGTATCTCTAACGATATTATCCAGTCACCTTTCATCTTCTCATTGTCGTACTTATTCTTCTTAGTAGTTGTGTCTTATGTGTGGTTCTCTTACCGGGAGAAGCTGACACTAAAGAAACGTGAGAAACAGATTGAAGAATCTCGTAAGCAAGCTGCAGCATAATTAAAAACAGATTTTCAAAAGCCTTCTTCGGAAGGCTTTTTTGATCCTGTGAGATTTTATTTGGCCGCAGATAGACGTAACCCCAGTATGGCGACATGCTGGGGTTTCTTGTTATCAAGCCTGTAATGAAGAGCGTTTTACTTTTTCATCATCTTCGCTAGGTCAGCAAACGGGTTATGTGTCGCCGTTTGGTGGTCATCTAAACGTGCTGTGGCATCGACGCCATAGCGTTCGTGGTCTGTGTATTTAGAATGTTCATGATCGTGACAGTAAAGGCACAATAGTTCCCAGTTACTGCCGTCTTCAGGGTTATTTGTGTGGTCATGGTCGACGTGGTGAACCGTCAGCTCTCTTAGGTTTGAGTAAACAAATTCACGAGCGCACTTACCACAAACCCAAGGGTAAAGTTTGAGTGCTTTCTCACGGTAACCTTGCTCTTGGCGAGCGTATGCCGCGCTTGAGCCATTGTAATCTGAAGACATTGCCAAATTCCTATTTGTTGTAATGAGTCAATATTATCACACCTTTATTGAAGCTCTAGAGGTGTTGTCACTAAATGATACTTTGCTTTACCAACATCATTTTTGCGCTTGACTGGTTTGTGAACGCTTATACAAAGCGGGTTGTAAGTTGGATATGTCGCTCTGGAATAAGGCATGCTTAACAGTTTGAAAAGAAAAAGCATTGAGGGGTTTTAACCAAGAAGATGTGACCTAATATCTGTTGGTAAGACCCTATACTAATAAGGAAATATCATGTCAGAACAATACACACCACCTAAAGTGTGGGTTAATGATGCTGCCGGTGGTAACAAGTGGGCAAATATTAATAGCCCTGAATCTGGCGCTCGATTCGACAAAGATCTGGCTGTTGGTGAACATGCTCTGCAACTCTACTCTCTTGGCACACCGAATGGCCAAAAAGTGACAATCATGCTCGAAGAGCTACTAGCCGCGGGCGTGAAAGAAGCTGAATATGATGCGTACTTGATCAACATTGGAGAGTCGGATCAATTCTCTTCTGGCTTTGTTGGTGTAAACCCTAACTCGAAAATTCCTGCTTTGGTCGATAAATCTGGCAATGAAGACGTGAACGTTTTTGAATCGGCTTCCATCCTGGTTCATTTAGCTGAAAAGTTTGGTCACTTCTTACCGAAAGACGGCGCAGCTCGCACTCAAACGTTTAACTGGCTATTTTGGGCACAAGGCTCAGCCCCATTCCTAGGTGGCGGTTTTGGTCACTTCTACGCTTACGCAGATGAAAAGCAAGAGTACCCAATTAACCGCTTCGCAATGGAAGCGAAGCGTCAACTAGACGTATTGGATAAGCAGCTAGCAAACAGTACCTTTGTCGCTGGAGAAGAGCTGACTATCGCCGATATGGCGATTTGGCCTTGGTATGGCAACCTTGTACTCGGTAACCTTTATGATGCTGCTGAGTTCTTACAAGTGGAGTCTTACACCAATGTCGTTCGCTGGGCGAAGTTACTAGAAGCGCGTGAAGGCTTCCAACGCGGTCGTATTATTAACCGCTCATGGGGTGAAGAGTGGGAACAAGTACCAGAGCGCCACTCGGCTGAAGACATTGCTAACGTATTGAAACTAAAACCTTAGTTTTTATCTGAGATAGACAAAAGCGCCACATATTCTTAGGGAATGTGGCGCTTTTTTGATCCTGCTATGAATCAATCTTAATTTTATTATTACAAATTAGTAAAGGTGATTTAATTTAAATTTGGATTATCATTAATTTTGTTATAAATATAATGCACTCCATCAGAAAGATTTTGCCTCTAGGTATGGTGGGTAAGCGAATGTTGAAACAGAAAGAAAAGATTGTTGTGGTTGGCGGCGGCGCTGCTGGCCTTGAATTGGTTACGCGTTTAGGTCGTGATAAACGTTATGATGTGACACTTGTAGAGCCATCGTCACACCACTATTGGAAACCGCGCTTACACGAAATTGCAGCGGGAACATTCGACGAAGAACTCGACGCTGTCAGCTACTTCCAGCATGCATCTTGTAATGGCTATACCTATGTTCAAGCTTCAATGAGTGGCTTAGAGCGTGCTAATAAAGTCATCAAGCTGAATCATTTTAGCGGTATGACACAAGAACTAGAATACGACTATCTTGTTATTGCAGTCGGCGCCATCAGCAATGACTTTAAAACAGAAGGCGTGAGTGAACACTGTTTATTCCTTGATTCAGCAGGGCAAGCCCAAAAAGCTTGGCAGAAGATCAACCCTCTACTGAGAGCAAGCAGTCAGCGTAAAATTTCAATTGTTGGCGCAGGTGCAACGGGTGTTGAACTGGCGGCAGAGCTCGCAAAAGTGAGCGCCAAGCTACAGCGCTATCGTCAGGAAGGCAGTCTTGAAATCACTTTGATTGAAGCGGCTGATCGCGTGTTGCCTGCTGGGCCTGAATGCATGTCGAAACGAGTTCATGAAGCTTTGGTAAAGCAAGGCATTAACGTTAGAACTGGGACTCGAATTCAAAGAGCTGAAGAGGCGAAATTAGTCACTTCAGAAGACGAAGTTATTTCATCAGATCTGCAAGTATGGGCTGCTGGTATTAAATGTGCGGATTGGCTAAGTGAATTAGACGGTTTAGAGACAAATCGAATCAATCAATTAGTTGTAGATCAGACACTAAGAACAACCAATGACAACGATATCTTTGTCATTGGCGACAGTGCAGAGTGTCCACAACCTGATGGTTCTTTTGTTCCACCAAGAGCTCAAGCTGCTAATCAAGCCGCGGGTCACTTGGCTCAGCAGTTTAAGCGTTTAGCGAAAGGTAAGGCATTCCAACCCTTTTTGTTCCACGATGGAGGCATGTTAGTAGCGGTTGGGCATGACTATGCGGTCGGCGCGCTGATGAATGACAGAGTACTTTTGCGTGGTAGATTTGTAAGAAACCTTTACGACACTATTTTCCGTTTACATCAAAGAGTGTTGTTTAGTTGGGGACGTGTGACAGCATTGGTCGTATTAAAGAGACTTAAATGCGCGCTAAACCCATACAGTAAAAAGATCTAACGTACATAGGTTCGAGGCTAACTCTCAGGTTAATACGTCAATGAGCGCCATGCATAAGGTTATGTATGGCGCTTTTCTTTTGTGCAAAAGACAGCTTACAACTGAGATACGGCGTGAAAGCGTGAGTGCTGACTTAACATATTTAGCTTTAGCTATTGATGGTGGTTTAGGTATAAACTTGCGACATCATAATTCTAAAGGATGGTGCCATGTACCACGGTCATGTTTATTTCCCTCTGCGATTTGCAGAGCAAGCAGAAACACTTCGTCAAAAGATTCTATCTGAGCGTAAAGATGTATTAGAGGTTTTTCCTTTGGTACAACGTTTAGTTGGCCCACATAAAATGCCGATGTTTGAGATTCATTTTGCCAACAAAGAGTCGGGCATCGTGGAATGGCTTGAACAAGAGCGTGGTGATATGTCGGTGCTTATTCACCCTGTAACTGGTGGTGAAGAAACATTAGACCATACAGTACGAGCGACCTGGCTGGGTCGTGAGCTAGGTGTATTTGAAGACACACTAAGCAGCTAATTTAATTTACGCCCGACATTACGTACCTAATAAACAATACGTTTGTACTAAACATAAGCGAATCAATGTTTTCTGATGTCGGGTGAGTTATCCCAGTTCTCACTTCGATAAATTCCACCTTTCTGTCCTAACCTCCTTCTAACCAATGTAATTCAGCTCGTCGCTTATAGAGTTTGCTCCCCTTGAATTGCATGTGATTTCCCAATACAGCAATCTGGGACACTTTTTCCCATGCCGAATTGGTAATACTGACGCCATATTCATTTATGGGCTCAATAATGCTATTCAAACATCCCATCTCTCTGCTAACGATTATTCGGCTTAACCCATTAAAGGTTGCCGCGACTTGGTCAATGGTTTTGGCTGAAAACGTGATACTTATTCTGTTGCCATTGTTTATTGGTTACGCCATCGACGGCGTGTTAAACCAAAGCTTTCAGCCGTTGAAGATGCTGGCACTGCTCCTCTTTGTACTGGTCATTTTCAGCGTGGTTCGCCGTTTCTACGATACCCATGTTTATGGGGCTATTCGTGTCAAACTGGCGAATATCGTGGAGCGAAACCTACGTGGCTTATCGGTATCAACCAAAGACGCTCGACTTACCATGTCTCGTGAGCTGGTTGATTTCTTAGAAGACGATTTACCCGCTTTGATGACGGCAATGGTACAGCTTGTTGCGACTGTGGTGATTTTCTCTACATTCCACTTCTCATTGGCGCTTTGCATGTTGTTTGCTGGGTTGTCGATGCTTGCGATTTATGGCGTGTTCCATCGAACCTTTACCCAACTTAATGGCCAATACAACGATCAGGTCGAACAGCAGGTTCAACTGTTGAGCGGTGTTCGTTTGTCTGCGTTTCGTTGGCACTTTGAGCGACTAAAACAGTGTGAAATCAAGCTTTCAGACACTGAGGCGATTGTCTACGGGTTGATCTTTACTGTCCTGTTTGGCGCTGTCGTAGGCAATTTGTGGATGGTAAGCCAGCTTATTCAGCCAACTGCAGGGCAAGTGTTTTCTATCGTTACCTACTCATTGGAGTTTGTTGAAACTGCAGTGATGTTGCCAATTACGCTGCAAACCCTTTCTCGTCTTACTGAAATCAGTCGGCGACTAAATCCTACCTCTGTCCAACAGGCTACCAAGGAGATGCCTTATGAAGTTTAAAAAGCCACTGTCTGTATTAGTCGGTTGTGCGGCTATCTTTGTTGCCTTGATTGTTGTCTATGAATTGGAACCCGAAGCAGCGGAACCTGTAAAGAAGCAAACAGTATTGGCTCCGGTTTCTATATTGGAGGTGACACCTACGCAGCACCAATCGACGTTAACGATACTTGGCTTAACCGCTGCTCGCTGGCCAATTCAACTTAAAGCGTCGAGTAGTGCGCAACTAAAATGGCTGAATGAAACTATCGAGCCGGGACAATTAGTTAACAAGGGCGATGTGCTAGCGAGACTAGATAACAGCGCCGTTGATGCGAACTTGGCGCAAGCGTTGAGTGCGTTAAAGCAAGCGGAGTTGGAATTGAAACAGGCTAAGCATGAACAAACCGTCGCGCTCAAGATGCTCAACCCAAAAACAAGTTCGTCCTTTGCGCGCAGGGAACCCCAAGTACTTGCTGCGAAAGCCAACCTGCAACAAGCACAACAAGCTTATGTCAGTGCGAAGAAGCTAGTGGAAGAGTCAGTGATCACGGCGCCGTTTGATGCGGTCGTTATGAAACGCCACATTAGCCCAAGAGAGTGGGTAGAGGCGGGGCAAGTGACCTTTGAGTTAGCCGCCAGTGATTCGATTGATATCGAGCTTCCAATATCTGAATTGCATTGGCAACAAGTACAAACTGCCTTGGTTAAGCCGAGCATTCGTATCTTGAGTCGTTCTGGGAACCAATGGCCAGCGAAGGTGCGCTATGTGTCGCCTGAAGTGGATTCGGTGACCCGTCAAAGGCAAGTGGTGCTATCGGTCGAAAACCCTTACCACGATAAGCCTAGGCTTTTCCCTAATCAGCAGGTTCAAGCTGTGGTTAACCTCGGTCTACAAGATGATGTGGTAAGCATACCTCTGAGTGCGATGACCCGAGACGGGTATGTGTGGACGTTGGACACAGAAGATCGCCTACGAAAAGAGTCGGTAACGCTTATTGGGCAAGGCAGTCAAGAGCTTGAAATTCGCTTCAATGATCGAAGTGACAAGGCTCGTCGTGTGGTGCAGTATCCGCTTTCTTCCATGCTTATCGGTAAACAAGTCACGCCTAGGTTCAATGGTAGCCATTCTGAAGCCATGCTCGCGGGTAAATCTGATGTCACACAGATTAAGGAATCAAACCAATGAGTTGGATGACAAGATGGTTCATTAATAACCCAGTCGCTGCCAATCTGTTGATGATGGCGATTGTTATCAGTGGCGTACTGGCATTTGGACAACTTCGTGTTGAGTCGTTTCCACAAATCGCACCATCATCAATCAGTATTACTGTGGCTTATCCTGGCGGAACTGCACAACAGATCGATGAGAGCGTGACGCAACGAATCGAAGAGTCGATAAGCGGTATTGCTGGCATCAAACAGATCACCAGCCAATCGAGTGCTGGAATATCACGAGTCGTGGTACGTAAAACCAGCAGCACAGATTTAGACAAGCTGCTGGATGACATTCGTAATCAAGTTAACGCCATCAACGGCTTTCCCGTGCAAGCAGAGAAACCGCAAGTGGTGCGTAATGAATTTACCAACTTAGCCGCGTTTGTTGTGGTGTCAGGTCCAAGAACCGATGACGAATTACAACCTATCGCCAAGCAACTTGAACAAGCGCTGAAGAAGAACCCTCAAATTTCCAAGGTATCAAACTGGGGGACTCGAACGCCTCAGTTGGTGATTGAGCCAGATCCAGACCAACTCAAGGCGCTGGGATTGAGCTTGGAAGATCTCGCAGGTTTAGTTGAGCAGCGCTCGCTAGAGTCTCGCAGTGGTGAACTAATTAGTGACAAAGGCCGAATGGTGATTCGTGGTGACGGTTATGCCGATGATTTACAGAAGCTGAATCAGCTTGTCGTGATTTCGGGAGGTAATGGAGAAATACGCTTGGGAGACATTGCCAAGCTAACGCGTGGCTACCAATACAGCGGCTCTATCGTGCGTAACAACGGCGCTAACGCCATCGCTTTATTGGTCAGCACTAGCCAAACCGATAACCTACTTAAAGTCAGTGAAGCGATCAGCGAAACACTGGATGCACAACGTGCGATTCTGCCGTCGGATATTGAGCTGAATACCATGGCCGATATGGCGCCTTACATTGAAGATCAGCTGTTTCGTTTGAGCGAAAATGCATGGCAAGGCTTGTTAATCGTGCTGATTTTGCTTGGGATCTTCCTTGAGATCAGGCTCGCGTTTTGGGTCGCGATGGGGATCCCGATTGCACTCACTGGAACACTCGCCGCAATGCAGTGGTTTAACTACAGCATCAACGACATCACCTTGTTTGGCTTTATCTTGGTGCTCGGTGTGCTGGTGGATGACGCTGTGGTTGTGGGTGAAGCGATACATGACAAACGGACGCGTAACGCCGGCTATTCTTCTAATATAAACGGCAAAACAGCCGCTTGGCAGGGCGTGCATTCTGTGTCGGTGGCAACCGTGTTTGGTGTGCTAACGACCATTGCTGCATTCTCTCCAATGCTCTGGATTAACAATGAGCTAGCCGAGGTGCTTGCTGGGTTTTCGGCCGTGGTGATCTTCGCTTTGATCTTCTCGCTGATTGAAAGCAAATTTATTCTACCGTCACACTTGGCTCAGCTCTCTGTGAAAAAGCCATCTACCAGTAATTTTGCCAAAGTTCAGAATACGGCTCAAGGCGGCTTGCAATGGTTCAATCTCAACGTTTACAAACCAGTATTGGAGTTTGCACTTAGCTACAAGGTGGCGTCTTTGCTTGGGTTTGTCGCGGTTATCTCATTGGCTTATGGCATGTGGTCGAATGGGGCGATTCGCAGTGCGCTGTTCCCTGAAATTCCAGGGCGATACATTACAGCGGTGATTGAGTTAGAAGACGGTGCACCATTGCCACTGCAGAGCCAAGCCTTGCTGCAAGTAGAACAAGCGATGGCAGAGGTAGAAAAAGGCTTAATGGAAGATTACCCATTACAAGAGAAGCCTGTGGTGAACCTGCTTGCATGGTCTGATGGCTATGGCGAAATTGAAGTCACTGCCGAACTTACCAATGAATCTTTAAGCTTATTGCCGGGTAACTTACTGCTGAAGCGATGGCGAGAAAGCACTGGGCAAATCGAAGGGGCTTACTCGGTGAAATTAAGCGCAGCGGAGGAGCCTGCTGGCGGCACATTCTTAACGATCTCTTCCAACGATCGTGAGTTGGCATCTCGTGTCAGTGAACAGCTAGCAGATACCTTAGCGTCCTTAAAAGGTGTCTCAGATGTTTACGATGATAGTCAGGATGGCTTACCGCAAGTTCGTTTGGTGTTGAATCAATACGGACAACAGCTTGGCTTAACTCAAGCCACGCTAGCTCAACTTGCAGGCGAAGCATTTGGCGAAAGGGAAGTTCATCGTCTTTTGGAAAACGGACAAGAAACCAAGGTGCTGCTGCAATATTCAAGAGATGAGCGAAGAACCTTAGCTCAGCTAAAACAAGCCATCATTATGTTGCAGAACGGTGGCAGCGTAATGATTGGAGATATCGCTGAGCTCCGTCACGAGCAAGAGCCGCAAGTGGTTTACCGTCGTGATCGAGAGCAAGTGATCAATCTGTATTGGAAGCAAAACCGAGATCTGCAATCACCAGAGAAAACACGTGAGCAGCTTGAAAATACCATTGAGTCTCTGCACCTACAATATCCAAGCGTAAGCATTAAAGCGGGTGGTGAGTTTGAAGAGATAGGGGAAGTGTCGGATGGTTTTAAATCCGCGATGATCCTGACGCTGCTGATGATCTATATCTTGTTGGCGGTGCCTTTGAAGTCATACTGGCAACCAATGATCATCATGGCAGTCATCCCGTTTGGATTCGCAGGCGCGATTTTTGGTCACTACTTGATGGACTTGCCGATCAGCATTCTTTCGATGCTCGGAATGATGGCCATGACGGGGGTCGTGATTAACGACTCGTTGGTGCTGATCACGCGTTTTAATGCAGAATATCGCCAAGGGGTTCCATTACAGACAGCGCTAGTGATTGCTGGCACCAGCCGATTGAGAGCGATCTTCTTAACCACGATTACCACTGTGTGTGGCTTGTTACCATTGCTAAGTGAAACTGCGGAACAAGCACAGTACTTAAAGCCTGCGGCGGTGTCCTTGGTGTTTGGTGAACTGTTCGCCACTTCAGTAACGTTGATTTTGATACCTGTGTTGCTTGGTTTGTTTTGCCGAAAAGTGCCTCAAACTGAAGATCTAGTTGAAAATGAACCACATGTACCGGCACAGCTCACTTCGGAACGATCATGATTGATTTTATAAAGGACAAAGACGATAGTGAAGCCAAGCGATCGAATTTGATCAAGTCGACAGAGACAAGAGCTTCTATGCCTGAGAACAAAGACCGTATGACGCAACAGAGTAAAGCTGACTATCAATCAGTACCTGGTTTTAAGCTGGTGCCTGAGATTGCTTTGGTTGAATCTTTACCTGAGCACCTTCAAAAACGCTTTAGCCATGCACTTAATTTAATGCATGAAGAGTGGGGGGAGCGTCGTACTTGGGAACAGATAGCAACCGAGAGCGCGATCTCGCCATATCATTTTCATCGCCAGTTTACTGAGCTGTTTAATGAAACGCCAGGTCAGTATTTGAGCCGAGTACGCCTACAGATTGCGGTTAGTTTGTTGATCAAAGACGAGCCATGGAGTCTTATTGAGGTTGCTCAGTATTGTGGGTTCTCGTCGTCACAATCGTTAGGCAAGGCGCTCAAGCGTGAGCTGGGCGTGACAGCAAAGCACATTAGAGAAATGGGTTACAACGCGACACCAAAAGAGACGGCCGACTTTATCCAGAAGTTGTCACATCCCGGTGTGCAGTCTTCCATCGAAAAAGAGTTGGTTAAGTCGATGCCGACAGAGTTGGTTTGGTATCCAGAGCGCGGCATGCAGAAGCTCAAACTAGACGATCCAGACTGGGATACTGCGTTTGAAATGTATGGTCTGAAATCAACACAACTCATGGGCACAACACCAATTAAGCAGATGAGAAACAAGTGGGACGACATAGAAGCTAAAATCGGTAACTGGCAAGTGGCTAAAGAGCGTTACGATGTGACCATTCCAGAAGGATACTACTTGTGCAGCGATGTTTATCTGGTTTCTGATGTTGCCTACAGCACGGCTTTAGAGGCACTGTTTAACACGGTTAAGCAACAAGACTTACAGTTAGACGTGAACGGCTATTTGGTGGAGAAGATTCGCCATATAGATTGTGATGATGTGGAAGGGGTGACTTTCTCTTTCCAGCTGCCGGTTTTAACCACACAAGATAGCGAATAATAAAAAAGGCTCCTCATATGAGGAGCCTTTGTTCAATGATAAGCCAATTTATAGAAGGAGCTTAACAGAATAGGGGGATTAAGCCTCTGCCGTTACTTTAGAGCTGCTCATCTTTTTAAGTGCTGCGTAGCCAAAGCCTGTTACTAGCGTACCAGCTGCAATCGCTACTAGGTACATAAGTACTGGAGAGATAGCGCCAGGAATCAGTAGTACGAATAGACCGCCGTGTGGAGCCATCAGCTGTGCACCAAACATCATTGATAGAGCACCCGTTAGTGCACCACCTGCCATACATGCTGGGATAACACGCATCGGGTCTTTCGCTGCGAATGGAATCGCGCCTTCAGAGATGAAGCATAGGCCAAGAACGAATGATGCTTTACCCGCTTCACGCTCGCCTGCTTCAAACTTGTCTTTCACAAGGAAAGTCGCAAGGCCCATACCTAGAGCTGGAACCATACCTGCGGCCATGATAGCTGCCATTGGAGCGTAAGTTTGCGAAGCCAGTAGACCCACACCGAATGTGTAAGCGGCTTTGTTTACCGGACCACCAAGGTCGAAACACATCATTGCGCCTAGAATCACACCTAGAAGAATCGCATTAGACGTCCCCATGTTATTTAGGAAGTTTGTCATTGCGCTCATTACGCCAGAAACAGGACCGCCCACGATGTAAACCATCACAAGGCCAGTGAACAAACTCGAGATAAACGGAATGATCAGGATTGGTTTAAGCGCTTCCATAGATTGTGGAAGCTGAACTTTGTCGGCAATGAACTTCGCAGAGTAACCCGCAATGAAACCAGCTGCGATACCACCTAGGAAGCCTGCGCCTGTAGAGCTAGCCAGCATACCGCCGATTAGACCAGGAGCCAGACCCGGACGGTCAGCAATCGAGAATGCAATGAAACCAGCAAGAACAGGAATCATTAGTGCGAATGCAGAGCCACCACCGATAGTCATCAGCGCCGCTGCTAGTGTGCCTTCTTCTTTAAACGCTTCGATACCAAATACGAAAGAAAGAGCGATGATCAAACCACCAGCAACAACTACTGGAAGCATGTGAGATACACCTGTCATAAGGTGCTTGTACACGCCTTTGTTCTCATCAGCAGGTGCTGCTTGTGAAGAAGAGGCTGTGTGTTGGTATGGCTTAGCTTCAGCGAACGCTTTCTCAACTTCTTGCTGAGTCTTCTTAAGAGCAGGGCCAGTTGCTGTTTTGTAGAGAGGCTTACCGTTGAAACGATCCAGTGGAACGTCGATGTCGGCAGCGATGATAACTAGGTCAGCGTCTGCGATTTCTTGGGCTGTAAGTTGGTTTTTCGCACCTACAGAGCCGCGAGTTTCCACTTTGATTTGGTGACCTAGGCGTTTACCTTCTGCTTCAAGCGCTTCTGCTGCCATAAAGGTATGTGCAACACCCGTTGGACAAGCAGTAATCGCAACGATCTTTTTGCTGCCTGTGCCTGCTGTTTTCGAAGAGTTTACTGACGTACCGGTTACGTCAACAGTGCTTTCAACTTGAGAAGCGTCTAATACCGTTGCTTCTGCTGCCGCTTTCTCTAGAAATGCTTTTGCATCTGCAGTGCACTCAGAGATAGCTGCTTGGTAAACCTTTTTGCCCACGAAACGTGTTTTATCAACGTCTGTGTTAGCTGCAATAACTACAACGTCGCTGCTGTCGATAGCGTCTTGTGATACTGGAGATTCAGGTAATACGCTTGATTGGCATTCAATAGCGGCGTTCCAACCCAGTGCTTTTGTTGCTTGCTCTAACAAGCCTGCTGCGATGATGCTGTTTGCTACGCCACTTGGGCAAGCTGTGATAATGGTAATATTCATAATAAACCTTTTGTCCTATTTGCTTGTGTCTAACTGGTTGGTTGGAGCACCAAGCACCTGTAATTGGATATTTTGTAGTACTGAATCCAGCTCTTGTTGGCTGGTTACGCCCACACCTACCTGCGAAACGGCTAGTGCAGATAGGGCGGTTGCGAATTTGATAAGTTCTGGTTTTGGCATTTGCTGCATGTGACCCCAACATAGGCCAGCAACTAAGGTGTCGCCTGCGCCTACAGTGCTCACTACTTGCATACGCGGTGGTTGAGCATGTAACCATTCACCTTGGTTAAGCCACATCACGCCTTCAGCGCCAAGTGATACCACGATGTTGTCGATGCCTTTTTCGCTTAGGGCTTGGCCTGCATGTTGGCATTGGTCACGTGTTGTCAGTTCAGCATTGAATAGCTGAGATAGCTCTTCATCGTTTGGCTTAATCAACCAAGGCTGTACATTGATACCTGCTTTCAGTGCATCACGGCTGCTGTCGAAAAGAACCTTTTTGCCTAGGTCACGTAAGCGTTGAACCCAAGAAGCGCAAAGCTGTGGTGATACGCCTTGTGGCAAGCTGCCTGCAATCACGAAGTAATCGTGCGTTTCAGCCAGTTCTAGTAAGGTTTCTTCAAACGCTATAATTGCGTCAGCATTAACAGGAACACCAGGGAAGTTGATGTCGCTTACTTGGCCAGAGTTCTCGACCAGTTTCACGTTGATGCGAGTCGCGCCGTCAACACGGATGAAGCGGTCAGTTGCGCCCATCTTTTCGAACAGTTGGCAGAAGGCTTCTTCGTTATTGCGACCAAGGAAACCTGTTACGGTCACTTTCGCACCAAGCTCTGAAAGTACTTTTGCTACGTTTACGCCTTTTCCTGCTGCGTGGAGAGAACCTTGATTCACTAGGCTAACCGAGCCAACATTCAGTGCGTCGATAGCGCCTGTTAGGTCTAGTGCTGGGTTTAGCGTAACGGTAACGGCTTTGATTTGTTTATCAGACATATCGATTACCTAACCTTCACCAAGGCCTGAAGCGATAGCTTTACCAATCGATTCAAGCGCTTGTGCTGCATCATCACCTTCAACAACAAACTGAAGCTGGTGGCCGTGTTTAACGCCAAGAGCGATTACTTTCATCAAGCTCTTCGCGTTTACTTCTTTTCCATCACCGTCTAAGTTTGAAACGCGGATAGAAGATTCGAATTTCTTCGCTTCAGCAACCAGCATTGCGCCCGGGCGAGCGTGTAGGCCGTGTGCGTTTTTAATTTTGAATACTGCGCAGTTGTCATCGCTTTCAGACGCTGTAGAAACCGCTTCACCTTTAAGAAGGCCAATTACTTTTGCAACGTCAGCAGATAACAGTTGTTGCTGTTTACCTTCGAAAACCATTTTGCTTAGGTTTGCCAGAATAGATTGGTGCGCGCTGTTACAAGCCGCGAATGCCACAAGAGCTTTCACTGGTGTGCCTTCGAATTCACAATCGTTCGCTGTAGAAACAAAAGATACGCCAGTGCGAGTTACGCCTTTATCGCTACCTAGTAACCAAACGCCTTGGCCTAGATGAGTCGGTGTTTTTGTTACTAGGTCAGCAACGAATGCGTTGTCAGTGCAACCTGTGTTCTTTAGAAGACCGCCCGCTACAGCAGACATTTGAACCATGTCGCTTGCTGGGAACAATAGTTGAACTAGAGATGCGTCTAGGTCAGCTTCTAACTGAACTTCACCGTTCAGTAGGGCAATGATTTCGCCTTCTGATTTCGCTTGTTTTAGTTTCTCTTCAACGCCTTCTGCCGCTAACACTTTGGTTAGCTGCTTAAGGATGCCTAAGTGCTCGTCAGATTTCGCTGCAATACCAATCGCAACGTAAACACGATTGCCGTCTGCCCAGTCAATACCTTCAGGGAAGTGGTGTACCGCAACGCCTGTTTCTATTACAAGGCCGCGAGTGTCTGTGGTGCCGTGAGGAATCGCGATGCCGTTACCAAGAAACGTAGAGTTCTGGTTTTCACGGTTTAGCATTCCTTCTACGTAGCCTGAGTCCACTAAGCCTTTCGCAGTTAGGTCGCCAGCAATGTTCTGGATAGCTTTGAATTTGTCATCGGCCGTTTGACCAAGAGTGATGTCAGATTTTGATAATTTAAGCATGGTGCCTCTTTAGCGTATCGCTTGAGAATTTGTGTAGCGCTACGATTCAGTCTAGAGCTACTTGCTCTTAGTTTTATCTAAGCTGAATCGGTTCAGCATTTAATGTAAAAAAATTCAGCAAAGCCGATTTTGGTTTTCAAAATAGTTTTGCTGCGGGTCGTAATTTCAGTTTCATTCATAACGTAAAGTTGAATCACGACAAATGACGCTCAATCCATACAAAAGGATGATTGAAGTCACTTTTCAGATTTTGCTGAATCCTTTCAGCTTTTATACTGAATCGATTCAGCATATAATTCAACTAATCCAAGGATCAGAAGATTGGTTATATGATCCTACGCACAAAATACAGGTCACCCATATGACACTAGATGAGATTGCCAAACTAGCCGGTGTGTCGAAAACGACAGCCAGTTATGTGATTAACGGCAAGGCGCAGAAATACAGAATCAGTGAGAAGACTCAGCAGAAAGTAATGGCGGTGGTAGACGAGTATAACTATCGTCCAGACCATGCTGCTTCGTCGCTACGTGCTGGTAATAGCCGTTCATTTGGTTTGATTATTCCTGATCTGGAGAACAGCAGTTACGCGCGTTTAGCAAAACTGATAGAGCAGAACTCACGTAAAGTGGGCTATCAAATTCTGATTGGCTGCTCTGATGATGACGCCGAAACCGAACGTAAAGTAGCGGAAGCGTTGGTGAGCCGTCGTATTGATGCTTTGCTAGTCGCAAGCTCTATGCCAGACGCTAACGAGTTTTACTTGAAGCTGCAAAACTCGGGTACGCCAGTCATCGCGATTGACCGTCCGTTAGATGATGAGCACTTTGCCTGCGTGATCAGTGAAGACTTCGAAGCCGCCTTTGAACTGACACATTCAATTCTTGATGATAACATTCACAGTATTGGTTTAATCGGTGCACTGCCTGATCTGAATATTTCACACGAGCGTCACTTAGGTTTTGAAGCTGCGAATAAAGCCCACGCACAGCAAACTGGGCTCGATGAAAATAAGCCAACGGTTGTAGGTTATGGTGAGCACTTTGATCGTGAATCCGGTCGAAAAGTGTTTGAAGAGTGGATTGCTAAAGGCACAGTTCCTGATGCGATTGTCACTATGTCTTACACCTTACTAGAAGGTGTGCTTGATGTGATGGTCGAAAAGCCAGAGCTAATCAGTCAATTGAAGTTGGCGACTTTTGGTGATAACCGATTATTGGATTTCTTACCCTTTAAAGTTCACTCACTACCGCAGCAATTTGAGGTCATCGCAGATAGCGCGTTTGCTTTGGCATTGAACGCTTCAGCAAAACGTTACCAGTCGGGTATTGAATTGGTGCCAAGAAGTTTAGTGAGACGAACTTAACGCGCCAACGATTCAAGTTGAAGAGAGCCTCAGTGATTCTGGGATACTGAGGCTTTTTGGTTTTCTATTGAAACCTGTTACTTGTTTGTTTCTTCATATTTACCAGTTTTCCGTAATACCTGTCTGTGTTTGCTTAATACTTATTCATTTTTATCGGCATCTATAGGTAGTAGTTATCGGTTGTGTGCAGGATGGGTCAGTTTCGGAAATGAATATGCCTTGGTCTGATCAGTGCACTTAATCTAATGTATATTCGTCACTTTTCAACTACAATAAACAGTTATTTAGACAATATTTTGGTGGGAAAACTCAACGTGGATAAGCAGTACTCTTGTGGTGATTTGGTTTTCGATATCGAAAAGATGACCATCACAAAAGATCGTGCAGAACGGGCATTGAATTACACTGAATATCTTTTGTTTAAAGCATTCTTAGACAGTTCAAATCAAGTCCTGAGTAAAGAGACGCTAAAGCAAGCGGGATGGCCTGAAACCATCGTCACGGATTCCTCCTTACAAAAGTCAGTACAAAAGCTTAGACTTGCCATCGCTATGTCTGAATCGGTTGAGTTACGCACGATTGCAGGTGTTGGTTACATGCTTTACTGCGATAACGCTCCCCTCGAATCAAAACCATCAGGTGCTCGACGTTTCAACGCGACTAAACTAGCAAAGATACTGTTGGCGTCCTTTTCTATTGTGCTCATTGTCTTATCTTGCTTGAACTTCTTGCGGGTGACGAACACTCACTTAACGCCTTATTTACATGAAGATTATGAAGTGGTGGATATTGGTTCTCATGAGCTGTTGAAGCGCAAAGACATGATTATTTCGCCTGACATAGAAGCGGTGATTAAACGCTTCGAATGTGATTGTTTTTATTTCATTGGTGAAAAAGCGGGACTCTATAATCTCTCTGTTTATGACAAAAAACGTCATCATAGCGAGAACTACTTTTTCGAAATTGAGGCTCTGCCAGAAATAACGGAGGGGTTGTTTAATGATGAATAGCCTGATGAATCTAGTTTGATTAAATCTAGCTTAAAACCTTGGATCGCTCTTTTGATTGCTTCCGCTGCTCTATATGGTGCGTCACTTTACGTGCTCAGTAAAAAGCTTTTTCTAAATGGAAGGTACATTGCAGAGGTACAACAATATTCTGATGATATGCATGTTTGGAGAGAAAGAATCGAAGTTGATTTGTACCGAAGCCATATAGAGTCAATGATATCGATAGAAGGGGATGGTTTAGAGGGCGTAGCACTGTTCTCAGTGGAAGGCAAGATAATCAAATCTTTCGATGGCGAATTTGAGTTTTCTTACAATACTGAAGCCATTCAAACTACTGAGGTATTAGATGGTTACCAAGCCGCGAGTTATACCACAATGTTCCTGTCGGGCACGTCGAAAAACGAATTGATTTATCATAGTCAAGGAGTCGATGTTTTTTCGAGAGAGCGGAATTACTTGATGCTAAGCCGAGTTCGGCAATAGCAAGCTATAGATTTACTTCATTAAAGGCAAAGCTAAAACCAACGATACCTCCCGGCTGACCGGGAGATAATGGAATAAATTCCTATCTGTGTTAGAAGTGGTATTTCACGTTTGCCATTAATAACCACTCGTCACCCACCTTTGAGGTTTCTTTGTAGGTCTTACCGTCTTCTTCTATCCATTTAGCTTCTAGTTCATTGGTGTGGTAAACGTAGTTTACTTCTGTACCTATGCTCCAACTATGAAAACGGTAGTCGAGTCCTGTTTGAGCACCAAGGACGATTCCATTTAGGTCATCTGCATCATAGTCTCCGTCGAACATCTCATAACCAAGTTTGCCACCCACTGTCCAAGCGAGTTCTTGTGTAATAGGCACGATGTAGTTGTATTTAGTAAATAGTGTGCCTACATCAAGAACATCGCTGTTTTCGTAATTTTCAACATTTTCGATACTGATACCACGTAAATCATAACCAATACTAAATTGGTGAGTTTGATTGATTGTCATACCACCTTCGACGCCTAATACCATTGATGAAGTAAGGTCTTCCTCACTTTTAGTCCCGTCATAAGTGGACTCTGATTCAAGTTGTCCACTTAAACGTATACCAACATCAATACCGATAAACGGTTCGTAGTTCGCAGCGGCGTTAGCGTTGAACGTTGTCGCTGTGGTTAGAATGGCAAAAGCAAAAAGTGGTGTTGTCTTATTAAGCATCATTGGTTCCTATTAAAAAGGCTGAGAGTGAACTTTGTTGTTATTGTTTTTCACGTAGTGGTGAATTGATTTTCAAGTTAGAGGCTAGGGTAGGAAAGGAGAAGCGAATTGTGCGGAATAGGGCAGAAAAAAGCTAAAGTACTTGTCTTGATAAGCCTTTAGCTTTTTTACCTTATTAAGTGATTGAAAATATTTAACTTTTAATTTTTCGCTATTTTTTATCAATTGGTAATAGATATTGTTACTGAATCAATATTCCAAACTCAACAAGCGCCACTAAGCCTAAGAGTAGGGCAAGTACCTTCCAAAACTGGATTGGGTGACGGTCGAGCAGTGACTGTTTGGTTTTACGTGCTACTAATTTTGAATTCGGTATGTATAGATCTGAGATAAAATCGCTAAGCACATCGTATCGTTAGGTTGGATGTTCGGCGCAGGCTTTGTTTAGTACCAGATCAAACCAGGCTGGAATATCGGAACGGTGTTGAGCTATCGGGCGATATTGCCACTGGTGATGGCGCGATTGCATGAGTGAGCGTGGTGTCATTTCTGGATAAGGCAGTTGCCCTGTCAGCATTTCATAGCCGATGACACCAACAGAGAATAGATCCGAGCGTGTTGTCGCAATATTCTGCTTGATACTCTCTGGTGCGATGTAGTTTACCTCTCCAAGTGGCACAGCATCCTCTTCAAAAGGCATTCCTTCTTCAATTCCGCGAATGAGTACTTCTTAGAAGATAAGCCACTTTGGTGGCTTATCTAATCGCATCGGGTATAAAAAGACCTAACAGTAAGCCTATGGCGCTTTTGGGGTTTCACCATTAGTGTCCTTGAAATGTTGCCAAAGCTTACTCATGCCCGGTGTCATCTCCTCCGTGGAGAAGCGGTATAGCTTTATTTCTGCTGTTATTGGAGAGATCGTTTCTGAAAATCTTATCAACGAACCTTGATCGAGTTCTTCTTGGACAAATCCTTCCGGCAACCAAGCTACACCGTGGCCAGATAACACCATTGATTTAAGGGAGTGTGTAACAGCATTCTCGTATACGACATCAAAGGTACATAGGCTTTGAGCTATCGAGCCGTGTTTTTCTAATACTTGTGCAAAGAAGGTGTTTGATGGGTAACTAAGCAGAGGAACGTTGGAGTTTTTGCAATCTCTAAACAGAGCAGAGCCATCAGTTTTAGTGGCAACAACAGGTATGAGGCACTCATGCCCAATTGTCACTGACTCGACTTCTGGATTGGGTACGTAAAGTCGACTCCCTTTAAAAGATAGGCCTATTAGGAAGTCAGAACGGTTGTCAATAAATGCTTGTACAGAGTCATGTAAGTTGTTTGGGCTGACATAAACCAAGGTCGTTTTAAACGCATCGGTGTATTCATTGATCATCTTATTGACGACATATTCGGACAAAGAGTGCTGAGTATGAAATGTGACTTTTGTTTCATTATTGTTAATTTTCCTCGCTGTCTCTAGCCGAGCGAAGTCGATCTGCTGTTTGAGGTCATTTGCGTGTTTGAGAAACCGAAAGCCCGCTTTAGTGAATGTCGCAGGGTAAGTATTTCTATTAACAAGATCAACTCCTATCCATCCCTCTAAAAGCTTGATTCTTCTTCCAAAAGCTGGCTGGGTGATGTTTCTTGCTTTGGCTGCTTTTGCAAAACTTCCGTATTGAGAAAGGTAAAGAAAGTCTTCGATCCATTTTAGATCCATGTAAATGATCCTTGTCAAGAATTATAAATATCAACATTTTTGTTAAACAAAAATTAACACCCCTATTAGTAAAAAGCATTATCTTTCGAGCGATATCACAGGCTACTGTAATTGTGTGTTTAATAAATCGTTAACTAAACAATGTCAGGAGAATTGAAATGCATTTAGCGCGCTATCCTCGTTTGAACTTCGCTCACTTAAATACACCATTAGAATTGATGGAAAACCTTAGCAAGGAACTCGATGGACCAAATATTTGGATTAAGAGAGATGATTGTACTGGGCTTGCTGGAGGCGGAAACAAGACAAGAAAGCTTGAGTTTCTTATGGCTGATGCGGTTGAGCAAGGGGCGGACACCATCATTACCCAGGGGGCGATGCAATCGAATCATGCTCGTCAAACCGCGGCTATCGCAACAAGACTGAATATGGACTGTTACGTTTTACTTGAAGACCGCACTTCAAGTGAAGACCCAGACTACAAGTTCAACGGCAACGTAATGCTTGATCAGATGTTCAACGCAAAATTATCTAAGTACCCAGGCGGTACAGATATGAATACCGCAATGGAAGATGTCGCTGCAACGTTACGTGCAGAGGGCAAGAAGCCATACATCGTCCCAGGCGGAGGCTCAAACCACATTGGGGCACTTGGTTACGTGAACTGCGCTCTCGAAATGCTAAAACAGAGCAATGACCAAAACCTTAAAGTTGACCATGTTGTTCATGCAACTGGTAGTGCAGGTACTCAAGCTGGCTTAGTGGTGGGTTTCGCCTTAACGAATAGCCAAATTCCTGTGCTTGGTGTTGGCGTTCGTGTCGACAAGTCAACACAAGAGGGCAACGTTTTTAAACTAGCTGAACGCACAGCAGAACATTTGGGCGCGTTACATGCAGTTAAGCGCGAAGATGTGGTCGCGAATTGTGACTACGTTGGCGAAGGCTATGGGATTCCTGCTCCTTCAACAATCGAAGCTATCAACATGTTCTCACGCTATGAAGGCATTTTGCTAGACCCTGTGTATTCAGGTAAAGGCGCTGCTGGGTTGATTGACTTAGTGCGAAAAGGTCACTTCAAGAAAGGTGAGAACATCGTTTTTGTTCACACTGGTGGTGCACAAGCATTGTTTGGTTACCGAGATAGCTTTGACTTCCCTAATTACGAGTAACGTTTATGTGTGAGGCTTTTCAATCATACCTCACTCGTTGGTCGTGACTGTTAGTAATCAATGCTGATAGTAATAAAGATTTAATGAAATGCAGTAAATGGAGATTACATGAAAAATTCAATCAAACTAGCCAGTTTAGTTATTGGTGGATTACTTTCTTTTAATGCAATGGGCAAAGAAGTAATTAGGCTTTCTACTTATGTGAATGAATCCGATATTAGGTACGAAGGATTTAAAAAGTTTGCAGAAATAGCGAAAGAAAAGTCTAACGGAAACCTAAAAGTCAGAATCTATCCTTCGTCAACATTGCATGGTTGGAGTGAAGGCGTAGATGCGGTTCAAGGTGGAGTCGCTGATATAAGTTGGATTAGCGCTGACAATCGCCTTTCATGTTATCGAACTACTTCATTATATCCATCGGCTGTTGATTTGAGCGGGCAGTTAGCGATGGACTCGAAATATCGTGAACTTATTACTCCTGAAGCGAACAAGAATGGTTTAGTTCCACTTATGAATTCGAATTATTCTTATGACCAAGAGTGGTGGTTCAACAAGCAGGTCAATTCTGTTGAAGAGTTTTCGAATCTAAACGGAAAATTGGTTCGCTCTGTTGGCCCATTAGTGAGTCAAATGATTGAAGGTTGGGGAGGAAAACCCGTCTTTATTTCTCCTAAAGAAGTGTTCCAATCTGCGGAACGTGGTGTGGTCGATGGCATCAACATGGGCGTAGCAACTTACAGCTCATGGAAGCTTTGGAATGTAATGCCGTATATGGTCGATGCTGGGATTTTTTACGGCAACATCATGTATATGATGAACAAAGATCGGTTTGACTCACTTTCAAAAGCAGATCAGAAAGCGCTCATGGAGGCAGCTCAAGAGACTGAAGCTTGGCTAAAGCCTAAATATGAACAGTGGGTAGATGAGCGTATTGCCGAAGCCAAACAGGCAGGTGGTACCGTTCTAGAACTTACCTCAGAGCAGAAGTTGAAATTAGTTTCCGATATTTCTTCATCTTGGGAAGGTGAACTCACGAAAGATTGTGGCGCGCCGCTTTCAGTCAAGATGAAAGACCTCTTTGCTGCGAACTCAATCTAGGGGACGACACTATGAAAGGTAAATTCAGAAAGGCTTTGGATACGTCTACGAATGTCTTGCTCTACTGCGGCGGTGCAATCGTGATTGTTCAAGCTTTCTGGATTACCTATGGCGTGTTCATGAGATACGTAGTAGGTAGTCCTGATGGAATGGTTACGGAAGCGACTGCTCTGATGTTAGTGCCATTGGCTTTTGTTGGCCTCTCATACGCACTTAAAGCGGATGCATTTCCAAAGGTAACGATCTTTATCGACCAATTATCAACAGGGAAAAGGGAGAGCTTGGAGATAGCGAACAACTTCTTGATGATGGCGATTTCAGTTTTCTTCGCTCTGGCAGCATTCAAAGGGCTTTCTAAGTCCTATGTGTCGCTTACCGCCTCAGAGATATTACTGTGGCCTAAATATTACTTTTGGGCTGGAGTCTTCGTTTCTTTATTCAATTTATCTTTGGTTTCAATTTTAAAACTCTATGACTCAATCATACATAAGCTTGAGTCGGTTCGTGGTGCAACTCCTGTGCCCCAAGTAAAGCTCGGAGAATAATATATGCTTGAGTGGTATGAAGTTGGTTTCGGCTTAATGGGGCTATTAATTCTATTTATTGTCATGGGGCTACCAATCCCATTCGCACTTGCGGGTGCGTCTGTTCCGTTCCTGCTTTCAATTCAGTCTTTCTCTACAACGCTGGTTACGGCTGAGCTAAAAATGTGGGGAGTATGGGTCGACTATGTTCTGTTGTCAGTCCCTCTTTTTGTTCTTATTGGGGAATTAATAGGGCGTTCAAATATAGGGCACAACCTCTATTGGTTTATGCATAGTAAGGTACCGATCACGGGCTCAGCGGCTTACGGAAGTGTAGGGGCGTGTGCTGGGTTTGGTGCTGTATGTGGCTCTAGCATGGTGGGTTCGTTGACTATTGGTGGTGTTGCGCTTCCTGCAATGTTAGACCTTGGCTACGACAAAAAGCTAGCCAGTGGTGTACTTGCGGCTGGTGGTACGCTCAGCGTTTTACTGCCGCCAAGCTTGATACTTCTGTTTTATGGCATTGTTACAGACCAATCCATCGGGCAACTATTTATTGCTGGCGTAGTTCCTGGGTTAATTTTGGTTTCTTTCTTTTTCCTTATCATTAAAGGTTGGAGCGTATTACAAAAAGGTTCTGTTCCAGGAGCGGACGATAGCGAGAGTATTCCGTGGGGTTTAGCACTAAGTGCTGTCATTCCTGTTATTGTTATTGGCCTTATCATTACCGTTTCTATCTATGCTGGGATAGCAACGCCTACCGAAGCCGCTGGTGTATCTTGTGTCATCACTTTGTTACTTGCGATGACTATCGGTGGCATGGGCATGAAAGGGTTCTTTGAGTCAATCAAAGCTACCATGAAGACAATGGGATACTTGGGCTTATTGCTTTCTTCTGGCGTGCTGTTTGGATTTGTGATGACTTATTATCAAGTGCCACAAGAGTTCACTAGTCTGTTTACCTCATTAGAGCTATCTCCATACACAACGCTGGCTTTGATTATCCTGTTCTACATTATTCTGGGGATGTTCTTAGAACCGGTCTCAATGACTTTCATTACACTGCCAACCTTATTCCCATTGATTCAAGCATCTGGCTTTGATCTGATTTGGTTCGGTGTCATTTACACAATCACGATGGAAGTCGCTGTATTGACGCCTCCGGTAGGTTTGAACCTGTATGTGATTCAATCTATTGAGAAAGATCGTTTGACGATTATCGACGTTATCAAAGGATGCTTACCGTTCATTGGTGCTCTTATATTCTTGATAGTACTTATGGTCGTTTTCCCTGAGTTAGCTGTTTGGCTACCAAATGTGATGGGGTAATGACGATGAACGCTAACGTACCATTGGTTATGATTCACGGCTTTCTAAGTGGTCCTGAATATTGGACTTTTCAACTCTCATATTTGGAAAAGAACATTCAAGTTGTACCGATTTGTCTTAAAGGTTTTGGAGAACGTTCCAGCGAGACTGCTTTTGATAACATTCAAGAGATGGCGGAAGATGTGATGTCACAAGTTGCACTTCTTGGCATCAAGCGTTTTCACCTAATCGGACATTCAATGGGAGGAATGGTCGCTCAGCAAATTGGACACCACTGGGCTGAGCAGGTTGTCAGTTTAACCTTGTACGGAACAGGGCCAAAAGGAGAGCTGCCAGGGAGATTTGAGCCTTTGCAAGAAAGCATCAAAAATGCATCCGCCGTTTCATTTGGTGGCAGTAAACAGCGAGCGGTATCTAGCTGGTTTAAAAATCAGATTGAACCTCAAGTACTCAAGCAGTCGATGCAATTGGCAGAAAAGGTTTCGTTTCAATCTTACTTGAATGGTCTTATCGCAATGGATGGTTGGAACGGTGAAGCTTATATGCCTCAGTACCGAATGCCTGTGTTAATCATCTGGGCAGATTCAGATAGAACTTATCCTTGGGGGGAGCAGGTATCAGTGCTGTGGGAAGGGATTGAACATAGTTCTTTGTGTGTCATCAATAATTGCGCTCACAATGCCCATATAGAAAAGCCATTGCACTTTAATGTTGCTTATGGAGAGTTTCTACAAAGTTTGTAGTAGTTATCTGACGAGGGTTAATCGCAAATTAGATACCTGAAGAACGAAAGTTTCAATGCTTTACCATCATTTCCCATTGAAAAAACGCCGATTGCTCACTTCGGCGTTTTTATCTCGCAGATTTACGTTAGTCCTTATTGGTGTTTAAGTCATTAATTGTTTGTGAAGTCACATAGAGCCTTGAAGAAACTATTGATGCGGAGGTAAGGAAGTGGATTGATAAATGATAAGTAGTACACACATTTAAACTGTTTATGATTTTTGTCGTGGTTATTAGAAATACTTCTTATTTTCGTCATGTATGATGCTTTACTTTGATTGAAATTCTCTTATTAAATAGTGGCTTAGCTAAGCATTAGTTGGGGGGGTTACTAAAGTATGTTACTAACAAACTCATGATTACTTTTGGTCTAATCGTGAGTCAGGGAGGGTACATGGTTAGGGAAGCAACAAAAGACGATTGTGCAAAATTAGCGCTACTGTCTATTAGAGTCTGGCTAGATACATACGCTCAAGAAGGGATAAAAACCGAATATGCAGACTATGTCCTGTCTACGTTCACGGCAGACTATTTCCTTGAAATACTGAATAACACTAAATATCGCGTTTTGGTTAGTGAAGAGAATGAGGTTCTACATGGTTATGTAATGGTTAATCTCGAATCGAATTATCAAACGCCTAACAGTGGTTTTGAAGTTGAAAAGCTCTATGTAGATAATCTTTTTAAAGGCAAAGGTGTAGGCAAAAAGCTGTTAAAAAGCATGGAGGACCAGTTTGGTCGCCAATATTGGTTGTACACGTGGGTTAAAAATGAATCCAATGGCTTTTATGAGCATTTAGGTTTTAGTCGAATAGGCTATCTTACTTTTGAGTTTTTCGGAGCGTTGATCGAAAACAACGTCTATCAATCAGCCTCTGATTAGGTTTCAAATTAAGTACTGTTTTCGTTCCCTAAGCAGTAGGGCAAAGCACAAAAAGCAATAAATCACCTCTCACACAGGTTAACGATTAAAGGAGAATTGAGCGTTATGTGGATAGAGCAAAGCCGGATTGAAGGAGACAATGTTGTTCTTGAGCCACTGAATCTAGGGCATGTACCTGAACTAATCGAGGCCGTGAAAGACGGAGAGCATTGGAAGCTATGGTTCGCTAATGTCCCGAGTCCAGAAAAAATGGAGCAATACGTTGTTGATGCTATCGCTCAAATGGTACTCGGTAATATAGCTTATGCGGTGCGAGTGAAAGCCACCAATCAAGTCGTAGGGACTACCCGTTACTATGGCGTTGATAGGCCAAACAGACGAGCGTTAATTGGTTATACCTGGTATTCAAATTCGGCTAGGGGAACATTGATAAATAAAGAGTGTAAATACCTTTTGCTACGGCAATTGTTTGAGCACTATGAAGCTATTGCTGTCGAGTTTCGCACTCATATTGGGAATACCGTCTCTCGAAAAGCGATTGAAGGACTTGGAGCAAACCTCGACGGTATCTTGCGTAATCATCAGATCTTAAAGGATGGCTCGATAAGAGATACGGTAGTGTATTCAATTATTGACTCAGAGTGGCCAGAGGTTAAGCAAGGCTTTCTGAAAAAACTCAGTCAACAAGAGCCTTAAAACAAGGAAGTACGTATGGAAAACTATTGGAATCCGATGGTTCCTGAACTATCTGTTAGCAACTTTGAGCGCTCACTTGCCTTCTATGTTGATGTACTTGGTTTTTCTATTCGCATAAAGCGTGAAAATCCTGATTTTGTGTATCTCGAACAAGAGCATGTGCACATGATGTTAGAGCAAACCAATGATGAAGGATGGATTACTGGTGAGCTTGAGGCTCCCTTGGGGCGAGGTGTGAACTTTCAGATTGAATTAAGTGACTTAGAACCTCTAGTAAAACGTCTCCAAACCCACAAAGTGCCCCTGTTTCGTGAGCTGAAAGAAACTTGGTATGACATTGGTGAAAAGTTGTCTGGGGAGCGTGAGCTTCTTCTTCAAGATCCGGATGGTTATTTGTTAAGGTTCACTCAACACCTCGGAGAAAAACCGAAGAGCTTGGAGTGAGTTCATTCATTGTTTTTAAGACTAGTCAGATCGATCATTAAACGCCGACAGCTCTGTCGGCGTTTTTAATTAATTCGCGAATACTCTAACCACTATGTCAGTCGATGATAAAACAGAGAGGGTAATAGGGTGGGTGTCACGAATATCTGGTTGGATCAAGGCAATTACCAAGTGGCGGTAAAGCTCACTTCGTCTAGTTGCTTGAATTTACCTGAATTGCACTTAACTTTGCCTGCAATATGGTTTCTAGATACATAGGTCAATGTAATCTTTCCGCTACTAGAATCGGCAACGATAGTGCCATTTTGTAGCGCCATTCTAGCTTTGCATCGTGTATTTATACCGTCTAGTAGGCTTAGATAGCCACTATTTGCTTTTACTACCGTGTTTTTGTAGTTATCTCCATTTAATGAGATGTTCATTTTATAAGATTTTCCTTGTTCTCTTCGTATTTGGTCGTAATCGCTAGAGTCTAAAAAGCCATTCCCAAGGCTAATTAACTGAGAGTACTTTAGCTCACCGTTTGCAGTCACGAAGACTAATTCTTGAACACCATCGCCATTCAGGTCGGCCATTGAGAAGCTTTGTACGTTTTCATTTGGAAGAAGAGTCTTTGGATCACTGACAACCAGATCCGATGCACTGGCATTCGCCATAATAGCCATAGACAACATTAGCACTGACTTTTTCATTAAATATCCCTTGTTTAATTTTTATTGTACATGATGCATGTATTCATGTGCGATTGCGCATGGTTGCATATTGACTTTGTGATTTCAAATGGATAAGTATTTTTAGCCATAGATATCAGGTGCTTATTCCAAAGTGACCATCATTCTCGACAGAGAATCTTACGGCTTTCCGGCATACACAGACTTAAAATCAACTATCCCGTCTGAACAAGGATGTGTATGGATAAAATGATAAGTAATACACATATTCATACAATTTCTGCATTTAATTAGAGCTATTAGGGATACTTCTAGTTTTCGTCATGTATGATGCGACTTTCTTGCTAAGGTATTGTTATTAAATGACTTAATTGTCAATTTAATGGCTATTACTGTTAGTAGGCGAACTATTTTAATTATAAACAGCGTCAATGTTCGGTATCGGAACCGTCATCAGTAAAAGGGCTAGGTATGTATTTTTTGAACATCAGAGACTTAAAGGCGGACATCAAAGCCGATAAGTTATCCGAGAAAGATCGTTTTCGGTATGTATTTATATATATCGCGTTGGTACGCTCGCGATGTATGGGTACGCGAATGGCTTTTCAAATATTTGGGAGGTTATCGAATCAATCAGTTTCAGCGCAATCGTACTTCTAGGGACCTATTTTGCTTATAGAGCCAATGGTGCAGAAAATGGGCGAGACTTCTTAGGTCGCTATTTTGGTATCAGCTTTGTTGTGGGTTTGAGGTTTCTCATTTTTATGTTGCCTCTCTATATTCTGTTATTTTTCTATTACTTTTCAGTGATATCTGATGATGGCGATATTGCTACCACAGGCGTCGATGTAGCAATATCGATGAGTTTAAACATCTTACTGTATGCGCGTATTGTTAAGCATATGGGCGATGTAAGATATTAATAATAGATAGTGTAATCAGGCGAGTAACGTGCGGCGTGCGCTTAGGTTTACATTTCTCTGCAACTCAGTTGTCTTTAGGTTTCTTTGCATAAAAGGCAGAGCTTTAGGGGTTAGCCCATGGATTACGAAACGAAAATACAACTTGCTCTGTAAGAATTAAGTGACAAAGGTGTTTGGAAGTCGAACTATAACCCACCAATAGATAGATTGTTGCGTAAACTTGGGTTTCGTACACGGCCGCCTTACTATCAAGGTTTATTCTTGAATTTTGTGTTTTGTTTGGCCTATTTCGCTCCTTTATGGTGGGGGTTTGAATGGTTTTTTGGGGGGAATGAGGCTGAGATATCTATGCTAGAAGCTGCCTATAAATCATTGCAATGCGGGGCTGTGTTTGGCTTGCTTATGTCAATCTTCTACGTCATAAGAAGTAAGCAGTTAAACCTAAAAGATTGGGATTCATTAGGTGAATGACCGCAAACCTGTTAACAAGGTTCAGAGCTTAGCTCAACACCTGACATTTTAGGCTTTGTGGCTAGAATAGTTTCGCTGTGGTCGAAAGCTGTAAAACATCTCGCGAGGTCTCGTGGCGATTCAAAACACACGGTATTTTGGAGTTTAAATTAGATGTACAAACTTGAAATTTTCTGTACGCCTGAACAACAAGAGCGAGTTCTTAGCACTTTACATGAGTCCGGTGTCGACAGAATTGGAAACTATGACCACTGTTGGGCTATTGGCTCCGTTACCGGATCACATCGAGCGCTTGATGGATCTACGCCTGTGTTTGGGAGCAAAGGAAAAGTCGAAAATTACCCGTTATTAAAAATTGAAATCAACGTGGCAAAGAGCCAAGTGAAACCAATTGTTGATCAGCTTAGAGAGTCCCTCGGCTGGGAGGAACCTTTAGTCAATGTTTTCAAAATCTATAACTCTGAGTTCGATCTTTGAAGGTACTTTGGTGGCCGCTAAACGGCTTAAATAGACTCAAAGTCTTAGAAAGTAGGATAAATAAAAATGCTATACCATTTACTGACCGAAAGTGATTACAAAGAGTACCAAAGCGCAGAAACCTATGAACCCGCCTCCTTGAAGGACGAAGGCTTTATCCACCTTGCTTATGAAGAGCAATTGCAAAAAATTGTAGATTGTTTCTTTGTGGGAGTGACGCAAGCATATCTTCTAGAAATCGACAAAAGTGCGGTTGCTAGAGACTTAAGAGATGAGCCGCCGGTAGGGACTGAAGATGATGGGGCACTCTACCCACATTTATACAGTCCACTTTCTAAGCAATCCGTGATTAGAACAATAAAGTTAGTCGCGGATTCGTCAGGTGCGCTAAAAGTAAACCTGTAACAATCGAGTATTCCTATCGGCTCTGTACCATTCAAAACACGCAGCTCTTACTCGTGTGTTGTTTTGGCTCTACAGAGATTTTTGTTTCCATCAAGTTAAGGAAAACAATGCAAGTGAAAGCAGTTAAAGACGCATATAACGCATACTTCTATTTTAATAACGAGCGAACCCTTTCAACCGATTTAGCCAGTGAACTGATTTCAATTGAAGATGATGGCTTCACTGTTTTTATCGATAAAACACGTAAGTACGACAACCAGATCCTCATTGATGGGGCTTGCAATTACGAGAGCTTAGAGGCAGACCTCAAGCTATTTGCAGATGGTATCTCACCTGAGATTTCTATTGCGCCTAACGCTCTAACAACAGATCTGAAATCATGGTTATCGAAACATCAGTTTGTGCCCGCTTTTGAGCATGAGTTTCTTGAGCTATCGGCAGAGGGCTATGTAGAAAAGCCGAGTTCTAAAAAATCCAGTGCAGAACCATTGAGAGATACAGGTAAAGTCACGGTTGAGCGATGGACGCAAGATAATGCCGATGAGTTTTTGGCTTTGCTCAAAACATCCGGTTTAGAGTGTTCAGACCAGATTTGGCAGCAGAAACGTGCGCTCTATTGCACGGATACTTTCCGTTGTTACGTTGCGAAAATAGAGGGTCAACCGTGCGCTTGGGCGACGAGTTTTATCAACAACGAACACGCAATACTTGCTAATGCGTTTACACAAGAGAGCTATCGTTCAAAGGGATGCCAAACGGCTCTATTAAGATCTCGAATCGAAGATGCTATCGCCTCAGGGGCAAAGGTACTTTTAACCGACGTAATGCCAAACAGCACCAGTAGCAAAAATTGTAAATCGATCGGTTTTCGCTCTGGTGGCGTACGAAGTGTATGGTGCAAAGACGAGACATAGTGCTATCTACCAAGAGAAAATTATGAATACAACGGATGTAATGCAAGAGTACAACGAGTTCGAGCGAAAGCGTTTTAACTCATTCAATGGTATTAAAGTAACAGAGAACAACCTAACTAAGTTCGTATCTAACGATCGTCATGGTAGCTATATCTCCTTTTTCGACTTCGATGAAAGCCTCACAGACTCCATCGTCAAAGAGCAACTCGCGTACTTTAAGCAGCGTAACCTATGTTTTGAGTGGAAGACCTACAGTACCGATACTCCAACGAACATCAGTGCAGTATTGCTCGAGAATGGTTTTGAGCAGGATGAGCACGAGTCATTCATGGTGTTGGACTTGTCTAAGGCCATCTGCGAGCCCTTTGATGAAGGCAAAATCACCGAGGTGACGGATAGCAAAGGCATTCGCGATGCAATCAAAGTTCAAGAGCAAGTTTGGGGTGGCGATTTCGAATGGCATTACAATCATTTAGTCAGCCTTAAACAGCACGCGCCAGATTCGGTGTCTATCTATGTCGTGTATGTCGACGACCAGCCTGTGACCTCGGCGTGGATCATATTTAATGGAATTAGCCCGTTTGCAGGTATTTGGGGCGGTAGCACCATTGAAGCATTTAGAGGTAATGGCTATTACGGTTTGCTACTGAACAAACGGATTGAGGAAGCCAAGTCGAGAGGGGCTAAATACCTCACCATCGATGCTTCTGATATGAGTAAACCCATTGTATCCAAACGTGGTTTTGAAGTGATAGCGACAACCACAGGGTATACCTCACCAAGTAGTGAGTAGTGTGTCTCAAAGGAGTAAAGAGTGAACAATCAAGTACGTGTAGGTGTGGCTGCGGTCATTTTCCGAGAAGGGCGCATCCTACTTGGCGAGCGCATTGGCTCACATGGTGCGAATACGTGGGCGACGCCTGGCGGGCATCTTGAACTGGGTGAAAGCATTGAAGAGTGCGCGCAGCGAGAAACCCTTGAAGAGACAGGGTTAGAGGTCGGCGCTTTTAAGAAGCTCGGCTTTACCAACGATATCTTCGAAAAAGAAGACAAGCACTACGTCACCTTGTATGTTGTCGCCACGAGTTCTAGTGGTGAGCCTCATGTCATGGAGCCTCATCAGTGTAAGCAGTGGCAATGGTTCGACTTAGATGAACTGCCAGAACCTCTGTTCTTACCTTTGGTGAACTTGTTGAAGGAGCCGGTAAACTTCAAGAATTTTGACTAGTCTGTGTGCCCATACTTGGTACTGAAAGCACATTGGGTTATCTTGTTCACTCTTTTATAACATAATGATTCAATTGAAAATTCAAAGGAAAGTATGGCAGTTTTAGACATTCTTACCGCGCCAGATCCAAGGCTTAAAGTCAAAGCGGAAGAGGTGCAAGATGTATCGACGGTACAAACACTCATCGACGATATGTTAGAAACACTCTATGCCACTGATAATGGTATCGGTTTGGCATCCACTCAAATCGGTCATAAAGAGGCCGTGGTAGTTATCGATATTTCAGACAGCCGAGACCAACCGTTAATCTTGGTGAACCCGGTAGTCGCAAGTGGCTCCAACAAAGCTTTTGGCCAAGAAGGCTGCTTATCAGTGCCTGACTATTATGCGGATGTCGAGCGTTTTACGTCTGTGGTTGTTTCTGCTCTCGACCGAGAAGGGAAGCCAATCACCATTGAAAGCGATGATTTTCTCGCTATCGTAATGCAGCATGAAATTGACCATTTATCGGGTAACCTATTTATTGATTACCTGTCGCCACTAAAGCGTCAAATGGCGATGAAAAAAGTTAAAAAGTACCTAAAAGCGCACGCTTAATCCGGTTTATAAACCATTACCTCTTCAAACCCAACGAGTGAATTTCAACGCATCAGCGTTGGGTTTTGTCGCTATCCTTCTCAATTTAGCGCTTTATTCCTTTAATGTTATACGGCTTTTCAATAGGTTGTTCCGTTCCACTTGTTGTGTTGCATATGCAAGCGGGTGCTTTGGGTTTGGCGCTCGTGATTCATTCAGTTTTTACGTTCACAAAAGGTTAATGATGATCAAAGTAAAAAATGTAGCTTTTGATAGTGAATATGAACAAGCAATTTGTTCTATTCGTGAGAGCGTTTTTATCAACGAGCAATCTATTGCACCTGAAATAGAGTTCGATGGGCTAGACAGTTCGGCCATTCATGCCGTGGTGACTGTTGATGGAAAGCATGTCGGCACAGGCCGTATTTTAAGCGACGGTCACATTGGTCGTATTGCCATCATGAGAGATTTTAGAGGGCAGGGGCTTGGCTCGAAGATTGTTTTATCGCTAATCGATGAAGCGAAGCAGAGTGGTTACAAGCGCGTGTATCTTGGCTCTCAAAAGCAAGCCATCGACTTCTATACCAAGCTGGGATTCACACCATTTGGAGAAGAGTTCATGGAAGCGGGCATTGTGCACATGTTTATGGAAAAAACGTTAGCTTAACGGATTCATGCAACCAGCATAACTAAGACACTGATGGCAGCAGCGAAACACTGTTGCCCTCATCAAAACATGGTTTGATAAAGCACTAAGCACTAAGCACTAAGCACTAAGCACTAAGCACTAACTTAGTGAAGCTACAAAGCGATAAGGTAATAAAGGAATACAATGAAGAAAAACTTCGTGGTTGGCGGCGCCTTACTGGGCGTAGTGGCACTCTTTTTTGTTGGTAAGCACAGAGGCGAAGAACTGACCTTTGCCCCTTGTGAGATGGGTGAAAAAGTCGAAACTCCCGTCCACTTCTTTACCGACGCATCGATGAGCGAGTCAAAAATTCAGAAGATGATAGGCTACTCTAATCTCGTTCTTCAAAACTCATGTGTGCCGATGGAGCGAACATTATCAGGCATCACTAGAATCGATCTGTCCGGTTTCCAAGATGCGGAAAGTAGTAAGCTACACAAACAGCTAGTCAAGCTGGTTGGCGACGAGGTGTTGGAACCCATGCAGCGAGAGGGGAGTTACTACGCTCTGATTCTTCCTGAAGACCACGAGTTCTCAGACGAAGGAAGCGTGGGTTTGGCTGATGTGAATTTTAGTCGTAGCTTTTTGGTGCTGTCATCTGCCGCAGAGATAGAGCTACTTGAACATGAGCTGGGCCATTTGGCCTGGGCGTGGCACAACGATACCCCTGACTATTGGCTCAAAGGTGTGTTGCTACAAGAAAACCATGATTACATAAAACCTTACTCTTTCGGCGCCTTATGCCGTGAAGCGGGCACCGTGATGACCTATGCTGAAAAAGTATTACCTGTGTATTCCTCGCCAAACATTCAATACTACGGAAAAGCATGTGGTGATGTAGAAAAAGCAGATAACGCAAGGCACATGCGAGAGTTTGCTCAGTCACTTGCTTTAAATGGCACAACATAGGCATCTAAGATAATAAATGGATAAATACCGACCCCAGAGGTCGGTATTTTTATGCGTTAGTTCTAATTAGAGCCACACTCCAACATAAAGCCATCTTCAGTACGGCGTAAAGTGATCGTCGTGCTGGCCTCTAATTCCCCTTCCGGTAAATAAATCGCGCAGTTTTCGAACCCAGCAGAGTTCTTTGAATTGATCGTTTCATATACCTCTTCCAAGCTGTCTACATTTTCATCTGCGTAAACAACAACGCTATCGATTTGGGCAAGCATCTGGTCTGAATTTTGTGTTGCTTTAGCGTGAGCGAAAACAGAAAGAGAACCAAGAGCAAGAAACAGTAAAGCCTTTTTCATTTTATACCTCGTAAGAGTTTAGAAGTGGTGTTGAGGGGCTAATATACATCTAAATTTTTGCTGATCAACAAAAAATTATCGAATAACAGTAATTTTTTATTGTTCTAATTGTATTGTATCATGCGCAAAAACGGTTAAAGCCTCCGGTTTTATTGGGCTGTTCGCTCCTAACTTACCTTTTGTTAGGATGTAAAATTTTTTAGCGCCTGCGTTCACGCTCCGTAATTTTTACGCAGCTAAACCTGCTGATGACTCTTGATGTATCCGTTGTTTGGGGGAGTTCGCTGATGGTGAGGGGGTATTGGTTAAACGTGCGGGGTATTCGATCAAGATAGATTTACAACACATTGTAATTAGTACTGAATCGGTGTGGGCTCATAACACGAACAGTTGAGTGGATTATTTGAATGATGTTCTGTAAATTTATCAGTATAGAGACTCGTCGATACCGCGGCTTAATCATCATGCTACCGACTGTTCTGGAACCAAAATGCTAAGACGGCGGGGAAGAAATCAGTCAACAAGATGACGACTCACTCACACATTGCGCCATTTTCAGTATTTTGCCGAAACTACATAGAAAATTTCTGTGTTTCATCATGTTTGCGCCAGAAGCAAGCAGGTAAGCTGTTGCTATTAAATTAGTTATTAGACGGAGCCTTAGCGGTTTAGATTACTAGACATAATGGTCTCAGGGGCAAAATGCAGAATTATTCTGTCTACTATAGCTGTTATGGAGAACAATTTTGAATCAGTTATTTTTTATCGAACAATCAGTAGCTGGTAGGTGTGGTCCCGATCATTGTATGTGGGATCTCAATGAATTATACAATAACAACGTAGTTGCCATCCTATCTGTGAATGACGGTGAAATGGTTCATGTTTCTCTTCTGGAATCATTAGGTATTGCCTATATAAATCTTCCGCTTTCGAGTAATGCTCCACCTCTTGATGGTGATCTAAATCTTTGCATAAAGACTCTCCCACAAATAATTGATTTCATTGAGAACCACGAGCGTAACGGTGTAGTTGTTATTCATTGCAAATCAGGTAAGGATCGTACTGGTCTAGCTTTGGCAGCATATTTAATGAGCAATAAAAACCTGTCCCCTAAAGAAGCTATTCACGTAGTTAAAGAGGCAAGGAGTATTGCTTTTACTGCGCCAGGTTGGTACGAATTTGCGCTCAAGGTACTGGGCGCGTTGAAAAACACCTAACAAATTTTTCAAGAGTGATTCGGCACGCGTGGCATTTTTACTGTGCGTTAGTTTTAGTGGTTAAGATGGTATGCAGAGGCTTTGGTATTGCTTGCCTCACACCTTTACAAGTCGTTATGAGTACTATTGGAGATGTGTATGCATGAGACAAAATGGCGAGAACTAATATGTGATTGGATGAGTTCGGCATGGCCCGAAGATATATACATTGAAGAAGCGTATACACCTTATGGCACAGATGTCATTCATGATAAGTTAGCCAGACCTGATATCCTCAGAATATCTCCTGAGGGCGGTATAAGCATAATAGAAGTCAAAAAGTGGGGAAGCTCTGAGTTCAATAAATGGGCTGTTTTGGGGCAACTTCAGTTATATACATTTTTGACCGAAACGCAGTATTTTCAAGACAATGAAAACTACTTTTGGATGCAAAACTTAATCAAGAAAGGTCTGTTTAACCAGTCAGTTATCGACAATATAGAGAGTAGATTCAAAGAATTGGACTACATCGTTGATGAATGGTGTGTAGTAATTGTTGGCGGTGACAAAGAAGAGATTGAGCAATCAGAAATTCTTTGGCACATGTATGATTTCGTTAATCTAAACGTGGATAGTAACTCCAACTTTCGACCGTTAACTCTGTTATATGCCACAGAGAAAAACGGAGAATATCGTTGCGATAATCTAGAATGTTGGTTTAGAAAAATAGCAGTTTCGAGAACCCGTACTCATAACAAAGCATTTAAGACTGATTCGCAACGCGTGGTATTTTTTTATGCGTAAGTCTTTTTGTTTAAGGTAGCATGCGGGGGCTTCAGTATTGTGTTGCTCAAACCTTAATTGGACGTGAATAACGCAATTTGTGGGTTGTGTCATAGGTTGCATAATCTAATTAAGTGTATGCTTATCATAATGTTAAAGTAACTCGTATATATCAAACTACGGACAACCTTATTATGAAAAAAGTTCTATTAGCACTTACCTTTGCTTTATCCGCAATATCATTTAATTCATCTGCTGCATTTGGGCTAAGTGATTTAAAGTAAGATAAAATCTGTCATTTTGCTAACGGTGATGAAGCGAATGCTAAATGTAAAGACGGTGATGTAGCTATGTGGACACCAAATTCATTTGGTAACTAACAGCTACCAATTTTGTATATCTCACTGTTTTGTGATTTTGAAGCTCCAATTACTCATACCGTGGGCGCTGTTTCTTGTATTTTTACCACCAAGCGTAAGGCTCAATGGAGCGATTTTGGTATCACAGTTAAGTAACAAAGCGTTATAACCAGCATTTTAAAGTAGAGCCCAACGGCAGCAAGCTATCGTTGGGTTTTTGGGTTTTTAGCGTAACGCGTTTTTGGATGATAGTTTCTGGCTTGGTGGGTTTGTTGGCTCATACGTTTAGATACTATGAAGAAATCGGTTTACTTAATAATGTTCAGCGTAATAGCACTCGGCACCGAGTGTATAGCGTGAAAGACGTAAAGTGGCTTGAGTTTGTCATACGCCTAAAAGAAACGGCCATGACACTCGAAGAGACATCGGAATACGCTCGATTAAGGGAGCAGGGCAGCAGCACGGTACTTGAACGTCAGCTCTGCTAGAACAGCACCAATAGAGTTTAGAGTTACTGTTTTGATGTTCAGAGGTGTCGCACTTCGTATTTTCCCCTCAAGGATGTTATCGAAGTGATGAGGGAACTTATAAGAATTAGGCGTCGTAAGCTATAGAGGGAGGTAAGCTTAAAAGGTATGAAAAAATATATTTTTGGTTCGTTATTTTTACTGATCGTTGCTGTTGGTGCCTACTTATCGTTTGGCGTTTATCGGAACTCTACTTTCTCAACCAATATTGAAAATGGCAGCTATGGTGAGTGTTTGAATGACTCTGCGATAAAGAAATACAGTATTGATCTGTGGAATCGAGAGGATGCTTTTGATGTTCGTTTTGTCGAATCAGGTAATTCTCATTGCTTTGCAGCAAAGTTTCCAGCAATTGAGGTTTCGTCCTCAAAAGTGACACACTGGCTACATATTGTGGAAACATCGAGCGGCGCGCAGTTTTCAGGTAAACATGCGTCCTTGGGAAACTTTGGTCCCAATTGGGTTTTTGTTGATGTTGGTAGCCAAGAGAAGCGTGATAGTAGTTACCCATTTTATAGTTTGGGAAAGGTTTTTCGAGATAATCCAGGTTGGACTTCGGCTCCCCATATCACTTTAACTTGGAATGGAAAGTTGTTTGGGTTATCTGAAATAGGAGGGGTATTCTATCCAGTTGGCGCGGTGTCTTGGGGTTTTAATCTAAAAAGTTGGTCTTTAGATCCGGAAGCTCTTTCCCCTAAATTACTCGATAAAAGTGCGTGGTTGGAAGTGGTGGAAACACTCAATGATGAGTATCCGGGCTATGTATTCAGTGCTGAATAGGCCATGTATATAACAAAGCGTTGAAGATAATCGCAACACTTGGCATACACGCCTGGTGATAGGCAATGGCCTGGTACTCCGTCACTAAGGTGGCATCTCAAACTTGCCTTGACCGAGAATAAGAGGCTATTGATGGCCTCTTATTCTGTGAGACGGGTACTTTAACTGATCAAAGTAACTTGGTTACGCTCGAGTGGTTAGCACTGTCGTTGACTTGATACCCCAAGGCGCGAATTTGCTCTCGGATTGTATCTGCCTCATCAAATCGCCCCTGTTGTTTCATGGATTGACGTTGTTCAGCGAGCTGTTGAACTTCCTTCGGAATGGTGACCTGTTCAACTTTTTCAAGATCAAGGCCAAATACTTGATCAAAATAAAGTAGTGTCGCTTTTTTATTGGCAGGCTCTATTGAGCTATCGGTGACCTCCCATAGTAAAGCGAGTGCTTGTGGCATGTTCAAATCACGGCTGATATGTGCAAGAAATTCAGCTTTGAACTGGTTGTCAACGCGACCACCGTCAGGCATACCAGTGATTTTTTTTCTTAATCTACGCAGTGCCTTTCGTGCGCCATTCAATCCTTCCCAAGTAAAGCTGAGCTGGCTACGATAGTGACTGGTTAGGGTTAAATAGCGATAAGCTAGAGGGTCATAACCTTTGTCGATTAGGCTTTCTAAACGCAGTGTAGAGCCCGACTTAGATATTTTCTCATTGTTCATATTTAAGAAGTAACCATGCAACCAAAAGTTTGCTTGTACATGTCCGTTTTTCGCTTGGCATTGCGCAATTTCATTGGTGTGGTGGACAGGGATGTGATCCTCACCACCGATATGTATATCGAAGGTCTCTCCCAAGTACTTTTCTGCCATCGCTGAACATTCAATATGCCACCCTGGGAAGCCATTTCCCCATGGGCTTGCCCACTCCATTTGCCTTTTCTGTTCGCCAGTGAATTTCCAAAGTGCAAAATCTGTCGGATGCTTTTTCTCCGCCATATCAACGCGAATGCCAGCTTCTAGACCTTCCTTATCTAATCGAGCAAGCTTGCCGTAGTCGGGTAGTTTGTCTGTATTAAAATAAATACCATCGCTTGTTCGATAGGTATAGCCTTTAACTTCGAGTGACTGAATAAACGAAATTTGTTCTTGAATATGGTCGGTTGCTCTGCAAGTGATAGAAGGTTTGAGAATGTTGAGCCTTTCAAGATCAGTAAAAAATGCCTTTTCAAAATATGTAGCAATATCCCAAGCTGATTTAGCTTGTTTACGTGCGCCTTTCTCCATTTTGTCTTCTCCAGTGTCACCATCAGACACCAGATGCCCAACATCGGTGATGTTCATGACATGACTAACATGATACCCATTGAGCTGTAGTACGCGTTTTAGAAGGTCTACGAACAAATAGGTACGCAGGTTACCGACATGTGCATAGTCATAAACGGTTGGGCCACACGCATAGAGGCCAACCTCACGAGGTTTAATCGTATAAAACGGGCTAAGTGCTCTATCAAGGGTATTAAAGAGCTGGAGTGTAGGTTGGTTCATAAATCATATCCTTATAAATACAAAAAGGCCGTGGATGAAAACATCAACGGCCTAGGAAAGAGAGCGATAGGTTTGCTATATAATAGGTACACTAAAGCGGCCGTAAATGAGGTATTTACAGCAACAACATAGAATTTGAGTGGAAGTAATTATTAGCGTCATTTTTTCAAACTAAAATAGATGATTTAAAAAAGCAATACATTTATTCGATGTTCATGTTTGAGCGTCATCGACGTTAGTATAGGCGCGGCCCGCGCTCCCAATATTAGGAATCAACTAAATACTGCTCAAATCTTTAGTGGTTCCTTATTTGCTAATTTAGGAAGGTCTATCAGAGGCTTTTATTCAAGAGCTTCTTTGGCTGGATTCCTATCTGAGGCACTTGCTAAGTAGAGGGTGCCTCATTGTTGGTTAGACCTTTACCCATTCCAATCCTGTTCATGGGCGTTTGCTATACTCAATTTTATCCGAAATAATTGATTTTTAATTGGTCAACCATAAAATCCCTTAGTGATTAAAATTTGAAACACGACCATTTAGCGCCTAACAAGTACTATATATCCGTATAGAAAAAAGATTTAACGACAGGGAAAAGAAGAGTATGAGAGTTCGTATTTCTGGAAGTAGTTCTGATACCGCCGAGCTACTGATGGGGATCAAAGGGGCTGCTAGACGCATTCGGTTTGACTCAAAGAGGGACCGATTTAATATCCCTCACAGTCTAAAAACTAGTATTCGTAGAGACCTAAATGCCAACTATATTAAGGTCAATGGTGAGAATATCGCTATTGCAACTCAGTACCCTTACCATCATCAGCTTGAAGCACATTTACAGCTATTGGTAGATAATAGAACCCCGGTATTAGTGGTGCTAGCAAGTATTAAAGATATTGTAGGACATCAAATGCCTGACTACTTTTCTGTTTCGGGTATCTATGGGGCTATAACGGTGACTTCAACTTTAACTGGTAAAGTGGGTCTTACCGATTCGATTGAAGCTAAAACTTACAACCTCGATATTGAAGGTTATCAAACAAACTTAACAGTACCAGTGATACACGTTCATAATTGGCCAGATCACCACACAATTACCTCAGAGAATACAGAAAAGCTGATTAGCATGATTGAGTCGGTATTGCTGGAAAGGATAAGTTTTTATACTAAGCGAAAGAGTCGTGCGGTCAGTGACCCAGATAAACTACTACCAGTAGTACATTGTAGAGCTGGTGTTGGAAGAACAGGGCAAACAATTGCTGCAATGGCAATGCGTAAACACCCTAAGCTAAGTTTGGCTTCGATCACCAAAGATTTGAGAGCGTCACGCAACGACTACATGATACAAACTACTATTCAGATGGAAACACTTGTGCAAATTGATCTTAAAACTAAAAACAAGGACTTTGGTGTTGAGTAGATCGCACTATATATCGAGTGGTCTACGCCATTGATACTGGACATAAAGTTAACGATTTTCCACACCTGTCTTTATTAATGAATTTTTAATAACGCCGTTTCAACAGTCACCTTGGTTAACATCTTTCGGAAGACATCAAGATCAGATTCAGTGTTAATTGACTTTGCTGCTTCACGAGCAAAAGCTTCGAGTACCTTTTTATCAATATTGTTCATCCTTAGCCTTTAAGGCTTAAGTTTAGACAGTTACACAGAATTTGGGACACTCTCAAAATTGGAGGGAAGGGTTAGGCAAATTAGTTTGGGGTTTTCTCTTCTAGTTTAGATAGCCATTTTCTTTCCAACCAATAAAGTGTGCTTGCAAACCGCTAACTTTAAATTGTACGTGTCGATACCCACTCTTATTGCTTATAAACTTACATATATCATTAAAATCACAAAAAAATATGCGCTTCATTGTATTTACTTTTTAAATGCCTTTAATTAACACGTAATAATTAGGTCAATAATTATTGTTTATGATAAATATTGACTGGTTATTATGCATATATTAAGAAGGTTATTATGAAAAAGACAATATTATCGTTATTTCCAGTGTTTTCATTGCTTATATCCGCATATGCAACATCTGCTGAGGAAGGGAACTTATCTTACAATGACAACACGGATAGTTGGGGCTATCCATATGTAACCGTTGCTAATTCCACTCAGTTTCACGTATCGGGAAGAGTTGATTTTGCTGTTTGTTTACAAAGTACATATGTTGCAAACAGTGGCCAACAATGGACCGATGATGAAAGAGGTGTTTGCTTAGTTACTAAAGTAACTGCAACTGTTGCTACGCCTGACGGAAACGTTGCCGCTAAACCTTACACTTCAACAGGAACATCATTCAGTAACTTTGCTGTTATTTACCGAAATGGTAATTATGAAGTCACACGTATCATAAACTAAAGTCTTTCTCTTCTAGATTATTTGCCAATTTCTTGCTAATCGATAGAAATGATAAGCACCTAGTGTATTGAATCATGTGAGTTACATTTTGCAGCACTGCAAATTAGCTCTTTTCCAATACTTGATAGTTGAAATAGGGTAAAAAGCCTAAGTGCTTTCTGTCCAGATGCTTCTCAGACAAAATTTTAACGCATTGCACATTATCAATATGATGGCTCTAAAAAGCTTTGGCCGGAAAATGCCTTGCGATTATCCGATAACGACTCCCTTATCGTTCGTGTCCGGGAACGCTCTAATGGATGTACGATGCCTTGCTTATAATTGGAATATCTCCTAACCGTTGTTATTTTTTCGGAGGTATAAGACAAGCGAAAAATGTTCATATAATACTATAGGTTATTAATAAGGTTTTAAATGAAAGTATTATTATTTGCAGCTTGTGCAGGATTGCTAGTAGGATGTACTGGCTCACAAATGGTTTCTGGTTCTGAACAAGTAAGGATTAGTAAAACAAGTCCAGATGAAAATAAATATGAATTTGTATCTGAAGTATCGTGTGAATTCGGTATGAATTTTGTCACAGTGTCAACTAACTTGCAAAATTGTCGTAATGACCTTAGAAATAAGGCTGTGCAAATAAGTGCATCATTAGTCGTTGTCGAGAATGAATCAGTCGGAAATTCAGGGTGTTCAAATTGTGTTTCAATGTTTGGTTCAGCTTATACAAAACGATAGATGATATTAAACCCAAGTTAGTATCCGATTGTTTGCACAGGAGTTCTCACTAGTTTTCCGATTGCTACGAATGAGAGAGGCAAATTTCTCACTCTGTGATCGATTTTATCACGACAGACGTAAAGCCACGGGTCAAGGAGGTGCTTAATGTCTATGCCACTCAGTAAACTGGAAAAATTTTTCTATTTCGACAAGCTTGTCATCCACTCTCTCGATCTCGCTTTGTATCAAGTCTCGGTTGTAGTCGATGGAAAAGAACACTTTGTTACTGACGATAAAGGGAATTTTTTAAGGGCGCATTCGATATTGGAGTTGCAAAAACAATGTCGTAACTTGAAAGCGAACAAACAGGTGCTTCGCCAGCAAAGTGCCTATGATGAAATGGTTGGGCAGCCAAGTAGGAATAACACTAACGAACTGGAAGTGTTGTTGATAGATAACGAGCTCTATTGAATTTAGATTGAAAGGGTAGAAAGTGCGAGTTAGGTTTGTTAGCTCGCACCTCATTAATTAACTTGAGATCGGTTTAAGTCATCGCCATCAATCCTGTTTTTTCAGTGTTTGTGGTGATGCGTGATGGCTTTTCTGGTTTCATGATCTTTTTCAGCAATAATGGACAATTCACTAAGTCATTTTTTCACGATGAAAAGTTATCCGTGTGAAGCTAAATTAGTGCATTACCAAACACGGAAATCTCTAAGAACTTCTTCGGTTGAATTTTTACCTGTGGCATTCATTCAGCTTTCATCTCAAATGATTAATCGGTAAAGTCTGGCAAACAGAAAGGAGCCAGTAAAAAATGATTGATACCACGATATTGCCACTATTCTTTGTTACCACTATATTCTTAGCAATTTCTCCCGGCCCAGATTTAGTACTCATATCAACATATTCTTCGACTCGTGGCTTTAAAGCTGGAGTAATGGTGTCAGTTGGTATTTTCATTGCGGGATTAATTCAAACACTGTTAGTAGCATTTGGCTTAGGAAAACTGATGCAAGCGATGCCACCTTTGGTATTGGTAATCAAAATTGTTGGAGCAATTTATCTATCTTGGCTTGGAGTAAATTTATTACTTACATGGCTAAAAAACAAAGGGGACGTATCTGCAAGTCAGACGATTCAGTCTTTGGGTAATAAAGATCTAGTCTACCGTGGCTTACTTAACAATATTATGAACCCCAAAGCGTTAATCTTCTTTAGTATGTTCTTGCCTCAGTTTACGCATTCTGGTGGTTCTTTGACCAGTCAGATGCTCATACTTGGAATCATTCTTAGTAGTATTGTTTTATGTATCAATATTATTTTCTCATTTTCTTTTAGTAAGCTGGGTTCTTTGCTAGGTTGTCACTTTAGTTTAAACCGTCATATCGATGGTGTATTGGGTGTGGTATTTTTGGGACTTGCTGCACGTTTAGCTACAAGTAAGTAATGTACGCATACAGCATTGGGGCTTCAGATACTTTTCTTACCCGAATGAAACGAGTTGGAGTCCAGCCCTAACTCGGAAATGCCCAAAGCCTTCATCGGTTGAATTTTTATCCGTGGCATTCTCTAGCTCGAAAATGTCCAAAGACGTGTAGACGCCGATCTCGGCAAACACATCTTTGCCACGTTCTGTGCTGGAACCAACTGTTTGCTTCAAACCTTTTTGGCTCATTTGACTAAGTTTTCGTTATGAAACTATATGGCCCCAATGAATAGCCGTTGATTTAGTGATGAAAGTATGAGGGTACCTGAAGCGGCTTGACTGGCATTTTAGTTATCGCACGTAAGCTCAAAATAATTTCGACTTCTCGACTACACTTTTATCCGAGTAACCTAATACTAGGAGTCATAATGAAAAGCACAAACAATGTACTCGGTGGGCCACTAGAGCTTTGCAGCTGCCAACCCAACACTGGATATTTTAGAGATGGCTACTGTCGCACTGCTGGCAGCGACATCGGGCAACACACTATCTGTGCCGTCATGACCGAAGACTTCCTCGCCTTCACCAAGGCTCACGGTAATGATCTTTCTACTCCCAGGCCAGAGTTTGATTTCCCAGGATTAAAACCGGGTGATCGCTGGTGTCTATGTGCACTGCGATGGAAAGAAGCTTGGCAGGCCGGGTGGGCCCCACTAGTAGTACTTGAAAGTTGTGAGGAGAGCGCCCTTGAGATTGTGCCACTTAAGGTATTGAAGATGTACGCCACCACCTCAGAGTAAGTTGAAAGACATAGCGCTTCTAACGCGAAAGCTCAAGAGCGGCAATGACGTTCCAGACGTCATTCTTCGGTTTCAGGGACACGCTCAGCTCGCATCTCTTTCAACCAGCCAGGAGCCTGCAGGGCCCAAGAGAAATCAAACGACCCAGTGTTGAGCACATAATCAAGCTCACTCTCCCCATTGGCGATTGGAATAACCTTGGCGTATGTATTGAGAGTTTTCGGTATCGCCACTAATCTGTCTAACTCTTCTTGGGGTGCTAGATCTGTCTTGCTTATTAAGATCACATCTGCAAATTCCACCTGATCAACTAGAAGATCGGTAACACAGCGATCATCGCCCTCTCCTAAAGGTTCTCCCGTATCAGTAAGCTGTTTTGCCTCATCATAGTCTCGTAAAAAGTTTACTGAATCGACCACGGTCACAATGGTATCGAGTCTAGCTAAATCATTAAGAGAAATACTACCGTCATCAGTAAAGATGAAGGCTTCTGCAACGTGTAATGGCTCTGAGATACCGGTCGACTCTATGAGGAGGTAGTCAAAGTTTCCGTCTCTTGCTAACTTAGTTACTTCTACCAACAAGTCTTCTCGCAAAGTGCAGCAAATACAGCCGTTACTTACCTCAATAAGATTTTCCTCGCTGCTGTTAAGCGAGACCTCATTCTGAACTATCGCAGAATCTATGTTGATCTCACTCATGTCGTTCACTATCAATGCAACCTTTTTGTCTTGCCGATTATTCAATATATGACTGAGTACAGTAGTCTTTCCTGCCCCAGAATCTGAATACATGAATGATGATCAGTTGCGCTTCTTTGAGCACAAGCTAGAAGAGTTGTACGATGCAACTTGTGCTCAAAGAAGCAAAGGAGAGCATTGTATCTCCAATGGAGTTTAGTGATGATAGCCACAGGGCCTCCAGCGAAGAGCAATCGCCGAATACTGTGCGGAAGTGAAAGTACAGAAGGAGCTCAAAGAGCATCAGTTCAGAGGATAGTTAAACCGCACCGTAACTTAGCAGTAGGTTGCCAGAAGTCTATGGAACCCAGAAGAATTGGAAAAAGCGGTATGGCTATCACAAGCGCTCTCTATCAGAGACAGAAATGTGCCGAGTAAAACAGCTGCTAGGTAGGAAATTAAACTTGAGAAACTACAACGCTCAAGTTGGTGAGACTTACGCTATGATTAAAGTCCAGAATAAGCTTATGAGACTTGGTATGCCTGAAACATAGTATGTCGATTAAGAATTAATCACGATGGGGCAGGCATACCTTCTTTCTGAATTAAGCAACAAAGCTTCTGATCGACTACATTCATTAATCGTCGTAGCCTTATGCCTAAACCTCGTTACAAAACAACTAACTGGAAGCAGTACAACAAAGCCTTAATCAACCGTGGTTCTCTGACCTTTTGGATTGATGAGGAAACGATAGCTGAGTGGAAACAAAACAAACAAGGCAAGCGTGGTAGACCTCGCCGATTCAGCGACTTTGCCATTACTACCGCACTGATGGTGAAACGCATTTTCTCTATGCCATTGAGAGCGTTACAAGGTTTTTTAGACTCTGTATTTAAGCTGGCTAACATCCCGCTTGTTTGCCCGCACTACACCTGTATAAGTCGTCGAGCTAAGGAAGTTGAGGTTTCATTTAAAACCAAAACCAGAGGAGCAATACAACACCTGGCAATTGATGCCACTGGCCTCAAGGTTTATGGCGAAGGTGAATGGAAGGTTAAGAAGCATGGTACTGACGGAAAGCGTAGGGTTTGGCGTAAACTGCATATTGCAGTAGATACAAGCACTCACGAAATAGTCGCAGCAGAGCTGAGTTTATCTAACGTAACCGATGCCGAAGTGCTCCCCAACTTACTCAAGCAGACGCGTCGTAAAATCATTGAAATATCAGGTGATGGTGCTTATGACACAAGGAGTTGTCATGATGCGATACGGATTAAGCGAGCGGTTGCGCTTATCCCACCACGAGAAGGGTCTGCATTCTGGGAACAAGGACACCCTCGCAATTTAGCAGTAGGTTGTCAAAAGCTCTACGGCTCTAACAAGAAGTGGAAAAAGCGATATGGCTATCATAAGCGCTCACTATCAGAGACCGCAATGTACCGAGTAAAACAGCTATTAGGTGGGAAGTTGAGCCTAAGAAATTACAATGCTCAGGTTGGCGAGACTTACGCCATGCTCAAAGCACTGAACCAACTTACAGGGCTTGGTATGCCTGAAACTCATTGTGTTGTTTGATAATTGCTCAATCTCGGGTTGTTTGATTTTCTGTCCGAATTACGCAACAAAGCCTCGATCAGATCGTCGCTTCTAGATTTAGTTCCATCAATTTAAGCAACAAAGCCGCTGTGAGAGGCGGGGTTCGGCTTGCCTTTTTAACCGTTGGATAAAATAAATACAGAAAAAGCATAAAACAGGCAGGCGTGACGCTGGGCTTTTAACGGAAGACATTTAAGTAATAGAGAGAGATTTAAATTCTAAATCGAATTATTAACTTCGAAATAGAATTAATACTCTAAGTTATATCGGTTTAAACATCACTTTTCCCCATTATTAAATTGTGATTTTAATTCAAAATAAAAATAATATCTAACTTGGATTTTTTACTGTTCTTTTGATTTAAACGTTATATTAAAAGTTGGCATTTAGATAAGAGTTAATGACCCATGGAACCTTTTTTAGCAAAATAGGCTTCATCTTAAGTGTGAGAGTTGTTGTTTTTAAAGATTCTGATATTTGATGTTTTGGCTTAAATTATTGTTATATATGGGTTTTTATTTTGGAGGGCTTTATGGTGGTTATGCTGCGAAGATCTTTTCTTATTCAGGTTAATTAAATCATTTCCACCCTTTCTAAATTAGTTCAATCTAATTTAGCTTATTCTAGGGGTGTAATTTAAAGGGGCCTTACATAATTTTATTTTACGAAATTTCGGGCTTTATCTCATAATTAAATAAATTTTGACATTTATTCAATAAGTAAAAGTTTAATTCCTTTTTGGTTAATTTATTGTGTAAATTAAGTGTGCTTGCAAGGGGTAATGAATTTCCAATTGCAGGTTTATTGCAGAAATAAAATAATTAATATAAAGCTAAGGAATCAAGTATGTATCTAAGAAAGAGCAGTGCTAAACAGATTCACTCTATTGGATATCGCGCGTTAGGGCTAACAATGCTTTGCTCTGGCTTATTGTTGAATCCAATTTCACAAGCCATGGCTAGTGAGTTCAGTACTGATGCGGTAGCTCAGTCAGAAAGTGAATACTGGAGCACCTATAAGCTAGATATCACAAACACGGGCTCAGATAGCGCAGATATGCGTGAAGCCGTGATCGAATTTTTATTGCCAGTAGCGATTAACGAGATCAACTGGGCGTCGAACCATCTTTCTTACCCATCATGGGAAATCTCTCATACGACGCAGGCGGGTGGGGTATTGAACGCAGTGACATTGACGTTCCCAGAGGGCTCTTGGGTTGATAGTGAGCTGGCCTCAGGTGAATCTGCGGCATTGACTATCTCTTTCGGTGGTGAACTGACGGATCTGAATGCATTTGAGAATTCTGTTGTGGTGAAAGTGGATGGCGAAGTTGTTCCTTCACCAGAGCTTTCACTGGATGTTTTAGCGCCTGCTCAAAACTCAGTGGTTTACACAGGTACGAATGTTGACATCATTACGGGTGTCGAAGGTGAGGGGGCAAGCAAACTCGAGTTCTGGGCAAATAGTACCAAATTGGGTGAGCAAAACGTTGTAGAAGGTACAACAGAATACCAACAAGCTTGGCTTCCAAGCGAAGTTGGTGCAGCGTTGATCACTGTGATGGCGTTCAATGACAATGGCGATAAACTCAAAGAGAAAGCGGTTCAAGTGAAGGTAGAATCTGAATCGACGGCGCCAAATCCACCTGTGATTGAGTTTATCTCGCCAGACGCAAGTTCTTCTCATCAAAAAGGTGACAGCATCACAATTTCAGCGCATGTAACAGATGCAGATGATGACTTAGCGACGGTTAAGTTCTTCGCTAACGATTCAGAAGTGTGTTCTCTTGATGCGAAAACGACCCAAGATTTCTCTTGTGACTGGACAGAGCAAAAGGCAGGCTCTACTACGCTTCGTGCGGAAGCGAAAGATGATGAGCAACATGTCTCTAGTCAGAGCCTAACCGTTACGGTGACAGATACGAGCACAAGTTGTGGTGACATACCTCAGTACGAAGAGGGTGTGGTCTATAAAGTGGGTGATGAAGTCACTAACATTGGCAATATCTACTCATGTACGGTAGCGGGTTGGTGCGGTAACCCAGTATGGACACCAGGAACCGGTCATCCAAGTTATCCAGATGCGTGGAAAGATGCATGGGATGAAGCAGGTGAGTGTGATCCGAACCCAGTGCCAGTGGTGGACGTTCATTCACCGCAAGATGGAGAGAAAATCGCACCTAATCAAGCATTCGACGTAGTTGTCGACGCATCGGATGATACCGAAGTTGCCCGCGTTGATGTTCAATTGAATGGTCAAGTGCTTGCGACATCAAACACGCCTTCACAAGGAGATACTTTCACCATCACGGTTCCTGCCCAAGTCGAAGGCCAATACACATTGAAGGTTATTGCTTACGATGATCAAGGTGCGAGTGCAGAGGCGGCGCCAATTTCTTTAGCGATTACCGATAAAGACTTGGTTGTTTCTCTAGCATCTCCTGTCGATGGTTCAAGCTACTTCGAAGGTCGTGCGATTTCGATTAAAGCAGACGTGAAAAGCTACGAGAGCGATATTTCTTCGGTTAGCTTCATCGCGAATGGCAACGAGCTGTTTAAAGACAGTGAAGCACCTTATGAATATGAGTGGCTAGGTGCTCAGAGAGGTACATACGCTATCACAGCAAAAGCGGTGAATACGGCCAACCAAGAGCAAACGTCTGCAACGTCTAACATTACGGTCAAAGAAAGCACAGGCGGTGGCGGCTTAGTCGATAACCCTGATCGCTCTATCAGTTACCTGACGTCTTGGGGGTTGAATGACTACCAAGAGCTGTTCAACTCAGAAGGTGATGGTTACCTATTGTCATTTGGTAAGTGGGACGCAAGCGGTAACATCACGATCTCTGATGGCATGCTAACACCACCGAATTACAATCCGGACTGGATGCCAACACAGTACCTAGCATGGTCAACGCTCAAGCATGACAACGAAAATGCGACCATGATGGTTGCGTTTGGTGGTCAAACTTACGAGAGCATTTGGTCGGCGATCAGTACACCTGAAAGCCGTGAATCGGTTGCGAACGGGTTGATTGATTTGGTGCATGCACCATTCCCTGTGTACAAAAAGAACCTAAAACCTGAAGAAGTGGAAGGCGAGTGTCTTGCAACAAATTCAGACGGTAGCTGTGATTACAGCAAGTACCAATTAGCGGGTTACGTGCACATTGATGGCCTGGACTTTGACTTTGAGAAAGCGGCACGAATCTCAGACAAAGAGAACCAAGACTTAACGGCTTTGATCAAACTTATCCGTGAGAAAGTGGGTAATACGAAGGTTCTGTCTCTGACGACTTACCACGTAGGTGCGGATCCAGTTGAATGTATGGATGCGAGCGTGTTTGAAAACTGCTCTTACATTGAAGAGTCTGGCCGTTCATCTCACCACGGTGAAGTGATTGATCTGTTGAAAGCGACCAAGAACGACTTTGATTTCTTCAACGTGATGACATATGACGCGGGTCGAAACTTCTTATACGAAGTCGCGATGGCAAACTACGCTGAGTACATTGGAGACAAGTCGAAGATTGTTCTAGGTAATACGATCAACAGTCAGTGGGCACCCGGTGGTAACTTTGTTGAAACACGCCAGAACAACCTAGACCGTGCTAAATGGCAGAAAGATAACGGTTACGGTGGCTTCTTTATGTGGACGTTAGGTTCAAACAGCCAAAGTTTGAGCATGGCAGAGCAAGTGGACTACTTTAACGAGATGATTAGCGTAAGTAAGTAGTACTTACCTTATCACCTACTTGAACGACGGAAGGCGCTTATGCCTTCCGTTATTTGTTCCCCAATCATTCTGATCCCAAGATTCAGCTTTTGTTCCAAAAGCGGTTATTAGCGCTCCATAAAACTTCACATAGCATACCCTAAAGTGTGTTGGCACGATTTGCTCCCTTTATTTGGATACATGCTTTTCATTACTTGAACTCATGGCAGGAAAAAGTAAAAGGCGTGGATAAATTTAAAAATAAATTAATATAGATGAAAACCATCACCTTACATCGTATTTAATCTAAAGGATATATATTCAAGTTTGATTATTGATAGGACTTATACTTATATAATATTTTGAGTTCTCACTCTAAGGGGTTGTTGATGGATACGTTAGGTAAAGATTGCTTATTGCAATTAGTACTTGAACACTTTCAGGAAGATATTGCAAAGTCCGTTAACTTTGTGACTGGCGAGGTTGGAGTAGCATATTCAGACTTACCACATAACCTTATATTTTGTGTAAATTTATCGCTTGTCGAAAAAATTTATCCCACTAGCTAACTCGCTTCTGTTTTAAACCGGCTAAAACACAACCTCAAGGTTTAAATATGGTAACTGACAACTTTTTCTATAACTCTGAATTATATAGAGACTACAGTGAGCTTGTGATCGAAAGGCAGATGCAGGGGAGTGACTTACTTATTTGCTGTTTAGATACAGGTCAATATTACGATAGTTTTTCATTGGCAATGCTACATTCTTATTACGAACAAAAGACAGAGATGATCTCGTCTGGCTTTTGTCGGATTATGTCTTTGGTTGACAACAATAGTTTTAGAAAAATCAATTGTAAAGGGAACTTCAAAGAAAGGTTATTTAGTAACACTCGGGGGGAATTAGCTGAATACCTAGAGTCTAACAAAGTGAAAATGAAGAATAGTCACTTTTCAATCAATCGAAAAATAGAAAACAAAATCACATTTAATAACTACGACCACGTTAATTTTGATCAGTACAATAGCAGGTTAGATGCGATTGTTATCGCATCACTAACCAATGAGTATCAAGATATTATCCGTACGTATGCTCGTGACATTCTCATACATGGAGGGCATGTTTTTATCTGTGATAACTCCAATGCTCTAGAACTTAAAGGAATGCGGTGTTTGAAAAAAGGGGTTTATGTTCGTGTTTAGACTGATTTTCCTGTTGTGGCTCTCTTTGTAACCAATGGAATAAATCAGTTCTAGCAGTAGCTGCGTGCGCTACTGCTAGTCGTTTTTACGTGTAGAAAGCTTCCGCTTTTCAAACCAGATTCTTGCATCATGCAAGTTTGAAGCGGTTAATCGTACACATGAGATTTTCCGAGATACCTCTAAGTTCACGGCTCGAATGAGCCATTTCGGTAGATTCGCTCGACACTAAAGTCGCCATATCACTCAAGCTGGCTACGTTACGGTTAATTTCGTTCACGGTGAGTGTTTGCTCTTCAGCGGCAGTTGCAATATGTTGCGCCATCCCTTCAATTTTATTAACTTGCTTGTTGCTCTCATCAATCTTGCATCCTGCCTGCGCGGATAACTTTGAGGCTTTATTTGCTTTATCAACACCTTGGTGCATTACTGTAACGACATTTTCAGCACCCACTTGCAACTTTTCTATAATATTTTGAATCTCAAGTGTGGACTCCTGAGTACGTTGAGACAGGGTTCTTACTTCATCTGCTACCACAGCAAAGCCCCGGCCATGATCACCAGCTCTAGCGGCTTCAATGGCGGCGTTGAGTGCTAAGAGATTTGTCTGTTCTGCGACTCCTCGAATAACTTCCAGAACCGTATCGACATTTTTTGCATCAAGCGCCAACTTCTGGACTGCCTGTCCTGCAGAGGTAATGACTTCCGCCATTTCGTTTGCTTCTGTTACGTTATTTTGAATAATAGAGGAACTGTTCTGTGTCTCCTGCGCTGCAAACCGACTTGCTTCGTTTGCTTCAACGGTTCGCCCAGCAACTTCCTCAACGGTAGCCAGCATTTCTGTCATGGCTGTTGCTAGCATATCCACGTCGTTTCTTTGCTGATTAAGGCTATTATCTATTTGGCTAACAGAATCAGTGAGTTGCGTTGCCGATGCTGATACTTGAGTTCCAATACCCTGAATTCCGAGCATAATTGATTGAATGGACTCTACAAATTGATTGAAATATCGAGCCAAGAAAATCAGTTCTTTGCTTCCTTCTTCAGGTATACGTTGCGTTAAATCACCTTCGCCTTTTGATAGTGCTTTCATCGCAGCCAACGTACGATTCAATGGAAGAGTGATGGTTTTTATAAAGTAGCCAACGATCAGAGAGAGAACAGCTAAAATGCCTACTGCATAACCTATCGATGTCATCTCAGCTTGGTGAGTCGTCGCTTGTAAGGCGACCATATTTACACCTGAACCAACCATCCATCCCCAGGGCTCCAACATTATTGCATAACTGGTTTTTGGTTCTAGTGCCTGTTTGTTTGGGTTTTTCCAATGGTAATCAATGAACCCACCACCATTTTTCGAAATGCTGTACATCTCTCTGACAAAATATTTTCCCTTGCTATCTTGAAGGTCCATAATATTTTTCCCTAAAAGAGAGGGGACACCTGTTGCTATTTGCTTTCCTTCTCGATTACCTACAAAGATATAATTTCCACCATCAAATCGCATATTTGAGATGGTTTCCAATGCGCGTGCACGTGCTTCCTTTTCACTTAAATTTCCTATTTCACTCTGACTTTGATAATACCTAACAACGCTAACGGCGCTTTGAACTAGCGTTTTCACTCCTTTTTGATAACTCTCACGCACATGTTGGCGTGAGCCGTCTATATTTAAAATGGTATTTGCGAGTAAAGCGATTGCAAACAAAGCGAGAATCGCCCAAACTCTAATAGCAATCGATACGCTTTTTATTTCTTTAATTATCATGGATTTATCCCCTAACCAAAAATTCACTAACGTAAGAAAAAGATTTTATATAAACTTAGAACTAGAATATCTTCATTTTTATATTACAAAATTAGCACATAAAAATTATTTATTTTGGTGACTAATGTAAATTAAAGAATGTCCTATTTTTAATGATAGATTGAATAATTGAACTAGTTGATTGTTAAGTTAATAAAATACATTTAAAAATAAAATTTATTTAAAT
>NZ_LWEH01000078.1 GCF_001635455.1 Vibrio sp. HI00D65
GTCTTGCCTAAATTCACCGGTTGCGACTAACTGCTCGAGGTTTTTGTGAGTCGCGGCGATGATCTGGCAATCGACTTGGTAGCTTTGATTGGAACCAACTGGCACCACGGATTTGTCTTGCAGAACATGCAGTAGTCGGCACTGAGCCTCTAACGGCATATCAGCTATTTCATCCAAGAATAAGATCCCTTTGTCTGCTTGACGGATCTTCCCTTGAAATCCTTGTTTGTTTGCGCCAGTAAAAGCCCCCGGTGCGTAACCGGGGGCTTTTACTGGCGCAAACAAACAAGGTTTTCAAGGGAAGATCCGTCAAGCAGACAAAGGGATCTTATTCTTGGATGAAATAGCTGATATGCCGTTAGAGGCT
>NZ_LWEH01000079.1 GCF_001635455.1 Vibrio sp. HI00D65
GGAATGATTACCGCATCAACATCGTAGATACCCCGGGACACGCGGACTTCGGTGGTGAAGTTGAGCGTATCATGTCTATGGTTGACTCTGTTCTACTGATCGTTGACGCAGTTGACGGCCCAATGCCTCAAACACGTTTCGTAACGCAAAAAGCATTCGCACACGGTCTTAAGCCAATCGTTGTAATCAACAAGATTGACCGCCCAGGCGCTCGCCCTGATTGGGTTATGGATCAAGTATTCGACCTTTTCGACAACCTAGGTGCGACTGATGAGCAACTAGACTTCACAGTTGTTTACGCTTCAGCTCTAAACACCTAGGTTGTCGAAAAGGTCGAATACTTGATCCATAACCCAATCAGGGCGAGCGCCTGGGCGGTCAATCTTGTTGATTACAA
>NZ_LWEH01000080.1 GCF_001635455.1 Vibrio sp. HI00D65
TTTAATGTTCTATTCTAATTAATGTTTTAAAGCCTAATTCTCGGTACCGATAAAGCCACCAGTCTGGTGATTCCACAACTGCGCATAGATACCATTTTGGTTAATCAGATCTTGGTGAGTGCCTTCTTCAACGATATTACCTTCATCTAAAACGATCAGGCGATCCATTGCTGCGATGGTGGATAGGCGGTGCGCAATTGCGATAACCGTCTTACCTTC
>NZ_LWEH01000081.1 GCF_001635455.1 Vibrio sp. HI00D65
CAGTGCTGAATAGGCCATGTATATAACAAAGCGTTGAAGATAATCGCAACACTTGGCATACACGCCTGGTGATAGGCAATGGCCTGGTACTCCGTCACTAAGGTGGCATCTCAAACTTGCCTTGACCGAGAATAAGAGGCTATTGATGGCCTCTTATTCTGTGAGACGGGTACTTTAACTGATCAAAGTAACTTGGTTACGCTCGAGTGGTTAGCACTGTCGTTGACTTGATACCCCAAGGCGCGAATTTGCTCTCGGATTGTATCTGCCTCATCAAATCGCCCCTGTCGTTAAATCTTTTTTCTATACGGATATATAGTACTTGTTAGGCGCTAAATGGTCGTGTTTCAAATTTTAATCACTAAGGGATTTTATGGTTGACCAATTAAAAATCAATTATTTCGGATAAAATTGAGTATAGCAAACGCCCATGAACAGGATT
>NZ_LWEH01000082.1 GCF_001635455.1 Vibrio sp. HI00D65
CTCATTTCTTAGAGCTCGAAGTGACAGAAAGCGGACTCATTGCAGATGAAGTGGTGGCAAAGAACACACTTGAAACATTGCATGACATAGGCGTGACATTGTCACTGGATGACTTTGGAACCGGCTACGCATCATTCAGTTACCTTAAGAAGTTCCCATTTGATGCAATCAAGATTGATAAGAGTTTCATCGACCAGATGCTCGACTCGACTGAGGACTCTGAGATTGTCCGTTCAATCGTCCAGATCGCAAAAAAGTTGGATCTGAAAGTGATGATTGAAGGAATTGAATCAGAAGTTCAGGAGCAGTTTATTATTGA
>NZ_LWEH01000083.1 GCF_001635455.1 Vibrio sp. HI00D65
CATAAATAAATGGATAACAGAACTCGTCCCAATCTCGAGTCACTGGTTTCACGTAGCGATCCTTACACATAACTATTAATCAGACGCCAATATAGCAAACTCTTTAGTTGAGTCTGCTTTTATCATCTCAATGGCACTCAATTTCTTAGGTTACAAATGAAATAACAGAGACAATCAAACGAAAAAAGCCCTCCAAAATGGAGGGCTTCTTAGTAATCCTTTAAATGGGATTACTCGTTCGATACTTTTTTGTGACCTTCTTGCAGGTGAACA
>NZ_LWEH01000084.1 GCF_001635455.1 Vibrio sp. HI00D65
CGCTTACCACGTAGTTCTTTTGCGTAAGTCGCTACTTCCATTACGTGCTCGTAGCCGATGTAAACAGGCACTAACGTTACTGGGCGGTTCATGCCACGCAGCATTGCCTGAATCGTCATCGCTAGCATGCCGGTTTTCGCTTGTAGCAGACGACCGGTACGAGAACGGCCACCTTCACTAAAGTATTCTACCGAGTAGCCTTTAGCGAACAGCTCAGCTAGGTACTCACGGAAGATCGTTGAGTACAGCTTATTACCTTTAAAGCTACGACGAATGAAGAACGCACCACCGTGACGGAAAATCGGACCGGCAGGGAAGAAATTCAAGTTGATACCTGCAGCGATATGCGGAGGCACCATGCCTTCATGGTAAAGCACGTAAGACAACAGTAAGTAGTCCATATGGCTGCGGTGACAAGGGACATAAACAATCTCGTGACCATCTTGTGCCAGCTTACGAACGGTTGAAGCGTTGTTGATATGTAGGCCTTGATACAGTTTGTTCCACAACCAACCTAGAATCTTCTCGCCACGTTTGATCAGTGAGTAAGAGAAGTTCGCTGCGATCTCATCCATGATGTCTTGAGCTTCTTTGCTCGCTTTCTCAATGGAGATGTTCTTTGACTTCGCTTCGTCTTCAATCGCCTTCTTGATCGCTTCTGATTTTAGTAGGCGATCGAACAATGCTTGACGGCTTGGCAGATTAGGACCAGAGGCTGCCAGTTTTTGGCGTGAGAAGTGAATGCGAGCTACACGCGCCAGCTTGTGTGCGATAGTGCTGTCGGTGCCGTGTGAATTTGCCATGTAACGCAGAGATACCACAGGGCTGAATCGTACTAGACAGTCGCGGCCAGCAATTAAAACAGCGATTGATTTCTCTAAGCCGTTCATTGCTTGTAGGTAAGGCTTCTGGTTATTCTCTTTACCAGGCTTACGGCCCCACAATACAGTTGCAGGGATAACTTGCACATCCAGCTCTGAGTCGTCAGCATGCAGTGCAAGCAGCTCAGAGAAGACTTCAATAGAAGAGGCTGGGACGTAATCATCATCTTGTAGCAGCGTTTTACGTGAAGAGATGAAAACGTAGCGTGGCAGTGATTTACCACCGATTTCAAGCTTGCTTAACGGATCCGGTAAACCCAGTTCTAGCGCATGCTTTTGTAGTGTCAGTAGGTCGACGCTTGAGCGAAACGGTAAGGCGAATACAATTGGTTTGCCTAAATCAATGTTCAAATCTTCAACTGGATTAGAAGGGATTGATGTGCCTTTTACCAATACGGATAAAGGTAGCTTCAT
>NZ_LWEH01000085.1 GCF_001635455.1 Vibrio sp. HI00D65
TTTGGACAAAGCTGTTGAAGTAGCGAAAAAATACTTCTAATCCAGACTTCAGTAGTGGGCCATTCTGTCGCCCACTACTCTCCCACCCGGTTTCCCCGCCCTAGCTTATCTCACCAAGCCAATCCATCGTCTAAACCAATCGCCCGAGCAAATCATTAATGCGTCATTTGTAATTAATATCAATACAGAACTTACAAAAGCTTACTCAGAGAAAATACCATTTCTTGTAACATGCGAGCTTTATTGCTTGCAGATAATTTGGTTCTCTATGATAAATAAACTCATTATTCCTACTCTTGTTGTTACAACAATGCTTACTGCGTGTGGTGGCGGAAGCGGTGGCGGTAACAACAGCAGTGCTTCAAAAAATGTCATTGACGCATCTAGCGCCAACTCAGTGGTTAGCTTGGGCAACAATTTCTCGCTGCAATTCAGCGTAAAGTCGATTAAAAATGGCGCAGACAAAAACGTGAACGTTGATATTACTCAGTACGGTAATAATCTAAAGTCAAGCGGCAGTTTTGCTCAAGTTCATGGTATCCCAGAGCGCAACTATAAGACTCAAAATGACGCAGACATTACGTTTAAAGTAACGGCAACAAACTCGTCTGGTAAAACGTATGATGTTGAAAATTTTAATATTTACTACGAGAACTTCAACTCAACTACAACACCAGAAAAACTTGCTGTTGCGAAAGTCGAAAACAACATCAAGAACATCGTTCTCTGGAAAAAAGCCGACACCGTAACCATCAACAAGCAATTCATCATCGATAGCACTGGCGACAAGTTTAATATCGACCAAATGAGACCGATGAACCTTTACGTACGCGTTGGTAACACCCTAAGTAACGCTATCCAATTTGTTCCAAGCTTCGCTAAAAACTCTTCAGAGACGTTCGCTCGTGTTCCAACAGGTGATTGTTCTGTTATTTCAGACACAACAGGCGACTTGCTTAACAATGGCATCAAGCAACGCAGTTGCGTGGAAGCTCATGGTTACAAGATCCCTTTACTGATTGAAGACAAAACACAGAATGACGGCACAGCTAAAGTTGCGCACGTTAAGAAGATCATGCAGTACTACCTTGATAACTTCCCAGCTGAAGTGACCAAGGCTATCTACGACAGCAAAGCTGCGATGGCGTTCTTTTACGATGAAGACTGGGCTGATGGACCGAATAGAGACGCAGGTGAATATTTAGATGAGAATTACCGCTTCCAAGATCTATTCGCGACTGAAACGACAGATACTACAGCAGGCGAAAACAAGCCGGACTTAGCAAATCAACGAGACGCTGCGTTTGAGGAGATCATTCACTTTGTACACGACTACGGTGTGATGAATTTGGCGGTACAATCACCTTCATCAAAGTGGGGAGTTATGCAAAAAGAACTCGATGAGCTGAATGAAAAAGCGATTCTTGCGGGCTCTTACTTTCCAAATGGAAAAGACTCTACAATCGTTGAAGCTGACCTAGACGCTGAGTCATACGATCAAGAATACCTAGCCTACTCTCTGTATGCTTACTACGACGTAAACTACAAAGGCTACAGCGCTCAAGAGCTAAATTCCGCGACATTCATAGAGCTTCAAAAGAACGACCCTGCGATGGTGAAGTTTATGGAGAAATACTTCCCTACTCGCGCCAACCTAAAAGCGAAGTTCTCTGGTTACCCGAACAACTAGTTCTCGGTGCATGAGCCTCCAACTAAGAGGCAAAAAAAGCCGAATGTGATCATCACATTCGGCTTTAAATTTACGCTTTAGTGCTTACAGCTTGAAGCGACTGATTTCGCTCTCTAGCTCGTGAGACAGTTCAGACAGCTGAGCTGCTTGCTCTGCCGCTTGGTGTGCTTCGTCTGCTAGCTCGTTAGATACGTCACGGATTCCCTCAGTGTTACGAGTTATCTCAGACGTTACAGAAGCTTGCTCTTCTGCCGCAGAAGCAATCTGTGTCGCCATGTCGCTAATACGTTCCACAGCAGCATGAATTTGCGTTAGGCTTGCAGCCGCTGAGTTTGCATCATCAACACTGGTTTCAGCCAAAGTACGGCTGTCATTCATGATGCTAACCGCTTTGCCTGTTGTACCTTGTAACAATTCGATAGTCTGTTGAATCTCTTGTGTTGAACCGTGTGTACGTTGGCTCAGAACACGAACTTCATCAGCAACAACCGCGAAGCCACGACCTTGCTCACCCGCACGTGCAGCTTCAATTGCAGCGTTTAGTGCAAGTAGATTCGTTTGTTCAGCGATACCTTGAATGTTCGACAAAATAGCGTTAATGCTGTTGCCGTGCTCTTCAAGTTCTAGGATCACGTTCGTTGCGATTTGAACTTCTTGAGCAAGGTTTTGAATGGAACTTTGAGTCTGTGTCACTTGATCAGTACCGTGCTCACACGCGCCAACAGCTTCAGATGAGTTCTGAGCTGTGTGGTCAGCATTACCCGCGATCTCTTGTGTTGCTGCAGCCATTTCGTTAACGGCTGTTGCGACCATATTGATTTCGTCTTGTTGCATCTGGATACGAGCGCTACGTTCTTCAGCCTGAGAAGCCGTTTGACGCGCTTGGTTAGCCAATGCAGCAGACACCTCACTTAGCTTGATCACCATTGTGTGCATGTTGCCCACAAAACGGTTGAAGTTTTGTGCAAGCTGTCCAATTTCATCGTCGCTCTTGGGTTCAAGACGCTGAGTAAGGTCACCTTCACCTGAAGCGATCTCTTCAAGTGCAGCAGAAACTCGGTTTAGGTCGCGGAATAGGAAGCTAACCAACCAAGAAACCAGTACGATCACAATAAGCGTAATCACTACAGCAGTCATAATAAGCTGAGTAAGCAGTGTTGAGTGGTTTGCTTCTTCAGTCGCTCGGTCCATCTGAACCGCGAAGATCCAGTTAGTGTTTGGTACTTTCGTGAAGTAAAGCAGCTTCTCAGCGCCACGTTCTTTAATGATCTCGATGCTACCAGTACGCACTGCGTTCTCGATGATAGGCATAGAAATGTCATTAGAAAGCTGGCTTACCGGCTTCAGGCTTAGTGATGAATCTGGGTGCGCTAGGAATGTGCCGTCAGACGCATCAATTAACATCGCGTGCGCATTGTCACCCACATCTAGGCTGATAACGTCATTAACCAATTGGTCGATAAGTACGTCCGCACCCACAACACCAACAAGCTGACCATTGTGACGAACGGGTTCTGCGATGGTTACGAGTAGTGCTTTAGTGATTGCATCTTGGTAAGCCGTAGTAATGATCTGCTTACCTGCTGCGTTTGCTTCTTGGTACCAAGGGCGTTGACGAGGATCGTAACCAACACGGTTACGTTCAGGGTGTGAACGGTACATGCCACCTTCTGGTGTACCTAAAAAGATATCGTCAAAACCACCCGCTACGCGAGCTTGCTTTAGGAAAGGAACAACATCGCTTTCTCGTGAAAAGTCATTAAATGCTGATGCGATATCCGTGCGAATACCAATCCAGTTTTTAATACCTTCAGATGCTGCTTCCGATACGCTTTCAGCTCGTAGGTATACGCCATTACGAGTCTGTTCAAATAGTTGGTTTGCTGATAGCCAGGTCAACGCTGTTGCCATAACTATAACAGCAGATAGGCTAGCACCTATTAACTTCTGTTTTAGTGTTAGTTTCATGTCAAAGTTTCACGAGTGGTGGGGAAATCCCGCGCATACTACCCAATATCAGTATTAAATTCGAGCGATTTCACAATTTAATATCGTAATATATTTTTATGTAAACCATAGTCTTATGGTTATGCCAATTAGTTGGCGTATCGCCAAGTTCAAGGCGCTATTAACGATATGGTTATTGCAATTTTTGTCGGCTTTAGCATGGTATAACAGGTATGAAAAATAGATGTAAAAAAGCAGGTGATTCTCTCACCTGCCTTTATTCAATGTTGACTTCAAACGCCTATTAGCGCGCCTGATTGTTGCAATAAGCGTTAGCGTTTTTCTGTACGCATACCCATTAGCAAGCTCACACACATCAGTAACAGAATGATGGTGAATGGCAGTGCCGTCGAGATAGCACCAGCTTGTAGAGCTTGTACGGCTTCAGTACCACCAACCCACAACAGCGCCACTGCAATCGCACCTTCAAGGAACGCCCAGAAAACACGCTGAGGAACCGGTGTATCCACTTTACCACCAGCGGTAATGCTGTCGATAACCAAAGAGCCTGAGTCAGACGATGTAATGAAGAATACTAGAACCAATACAACCGCAATGATTGATAGCAACGTACCAAACGGTAGCGCATCGAACATTTGGAACATCGCTAGAGATACGTCGGTTAAGCCTTCACTACCCAGAGTACCAATGTTATTTACGATTTGGTCAATCGCCATACCGCCAAATACTGACATCCAAATGATAGTTACAGTAGTTGGAACAATCAGAACCGCTGTGATGAACTCACGAACCGTACGACCTTTAGATACACGTGCGATGAACATACCTACGAATGGTGACCATGAAATCCACCATGCCCAGTAGAATACCGTCCAACCGTGCAACCATGCTTGGTCTTCACGACCGTGAGGGTTACTCAGTGGAATGATGTTCTCGATGTACGCCATTAAGGTTGTTGGGATAGAGCCCAGTGTCACTGCGTAACCGATTAGTGCGACCAAGATAAGCAGTAAAAAGGCTACCAGCATGTTGATATTACTGATAACTTTTACACCGCCATCGATACCACGAAGTACCGATACGACTGCGAGTAAAGTCACCACAGTAATCACGATAACTTGTAAGCCCAAACCAGCTTCAAGGCCAAATACGTGTTGAATACCACTTGCTGCTTGCTGTGCACCTAGACCTAGCGACGTCGCCAGACCAAATAGAGTCGCAAGTACCGCCAGAATATCAACAACGTGACCAGCCCAGCCCCATGCTCTATCACCTAGAATTGGGTAGAAAATAGAACGAATCGAAAGCGGTAGTCCCTTGTTGTAAGAGAAGAATGCTAACGAAAGAGCAACCACACCATAAATCGCCCAAGGGTGTAGACCCCAGTGATACATGGTTGCGCCTAGTGCTAATTTAGCTGCTTCTGGTGTGTTCGGTTCAACGCCAAGTGGTGTCTCAAACCAACCTGTGTAGTAAGCCGCTGGCTCTGCCACACTCCAGAACATCAAACCGATCCCCATACCCGCTGCAAATAGCATGGATAGCCAAGACATGAATGAGTAGTCTGCCGTTGCATCAACACCACCAAGGCGGATTTTACCAAACGGAGAAACGATCAAGCCTAAGCAGAAGATGACAAAAATATTGCCTGACCAGATGAAAAGCCAATCGAATGAATTGATAATTTGCCCTTTAACGCCATCCAGTGCAGCTTTCGCCGATGCGGTATCCGTAACCAGAACACCAATCAAAAACAGAGCAATCAAACCTGCACTAATGCCAAATACTGGGTTGTGTACGTCGAAACCCCATTTTTGGACGTTATCCTGACCAACAGTGTAATCGGTACTGTCAATACTGTATTTATCTATACCTTTAGTCATTATCCCTCTCTACGGAATACTACTAATATCCCTTACTTACCTGTGACCCAATCACAAACTCGACCCTACAATCCAAGTAGTACAAACTGTTGTCACATAAATTCAAATACTTGGATGTCTGAAGTTTAGCAGGTTAACTTGTTGTTTTCAGTAAACCTCAATCGGTTCGTTTGGTTTTCATCCAATATTCACGTAAATACTCAAACTACTGATGAAAAAAAAGCCGAACATGTCGGCCTTTTGTTTAATATTACTTTTAGCTCAAAGCATTTTTATGTTTAACCATTTGATTTTCTGTTCGTAAACCTAGCAATAAGCTTAGGCACATAAGCAATCATAATCACCTAGCCTGTGCAACATTTAGACTCATAGACTTGCTTTGAGTTGACTATTTACATTGAAGATAACCCAATGAAAACTCAATCCACAAGCCCAGTTCTTACCACTTTCGTGCGTTGCTTGTGTGTACATGTCGTAAGCCGCTGTGCGCATTGCAACACGAAAGATTTCTTGTAGATCTTCAGAAAGCTTGTTCACTAGAAATTGAAGCTCTGAACCGGGCTCGTGCCAACCTGTGTAGTAGTAAGGTGCAATTTTGTGGAAACCCATTCGTAGATCCAGTAAAGGACCTACCCACTCTAGTGCATCAATCGTGCGACGCTCTAGAGACGTGTATAGCTCACCAGGGGCAATGTTCGTTGGTTTAGCGCCTAGCTCTGCAAGGATTTCACCCGCAAAACCAGAGATTCGCATCTTCAGACCTTGTAGATCTTCAACACTGTTGATCTCTTTTTGAAACCAACCACCCATCTGAATATCCGTATTACCACCAGGGAACGACATCAAGTTATGCGGAGAATAAACCTGCTCCATCAACTCCATACCGCCACCGTGGTAGAACCATGCGTATTGCTCTGCTGGCGTCATACTGAAAGGCATCGAAGTGAAGTAAAGAGTGTTTGGAACTTTACCTTTCCAGTAGTAAGAGCCAGAGTGGCCCATGTTGTATTGACCAGACTTAACCATGTCAAAAACGCCCAGAGGACCATTGTGTTTGTTCGCTGAATCGATTCTGATTTACAGTCGACCATTCGACACTTTCTCAGCCATCGCCGCCATGCTCTTCTTAGCGTCACCGAAAACTGGGAAGTTTGGTCCCCACGTTTCAGCAAGTTTTAAACGTTAAACCTTATCCGCAGCTGTTGCACCAGTAGCGACCAAAGCTAAACAAGCTGCAGCAGTCACCGCTACGTTTTTAAAAACTCGTGTAAGGGAGTTAGAAATGAGACTCATATTCACGTCCTTTGTTGGGTTAACACTCTTTCTTTGAGTATTTTTATGATTCAACATAAGAGTGCACCGCGATGAGGCAACAAGATATCAGGGAGAGCACGCACGGATACCCCGCACAAAGATACGTATTAGACCAAAGAACTAAGTAGAACGACGTAGGAGATAAATGACTATCACCAGTTTTAAAGCACCAAGACTATTCACACGAAGAATGCAAATTGATAAATACTTAAGTATTTGCAATGAATCCGTATTAACACTTGTTTGCTATTTCGTGATGAAGCTCTATTCATCGCTTTAGTTTTGGGGGAAATTATAGGTATTTCTATTCGAGATTCGCCCTACTTTGGTGCTTACTGATAAGAGGCAAAGCCAGAGGTTAACCAAAATAAGCAAACAGGGAGTTTGGAGGGAACGTAGGAGTGAGCCTTATGCTACAGATACAAAAAAGCCTCGATAATCGAGGCTTAAAAACTTAACGAAGCGAATATCATCCCGTGGGATTAGATAGCTTTGTAGATAACCTTGTTACCTGCTAGCTGCTCTTTCGCTACTAGGTTTTCTTCAAGAAGTTTTTTCAATGCGCCTGTTGCCCATGAAGCTGCTTTCGCGTCTTCTTGACCAGCTGCTAGGCCGATACCTTTAGGGTTAATGCCTTCAGCATTGCTAACAACGATGTCTAGAACTTGTTGTTGCTTAGGAGTCAGTGCTACTGCAACTTCTTTAGTTGCTGCTACTGTTTTCTCTACCGCTGGTTTTGCTGCTACAGTTTTTTCTGCTACAACTTTCTCTGCGACAGGCTTCGCTTTTTTCGGCGTTGCCACTGCTTTAACTACAGCCGCTTTAGTGCGTTTCTGCAGTTTAGCCTGCACCTTACGCTTATGAGCAAGTCTCATTGAATATTTCTCCAGTTCACTGCTCTTTTCGCAGTGGTGAAAATTTGAAGCGCGATTTATACCAAAAAACAGGAGCTATTTGTAGAGTGAAGCGCCGAAAGTCGACGAAAAATACCGATATTGTCTACTAGCGTCTATTATTTAAACATCGACTTATCAATTCAGGGTCATATACACTGGTTATCCATCCAGACAAAAATATGAAAACTTGGTGTTGCCTATGGACACTCGTCATCTCACTAACTTCTCTTTGCCCTCGTTCAATCGAGCATACCGTATTCTAGCTGTTATTTTGAGCTTTATTTGCTTCATCATTGCACTCTATAGCGATAATCCAAAGTTACTGATCGTAGGTGCTTTTTGCATTATTACATTGCTTGGAACAGGCTATTATTTGATGCTACGCAGCCGAGTGATGTTCACTCTCACTCCGACACATTTTCAGCAGCACTTTTTTAAAGGCGGATGGGTTTTAAAATGGAGTAATATACAAAAAATCGGCTTGTGTACTTATGAACAAGATGGCTGGCATCAACCTCTTCCTTGGATCGGTATTAAAGTCAAAGATTACTCACCCTACTTAGATTCCATCTGCCCTAAAATCACCTGCGAATTACTGCTCAGCCAGCGCGCACTGTTATACTTAGGAGCCAAACAAGCGGGTAAGGAGTCGAACTTTGAAGACATGGTTCTCGACTCTTCGCATTACCACGCTCGCTGCACTGAAGCTGGCTGTGTAGAGCTGAGTAAATTTAAAGAATCAGAAAACACTGAAGAGCGCTATTTTAATGACAGCCAAACACAAGCTGCATCTGCCCCCTCTAAAACATCAAGTGACGAGAAAGCCGTCATCAAAGATTATTCAGGACTACAGGCGATGCTCGCCAACAGAATGAAATATCAAAGAGGTTTTCACGGCTACGATATTTTTATATCAACCAATGACTTAAATATTAGCGGGGAAGAGTTTGTAGGTTTAGCTCGGCGCTACCTAGCCGCTGCCGAGCGTATTTCTGATTAGCACCCAATAGGCTTAGAAAGTAAATCAGCACGCTAATCAACGATGAACCATAAAAAAAGCTTAGCTTTCAGAAGAAAAGCTAAGCTTCATTTTCAATCGTTCTGATGTTCTATGACAGACCTAGTACAAAGGCATCTCATCGGCTACGAATGGGTTTGATGCGCGCTCACGACCAAATGTTGATTCAGGGCCATGACCAGGAACGAAGGTTACATCGCTGCCTAATGGCCAAAGCTTGGTCTTGATCGATGTGATAAGCGTGTTGAAATCACCTTGTGGGAAGTCAGTACGACCAATGGCACCATTAAACAGCACATCACCAACAAACGCCAAACGAGCTTGCTCGCTAAACAGTACCACGTGGCCTGGTGTGTGGCCCGGAGTGTGAATCACATCGATAACTTGGTTACCAAACGTTACTTTGTCACCCTCTTCTAACCACGTGTTTGGTTCAAACGCTTTACACAGAGGGAAACCGAACATTTGGCTTTGATTCTCAAGGCCTTGTAGCCAGAAGTTGTCTGCCTTATGTGGGCCAACAATCTCAACATTCAACATCTCTGAAAGTGGCACCGTACCACCCACATGATCTAAGTGACCATGAGTCAGCACCAAGTTCACTACCTTAACACCCAGCTCTTCGATGATTGCAGCCAGCTGTTGAATGTCACCACCTGGATCAACAACAATGCCTTCCATAGTTTCATCACACCACACAATCGAGCAGTTTTGAGCGAAAGAGGTAACAGGTACAACTTGATACTTAAGAGACATATACAAACCTTAGAGGGCAAACTGAAATTTGGGCAAACTATGACATTGGATGTCTACTTTGACAAGTACCTACCGCTTTGCTCACCCACTGAGTCTTGCTCTACCAAGTTCGTACAGGGCCAGTATCAATGTGAATGAAGTTGCTGCGAGCATAGTAACCCACACCACCCGCTTGTAGGCTTCTCGCTACGTCTCTCAACTCTTTCAAGTCAACACCATCAATACGGAAATCGATCGCTTTACCAAGCATGTGGTAGCTCTTTTTAGCAACGCCGCTCGACTTAGAGCGTAACGCTTCGTTGGTTGCTGGAGAGCGGTAGCCAGATATGATCTGAACTTCTTTTTGAATGCCTAAGATATTTTGAATCTGAGTAATTTGATCAAAAAGGTTCTTATCCATTGGGTGTATTTCGTTACGGCGGAAGTCACGACATAGTTTGCTAAGGCGCGCCATCTCATCACCAATATAGTTGGTGCCATCGAAATAGCAGGACTCTAACCTTTCACCAGTATGGAGGTTGTTCATGCTAATCGTTCTTGGTTGATCAGGGTATGAAGCAAAAGCAATAGAAGGAGTAAGTGAGGCAACAACAGCAGTGCCACCAGCGTAAGTCAGGAACTGACGGCGTGAAAATAAACTTTGAGACATACAGCAAGAAAACCCAATTATATCGAACAAAAAACGCACGATACATAATGGGAATTGCTGCGTCAACGCACAAAAAACGTGCGAAACGTTAGTATTTGTAACCTTTGTACGGTTAGTTATTGATACTCATTATAATTTTATCAATAAAGAGTGGGTTGTCATTTTTTGGTCAAGATCACCATTTTATACATATCCGTCATTAGCCACCCTGTTTATCGTATTGATAAATGTCGCCACGGTACTGTATGCCCTCCTCTTCAAACAGCACGGTTTGGTAAATAATGTGTACCGGAATTCGTTTCTTGAGTCGGACCTTTGTATTGGGAGCAAGTTCATCATCCTGATTAGGTACTTTCTTTACCTTAGTCGCAAATAACAACTCCGCGAGTTCTTTGGCATGCTCAACACGAATGCAACCTGAGCTGTAGGCGCGGAAGTCATCGTTAAACAAGCTTTTACTCGGGGTGTCATGGAGATAGATGGCTCGCTTGTTGGGTGTATTGAACTTATACAAACCTAATGCGTTGCTAGAGCCTGCTTGTTGGCGCATTCGATAAGGAAACGAGTTGAAGTTGATCGTCTGCCAATCTATCTCGGTAGTATCGACGGTTTCCATCGAACGCCAACCATCGATCACTTGAAAATTGTGTGTTTCAAGGTAGCTCTCGTCGGCTTTTACTTTAGGCAAGATATCTTTAACCATGATTTTCCATGGCACGTTCCAAGTCGGATTTAAGATAACCGAATCAAGTTTTATCTCTAAGAGTGGTGTTTTTCTCGATTTTCTCCCAACCACAACTTTAGATTCAAAAACCTCTTCCCCATCTTCCCAATACTTCATATCAAAACTAGGTACATTCACCACAATCAGTGAGTCTCTATTTCTAGGCCATAAGCGGGCACGCTCGGCGTTCAATGCTAGGGAAGTAAGTCGATCATCAAAACCCATGTTGATCCACTTGATCGTGTCTGGTCCGATAATCCCATCCGCGGTAATCCCATGCATGCGCTGAAAAACTTTGGTCGCGATTTGCAAGTCTCGATCAAACCGAGGAGAGTCGACAGCGATCATAGAAGTATCAACACCCACCAATGCAATGCGCTCAACCAGCGTCGCTTTGTCTGAAAGCTTATCTCCCAAGCGTTTTAGGCCTTTCTGGCGGTAGCGTTTAATACCAAGTTCTGATGCCGTGTTTAAAACAGAATAGGTTGCTTTGAATTGGTCAAAATCGCCAACCGGCGGCGCGTAAGACAACACCATCTCTAATAAGTAATCATTGGCGACGCTGCTTTTAAGTCGCGTAACAATATGAGGTGAAGGCGCGGGCAATTTAGAGTGCAGCTGCCCAGAGAAATACCACTCCTTACCTATGATTGGCGCATTCTCAACGTAGCTCAGATAGTAGATGAAAGTGTCGGTGAGCAGTATGTCTAACTCTTGCCACTGCTGGCGAGATTGGTATTGGCGAATCTGTTTGAGCTGTCGTTCGAAAAGCGGTGCCATCTTTGCCTGTTCAATCAGCGATAACTGGAATTCAAACGCTTTAACAAGCTCCGGAGAGTCCCACAAGAATGGAAATGAGGTGTCTTGATAAATACTCTGGGTGAGTTCGGGGTAGATAATCATGAAAGAAAGCTCTGAATCTGCCGGAATAAACCGACTCTCCTCAGAACTCGTATAGCTCCATGTGTTCATGGAAACTAGCAGCAATAATCCACAGAAGTATTTAGCTAACATGCTCACTCCAACTTTTTCCATCCCATAAGTATGGCAAAGAAATTGGAGCCAGCATGTTATTTTTAGATGACGTTATGAATCAAATAGAACTCCAGTGGTTGTCCCACTGAATGGAGGATTGCTGTGTTGATTTCTCATAAGGTTTGCGTTGGCTAACCACACTCCCCGCCCCAGAACTTAATCTAAATTCGCCATCAAGAAGTACTGCACCGGAAGCATCAGACAATGCCGATAGCTCCACTAACTCTTTGGTTTGCTTAGACCAAATGCCGTAGCAATTGCCTCGTGGTGAGGTAGCGATAATCCAATCATCGGATGCTGCGATACTTGCAATGTAGTGATTAAATCGCGCCCATTGCTCTGGCTCTGCGTTCAAAGATTCGAACTCACCGCCTTTCGTATGCATTGCTAAAAGTGAAGGATATTCATCAGGTTCGCCACGATATTGCTGGCCACAAAGTACTGTCTCTGCCCCATCATGCGCTAAGTGTCGAATGCTTAACTTCTTATCCAGCAATTCAACCTGCTCAAGAAGCTCACCTTGCGATGAAACATAGCTCAAACTAGGCTGCATGGAATCCAAGTTTTTCGGTGTTCGACCATCAGTGTGTACACCGCCAACTCCGATAGCAAGATTACCATCGGGCATAATAATCACCTCGTGAGGGCCAATGCCAAAACCGGTGAATTCTTCGATCTTGCGGTATCCTTGCGCAACATCATAGACGCCAATTACGCCCTGGCTTGTGTCCGTTTTCCCTTCAGTCGCATACAGTAGAGTACCGTCTAACGAGTAAACGCCGTGACCGTAGAAGTGACGGTTGTTACCCTTCACTACCATTTTTATCTGCTCACCACTTTTGTAGTCAAACACCATAAAGTAGTCACCAGGGCGACGGGCAAACACCACAGCATGTGATGACGTTGGGCAAATGGCAACACCATGTCCACGCTCGGGGATCGGTAGCTGAGTCAGTGGCATGCCATATTCATCAGCGACAACTGCGGAATACTGGTCTCGACCATTAAGCGCGCAACCAATCAACTGAGGTTTTTTCGATGCGTTTTCACCTGAACGGCTTGCACATCCGAACGGAAGCACTGGGACAGCAGCACACCCAAGTGCTGCTTTCAATAAGTTTCTTCGTGTAGTATCAGTCACCATCGGTAGCATTAAATCCTATTACCACGCCCAGCTCTATCGCTACTTCTTCATGAATCAGGTACTTCAAACGTTCTAGCTTGTTGTACTGGGTAAGAACTTCTCGGTAACCTTCTTTGCTCTGCAGTAAACTGAACAAGCTCGAACCCGTTGGCCAAGTCTCTAAGGTCAGTGTGAACTGATCAGCAACACGATCAGCCAAATCATTAAGCCCTTTCTCTCTCAGCAAGCCATCAAGGCCGTTACCATCAGCTAGATACAATTTCTCTAGAGCTGCAACGTTCGCTTTTAGTTGAATCATAGAGGTTTGCGCTCGCCAGGATTCTGAAAAGTATGGGCGCGGATGACCAATTTTTGCCATCGGACGGCTTAACTTCTTCATGCTGTAATCAAGCTGATTCGTCAAAAGAGCAATGTATTCCGACTCCCAGCGCATCTCATCCAAAGCAAGCCATGGGTTTACTTGCCAAGCTGCAGAAATTGAAGCTGATTTCATTGCCAAGTTTTGTGCGATCGCTTGTGAAGACAAACAGCCCGATGCCTTATCTTTAAGCAATGGTGATTGCTGGTCATATAGCGCCCACTCCAAAGCACCCAAACCTTGAACTGTCACGCTTTGCTGTGCGATTTCGTCTTGCGTCCAAGCTTTATTCTGTTGCGTCAACTGACGCATTTTAAGGCCTGTGGTGTTCTTTTTGTCTGGCCAGAATTGAACATTCCAGCTCTCTTCTAACGCGGCTGTTGGACCACGCTCTTGCCCTTGTAGTGCCATCCAACTATTCATGGTCAGCTGCCACTGATTTTTAACGGTATCTAACTCAACGTTATTTGTTTCACAGTAACCTTGCATCAAGGCTTCTAATTCGCTCGATTGCTTAGCGAATAGTACTGCTGAATCAAACTCCTGTTGATACACACTACGACTAATATGACTTGTCGTGTCGGCTTGATAAGACACACCGTTAACCTCTGACGAAGCCACTTGCTCCCCTGATGATTGACAGCCTGCCATGGCTAAAACCGACAAAGGCATTAACAATAATTTTTGAGCCATGCTGTTACCTTACTTCCTAATTTTTCTTTTAATTATATGAGTTCATCAAATATGAAAACGACCGCTACGCTCGTATTTCTACAAGATCAGCGGCAGTCAGTCATTTATTCGCTACTTGCTTTACTCATCAAGCCTCTAGCTCAAATGAGTTCAAGTTAGCTTATAGTGAATCTAAGAACGCCAGCAGTGCTTCACGTTCGCTACGACTGAGTGACAACACTTTCTGTTTCGCCATCTCAGCTTCACCACCGTGCCAAAGCACCGCTTCCATCACGTTTCTTGCTCGACCATCATGCAGCAAGAAGCTGTGGCCATTCACTTCTTTGGTATAGCCTAAACCCCACAGGGGTGTGGTTCGCCACTCACGTCCATTCGCTAGATACTCTGGACGATTATCCGCTAGGCCTTCGCCCATATCATGCAGCAGCATATCGGTATAAGGGCTGATTAACTGGTCAGATAGTGCTGGCAAACCTTCGCGCTTGGCTGTACGAATTTCAGCTTGGTGGCAGCTTTGGCAACCAACCTCATTGAACAATTGTTTGCCTTGAATGACTGCCGGATCATCAACATTACGACGGATTGGAACCGCCAAATGTTGAGAATAGAACTCTACGAAGTCGAGAATGTTGTCACTTACTTCAGGCTCACCACCATTTGGGAAGTCATCACAAGTTGATTGGGCTGAGGTGCAGTTTTCGTTCGGAAATAAGCTGCTTGTTAAGCCTAAATCACCGTTAAATGCTGCCGCATTTTGCTGCATGAGATTTGGCTGACCAGCTTTCCAACCGAAACGTCCCAGTGCCATTTCGTTTGTGCGAACATCAAGAACGTAATTGGCTTTACCCGATACGCCTTGGTTATCCGCTGCTTGTTGCTTCGCGAAACCAAGAACCGTCTCTTGAGGAATACTCTCGAGTAGGCCCAAACCGATCATCGGTGGCGCAACACGAGCTGAGAATTCTGTTTTAGGGTGCATTTCACCGAAAGCAAGTTCAGTGATCTTTAAAGAAGGTTTACGCAGAGTAACAACCGTGCCGTCTTTAAAAGTAACAGGCACATTTGTGTAACTGATGTTCACCTTGCCCTCTGGTTTTACCCCTTGAAGTGCAAAATCTTGCAACTGACCGCCGTATGTAGGCTCTGGAATGCCACCATCGCGAATAAAGGCTTGTCGCTGCTCAGGTGTTTCTGCTGGGATACTAAGACGAACCAACATAGACACAGCGTTTTCATCGCTTTTTTCTGGCGCGTGGCCTCGCCCATCTTTGATGTGACAGTTTTGGCAACCATTGGTGTTAAATAACGGACCTAGACCATCTCGAGCGTCAGTTGATGATGGAGCGGGTACCCAAGGGTTTCTAAAGAAGCTGTTACCAACGCTGAAATCTAAGCGTTTGCTCATTGGCAAGTTAGCAGCAGGAAGAGAAAAAGCATTCGCCCCGTCCTTCTTTACGGTTGTTTTACCACCGGAGTAGGTTTCATGAGCGTGTAATGGAGATACGAAAAACAGTGCGGTTAAGAGTGAGGCTGATAGATACGACTTCATACATTGCCTTGCTGAATTTTTGATTTTAGTTTTTATAAAGAAGTGGCTTTTTTTCTTAGCAAACAATTAAGGGCTCAATCAGAGCCCTTACATTTGTTCCTGGCTCGGGTTCTTAGAACTCGTGGTCAGCCGTGTCTGGGTTTAGGCTATCGATGCCAATCACACCAGCAGCACGCTCAATTGCAGCTGTTTGAGATACTAGAGCAACAATTGTTTTGTTTACTAATGCATTACCTGCAGCGTTGTCAGCAGCGATTAGCTGGTCAAAGTGCTGGTTGTTTTTCTCAGCCGATGTTACTAGCTGGCCTACTTGTGCACGTGCTAGGTCAAACTGCTTTTGAATCTCTTTCGCCGCTTGCTCATCTTTTTGCTCAACTAGGTCAAATAGGCTTGGACCTGAAAGTAGAGTACCGTCTTCACGCTTGTATAGACCCGTGTAAACGTTGTAGATGCCTTGCTCATTGTAGTAGTGAGAGTGGTGCGTGTTATCAGAGAAGCAATCGTGCTCATCTTCAGTAGAGTTAGCTTCTAGAGCTACCTTCATACGCTCACCAGCAAGTTCACCTAGAGAAAGTGAACCCATGCCGAATAGCATTTTACGTAGACCATTTTCGCTAGGCTCAGAAAGAAGCTCTTGACGGTAGTTACCTTTCTCGCCTTTAGCCCACTGCTTTTCCATCCACTCTAGATCTTGAACTAGTAGCTCAGCAGATGCTTTTAGGTATGAACCACGACGGTCACAGTTACCGTTTGTACATTCAGCCCCAACAACGAAGTCAGTGTAAGCACGCTGACCAGCACCTGCGTTTGTGCCGTTTAGGTCTTGGCCCCAAAGTAGGAATTCAATCGCGTGGTAACCAGATGCAACGTTCGCTTCAGAACCACCGATCTCGTTAAGCTCGGCAATTAGTTTAGGCGTAATGTTCGTCGCGTCTACTGTCGTTTGACCGATTTGGAACGTTTTGTTTGCAACGATGTTAGCGCTTGCGCCCTCGTTACCCAGTTCGTATTGATAATCAGAAGAAACGTAATCAATCAGACCTTCATCTAGTGGCCATGCATTCAGTTGACCTTCCCAATCATCAACAACCACGTTGCCGAAGCGGAATACTTCTGACTGTTGGTATGGTACGCGAGATTCAAGCCAAGCCAGTTTTACTTTTTCGAAGTTGCCAGCAGAAGGAGAAGCTAAAAAGGTATCGATAGAAGAGTTCAACGCTTTTGCTGTGATTACTGAGTCAGCAAATACCGCGTGTGCAATATCTGCGTAATGTTCTACAACTTGATCTTGAGTTACTGCAGCGAAAGAAGAAGCAGAGGCAAAAATGAGTGACGAAGTTACGGCTTTTGTCACTAAAGATTTGATAGTCATGAAGCATCCTTGTTGAGCTTTAAATTATTATTTGTAGTAATAGTGCAAACCATTATCATTTACACTACGGATTCAAATAATACAAACTTACAATTTTATTGCAAGATAAATACAAAAAAACCTCACATATGTGAGGTCTTTAAATATTTTGTGTTAGGCGCAACAAGCAGCGGATTAGATATCCAGATTATGCTTGCCATGTGAAACTTTAGCTTTTAGGTAGCTTTCATTGCCAGATTTGATATGAGCAGAAGTATTCACCACTTCTTCAATCTCGATACCATAGGACTTAAGCTCATTAATCTTCTTAGGGTTGTTCGTCAACAAACGAATCTTCGGGATACCTAGCGCACGCAGCATCTCAGCCGCTTCAGTGAAATCACGCAAATCATCACCAAAGCCTAGATGGTTATTTGCTTCGTAGGTGTTCATACCTTCACTTTGAAGACGGTATGCATCGATCTTATTATATAAACCAATACCACGGCCTTCTTGGCGTAGATAAAGAATCACACCGCCAGTTTCACCCATGATTCTAATGGTTTCATCTAACTGCTCACCGCAATCACAGCGAGAAGAGTGGAAAACATCACCAGTAAGGCACTCAGAGTGCATACGAACAAGAGGGACATCTTGTGTTTTATCTGCTGATTTAAATATTACAGCAACATGCTCTTTATCTGTTTTCAATCCATGAAAAGAGAGTAATTCAGCATCAATACTGCTTGTTACCCCTACTTTGAAATCTATTCTGGCACGTACTTCCGCCATAGTTATACTCACTTGAAAATTCGATGTATTTAACAACACTACATTATATGTCTGGGCAATATTTTGTAGCTAGCTATCTAATGATAGACACTATGAGGCTGTTAACAATTTTTTTCAAGGTCGATGGTGACAAAATTGTTATATTATAACAACCATTCTTCCAGGTAAGAAAAAACCCCACATTGGAATGACCAACATGGGGTTATAAATGAACCAGTTGCGGCGAATCGTGCTCGTTTTACCGAACGATTAACTTACTTGAGTCTGTTTCCAAATAACAAGTTGAACCCAAGCATTTTCCAGCTCAGCTAACTCTTCTTGTGTCAGAGTTGAGATGCTCGATTTCGCACTGTATCTTTCTGCCCATTTATCTGATTGGACATGAGTATGGAACTCTTTTTTTAAATTTGAGATGACGTTATCCACAGACACATCCTTATATAACAGTGCGTTGCCTTTATAATTCTCTAATGTTACAAAATACAGTTCAATTGGTAAACAGTAATACACAATTTTTATGAGCGCTTTCTAACACTTTTTAATGATAAATATATAAATAATAGGCTCGTTAACAGCCAAAGTAATAAAGCACTGAGAAGCAATACTTCTTAAACACCGTGGCACCTAATTGGGAAGCGCAAGCTGAAAAGCGTGAAGCCAGCTACCAATACTAATTCCTCCCAATTTCACATTACCTTTAGCTAATTCAACGAGCCAAGAATGAAGCACTTACTTTCACATTCGGCATTATGCATCGCACTATTAAGTTCAGGACTTCACGCCTCAGAACGAGCTGAAACAGGGTGGGAAATGATAGGGGAAGCTGCGCTTGTCGTTGACGTAAGAACACCAGAAGAGTTCAAGCAAGGGAATCTAGATAATGCGATTAACTACCCTCTTTCTGAAGTTGCAATGCACTTTGCTAGCATAGACAAAGCTAAGCCTATCGTTTTTTATTGCCGTAGTGGTAACCGCTCAGGGCAAGCTTACCCAGTATTTGAAAGCTCAAGGGTTTACACAGATCCACAACGCTGGCGGTCTAATTGAGATGCAGGAAAATAAATAACTTAGAGGTTTGAGGTGATACCAAGCTTAATGTAGCATCTGCTTAGCTTGGTTGATCGAATGAATGATAGAGACACGATAATACCTTTCTGGTTAGAGTCGAGGATTTGAGTCCATGCGTCGAGCGCTTGTTGACAGCGCATGCTGATGAAGTGATCGGTCGCTATTAACATCAATGCCGTACGATCGTTGGGATCAAGATCCATAGATTGCTTTAGTAGTCTTTTCACATCATCACTCATCGCCTGTGAGCTCAGGTAATATAAGGCGCTCGCTTTAGCTGCGTAAAGCTCAGGAAGGCGCCTCTGGATCTAAACGAATCGCGTAGTCGTAACAGTTATAGGCTGCGTCGAACTCCCCTTTCTGCATATAGACTCCATCTAATTTAAATCACAGGCCTGATTGATTAGGGTCTTGCTTAAGGCTTTGTTGAAGTTCATTTTGGAAATCTGTTGCCGAATAACTAATGTCGTAATCAGAAGAGAGTGAGGAGTCACTTGCTTCATCTGCGACCAAACCAGAACGCTGGCTAGTATTGCAACAAGTGAGATAACAAGATTACTTTTGAGATTATTGGTATTTCTGTTTGATGCAACTACGATCACCACCAAGAACAAACTCATTAGCTGCAAAGCAATCAATAACTAGATATCCATTCTACTCTCCTTTTATCGACTTTTTTACTCTACCTTTTTCTCACTAAAACAATATTGATCGAGGTTTAGCTATTGGCTTTTAAATAAGTCACCGGCGAATTCTAAGTAATAAAAAACCGAGCACAACGGCTCGGTTTTTGTCTCAACTTCCTAGAGAAGTGAAAGATTACTCTGTGTCTTGCTCACTATCAGAAGCGTCTGATACTTGCTCTTCACTTGACTCAGAGGCCACTGGTGTTTCAGCGTTTGCTTCTTCAGCTTCGCCTTCAACTACCTCAGCTTCCTCTACTTCGTCGATACGTTGTAGACCTACAACATTCTCGTCGTCAGAAGTACGAATCAGTGTTACACCTTGAGTGTTACGACCAACTTGGCTCACTTCCGCAACGCGAGTACGTACTAGCGTACCTGCGTCGGTGATCATCATCATTTCATCGCCTTCTTCAACTTGAACCGCACCAACAACTGGGCCGTTGCGTTCAGAGACTTTGATAGATACTACACCTTGCGTTGCACGGCCTTTCGTTGGGTATTCTGCTAGCTCAGTACGCTTACCGTAACCGTTTTGAGTTACAGTTAGGATATCGCCTTCGTTAGAAGGAACAATCAGTGATACCACTTGATCGTCTTCTGGTATCTTCATACCACGAACACCAGAGGCAGTACGGCCCATTGCACGTACTTTGTCCTCGTTGAAGCGAACAACTTTGCCCGATTTAGAGAACAGCATGATGTCGCTGTCACCGTTAGTGATGTCAACGCCAATCAATGAATCGTCCTCACGTAGGTTAACTGCGATTAGGCCGTTAGCACGTACGTTTGCGAATTGATCCAGAGATGTCTTCTTAACAGTACCGTCACCGGTTGCCATGAAGATGAACTTGTCGTTAGAGAACTCAGAAACAGGCAGAATAGCTGTAATGCGTTCACCTTCTTCTAGAGGAAGAATGTTAACGATAGGCTTACCACGAGCAGTACGACTTGCTAATGGTAGTTGGTAAACTTTCAGACGGTATGTCTTACCACGCGTAGAGAAACATAGGATGTTGTCGTGAGTGTTAGCAACAAGCAGACGCTCAATGTAATCCTCATCTTTCATCTTAGTTGCACTCTTACCTTTACCACCTCGGCGCTGAGCTTCGTAGTCGCTTAAGATTTGGTACTTGACGTAACCTGCATTAGAAAGCGTTACTACAACGTCTTCTTGAGCGATTAGCTCTTCCATGTCAATATCGTGAACCGCTGCTGTGATTTCTGTACGACGCTCGTCGCCATAGATTTCACGTACCGCTTCAAGTTCTTCACGGATCACTTCCATCAAACGCTCAGTGCTTGCAAGAATGTGCATTAGCTCAGCGATTTCTTCTAGAAGTGCTTTGTATTCGTCTAGAATCTTCTCGTGCTCAAGGCCTGTTAGGCGGTGAAGACGAAGCTCTAGAATTGCTTGTGCTTGTGTTTCCGTTAGGAAGTATTGGCCATCGCGGATGCCGTATTGGTCTTCTAACCAATCAGGACGAGCTGCGTCAGTACCTGCACGCTCAAGCATTGAAGCCACGTTACCAAGATCCCAACCACGAGACACTAAGCCAATCTTAGCTTCTGCCGGTGTTGGAGCGTTCTTGATAAGTTCGATAACTTCATCAATGTTAGCAAGTGCTAGAGACAATGCTTCAAGGATGTGTGCACGGTCACGCGCTTTCTTCAGTTCGAAGATAGTACGACGTGTCACAACTTCGCGACGGTGGTCAACGAAGCACTTAAGCATGTCTTTTAGGTTAAACAACTGTGGTTGGCCATTGTTTAGAGCAACCATGTTGATACCGAAAGTCGTTTGCAGCTGAGTTTGTGCGTATAGGTTGTTCAGAACAACTTCACCCACAGCGTCGCGCTTACATTCAATAACAATACGCATACCATCTTTATCAGATTCGTCACGTAGAGCACTGATGCCTTCTACTTTCTTATCTTTAACCAGTTCAGCAATTTTCTCGATCAGACGAGCTTTGTTTACTTGGTAAGGGATCTCAGTAACGATAATGGTCTCTTTACCATTCTTGTCAGCTTCGATGTCCGCTTTTGAACGCATGTAAACTTTACCGCGGCCAGTCTTGTATGCATCTACGATGCCTTTACGACCACTAATAAGTGCTGCTGTCGGGAAGTCAGGACCAGGAATGTAGTCCATTAGCTCATCAATCGTGATCTCTTCGTTATTGATAAGTGCTAAACAGCCATCAACAACTTCACCTAGGTTATGAGGTGGGATGTTGGTAGCCATACCTACTGCGATACCAGAAGCACCGTTTACCAATAGGTTAGGAATTTTTGTCGGAAGAACTGCTGGGATTTGTTCAGTACCATCGTAGTTAGGTACGTAATCCACAGTTTCCTTATCAAGGTCAGCCAAAAGCTCGTGAGCAATTTTCGCCATACGAACTTCGGTATAACGCATTGCAGCCGCGGAGTCGCCATCGATAGAACCAAAGTTACCTTGGCCATCAACTAGCATGTAACGCAGTGAGAACGGTTGAGCCATACGAACAATTGTGTCGTATACAGCACTATCACCATGCGGGTGGTATTTACCGATTACATCACCTACTACACGAGCAGACTTTTTATATGGTTTGTTCCAATCATTACCTAGTACATTCATCGCGAACAAAACGCGGCGGTGTACTGGTTTTAGGCCATCACGCACATCTGGAAGGGCACGACCAACGATGACGGACATCGCATAGTCTAGGTATGAACCTCTAAGCTCATCTTCAATATTTACGGGCGTGATCTCTTTCGCTAGATCGCTCATAGAGCCATTTTCCCTCTATAGTCAGATCGTATATTTGAATACGTATAAGACCGAAAAATATAACACAAATTTACCTACGGAGGCATCACTTTCCCTATCCTTTTATCATCTTGTGACCCTTGTAGCCAATCAATTGATGAGAAATTGCACCTCAGCATCATATCTCGCTGAAACATGGTCACTTTACATCCAATAAATTCGCAAAATTGTAGATCTTCTGGTCAGCACGAAAAGGCAAGTTATAATGCCTGCAATTTCATGGATGCATTATTTAACTTGGAAATGCCGATTATGACTAAATCACAGAACGTAGACCCAGCAGAAATTAAGAAATTCGAAGACATGGCATCGCGCTGGTGGGATCTCGAAGGCGAGTTTAAGCCTCTGCACCAAATCAACCCACTTCGCCTAAATTACGTACTAGAAAAAACCGAAGGCTTGTTTGGTAAGAAAGTCCTCGATGTTGGCTGCGGCGGCGGTATTTTAGCGGAGAGTATGGCTGTTGAAGGTGCGGTAGTCACTGGCTTAGATATGGGCAAAGAACCACTAGAAGTAGCTCGTCTTCATGCTCTAGAAACCGGCACCAAGCTAGATTACATCCAAAGCACAATTGAAGACCATGCTGAGCAAAACCCACAAACTTACGATGTGGTGACATGTATGGAAATGCTGGAGCACGTCCCGGACCCACAATCTGTGATTACTGCGTGTTCAAAATTGGTAAAACCGGGTGGACACGTTTTCTTCTCTACGTTGAACCGCAATTTCAAATCTTACTTGTTCGCTATTGTTGGCGCAGAGAAACTGCTTAGAATTGTTCCTGAAGGTACTCACGAGCATGACAAGTTCATTCGCCCAGCTGAACTTATCAAGATGATAGACAACACCGCACTTCAGGAATTAGGCATCACTGGCCTGCACTATAATCCGTTAACTGACAGTTACCGTTTAGGGCAAAACGTTGATGTTAACTACATAGTTCACACTAAAAATTTCGCCTAACAAATATCAATAAATCACCCGCAAAATTTTTTAATAAAAAAGACTAATGAAAAGAGTTGCAATTAACATAACTTTGCGACTTTTTTCAGTCTAAATTTCGTGCGCCAGCTTCCATTTTGACCACCTAGATTTAAATTTAATCGCCGAAAATCCATCGCTCATTTTGCCCAAAGATCAAGGGATTTTTTTTTATCGACGTGCAAAAATAAAGCATCCTTAAAAGGCGAGTTTTATACAATCAAGTGACATCTAACCTCATCAGTTAGTGGTTACTTACAGTTTTTTTTCAATCCACCACTTATCCACAAGCAACCCCATTTCTTTGCCTTGAAAAATGTCAGTTGTAGCACTATCTTGTAACCCAACAAACAAATGACCCCCATATGTTGTGTTTGAACTACAATATATGGGTAGACCAAGTTCACAAAGCCGAAACGTAATTTACAAAAATTACACAGAAATAGACAAAAACACGGCCTTGTTCAGTTTTGTTAGGGAAATTAAGCAGAATGAACCAACAACTTACTGTTACTAAGCGTAACGGGCGCAAAGAAACGATCGATTTAGAGAAAATCCATCGCGTGATCACATGGGCAGCTGAAGGCTTGCACAATGTTTCTGTATCACAAGTAGAATTGAAAGCTCAAATTCAGTTTTACGATGGCATTACCACTACTGATATCCATGAGACAATCATCAAGTCAGCAGCGGATCTAATCTCTGAAGAGACTCCAGATTACCAATATCTTGCAGCACGTCTTGCAGTATTCCACCTACGTAAAAAAGCGTACGGCGAATACGAGCCGCCTGCTCTCTACGACCACGTTGAAAAACTGGTTGATATGGGTAAATATGATAGCCACCTAATGGAAGACTACACGAAGGCTGAGTTCGACGAACTTGACTCGTACATCGACCACAAGCGTGACTTAGATTTTTCTTACGCAGCGGTTAAACAGCTTGAAGGTAAATACTTCGTACAAAACCGTGTAACGAAAGAAATCTACGAGAGTGCTCAGTTCCTTTACATTCTAGTTGCCGCGTGTCTATTCGCTAAATACCCGAAATCGACTCGTCTTGACTACATCAAACGTTTCTACGACGCATCGTCTACGTTTAAGATTTCTCTACCTACACCGATCATGTCTGGTGTACGTACGCCTACTCGCCAATTCAGTTCTTGTGTACTGATCGAGTGTGGTGACAGCCTTGATTCTATCAACGCAACTGCAAGCTCAATTGTTCGTTACGTATCTCAACGTGCTGGTATCGGTATCAACGCAGGTCGTATCCGCGCACTTGGTTCTGAAATCCGTAATGGTGAAGCGTTCCACACAGGCTGTATCCCTTTCTACAAATACTTCCAAACAGCAGTAAAATGTTGTTCCCAAGGTGGTGTTCGTGGTGGTGCGGCAACGGTATTCTACCCACTATGGCACGGTGAAGTTCAGTCTCTACTAGTACTAAAGAACAACCGTGGTGTTGAAGAGAACCGTGTTCGTCACATGGATTACGGCGTACAGCTGAACAAGCTTATGTACGCTCGCCTAGTTCAAGGTGGCAACATCAGCTTGTTCTCACCTTCTGACGTACCTGGCCTATACGATGCGTTCTTCGAAAACCAAGAACGTTTTGAAGAACTTTACGTTAAGTACGAAAACGATCCGTCAATCAAGCGTGAAACAGTAAAAGCAGTAGAGCTATTCTCTCTATTGATGCAAGAGCGTGCTTCTACTGGTCGTATCTACATTCAGAATGTTGACCACTGTAATACACACAGCCCGTTTGACTCTGAAGTTGCTCCTGTTCGTCAATCGAACCTGTGTCTAGAAATTGCGCTGCCAACTAAGCCGCTTTCTAATGTAGAAGATGACGAAGGCGAAATTGCACTATGTACGCTTTCAGCATTTAACCTTGGAGCAATAAACGAACTGGATGACCTAGCAGAGCTTTCTGAACTGGTTGTTCGTGCTCTAGACGCACTTCTTGATTACCAAGACTACCCGCTTCCAGCAGCATACAAGTCGACAATGAACCGTCGTACTCTAGGTGTAGGTGTTATCAACTACGCGTACTACCTAGCGAAGAATGGTGTGAAGTATTCTGACGGCAGCGCAAATGGCCTGACTCACCGTACTTTTGAAGCGATTCAATACCACCTACTAAAAGCGTCTGTTGAACTAGCGAAAGAGCAAGGTCGTTGCCCATCTTTCCACGAGACTAACTACGCGAAAGGCCTACTGCCAATCGATACTTACAAGAAAGATATCGACTTAGTATGTGATGAACCTCTGCACTACGATTGGGATGCGCTACGCGAGGAGATCATGGAGCATGGTCTACGTAACTCTACGCTAACTGCGCTTATGCCTTCTGAGACTTCGTCTCAAATCTCGAACGCGACTAACGGTATCGAGCCACCACGTGGTTACGTATCGGTGAAAGCATCGAAAGACGGCATCCTGAAGCAAGTGGTTCCAGACTTCCTAAATCTTAAAGAGAACTACGAGCTACTTTGGAACATTGGTTCTAACGACGGTTACCTGCACCTAGTGGGTATCATGCAAAAATTCGTTGACCAAGCTATCTCTGCAAACACTAACTATGATCCAAGTGTTTACGATAGCGGTAAAGTACCAATGAAGAAGCTGCTTCAAGACCTACTGACTGCATACAAGTATGGTGTTAAGACGCTTTACTACCATAACACTCGTGATGGTGCTAAAGACGACCAAGGTGACGCTATAACAGTGCCGGAAGAAGATTGTGAAGGCGGCGGTTGTAAGATATAAACCGCAGTAAAAATATTAAGACCCCAGAGAAGTTATCTTCTCTGGGTCTAAAGCATTAACAAGGTTCGTTTTATGACGAGTCTTTAAAGGATTTGAGGCATTTATGGCTTACAGTACTTTTTCTCAGAATAAAAATGACCAACTAAAAGAACCAATGTTCTTGGGTCAGTCGGTTAACGTTGCACGTTACGACCAACAAAAATTCGAAATCTTCGAGAAGCTTATCGAGAAGCAACTTTCTTTCTTCTGGCGTCCAGAAGAAGTAGACGTGTCTAGCGACCGGATCGACTACAACAAGCTTCCTGAGCATGAAAAGCACATCTTCATCTCTAACTTGAAGTACCAAACACTGCTTGATTCTATCCAAGGCCGAAGCCCGAACGTTGCCCTACTTCCACTAGTATCACTACCGGAAGTTGAAACTTGGATTGAGACTTGGTCTTTCTCTGAAACGATTCACTCTCGTTCATACACGCACATCATCCGTAATATCGTGAATGATCCAGGCCTAGTATTCGACGACATCGTTGAAAACGAAGAGATCCTTAAGCGTGCTAAAGACATCGCGTTCTACTACGATGACCTTATCCGGCTAACTGCGGATTACCACCGCTACGGTGAAGGTAACCACAACATCAACGGCGAAGACGTTAAAATTTCACTTCATGACCTGAAGAAGAAGCTTTACCTATGTCTAATGTCGGTAAACGCACTAGAAGCAATTCGTTTCTACGTAAGCTTTGCATGTTCATTTGCATTCGCTGAGCGTGAGCTAATGGAAGGTAACGCGAAAATCATCAAGCTAATTGCTCGTGATGAAGCGCTTCACCTGACTGGTACTCAGCACATGATCAACTTGCTACGTAACGGTCAAGACGACTTCACATTCATGCAAATCGCAGAAGAGTGTAAGCAAGAGTGTTTCGACCTATTCAAGCAAGCGGCTGAACAAGAAAAAGAGTGGGCAGAATACCTATTCAAAGATGGTTCTATGATTGGTCTAAACAAAGACATTCTTTGCCAATACGTTGAATACATCACTAACATCCGTATGCAAGCGGTTGGTCTAGGTACTGCTTACCCTGAAGCAACATCGAACCCAATTCCATGGATCAACGCTTGGTTGTCTTCTGATAACGTACAAGTTGCTCCACAAGAAGCTGAAATTAGTTCTTACCTAGTTGGTCAGATCGACAACGAAGTGAAAGCTGACGACTTTGAAGGATTTGAGCTGTAATGCCAACAATCAAAATCAACAAGCTAACTTCAATTGAATCTAACCCGTCAAATACACTATTGGAAACAATGGAACAGGCAGGGTTAGAGCCAGAATACAACTGCCGTGATGGCCACTGTGGTGCTTGTCGCTGTACATTGGACTCTGGTGAGGTTGAGTACGTTGGTTTTGCAATGGCTTACACACAAGACAACGAAATTTTGCCTTGTATCTGCAAAGCGAAATCCGATCTGTCATTGAGTAATGTGATCCATCGAAACAAGCAAAAACGTGCTTAACTTGTTCGACTTGTTTCGAATCGCGTGAATTACACGGCAACTCGAAAGCTTCAAGAGATCCAGCGAAAAGGGTCCGCCTCCTCAAGGAGTGCAGACCCTTTTTTTTAATGCATGGTGATTTGAATACTATGCTTTCAATACTCACTCTACTGCTGATTACTAAGACTTCCTGTCGACAGCAACAACACTCAAACCTTTCTTAATGAGTGAGGCTCAGCGTCACTGAACCGATGTAACAAGCGCTTCTGCACTCTCCACAGCCATTACACTAATCTAAAGCGGAACTAGGCAGCTCACCAGCTTCAATCTTTATAGCGCCTGCTGAATAAGCAGTCTGACAGGCGTGACAATCCATTTGCATGTAGTTATTGCAGCTATCGGCAAAGTTAGGCTTTAAATCAATGTAAGGCGCTAGCGTTGGGTGAATCGCTCCAGCCGGACACGCTTCCTACATTTATTGCCCATTGAGCAGCGCACTACCCTCTTGTATCTCAATAACACTATTTGGGCACGCCTGCCCACAACCGTCACAAAGGCGCCCAGACAGCACCTCATCAACGGCTCGTCGTGGCCAAGATGCCCAGAAAGCACTAATGGTTGGCGCTATGGAACTAGGTGTTATCTTCATGTACGCGATGATCAACGTATACATGGTCAACATTGTACCAACATGGGAGAACATCTACATGCCACTTAGTTTCACTATGACCATGACTGTCGGTGGCTTGCAGCTGTCTCAGTTCATAATTTTATTTGCTAACGAAAGTCGTTTACGGTTGACCGTAACATCACAATACTGGCTGCAATTGCCATTGAGATCAGCTTGCTAGTGACAGTCGGTAAACTGAACCTAATCGGTGACATCCAAACGTTAGTAGCAAAGACCTCAGAGTTGGTTGATGGTTTAGGCAGCTATGTGATTCTTCAAGTTGCATTGCTAATGGCAAGCCTACTGATTTAGATTCTACCTATGCTCAAGAAAGCAAAAGTGAATCCAGTAAATCTAGGCCTAACACCGGTATTGTTCTTAGCGTCAAAGTTAATCGGTCGTGATTTGTTCTACAGCCTACATATGACAAGCGGTTTGTAAGCACAGACTCTTTATTTGGTTATCTAGAAGGCTAGATAAACTAAAGGCCAAACACCTATGTAGATGTTAGGCCTTTTTATTGGCTCTGTATTAACCTTAGTTCAAGGGGGCTTGGCTCAGTAGAACTTGGTTAGCGACAAAAGCGGCTTACTTGATGATCGCTGAAGGGATAAACATATCCTTCACGCGTTTTACTGACGAGTAATCACCAAACATAGGTTTATTGTCTAGATGTCTTCTTAGCATGTCCGCAGCGACCGTTTTGATGATGGTGCGTGCATCTTCGCGCTTGTGTTGGCGGTAAAACTCCAGCACTTGTCCCCACTCACCCGCTTCGCTCGATAAAGCAACACTAAAGGTATTGCCCTCCAACTTACCCGTGACTAAGGCCAACTCAGTGCCGCACTTTTCTCTTGTCGCGCCAGCCAGAGCAAACGTTGAGGCTAGTGGATCGTTCTTATCAAGCTCACTCTCTTTTGGCTCCGCCATTACCCAAGAGTGACCGAAGCAATCTTCAACTTGTTCATTCGATTGTAGCCAAGCCGAAAGTGCACCTTTGGTTGATACTTCCGATACCGACAAGGTTTTCTTTCTTTCAGCCATAATATGACCGATATGGTCGATCATAGGCTCATCAACACTGACAACATTGCTCTCTAACAGCTTGTACACCATCTGTAGTAGCTTAACGCGAGTTTCTAAATCCCACTTAGGACCAAACAGCTTCACTTCAATAAACGGCAGATAAGAGCGGTAGCCCAGTTCGTAACCTTCAGGCAGTTTCAATTGGTCCAAAACATCAGAAATACCAGACTCGGATAAACCAAAGGTAAACAAACGGCTGCATTCAGACGCGACAACTTGAGGATAAGTGCGAGCAAGGTCAGGGATAATTTCAAAGATCACCATGCGCTTAAACTCACTCGGCACGCCCGGCGTGAAGTAGAAAGTCGCATCGTTAATCTTCAGCTTAAAGCCACAGGCAGTGCCAACAGGGTTATCGACGATTTCCGAGTTTGGGGGTAACAAAGCCTGCTTAAGGTTGCTGTCTGGCATCGGCATGCCACGTCCAGAAAACATCTCTTCCATACGCTTTACCCACTCAGGAAACATGACTAATTTCTGCTCTGACGCCGCCGCTGCTGCGGCCGCGCTCATATCATCGGTAGTCGGGCCCAATCCACCATTCACGATAACCACATCGTAGTTAAAGCTCAGCATCAACAACTCTTCGACTAAGGCATTCATTTGGTCACCAATAGTGGAGCGTTTTGCCAAAGCAAAACCGTGCTGGTAAAACTCAGCTGACATCCAAGCCGCGTTCGTGTCTACAATGTCTCCGTGAAGAACTTCTTCACCTGTGCTTAACATTGCGATTTTCGTCATATTTCTATCCCTTGTAGTCATAAAAAGACGCTGCATTATCTACAAACTGGTCTATGTTTGAGTTTGAGCTATTTTGATTTTTAACAAATATTAATAACGTTAAATCTAAGGTTTTCTTAGGAAAAGCGATAAATTATTAGTTCACTAAATCAGGCATTTAATAGATAATTGTGACCCTGATCAATTCGAAACTTTCTCGTGGAGACCCTTGTGGCCAAATCATCGTTACTAGCAAAGGTTACTGCTGCGTTTTCAATACTAATGTCAGTTAACACGGTTGCAAGCCAATACGACTTCGACCAGCCAATCAACCTTTCTTATTCGGATGAATGTGCTCAAGATTACTGTGTAAATGATAGCTTGTACACCTACAAGCCTAGTACCAATTACGCACTGAGCGAATCTAGCGAAGAGTATGATTTCTCAATCCAACAACCAAAGCACCTTTTGGTCAGTGAACAGAAAGATTGGGATTACCTAATGAGTCAAACCTACACCATTCTTGGCTTAAGTGTGGCGACCGTTGGTTTAATGACCTTCTTACCCGAAAGTATCACTAAATGGGACGACGACCAACGTGACTTAAGTAAGCTAGGTCAAAAGTGGAAAGATAACGTATCTGAAGGCCCAGTCTGGGACCGTGACGAACACTTCCTAAACTATGTGATGCACCCGTATTTTGGTGGTGTTTACTACACAGCTGCACGTCACGCAGGTTACAACGAGTTTGAATCTTTCATGTACTCTTGGACGATGTCGACCTTCTTCTGGGAATACGGTGTAGAAGCATTTGCTGAAGTGCCTTCGTGGCAAGACCTTTTCATCACGCCTTTCTTCGGTGCGGTTGTGGGTGAACTAATGCTAGAAACTGAGCAAGACATCATTGCTTCAGGTGGTGAAGTAATGGGTTCTCAAACCATGGGTGACGTTTCTCTATTCTTCCTTAACCCTGTTGGTCATATCCACTACTGGGTTAGCGATGCATGGGGCGGTGACGCAGAAGTTAACCTGAACACTAACCCTTGGTGGGATAACCAAGATGCCGCGAAATTCGCTTACGATGCTGGCGCACCATACGATTCTCAGTTTGTTGGTATGAACTTTAAAGTAACCTTCTAATACAACGACCTGATTACTTTGCGGTAATAACTAAAACTTATCTAAAAGCGGCTTTTAAGCCGCTTTTTTTGTGCCCTACTCTTCATTCTCTTTTTTTGCGACGCAGCTTAGTTTCAAAAATTGACACAAGTCAAACATTGTTCGATGTAAACTTCTACACTGAAATTAAAGAATTTTATCGCTTAATATCAAACATTTAATTGGCAATGATTAATTGAAACTTTGGGGGCTGATATGAACACTACATTTATCGTAAACTTTATCGGAAAAGCGTCACCTGCGACGATCAAGCAACTCGCTGCGGTGACTCATGAAAACGACGGCAAGTGGCTCATCAGTAAAGTAAATTTTATTGAAGACCAAGTAGCAGGTGTACTAAAGGTTCAGCTCCCAGCCATCAATGAATCAATTGTTAAAGAGGCATTCAGCGCTAACCCAGACCTGATTGTCCAGTTCGTTGATTCAGACCATGCACATAATGTACAAGATACCGTTCATCACCTGAGACTCGATTCTAACGATCGCGCCGGTATCGTCAATGAAGTGACACATTTACTCGATAGACAAGGTATCAATATTCTCGATATGGATTGCCAGCGCGTATTTATTGCTGGTGGCGGCGGCGTTAGCTCAAGCCTATTCACTTCTAAAATCGCAGTAAAGTTGCCAATCGAAGTGCAAATCGATGACGTTATCAATGAACTAGAAACCTTAAGTGAAGATACTAGAGTGATGATTGAGAGCTAATCAATAGCCGTGAGTGGTTACTATTACTATTCACGACTCCCTAACAATAAAAAGAGCAGCACCTGGCTGCTCTTCTTTTCTAAACCTGCGACTCAATTACTTAACTGACCATTGTGACAATGAACGCTTAAAGTCTTGATAGCCAAACTCATTCAGCTTTTGTACTTCGCCATTGCTGCGCTCACAGTAGATTGATGGCATCTTCAGGCCGTTGAACCAGTTGAGCTTCACCATGGTGTAACCTGCGCTGTCCAACAAATGAAGTTTTTGACCGATCTGCAGTGGCTCATCAAAGCTCGCCTCGCAGAACTGATCACCCGCCAAACATGAACATGAACCAATCACATAATCATGACTACCGTTTTCAGACGCTTCTAATACCGATGCAGGTTCATTGTAGATAAGCGTATCAAGGCGGTGTGCTTCGGTTGCCGAGTCCACAATCGCCGTTTTCTTCACGTTCTCAACAATATCAACCACAGTCACGACTAAATCCGTTGTTTTGGTGATGATGGCTTCTCCCGGCTCGAGGTACATTTGCACGCCGTGCTTTTCAGAGAAGGCTTTTAGCGCAAGGCCAAGCTTCTCAATATCGTAGCCCGGCCACGTGAAGAATACGCCACCGCCCATGCTCACCCAGTCTAACTTATCTAGGTGCTTACCAAACTGCTCAGAGATTGAATCAAGCAGACCGATGAAGGCATCAACGTCTTTATTCTCACAGTTCATGTGGAACATAACACCGTCAATATCTTCAAAAACCTCAGGCTGGATATGAGCCGCTTGAACGCCTAAACGAGAAAACTGGCGCGCTGGGTTTGCCAGATCTTGCCCTGCGTAGCTCACGCCAGGGTTAAGACGTAAGCCCAATGACGTCTTGCCTTCAACGATATGACGGTAAACGGCCAGTTGGCTTTGTGAGTTGAAGATCATCTTGTCGCAGATGTTAGCCACTTCTCTCACGTCTTCTTCGCTGTAACCCACACTGTATGCGTGCGTCTCACCGCCAAACGTTTCGTGACCAAGCTTTACTTCGTATGGACCAGAGCTTGTCGTGCCGTCCAAATAAGGCTTGATGATGTCAAACACACCCCATGTAGAAAAGCACTTAAGTGCCAATACTAACTTCACACCTGAAATCTCTTTCAGCTGCTTCGCTTTCTCTAAGTTCGCAATCAACTTATCTTCGTTGATCATGAAGTAAGGCGTTTTTAGTTCGTTGTTTTGCATGTTAATACCTTGCGGCCTTCGAGCTAACGAAGGCACATGATAATCGAACAAAGCCGACGCTGATGCACCAGCTTATCATTATAGGTTGTTGTCATTCCGAGCCAATCCGCAGAACTTTACCCTTGTAGCTAGGACATCGCGCGGAGTTTACGAATATAAATGAGCACGATGGACAACGCAACGAGGGCAAAGAGCCAGAATTACTTCAAAGTATGGATTAGAGGTAGACCTTGCCCCGGCTCTAGCTCTTGAACATGCCAATCTAGACCAATTTCTGGCATGGTTGCTAGGAACGGGTCTGGGTTCAGCTGTTCCATGTTGAATACACCTTTATCAGCCCATTCGCCACGGAAGAACTGAAGTGCAGCGGTAATTGCAGGAACACCTGTAGTGTAAGAGATCGCTTGGTGCTCTACGTCTGCATAAGCCACTTCGTGGTCGGCATTATTGTAAATAAATACACTGCGCTCTTTACCATCTTTCTTACCTTGAACCCAGGTACCGATACACGTTAAACCTGTGTAACCTGGAGCAAGAGATGTTGGGTCTGGTAGCAATGCTTTTAGCACGTGCAGAGGCTGAACTACTGTGCCGTCGTGCAGTGTTAGCGGCTCTGGGCTAAGAAGGCCGATGTCACGCATACAGTTGAAGTAGTTTAGGTACTTATCACCAAATCCCATCCAGAACTCGATACGCTTAGCTGGGATGAACTCTTTCATTGAACGAACTTCATCGTGCGCCATTGAGTACACTTTGTGAGTGCCACAGTTAGGGAAATCAAACTCAAGCATACGAGAGTGACAAGGTACTTGCTTCCACTCTTCATTTTCCCAGTAGAAAGAGTCACCTTGGATCTCAAGCATGTTGGTTTCTGGGTCAAAGTTTGTCGCAAACTTCTTACCGTGGTCACCTGCGTTTACATCCATTACGTCGATCGTGTCGACCTCATCGAATAGGTGCTTAACCGCGTGCGCTGCAAATACTGAAACCACACCTGGATCGAAGCCCGCACCAAGAATACCTGTGATGCCAGCTTCAGCGAACTTCTCACGGTAACCCCACTGCCAATCGTAAGCTTGTGGCACTTGTTGGCCTTCAGAACATAGGTCAACCGCTACCGATGTATCTAGGTAAGAAACTTTTGCTTGGTAACACGCTTCCATGATCGCCATGTTTACCCAAGGAGGACCAGCGTTGATGACTAGATCTGGTTTCACTTCGTTAATCAGAGCAACAAGTGCATCAGCATCGTCAGCGTTTACTGCGCGAGCTTCTAGTTTCTTAGTTGAATCTTTAAAGTTGTTCTTACCTTTGATTGATTCGATGATTTTTTCACACTTCGCGATGGTACGAGAAGCGATTGTGATATCACCCAGTACTTCGTTATTTTGTGCTGCTTTGTGTGCAACAACCCAACCAACGCCGCCTGCACCAATTTGTAGAATAGCCATAGTATTAATTATCCTTGTTGTTCTGCTAGCTCTGTCGCTAGAGTTTGGATTTTGTTAATTAGAGATTTGAAATCTGAAGTCTTTAAGCACGGATTCAAGATGGTGAATTTAAGGGCGCTTTTGCCATCTACGACCGTTTCACCAAGTACTGCAACGCCACGGGTCAAGGCTTCCAGTCTTAGTGTTTGATTCAGTTTGTCTAAATCAAGCTCACCGTCTGCTGACGGCTTAGATCGGAACAGCACTGTTGATAGTGATGGCTCCGCAAGCAGCTCCAAGTCAGCTTGGTTTTGAATCAGGTCTGCCACTACTAGCGTTTGCTCAAGAAGATGATCATACATGTCGCCTAATTGCTTTGGCCCTACACTCTGCATCGTCATGAAGACTTTCAATGCATCAAAACGCTTGGTGGTCGCGATAGACTTGTCGACTAAGTTCGGCAGTTCATCGTGTTCACGGTTTAAATAATCTGCGTGATGCAGAAGGTACTTAAAGTTCGCTTTGTCTTTCAACAACACCGCGCCACAGCTAATTGTTTGGTAGAAAAGCTTATGGAAATCGACGCTCACTGAATCTGCTTTTTCGATGCCTTGTAAACGAGCTTTATGGCTGCTCAAGATAAGCGCTCCACCGTAAGCACTGTCGACATGGAACCAAAGGCCTTGTTGGCTTGCGATATCTGCAATGGCATCAAGATCATCGATAGCACCATGATCGGTTGTACCTGCCGTACCAACTACAGCGAAAGGAATCAGCCCTTGCTCTTTTAACGCTTTCACTTCTGCATCCAACAAATCAGGTTTGATGGTTCCTTTTGCGCTTGTCTCAACACAGCACACTGCGCTCTCGCCTAAGCCAAGTAGTGACGCAGATTTTTGAACCGTGAAGTGAGATTTGTTTGAACACAAGATGCGAAGCTTGCTTGCATACTCCGGTAAACCTAGCTTTTGAATTGAGTGACCATTGTGCTTATCAGCAACCCAGTCTCTCGCGAGCAATAAGCCCATTAGGTTACTTTGCGTGCCACCACTGGTGAAAACACCGTCAGCTTGCTCACCAAGTTGGTACTTATCACACATCCAATCGACCACGCGCTGTTCAACATACGTAGCTGCCGATGCTTGGTCCCATGAGTCCATTGATTGATTCAGAGCTCCGATGATTAATTCCGCTGCTACTGATGCCATAAGAGGAGGCGTATGAAGGTGTGCAATACAGTCAGGGTGTTGCACAAAGATAGAGTTAACCGCGACTAGGTCAGCGGTACTGTCTACAACATCCACCAAAGTGTGCTGGTGGTTATCGAGATCAACAGCATTGATAGACGCTTCTAGCACTTTTGGATCAAGTCCTGAATAAGGGGCTTCAACCTTCTCAAAAACCGCTTTCATCGCCTGAGTGGTTTGGTTCATCACATTGGCAAACTCGTCACTACCACGAGGGCCAGTGTGAATGAAATGCTTATTCCATTCTTGGTTTGGCAGTTCACCAGAAGCTTGCTCTTCTTGAACACCGCCACCAGCCGCAACGATGGCTTCTTCCATTACACTTAGAGCAAAATCAATCTGCTCGAAAGAGATGATCATCGGTGGCAGGAAGCGAATCACCGAGCCGTCACGACCGCCTTTCTCAACCATTAAACCGCGCTCTAGTGCTGCACGTTGAATCGCCAGTGTGAGTTCACCATCCGATTTCGGTTCACCAAATTTATTAAGTTCGCCGTTTGGTTGCTTGATCTCAGCGCCAAGCATCAGGCCTTTACCGCGCACTTCAGCAATACAGTTCACGCGAGATTGGATTTTTTCTAGACCTTGACGTAGATATTGACCGGCAATCTTTGCATGCTCTACCAAGCCGTCACGCTCGATGATTTCTAACGCTTTAGCGCCAGACACCATTGCCAGTTGGTTCCCACGGAAAGTACCCGTGTGCTCGCCAGCTTTCCAAGTGTCGATACTCTTATCAAACACAAGCAATGACATTGGAAGTCCACCACCGATCGCTTTAGACAGACACAAGATATCAGGGTTAACGCCCGACTCTTCAAACGCGAATCGATGACCAGTTTTACCGACACCACACTGAATTTCATCAAAAATCAGTAGGATACCGTGTTCGTCACAGATGCGACGCAAGCCTTGTAGCCAAGACGCAGGAGCTGGAATCACACCGCCCTCACCCTGTACGGGCTCAACGATCATTGCAGCTGGCTTCATGATGCCAGACTCATCATCGTTCAACATGCGTTCGATGTAACGAATACTTGCGTTAGCCCCTGCTTCTCCGCCAATGCCAAACGGGCAGCGTAGGTTGTATGGGAAAGGCATAAAGTGCACGTCAGACATCAAACCGCTGCGACGTTCTTTTGTACCTAGGTTACCCATCATGCCCATGGTTCCATTGGTCATGCCATGGTAAGCACCACGGAAAGCAAACATGGTATTGCGACCTGTAGTTTGTTTGGCTAGCTTAATCGCCGCTTCAACAGCATCTGCACCGGATGGACCACAGAATTGAATCACTGAGTTGTTTGAAAACTCTTGGGGAAGAAAGGCTTTCACTCGCTTGATAAACGTCTCTTTTGCTTGAGTCGTGATATCAAGAGTTTGGTATGGCAAACCAGAATCGAGTTGGTCTTTGAGTGCTTGGTTAATCTCTGGGTGGTTATAACCCAAAGAAAGTGTACCCGCACCAGCTAAGCAATCTAAAAATAGTTGTCCACGAGTATCTTCAACCAAGGCACCGCATGCTCGCTTGATAGCAATTGGTAGACGTCTTGGGTATGAGCGAACATCTGATTCGTGCTGCTCTTGCTCAAGCAAAATAGCATCAGGTGTTAGGTCATAGGTTCCCTCTACGATAGGAACCATAGTTGAAAATGAATTTGCGATAGTGTTGATATCGACTTCAAAGGCGGTAGTCATAAAAATTCCCTTGAATATGTTCATACTCACCTCCAGCAAACGCAAATACACACCAGCCCTCTCGATTAACAAGAGTTCTTAATGAAATACGCATATTGTCTAGAAATGAGATATAGCTGTGCGCCCGCATAAGTCAAACGACGAATACGAAATTAAGCTGCCTTAAGACAGTGAGAAATTGTTAGCGAGAGCTCAAGGTTCAGTAATACTACTGTTTTGAAGAATTGGACATTTTTGCAGGATCGGGCAGCTATGAGGAGCTTGTCCCTTTGGAAATGCAGAGCTGATTAGCAATGTTGTAGTTAGTATTTTCAATGTTGGGTTTCCCATTAGCATGGCGAACTGCGCCATAAGTATCCCGTCTATCAGCTAAAGGACTAGCCGATACCTACCCTACGTAATGTCCCAATCAGCAAGAATGGTCATTACGCGTATCCCCCAGAAAGCAATCGCGGCTCTTTTTGAACATCGGCCGTTCCGAGATTGCGCGGAAAAGTAACATAAAGTGAAACGAACTATCAATAGTTTTTAATAACCGCTTAATTAATACGCGCAGTGAGTGAGGGGTTGCTTAAAATATCACCAACATAGAACAGAAGAGCGAGATCCTTTCGTCCCTCACACCCGGGGATGACGTCGAGGATATAAAAACGCTGTTAGAAAGCTTTTAGGCTATAAGCCTCTTTAGGTAGATGATGAAAAACTAAATACACAAAAGGCTTTAAAGCCGCAACCGCCTACGTCATTCCCTAGCGCGAGGAACGAGTTCATAGGGAATCTCGCTTTTAAAAGCTAAGTGATAGAAATGAAGTTTGAGTATGGGTTCGAACAAGAAGAATGCTGATGTGGAAACGCTGAAGACAGAAACTAAAAAGCCGAACATTTCTGTTCGGGCTTCTCAATTAGGAACGACCCGGCCCGCTAGGACACGAGGTCAACTCGTCACCTGATGTCTCAAATTACTTTAGTATGTTTCAGATGCAAAAAAGGCTCGTCATTTCTGACGAGCCTTTTTCAATTTGGAGCGACACACGAGGTTCGAACTCGTGACCTCAACCTTGGCAAGGTTGCGCTCTACCAGCTGAGCTAGTGTCGCATTTGCTTTATCGAGATAAAGACTTGTAGATGGTGCCCCGGGCCGGACTTGAACCGGCACAACGCGAACGTCGAGGGATTTTAAATCCCTTGTGTCTACCAATTCCACCACCAGGGCACGCAATTCTTTATTGCGGTGCCGATTACTGAAAAGTAAAACACCATCTTATGTTGACGCCAATCAACATACAAAATTTGGAGCGACACACGAGGTTCGAACTCGTGACCTCAACCTTGGCAAGGTTGCGCTCTACCAGCTGAGCTAGTGTCGCATATCATTATTCTTCTTTTAAACAAAAGAGATAATGGAGGCGCCTCCCGGAGTCGAACCGAGGTCCACGGATTTGCAATCCGCTGCATAGCCACTCTGCCAAGGCGCCTTAGTAACTCCAATCGAATCGCTCATAGCCATCCTCATGGGTACGGGATGCATTCTACGGATTCGAGCGGATGAGTCAATAATATTTTTGTATTTTTAATTCGTTTGAATAGATTTCATACTAAACAGGCTAAATAGCTGACTTTATGTGCAAAACACGCCGTGTATCGGCTATTCAAAAGAGATCTATATCACATTAGATATCCAGTATTGATTATTTGACCTTAGGTTAAAGATCAAAAAAGCGAGCCTTAGCTCGCTTCTTCATCAATGGTGTTTTTCGTCTAACAAATCGTCTTTGGCAGCCATTAAGTATTGTGCCATTGACCAGTAGGTTAGAATCGTTGCAACGTAGAGCGCGATATAGCCAACCCAAATCATCCAATCGTCATAGCGCCAGATAAGCACCCACAACGCGAACATCTGAGAAACCGTCTTAACTTTACCGACCCAAGAAACCGCTACGCTTGCACGCTTACCGATTTCAGCCATCCACTCACGAAGTGCAGAGATGATGATCTCGCGAGCTATCATGGTCACAGCTGGGATAGTGACCCAAATTGAGTGGTAATGCTCGGTAATCAAAATAAGAGCCGTCGCCACCAGTACTTTGTCTGCGACTGGGTCAATAAAGGCACCAAAACGAGACGTTTGCCCTAGCTTACGAGCAAGCATGCCATCTAACCAGTCAGTAAAACCCGCTACCCAAAAAACCATCGCAGCAGCAAAAGGAGCCCATTGGTAAGGTAGGTAAAAAACAACAACGAATACTGGGATCAAAAATAGTCTCAGTAAGGACAAAATGTTAGGTATATTCAAACGCATATTATTGGGCTCTTATTAATTGCGCTTTAATGGTGCGGGATTTTTACTATTGTTTCAATGCTTGATAAATGTTTTCTGCCAAAGAATGACTAATGCCCGGCACTTTGGCTATTTCTTCAACAGTTGCACGCTTGAGTTCTTGTAAGCCACCCATGTATTTCAGCAAAGCTTGGCGACGCTTCGGTCCTATCCCTTCAATTCCTTCCAAGGCACTAGTTCGACGCGTTTTACCGCGCTTCGCTCTATGCCCTGCAATCGCATGATTATGGCTCTCATCACGAATATGCTGAATAAGGTGCAAGGCTGGTGCATCACTTGGCAAATTAAACTCTTCCCCTTCAAGGGTAATGAGAGTTTCTAAACCAGGTTTACGCGTCACGCCTTTGGCAATACCCATCATTCTCGGTCTGAACGGCCAATCTCCCCAATATTGAGAGATAATCTCATGAGCGCGATTAAGCTGACCTTTACCACCATCGATAAAGATAATGTCTGGGATCTTATCAACATCAAGCTGCCTCGAATAACGCCTCTCAAGCGCCTGAGCCATTGCTGCATAGTCATCACCACCGGTAATGCCTGTGATGTTGTAACGACGATACTCAGGCTTAACAGGGCCTTCTTGGTTGAACACCACACAAGATGCGATGGTGCTTTCACCCATGGTATGACTGATATCGAAACATTCCATGCGCTTAATCGCATCCATCGACAGCACTTCTTGAAGCTCTTTGAAACGCTGATTAATCGTCATCTTGTGGTTAATCTTAGTGGTAATCGCCGTTAACGCATTGGTATTCGATAGCTTAAGGTAGCGGCCACGAACGCCAGAAGGGTTAGTATTAAAATGGATCTTACGACCCGCCACTTCACATAAAGCGTCCTGAATAGGAGTGACATCTTCCATCAAATCCGCATTCAGAATCAAACGAGTTGGAATGGTTCTCGCCTCATTATGGGCTAAGTAATACTGGCTTAAGAAGCTATAGAAAACCTCTTCACGCACTGTATTGTTTGGGATCTTTGGAAAATGACTTCGACTACCCAAGACTTTACCTTGGCGAATCATCAAAATATGAATACACGCCACACCATTTTCTTGTGCAAAGCCAAGCACATCCATATCTTCCATGGAATCGTCAGATACATATTGCTGTTCTTGCACGCGTCGAATCGCTTGGATCTGGTCACGGAAGGTCGCAGCTTGCTCAAAACGAAGCTCACGGCTTGCTGTATCCATCTTCTCGATGAGCGTTTCGAGCACTAACTTATCTTTTCCTTGCAGGAATAAACGAACATAGTCGACCAGTTCGCTGTACTCTTCATCAGAAATGATTGAGCTGACACATGGCGCAGCACAACGGCCAATCTGATACATCAAGCAAGGACGAGTTCTGTTGGCATAAACCGTGTCTTCACATTGGCGAGCAGGGAAAATCTTTTGGATTAGGTGTAGCGTCTCACGCACAGCGCCGGAGTCAGGGTAAGGACCAAAGTATTCACCTTTTTTCTTTTTAGCTCCACGATGCATAGATAAACGAGGATGCTTGTGACCACTAATAAAAATATAAGGGTACGACTTATCATCACGCAGGAGCACGTTGTATTTTGGCAGATACTGCTTGATGTAGTTGTGCTCAAGGATAAGAGCTTCGGTTTCCGTGTGCGTTACAGTGACATCAATCTTGTCGATGTTGCTGACTAGAGCGCGTGTTTTTTCACTGTCGACTTTTTTACGGAAATAACTAGAAAGGCGTTTTTTGAGGTTCTTTGCTTTACCGACGTAAATAACGACAGCCTCAGCGTTATACATTCTATAAACGCCGGGCTGCTCGGTTACTGTCTTGAGGAATGAGACTGAGTCAAACAAGTTGGTCACTATACGATCTCAGTGTTAAAGGGTCTCAGTATCTAACATTCCATGTCTAATCGCTAAGTGTGTTAGCTCTACATCACCACTGATATCCAGTTTGCTGAACAAACGGTAGCGGTAACTATTAACTGTCTTAGGACTTAGATTGAGTTGTTCTGAAATATCCGTCACTTTCTGACCTTTGGTAATCATCATCATGATTTGAAGTTCACGTTCAGATAAGTCTGCGAATGGATTTTCAGACGCAGGCGAGAATTGGCTCAAAGCCATCTGCTGCGCAATTTCTGGTGAAATGTATCGTTGGCCGCTGTTGACCACACGAATTGCATTGACCATTTCATCCGGACCTGCCCCTTTAGTAAGGTAACCAGCAGCTCCAGCTTGCATCACTTTAGTTGGAAACGGATTTTCCGTATGGACAGTTAAAACGATGATTTTAACATCAGGGTTGAAACGCAAGATTTTCTTGGTAGCTTCTAAGCCACCAATACCAGGCATATTCATATCCATCAAAATAACGTCAGTATTGTTAGTACGACACCATTTTGCAGCATCTTCACCGCTTTCAGCTTCCCCTGCTACGTTCATTCCACGGACGTCTTCAATAATACGTCGTATCCCTGTGCGAACCAGCTCGTGATCATCTACAAGGAAAACATTTATCAAACTTGTATCTCCACACTATTAATTGGCTCTGCAACCACTGTGTCGTTTCATCTGTTTGAAACAATCGGATAAAGGAACAGTGGATCGCAGCATTGAGTACATCTTAACTTAATTACTAAAGAAAAGCTCTGTTGAATATGTGCTGAAACACTAACTTTAGCAAGTACTTATTTATAAAAAGGTACGCTAAAAACACAAGCTTTCACTAAAAATCAGATAGTTAAAACAACACCCAATAAAATTACATAAGATAAAGATATTTTCAATACCATTAAATGGCCATTCTCGACAATTTCACTTTTTTGCTTACAGAGTCCCGTTATTTACTGCTACTAACGAGTATTTAATGACTATCTTTGCAGCCTATTGTGCGTAATCTGGCGCTAGATGGTAGTATTCACTCCCCCGTATCAATAGGTTATTACATTGGATATTCAGCAAGGCTTTGTACTTACAAGACAGGCGAGAGATTTTTCAGGGCGCACACAGATCGACTTGTGGTTAAGCACACCGGAAGGCCCTACTCTTCTGACTATTCAAAACGAAAAGCCAGTGTTTTTTGTTGCTCAATCTGATGTACCCGCTTGCGAGTCGATTGCAGCCAAAGAGTCCATTGAATGCCAGTTTAAACCTCTTGAGCTCGCGACTTTCGAGCAAACCCCTCTCGCGGCTTGTTATACAACACTATCGAGAAGCAGCTTTGGATTAGCACAAGCCTTCAACAACGAAGAAATCCAGACATTTGAGAGCGATATTCGCCTTGCGGATCGATTCCTAATGGAACGTTTTATCAAGGGAAGTATCGAGTTTACTGGCACGGCTGTGCAAAAGAATCAGCATCGTCGAGTCTCCAATGCCAAGTGCAGAGCAGGCAATTACTTACCAACATTATCGATGGTTTCTCTGGATATTGAATGTTCAGAGAAAGGCGTGCTCTACTCCATTGGATTAGACAGTCCAATGGATAGCCGAGTGATTATGATTGGCGAGCCACAACAAGCAGAAACCAATATCCAATGGGTCGCGAATGAAAAAGCCCTGCTTGAAGCGATGATCGCATGGTTCTCTGAATTTGACCCAGACATCATCATTGGCTGGAACGTCATCGACTTCGACTTCAGGCTCTTGCACAAACGGGCGGAATGGAATGAAGTTAAGCTCAATATTGGTCGAGATAATCAACCTAGCTTCTTCCGTAGCTCTGCACAAAGCCAACAAGGCTTCATAAGCATTCCCGGGCGTGTCGTTTTGGATGGTATCGATATGTTGAAGACAGCCACCTATCACTTTCGTTCCTGGTCGCTTGAGTCGGTTTCACGGGAACTGCTTGGTGAAGGTAAAGATATCCATAACGTCCATGATCGCATGGATGAAATTAATCGAATGTTCAAGTTCGATAAGCCTTCATTGGCTAAGTACAACCTGCAAGACTGTGTGTTGGTAAATCGAATCTTCGAACACACCCACCTACTCGATTTTGTTATTGAGCGCTCTCGCTTGACCGGAGTTGAGCTAGACCGTGTTGGCGGCTCTGTTGCAGCCTTTACCAATTTATATTTACCTCAGATACACAGAGCAGGCTATGTTGCCCCTAACCTAGAGCCAGAGAACTGGATTGCTAGCCCCGGTGGCTACGTGATGGACTCCATCCCTAATCTTTATGACTCGGTACTAGTGCTCGACTTCAAGAGCCTATACCCGTCCATCATTCGTTCATTTTTGATTGACCCTATGGGGCTAATCGAAGGGTTGAAATTAGAAATCGGCCCAGCAGAAGACCAAGCCGTCGATGGTTTTCGCGGTGGGCAATTTCACCGCACCAAACACTTCTTACCAGAGATGATCGAAAACCTTTGGGCAGCACGTGACGTTGCAAAGAAGAACAACGAAAAAGCCTTCTCTCAAGCCATAAAGATCATCATGAACTCTTTCTATGGCGTGTTAGGTTCATCTGGTTGCCGCTTCTTTGATACTCGGTTGGCGTCATCAATCACTATGCGTGGCCATGAGATCATGAAGCAAACCAAAGTTCTGATCGAAGACAAGGGCTACCAAGTGATTTATGGGGATACCGACTCGACTTTCGTTTCCCTCAATGGCAGTTATGACCAAGAACAAGCCGACGAGATTGGCCATCAACTGGTGGCTTATATCAACGACTGGTGGACTAATCACCTTAAAGAGGCCTATAACCTGACTTCAATTCTTGAATTAGAATACGAGACCCACTATCGCAAATTCCTGATGCCAACCATTCGTGGTTCGGAAACCGGTTCGAAGAAGCGCTACGCAGGCTTAATCAATCATGGTGACCAAGAGAAGATCATTTTCAAAGGGCTTGAAAGTGCACGAACAGACTGGACACCACTGGCGCAACAGTTCCAACAAACCTTGTATGAAATGGTATTCCACGACCAAGATCCGACCGACTACGTCAGGCAGTTTGTTGATGAAACTTCAGCAGGTAACCATGACGATTTACTGGTTTACCAGAAGCGTTTGCGTCGCAAGCTGCATGAGTATCAAAAGAACATTCCACCACAAGTTCGAGCAGCCAGAATGGCAGATGAGGTCAATGCTAAACTAGGACGCCCACTTCAATACCAAAACAAAGGACGTATTGAATACTTGATTACCTTGAATGGCCCAGAGCCTATAGAGTATTTGAAGAGTGCTATCGATTATCAGCATTACATCGATAAACAGATTAAGCCGGTAGCTGAAGCGATTTTGCCTTTTATTGGATTAGATTTTGAGAGAGTTAGCGGGCAGCAATTAGGTTTATTCTAAGATTATTGTCTGAGTTTAATCAGAACAAAAAAAGCAGAGGAATATTCAATTCGCTCTGCTTTTTTTATATCTGTGTAGTATGAATCTCTACCCTATTCGAAATTCAGTTTTCTGATACTGCTTAACCAGCCATTCCCCAAACCCATCCAGAATGCCTATCACTGAACGTTTCGGAATCGGTCGACCTGAAAGTAAAATACCCAACCTTTGAATTTCAACTTCTCTATCCGGATGGAATTTCAAGAACTGTTGACCACATTCGACAGGGTTATCGAACCAAGACTTGTCACGGTACATCACCAAAGAGTAACTCGCTCGTAGCAGTTTCTTAGCGATGATCACTTGCGCTGCGACTTGCTGCTCAGGTGTTGCTGCTCGTGCAATTTTGTTTCGATATACCGCTAACCAGTTCTCGACGTCCATGTTCCAATGCTTGGCAATTTCCCAACTGGTTTCGAAATCACCATAACAATCTGATAGATCTTCACCGTATACACACACCGACAGGTGCTTGAGCATAAAGCCCCATGTGAAGATGTTATCGAAGTCGACAACATCACTCACCAAAGTGGTTTTTATTGCCACCTGAGTAACTTGAGGAAAGCTCTTTTGGAAACGCCATTTGATGGTGTTTAACAATGTGGTTCGCTGATCCGGAAACGGACGGTGTGTCACCACAACCACATCAAGATTTGAGCGACCAGATACGGCTTGCTTGCGAGCAACACTGCCATAAATATAGACACTGTGAAGATTAGAACCTAATCCACCTTTTAAGAAGGTAATCAGATCGTTAACCACAGGTTGGAATTCAGGTTGAAAAGGCTGTGTAGGGTCAATAACAGGTAACTGCATAGGTCGTTTCGGCAAATAAAATCATGATTTAACAGTGACTCTATGATCGCTTAGGTGACTTTATGATTCAAGCTATTCCTATTTATAGCATCTCCGAGATATAATCAGCGGATAGACCCACTAAGGACAAACACAAAATGCCTAGAGCAAGTGAAATTAAAAAAGGTTTTGCTATCACTGTAGAAAGCAAAACAGTCATTGTTAAAGATATCGAAGTAACAACACCAGGTGGCCGCGGCGGTCAAAAAATTTACCGTTTCCGTGGTAACGACGTAGCAACTGGCGTGAAAACTGAAGTTCGCCACAAGGCTGACGAAATCGTTGAAACTATCGACGTAACTAAGCGTGCAGTAATGTTCTCTTACGTTGATGGCAACGAGTACATCTTCATGGACAATGAAGATTACACACAATTCATCTTCAACGGTGAAACTATCGAAGACGAACTACTGTTCATCAACGAAGACACCCAAGGCATGTACGCTATCCTTATCGACGGCAACGCTGCAACACTTGAGCTACCAACATCTGTTGAGCTAGTTATCGAAGAGACTGACCCTTCAATCAAAGGTGCATCAGCGTCTGCTCGTACTAAGCCTGCTCGTCTTTCTACAGGTCTTACTATCCAAGTACCTGAATACATCGCGACTGGCGACAAAGTAGTAGTAAACACTGCTGAACGTAAATACATGAACCGCGCAAGCTAAGATATTTATTATGACCGAAGCTAACGACCTAATGTCTTATGACGACGCAATTGATACTGCATACGACATCTTCCTAGAGATGGCACCCGATAACCTTGAACCTGCAGATGTGATTCTATTCACGGCTCAGTTTGAAGACCGTGGCGCTGCAGAGCTTGTTGAAACAGGTGATGATTGGGTTGAGCATGTTGGCTTTGAAGTCGACAAAGAAATCTACGCAGAAGTGCGCATTGGTCTTGTGAATGAAGCTGATGACGTTCTAGACGACGTATTTGCTCGTATGCTAATCAGCCGTGACCCAGAGCATAAGTTCTGTCACATGCTGTGGAAGCGCGACTAATTCGACTGCTGACGCTCAACTTCATGAGTACACAAGCACTCATGTAAACGAGTTAAAAATCTAGCCGAGCCACTTGCTCGGCTATTTTTATCACGCTACGTACCTTCATGAGAGCGCTCTTTCATTATCAACTTTATATTCACTGATATGACCAAAGCAAAAACAGATACACAATCTAAAGGCTATGCCTGCATTGGCCTAGTTAACCCAAAGACGCCTGAGAACGTAGGCTCTGTAATGCGAGCGGCTGGCTGCTACGGCGCTAACTCTGTGTTCTATACAGGCACACGCTACGATCATGCGCGAAAATTCCATACCGATACCAAAGAGAAGCACTTAGAGCTGCCACTGATTGGCGTTGAAGAGCTGAAAGACATTATTCCAGTCGGCTGCGTGCCTGTGGCCGTTGATCTCATTGAAGGTGCGAAGCCTCTACCTGATTACAAACACCCACCGCGCGCGTTTTATATTTTTGGTCCTGAAGATGGCACGCTAAAGAAAGAGATCACTGATTTCTGCCGAGACACGATTTACGTTCCAACCAATGGCTGCATGAACCTCGCAGCATCTGTGAACGTTGTGCTTTACGATCGCTTGGCGAAGGGTGACAACTTTTCGAATCATAAGTAGAAGATACGAGATACGAACAGATTATAGATGCGCGTAAACGAGATAAGAGATGCGAAGAGCACGCTTACTGCGTTTATGGAAGCATGCTTTCGATACTCGATTACTCGCATCCCGCATCTTCTTTTGGCTTAGATGTAAAAAAACCTGCTCAATGAGCAGGTTTTTTAGTATTCAGTGCTTTAAGACAATGAAGCTTTAAGCTTGAGAACTTACATCATTACTGACGAGTTCTTGGCTTAGCTGGTTTAGCCGGACGACCGTTGTTTGTCTTTTGCTTGCTTTTGTTCGCTTGAGGCTTGCCTTTTGCTGCTGGAGCACTGCGACCTGAATCAGGTGTTGTAGTACCACGAGTAGCTGGCTTCTTACGTTTAGCTTGATTGCTACGGCCTTTTGGCGCATTTGCGCGCTCTTCGTGACGCTTAACAGCACGACGAATTTTCTGGCTACGAGAACGCTCACGCTTACGAGAAGTGTTTGAAGGATCAAGATCCAACAGTGTCTCTTTCTCAGGCTTAAGTTCTACAAGCTCACGCAGGTAGTTTACTTCTTGAAGATCTAGCTCTTTCCAACCGCCACGAGGCAGTTTCTTATCAAGGTAGATATCACCGTAACGTACACGTTTCAGGCGGCTTACTGTTGTTTCTTGTGATTCCCAAAGACGACGAACCTCACGGTTACGACCTTCGTTAATCGCTACGTAGAAAGTATGGTTCATACCTTCACCACCAGCGTAAACCACATCTTCGAAACGAGCCATGCCGTCTTCTAGTTCAACACCGCGCACAAGGTTCTTAACCTTCTGCTCAGTAACTTCACCAAATACACGTACTAGGTATTCACGCTCAACCTGACGGCTTGGGTGCATTAGACGGTTTGCAAGTTCACCATCGGTAGTGAAAAGCAAAAGACCAGACGTGTTCGCATCAAGACGACCAACCGAAATCCAACGAGAACCACGGATCTTAGGTAGACGATCGAAAACTGTGCGGCGACCTTCAGGATCATGACGAGTACATAGCTCACCTTCAGGCTTGTAGTAAGCAAGTACACGACAAACCACTTCTTCAGACGCTTTGCCTGAAACAGTATGGCCATCGATACGGATCACTGAGTTCTCGTCTTCAAGACGCTCGCCCAGTTTCGCAACTTGCCCGTTAACACTTACACGGCCAGATTTGATTAAACCTTCTAGTTCACGACGAGAACCGTGACCAGCTCGCGCTAAAACCTTCTGTAATTTTTCGCTCATTTACTCTTTTCTACCTAATTGTCGTCTTCACAGACGTCGAATGAATTTTTCGCGACCAAATCGCGGTCGCGTATTATCGCAAATTACCTACCAAAAAGCACTTGTTATTTACTTATGATAGGTGCTCTGTATCGTTACAGACTGTTAACCAGTAATGCGATTATTCAAACGGCGCTGGATCACCGGAACCACAGCGTAGAATGACAGCATCATCGTCGCTGAAGTCAATCACTGTGGTTGGTTGTTCGCCTAAGTAGCCACCATTCAAAATAACATCAACAGCGTGTTCTAGGCTGTCGCGAATTTCTTCTGGATCCGACTCTGTTGTCTCATTACCCGGTAAGATAAGAGACGTAGACATCAATGGCTCACCCATCGCCTCTAACAGGTCTAGAGCGATCTTGTTGTCTGGTACACGAATACCAATGGTTTTACGTTTCGCGTTCATCAAACGCTTTGGCACTTCTTTGGTCGCTTTAAAAATAAACGTATAAGCACCTGGCGTATGAGCCTTAAGCAAACGAAAAGCAACGTTATCTACGCGTGCATACAGTGACAGTTCAGACAAGTCACGGCATAACAGAGTGAAGTTATGCTTATCGTCGATACGACGAATCTTACAAATACGTTCTAGTGCTTGTTTGTTCTCAAGCTGACAACCCAGCGCATAGCCTGAGTCGGTTGGATAAACCACTACACCGCCGTTACGAACAATCGCAACCGCTTGGTTGATTAAACGTGCTTGTGGGTTATCTGGGTGTACATAAAAAAACTGGCTCATTGTTGATCCTCGTTATCGAATCTCTCGACTCTATCATCAGAAGGAGCTGCTTCACCTAGATACTGTCATCGTTATCCGACGGTGAAACTGTTTGAAACTCCCAATCTTTCCATACTTCTTCGACCCCAGAAGGTAGCCAGAGATTACGTCCAAGTTCCATCCAAGGAGATGGATAATGGAAGTCACTGCCTTGGGAGGCTAATAGTTTGTATTGTATAGCATAATCGGCAAGAGTGCGTCTTTCTTGTTGTGCTTGTTGCGGTTGCGCCACTTCCATCGCATCACCTTTTGCTTCTACAAACGCAGTCAATAGGCGCTTAACCCACTTAGCGGTAAAGCCATATCGGCCTGGGTGCGCTAATACCGCTTGTCCACCAGCGGCGTGAATTGCCGTGACAGCATCACTCATTGAGCACCAAGTTGGCGGCACATAACCTGGGTTATTACGTGTTAGGAACTTCTTGAATACTTGCTGCATGGTTTTCGCGTAGCCGTTATCAACCAACCATTTAGCAAAGTGAGCGCGGGTGATCGGTGCATCGCCAGCAATCAGCTTCACCTCTTCTAGCACTCCTTCACGCGTTGCTTTTTCAAGGCGCTGAGCAATCAGTTCTGCACGGCCAATACGGTGCTGCTTCTGCTGTTCAATGAGAGCTTTCAGCTCGGGAGACTCAGGGTCAACGTTTAAGCCAACAATATGGATATCTTTGTTTTGCCATACTGTGGAGATTTCGATGCCGTTAATCAGCTGAATTGGAAGATTGTTATCCACAATATAGTTGCGCGCTTCAGCAAGCCCATCAGTCGTATCATGATCTGTAATCGCTAGCGCTTCGATGTTAAAGCTCAGCGCTCGGTCAATTAGCTCAGGTGGAGTAAGTCGGCCATCTGAGGCTGTTGTATGACTATGTAGATCAATTCTCATATATTCTTTTTCATTGTTTTCAATTTTTATCGTTATATTTGTGTCAACACACTTGACCCGCAAGTAGAAAACTAGTTAACTAGTACACAAATACGAAGTATCACATTTGATAGGTTCACCATGTTACAAGAATTTAACCAAGACCATAAAGATAAAGTTTTAGAACTTTCTTCAGTAGAAGCAAGTTCAAAGCTTAATTGGTGGCGCACTTGGACAAGTTCTTGGTGGGCTAACGTATACTTCTAATTAAACAGTTTGTTTATAAAAAAGTTATCACTAAGCCCGCTTCCATAGCGGGCTTTTTAATTTGTCGAACATCTCACATTCAACTGACTAACAAATCATCGAATTGACCATATTCTAGATTGGGTGAAAGGTATCTTTATGCGACTATGTACGGCAGGAAATTTAAAGAATCATAAAGGAGGTCTTGTGAACAAGGCCATTGAAATCAAAAAGCTGGGAACCATTGAGGTCATCAATACTTCAGTTCCTTACTCGCAAGATCCAACCAGTGTTTTCCATACTTTGTGTGAAAACAAAACGGACAGTTTGCTGTTGGAATCTGCTGAGATTGAATCTAAACAGAACCTGACAAGCCTACTCCTTATCGACTCTGCTGTTCGCATCGTATGCCGCGAACATGAAGTAACCTTTCAAGCCCTGACGAAAAACGGTCAAGCGCTTATCGAACACCTAACTCAAAACGTGAAAGAAGAGATCAAATCTGACCTTACTGATAACGTTTTGACGCTCACTTTTGTTGAGCCAAGCAACGAACTGGACGAAGACTCCCGCTTAAGAGAAGCCTCTTCTTTCGATGCACTGCGTTTGGTTCAGCACAGCTTTGAGCAAGATGCTAATAATAAGCATGCATTGTTTATGGCTGGTCTATTCGCTTACGACATCGTAGCGAACTTTGAACCACTAGGTGATGCAGAGGCAACCAATAACTGCCCTGACTTTGTTTTCTACGTCGCTGAAACCCTGCTTCGCTTCGACCACCAAGAAAACCAAGGCCTGCTTCACGCAAGCTTATTTGCTCAAGACGACAGCATCAAAGCACAATTAACAGAGCGTTTAGCTGAAATTCAAACGCAATGTCAGTCACTGAAAGCGATCACGGAAGTGACGCCATTAGACAACGTAGAAGCAGTACCAAGCGTTTCTGATGAAGATTTCTGCCAAACCGTTCGTGACTTAAAAGAGTACGTAGTAAAAGGCGATGTGTTCCAAGTCGTACCATCACGCCGCTTCACACTCCCTTGCCCAGCTCCACTAGCCGCTTACAAAGAACTTAAACAAAATAACCCAAGCCCTTACATGTTCTACATGCAAGATGAGCTATTTACGCTGTTTGGTGCATCTCCAGAAAGCGCGCTGAAATACGAAACTGAAACCAACCAAATTGAGATCTACCCAATTGCTGGTACTCGTCGTCGCGGTAAGCGTCCTGGCGGTCAAATCGATTTCGACCTAGACAGCCGTATCGAGCTTGAGCTGCGTACCGACAAGAAAGAGAACGCAGAACACATGATGCTTGTCGACCTAGCGCGTAACGACGTTGCACGCATTGCCGAAGCTGGCACTCGCCACGTAGCCGACTTACTAAAAGTCGACCGCTACAGTCATGTGATGCACTTGGTTTCTCGTGTGGTTGGTCAACTGCGTGAAGATTTAGACGCACTGCATGCTTACCAAGCTTGTATGAACATGGGCACGCTAACAGGCGCGCCAAAAATCCGCGCAATGCAGCTTATCCGCGATGTAGAAAAAACGCGTCGTGGTAGCTATGGCGGTGCGGTAGGTTACCTAACAGGTGAAGGCACGTTAGATACTTGTATCGTAATTCGCTCAGCTTACGTTGAAGATGGTGTTGCACAAGTACAAGCTGGTGCTGGCGTGGTGTTCGATTCAGACCCACAAGCAGAAGCGGATGAAACTCGTGGCAAAGCTCAAGCGGTTATCTCAGCGATTCAAGCTGCACACACTAAAAACATCTCTAACAAGAAGGAGTCGTAATCATGGCTGATATTGTATTCATCGATAACTTCGACTCGTTCACTTACAACCTTGTAGACCAATTCCGCTCATTGGGTCACAACGTAAAGATTTACCGTAACAACATCTCTGCACAGGTAGTGGAAACGGCAATCAACGAACTAGACAACCCTGTTGCCCTGCTTTCACCAGGTCCTGGCGCTCCAGCAGACGCGGGCTGCATGCCTGAGCTGATTCAGCTACTAAAAGGCAAAGTACCAATGATTGGTATCTGCTTAGGTCATCAAGCGATCGTTGAGGCTTATGGCGGCACCGTTGCAGGCGCAGGCGAAATCATTCATGGTAAGGTGTCGATGATGGAACACCAAAATCATGCGACTTACCAAGGCTTACCTTCTCCACTGGCTATTGCTCGATACCACTCTCTGGTTGCTACGCATGTATCTGATAGCCTAACAGTAACGGCTGAAGTCGATGGTCTGGTCATGTCTGTGGTTCAAGAACAAGACAAAGTATGTGGATTCCAATTTCACCCAGAATCAATTATGACAACCTACGGTGCAACGCTTCTAGCGAACGCTATCGAATGGGCTCTTGAGAAACCTCTCTGCCTTGAGAAGAAGGCCACTCTTGATACAAAGACTAACTAGGAAACGATCATGGAACAGATTAATAAACTTTACGAACAGCAGTCTCTTACTCAAGAAGAAAGCCAACAGTTATTCGACGTTATCATCAAGGGTGAACTAGACCCAATCCTGATGGCTTCTGCACTGACTGCACTGAAAATCAAAGGCGAGACGCCAGAAGAAATCGCTGGTGCGGCGAAAGCACTGCTTGCCAATGCAAACCCGTTCCCACGCCCTGATTACGATTTTGCAGACATCGTTGGTACCGGTGGCGACGGTCACAACACCATTAATATCTCTACGACATCTGCATTTGTTGCCGCGGCATGTGGTTTAAAAGTCGCGAAACACGGTAACCGCAGTGTATCGAGCAAATCAGGCTCTTCTGACCTACTGGATTCGTTTGGCATCAACCTAGCGATGACGGCAGAAGATACTCGTACAGCCGTGGACGAACTTGGCGTAGCGTTCCTATTTGCTCCGCAATACCACGGTGGTGTTCGCCACGCGATGCCTGTTCGTCAAACCATGAAAACGCGCACCATCTTCAACATCCTTGGCCCACTGATTAACCCAGCTCGTCCTAACATCGAGCTAATGGGTGTTTACAGCAAAGAGCTAGTACGCCCTATAGCGGAAACCATGCTGCAAATGGGTTTGAAGCGCGCTGCGGTTGTGCACGGTAGCGGCCTTGATGAAGTGGCTATTCACGGTAAAACCATGGTTGCAGAAATCAAAGATGGTGCGATTCACGAATACACCGTGACACCGGCTGACTTTGGTTTGAATACTCACCCTCTTGAAGCTATCAAAGGTGGCGAGCCAGAAGAAAACAAGGCCATCACAACCAATATCCTGACGGGTAAAGGTACTGAAGCACAAGTTGGTGCAGTGGCTGTGAACGTTGCTCTGCTAATGCGTCTATTTGGTCACGAAGACCTAAAAGCCAACGCACAACAAGCCATTGATGCGATGAACTCTGGCAAAGCGTACGAGCTTTTACAAAAGCTTGCCGTGCACGCCTAACAAACGACGAATTGAGACCAAGAACATGACACAGACTACCGAGAAACTGTCGACCCACGTTTCAGTTAAAGAAGCTGAAATGGCGGAAGTATTAGCTAAAATCGTTCGTGATAAATACCAGTGGGTTGAAGCGCGTAAGCAAGCTCAGCCTCTTGACGAATTCAAAGCCGCATTAGCCAACTCAGATCGCAGTTTTTACGAGGCACTGAGTGGCGAACAAACGGTTTTTATTACTGAGTGTAAAAAGGCATCACCGTCGAAAGGTTTGATCCGTAACGACTTTGACTTGGACTACATTGCATCGGTTTATAACAACCACGCTAACGCAATTTCAGTGCTGACCGACGAAAAGTACTTCCAAGGTGACTTTGAGTTTTTACCTAAGGTTCGCAGCATCGCTAAGCAGCCAATCCTGTGTAAAGACTTCATGCTTGATACCTACCAAGTTTATCTCGCTCGTCACTATTCAGCAGATGCGATTTTGTTGATGCTATCTGTGTTGAATGACGAAGAGTACCAAGCACTTGCTGAGGTTGCTCATTCACTGAATATGGGTGTGCTTACAGAAGTTAGCAACCAAGAAGAGCTGCACCGTGCAGTGGCTTTAAACGCTAAGGTTATCGGTATTAACAACCGTAACCTGCGTGACCTGTCGACGGATTTGAATCGTACAAAAGAGCTGGCCCCACAACTTCGTGAGCTAGCACCTAACGCAATCGTGATTTCAGAATCCGGCATCTACACACACCAACAAGTGCGTGACCTTTCAACATTTGCCGATGGCTTCCTAATTGGAAGCTCTCTTATGGCAGAAAAGAACCTCGAACTGGCCGTTCGTAAAGTAACGCTGGGTGAAAACAAGGTATGTGGCTTAACTCACTCTGACGATGCCGCCAAAGCATACCAAGCAGGCGCGGTATTTGGTGGTCTGATTTTCGTTGAAGCATCTAAACGTCATGTGGATATTGAAGCGGCTCGTTTAACGATGAGCGGTGCACCTTTGAACTATGTCGGCGTGTTCCAAAATCATAGTGTTGCGGAGGTAGCTCACACAATTTCAGAGCTCGGTTTGTTTGCTGTACAACTGCACGGTGATGAGTCTCAAGCGTACGTTGATGAACTTAAGCAATCACTGCCTGAAAGCGTTGAGATTTGGAAAGCTTACGGTGTTGCTTCTGGTGTTGCTTCCGGTGAAAAAAGCGAGTTACCGGAATTACTGGAAAGCAACGTGACTCGTCATCTGCTAGATACTAAAGTGGGTTCTCAAACAGGCGGTACTGGCCGAGCATTCGATTGGAGCCTGATTAACAACCAAAGTGCGATCATGTTGGCAGGCGGTCTAAACCCAGAAAATGCTAACCAAGCGGCTAAGTTGGGCTGCTTAGGATTAGATCTAAACTCTGGTGTTGAATCGGATCCAGGTAAAAAAGACGCAGACAAACTGCGACGAGCTTTTGCGGCGATTCGTAATTACTAGTCTGGCTTCTAGAAGCGAAAACCAGAACTAGAGCTAGAAAGCGGAAACTAAAACATATTTATGAGCTTTGCCTTTGCGAAGCTCAAACAAGACTAAATGACTTGGGGTGAAGACACTCCAATAGAATTGAAGGAATAACACAATGGCTAAACTCGATGCCTACTTCGGTGAATACGGTGGTCAATACGTACCGCAGATCCTAGTGCCAGCACTAGACCAACTTGAACAAGCATTTATCGATGCACAAGCCGATCCTGAATTTCGCAGTGAATTCATGACGCTACTTCAAGAGTACGCAGGTCGTCCAACAGCGCTAACGCTGACTCGCAACCTAACTAAAGGTACAAAGACCAAACTTTACCTAAAACGTGAAGACCTACTTCACGGCGGTGCACACAAAACTAACCAGGTACTTGGCCAAGCTCTACTTGCTAAGCGCATGGGCAAAAATGAGATCATCGCTGAAACAGGTGCGGGCCAACACGGTGTGGCGACGGCTCTTGCTTGTGCTCTATTAGGCCTTAAGTGTCGCGTTTACATGGGTGCTAAAGACGTTGAGCGTCAAAGCCCGAACGTATTCCGTATGAAGCTAATGGGCGCAGAAGTTATCCCGGTTCATTCTGGTTCAGCAACACTGAAAGATGCGTGTAACGAAGCACTGCGTGACTGGTCTGCAACCTACGAAGACGCTCACTACCTATTAGGTACTGCGGCAGGTCCTCACCCATTCCCAACTATCGTTCGTGACTTCCAACGTATGATTGGTGAAGAGACCAAGAACCAAATTCTTGCACGTGAAGGTCGCCTTCCGGATGCAGTTATCGCTTGTGTGGGTGGCGGTTCTAACGCTATCGGCATGTTCGCTGATTTCATCGAAGAAGAAAGCGTTCGCCTAATCGGTGTTGAACCAGCAGGTAAAGGTATTGATACCGACCAACACGGTGCGCCACTAAAACACGGCAAGACTGGCATCTTCTTCGGTATGAAAGCACCACTAATGCAAGATGAGAATGGTCAAGTAGAAGAGTCTTACTCTGTGTCTGCAGGTCTAGACTTCCCTTCAGTTGGCCCACAGCACGCTCACCTAAATGCCATTGGCCGTGCGGAATACGACAACGTAACCGATGATGAAGCACTAGAAGCGTTCCAAGCCATTGCTCGCAACGAAGGTATTATCCCTGCTCTAGAATCATCTCACGCCGTTGCACACGCGTTGAAAATGGCTCAAGCGGAACCTGAGAAAGAGCAACTGCTGGTGGTTAACCTATCTGGCCGTGGTGATAAAGACATCTTCACTGTACATGACATTCTTGAAGCGAAAGGAGAACTATAATGGATCGCTATCAATCACTCTTCACTCGCTTAGCTGAAAAGAATCAGGGCGCATTTGTACCATTCGTAACGGTTGGCGATCCTAACGCTGAACAGTCTCTTAAGATCATGGAAACTTTGGTTGAAGCAGGTGCTGACGCCCTTGAACTTGGTATCCCATTCTCAGATCCACTGGCTGATGGCCCAACAATCCAAGGTGCGAACATTCGTGCGTTAGATTCTAAAGTAACGCCTGATGTGTGTTTTGATCTTATTGGTCAAATCCGCGCGAAATACCCAGAGCTACCAATCGGCCTACTGATGTACGCTAACTTGGTTTACGCACGTGGTATTGAGAACTTCTACGAGCGTTGTGCCAATGCAGGTATTGATTCGGTACTGATTGCAGACGTACCAACCAACGAAAGTTGTGAGTTTGTTGCGGCAGCGAAGAAGTTTGGTGTTCACCCAATCTTTATTGCTCCGCCAACAGCGAGTAATGAGACGCTTGAGTCTGTTTCAGAACTAGGTGGTGGCTACACTTATCTACTTTCTCGTGCTGGCGTAACAGGTGCAGAAACCAAAGCAAACATGCCAGTAACCGCACTGCTTGACCGTTTGAACAAATTCGACGCGCCGCCAGCACTACTAGGTTTCGGTATCTCAGCTCCAGAGCAAGTAAAAGAAGCTATTCAAGCAGGCGCTGCCGGCGCTATTTCTGGCTCAGCGGTTGTGAAAATCATTGAAAACAACGTTGAACAACCAGAAGAAATGCTTAAAACACTGGCAGAGTTCGTTGCACCGATGAAAGCGGCAACACAGAAGTAATGGTTAGCATCTTCTAAACACGACGTTAAATTCAAAAGGCGCCACAAATGTGGCGCCTTTTTTATTACGGCTAAAAACCCACGCTAATCATCGGATTTCATCGCTTTCTTGATCGCCGCTTCATTGAACGTCGCTTTTATTGGATCGGTGATTTTATCCACTAAATCGACAGGCATAGGAAATACGATGGTGGTGGTACGTTCATTCGCCACTTCGGTCAATGTCTGCATATAACGCAATTGGATGGCGTTAGGCGCTTTGTTTAGCACATCTGCGGCTTCTCTGAGCTTGGTCGATGCTTCAAGCTCACCGGTCGCATGTATTACCTTAGCTCGGCGAGAGCGCTCGGCTTCCGCCTGTTTAGCCAGAGCTCGCACCATGCTGTCATCCAGATCGACATGCTTGATCTCAACGTTGGCGATCTTGATCCCCCAGTTATCGGTGTGTTGATCAAGAATGGATTGGAGATCTCTATTGAGCTCTTCACGTTCAGACAACAGTTCATCTAACTCATGCTGACCTAAAACCGATCTCAATGTGGTTTGGGAAAGCTGACTGGTCGCTTCTAGATAATTCTCAACATTATTGATCGCCATCTTAGGATCCAACACTCTGAAGTAGACCACAGCGTTAACCTTCACTGACACGTTATCTCTGGTGATCAAATCTTGTGTGGGAACATCCAATACAATGGTTCTTAAATCGACTCGAACCATTTGTTGAATGAAAGGAATGATGATAATTAACCCTGGCCCTTTCACGTCATAAAAACGCCCAAGGAAGAATACCACTGCACGCTCGTACTCGCGTAGTACTCTGAACATACTGGCTATCAGTAAGACAACCAACACGATAACAATACCTATAGTGTGTATAAACATAACCGCCCCCTAATGGTAACGATGACTCAACAATGAATAAGTCCTTCGGGTTAACCCTCTAATCAAGCACTAACCAATTTTTGATGATGTCTCATCAGAGAGAGCTTCAACATCCAGAGAAAGTCCTGTTAACTTGATGACTCTGATACTCTGCCCCGCTTGCAGCTCACTAGTGCATTGGGCTTGCCAAATTTCGCCAGCAACAAGCACTCTACCTGCGCCAGGAAAACCGCTGACCACCTTACCTGTCTCACCGACCACCGCTTCCATCCCAGTGGTCACAGGCTTGCTTCTTACTCGAGCTAACATAGAGAGTGTTACGACGATAAAAGCAACGGAGAACAAACTTATCCCGATAATTAGCGGTAATGCGATTTGGTAGCCAGGTACTTCAGTGTCCATCAACATGATGGAACCGAGTGAAAACGCAGCAACACCCCCTAAGCCAAAAATACCAAAACTCGGACTGAAGGCTTCGGCGACCATCAAGGCAATACCGAGCAAAATGAGGGCAAGGCCGGCATAGCTCACAGGCAACATTTGTAAGGAATACATAGCCAATACCAAACAGATACCTCCAAGCACCCCTGGCAACCCGACACCAGGGTTATAAAACTCAAGCAGCAGACCATAAATACCAATCAGCATTAAGATGTACGCAACATTTGGATTCGTGATTACCGAGAGCAAACTAAATCGCCAATCTTGTTCTCTCTCGACAAAGGCCACGTCATTAAGTTCTATGCCCTGATTGATGCCATTAATCATGATGGTGCGACCGTTACTCATTTCGACCAACTGTTGGAGGTCGCTGGCTATGAAATCAATCACATTCAGCTCAAGGGCATTCTCGGAATCCAAACTCGCTGCTTCTCTTACCGCTTTTTCTGCCCACTCTTCATTTCGATTGTGTAGTTTAGCTAAGCCAACAATGTAAGCCGCAGCATCATTAATGACTTTCTTCTCCATTGCGGTAGTAGCTTTTATTTGCTCGGAACTCTCCTCTTTCGCTGAGCCTTGCTCATTGTCTGTGGTGCTGTCATCATTATTGGCGTCACCTTGAGGAGATAACGGATTGGCTGGCGCTTTTCCTCCGCCAAGTGACACAGGAGTGGCAGCCCCCAAATTTGTCCCGGGAGCCATAGACGCGATGTGACTAGCAAGCAAGATATAAGTCCCAGCACTTGCTGCGCGTGAACCTGCAGGTCCAACCCAAGTAGCAATCGGAATGGGTGAAGTGGTAATGGCACGGATAATGTCACGCATCGACGTATCTAACCCGCCGGGCGTGTTCACTTTTAATATGACGAGCTTGGCTTGCTCATCGTGGGCTTGCTCTATCTCTCTTGTTAGGTAATCACTGGTTGCAGGACCAATACCTCCATTCACCTCAATCACCCAAACATCATCGGCTTGAACATTTACCGAACTGGATAACAGAAGAAATGCGAACAGATACTTTAAAATAAAAGTCATGTCTCTCTCCTTACAACTGAGATGCTAGGTAGACGTTTTATTTAAAGCGCAGAGGTAACATCTTGGTAATAAATCGATACCTTAAGCATAGTTCAGGCTGAATTTCATACAACACTTCCATTTAGAATCACTAAAAGCATAGCGAGCAAAAAAAGAGCATAAATGAAAATCAAATGTTAACAACGTAACCTCAATACTTAAGGATAAAAAACATTCACAAAACACGACACATGCTCACATTTATAAACTCGGTAAATATAAGAACAAGAAAAAACAAAAGCAATCGTTTGCTTGGGTATAAGAAAACACCAAATCACGGTAGGCCTACAATTTTTGGCGTAGTTTCATCTCAGCTCATATTGATAAATGTAAAGGATACGTGTAAAACTCTTCGCGAAATATTTATCCAATGGTACATCGTACATTGGTGAGTAGTTCTGGGAATTTTATATTTAGTAGCACAGAGGTTATGGAAGTGTTAAAAGAAAAGAGTTTAATAAGCAACATTGGCGTTCAAGTCGTTATTGCAATGTTCATCGGTACCCTAGTTGGTGCGATGATGGGTGACAGCGCAACAATGTTCGCTCCACTGGGTGCTATCTTCATCAACTTGATCAAGATGCTGGTTATCCCTCTAGTTGCGGTTGCCCTAATCTCAGGTGCAGCAGGCCTAGGTAATAGCTCATCTGCTGGTAAGGTTGGTATCACAACCCTAGGTTACTTCGCACTAACGTCTGCACTTGCTGTAGCGCTAGCGCTTGTAATGGGCGAAGTATTTGAACCAGGTCGTGGTATCGATGTTTCTGGCGTAGAAGGCATGTTCTCTTCTGAGTACGCTGCGAAAGGCGAACTGCCAACGTTCTGGGCAACTATCACCGGCATGATCCCTACCAACGTTTTCCAATCATTGAACGAAGCAAACATTCTGCAAATCCTAGTTTTCTGCTTGTTCTTTGGTATTGCGCTTTCTAAGCAAGCGAAAGAAAAGCGTGATCCTATCATCAATGGCGTAAATGCGATTGTTGACGCGATGGTTTGGATGATCAACAAGGTAATGATCATCGCTCCACTTGGTGTATTTGGTCTAATGGCTGAAGCGGTAGGTACATTCGGTTTTGGCGCACTAATGGTTGTGTTTAAACTGTTTGTTGTTTACATCGCCGCTATCCTGATCTTCGGCTTTGTTGCTTACCCGCTAATGATTCAAATCTTCACTAAGACTTCAGCTAAGAAGTTCCTAGTTGCAATGAAGAAGCCTCAAGCGGTTGCTCTTTCAACAGCATCTTCAATGGCTACACTGCCTGTAACCATGGACACTGTAGAAAACGAGCTAGGTGTACGTAACTCTACGGCTTCGTTCGTTCTACCGCTCGGTGCAACGATCAATATGTCTGGTAACGCGATTTACTACGGCCTAGTGGCTATCTTCTTCGCACAGCTATTCAACATCGACCTGTCTATGGGTGCTTACGTTGCTATCATCGTAACATCAACATTAGGCGCAGTTGGTCAAGCAGGTGTTCCTGGTCCTTCTTTCCTAGTTGTTGCCGTTCTTCTGGCGGCTGGTATCCCTATCGAAGGTTTACCACTGTTGTTCGCTCTAGACCGTATCTTCGACATGATTCGTACAGCACTGAACATCACTGGTGATGCAGCATGTGCAGTTATCGTTGACTCTCTAATTGAAGACGAAGCAAAAGAAGCTGAACTACAGAAGAAACAAGCATAAATTTTGATTACATCGAAAAAAAAGCCACTCTATGAGTGGCTTTTTACATTTTAAGATAAGGTCATTGCTGAGCTAAATTCATAGGCTCCAGCCTTTTTGATGTTCTACACACCTCAGTAAACGTAGCTATTTTCTTTCTTAAACAAGCTTGCGATAACTTCTTGATACTGCATCAAGTTAAATGTCGAGCTCTCAGAGTTGTACTTTTGCTGTCTAGTCTCTAAATAAGGCTGAGAAACCAGTGAACTTAACAGCATCTGATAATAATCAAAGTTGGATTCGTTACAGCCATCAACTAAATAAAGTAGGTTTTCAAGAGTTTTGTGATAGATGAAACCGAACTTAGATTCTTTTAACCTTTGCACATTGTCGTGATTAAAAGAGTTACCACCAAGGGTGAATAATAAAAATATATTTGGCGCTCTTTCCCAAAACTCAATAAGCTCTGAGATTAACTGTTGTAGCTGTATCCCTTCCACTCTTTGATATTTTGAAAACTGTTCCTTAAATCGATTTGTATGCTCTTCAATGAGCTGGTCAAAAAGCTGTTCTTTATTATTAAAGTAATAAAGAATTAAAGCAGGACTTACCCCTGCACATTTGGCAATAGAGCGAATTGATACTTTATTATAAGGCTGAGAAATAAATAACTTTTCTGCTGAACTTAATATTTCTTCTCTTTTTTCTTTTGGCATCAGATTGTATCCCGCCCGCTTGCTTACATTTACCACACATTTTATAACTCTAAGAAACAATCTCAATATGAAAAAAAACACATTTAATACACCGTTAGATAATCAAAACTTATAACTCTAAACTTAATGTTTTTTTAAATAGTATAATTAAAATCAAACTGAATAATTACTTTAAGAAACAATAACATATAGATAAACAATGTCATGTAAGGGTTTAGTAAGGCTAGCTATCTTAAATGTAAGGGAAATCAGCTTAAACGTAAGCCAATGTAAGAGTGGCGCTCATGTTGAGCGCCACATATAAAATTAAAGCTTTAAAATCACTTTAACTGTACTATCAACTAAAGATTCGTCGATATAAGCAATCGTATTTTTCGAGCTAGCAACCATGTTTTTTGCTAGGCTCTCCTGGCCAACAGCCTTAGGTGGCTGACCTTTACCCGTGAATACGCGCTTTGCCCAATATGCTTGCAACTGCGCTTCGGTTTTTTGAGTAATAGCTTGGTGAAATTCACCTTTCTTTGGGTGTCCGTCTTCCAAATCAACCGCTTCAATTTGTAGTGACTTGGCTTTTCCTAAGTACAACTTCTTAACCGTTGAAGCATCAAGCTCAGACATAGCAGGGTTACCAACTACAACTAGGCCACCGAATGCGTTCATGCTACTAAGAAGAGCAGCGACTACAAATGTTTTTTTCAACATGATTCTCTTCCTTAAAATACCGCATCAACTTTTACAGTGTACAAAATGTTATCGTCGTTCTTATATTCCGACGCTACACCACCATTAGTTGAACCAAAGCCAGTTAGGTAACTAATATCACCTTTTAGCGCAATATTCGGTAGGAAGTCCCAACGAGCACCAATGCTGTATGTTGTGCGCTGTGTGTTTAGCTTATCAGCCAATGCTTTTGCTGAACCATATGCGTATTTCGCAGACGCACTGGTTGGGTTTTGAAGTACATTTGCAAGCTGACGGTTAGCTTCTGCATTTCGCTCGTCATCGTCCTGCGTTTCCATGTGTGACACGGTAATGTAAGGCGTTACTTCATCTAGACGGTATGCTGCAGTTAAGTAAGCTGAATCCACATCGTAAAGAAATCCTTCAACGGTTGTGCGTGTCATTTCTGAAACCAGCATTAAGTTGCCGTTTTCGTATCGACCACCCAGACCATAAAACTTCGCTTTCTCGTCATCAAACGTTGTATTCAATGCTTCATTGTTGCCCACATTCCAGTTAGTCGAAGAACTGACCACAGCCTGGGCATACACAGCACGAAGCGTCCAAATATCATCAGTCCAGTTGACCACACCACCAGCAATATCATCAAACTGAGTATCCGCTTTGTAGGTGTTTCTTGAACCCGAAAGCTTCTGTGAACCAGCGAAGCCTTGGAACGATAGCATGCTGTCATCCAGCTCTACATCATAAATGAAGTCGACACCCGTTAGAGAGGTAAGCACCACTGAACCGTACACTTCATTAGGTACTCGTACACCAACTTGTGCGTACCCCACTTCTAGATAATCAGAGTACATGAACAGTGGTAAACGTAATTTACCACCACGAACCGTTAAGTTCGGCGTCACTTTGTGGCTTAAGAATGCCCACTCAATATCTGGAGACCAGTTCTCTTTTTTATTACCACGAGCAACCATTTGAACAACGGCTGAAGTTGACGCATTAACTTCGAACTCACCTTGTAAACCAAACAAAGAACCTTCATCAAAACGTACTTTATTCTCCGAATTCATGAAGGCGTGGCTTTGATTACCTAGTTGCATGTTCAAAGATGCGAAACCATTGAAACTAAATTTATCAGCAATTGAGTTTTGCTCTTTCGCTTCAAGGATAGCGACCTTTTTCTCTAGCTCGGCCAATTTTTGCTCATCTGAAGCATGTGCAGCAAACGTTGCTGCAAGCGCCACTGCTACAGGCAATAAGCGAAATGGGGAGTTAGTCATTATTGTTCTCCGTTATACTTTGAATTGTGATGTTGATTCGCTAAGCTCTGTCACGATGCCACTCAACTGGTGGCTCAGAGCTTCTAGTTGATCGGTAGACTGAGACACTTGGTGAGAGCACTGTCTAAAATCGTCCATATGGGTATGAATTTGTTTTGAAGCGCGAGCTTGATGCTCTGTCGTACTCGCTATCTGACGGTTCAGCTCAGTAATTTCTTCGACCTGGCCGCTAATTTCTAATAGGTAATCACCGGCATTTTGTGCATCCCCAACCGCTTGAGAAGAGCTGGCGAGACCTTGGTCCATCGCACCTACCGCCGCATTCGAACCCGACTTAAGCTCACCGAGTAAGGCATTAATCTCAGTTGCTGATTGTTGAGTGTTATTGGCGAGCACACGTACCTCATCGGAAACGACTGCGAAGCCGCGCCCATGCTCTCCTGCTCGAGCAGCTTCAATCGCTGCGTTTAGGGCCAATAGATTGGTTTGCTCGGCAACGCTTTGAATCGTGCTTAAAATTGAGCCAACATTGCTCGCATTCTTGTCCAGTTCTTTCAATTTGGTTGCGGTATCACGAATATTGCTCGCCAGTTCTTCTATCTCTTGGCTTGTTTTCAGCACCACTTGAGTACCCGTTTGAGCACTGGTATTGGCCTTTTGAGCTTGGGAGTCTGCATGTGATGCAAAGCCAACGACTTGTTCAATCAGAGCGATGATGTTGTTGACGGCATCGGTCACTTCTTCGATGTGATCACGCTGGGTGCTGTTCAAGGCTAAGGTTTGATTGGACTCAGTACGGATTTTGTCGCTCACAACCTCAAGCTCTTGCCCAATGCTTAACGTGCTTGCAATGATCCCTTGAAGCTTCTCAATGAACTGATTAACACTTTGTACTAAGGTTGCTATTTCATCTTTGCCGGAATAATCGATGCGAACGGTTAAATCACCATCTCCGGTTGCGATTGCTTGCATTTTCTCAGTGACAAGCAGGATTGAACTGATGACAGATTTGAAAATCGCATAGCCCACTATAAAAACAGACAAGACAAAGAAAACGCCAAGCCAGATTGACTGCTGAGCAGCATCGTTTGCGGCATTCTCTGAGTGCAATATGGTGTTTACGACATTTTGACTCGCAGATGAGCGAAGTACTCTACTTGCCGCAAGTAACGAATTATATTCAGCAGTGAGTGCATTCGATCTTGCAGTCAGATTCTCGAAGGAGTCGTTCAAGTTAATAAAATCTATACTTAACGCGTACGCGGAATCCGTGTACTTTTTTAGCGAGGTCGACAGTTTGTTGAATGCTTGCGCCTGTGAAGGTAAAATATTGGCTCCTTTACTGGCTTCAACTTGAAGTTCAGAGGATATTTGGCGTGCATAGTCGAGAGCCTGCTCATCTTCCATGATCACAGCAGCTTCGAACTGCTGTTGAACATTGGGCAGCAGCGAGTGAATTTTAGTGGCGTGCTCTAATGCAGGGTAATAACTTAATTCTAACTTAGTTAGTCGTTGGCTATTATCGCGGTGAATAAAAACATTAATGGTTATTATCGCCGCTAAACTGAGCGAGATAATAGATAAAAGAACGACGAATTGTACTTTTATATTGATATAACGAGACAGCAGCATAAGGTTCTATTGAATTAGCGCAAATTGATAATTATGTTACCGCCAGTTCACTTTTATCGGTGAACACATTCACTAAACAAATATCACTTTATGTTTAAATGGCTCCCCTATTATCCCTACGCCAGTAAATTGAACTCGGTTATTTTCTTTTCCCAGCTACTTTTCCACTCAGGCAGTTGATCAGCTGGCATCGGACGTGCAATAAAATACCCTTGAGCCAATGTATCTTTATTACTCATTGAGCGTATATCTTTCCAAATTGATGTATCTTCAATACCCTCTGCTACAGTCGTTAAATCCAATAATTTAGCGAGGTAAAGTGAAGCTCTCACAATTGCTCGACTAGAGCGGCTTTGCTGGATGTTTTTAACGAAGTCGATATCCAGTTTCAATGCAGAAAATGGCAGATCATCGAGTTGTTTCAGTGAGGAGTAACCCGTTCCGAAATCGTCAATTGCGAGCGGAATACCACGCATGCATATTCTTGTTGTAGACGCTAAAGCAAGCGCAACACTTTCAACTAGATCGGATTCCGTTAACTCCAGTTTAATCTGTTCAACATCTAACCTACCGTTATCGATAAGCTTAAAGATATGATCGACAATTTCACCGTCGATCATATCTTTCGCTGTTAAGTTCAAGACAAACCTTCGGCTGCATAGGAAGCGTTGATCGTTAATCGCTTGCTCGAGTAACTGCTTCAAAACATTTAGCATTAACCCTGAATCAATGAGACGCGTCAAAAAGAAAAATGGACTAAGGACACCATAGTGGGGATGCTGCCAACGAATTAACGATTCACTCTCCGTCCACTCTCCCGTGTGAATACAGACGATGGGTTGATAGTGCAAAACCATCTCATGGTTCTCGACAGCCTTTACAATGTCCTCATCAGTGATCACGATATCTCGATTTGAACTTAAAGCCGATTCTGGTTTTTTAGTATCCCTGCTTACCAGCTTTAACAGCCGTGCGCGATCAATCGGCTTTTCTAATACACCCAATAAATTGAGATTAAATGCCTTACACATTTTACTAGCTGCATCGAGCACGGTTTGGTTTTCAGCACTCGTTATGATGATATTGCCCTTGAAGTTCAAATTAGCTAACCGTTTTAGCAATTCGATCCCATCTATCATTGGCATATTGAGGTCACACAATATTAGGTCGACCGAAGACTGTTCAATGTGGTCTAAAGCCTTACACCCACACTCGAAAGAATGAACCATACCGACACTTAAGCTGTTCAATACCATGGTCATGACATTCAACTGAAAGGGGTGGTCTTCGATTACAACAATATTTTGATCCATAGTGTTCCCTTAGCCTATTGAGCATACGTCGTGTAGAAGCTTTGTAACTTCTGCGTTAGTCGCTCCACTTCATGGAAATACTCTAAGTATCCACCTCTTTGGTTTGCAGAGGCGTCTTCTAGCTGCTGCAGTTGCTCAGCCAGCTCAGTACTGCCAACCATCTTCGCTGCACCTTTCATTTTATGGACAACTTGTTTGATCTCATCGAGGCTCTCGCTCTCACATGCAGCGAGTAACAAAGGCAAGTCTGAGCAGTGACTCAGAATAAAATCCTTGATGATCTGCTCGATGAGATCCTGATCTCCAAATAATTCCATCAGGTTTTGAATATCAATGGGCGCAAGGCTAGTTTCAACACTCGCATCGTTGGCCACTAACGGGCTAACAGCCGGTGTGCCTCTCATAAGATGCTTATTGATCGTGTCACCAATCACTTTGAGCTTGGTAGGCTTAGACAAAAAGTCATCCATGCCAATCTCAAAACATTTGTCATTTTCACCCTTAACAGCGTTTGCTGTCAGCGCAATGATAGGCAATCGAGGTATATTGTAACTTTGCTCTTTCGAACGAATCTGTTTCGTTAGCTCATAGCCATCCATCTCAGGCATATGACAGTCTGTGATAAGTAAGCCATAGTCTTGCTTATCGAGCACCGCTAGCGCTTCTCTACCGTTATCTACCATATCGGCATGAAAACCTAGCTGCTCGATCTGCTTAATAATGATCTGTTGGTTAATTGGGTGATCTTCCGCAATCAGTATCAGCCTATTATTTTCCATCGCCGATTCGCGTGATTCAGTGCTTAATCGTAAGTTGTTTTCTTCCTTTACGACTTCTTCGACAAAGGTTGGATTATTGCTTAAGCAGTGTCTTAGCTGTGAAGGCAGTAATGGGTTCGCCGATAAATTCCAACCTAACTTACAAAGTGCAGGTGAAAGCATTCCATGTTCGCTTAGACAGATAAAATGCACGCTCTCGTCAGGAGAATCCATACTCTGAGCAAGCTCATGAGGGACGAACACAAAGCCAGGCTCAATGGTCTCTACCCAATGCGCCAACTCTTTCGTAGTTTGCACGCTCTTTGCAATCACCTTAATCCCCCAAGATGTCAGGTAGCTCTCCAACTCTTGATGCTGCATGAAGGTTTTGGTGAGCAAAGCGACTTTACCTGTCATATCTTGATACTGGTTATCATCAAGTGATGTCAGAGGTACTGAGATAGTAAATGTTGAACCTAAGTTCACCTTACTTGTCACGTTCAGTGTCCCGCCCATTTGCTCTATCAATTGCTTCGAGATAGTCAACCCAAGGCCCGAGCCACCATACTTTCTCGTAGTGCCTTCATCGGCCTGCACGAAAGGTCTAAATAAATTTCGGATATGCTCTTCGCTAATGCCGATTCCGCTATCGAAAACTTCAAAACAGACTTGTTGCTGGCCATCGTTTTGACTGACTAACTTCGTCGTTAAACCAACAGTTCCATGCTCAGTAAATTTAATCGCATTGCTCAAAAGGTTATTCAGTACTTGCCCGAGGCGGATGTCGTCCATCAATACCGAGTCTTTTAATTCAGGGTCTCGCCAGAACTTGAACTGCAAACCTTTGGCATGCGCCTGCCTTGCCTGCAGCTGAATTACCCTAAGAGTCAAGGTATCCAGACTTGCAGGCTGGTAATCCAAAGTCAGCTTACCTGCCTCAATTTTAGAGAAATCAAGAATGTCGTTAACGATGTGCAATAAGTTATTAGCGGACTGGCTTAACGTTGTATGAATCTTTTGTACTTCATGACCCACTTCATATTGCTCGGAAAGCTCTAACAAACTCACAATACCACCAAGGGGCGTTCGGATCTCATGACTCATGTTGGCTAGAAATCTCGATTTCGCCTCGGTAGCCGCAATCGCACTCTGCCTTGCCTGAGTAAGCTCTCCTTGCTGCTGCTTTAGCTCGGTAATATCCGTCAGTACAGAATCCCACTCATAGTAATCACCACGATCGGATATTTTGCTTTGTAGGTTAAGCCAGCGATTCTGGTTCTCGATATTGACGCCAATATCCAGACTCAATTTTCCATCTTTGTTGCCACAACGTATTTTTCGAATCAGAGTACGGCGATCTTTCGCATTTAACGGCGCAAAGAAGCTCGTTGGAGAACGACGTAATTGAGATGGCGTAAGCCCAAGAAGTTCTTCGATTCCATTGCTGATAAACACGAACTCGATATCGTGTAAACTTCGCTTAGGCTGGATGTGTTGTATCACCGCACCGTGTAAATTGTTCGCGAGTTTTTGGACGCGGTCATCTGCACTTTTAGCGATTTTTTTCGCTTCATACAATTCAGTCAAATCATCGAGAATCGTTACTGAACCTTCGATATTTCCATTGGAAATGTACGGGCACTTCCAGTACGCGTAATGCTTACTGCCAAATGGCGAGACCACCTCTTTTTCCAAACGAGGCAAAACATTCCCTTTGTGGATCATGGCGTCTTCGTCTGGATTATTAATGATTGCTGCTTCTATTAAGTCAAAATCCTTAAGCGCCCTAGCCACACTGTTGAAACTCACAAGTTGGTTATCTAGATCACGTACCACAATTGGAAATGGCATTGCGTTAAGTAGTGAACGCTCGAACTCGACTTGATGCTTCAACGCAGACTCAGCACGCTTACGGTCCTCAACCTCACGGCTTAATTTCCAGCTCCATGCCATGATCGCCATGATAAGAACGGATGCGACAGAAATAAGAATGGCAGCACCCAAAATCACATCTTTAGTGTCAACTCCAGATTCGTAAGAAACATCTAACCAATTCTTTTTAATTTGCTGGAATTTATGATGTGGAATCGCAAACAGCGCTTTATTGATAATGTTTCCTAATATCTCTTGATCAGCTTCCACGCTGTAAGCTACAGGAACATCATTGTCTTTAGAAAGTAGGCTAATTACTCGCAAGTACCCTGAATACTGTCCTTGAAGAAGCGGTGATGCTAGATACAAAGAGAGCATTGCAGAGTCAACTTGCCCTTTATCAACCGCCTCTAATACTCGCTCAACCGAGTCATACTTTTTTATTGGGCAAGCTTCGCAGTAACGCTTGGCCAATTGGGAGCCAACGCTATCGTCAGTAGTACCAATAATAGCGTTCTGAGAAAGCTCACCAAACACATTGACCTTGTTACTATCGCTTTTACCAATCAGCGCCCACGGCTCAACCATAAAAGGTTTTGAGTAAAGGTGACGATCGTCCACACCAGCAAAAGGAGTCGCTTTAGTATGGATCAGGGGTAGAGAAACCGTTTGTAAGTCGTTCCCTTCGATACCGAAGTCATTTTCAAAAATGAAATTTAGACCAGTAAGTCGAGAGATCTCATTCAAGATATCAATAGAAATACCATCAGGCTGCCCTTCACTGTTCACAAATGAAATCGGCTTTGAATCACGAATGTACGACACATAGATATTGGGGTTCAGTGATAGGTATTGCTGCTCTTTTTCCGTCAATAACAACTTATTTTTGCTAACAACCAGTAATAGACGCCTTTGTATTTCGTTTAACCATTTCTTATGGATATTAACGATTTGATTAGGCTTATCTTGGTTAATTGAAGTATTGATGATGTTCAATAGCTTCCTATTTTCAGGAGTATCAAGAAAAGCGATAACGTAGTTATTCAGAGGCAAGCCATCATGTAAATTCACAGACAGCGATGCATCATAGGGGCTATTCATCAACTTACTGTGTAACAACACGCCATCATCCACAACTGCGAGAACTTTCTCACGTGCAACAGCGGCTATCGCATCCTGATATGATGAGTATGATTTAAATGAAGAAAACGGAAGTAAGGACTTTACAGACGATGCATTGCTCGAGTTTTCAAAGTATGCAAGCTTGCGTCCTTTCATGAGCAAATGACTCTCGATAGGTTCGCTGCTCAAACTGATCATTCGGCTCGATAAAATCGGTTTCGAGTAGATAACACCACCACTTGAAACATTTTGTTCTGCCGTGATGATGGCGTCCACGTCACCCGTTTTTAGCATATTGTTAAGTTCAGACGGTGACTGGTAACCAACAAACTCTACACCATCAAGTCCATCTTTCACGTAGAAATCAACTAAGTCCGGCAATAAACCCGAAACCTCTCCTTGTTGTGATTGAGCATAAGGAGCAAAATCTGAGATTTGAGTTCCCAGTTGAATTGATTCATCAGCTTGTGCTTTGTGTGATGCGAAAAACACCAATGTAATCAAAGAAAATAACTGAAAGAAAAAGATACGGTACATGATAAACCTGACGTTATAGCAGCAGCGTGCTTTATAACGTCAACTTCACAGCTATTCAGCAAGTAGCGTTAAACAAAATATTGATAATGTTTAATAAGCTAACCTCTCCCCCATGCAGTAAGAGTTTTCGCATGCTGATATAATACACTCGTCTACTTTCGGCAGTTCCTCAAATTGAAACTCTTCAGCTTACGCATGAATCAAATCTCAATTGGCTAATCACCAAGACTAATACCCTAAAAAAGCTTTTCGATATGGGAACGAATCAGTTTGACTCAACAACAGCGCATTAATTCTCAAATTGAAGGCGAAAATTGCCCCTCAAAATAAAACTATTACTTAGCAGCTACGTATTGTCTCGTGAGAACAGAGAACACAGACATTTAACTAATTGAAAAAGTGACTATTTCAATTTGGTACGGGAAATGTTCCGGAAAACTAGACAAAATGGCATTTGATTTGCTTTGTCATAGATAACCCAACCAATATACAGCAGGTTGCACTAATTATTACCACTGCAGCTTGTCACGGAGGATAGGCTATGACCTTACGAAGACATACGTATTACGGCTTGATTCACCACGGGATAAAAACCTTATTAATGGATAGAGTTGGTCATTTCACTGAGCGTGAATATCATGAGTATCTTGACCTAACGACCGGAAAATCCACCTGCTTCGCGATGAGTGAACAAGAATTAGAGAACACTTTAGACAATCTCAAGAGCGAAGGTTATCTAGAAGATATCAAGAAGCTGATCCCTCGCTACCAAACGTCATCGACGCGTTGAAATTCTGCTGGCTTCAATCAATTTAATACCCAACTGTCTCGGGCTGTTTTGCATCGAGGCAATTTTGGTTAGACTGTCGGTAACTCAACTAACCGGATACTCAGTCCACATGAAACAAATTCTTGACTTCATCCCTCTCATCATTTTTTTCGCGCTGTACAAGATGTACGACATCTATACGGCTACCGGGGCATTGATTGTCGCTTCTGCACTTCAAATCGTTTTGACGTACTTCATCTACAAAAAAGTAGAAAAAATGCAGATGATAACGTTTCTGATGGTCGCAGCATTTGGTGGAATGACTATATTCTTACACGACGACAACTTCATTAAATGGAAAGTCACGATCGTCTATGCCTTATTTTCTATTGGCCTAACCGCAAGCCACCTTATGGGGAAACCTGCGATTAAAGGCATGTTGGGCAAAGAGATTACACTTCCGGAAGCGGTGTGGAGCAAGATCAACTGGGCTTGGACATTCTTCTTCACCCTATGCGCAATCATCAACGTGTATGTTGCTTTTAACCTACCATTGGATGTGTGGGTCAACTTCAAGGTGTTTGGCCTGCTAATAGCAACATTACTATTCACACTGCTAACGGGTTTATACATCTACAAGCATTTACCAAAAGAACAACTACAAAAAGAGCAGCAAGAACTAACTGATAAAAATACTAACGAGAAGTAACCCCAAGGGGTGAGTCCTCATTCCGTTTTTGTTACAATTCTTGTCAATATGCTATACCTAGCGGCCAATGATACTCGTGATCATTGGCCGTTGGTTTTTTTGTGTTGCGGACACTGGTCAAAATAAAGCCTATTATTTAATGTAAATCGCACTAAATTATTGGCTATCTGATCTCTGTTGTTCATTGCGCTCGTTTGCAAATGCGCTTCACCAACCAACACTTCTGTTTTTATTTAGATAATCAATACCACCAAGAGTACAACAATGACGATTCAATCAACTTTGAACCCAATTGGTTCCCTACTTCTTCGCACATTAGCGATGCCTTCTGATACCAATGCAGCAGGTCAAATCTTCGGTGGTTGGATAATGTCTCAGCTCGACCTGGCCGGCGGCATCTTGGCCAAAGAGATCTCTAACGGCAAGATAGTTACCGTGTCAGTATCGAGCATTGAATTCAAGCAACCCGTATCCGTTGGTGACGTGGTATGTGTTTATGGCGATTGCACTAAGATTGGTCGTAGCTCGATGAATATCGACTTGGAAGTGTGGGTGAAACCGGTTCTGGATCACGGCATTGGCGACCGCTACAAGGTATGTGGTGCAACATTCAACTACGTAGCCGTTGATGAAAGTGGCAAGCCTCGAACCATTAAAAAATAAGCCAGCTTGCTTCGGGAATGGTCTTTAGTCTCAACCAGTGAAACCACTAAAGACCATCCAAGTCTCTCGCACCAATTCACAATTTCTTATCATTAGCTCTTCCAATACCAATTAGTTCGCGTAAATTAGCAAGATAACTACTTTATAATCTCCCCAATGCAGTGAAGAAAAATAAGGATATGCCAATATGTGGTACGTGATTTTCTCTCAAGATGTCGAAAATTCATTAGAAAAACGCCTCAGTGTTCGCCCACAACACCTAGAACGCCTACAAACACTTCACGATGAAGGCCGACTATTAACAGCGGGTCCAATGCCAGCGATTGATTCAGATAACCCAGGCGAAGCTGGTTTCACAGGTTCAACGGTAATCGCTGAGTTTAACTCTTTAGAAGACGCACAGGCATGGGCAGACGCAGATCCGTATATCGAAGCTGGCGTCTACCAAAATGTCATCGTAAAGCCATTCAAAAAAGTATTTTAACGTGAAAAAATGGATTATCGCCTCACTGACAGCTGCTCTGCTTGCAGGCTGCGCTTCAAGTGAGCAAGACCAGCAAAGACAACTCGAGATGATGGCGCAGCACCGTGCTGGCGTATTATCTGCGGGCCTGCCGATTGAGTATGGTCCACTATCAGTTATGCGAGTTCTGGCGAAAAACACCGTGATAGAAATCATGATGATTTACAACCAAGATGCTAAAGGTGCTAAGCCTTTAAACCAAGTTGTCGATATGAGTGTGAATAGCTACTGTACTAACTCAGAAGTAAGAGTAAACCTAGACATGGGCTTGGCTTACAACATCAAGATCCGTAACACACGCGGACAACTGATGGTTGAGAAGCTGATAAGCAAAGATACTTGTCAGATCGCCAATTAAGGTTAGAGATTCGAACAAATATGAACGTCAAAGCCTCGCAGTAGCGAGGCTTTTTGTTTTGAGTCATCTAGCTCTTGTGATAGTTAAGCTTCTGCTGACTCCCACTTTTTACGCAACTCCTTAGTCGCGGAGACTAGGTTAGTCAGTGCTGTTTCTGCGCAATTGCAAGTCTTTAGGCTACAATTTGTGTTTGCCCATCAGCGTTCTGTCGGGATCTTCTCAGCTGCTTTCTTAAACAGACCAATAATCCACTCTTGTGGTGGAATGTTTGGCGAGTGAATATCGTAAACAGTTGAGCCAATCGCATTCGGGTAGTTGAATTATTCAAACGCTTTAAGCAGTTCCATGTTCGAACGAGACGTCTCAATAGTAATCACATCAGCATCTAATGCGGCCACTGAATCAATGATTTCGTTGAACTCGCTGTAAAACATGTGGGTCTGAATTTGAGTTCGCGTTTTTCGCAGATACATAGGTAGCCAAGAATATGCGTTGTTGTGGTCATGAACCGATTCCTTATTCAATAATTATTAGGGCCTGTTGAAAATTGCGCTTTTCAAAAAGGCGTCTGGATGGCTAAACCATCTGTTGAATCAGCTCGACGAACAACGTCCAAATATTCATCTTGTTTATTAAAAATATTCATCACCAGCGAGTCAGAGATGAACATGGCCAAATCCATCTAGACATCTAGACGTTTACAAATGATAAAAAAACCCGTAGGGTAATTATTAAGAAATATTGAATTGGCTTAGGGAATATGAGGAAGACTCATGATAGAGCTTAAACATCTGCGAACCTTGACGACCTTAAGAGATAGCGGTTCACTCACAGCAACAGCAACCTCTCTTCACCTGACTCAGTCTGCGCTTTCTCATCAATTGAAGGATCTAGAGGCGCGTATTGGTGGGCAGTTGTTCCTACGCAAAACTCGGCCAGTAAAGTTCACCTCAGAGGGTGAGATCTTACTTAAGCTCGCCGATGAGATTCAGCCAAGAATCGCTAAAGCAGAGAATGAGCTCGCGAGTCTGAAAGAGGATGTGAATGGTCGCCTCCATATGGCGATCGAGTGTCACTCATGTTTTCAATGGTTAATGCCTGCTTTGAAAGAGTATCAAGTTGCTTGGCCAAGCGTGACTCTCGATTTCTCATCCGGTTTTGGCTTTGAACCGCTACCCGCGCTAATGGCCGGCGAGTTGGACCTAGTGATCACCTCAGATATTCAGCCTCGATCTGAGATCCACTATGAGCCACTTTTCGATTTCGAGATGCGTTTGATCACGGCGATTAACTCTCCTCTAGCTGAGAAACCAAGTATTGATCCCCAAGATCTTAGTAATCTCACGATGCTTTCGTACCCGGTTCAAAAGCAGCGTTTAGATGTGGTGAAACACTTCTTGCAACCTGCAGGTATTGAACCGAAGAAATGGAAACAAGCAGACAACACCTTGATGTTAGTGCAAATGGTATCAGCCGGGTTAGGAGTTGCAGCCTTACCAAACTGGGCAATCAGTGAGTTTTCAAGACAAGGATTAATTGCTAGTAAGTCGCTGGGTAAAGGGCTTTCAAGAAGACTATTCGCCGCGGTGAGAAATTCAGAGAAAGACAAGCGTTACCTGCAAGCATTCTTCAGCACAGCAAGGCAGCAGAGTAAGAGCCACCTAGATGGGATTGAAGTCGTTTAGTCAGTTATTAGATCAGCAAGACGTACAAAAACAAAAAAGTCACAGATTACCTGTGACTTTTTAGATTCCGCAGCATTGGTTTCGCGATACCTGTTCATTCGCGAAACATAGATTACCTTGCGTATGACTTAAATTGGTTCGTCAGTGGATCGTACTGATAGCCGAGCATGTCTAGCTTACCTACGACACTTTCTATATCCATTTCATACATGCTAATCAGTTCTTCAAAACTGTCGCATTCTAAGCGCAGTTTTTCATTCACTATTCCCAGCAAGATAATACTATCTAGGCTTTTGACGTTACTTAAATCCATCTCGTACTCCTTACGAACACTCTGACTAGAATTAAGTTTAGAACGCTTAATCGCCCCACGCTAAAAAACAGATCACACTTCTTAACTCACAGAAATGCTTACAGCGCCCAAACTGGTGTTAGGCCAACGACAGCAGCTAACAGCATCAGTAGTGACACCGTAAGTTGAACCTTCTCTGGCGTTTTAACAAACAGTAGGTGCCAGCACCACACCACGATTGAAGATATAAGTAGTGCGAAGCTAAACAACAATGCTGAGATAACAGGTTCTAACTGAGCTTCAGAAAGTGAGTAAACGTTCACAACCGTCGCGAGTACTACCAGCATCCCTGTTAATACGCCTACAACCGGCAAAACACGGTGAAACGCTTGCAAACGCGTTCTTGCGATAGTCAGAAGTAGATGAGCAAACGCCGCACCTAGCAAAATCACCAGCAATAATGTTGCAATAATGCCGACCGTCGTTGATTGCTCAAATGCTTGGATAGCAACATAAGAAAGCGCCAAACCACACGCTAAATACATCACCCAAGTCGGGCCCGAATCACGTGTTTTCTTAGTCTGAACTTGAGAATAGAAATAAAAGATTGCGAACACGACAAGAAACGCTTCGACTTTAATTGAAGCCACGGCCAGCCAAAGTACGCCAATCGCTGGTAGCATTTTATGGATACGACCACGTTGCCCTGGGCAAATATCACCCTTTACCAGAATCAAGATTAATATCAGTTGAGCTCCTAATAACATTGGAGCAAATTGCAGTAATAATGTTTCGACCATTGTGGATCTACTTATCTAGACTTATTTTCGCGAATAATATCAAAAACTGCTGCGAACACTAATCAAAATCACAAATTAGCGACGTTATTCAAGGCTTCAACTATGCTGTTGTTTGACTCTTTTGTCGTTTTATCAGCAAAATGACGAAAGACACCAAAACTAACAGGGGCATGTTCTACTGGCTAGTCAGGGCGCATGCCGCTATAATTCCCGCCTCAAAAATCAGAGGTCGAAATATGTACAGCGATATCACTCCTATTCACGAACACAAAAAATACTGGGCCGAGTGCTACGGAACAGCACCCTTTTTGCCTACCAGTAGAAAGGAGATGGATGCTCTTGGATGGGATAGCTGTGACATTATTATTGTAACTGGTGACGCTTATGTTGATCACCCAAGCTTTGGTATGGCTATCATTGGCCGTCTTCTTGAGGCTCAAGGTTTCCGCGTGGGCATCATCGCTCAACCGAAATGGGACAATAAAGATGCTTTCATGAAGCTAGGTAAACCTAACCTATTCTTCGGCATAACTGCGGGTAACATGGACTCCATGATCAACCGCTACACCTCTGATCGCAAATTACGTCACGATGATGCGTACACGCCAAATAACGAGGGTGGTAAGCGTCCTGATCGTGCAACTCTGGTATACTCTCAGCGTTGTCGTGAAGCCTACAAAGGTACACCAATCGTATTGGGTGGTATCGAAGCGAGCTTGCGTCGTGTAGCTCACTATGACTACTGGTCGGATAAAGTTCGTCGCTCTGTACTTTTTGATGCAAAAGCGGACATCCTGTTATTTGGTAACGCTGAGCGTGCTCTAGTAGAGGTGGCACACCGCCTTGCTGATGGTGAAGATATCTCTAACCTAACCAACATTCGTGGTACAGCGATCAACCTGCCTACTGCACCTGAAGGTTACAAGATTATCGACTCTTCTCGTATCGAAAAGCCAAACAAAGCTTACGTACCAGTAAACCCGTACGAAGTGGAAACGCAATGCGATACCAAAAAAGATGAAGAGCCAAAGGCGCAGCCAATTACGATTCGTCCTTCTCGTCACGATGCGAAGACGACAGCAGTACGTATCCCAGCGTTTGAAAAGCTTAACAACGACCGTATTCTTTACGCTCACGCAAGCCGTATTTTACACCTAGAGACAAACCCGTATTCAGGCCGAGCTTTGATTCAACGCCACGGTGATCGCGAGCTTTGGGTTAACCAAACGCCAATCCCTCTAGCAACAGAAGAGATGGATTACGTGTTTGGCCTTGCTTATCAGCGTGTGCCTCACCCGATGTACGGCAAAGCAAAGATTCCAGCCTACGAGATGATCAAAACCTCGGTGAACATCATGCGTGGCTGTTTTGGTGGTTGTTCTTTCTGTTCAATCACAGAACACGAAGGCCGTATCATCCAGAACCGTTCGAAAGAATCTATCTTAGATGAGATCGAAGACATCAAAGATAAAGTACCTGGCTTTACTGGTACCATTTCTGACTTGGGCGGTCCAACAGCGAACATGTACCGTTTAGGTTGTTCAGACCCGAAAGCAGAAGTGAACTGTCGCCGTCCGTCGTGTGTGTTCCCGAAAATCTGTGAGAAGCTAAACACAGACCACAAACACACCATCGACCTTTATCGTTCAGCGAGAAAAGTACCAGGCGTTAAGAAGATCATGATCGCTTCTGGTGTTCGTTACGACTTGGCGATTGAATCACCAGAATACGTGCGTGAGCTTGTAACGCACCACGTAGGTGGCTATTTGAAAATTGCTCCAGAGCATACTGAAAAGGGCCCACTAGATCTGATGATGAAACCGGGTATGGGCACTTACGATCGTTTCAAAGAGATGTTCGAGAAGTACAGCGCTGAAGCCGGTAAGAAGCAGTACCTAATTCCTTACTTCATCTCGGCTCACCCGGGCACAGAAGACGAAGACATGCTGAACCTGGCATTGTGGCTTAAAAAGCACAACTACGAGTGTGACCAAGTACAGAACTTCTACCCATCGCCAATGTGTAACGCAACGTCGATGTACTACTCAGAGACAAACCCTCTGAAACGCGTTAAATACAAAAAGCGTGAAGATATCCCTGTGCCAAAAGGTGACCGTCAACGTCGTCTGCATAAAGCACTGCTTCGCTACCACGATCCAGAGAACTGGAAACTGATTCGTGAAGCTTTGATTGACATGGGGAAAAAACACCTGATTGGTGATAAGCCAGGTTGCTTGGTTCCTGAGGATGACTTTGATGCTCAAACACCAGCGCAGCGTCGCAAGTCTGGCCGTCACGGCTCACAACGTTTTGCTACTAAGCACAGCAAATCTCAACCAGGATTAGGCGGCGAGAAGCCACGTAACCACTCTAAATCTGGTGGCAATAAGCCTAAACCAGGTGGTAAGAAACCTGCTGGCAACGACAATGGTGGACAAGGCAACGGTGGCGGTAGTAGAAACTCTCGTAAGCCAGCAACGGGCTTCATCAAGAAAGGACCGGACGGTCAATCGCAAGGCAATGGCAAACTAAACCGTAATAAAGGTGGTAATGGCCAAGGTGGAAAGCCGACAGGTAACGGAAAGAACCGTCAACGTGCCGCACAACGCTAATCTTTTTAAGCCGATACCATTAGCGAACAAAAACACAAAGCGCAGCTATTTAGCTGCGCTTTTTCGTATCTTGCGATTGATGATTCTAAGTTCAGTTAATCATGGCGCCTCGCGGGCGAAAACCCAATGCTGACTGAAGAAATAGTTTGTCACCATACCTACTAGAATCCCCACTGCCATTGCAACAAATGCGGCCCCTGTAAATTCGGGTAGTAGTTGCATCACCAACTGAAAACACAGCAAGTTAGGTATGGCCGATATTGATGCTGACAGCATGAACTTTTGCCATTGAATCAACTTATCTGACCAACTACCCTGCTCTTTGCAATCAAACGTCAGCACGCGATTACCAGACCACGTTGTTGTAGCAGCAACAATGAAAGCACCTATCCTCGCACTCATCAGTGTTAAACCTATTAAGTAGTGCAGCAGCACAAACACGGCGCAATCAACAACAAACCCACCAACACCAACTGTAGCGAACCGAAAGATCTTATGTTGGGACTGTAACCTCTGGCTGCACACCCGAAGCTTATCTTTGCCAACGCGTAAGCTTAACTTAAGGCTGACCATAGCTTCCAATGTATATTTGACTCAACGATTGGTTGTGTTTGACGTTCTGGCTATGACAAGTAAACAAAGCTCGATTTATTTTGACAGTCGGCTCCAAAATACAGGTCAACGCATTTTCTTTTATCTTGGCTTCTACTTCTGCTCTTTTACCAATCAAATAAAACTTATCGACACCATCAAGTTGCTCGATGTTGAGTAGTTTCTTCGCTTGCCCGTGGCTATAAAATTGACCGGAGAATGGTCGCTTGCCCACGTAGAAGCTTGGCGCAAAATCCGTAATCTGTTCAAAAATAATGCGGTCACTCTTCTCGTTCGCCTTACCTAAGTTCAGGTAAACTATTGCAATCATCAACAACACTGGCAGAACCAAGGCCACGCTGGAGAACCATTTCTTGTCTTTTTCCACCACTAACATCGCCACTAACAAACCAAGCGCCGGGATCCCCGGGAGAACATACGCAGGAAGAATGTTACCTGCCATGGTAAATAGAATCAGAGGTGACATTAACCAACATACAAGAAATGAAAACAGCCCACGATTCTCAATGTTGATTTGAGCGATTTTCTTACGGCGAACGAAGGCCAATATCGGCAAAACAATCGACCAAGGCGCGGCGGCTTGAATCCAGAATACCCAAATCATGCCTCGCGTCTGGTCGTGTGCAGAGCCATAAAGATCCCCTTCCCAGCCACTGACAACAAAACGCTTAAAGTGTTCGCCAACAATAAAGTAATCGATAAAGCCCGGTGTCGCCATTTCTGCCATGATGTACCAAGGCAAGGCAATCGCCAGCATCACACCTAATCCAGACAACAATGGAAAGCGTTGCCATAACACTTTGAAAGCGCCAAAGAAGCCATGTTGTAATACTAACCAAGGAAAAACTGCGATACCCATAATGACAACGGCCACTGGGCCTTTTGCAAGTAAACCTAATGCCAAGCCAATGAAACCGATATATCCCCAATTTCTATTGGTCTTGTCACTGCCTTCTCCCTGCCAACACAAATAAAACCCTAGCATCGCAATCGTCATAGATAAAGTTAGCGCCATATCCGTCATTACAGCACCGGCAGCAATCGAGAAAATGCCACAGGTCGCCAATACCACTGCCGCAACCAGCGCACTTTGTCCGGTACGCTTTGCCATATACGCGACCAATAAAATTGTCGCGAAACCTGCCAACCAATGCGGAGCACGGACAGCGAACTCGCTTAATCCAAAAAGCTCAATGCCAATCGCGCTCATCCAGGTAAACATCGGAGGCTTACCCCAGAAAGGGATTCCGTAATCGAACTGAGGGGTTAACCAATTGCCGGTTTCCACCATTAGACGCGCCATTTCCCCATAGCGAGCCTCAGTGGTATCCATCAACGGATATGTCGCCAAAGACAACAGCCTCAGAACCAATGCAAAAGCCAATAAATACCATAGGTGTGTTCTATTCAGGCTCATGCCGATTCCTCTAGCTTAAAGTGTGTTTTTAATGCTGGTGTATCAACGACAGACTGGATCAAATACAAGGGACGATTCTTGGTTTCAATGAAGATACGACCTATGTATTCCCCCATTAAACCGATACTCAGAAGTTGAATGCCGCCAAGGGCAAGTTGAACCACCATCATGGATGGATATCCGGTGATTGGCTCACCAAACATCATAGTTTTGAAGACAATAACCATCCCGTAGATAAACGCGCTCAGCGCAACTAAACCACCCACAGCCGTCGCAATACGCAGCGGTCGAATAGAGAATGACGTGATGCCATCCATCGCCAACCCGATCAGCTTAAGGTAATTCCACTTCGTCTCCCCACAGAAACGCGCATCACGATTAAACTGAATGGTGGCTTGGCGAAAACCCGGCCAAGAAAAAATGCCTTTCATGTAGCGGTTACGTTCGGGAAGTTGGTTAATATGGTCGACAACTTCACGGCTCAACAGTCGGAAGTCACCGACATTCTCAGGAACATCAATCTTCGCCGCTGCATTCATCACTTTATAAAAGCTCGCCGCTGAGAACTTCTTAAACCAAGTTTCTCCGTCACGTTGGCGACGTTGCATGTTCACCACGTCATAGCCCTCACGCCATTTGGCAATCATTTGAGGAATTAACTCAGGAGGATCTTGCAAGTCTGCATCTAATAAGATCACCGCTTGCCCGCGACAATGCTCTAAGCCAGCACTCATCGCCGACTCTTTACCGAAGTTACGGCTCAGCCCGATAACAGAAATAGAACTATTGATTGAGGTAAATGAGCTCACCACGTCTAAGCTGTTATCTTTACTGCCATCATCGACATAAACAATCTCACTGGTAATCGGCAGGCTATCTAACACCTTGGTTAAGCGTGAATGAAACTCTTCCAACACCTCTTGTTCGTTATAAAAAGGCACAATGATAGACAGCAAAACCGCTGGGTGGATCTGCGAGAGGGATTCTTTAGGTCGGCTAATATGAAGTTCAGACATAATACGTTCTTCTATTTATTAATCTGAGATCAATTTACGCGCCCATAAGTGAAAGTTATGTTATTGACATATTTTTCACGCTCACCCAGGATAATGTTACTGTCTATTTCTGTATGAGATTCAAAATGAAACGAGTTCTATTGGTCGAAGATAACCGTGAAATTGCAGGTGTCTTATTTGATTATTTTGAGTGTATTGGGATGGAACTCGATTATGCAGACAACGGAGAGCTTGGCCTGCAGCTCGCAATGGACAACTCATTTGATATCATTATTTTAGATCTCATGTTGCCACGAATGGACGGCCTAACGGTTTGCAATAAACTGCGAGACCAAGGAAATGCAACACCTATCCTGATGCTGACTGCACTCGATAGCCGTGAAGACATGTTGAAAGGCTTTGACCACGGTGCGGATGACTATCTCACCAAGCCCTTCGACTTAGATATTCTAGAAGCAAGGATGAATGCGCTGGTTCGCCGTTACCGCGGAAAAGTGGCGTCCTCTAAACTTCAATTTGACGAGCTCACCATCGACCAGAAAACCCGCAAAGCTTACCGTCAAGACAAGCTACTTGCACTCAACCCAACCACCTATACCATTCTTGAGATGCTATGCCAGAATGCACCTGAAGTGGTAACGCGTGAAGACATCTCGTACAAACTATGGGAAGAAGACGAACCGAACAACGATGTGCTACGCAGTCACATCTACCAACTGCGTAATCAACTCGATAAGCCCTTTGATACTCAGATGCTAATTACGGTTCCTAAGGTTGGATTCCGCCTGGAGTCTTACAATTGATTCTCAATGTTCTCACTAGCACAAAAACCCTTACAGGCCGTTTAGCGCTTTTCTTTGGCTTAATGGCAGTGATTGTGACGGCATTTGTCTATGTGGTCTTTATATCAGCACTGTTTTTGTCTGAAGACAGCGTCGGCGAAAGGCGAATCCTGATTGACCGCAACTACGCCATCAGCCAGTTTCAAGCTGGGGAGAATGGTGAATTAAGGATAGATGAACTGACCACGGCCTACAATGACCCAACCCTCATACCGGAAGAATACTCTAAATTTATAAAAGGCAGAGAAAACTTCCTTGGCGAAGTGGGTCAAGAACCAAACTCGCGCATGGTCTATGTTGGTGAGTACACACACCAAGGAAAAACCTATCCTATTATTCTATTGTCTGAAATAGACCTTATCGAACTGGACCAAACAGAATCAGTGTACGCGACAATGTTTATACTCACGTTGCTCTCTATCCTAATCTTTTGTTTTGGTTCAATACTTTATCGATTATCCAAACGGCTTATTGAACCATTTAACTCTCTCTCTGCACAGCTTGAGTCGAACAAACTCAACCTCAACGAAGAATTTGGAGTAAGTGACGATGCTGCGATAGAATTCCGTCAACTGACCGATCAACTCAATCAATATCGTCGAGAAATCAACTCCCTTATCAAACGTGAGCAAGCCTTTGCACGCTACGCAAGTCATGAATTGAGAACACCATTAACGGTTGCTCGTGGCGCTAATAAACTGCTGATCCGCAGTGAAACGACAGAGTTTCAATCTCGTCAGGTTGAGCGTATTGATGACGCCATCGTGCAGATGTCGGAGATGGTCGATGCCTTGCTTGGCCTCGTGCGATATGAAAGAAACAGTGACGACGCACCACTGCGCTTATTTAGCCAACAAGAACTAGAAGCTATTGTGTCAAAAAGCACTTCACAGGCCTCTGACAAAGAGGTCGAGATATCATTAACCGTTGAGTCTGAGCCGACCATTCAAGCCACCAGCGCTATCATGAACATGCTGATTGGTAACCTACTAAGGAATGCTATTGCTGCAACCAATAGTGGTACTGTGACAATTACTTTGTCTCAAAACGGCATTACAATTGAAGACCAAGGCGAAGGCTTACAAGATCAATACAACCCTAGCGGTCACGGCTTAGGGTTACTGATTGTTGACGACCTATGTCAACGCTATCACTGGGACTTCAAACTATTCAACCGAACTTGCGGTGGGTGCACAGCTCAAATCACCTTTTAGAGCGATCGATATTCACTAGTATCTATTGGGTTCAATATCGAGTGAAAACTTGATGTAGTTGGTTTACAGAGCCAATAACCTGCTAGATACTCGTAAGTCCAATTTGATTTTAAAATACTGGCTTTTTAGTCAGCATTTTTACTAAGTGCAATGAAACTAAATAATAGTCCTGTAACTCAGCATCAATACAACGACCACACCTTTTTCTTAAAGCGTGACGACCAGCTACACTCCCATTTTTGTGGCAATAAAGCTCGCAAGTTCATGAAGCTGCTAGAAGACGATCATCCGAACATTACCACCCTGATCAGCTACGGCTCAGCTCAAGCGAACTCTCTGTTCTCACTCGCGGCATTGGCAAAGATTAAAGGTTGGACGCTGGAGTTTTACGTCGACCACCTACCTCAATGGTTACAAGAACGCCCAATCGGCAATTACCGTGGTGCTATTGACCTGGGCGCTAAAGTCATTTCAGTCAAAGAGACAGGCTCTGAACTTCATCCACAAGCGTATATTGAGCAAGTAAGACAACCAGACTCACAGTGTATCGTGTTACCTGAGGGTGGCCGCTCTCAACTTTCCGAATATGGCGTAAAACAACTGGCGATGGAAATACTGAGCTGGACGCGCTTTGAAAACCAATACGACTTTGTTGTAGCACTACCAGCGGGAACTGGCAGCACTGCTCTTTATCTTCATAAGCACCTAAAGTTACAAAATATCCCGGTGCTCACTTGCGCTTGTGTCGGTGGAAGTGACTACCTGACTCAGCAATTCAATGAGCTTGGCGAAACCGAACATCCACAGATATTGCCTCTCCCGAAAAAGCATCACTTTGGTAAACTGTATAAGCAAGACTATCAGACATGGCTAGATCTTCAGGAGCAAACTGACATTGAATTCGATCTGCTTTATGACCCATTAATGTGGCAATGTTTAGAGCAATGGCAGGCAGATAACCCAACCAAAACCATTATCTATATTCATCAAGGTGGCATCTTAGGAAACGAGTCGATGTTACCGCGCTATCAACGAAAGTATCCTGATATTAGAACAAGTCTTCCTTGCAGCGATAACAGCACAGCCCCTACTTGGTAATGGTTCAAACCTCCTAAACCTGTTATTCGAACAATCACAGTGACGGCTTACTGTGATTGTATCTTCCGCATAAGTTTCTTCCGTTTAAGACAGCTGTCCTTCCTGCTTTACCCACCAAAGCCGAACTGACAATCTGGCGAGAATCATAACGTTATCTATACTTTCCATTGGATTGCCACTCGTCACCTGAAGGATTAATGTATGCGAGCAATTACTACACTAGGTCTGTTTTCGGTTTTGCTTCCTTTTGCAGCACACTCTGGAGAAAACGTCATCTACCAGGTAGATGGCATGGAGTATGAAGGTTATTGGAGTGAAGCCAGCGAGCAAGCCCCTCTAGTACTTTTAATACACGATTGGGATGGTTTGACCGACTACGAGAAAAAGCGTTCTGAGATGCTCAACGAACTCGGTTACAACGTGTTTGCTATCGACCTGTTTGGCAAAGACATTCGCCCAACAGAAGTGAAAGATAAAAAGCAACACACGGGCGAGTTGTATAAAGACCGTGAAAAAATGCGCGCACTACTTAATGCAGGCGCTTTGGAAGCGCAAAGGCTTGGTGGTAACTTAGATAACAATGTGATGATGGGTTATTGTTTTGGTGGTGCTGCCGTATTAGAAGCCGCGAGGGCAGGAATTCCATCCAAAGCTTATGTCACCTTCCATGGTGGTTTATCGACACCGAAAGGACAAGACTACTCACAAACCAAAGCGCCAGTTGTCGTGTTCCATGGAACGGCTGACGCTATGATATCAATGCAGGATTTTGGCAACCTTGCCGCTGAATTGGAATCGGCCAAAGTACATCATGAGATGATCACCTACAGCGGAGCCCCTCATGCGTTCACCGTGTTCGGTTCCAATAATTACCAAAATGAAGCTGACCAAAAATCGTGGCAGCGATTCACGCATGTGTTAGAAACCACCACCAGATAAGCAGCAACACTAAAGCCTAATTAGCCCAGGTTTATAACTAAGCATGGGCTAATTTTTCTGAACACGTTTTTAATGAGCTACATGTAACGATGAATACTCAAGTCGTCTGATTGAATATCGCTATTTGAGCCACTAACCACACTCGCTAACAACTTTCCTGAACCACACGCCATCGTCCATCCCAACGTCCCATGACCAGTATTGGTAAACAAGTTCTTAATTGGCGTCTTTCCAATGATAGGCGTGCCATCTGGCGTCATTGGCCTCAACCCAGTCCAGTACTCTGCCTTGGAAAAGTCCCCCGCCTGCGGGAACAGGTCTTTTATCACCATATCAATCGTCGCTTTGCGTTTTTCAGGAATCAGGTAATTGAAACCAGCAAGCTCAGCCGTCCCAGCAATCCGAATTCGATCATCAAAACGCGTCATCGCCACCTTATAAGTTTCATCCATAACGGTTGATGTTGGTGACTTATCCGCACTCACGATTGGCAATGTCAAAGAGTAGCCCTTCACTGGATAAACAGGAATCGACAAGTCGACCTGTTTAAGCAGATCTCGAGAATAGCTTCCCGAAGCCACCACGTAAGCGTCGGCTCTGAACTCTCCTTGAGTCGTGGTCATGCTCTGAATAACTAGATTTTTACGGTTCAGCTTGAGTACTTCCGTATCAAACACAAACTGAACACCAAGCGCCTTAGCTTTCTCAGTCAAAGCTAAACAGAATTGATGACAATCTCCCGTTTCATCATGAGGTAAGTATAAGCCGCCCACCAGCTTGTCTTTCACGTCAGCTAATCCCGGTTCAACCGACAGACACTGATCAACACCAAACAGTGAGTGCTCAATGCCGCTTTCTGTTAGTAGCTTCATATCTTGCTGAATAGCATCTAACTGCTTCTCGCTTCTAAATACTTGCAACGTCCCTTGCTGCCGCCCTTCGTATGCCAAATTTTCACTGGTTCGAAGGTGGGTTAAACAGTCTCGGCTGTAGTTTGCCACTCTTAACATGCGAGACTTATTCACGGCGTATTTAGCTTCGTTACAGTTAGCGAGCATCTTAGTCGCCCAAGCCACCAACTCTGGAGAAAGTGATGGCTTAACTTTCAAGGGAGCATGCTCTTGGGTGATCCATTTCATTGCTTTCAACGGAATACCCGGCGCTGCCCAAGGTGAAGAATAGCCATAAGAAATTTGCCCGGCGTTCGCGAAACTAGTCTCTTTACCACTACTATCCTGGCGGTCGATAACCGTTACTGAGTGGCCCTCTTTCGCCAGATACCAAGCACTGGTCAAGCCAATAACACCGCTGCCAATTACAATTACTTCCATTCTATATTCCCCTGCACTCGCCACACAGCCGAGCCTTACTACCTGTTTGAAACATCTGTCGTTAATAGTTTGTAACGTATTCATCAAGCGTTGACTTAACAATTCAACATATGTTGATAAAAAGTCAATTTAGTCGTAAATCAGGATAATGAGTTTTGGAAGTGTGATGTTGAAGGGCTTCAGAGTACAAGACATTGCTTGGCCCCAAAGGGTAAAGACACCCAATAAATAATTTCATTGGCGGTAACAAGTCGAGCCAAGAGTAAGACTATGCGTTTCACCAACCCTGTTCTATTTAGATATTGTGAGCATCATGACTTAAGAATGTGGCGTTCTCGATGAGAAAGTCTAAAAAGGTTTCGGCTTGCAATGACAGTGCTCGACCTTTGAGAGATTGAACTTTCACCGTCGCTTTAGAGAAGGTATCTAGCTCAGTCGCAACCACTTCAATTTGTCCCGATTTAATCTCATCAAGCACAGTGAGCTTAGGCATGAAGGTCACGCCTAGGCCTGCCGAAACAAAGTTAGTGAGTGCGGTAACTGAGTTAGTTTGAAGCTTAGGTTGCAAAGTGAGATGAGAGTTTTGTTCAGCCTGCTTTACGAGCCTCCCCATACCTGTCGAGTTGTCGATCAAAGCAATAGAAGCCTCTCTAATATCTTGCAGTGTCACCGGTGCTTGTTGGGTCGTCAATACGTGCCCTTTTGGAGCGATAAGCTCTAAAGGGTGGCTACGCTCAACGTATGAATGCAGTTTAGGGTGAGGAGCTGACGCATAGGTAATCGCGAAATCAATCTGTTGATCTTCCAACATTTTTACGGCATCCAATGCACCCGCAATCTCGATCGATAAATTAATATCTGGGTAACGAGCCATGAAAGTCTGCATGGGTTTAGAGACCAAGTTTGTGATAAATCCTTCCCCAATCGCGATGCTAACGTTACCTCCCTTGAGGTTTTTCAGCTTGGTTAGGCGTGCTAGCACCGCCGTTTCACTGCGAACGATAGAGCGGTAATAATTCAGTAATTCGTTGCCCGCCTCAGTCAGCAGTGATTGACGATTATTGCGTTCCCACACCTTCATTTCTGCTTGTGTTTCAAGCTGAGTCAGCATTCGACTCATTGCTGCTGGGTCAACGTTCATCATCTTAGATGCTTTACGCAGCGACCCATATTTTGATAACGCATTCAGATACTCAAGCGCACGAAGATTAAAATGGTGCATGCAACTTCCTTGTGATTCGACTGACACAACACAAGCCTCTCACAATTTTCTCCTTTGCCCATCTAGGAATTAAGATACCGACAGAACAAGTTCGCAAGTTGTGGGCTAAGTCACCAACACAAGTCTTTGAAGAGCGATAGCCACCATATAGAAGAAGTATTTATTCAACTCTAATAAAACAAAAACACAGCTCAATCCAACGAAGAAATGAGCTGTGTTTGATGTTCACTATCGGCTGTTTTAAGCCGATAACCAGTCGCTATTTTAAAGCAAGTAGCTTATCGACAAACTCTGAGAAACCGTATCCGCCGGGTTTGCTCATCACCACTGATGGGTGATGCTCTAGTCGTTCCCAGTAATGCTGGATATTGGCCACACCTATACTGTTCGGCAAAATTTCAAACATGTATTGATCGTTCATCGAATCACCGACATAGCAACTACGCTCGACTATCTCTTGGTCAGACAGCCCCTTTTCTTTGAGAAAAGTGGTCGATGTCGCTTTCTTAGAGTGCTCACCATACCAAGCATTAATGTGAATAGAGCTTGCTGTAGCATGAGCGCCTAACGCGTGAATCTTAGAGACTATTTCTTCAATAATCGCATCATCAACCTTCGGACGGTTTTGCCCGATGTCTATCGCAACTTCACATAAGCGGTACGACTGATCCAGCGTTAAACTGAGCTCTGGATAATCACTCAAAATAGCTAAGACTTGTTGTTTCAGTTTGCTCTGATTAGAACTGACTTCTGGCAAAGGAATATCTGAGCGCAATGTCAGATACCCATTTTTCTTTTCCATAATGAAAGCGCCATTCTCGCCGAGAACCGCATCAACAGGCCACAGCTGAGCAATGTGATCACACCAACCAGCACAAGCCCCCGTTACCGCAACCACTTTTTTCCCTGAATCACGCAGCTTGCTTAACGCAATCAAGGTTTCAGGCGGCAATTGACCTTGCCACGTTAAGGTGTCATCCACATCGGTTAACACCCAATCTACCTTTTTCCAATTTTGGTTCAATTCATTCGATACCGAATTCATTTCTACACCTCTAAATAATCGATCACTAAACAGTGTTAAAGCAAATTCGGCAAAAACATCACTAAGCTTTCAGAGAAAGTCAGCAACATCAGAACCGTGAGTAGTGCTAGCAACAACGGAGCCACTTCTCTTACGAAGTCGACCATACGAACTTTTAAAATCGAGCAAACCGTAAACATCATTGAGCCAAATGGCGGAGTCACACCACCAATCATGATATTCACAATCACAATAATGCCGAAGTGAACCGGGTTAACACCTAAGTTAAGAACAGCTGGCAATAGTAATGGCGTGAGGATGATCATCGCGGCACCGCCCTCGATGAACATGCCAACCACTAGCAGCAGCACGTTAATCAACAACAGTAAGACGAGCTTGTTGTCTGTCAGCTCAATCAGAGCCGAAGCAACATTATGTGGGATCTGCTCTAGCGTCATGTAGTAGCCGAAGACCATGGCACCAATAATGATGAACATGACACTACTGGTGCCCTGCACTGTTTCACGCATGATCAGCGGGATATGGCGGAAGCCCAGTTGACGATAAACGAAGATGCCAATAATCGCGCAAAGTAATACCGCGATAGCGCCCGCTTCAGTAGGCGTGAACAAACCAAAACGCATGCCTAAAATAATGCCAAATGGGATCAACAGTGCCGGAATCGCTTTCAAGAAATAGTGAAAACGCTCTTTGGCAGAAGCTGGCTCAGAACGAGAAGGTTTGTAACGGCGTTTACGAGCGATGAACGCGATCGTCACCATTAGAGACAGCGCCATCAAAAATGCCGGCACGTAACCCGCAATAAACATTTGATGGACTGACACGTTCGCTAATAAAGCAAAGATGATTAGGTTAATACCCGGTGGAATTACAGGGCTGATACTTGATGACGCAGCTGTTACAGCGGCCGTGAATGGCAAGTCATACCCACGCTTAGTCATCTCGGGAGCAAGAATCTTCGACTGCATCGCTGCATCCGCGTTTGCAGATCCAGAGATACCACCCATAAGAGTACTCAATGCCACATTCACTTGAGCAAGACCACCGGTTTTATGCCCAATCATTGAATCGGCAAAGGCGAGTAAGCTCTTACTGATCCCGGCATAGTTCATCACCGAACCCACCATGATAAAGAACGGGATGGCCAACAACGGAAAAGACTCAGCAGAACTAATAAAGCGCTGCATCACCAAGCTCACAGGAATAGAGTCATTGATAAAAAGAAAGTAAACCATCGCCGATGCAATCAAAGAAAACGCGATGGGGATGTTCAAAAGAAACAGAACAAACAGAATAAGGATTGGAAGATAGCTTTCCATGAATCGTACCTACTTAGAAGAGCGCTTTAGAAAAGCGACATCGTTCGCGATAAATCGAACGGTGTGGATCGCCATCAATGAGAAACAAAGCAACAACACGCCATTGATAACAAAATATGATACGCCCATGACTGGCGTTACCTTGTTAGATAGCATGAGATATTGATAACTCAGAACTGCCATTAAAATGTTCAGAGCTAGTAGGAAAACGGAAACACACAATCTAAACGGGATTTTTGCTTTTTCTGGCAACATGGCAACCACCACATCGACACCCATGTGAAGCTTGTGTTTGTAACAGGAGCTAATCCCTAAGTAGACAGCCCAAATGAAGCAAATAACCGACAGCTCTTCACTCCACGGAACAACAAAGCCAAATCCATAACGCAAGACGACGTTAACGATAACAACCAAAACGGTGATCGAAATAGCGATAGAAGCGAGGATTTCTTCAATATTTTTCAATAAAAACAAAAGACTTCTCCAACGAAATACCGAATACGACGTGGGTATTTCAGGAATAAAACGGCCTAAGAATAGTTAGGCCGTAATCATTAACTAATTAATTTACGTATGCACGATTACTGTGCAGCGCGGATCGTTTCTAGCTCTTTCATGATCGTCGCGTGTATGCCTTCACTCCAGCTTGGGAACTGGTTGTACACATCCGCCGTCAACTGGTTGAACTCTTCAGAATTCACTTCATTGAAGGTAACGCCTAGCTCTTCAAGTTTCTGAGTGTATTCAACATCCAATTTAACCAACTCAGCAGTGTTAGATTCAGCACCTGCCTCTAGCTCTTCGTTGATGATCTGTTGTTGTTCTGGCGTAAATTTGTCCCAAAGCGATGGTGAAATGTAGATACCCACAGTGCCAAGGAAGTGCTTAGTCAAAGACATGTTCTTAGCCACTTCGTAGATCTTGGTTGAGTACATTGTCAGGATAGAACCCTCAAGACCGTCAACAACGCCTTGTTGAACGCCTGCGTAGGTCTCAGGGAATGGAAGAGAAGCTGGAGCTGCGCCCATTGCTGAAAGTGTGCTGATGAACAGCTGACTTTGTGGAACACGAATACGCATGCCTTTCATGTCATCAGAGTTAACGATCTCTTTATTGGTGATCATGTGGCGGAAGCCAAACATGTAGTCTGCATTCAATACTTTGATGCCCTTCTCTTCCGCTTTAGCTTTAAGGCCAGCGACGAAATCAGTGTCCATCATCGCTAAATATTCATCATAGGTGTTGTACAGCATTGGACCTGCCAGTGCAGCGAAGTCAGGCACGTAATCACCTAGATAAGTCAAATCCTCTACGGCAATCCAGTTGGCACCGTTAACCACTTGTTCCAAGTTATCTTTGTAAACAGGCAATTGACCACCAGGGAAAACTTTAATGTTCACCGAGCCATCGGTTCTTTCTCGAATTTTGTCGGTCGCTTTGATTAGCTCTTGCGTAAGCAGCTCATTTTGAGTGAACACAAGGCTCATGTTGATATTGATCTGCTCATCTTTAGCTTCAGAACCAGCCTTGTCGGCTTCACCACAACCAACAAGCAGCGTTGCCGCCATAATTACTGTACCTAATAGCTTTTTCATTTTTAATCACCTTTATGTGGCTATCGTTTTCTAAATATAGAGGTTTTATTAAGTTTTCGTAGAGTATGTGAGTCAATTATTACATTCATATGAACATTTATCTTAGCGATTTGAACATAATGAGTATAAGGTCTCAATATTGTACAAACTCTATCCAACTCTTTTTAACTAGTTCCCACTCAAAACAGCGCAATATGGTGGAGAGTTAATAAATCTGTAATAAAGTAGAGCTACTGTTTCCTGAATTTTCAAATGAACATCGAGATTGAATTATGATCACAGGCCACCGCGGTGCCGCTTCTTTAGCACATGAAAATACGTTAGTGAGTATTGAACACGCAGCAAGAGCTGGTGCTAAATGGATTGAAATTGATACCCAATTGAGCGCTGATGGCATCCCTATGGTTTTTCATGACAAGACAGTCAATCGTTGTACTAACGGAACGGGCAATATCGCCAATTTAGACTTAACCACACTCAAGACGTTAGATGCTGGTAGTTGGTTTAGTAGCGAGTTCTCGGGGACCACGATTCCTACTTTAAGTGAAGCGCTCGATAAATGCCTAGAACTTGATGTAACTCTAAACCTTGAAATCAAAATTTATGACGATAAGGCTATTCAGCCTTTGGTTGAAACAGTGATCGCACTGGTTGAGCAAAAGCAGTTCCCTATTGAAAAACTGCTCATCTCAAGCTTCAAAAAAGAGGCACTAAGTCTTTGCCAACAGATGATGCCAGAGGTTAAACGTGGTTTTATCTGCGAAGTGTGGAACGATTTCAGTCTGGCATCCCTTCAACCACTCGATCTGTACAGCATTCATATCGATCACCGCATCCTTGATGAGAAAACAGCAAAAGCGATCAAAGCTTCAGGTGCAATTCTGAAAATATGGACCCTGAACGATCCACAATTGGCGACTAAATATTTCAACCTAGGCGTCGATAACATCATCACTGACGTACCAAACCAATTTTAGTGGGCTTTTATGGAACTGAACCATCGCCAGAAAGAAATACTCGCAACGCTTAAAGCTAACCAAGATATTCAGATCGACCACTTAGCTGAGTTGTTTGCTGTTACCACTCAAACCATTCGTCGTGACGTAAACCACCTGTGTGAGCAAGGTCTAGCACGTAGAGTACATGGAGGCGTCAGCCTACCTACTACGCTCACGAATACGAGTTATCGATTCCGCGCTGGCGTTGAGTCAGAAACAAAAGACAGTATTGCTATAGCAGTTGCCGATGCGATACCTGAAGGCTCAACGGTTATGATGGGCATTGGTACGACCGTCACTCGAATTGCACAGTACTTATTAGCAAAGCCAGCGCTAAGAGTGATCACCAATAACCTTCAAGTCGCTCGTATCCTTGAGGCAAATGAGCAGATTGAAGTGTATTTGGCGGGTGGTTTATTCAGACGAGAGCATCAAGATATGGTTGGCAGTAGCGTAGTCCACTTCTTCTCTAACTTTGAAGCGGACATCGGAATTTGTGGTTGTGGTTCAGTAACATACAGCCATTTCGCTATGGAACATGAACAAGTTGAAGCTGACCTATCTAAGTCAATCATAAAGAACAGCCGTGAGAGTTGGCTAGTCGCAGATGCTAGCAAGTGGGGCCGCTTTGCTGCTCTGAAGGTAGCGTCACTGAATGATTTTGACCGCATCTACACAAACAACACGCAGCTGCCACCTGAATTAAACATACATTTAGTCGAAGACGAATGACACCAATAAAGACGAAAAACATAGATAGAAAAAAGCCTAGCTACAACGCTAGGCTTTTTTGCTTAACAAGATAGACGGGAGAAAGACTACATCCCAACAAAGAAACTGATCACCAGCGCATCAATCAAATCTACAAAGAAGCCACACACTAAACGCACTATGATAAATGCTTGTGGGCTCGTACCGTAGCGATGAGTCACGGCAGTCATGTTTACAATCGCTGTTGCAGTCGAACCTAAAGTGATGCCTCCGAAGCCAGAACATATCACCACTGAATCGTAGTTTCTTCCCATCAAGTAATAAACGACAAACACTGCAAATAGCAGCGAAAGTAGAATTTGGATGCTCATGACCACAGAGATATAACCAAACAGCCCGTCAAGATCCCAAATGCGGAGTCCCATTAATGCCATGGTTAAAAACATGCCCAGGCAGATATCCGAGATCATTGCCAACCCTTTCCGACCTAGGGCAATTTTTTCTTGTGTGCGACGCTTCTTGAACAAAGCCCTACCAACGTTTCCGGTTGAGATACCTGCGATTAAACAACTTGCGAATAGAGGCAGCTATAAGCCCATTGATTCAATAACTTCACTTAAGCTATAACCTAGCATAAATGTCAGGTTTAAAATTAACCATGCCCATAAAACACCGTAGTGGCTGAGCGCGGTTTTGGTTTCACTCTCTTGGAATGCACCAACCGTTACCTCTTCTTCATTTGAAGGGCTCACTTTATGTTTATTGAAAAAGTAGTTGGCAATCGGACCACCGATGACACAAGCTGAGATTAAATTAACCGTGTTGGAAGCCACAGCAAGCTCCAGCGCATTCGAAATTCCAAACTCTTCGACAAACATCGGCGCCCAAGCTAGGGTTGTACCGACACCGCCAATCAAGCTAATAGAACCTGACAGCAAACCCGCTTTCGCATCCATACGAAAACCCGATGCGACAGCCATACCAACCACGTTTTGAAGAACGATAAAAGTCGACGCCAAACAGAGCAGGATAAACAGCGGCCGCCCACCTTTTACTAGCGTCTTAATGTCAGCTTGAAGACCAATACCAGCAAAAAAGTAGAGAAGTAGAGAAGTAGAGAAGTAGAGAAGTAGAAAGTCTCTCACATCGAGGCTAAAGGTGATTTGGATTTCAAAGAGATAGTAAAGCGCAGCGACGATAGCAGCGCAAACAAAGCCACCAATAACTGGCTCTGGTAGTGAATACTTCCTTAATACTTCAGAGCGCTCGATTAAGCCTTTACCAATGAACAGAAATGAGATCGCAATGGTAAAGGAGAGCATTGGAGAAGCGAGGGTTTCTGTCATGATGAGATAGATTCCTAAGAGTTAAGATTATTCATAATGTTGCTTACTCTAAATCTTGTAGATTCATGACTATAAATCACGCGTTTATCGGTGGCATCAATCGCTAATCTGGATCAAAATGCTTCAACATAAACAGTGGGGGGACGAACAAAAACAGGATTTGAGAAAGTAATGTTTCGAAAAGAAGAAGGATATAAAAGTTTAGGTGCCCAAAAACGGAAAACCCCAGCATTTCTGCTGGGGTTTAGAATAGTGGTGGAAGGATGGGGATTTGAACCCCAGATACGCTATAAACGTATACTCGCTTTCCAGGCGAGCGCCTTAAGCCACTCAGCCATCCTTCCAAAAATTTTGTTGAGCTCGTCACTCAACGAGGCGCTACTTTATTGATTCTGCTTGCTTTGGTCAAGGGGCATTATCAAAAAAAGTGACTTTTTAAGTTTGTTCGATTACAAATTAACTCATTAGATCAAAAACAAACCAAATTTGATGCTGTCTCTATTCTTAAGCTTGTTGATAGTAACCTGGAACTCTAAACCACTTACGGCACATATCTAAGAAGTAACCGTACAATACACCCATCCCGCAAGAGATCATCGCGTTACTGGTTACCGCAGTCACGATCTGGTCACTTGACGCACCAACAGCTAACAAAATACCAGCATACACTGGAGACTGGAATAACACGTAAGCCATTAAGTCAGAGAGGTTTTTCATCAACGAGCTTTGTGAGAGTTTTGCACCATTACGCAAGAACCAATCACGGAACACGCCATAAGGCCATGCAATCGCAATGTTCACCGGAATCGACAGCGTTCGAGAAGCAAGAGATTGCTCAAACGTCATACCAGAGATGAACACTTCTACGATCATGCCGGAGATAAAACAGAAAACTACCATAGCAAATGTATCCGCCGCTGCGTTACGAATACAAAATGGACCACGAGACTTCATTTAGCGTTAAACCTAAAATATATCACTACCCATTTAGTGATTTAGCAACATATAAACAAGGCACTTTCGCGCCTCACCAGATAATATCGCCATTAAAACACAATATTAGCAGTCATATATTTCAAATTAAAAATCAAGCTGTAAATTAACAACCAAAAACCATTTAAAAACCAGTCACTTCAACCAAAAAATCACAGTAAGGTTATAATTTGGCCATTTCGTTATTAAATTTCCGTAATTTAACAACAACTATGCCATAGGCAAGTTGACGGTAATTTTGTTGATCACATCTTGAGTCGGCGGTTCGCCTAAAGAAACCTGTTCTAATGCTTTATCAACTTGGCGAGAAAGCTCAGCATTGTCCATAGGTTCGACATGCTTACGCAGACTTTCTAACGCCGATTGAATCAGGTCTAGGTTATTGTCTTCTAACGCTATATAGAGTGTCACGAGTAGCTCTTCGGTATTGTCCTTGTTGCGCAGATCAGGTTTCGGTAGTGAGCGACTTAGGCTCTTCTTATGAAGGTTTGCATCATGACTATTTAAGCTTACAGGTCCCCCCAGAGACACGTTGTCATTCTGGTTTTTGGTTTCATGATATTGATAAAGCTTGTTAGAGTAACGGAACAAGGCATCATCAAGTTCACGCTCATCAATCGGCTTAGCGATGATATAATCGACTCCAGCCCCAAGCATGCGCTCACGAGTCTCTTTAAAGACATCAGCCGTACAACCAAATATCAAGACAGAAGACACTTCACCAATTAACGCTCGAATTGCTGTTGTTGATTCTACGCCGTCCATAACTGGCATGTGGTTATCCATCAATACGAGATCAAATCGCTCAGCAACAAGCGCCTGTATCGCCAGTTCACCGTTTTCAACGCTCTTACAAGTAAAGCCCTTACTATTCATAAAGGTCTCAATGATTACCGTGTTGGTTCGATTGTCCTCAACGATCAGTACCTTCAAGCCAGAGTAATCTAACTTCTTATGTGGCAAGCTCTCTATTTCACCAGGCTGACAAGGTTGAATTTTTAACCAAACGTCAAAGCTCGTGCCTATCCCCTCTTCACTTGTGACGGTAATATTGCCATCCATTAGTTGAGTAATTTTCTTTACAATGGCTAGGCCAAGCCCTGTACCACCAAAACGTCTTGTCGTCGAAGACTCTGCTTGTTCAAACGGTTTGAAAATACGCTTTTGCGCCTCTTTCGATATACCGATACCGGTATCACGAACTCGAATGCTGAGGTAAGTATCGCTGCCTTCGACTATCTCTTTAAGGTAAACCTCAACAAAACCGCGCGAGGTGAACTTCACCGCATTGTTTAAGAGATTAAATAGAATTTGACGCAAGCGTGCTTTGTCGGAGAAGTACCAACGACCGGAAGGCACATCCGAATACACCTTAAATTGGAGCCCTTTCTCAGAAGACAATGTGTAGTAAACGCTGTTGATACTGCCGATGATCGAATCCAGCGGGAAGCGCGTCTCATCGAGGTCTAACCTACCCTGCTCAACCTTAGAAAAATCCAAGATTTCGTTCAGCAAGGTCATCATGTGATCGCCTGATTCATACAGACTCTTTAGGTGCTTCTCTTGCTCAGCATTAAGCGGAGTTTTTAACAGAATTTGCGCGGTCCCCAATACACCATTCATTGGGGTACGAATTTCGTGTGATAGGGTCGCAAGGAAAGCGGTTTTTGCATTGGTTGATGCTTGTGCTTTCACTTTTTCGGCTTCGAGATATACCGTCTTCTCATTGAAGGTTTTGATCAGGTGACCGATCTCATCATGACTTGAGTAATCAACATCAATCACTTCACCCGCTTTTGAACTGTTGACCTGAATGGCGATGTTGGTGATTGGAGTGATTAAATAACGGTTCAGTAAGTAGTAACCCGCCATCACACAAAGTAGCAACAAGGGCACAATACCCCCCTCGATACTCATCACCTGACGAAACACTTCATCTGCTACCCGCGATTTAGAGTTAACGACATCGACTTGCCAGCCAAATTCACCGAATTGATTGCTACTAATGTAGGTCCCTTCAACAAGGTTAAAGTTATGAGAAATCAGGACTTGGTTGAGCTTGTCTCTCAAGGTAATACCCAGGTTGTACTCTTCTGCGTGATTCTTAATAAAATCCAGTAACTCTTCCAAAGAGAGATCCACCGTCGCGATACCTGCAAAGGTACCATCGTAATAATAAGGCGAAGACGCTGTGATCATTCGAACGTGCGTGTAAGGATCGATGTAGACATCACTCCATGAGATGGTTCCCTGCGGTTCATCGACTACCGAGGTATACCAATGCTCTTCGTGATAAGGTGCACTTTTAGGGTTGTTGTAAGAAAAAAGCTGATCGATGGTTCCGTCGTCAGCTTTGTTGAAGAAGTAACTATTCAGCAACTTATCGGAATCAAGCGTATAAGGTTCAGGCCAAATACCAGCACTGACGATGGTGTCGTCACTCGCGGCTAACATCGACTTGAACAGCGGAATAACATCTTTACCTTTACGGTGTGCCTGAGCAAAGCCAACTAAACTATCAACAAAGCCTTGAGAGCTGCTGAGTGGCTCTGTAATCAACGAAGACAATAATTGCGTACGAAGGTCGAGGTTCTGTTGCAGTTTGGCGCGCACTGGTGATTCTACGACGTAATACGTCACACTACCGACAATAGCGATAAACATTGCAAGGTATAAGCCAAGCGCTACCATGCTTTTTTTCTTTAAAGACGCCCGTATCTGCATAATTGTTTTCTTTTCTGTCAAACCTAGTGTTTATCATCAATGACATCAAGCATTTTTAGATTGAAGCTTGATTGGCACAAGTTCATTGGTACTATAAGCGCAAATATGTTCCCTTTTACGGTACCTCACTTTGACTTTACAAGATATTCTTGCGCTTCCAGAGTTGGAAGGAAAGCTAATCACAGAACACAAAACCATGGGCTTTGTCACTGCAATGGCTGCAGCGCCTAATGTGTTGACCCCGCATGAGTGGCTACCGTTTCTTTGGGGTGGCCAAGAAGTCGCTCCTTTCACTGATGGTGAGCAATTAGAAAGCTACATTGAAGTAATCATTGCGCTTTGGAACAAAACTCGTCCCGAACTAATCGAAGGCACTTGGGTTTGGCCTGAAGCTTGTCAATTGGACGAAGAGGAAGTAGTTAATACTGCTGCTCGTGATTTCTGTGAAGGCTTACTTCAAGGCTGGCAGATTGCTCGCGATGATTGGGAAACGCTAATGCCGGAAGATAGCGAAGACAACGCTCTGGTTGGCGGCGTTCTACTTTCTCTTAGCATGCTTTACGATCCAGAAACTTCAATCGCAACGCTTGCCGAACAAGGTATCGAAGGCCTAGAGCAGTTTGAAGAGATCTTCAATGCGGTTCCTATAATGCTTTGTGGTCTAACTCAGCGTGGTATTGCACTGGCTGAAGCTCATTAAAATTATTCAACAGAAACTACGAAACAAACTGCAAAAGGCCTCATGATGAGGCCTTTTTTAATGCGAAAATGCCCAGTAAGGCGAAGTGCTCTAATACATACAAGAGCGTTCACATAAAAAGAGTCGCAACTTAAAAACCTTTCCAATCAAAGTCGTCGATACGCTCATCGGCGATATAGAACAACTTAGTACCGCTACTGACGACTTGATCCAATTCTGGGTTGAGTTCAATGCCGTTCCCGGAGTCTATCGCAATCAACGTCGCTTGATACTTCTCTTTGAACACAGAGAAAATCGGCGCCACAGTCACGGGTTCAGCATCTTGAGGATAGTAAGTCGAATACTGCGTCATACCTCTTGTCGAGCTAAGCAGCTCTTGGTGCAGCGCACTGGATCCTGGATCGACCGCAGCCTTCGCAAGCATTTCTGCGCCTACCGCAGGAATACACTCAGAGTTCGGACAATGTGTATGCAGCAGATCACTCAATGCTTCATCTTTAAAGTAAACCAACAGATGCGCTTGTGGGTTGCGGTTGGCACAGTAAAGTGCTGCAGATAAAGTAATATCATCTTCAGGGTTATCAATCAGAATACAACTGGCTGATTCAATACCCGTCTTTTCCATCTCTTTACCGTCAGTGTAGCTATTCACTTTCACGAAACTGATTTCACCAGGGAGTGGGTTTTCAATGTCTGAACGCGTACATAACACAATTGGACGCCTACCCGTCTCTTCATGCTGGAGCATACGAATAAGGTGAATGGTTCTTTGCTCATTCCACCCCAACATTAAAATATGATTTTCCACTCGTACTCTCCTTTTTCCTAACAAGCCAGCTCGCCAATATTCAACACCTTCTGTGGCAACCTTACCGAGTAACGCTGCGAACAGGCTCAGTCCCCCCGGTATCACAAATAGAATGACGATCCATCGACCCGCTTCTGTCGTTGGTGATAGGTCGCCATAACCTACTGTCGAAGCGGTCACCACTAAGTAATACGCGAATGTCGTAAACGAACTGGTTAAGCCCGTCTCACCCACCAAATACAAACTCGACCATGAAATAAACACATAGCTAAGAAAAGTAAATAGCAGGTTTTTGCCGTTCAAAACAAAGATTTTTGCTTTGATCCAACGTTTGAGTTGCAACCAGATTATCATTCAAACCTCAAATCCTTCGATCTTACTTACATGCTAGAAAAAATACGCGATATCAACAAGATGAATCATCAGAAAAAGATACATACTCACAAGATTGATATTGGCAGGCTATCTTTAGGTACAAAAAAACCAGCACTATAGGCTGGTTTTTAATTTAGTCAGATAAGTAAGCCGCTTACGCGTTGCCCTTTACCTGCATGTTTAACTGCTCTGCGAAATCTAACATACGGTTCAATGGGATAAGCGATTTAACACGTAGCTCGTCAGAAACGAAGATTTCGTGTTGCTCACCGCCATTCTCAAGTGCGTTTTCAATCGCTTCAAGACCGTTCATTGCCATCCAAGGACAGTGTGCACAGCTACGACAAGTTGCACCAGCGCCCGCCGTTGGCGCTTCAATCAGCTCTTTTTCAGGAACCAGTTGCTGCATCTTGAAGAAGATGCCTTTGTCTGTCGCAACAATCATCTGTGGATGCGGCAGCTCTTTCGCTTTCTTGATTAATTGGCTAGTAGAGCCAACAGCATCAGCCAACTCAACAACACTTGCTGGAGATTCTGGGTGCACAAGAATTGCAGCTTCAGGATATACCGATTTCATCTTTCTCAATGCATCTGCAGAGAACTCATCGTGAACGATACACTCACCTTGCCAAAGCAACATGTCAGCACCGGTTTGATTCGCGATGTAAGAACCTAAGTGACGGTCAGGCCCCCAGATGATTGGTTTGCCTTCAGCGTCTAGGCTTTCAACGATTTCCAAAGCAATGCTCGACGTAACCACCCAGTCTGCACGAGCTTTAACAGCCGCAGAAGTGTTTGCGTATACAACCACAGTGTGGTCAGGGTGAGCATCACAAAATTCTGTGAATTTATCAGCAGGACAGCCAAGGTCTAATGAACATTCAGCTTCAAGCGTTGGCATGAGAATACGTTTTTCAGGAGTAAGGATCTTCGCAGACTCACCCATAAAACGAACACCAGCGATGACCAAAGTGCTTGCTGAGTGACGGTTACCGAATTTAGCCATTTCTAATGAATCGCCAACGAAACCACCAGTTTCTTCTGCTAGAGCCTGAATTTCAGGATCTGTGTAGTAGTGTGCAATTAGAACTGCATCTTTTTCTTGAAGTAGTTTTTTGATGTTTGCGATGTGGGCCTGTTTCTGAGCGTAGCTCAGTGGAACTGGCTTAGGCGGAAACGGGTAAACTGTATCGATTTTTTCTAGTATATGGCTCATTGCTCTTGCTCTACGCAACTTCTTCCGAGAATCCGAGTATTCTACACAGGACAGGCATGAGGATCAAAAACGATTGGGGGTAAGCAAGCACGATGGGTATTGAAGCGGGTATAAAAAAGAGGCACCTCAGCACCTCTGTTTTACTTTATAAGTGGGTTTGTGCCACTTTGGCCGAAGCACTGTTTGGGTACTCGGTAACGACTTGTTGGTAATATTTCTTAGCTTGCGCCGCATTGTTATTGCGCGCCGCTATGTCACCAAGCTTAACCAGTGCGTCCGCTCGCTTGTTTGAGTCTTTGTACGACACAACAGCGGCAAAGCTCTTCACAGCTTCTTTATCCTGCTTTTTGGCAAAATAAAGCTGACCTAACCAGTAGTGAGAATTAGGTGTGAAGGTGGAATCTGGAAAGTCTTTTTGAAACTGTTGGAATGCAGTAATCGCACCCGTGTAGTCTCGTTGCTTTAGAATCATGTCTACAGCATTTTGATAAGCAGTCTGCTCATCAACATCAGTACTGAACGTACCAGAAGCTTCTTTAGAGCCTTCACTCGCGGCCACTGCTACTGTTGCGGTACCTGCTGCTTTCACCTCACCTCTTACGCGATCAAGCTCGATAAAGAGTTCACGTTGGCGCTCTAGCATTTGTTTCATATCGTAACTGTTGCGTTCTAGCTCACCACGAAGCTCACTGATTTCCAGTGCCATATCGTCCATTTGCTGTTGCATTTGAAGCTGAACAAGATTGCGATTTTGAAGTAGGCGCTCTAAACGCTCAATATCTGATTCGTTAGATGCTGATCGAGAGGAAGAAGAAGTTGAATTGGTTGCGGTGCTATTGAGATCGGATACTGGAGCTGGTGCAGCGAACGCAGTGTTCGCTGCACTTGCCAGTAACGAAAGCAAAATGACTCGCTTTGTGTCACTGAACATGAGGCAATTCCTCAATTAAATAGCTTACTAGAATTAGTAAACTAGTACTGCGCGACGGTTTTTAGCATACACATCTTCAGATTGACCTAGAAGAAGTGGCTTCTCTTCACCGTAGCTTACGATAGAGATTTGGTCAGCTTGAACACCTAGAGCTTGTAGATATTTTGCTACAGCTTGTGCACGTCGCTCGCCAAGTGCGATGTTGTACTCTGGAGTACCGCGCTCGTCAGCGTGACCTTCGATAGTTACTTTCATGTCTACGTTCTTAACTAGGTAAGCTGCGTGAGCTGCTAGCATTTCTTCGTAGTCGCCAGCGATAGTAGAGTTATCAAATGCGAAGTAGATTGTTTGAGTTTCACGTAGTGCTTGCTCTTTAAGCTCTTGCTCAGACAGTTGACCGTTAGCGTCAATTGGCGTTACAACAGTTGTATCTACGTTGCCTTCTGAACCAGAAGTAGTTTGGTTGCTTTCAGTACCAGATGTTGCAGATGTTGCTTCATCAGTTGAGCTACATGCCGTTACTGCCATCACTGGTAGTGCAATCATTAAGCCTTTAAGAACTTTATTAAGTTGCATCGTTTTTTCCTTACGTTATCAAACTTAGTTTCTACAGCGACTAAGTGCTATAGATAGTTAAATGCCACAATAGTTAACACTATCAATAGCTAAAAGAATATTTGACTCATCCTAGAGGAACGGAGACCATGCAGGCGCTCTTACACGTCCATTGGTAGCCGGTAATCTAGCTTTAAAACGGCCATCGATAGAAACCATCGATAGTACGTTCGTCTTGTTGTAAATAGAGCTATAGATAACCATACCTCCATTTGGTGCAATACTTGGAGACTCATCTAAAAGTGTTTTTGTTAATACTTGAACCGCACCAGTTTCCAAATCTTGCTTGGCCAAGTTAAAGCCTGAGTTGCTGCGATTAACCATGATCAGGAATCGTCCATCAGGGGTAATCTGGCCACCTAAGTTTTGGCTACCTTGCCAAGTAATACGAGATGTCGAATTATTTGACAAATTTACATTATATATCTGAGGTTTACCACCACGATCAGACGTAAAGATTAGAGACTTACCGTCTGGGTGCCAGAATGGTTCCGTATTATTCGAACGGCCGCGGGTAATTTGAGTCAGCTTACGGCTTGCTAGGTCAAGTGTGTACACCTGAAGGCTGCCTGTTTTCGACAATACTAGCGCAAGCTTTTTACCATCAGGCGAGAATCTTGGCGCACCATTATGACGAGGGTATGACGTCACTTTCTCACGTTCACCCGTGTAAATATTCATGATGAAGATTTCAGCTTGGCCATTCTGGAAGCTCACGTAAGCAAGCTTTTTACCGTCTGGAGACCATGCTGGCGACATTAGAGGCTGCTTAGAGCGAAGTACTAGGCGTTCATTGAAACCATCGTAGTCTGCTACACGAAGCTGATATGGGTATTTGTCTTTATCGTTCACAACAACGTAAGAGATACGTGTTAAGAACGCACCTTTTTCACCTGTGAGCTCTTCATAAACCAAGTCAGAGATACGGTGTGCGTACTCTCTTAGGCGCTTACCAGTTACGGTCGCTTTCTTGTTGAACAACACGTGATCTTTAGAAAGCACCAATTGACCTTCATCGCTTAGCGCGCGGCTTTGTCCTTTCGTCAGCTGACCACGAACAATATCGATCAGCTGGTAATTAACTACGTACTGCCCTTCGGCATTTTTTGTGATACTACCCGTTAGTAGTGAATCAACACCTAGGTTAGTCCAAGCATCAAAGTTTACCTCTGTTTCACTGTAGGGCGTTTGAGGCATTTTGCTTGTCGCAACTGGGCTGAATTTACCACTACGCTGTAAGTCAGAAGCGATAACCGCTGACACATCGTGTGGTAGTGGCTCAGCACCTTCCCAGCGGAAGGGTACGATAGCGATAGGCCGTGCAGAGTTAATACCGTCTGTAATAACCAGCTCCAGTGCTGCATGCGCAAACTGGCTGCTTGTCGCTATTACAAAAACAAAACTCAGTAATAGTTTCTTTAACACAAGTTCGTCCTTTTACTCTGGTGATACCGTTAAATTAATGTCTTTGAGTGATTTCACAATATCTGGGTCTTTGGGCAGTGGGTAAGATTGTACCTGTGCCACCGCGCGTTTGGTTGCTGCACATAGGCGGCTATCGCCATCCAATATGCTTAGACTACCCAAGATAGCATTTGATCCTGTTGGAATAAGCTTAAGGTTCACTCGGCATGAGCGACCTCGGTAGCTGTCTTCTAACAGAAGGTTTTGCTGAATCAACTGGGTGTAAATTGCACCGTAATGTTGTACTTCATCATTAATAAATTGTTGTCTTGCCGAAGAGTTCTGAGTCGCTTCAGTTTCAAGCCCTGCAAAGATATCGTTCAGTGCAGCTTCTTGCTGTTTGCGTTCTTTCTCCGCTCTGGCTGCTGCCTCTTTTGCTTTACGCGCTTTCTCAGCTGCAGCGGCGGCTTCTTTCTCTTTCGCTATACGTTGCTTCTCAGCACGTTCAGCGGCTTCTTTTTCTTTACGAGCTTTTTCAGCGGCCTCTTGCGCAGCTTTTTCTTTTGCCACACGTTCTTGTTCCGCTTTTGCAATCGCTGCTTCTTTCGCTTTACGCTCTTGCTCTGCTTTCACTAGAGCCGCTTCTTTTAACTTGCGGTCTGCTTCTGCTTTAGCTGCTTTCTTCTTCTCTTGCTCTAAACGTGCTTGTTCAGCTTTGCGTTTTTTCTCGTTTTCGACTCGTCGCTTTTCAGCTTCTCGAGCGGCTTTCGCATCCTTCGCTTGTTGCTCTTTTAGCTTACGGATATTTTCTTCTTCAGCCTTGCGATTTTTTTCTAGCCTTTCACTTTCGCGTCGAAGCTTGTCTAGGCGATCTTGCTCTTTCTTACTCGCCGCTTCACGTTGTTGACGAATTTGTTGAGCTTGTTGACGAACCAGTTGAGGGTCAATAACTACAGCCTGCACCATCTGCCCAGTAGGCTTGGGTTCAGACATAGTAAAATCCGCTCCCCATATGAGCGCAACGAATAAGAGTACGTGCAGCCCAAGTGAAATTAGAAGCGGCTTTTTGAAACTGTTGGATTTTTTATTATTCGCTTTCATGAATGCTACGGAGCTATTCCCTTATATCCGTTAAAAGGCCAACCTTTGGCACACCTGCACGGCTTAATTCATCAAGTAACAAAACTACTTCAGCGTAAGGAGTCGCAGCATCGCCACCCACCGCTACTGGAGAATTTGGTTTCAAAGACAGTTCAGCTTTTACTCGGACGATGATGTCTTCCAATGATAGACCTCGTTGTACCTCTTCGTCGTTAACGCTTAGGCCAAGCTCGCCGTCTTTATTCACTTCAACGATAATGAAACTCGCGTTGTCATCACCTAATAAATCTTGCGCTGACTTCGCGGTAGACGCCTGTGGCAGTTCAACATCCACACCTTGAGTTACAAACGGCGACGTTACCATGAAAATTATCAGCAATACGAGCATAACGTCGATATAAGGTACGACGTTAATCTCAGCTGTCATTTTACGTTTTTTAGGTTGGTATCCAGCCATCTATTATTCCCTGCCAGCCATCGCTTGACGGTGAAGAATGCTGTGGAACTCTTCAGAGAAAGTCGCGTAGTTATGTTCTAGCTTACCAACACTGCTACTAAAGCGGTTGTATGCCATTACAGCAGGAATCGCAGCGAAGAGCCCCATTGCTGTTGCGATCAGAGCTTCTGCAATACCTGGTGCAACCATCGCAAGTGTCGCTTGCTTTACTTCACCTAGCGCAATGAATGAATGCATGATACCCCAAACTGTACCGAACAGACCAATGTATGGGCTGATAGAACCAACAGTCGCCAAGAAAGGTAAGTTAGTTTCTAGCTCATCCACTTCACGGGCCACTGCTACGCGCATTGCACGGCCAGTGCCTTCCATGATGAAGTCCGGAGATGCCGCGTTAGATTTACGAAGGCGTGCAAATTCAGTAAAGCCTGCGTAGAAAATTTCTTCTGTACCAGAAAGCTCGTCTTTATGTTTGTTGCTCTCTTGGTACAACTTAGCCAAATCAACACCAGACCAGAATTTATCTTCGAAGACTTCTGCTTGTTTAGAAGCTTGAGATAGCACTTTACTTCTTTTGATGATCATTGCCCAAGAAACGACAGACATACCCATAAGAGTGAGCATGACCATTTTAACCAGTAAACTAGCTTCTAGTATTAGGCCTAAGATTGAGATTTCAGCAGTCACTATTCGTTAGCTCCGTAAGAATGAATGTTGGCATTGCCTTGGGTTTCATTTTTTGATTGTCGATACATGCTACCTTAACCTTTGCTTTACACAATGCTTTGCCATCAGGATTTACGATCTCTTGACAGAAGACCAAGGTTGCTCGCTTTAATTCGTAAATGTTTGTAACGACTTGTAAATAATCATCAAGACGTGCGCCTTGAACAAAATCAATGTCCATATGTCGGACTACAAAACCGATGTTTTGTTCTAATAATATTTGTTGAGAAACACCAATTGAACGCAGCATCTCAGTTCGAGCACGCTCGAAGAACTTGAGATAGTTAGAGTGGTACACCACGCCACCTGCGTCGGTGTCTTCGTAATATACGGTTACTGGCCAAGTAAACGGCTTAGATAATCCCTGCAAATTGATACCACAAACCCAAAATCGATAAAGAAATCACTATAACCTAACTCCTTATCATTAATAGTATATGGCAGTGAATTTTTTGATTTAACAGACTAAAAAAAAGGCCATCTGTATAAGATGACCTTTTTTTGATTAAAAACCAAACAAGCACAAGACTCACATTAAATGAGAACCTAAAAATAAACCTACTTTATAGAAGGCGGAGCACTGTTAGGTAGAGCAGAATGGTAAGTGAAACATATGGGCTGAACAATAATTGCCACATCCAAGCTCTCGGCTTAAACCCAACACCGTAAACCATGCTTGAGCACACAGCCCAAATAAACATAGGTCCGATGATCGCGTTAAAGCCACCGATGCTTGCTGCATACGCTTCAGGATCCCACATCACTAAGCTAATATGCATAAAACCCAATATTAAGGCCAGGGCTCTAAAGAGAGTCTTGTCCATTGGTCGATGCAGCTTAGCGACTTGTTCTGCGAGATTACTCACTGTCTTTGTCCATCATTTCAGAATGCTCAAGCCATAGAGCATTGATGATGCCGAATGCACATGCTAGAAGTACACCCAAAATCCATGCGAAATACCACATAAAATTTCTCCTAAGTTATTTCACTTCTATCTTAGTAAGCTGAAACGTCGTTATCTTCGATGTGTTTCTTATCTAGGCGACCGAACATTTTGTAGTATGTCCAAGTTGTGTAGCCAAGAATCACAGGAACCATTACCGCTGCAACTGCAGTCATTAGACCAAGTGTCAGCTCACTCGCTGTTGAGTCCCACATAGTCAAACTATGGTCAGGGTTCAGGCTTGATGGCATTACGAATGGGAACATTGCAAAACCAGCCGTTAAGATCACACCAGCGTTAGATAGGCTCGAGAATAAGAAAGCGAAACCACCGCGCTCAAGACGAGATGCAATTACAGCTAATAGTGGCATAACCACACCTAAAATCGGTGCAGCCCACATTGCTGGGTACGTCTCAAAGTTTGTCATCCACGCGCCAACTTGAAGTGATACTTCTTTATTTAGCGGGTTAGAGTCTGCGAACGTGTCAATCGTACTTGTAATTACATAGCCTTCGATAGATTGAACCCAGAAGCCACCAATAACGAATAGTGCAATTGAAATTAGGCCTGTGATCTGAGCAACGTTACGAGCACGAATGTGCAGCGCCCCTGTTGTCTTCATTTGTAACCATGTTGCACCTTGCGTTACGAACAACATCAGAGCCAATACACCACATAGCAATGCAAACGGATTTAGCAGAGCGAAGAATGTACCGTGGTACTGAGACATCATTAGGTTATTCAGGTCAAATGGAACACCTTGTAGAAGGTTACCAAATGCTACACCGAAGATGATTGGCGGAACTGTACCACTGAAGCAAAGTGCGTAGTCCCACGCTTTACGCCATTTCGGATTTTCAATCTTTGAACGGTAATCTAGAGCAAGTGGACGTAGCCAAAGTGCAGCGAGAGTCACGTACATAGCAAAGTAGAAGCCAGAGAAAGACGTTGCGTAAACCATTGGCCAGGCAGCGAAAAGTGCACCACCAGCTGTAATCAACCAAACTTGGTTACCATCCCAGTGAGGGGCAATCGTGTTCAGCATAATACGACGTTCAGTGTCACTCTTACCGATTATCGGTGAAAGTGCTGCAACCCCCATATCGAAGCCATCGGTTACTGCAAAACCTACTAGTAGAACACCGATTAGGATCCACCAAATAAGTCGTAAGCTTTCGTAATCAAACATTAATATCCCCTCACTTATACTTCAACTGAACGGCTAACTTTGTCTTCAACAGAGTTATCACTTTGTTCGAAGTGGTAACGGCCTGTCTTCAAGCTACTTGGGCCTTTACGTGCGAATTTCAGCATTAGATAAACTTCAGCAATCAAGAACACTGTGTACAGTGCCAATATAGCGAAAAGAGAAGTCCAAAGCTGTTCAATAGTCAGTGCTGATGCAGCAACGTTAACCGGTAGTATTTCACCAACCGCCCATGGTTGACGACCAAATTCAGCAACAAACCAACCTGCTTCAATCGCAATCCATGGTAGTGGGATGCTGAATAAAGCAGCTTTGAGAATCCAAGGTTTCTGTTCGATTTTCTGGCGGCATGTTTGGATAAATGAGGCACCGAAAACGAACAACATAATAAACCCGCAACCAACCATAATACGGAACGCACTAAACAATGGCCAAACTGTTGGGATTGAATCGTCCGCTGCCATTTGGATTTGGTCTTCCGTTGCGTCAACAACATTGTCTGTGTAACGTTTTAGAAGTAGTCCGTAACCTAAGTCACCTTTGACTTCGTCAAATGCACTCATATTTGCTTCAGACTTATCACCTGCGCGAAGCTTTTCAAGTAGCTCGTATGCATAAATACCCGTGCGTATACGGTCAACATGCTGTTCACGTAGGTCGTGTAGACCTGTTACTTGCTCATCAAACGAACGTGTTGCAATAATACCCATTACGTAAGGGATCTTGATTGCGTAATCCGTGTTCATGGTTTCTTGGTTTGGTACACCAAATAAAGTGAATGCAGCAGGTGCTGGCTCTGTGTGCCATTCAGCTTCAACCGCAGCGAGTTTCACTTTTTGAACTTCACCTAACTCGTAACCAGATTCATCACCTAAAATAATCGTTGATAAAATAGCAGCCATACCGAAAGATGCTGCAATAGCGAATGAACGACGGGCAAACGCTACATCTCGGCCTTTTAGTAGGTAATATGAACTAATCCCCAGTATAAACATGGCACCACACGTGTAGCCAGAAGCTACTGTGTGTACAAACTTAACTTGTGCAACTGGGTTAAACACGACTTCTGCAAAACTTACCATTTCCATACGCATGGTTTCGAAGTTGAATTCTGCGCCTACTGGGTTTTGCATCCAGCCATTCGCTATAAGAATCCAAAGTGCAGAGAAGTTAGAGCCAAGTGCCACTAGCCAGGTTACCGCTAAGTGCTGACGCTTTGACAGTCTGTCCCAACCGAAGAAGAAAAGACCAACAAAAGTAGACTCTAGGAAGAATGCAACAAGCGCTTCGATAGCCAGCGGAGCACCAAAGATGTCGCCAACATAATGAGAATAGTAAGACCAGTTAGTACCAAACTGGAACTCCATAGTTAAGCCAGTCGCTACACCAAGAGCAAAGTTAATACCAAACAATTTACCCCAGAACTTGGTCATGTCCTTATAAATTTGCTTGCCAGTCATTACATAAACAGACTCCATAATGGCAAGTAAAAATGCCATACCTAAAGTCAGTGGAACAAATAGGAAGTGATACATCGCTGTAAATGCAAATTGCAAACGCGACAGATCAACAACATCAATCATGGTAACTCCTTTGTGTCGGCTGAATGACACTTGTGTGATTATTCACCTCAAAAGTCCATGTTAAAACAATCTGCAATATTGTTATTACAACATGAAATTTGTAGCAAAAACGTACCGTTATAGTTAGATTATTGTTAAGATACAGCTAATATAGCTGGCGCTAATATTACTGCTAAAATCAGTATGTTTCAAAAGGTTTATGGAAGAACCCTGCGTTGATTTGTATCAAATTTATCCGTGCAAATTAGAGGTTTTTTTGAACAACTATGATTAAAGTCACACCAATTTAGCTTGTCTTAATAACACTGCGTGATAGCTGTGACAAAACCTCAGCACACAGTCAACATTGGAGTCACAACACCCATAAAGTAGTAACAAAAGATATGACAACTTATTTCAATCTTTGTTAGTTAAATCAAAGGTGAAATCAAAGTTTTCATTTTTGACGCGCCCTGTTCGAACTTTATAGCGACTCGCACAATAGAGTTGTTATTCAGTAAAACGCAAAAATCCCAGCGCTTATGCAACTGGGATCTTTAGAAATGAATAATTTAACGATTGGACGGTCTATCTATTGCAAAGTGTAAATAGGCTCGGTCGGTCGCAATTCGGCCTCTTGGTGTTCTTTGTAGATAACCTTGCTGAATCAGATACGGCTCTAATACATCTTCAATGGTGTCTTTTTCTTCACCAATGGCTGCCGCCATGTTATCGATACCAACAGGACCACCACCAAACTTCTCCATGATTGCCAGTAGAAGTTTTCTGTCCATATAGTCGAAACCTTTAGCATCGACATCGAGCATGTTCAGTGCGCTATCTGCAACCTCAGGGCAAATATGACCGTTCCCCTTCACTTCTGCATAGTCACGTACACGGCGCAATAAACGGTTTGCAATACGTGGTGTGCCACGAGCACGACGAGCAACTTCTAATGCACCTTCCGGTTCCATCGATAAGCCAAGGCAATCAGCACTGCGCTGAACGATGTTTTGCAAGTCTTCGACTTTGTAATACTCAAGACGCTGAGTGATACCAAAACGGTCACGAAGTGGAGAGGTTAGTGAGCCAGCGCGAGTGGTTGCGCCAATCAAAGTGAAAGGTGGCAGGTCAATTTTGATTGAGCGTGCCGCGGGGCCTTCACCGATCATGATGTCCAACTGATAGTCTTCCATAGCTGGATACAACACCTCTTCAACCACAGGGCTTAATCGGTGGATCTCATCAATAAATAGCACATCATTTTCTTCAAGGTTAGTTAGCAGCGCCGCCAAGTCACCGGCTTTCTCTAATACAGGGCCAGAAGTGGTGCGAATATTCACATCCATTTCATTGGCAACGATATTCGCTAACGTCGTTTTACCAAGACCGGGAGGACCGAATATCAACAGATGGTCAAGCGCTTCATTACGCAACTGTGCCGCTTTGATGAAAATCTCCATCTGGTCACGAACGTGGTCCTGACCTTGATAGTCGGCGAGTGCCTTTGGTCGTATTGCACGATCGATAACATCTTCATCTTTAAAAACCGGGTTGTCAGGAGCAATGAGGCGATCTGCTTCAATCATAGAGAGTTCCAATTTGAGAGTGTTAACTCTGTTTTCTTTCAATTCTTGTTTAAAGTATCACCAACGTTAAAAAAACGAAGGTAAACACTCGTTTTACCTAACGTCGAGGCATAAGAGCCGACACGCTAGATACAAGTATCTTTTATCAGCCATACCTTAACCTTTCAATTGAACTGGGGCTGTATTGTCAAGTTCGATTAGACCATCGATTTCAAGGCTTCGCGAATCAGCTGTTCACTTGTCATGCCGTCTTTCGCGATTTGAGAAACCACCTTAGAAGCTTGAGTTGGTTTGTAGCCTAGTGCAAGTAGCGCACTTACCGCTTCTTCTTCAGCATCATGAACCGTTGGCATAGAGTCAATTGGTGCAGCGTCAGTCGCAGGCGTAAACAGGTCACCTGCACCCCACCCTTTCAGGCGGTCTTTCATTTCGACAACAAGACGTTCCGCCGTTTTCTTACCAACACCAGGAAGTTTCACTAGCGTAGAAATGTCTTCGCGTTCAACACTCTGAACAAACTGGCTCGCCGTCATACCAGAAAGGATACCAAGGCCAAGTTTAGGGCCAACACCGTTCGCTTTGATCACTTCGCGGAACAACGCACGCTCTTTCACTGTGTTGAAGCCATAAAGGAGCTGCGCATCTTCACGTACTACAAAATGCGTGTAGATAATTGCTTCTTCGCCTACGTTCGGTAATTCATAAAAACAGCTCATTGGCATTTGTACTTCGTAACCAACACCACTGACTTCAATCAATAATTCTGGTGGCTGTTTTTCTATTAATGTACCGCGTAGACGTCCGATCACAATTTACTCTCTTGATGGAATTTAATTTGAGGGACAGAATATAAAAGAACTGGATGCTTATCCAGTTCTTTGTGGTTTTTCGAGGGATTTATTTACGCCTGTTTAGCTTGGGAGACCACGTTATTTAGGCTTTCAACTAATTCCTTCACTGAACTGACGTGCCCAGTCAGTTCAGAACCATAATTAGCGACCAAACCCGACACAGATTTGGTTTCAGCAACGCTCTGCGCCACTTCAGAGCTGGCAAGATCGAGCTCTTTTAAGGAGTCCATCTGCATCGCCATAATATCGGTTAACTGGTTTACATCAGTAGAGATGGTTTGAACTTCTGAGATAATACCGTTCATTTCATTTGCCGTAGTTTCGATGATCGCTCTGCCATGCTCCACTTCCACTTTACTGCGATCCAACAAGCTTCGGATCTCGATGGCTGAATGACTACTTTTTGCTGACAGCTCCCTCACTTGGTCGGCTACCACAGCAAAACCTCTCCCCTGCTCGCCTGCGCGAGCCGCTTCTATTGCGGCATTCAACGCGAGTAAATTGGTTTGCTCTGCTACCGAAGTGATTAAATCAGCCACCTTCATGATTTCTTGGTTACTTTGTATGATTTGACTGATGGCTCCAGTCGAGGCCTCAAGAGATTCAGAACTCTTTTGCGCTTTAGTACCAACGGCTTCACTGCGCTCTTTGAGTTCACCGACAAACGAATTCGACTCTTCGATACCTTGCGTCATCTGGTGCAGTTGCTGGCTCATCTCCTCAGCTGCACTCGCCTGAGATTCACAATTGATGTTCAACACTTCGACTTGCGCATGCAAATCTTGTGACTGTTGTTCTAGATGTACAGAGACACTCTGTAAGCTTTCTGAATTCGAGTTAGCTTGGTCGAGCACAACTGACAAGCGTCCTTCACTTTGTGTCGCTTTGTTAGCGACCTGCTGACTCTCCGAGATCGCTTGTTCTGCCATCTCGATAGCCACTTCTTTTTGCTTGGCTGTAAATGCTTGAGCAATGCAGATCACCACCAGCGGCATAATGACACCCGACCATGTTTCGACAACCACAGCTTCCGGAGTAAGCACTAACTGTGGAAATGTGAATCCGTTCAAATAAGCGGACGTCATCACCAAGGAGACACCAATCACAAGGCCACTCCACACCAAAGCGACAATGCGCGTTCCTGACAAAAAGAAAGCAACCACTAACAAAGGTACCCAATAGGCCTGTGTCGAATCCACCACACCGCCACTTTGATAAATGATATTCAGTGCGTGCACCGCCATACCAACAAAGCCAAAGTTAAGTGCCAAACTTGGTTTTCCAGCAACACGAAGTAACGTGGCTGAGAACAGTTCAAAGACGATAAGGAACACAGAAGTCGCAACAAGCAGCTGCTCTTCGTGTTTTGTCCATTTGATTAAGCTATAGATACCGACAAAGAAAGCGATGAAAGTGAAAAGTAATAAGATGTCGGCTTGTCTGATTTGATTGTTGTTCCATTCGCGAGTTTTGGGCAGAAATAGCACGCGCCACAACTTGATAGGGTTCATCAGTGATCATCCTTGATTAACTTATAAGACCTCCGACCAATGTTAATGCCATGTTAAATGGGACGCAATATTATTATCTAGGTTCTGTTCGAAAGATCTCATTTCGTCAGGGATCTAGCGGCATATTGCTTTGATATGATCCTAACTAAATGCGAGGCACATAGACGTAAAAAGAGGAAGTGTATATGCTGGAAGCTAACTGGAGGAGAGAGTTAACGATAGCGCCCTTTTCTTGCACCTGTCACTTTACCTGCCAGCGCAATCAAGGTTTTGTTGGTGTTGGCGTGAGTGATCGCTACGCCTAACGCATCGGCAGCATCTGCTTGTGGTCTCGCTGGTAACTTAAGCATACTCATTACCATACTCTGAACCATAGACTTATCAGCACCACCATTACCGGTCACCGCCTGTTTAATCAAACGAGCGGCGTATTCATGAACCGGCAAATCTGCATTTACAGCGGCCACAATTGCGCTACCACGAGCCTGACCTAACTTAAGTGCCGAATCCGCATTCTTTGCCATGAAGACCTGCTCAATGGCAAATACATCCGGCTGAAACTGAGTAATGATTTCACTTACCCCAGCGTAGATCTGCTTAAGTCGGCCAGGAAGCTCTTTTTCCGAGGTACGGATACACCCACTGCCCAAGTAATGCAGATGGCGACCATTTTGACGAATTACACCGTAGCCGGTAATGCGAGAGCCGGGGTCAATCCCCAAGATAATAGACATAACTTCTAGTACTGATTATTTATACATGCTTTATCAGCTTAGTATATCGAACGATAAAAAAAATGCCCGTTAAATTAACGGGCATTTTTATTTATATAAGCAAAAGTCACTCCAATAAAGAGTCACTTAAAAGATAGAGTTCTTAGCTTATTCAGCCGACTCTTCTTTTTGTGCTGCTTTAACTGTGATTGCTAGCTCTTCCAGAGATGCTGGGTTTGCTAGGCTTGGCGCGTCTGTTAGTAGACATGCTGCAGCTGTTGTTTTCGGGAATGCAATAACGTCACGGATGTTCTCAGTACCACAAAGTAGCATTGCTAGACGGTCAAGACCGAATGCTAGACCAGCGTGTGGTGGAGTACCGTATTGAAGAGCATCTAGTAGGAAGCCAAACTTCTCTTGTTGCTCTTTCTCTTCTATACCTAGGATACCGAATACAGCCGTTTGCATCTCTGCGTTGTGAATACGTACAGAACCACCGCCAACTTCGTAGCCGTTGATTACCATGTCGTATGCGTCAGAGTTTGCCGCTGCTGGGTTTGCTTTTAGCTCTTCCGCAGTCACACCTAGTGGAGATGTGAATGGGTGGTGCATTGCGTGTAGGTTACCTTCACCGTCTTCTTCAAACATTGGGAAGTCAACAACCCACAGTGGAGCCCATGCTGATGTATCTGTTAGCTCTAGGTCTGTACCTAGTTTAAGACGAAGTGCGCCCATTGCTTCAGCAACGATGCCAGCTTTGTCTGCGCCAAACAGAATGATATCGCCAGATTCAGCTTCAGTGCGATCTAGAATACCGTTGATTACCTCTTCGCTTAGGAATTTAGCAACTGGAGATTGGATACCTTCCATGCCTGCTGCACGGTCGTTAACCTTCATCCAAGCTAGACCTTTCGCGCCGTAGATGTTGACGTACTCTGCGTAACCGTCGATTTGCTTACGAGTTAGCTTAGCACCACCTGGAACACGAATAACCGCTACACGACCTTTTTCGTCGTTAGCTGGGCCAGAGAATACTTTGAACTCAACGTCTTTAACTAGGTCAGCAACGTCAACAAGCTCTAGTGGGTTACGTAGATCTGGCTTATCAGAGCCGAAACGACGAATCGCTTCAGAGAAAGGCATTACTGGGAATTGACCTAGTTCTACATCTAGAAGCTCTTTCCACATATCGTGAACCAGCTTTTCAGTGATGTTACGTACTTCTTGAGAAGACATGAATGATGTTTCGATATCGATCTGAGTAAATTCAGGCTGACGGTCAGCACGTAAATCCTCATCACGGAAACATTTAACGATTTGGTAGTAACGGTCGAAACCAGACATCATCAGTAGTTGCTTGAACAGCTGAGGAGATTGAGGAAGCGCGTAGAAGCTGCCTTTGTGAACACGGCTTGGTACTAGGTAGTCACGGGCACCTTCTGGAGTCGCTTTAGTTAGTACTGGTGTTTCGATATCTAGGAACAGGTTCTCGTCTAGAAAACGACGAACGAAGCTAGATGCACGAGCACGAAGCTTGATGCGATCGCTCATTTCTGGACGACGAAGATCGATGTAACGGTACTTAAGACGCTGTTCTTCAGAGTTCGTTTGGTTGAAGTCTAGTGGAAGCGCTTCTGAACGGTTGATGATCTCTAGACCAGTCGCGTAAAGTTCTACTTCACCTGTAGCCATATCTTTATTTACTTGGCTGTCAGGACGAACACGCACTTCACCAGTAAATTTGATACAGAATTCATTACGCAGTTGGTTAGCGATCGAGAAGATATCTTTCATATCTGGATCGACAACAACCTGAACGATGCCTTCACGATCACGCATATCAATAAAGATAAGACCGCCTAAATCACGGCGACGGTTTACCCAGCCGCACAATTCTACAGTTTGTCCCGCCAGGGACTTGTTCAGGTTACCACAGTAATGGGTACGCATAATGAATTTCCCAATCTCTTAATAATTTACTAATTTCCAAGCTGTAGGTGTTAAAATAGCCCTACAGAGCTTTTTACCTAACAAAGCAAGGAATCATTTATACGCGGAAACTCGGTTAAAATCGACCTTCCACACTCGAATTTATTGTGTTTTATCTGGCTTTGCTGCTTTTTAGCTCATCAAACGCGCAAAGATTCACCAAAACAAAAAAATTGCGATAATTATATCTCGAAAATACCTTAATCAGCAAAAGTCTCGTACAGTAGATTTTCATTTCGATTAAAAGCAGTAATGTGATGACTAATGATGCAAAAACGATGGACACTTTACCTCTAAGACTTGGATTAACCATGTGGTCTCATTCTGAGTGGCAAAGTCAGTTCTACGGTAAAGGCACCAAACCCGCAGAGCGCCTTGAAAAGTACACTCAAGTTTTCCATACCGTAGAGGGCAATACGACCTTTTACGCGACGCCGAGTATGACTACCGTGCATAACTGGAAAGCGGCAAGCCACGATGACTTCAGGTTCACCTTTAAACTGCCCAAGTTTATCACCCACCAGCAACAACTTAGACACTGCCAAGCCGAGCTCAAAGAGTTCTTAATAACGATGTCACCCCTACATGGTCGCATAGGTCAGTGGACCATACAGCTACCACACAGTTTTGAACCGAGCATGCTTCCCACTCTGCAAAAATTTTGCACTTTGTTTCCAAAGCAGATGCAGCTCGGCGTTGAAGTTCGCCATTTGGGTTTCTTTGATAAAGGCGATGCTGAAAAACGCTTTAACCAATGGCTTGTCGAAGAAGGTATTAACCGCATCATTATGGATAGCCGCCCTGTCTTTTCTGCGCTGCCAACCACAGAAGCGGTAATCGATGCGCACCAGAAAAAACCACGCGTGCCCGTTCATGCCATTGCGACGGCCAACAATCCAATGATTCGATTTATTGGTCACCCTGACCAAGCGCCAAATATCGAATTTTTCAAGCCTTGGTTTAGCAAAATTCCACAGTGGCTAAGTGAAGGCAAACAACCCTACTTAATGATCCACACCCCAGACAACAATCATGCACCAGAACTCGCAATCGCCATCTATGGGTTATTACAAAAGCAAGTATCTGAAAATACGTCACTCCTACTACCTGACCTGGAACAATTTCCAGCTCAGAAAGGCAATCATCAAATCTCGATGTTTTGAGGTTTCTTGTACATACAACAGTAATCCTTGGCAGTAATCTGAGTTTTCGTGACAGCAGTCCTATTTTTTCGTAAAATATGCCCCCTTTTATTTGGTAAGAGTTTTATACCAATAACGCTGACTGTCGAGAGAGAATGCCATGAGCAACAAAGACAACATCTTTTCCGCTCCTATTGATAAAATTGGAGACTTCACCTTTGATGCAAGGGTCGCAGAAGTATTCCCGGATATGATTCAACGCTCAGTTCCTGGCTACAGCAACATCATCTCAGCTATCGGTATGTTAGCGGAGCGTTTCGTAAAACCGCATTCAAACGTTTATGACCTAGGTTGTTCTCTTGGCGCTGCAACACTTTCCATGCGTCGTCACATCCAGCAAGAAGGCTGCACAATTTTCGCTATCGATAACTCGGAAGCGATGGTTGAGCGCTGCAAATTACACGTGAACGCTTACCGCAGTGACACGCCTGTAGAAGTGATCGAAGCCGATATCCGCGAAGTCGAAATCAAAGATGCTTCGGTCGTGGTGCTTAACTTCACGCTGCAGTTCCTATCGCCAGACGACCGCTATGCTTTACTTGAGAAAATTCATGCCGGCCTGCGCCCAGGCGGAATTCTAATCTTGTCTGAGAAATACGTATTCGAAGATGAAAGTTCGAACGAACTGCTTATCGATCTGCACCATGATTTCAAAAGGGCCAACGGATACAGCGAACTTGAAGTAAGCCAAAAACGCAGCGCGATTGAAAACGTGATGCGCCCAGACTCTATCCCAGTGCACAGAGAGCGCTTTGATAAGATTGGCTTCTCAAGCAGCGAAGTATGGTTCCAATGCTTTAACTTTGGATCAATGTTCGCGATTAAGTAGCGCACAAACCCGGTTAGCTCGGACTAGAACGTCATCCTCACGGTAGTGAATGACACGATAACTTTTACACCACCAATTCAGTGAAAAACTATGTTTAATTTTGCCAATTTTTATCAACTTATTGCCCAAGATACTCGCCTACAGCCGTGGCTCAATGTTTTGCCACAGCAACTGACGGATTGGCAAAATGCAGAGCACGGTGATTTCGATCGTTGGTTACGTGCGTTAAACAAGATTCCACAAGACGTACCAGATCAAGTCGACCTGAAAAATTCAGTGACGATTGGTAGTTCTACGCCATACCACACAGGTGAACTGAAAAAGCTAGAAAGCTTATTGAAGACGTTCCACCCGTGGAGAAAAGGTCCTTATACCGTTCACGACATCCATATCGATACAGAATGGCGCAGTGACTGGAAATGGGATCGTGTGCTTCCACATATTTCTCCATTGAAGAACCGCTCGGTGCTAGATGTTGGCTGTGGTAACGGCTACCACATGTGGCGCATGTTAGGTGAAGGGGCACGCTTAACTGTGGGTATTGATCCTTCTCACCTATTCTTGATTCAATTTGAAGCTATTCGTAAGTTAATGGGCAACGACCAACGTGCTCACCTTCTACCTTTAGGTATCGAACAGCTACCAAAACTTGAAGCCTATGACACGGTCTTCAGTATGGGTGTGCTGTACCACCGTCGTTCTCCACTGGATCACCTAATTCAACTGAAGGACCAATTAGTGTCTGGCGGTGAATTAGTGCTGGAGACTCTAGTGATTGAAGGCGATGAGAACGCAGTGTTAGTGCCTGTTGATCGCTACGCACAGATGAGAAATGTGTACTTCTTCCCTTCTGCTCGTGCACTGAAACGCTGGCTTGAACAAGTTGGCTTTAAAGATGTACGCATCGTGGATGAGAATGTTACGACAATTGGTGAACAGCGCACAACTGAGTGGATGACACACAACTCTCTGCCCGATTACCTGGATCCAAACGACCCAAGAAAAACTGTTGAAGGTCACCCTGCGCCGAGACGCGCTATCCTTATCGCAACCAAGCCATAAACTTAAAATTTAAAAGCCTAAATTGCGCCGTAACAAAATTTGTCTCTAAAGCTCATTTATTTTCTAAACCTGACCAAAGTTTAATAAATGAGCTATTTCAAATAGCAATAATTGTCGTAGCACCCACACTGCGACTCAATATGACCAGACTCTTACAATAGGATGCTTCACGCATCCTTTTTTGTGGGCTAAACTTCTAAATAGTCTGAACTATTATCCAATTTTTCAAAGGTTTTTTTATGTTTAAGCGATTATCGCCAATTGTGGCGGTTGGTTTGCTCTCTGGGTGTACCCTAACTAACGGTGCGGCCTACCACCAAGAAACTCTCGACGCTATTGCCCGCTCAGAGACAAACATCGCAAATAAGGTTCAAAATCTAGAACTGCAACTAAGCAATCAAAGTGATTACATTGAAAGCTTAGAAGACGAAATCACAACCCTTTCCCAACAGCTTGATGTTCACCTAAACAGCATGGAACACAAAGTGATTGAAGAGCTGGAAGAAGAGCCAGTCGCAGTTGCAGCGGCTGCTGTTGCTCCAACTTCACAGCCTACAATCCTTGGCGGCATCGAAAAAGTATCTATCGACTCTATCAAACAAAGCTTCGATGCTCGTGTTGATACAGGTGCCACAACATCCTCTTTGAATGCTGTTGATATCAAAGAATTTGAACGCAATGGCAAAGATTGGGTACGATTTCACCTAGCTGATAAATCACAAGCGACAGAAGATCAAAAATGGATTGAAGCGCCTGTTGTACGTTATGTGAAAATCCGTCAGTCTACGACCGACCAAGCAGAACGCCGAGCTGTAATCGAATTATGGGTTAAAGTTGGAAAAATCCATGAAAAAGCGCAATTTACATTGGCGGATCGCTCTCAAATGAGTCACCCTGTATTACTAGGGCGCGAATTTATCAAAGACATAGCGCTAGTAGATGTAAGTAAACAGTACGTACAAACGGAAGCCAAATAACAATAGTAGGGTAAGCTATGACGTCACGAATTCCATTTTATATCTCTATTTTCCTGCTCATTGCAGCAGGTATAACACTGAGTATGTTCAGACATACGACCTATGGTGTTCCTTGGACTCCAGGAGAAACCAGACAGGTGTGGGACATTGAAGCTCGTATCGAATTCAATGCTGTAGGCAAAGAAGCGAAGGTTTCATTAGCGGCTCCTCACACTCAGTCTAACTACACACTCATCAGCGAGTCAGCTTCATCACCAGGCTACGGTATCTCTTACTTGAATACCGACTCCGGCCGCCGCGCTGAATGGTCTATCCGCTATGCTGACGGCCCACAAACCATCTACTACAAAACTCAATTCTTAGTCGATAGCCAAGCAAAAGTTACTGAGAACCCACCAGAAGGTGAAGTTGCTCAACCAAGCTTCGACGGACCAGAAGAAGCAGCATCGATTGCTTTGATTGACCGCGCAACCAAGCGTTCAGCGGACAACCTAACCTTCACGCGTGAGCTCATCAAAACGCTGAACGATCCAGACAGCCAAAACTCAGCGCTGCTTCTGAACAACATGACCAAAGTAGAAGCGACACACAAGCTACTTTCGGCAGCAAAAATCCACAACAAAGTGGTTGGTGTAATCGAGCTAGAAGATGGTCGCCGTCGTCAATCTATTCAGAACATGATCCAAGTTTGGGATAACGATCAGTGGATTCTGTTCTCCCCTGAATCAAGCGAACAGCAAGTTCAACCAAATCTACTTATCTGGGACGAGTCGAACGTATCTCTATTAGATGTTGTTGGTGGTCAAAACAGTAAAGTTCACTTCTCGATGATTGCTCAAGACATTACGCCTACTGAAGCAACCAATAGCAAAGTCTCTGCAGACCAATTATTGAACCTATCGATTCACAGCCTACCGCTAGAAGAGCAAGCGATGTTTAAAACCATCATGCTAATCCCAATCGGTGCTCTGATAGTTGTGTTCTTACGTGTCATCATCGGATTGAAAACATCTGGTACCTTTATGCCAGTTCTGATTGCAGTAGCCTTTGTTCAAACACAACTGGTTACGGGTATTGTTGGTTTCTTACTGATTGTCGGCACAGGCCTTATTATTCGTAGCTACTTATCCAAGCTTAACCTCTTACTGGTTGCCAGGATATCTGCGGTGATTATAACGGTAATCATGATTATTTCCGTGTTTACCGTAGTTGCTTTCAAAGTGGGTCTGACTGAAGGTCTTTCTATTACGTTCTTCCCAATGATCATCCTATCTTGGACTATCGAACGCATGTCTATCCTATGGGAAGAAGAAGGCGCGAAAGAAGTGGTTCTTCAAGGTGGTGGCTCACTATTGACTGCCGTACTTGTTTACTTAGCAATGACTAACCCGTTCATTCAACACCTAACATTTAACTTTATCGGTCTACAACTGATTGTCCTAGGTGGTATTTTACTACTAGGCACTTACACTGGTTACCGCTTAACTGAGCTACGTCGCTTTAAACCGTTAGCGGAGGATTAAGTTATGTTTGAACAGTTTACTTCGCCGTTTAAGTTGAAAGACAAAGGCATTATGGGGATGAACAAGCGTAACCATAGCTATATTGGTCGCTACAATGATCGCTCCAAATATCCGTTAGTAGATGACAAGCTAAAGACTAAAATCATTGCTGAACAAGCAGGTGCGACAGTACCTAAACTTATCGGCGTGATCAGTCACCAAGCTGAAGTAAAGACAATCCACAAAATGGTTAAAGAATGGCCGGGTTTTGTAATCAAGCCAGCTCAAGGAAGTGGGGGTAAGGGCATCCTTGTTATCACCTCACACAAGGACGGCGTTTACACTAAGCCTTCTGGCTCTACCATTAACGAACAAGACGTAGAGCGTCACATCAGTAATGCACTAGCGGGACTATTCTCGCTAGGTGGTAAGAACGACGTTGCCGTTGTAGAAAACCTGATTAAGTTTGACGAATGTTTTGACGGTTTCAGTTATGAAGGTGTACCAGACGTGCGTATCATCGTATTCAAAGGCTACCCTGTCATGGCGATGATGCGTCTTTCAACGTCAGCTTCTGATGGCAAGGCTAACCTTCACCAAGGTGCCGTGGGTGTAGGTATCGACATCGCAACAGGCAAAGCCGTGCGAGCAGTTCAGTTTGACCAACCGGTGACGCACCACCCAGATACAGGTAAAGAACTGGCACTGCTGCAAGTTCCTCATTGGAAAAAGCTGCTGACTCTTGCATCGAGCGCTTGGGAAATGACTGGCTTAGGTTACATGGGTACGGATATGGTTCTAGACCAAGAAGAAGGCCCAATGGTACTTGAGCTTAACGCACGTCCAGGTTTGGCTATCCAAATTGCCAACGGCGCAGGTCTACTTCCTAGATTACAGCATATAGAAAACCTTGGTACACCCGCTGAATACCCAAAACCTGCAGAACGTGTTGCTTACGCTGCGAAACAATTTGGTGTTCATAGTAATGAGATTGTTTCAAGCTAAGTCTAGAACTGAACAGAGAAATCTATCAGTTGCTAACTCAATAATTGCCAAGCTCAATAAAAAAGGTTCATCGCGGATTAACGGGAACTAAAAACAAAAACGGTAGTAAGTGATATGGTTTAGTCGCCAAACAAAAATCATACACAAACTACCGTTTTAATGCCGAATCATACTTTCCTATCTTCATTCTGGAAAGCTCTTAAACTAGTAAAGTCTCACCAGACATCCTCACTTATTACCCTAACTCTTAAACCTAACTCTGAGGCGAAATGCTCTTGTGGTCTCGAGGCCCAGGCTATCCATGAGTATTGATGGCGTCATGTAAAAGAAGCCATGTTGCTCGGTGTTCCTGTTGAACTTTCCGTGCAAACTCGAAGGATTAAGTGCCGTGAATGCGGCATAAAAACAGAGGCTTTATCTTGGTTGGAGCCTTATGCTCGTATAACGAAGCGCCTAAAAAGCCATATAGAACAACTACTGCCTCTTCTTCCCATCAAGCATATATCCGAGTTAACGAGCGTTCATTGGCACATCATTAAAGAGATAGATAAACGTCGACTTCGCCAAGTTGTACCTTCAGTGAAATTGGAGAAGTTAACGCAACTCGTCATGGACGAGTTCGCCATCTTTAAAGGGCATCGATATGCCACTGTCATCGCTGACGCTAAGACTCACCAAGTCATTTGGATAGGGTTAGGTCGTAGCCGCAAGGACATACGTCCATTCTTGATCTGTTAGGTAAGCATAGCAGCAATATCGAAGCGGTCGCGATGGACATGAATACGCCTTTTGACCTTGAAGTTCAAGCGCACTGCCCGATCGCAAAAATCGTTTACGACTTATCCCACGTTGTTGCTAAGTTCGCTCGTGAGGTGATGGATAGAGGCAACTTAAATACACGACAAGACAGCTATCCTACTGAAATATCGAATATCAATAAGGACTTAATGACCACTTATATACTCGGAGCACAGCTCAAAGAGCTTTGGTATTGTGAATCAGAAGCACATGCTAAAGGGCTCTGGGAGGCGTGGTGGGCACAAGTACAGGAGAATGGAATTAAGCCATTGAAAGAGTTCACACGAAAACTGAGTCCTTATCTTCACGGCATTAAAGCATCGGCAAGTTATCCGCTTAACACATGCACATTGGAAGGGATAAACAACAAGATAAAGCTAATCAAGCGAATGGGATATGGGTATCGAGATACAGACTACTTCTTCTTGAAGATAAAAGCGGCTTTCCCCCGGAAAGCCGCGATGAGCCATAAAAAGCCCCTACGATGAGGGGCTTTGAATTAGTAGGAACAGGTCAGCCTGTGCTTATTGTCCAGTTTCTTCGATGAGCTCTTGAACAGGAGAAGCTGGCTTATTCTGAGCAAATCCACGCAGACCAACAACGTGTACGTGTTCGTGATCTTTGAAGACCTTACGTACCAGTTTGTAGGTTGTACCCTTCTCTGGGCTGATGTTCTCTGGCGCTGCAATCAGAAGCTGCATACCGAGACGGTCACACAGTTCAAACAGTGTAGAGATAGACTTCGCATCCAGACGTGCTGCTTCATCAAGGAACAACAAGCGACATGGAACAATGTCTTTGCTACGAAGTCGACGAGATTCTTCTTCCCAGCTCTGAACCACCATCAGTAGGATAGATTGACCAGTACCAATCGCCTCACCGGTAGACAGCGCGCCCGATTCCGCTTGTAGCCAACCATCAGAACCACGGTTAACTTCAACACTTAGTTCTAGGTAGTTACGGTAATCCAGTAGCTCTTCACCCAGAACTTGCGGAGAACGTTGGCCCATATCGATGTGTGGGTTCACACGTTGGAACAACTTCGCCATCGCTTCTGAGAAGGTGAAACGGGTCGTTTCGAACAGGTCTTTGTGCTGCTCTTGTTGAGTCGCTAGGCCCGATAGCAAGATTTCGTGGCTTTCACGGATCTTAACGTTCAGACGTACGCCCTTAACCTGACCAAAGTAAATGTTTGACAGACCTTGGTTTAGCATACGAATACGGTTCTGCTCGCGCTGAATCGTCTTCTTAATAATACTTGCTACCGACTCAGAGCTGATTGCTAAACGGTTTTCACGCTGCGTCAGTTCTTCTGTTAATCGAGCTAGCTCAACTTCCATCTCTTCAATTGCTTCAACCGGATCATCCGTATGAATGATGTCTTGGCGAATGCGCTCACGAAGATGTTGGTAAACCGCGATGTAGAACAGAACCTTACGTTCTGGATGCGCGTTATCTTCAGATAGGCGCAGTGAATCGCGTAAGTCTTCGTTGTCAGCCACAGCCAGACGCAGTGCACCCAGTGATTTGTCCGACATTGAACGAAGTTCACCAGCCGTTAGGTAAGCCAGTTCACGCTTGTGTAGACGACGTTCAACGTCATTCTCACGAGCTAAACGCAATACTGAACACCAACCTGCTTTTGCTGCAACCACGAAGGTACGAAGCTCTGTGTATTCTTTCTGTACTTTCTTAATACGCTTAGCCAATGCTTTCATCTCAAGTTCAGTTGAGGTAATCGTGCGTTCGTATTCGCTCTTGCGACTGCGAGAAGTATGCAGACGCTCTTGAAGTTCATCACGACGACGAACCGCGCGCTCTTCAGCACCTTCATCAGCGTTAACTCCGAACTCTTGAAGTTCTTGTTTGAACTCTTGAACAGTCTCTTGCTTCGCTTGATGCGAGCTCTTCAGCGCTGCCAGTACTTGGTTGTACTGGTTCATCTGTTCGCGAGCTTGCTTCAAGCCATCACGGCCTTTCGCACGAGCTTGTTCTGCTTGAACCAGTTTTGCTTTCAGTTGCTCACTCAATTCACTACTCTTGTTAAGCAGGTCAACTGAGTCTGCGTAAGCAAAGTAGTGACGGCGTTCAATCAGATCAGACAATGCGAACACTTTGCCTTTTAGCGTTTGCAGCGCGTTGTCCGCTTGACGGTACTCAGCTTCCAAAGCTACAAATTGCTCTGGGTCAGCGTCTAGTGCAGAAACGATTTGCTCTAGTGACGCAAGTGCTTTGCCATGAGTGTTCAGGTAAGACTTAGCTTCACTCAGACGTTCTAGTTGTACTTCTAGCTCAGCCAAACGTTCAGCTAATGTTTCGTCTTCTAGAATACGAACCATAGGCGCTAACTTATCAAGCGCAGCAATCGCCTGTTTACTTTGTTGAAGCTTGCTACGTTGTTGTTGCTCTTTCGAATCCAGTTCAACTAACGAGCGCACTACTCGGTTACGTTTCTCACGAACGACTGCAAGTGCTTGCTCTGGATCTGCATTAAACGCAACGTGTAGGTGCTTCGCGACAAAGCTGTTGAATGCTTGGTATAGACGATTCAGCTTTTGAGAGTCAAACGCAGCTTTCGCGTGATTCTCAACAACCACATCGCGCTCTTCACGCAGTTTCTCTAAACGCTGCTCACGAGCCGCACGACCAAACAGTGGGATCTCAGGAAAACGAGAGTAACGCATTTGACGATCGTTCAGTTGAACACACACCGCGCCTTCTAACTCATCGGCATTGAACGAGCTGTCATCAAACGCGTCTACATCGCCTTCAAGGATGTAAAGGTCTTCAGGGCAGTCATCAAGATCAATCAGCTTCTCTTTGATGCCATCAAGATCAGAAACCACAATCGCATGACGAGCCGGGCCATACATCGCACTGAAGTATGGTGCATCGCCAATTGTGATGTCGTCGTAGATTTCAGAAAGCAGCACACCACCAAGGGTGTCAGCTAAGCCCTTCAAACGAGGATCGTTAGAACCACCAGGTGACGCTAAACGCTCGATCTCTTGCTCAAGTTCAGCTCTACGCGTTGCCAGTTGATCTTTAGCCACCGCTTGAGATTTTTCATCTTCAAGCACTTGCTGCATTTGTGTCATCACAGCTTGGCTATCTTCAAGCTCAGCTTCGGTTTGATCTCTTAACGATTCAAGCGCATCGTTTGCTGTGATCCACTTAGGAGCAATTGACTCAAGCTTTTGAATCTCTTGATCGTGGTTTTGCTGAACACGACGTTGTTCACTCTTCGCTTCACGCAGCTCTTCTTGAGCATACTCAAGCGTTTCGATCTGCATTGCATGACGCTCGCGTTCTTCTTCGAAAACCGCCTCGTCAGTCAGTGAAGTATTGTGTTGCTTTTGGTATTCAGTCGCCAGCTCTTTCGCTTGACGTTGCTGCGCCACATCACGAGCCATATCGCGGTGCTGAGCACGCCATTGCTGTTCGTTTTCTACAACGTGTTTAGCGTTGCGGCCTTTTTCTAGAGCTTGCTTAGCGCTATGAGACGCTTCTTTACGCTCAACGTCACCAACAATGCTCTTAACCAAAGACAATGCTTTGTCGAACTGTGCTGAAGCTGCAGAAGACATATCTAGTTTATGCTTCGTTGCCAGTAGAGTCTGTGTGCTTGATTCTTCTTGTGCTTTCAGCTCAGAAACTAGAGTTAACGCACTTTCTGCAGTAATCGATTCATCACCCAGCAACTGCTTGGTTTTCTCTAGTGCATGAACCGCTTGCTGGTATTGAAGTGCGCGTGTCTGCTGAACATCCAACGCTTGTTGGTAATCAGCAAGCTGAGTTTTCAAGCTATCCACTTCTTCTTCAGCGATAGTTGCATACTCTTCAGCAAGAAGTACTCGCTCTTGAGCTTCCTCAACCACCATCATCTGCTCTTCTAGACGCTCATTAAGCTCTTCTAGATCTTCGCTGTAGCGAGCAATTTTCTCTTGCTGACGAAGTGCAGTTTGAACCAATTGAAGGTGATCCGAAGCCGCTTGGTAGTCTTGCTCTAAAGACGACTCTTGATCCACCAGCAACTCAAGCTCTTCTTGCACTCGATTCAACAGGTTGTTTTGCTCAAGTAAAGTTTCACGCGAACCAAACAGCTCACCACGGAACTTCATAGTTTGATCAAGCTTGTTACGACGATCGTTCGCATGGCGCATGTAGTCTGCTGCCACGTAGTTGGTCGATTCAGTGATCAAATGCTTGAACAAGTCACGATCCGACTGAGTTGTCTTGATCGCTTCTAGCGTCATGCGGTTCTCACGCAGTGCTGATTCCATATCTTGGAATGCTTTCTTCACACCACCATTTTGCGGTAGAAGGTAATCACGCAGAGAACGTGTAATCGCACTGGAGATACCACCGTAAAGTGATGCCTCAATCAGACGGTAGAACTTAGAACGGTCACCGCTATTACGTAGTTTCTTCGGTACCACACCGTATTCGAACATCTGTGAGTGGTAATCCACAATCGAAGAGAACGCTTTAAAATGTGCACCTTCATATTGTGCAACTGCAGCTTTCACATCATTTAGCTGGCATACACGTGCGTGGCTGTCTGAAACGTTCTGGATAAGCACGTCTGTTGGTTTCACATGGCTAGGAAGGCCTTGGATAACGAACGGCTTGATGTCTACTTTCTTGTCACGACCAGCAACTTGCTGCAGTTTTACTGCAAACAGTAGGCGTTGGTTACGAGAGTTCACCACATCTAGCGCTGCATAACATGCGCCTGGCTGAAGCTTACCGTAAAGGCCTTTATCACGAGATGACTGTGAGCTACCCGCTTCCGTGGTGTTACGGAAGTGCAGAAGGCTTTGATCTGGGATAAGTGCTGTAATGAATGCCGCCATGGTGGTCGACTTGCCTGCACCGTTACCGCCAGAAAGCGTTGTAACCAATCCATCGATATCAAAAGTACGTGCGAAGAAGCCGTTCCAGTTGACCATGGTTAATGATTGATACTTACCTCTTTCAATCATGCTTCACCTTCTACTTTTGTTTGTTCGCCGTCGTTTGACTCAAGGTCAAAGTCAGCTTGATCGTTAAAAATATCTTGTTGAGCGTTTTCATCTACATCTGATGCAGTTTTGGCTTTCTCTTCATTCAACAAGCTACCTTGGTTAGGCTCTTGAGTATGCACCACAGCCTCACCATCACGGATAAGACGCAGTTGAGCTTCTTTCATGTCATCGCCAACACGTACGTCCGCACCAAAACGGAATACCGCTTCGCTGATACGGAATTTGCCTGTTTCGCCAATCGCAATCAACATGCCGATACGACGTAAACGACGCAAAGAAGTACGCACTTTTTCAAACAGTTTTTCTTTGTCTAAGTCAGAGCCAGATGCACGGTTTGTTGCTAGCTTCATGAGTTTTTTCTCATCAGCTAGTGCCATTAGCTCTTCAAACAACTCTTGATTAGTGAAAATACCTTCGTGAGCCAAACGTTCTGGACTCAGATATAAGAAACACAATACCTTACCAACAAGCATGTCTAACTCAGACAACACACTACGGCCGATCAAAGACGTAGAACGTGGACGCAGATAGAAAAAACCTTCCGGTGCTTTCACAAGTTCTGTGTTGTAGCGTTGGTAGAAATGCTGAAGCTCAACTTCAAAGTCAGAAAGTAACGCGTGGTTATCTAGGTCTTCTGTTGAAATATGCTTACCTGAACGCAGCATACTGTCTAGCGCAGGGAACAGTGGGTTCGCTATCGCTTTTACCAGTTTCTCTGGCATGTAATCATCAGTACTTGTTAATGACATTGGCTTGTACCTTTGCACCGAAATCGTTGATTGCCTGCCAATCTGGCTGAATAGCCTGATAGTCAGACTGTGAGTAACCTAAGCGCACCGCTTGGTCGACAACAATTCTGGCTAAATCAAAATGGTGTGTGCGAGGGTGCTCAGCGAGATAATCGCGTAACACAAGGCCAAGATCGATTGGCGCACCTTGCTGTTTGTGAGCTTTCAACATATCTGCGATTTTTTCAGACAGCAGATCGTTCACTTGCTCAAATTCTTCATACTCTACGTCGAGTGGTGCTTGTCCCGTTACTTCGTCATCACGAAGCACAAGAGCTTCATCACGAAGGTCGGTTAGTTTTTCAGCGTCGGCATACGTCAGTAGCCAAGGCGCATCAAAGTATTCAGTCACAGATTGACGTAGGCGTTGGCTGAAGGCACGGTTCTTATCCATATCAATCGCGGTACGGATAAACTTATGAACGTGACGGTCATAGCCGATCCACAGATCAATCGCTTGTTGGCCCCAGCTTGTAATTCGGTCGAGCTTCATTTGCAGACCAAACAGGGTTTCGCCAATAAACTCAAGTTCGTCGTCACCGTAAACTATTTCTTGGATATCGAGGATCTGCGTTTGCAGTTCATCACCTGCCGCTTGCAAGGTATCTTGCAACTCTTTTAGCGTGGCAGAGGTTTCTGACAGCAAGACTTCACAGTTGTTGATCGCTTCACGCCAATCTTTATTAAGAAGGTCGGCAATCTGTTGTTTTACAGTCTGTTGTTGCTCATCCATAACACGTTGGTTAAGATCAATCTGATCGAAAATTTCACCAACAGAATACTTGAGCACGCCGTAAACGTTCTTTCTCCAATGCCCTGGCGTTCCACCTTTTTGGGCAGCTTCAATGGCTTTTGCCATTTCGTCCGCAACCATTGAAAGTTGGATAGACAGTTTTAATTTAGAGAACTGACGGTGACGTAAATAATAATCTGAGATACCAATAGCCAACGGGGACAAGCGGTAGATGCTTGCGCCATCGGTAATTTCGCTGGTAAAGCGGCTAATCAACTTCTGTTTAACCAACTCATTGATTGCGTTATTAGCGCGAAACGCTGACGCTTCACCAGTATCTTCAAACAGTCGAGTGACAATAGTAAATGCATCATGCAGTTCACCCTCGTCCAACTCTTCATCGAACCTTTCATTGCTTAATACTGCGATAGCAATCAAAAATGCTAAGCGCTCTGGCGGCAAATTTAATGAAAAATCGTGCTGCTTGACCCAGCCCACCAACTCATCAATTGGCTGCTCTTCGGCAGTTTGAGTCATTTCACTCATTGTGGTTCCTGTTACTGTTCTTCGTCATATCGCATACGTTTGATATGACGCCTATTTCTTTATAACGCGGGCTTGTTACGATTGCATAGCGCATATTGTGGCTTCTTTTACCACATTCATCACTGTTATTGCGCAGGTTTTTGAGCCCAAACGTGAATATAACGGCCTAGTGACAGATATGGCTCTTGGCGGCATAGCTGCTTTTCTAGTTCCAATACATCTTCAAATTGGTAATCGCCCATGTACTCCATATTTCCTATGTAGTCACTGAAGGAGCGAATGCCAGATTTACCACAGATTTCTAGACCAGCGTCTTCTATCCATTGGAAAACCTCTTCAGGCCTCAAGCCTTTTTGTGGTTGCAGCTTAAACCGTTTTCGATGTGGCATCCCATTCAATACATGAGGAATGTTGCCACAAATCACATTTTTCAGGACTAATCCGTGGTGGTTATAAAACATTATCGAGGCAACACCACCTGGTTTAACTTGTTCAAGTAGCAAATCGAGTGCTTCTTTAGGGTCGGCTAGCCACTCCATAACAGCATGAAACATCACAAAATCGACTTTATCGTCGAGATGCTCTGCCACTTTTTGTACTGGAGAATGAATAAACTGATATTGCTCTGACAGCCCCGCTTCGGTGATCCCTTCTTGAGCCAGCTTTAGCATCTCAGAAGAGAGATCACATAGAAAAACCTTATGACCAAGTGCCGCAATTTTTTGCGACATCTGTGCCAACCCGCCCCCGGCATCAAGCACATGCAGTGGAGAAGCAGAATCTTCAAACTTGCTCAAAGCTTGTTCTAAATCTTCCCATACGATGATCTGACGGATCTCTCCTTTGTCGGAGCCGTAAATATTTTTTGCAAATTTGTGGGCAATATCGTCGAAATTACGGTCTTCAGTCACAGCTACTTGAGTTATTATGTCCTATCGTGCCTGCTATTCTGTCACAGGAATTTCAGGAATAAAGAGGCGATGTCTCTTTTTACTACTAAGTGATGTTTTTTCGGACTATTCGGATATGTTTGAGCTGAAAAAAGTAGTGTCTTCATTACTGATGCCACTACCAGCAATGTTAATTCTCGCATTTCTGGGCTTAGCCCTAGTGATGTTTACTACTAAAAGAAAGACTGGTTGCTTAATTACCCTCTCTGCCCTCTGTGGTATCTTCCTAATCGCTTTCCAACCAGTTTCTAGTCAACTTTTAATGCCAATGGAGAGGCAGCACACTGCATTTTTACCGGTCGATGAGACTGTCGATTACGTGATGGTTCTTGGTAGCGGACACGTTGTTGATGACCAGATCCCACCAACATCTGAACTGAGCCGTACAGGCTTGATGCGTTTAAGTGAAGGGATTCGTATTTTACGTCTCTACCCTGGCGCTAAACTGATTTTGTCTGGCTACGGTGCTGGTACAGAGGTCAGTAACGCAAGAATGATGGCTAAGGTAGCCCTAGCACTTGGAGTGTCAAAACCTGACATCATTTTGCTGGAAACAGCTAAAGATACCTGGGAAGAAGCTCGCCAAGCAGCAGCGTTCGTGAAAAACAAGAAAATGGTGTTAGTGACTTCAGCAAGCCACATGGCCCGAGCTCTTAACGAATTTAATGCAGCCGGTATGAAACCATTGCCAGCGCCAACCAACTACCTTGCTCAAGACGGCATAGTAGAGCCTTGGAACAAATATATGCCTAAAGCGATTTATCTTGAACAGACTGAGCGTTATTGGTACGAGACAATGGGATTAGTTTGGCAAAGCCTACGCGACTGGTTAGACACTAGTAACGATGTTGCTGAGGACCCAATCGTAATACCTGAAGCTTCTAACTTAGCTGAAAACGACAACGCCGTTTCGGCAGCGCAGGCCAAATAAGCACAGAGCCGCAACTAACTCACAAATAAAAAAGCCGAGACATCGTTGATGTCTCGGCTTTTTAAGATTCAATACTTTAGCGGACTAGTACGCCCCGAAGAATTAGTCACCAGCAAACATGTAACCCTCACCGTGCACCGTCACAAAAATTTGTGGGTTCTTAGGGTCAAACTCCATTTTTGCACGCATACGACGGATCAGTACATCAATAGTACGGTCATTCGGCGCGTCAACACGGTGGCTAATCATATTAAGAATACGTTCGCGGCTTAGTACCTGATTAGGGTAAGAAGACAGTGCAACCAATAGTTCATATTCAGCTTTCGTCAGTTTTACCGGCTCGCCGTTTTTGCTTAACGCACGACGAGGGATATCAAATGTCCACTCACCAAAACGAACCACTGACTCATCTTGTGACTCTTCAGCCTCACCTGCTGCCGTTTTACGAGCAGCAGAAATACGCCAAAGTAGATTTTTAACTCGAACTAATAACTCGCGAAGTTCGAAAGGTTTAGTAACGTAATCGTCAGCGCCCATTTCAAGGCCAACAATTTTGTCGATGCTATCCGTGCGTCCAGTAACTAAAATAATTCCAATGTCAGATTGACTGCGTAATTCGCGAGTTAGCATCAATCCATCTTCACCTGGTAAGTTGATGTCCAGCATAATGAGGTCAACGTTGTTTTCTTCTAACACACTTCTCATTTGAGCACCGCTCTCGGCCTCGCTAACTGTGTAACCTTCGTTCTGGAAATAACCAACCAGTTTACTACGGGTCACCACATCATCTTCTACGACTAATACGTGATAGCTCATCTACACCACTTTTCTTATTTAATAGTTTCGGTGACTATTCTATTCATAACTAGTAACAATTCTAGTGGTACTGAAGATAAATGCCAGAAACATGGATTTTTTTTGATACAAGACAATCTTAAACCTTGCTATTTATCGTCTAGCACAATTCAATATAGGCATTACTACTAACGAGTAACTTTGCATTTCGCAAATAACCTCGTCATCAGCCTTGGTGTGCGAAAAGACACCACAAGACTAAATCAGGATCTATGTAATGAAAGATACGAAAGCGTTCAACGAGCAAAGAGCAGAAATTTACTGGTGGCTATCAAGCTTATTCACCAAAGAGCTCACTCAAGACGAACTTGACCACTACCATTCTGTTGAAATTCGTTCTTTCTTAACTAGTTTAGGCCAAAATGAAACTCTAAAGCCTGCTATTGATAAGTTGGTTGATGCACTGAACCGCCTACAAACTCGCGAAGATGCACAACTAGAACTGTCTGCTGACTTTTGCGACCTTTTCCTAAAGACGGATAAGCATGGCGCCCTTCCTTATGCCTCAATGTACATCGGTGAAACTGGCCTACTAAACGGTAAGCCAGCGAAAGAGATAGAAGAGATCATGGCTGAGCACAACCTAGTGGTTAACCAAGATCTTAAAGAACCAGCAGACCACATCGCTATCGAGCTCGACTTCTTAGGTAACTTAATCATTCGTTCCAATGAAACAGAATCAGGAGAAGAATTAGAAAAGTCGTTCGAAGTTCAGCAACAATTTATCGAACAACAGATATTAACTTGGATCCCGAAATTCAACGTTAAGTGTCACGATGTTGATGAATTCGGTTTCTACGCTGCAGTCTCCTCTCTGCTAATGGCTTTCTGTCAATTAGATGCTCAATATTTAGCTGGTGAATAAGCTTAATTGATGACTAGGTAAATAAATTCCGTAGAATGTGACAATTCACCCGGATTTCTGGGTGAATTGTATTGCGAGTATTTTCTAGTCAGTCTAGAATTGTGACCGCAAACGATAAAATATGAAACATTCACGAAATGCTATGCTTATTAAGTTCAGAGCATTTCGGTGTTAAAACAAGCCGCTCACTAGCGGTTTTTTGTTTTTTAACACTTTAGTACCCAAAGAGCCCTACAAATTTAAGCTCTTAGTTAGGTAGCTTAACGGCTACTTCACTCCGTACTTTGGGGAAAGTAGCTTCTAATAGGATAAAACCATGGCCACTATAAAAGATGTCGCTCGCTTAGCAGGCGTATCAACCACAACCGTTTCTCACGTAATCAACAAAACACGTTTTGTTGCAGAAGCGACTCAAGAAAAAGTAAATAAAGCGGTAGACGAATTAAACTATGCACCAAGTGCTGTTGCTCGCAGTTTGAAGTGTAATTCAACACGAACCATCGGCATGCTAGTGACTCAATCAACAAACCTATTCTTCTCTGAAGTTATCGATGGTGTTGAGAGCTACTGCTACCGTCAAGGCTACACTTTGATCCTGTGTAACACTGGTGGTATCTATGAGAAGCAACGTGACTACATTCGAATGCTTGCAGAGAAACGTGTAGATGGCATATTAGTTATGTGTTCAGACCTAACGGAAGAACTGAGAGAGATGTTAGATCGTCATGCTGACATCCCTAAAGTAATCATGGACTGGGGCCCAGAGAGTTCTCAAGCAGATAAAATCATTGATAACTCCGAAGAAGGCGGCTATCTAGCGACCAAATACCTAATCGATCGCGGTCACTCAAAGATTGCTTGTTTAAGTGGCCACTTAGACAAAGCAGCATGTGTTGAACGTATCGCCGGTTACCAGCGCGCTCTAGAAGAAGCAAACATCACCGCAAGTGACGACATGATCATCGAAGGAAACTTTGAGTGCGATACTGCTGTACTTGCCGCAGACAAAATTGTTGAGATGAAAGAGCGCCCTACGGCAGTATTCTGCTTTAACGATACAATGGCGCTCGGCTTAATGAGTCGCTTGCAGCAGAAAGGTATCCGTATCCCAGAAGATATCTCTATCATTGGCTACGATAACATCGAATTGGCAGAGTACTTCTCTCCACCATTAACTACCGTTCACCAACCGAAGCGTCGTGTCGGTAAGAACGCCTTCGAAATTCTGCTTGAGCGCATTAAAGACAAAGACCATGAAAAACGCGTCTTCGAAATGCACCCAGAAATTGTTGAGCGTAGTACAGTTAAAACGTTAAATTAACTGATAAATTGAGTTTATTTTCATCAAGCGCACCTTTTGGTGCGCTTTTTTTTATCAGTAGCAAAATGAGCCCAGTTTCATACAATAAAGATCATTAATTGAAGCAACATCACACTTCGGAGTAACAAGTGTGAGCCTCATTCAACAAAAACTTTATTCTATTCAATCAGTCACGCACAGGGCAAATCACTTGAAAAGGTGAGACGCAAAGCTTCCGGCCTAAACCACTCGTTGGTATGGTAGCGGGGTTACCGATGGCAAAATGCAGTAACTACTAATAACTTAGTAATTTACGGCTTATTGACAATGTAATTGCAACATTTTGCTAATCTCTCGGACCTGCTTATTTGGTGGCGTTGTTCAAATACACCGAGATAAATAACATGGATAAACCGATACTAAAGGACTCAATGAAGTTATTTGAGCCCCTAGGAAAAATAAAATCACGCTCAATGTTTGGTGGATTCGGTCTTTTTGCTGATGACACTATGTTTGCTCTGGTTGTTAATGACCAGTTGCATATACGAGCAGACAAAGACACAACAAAACAGTTCGAGCAACAAGGGTTTCAACCGTACGTCTACAAAAAACGTGGTTTCCCTGTCGTAACTAAATACTTCGCTTTACCAGAAGGCCTGTGGCAAGACCAAGAGAAAATCTTACAACTTGCGACTACGTCACTGGGCTTTGCAAAAGAAGAGAAAGCTGAACAGTCTGCTGCTAAGCCTACTCGACTCAAAGACCTCCCTAATCTCCGACTTGCCACTGAGCGCATGTTGAAGAAAGCCGGGATTGATTCCGTAGAGCGTTTATATGAATCTGGCTCTGTAAACGCATTTAATGCCATCAAGGAATCTCATACGTCCTCTGTCAGTATTGAACTGCTTTGGGCATTAGAAGGTGCGATCAATGGTACCCATTGGTCGGTTATCCCACAGCAACGTCGCGAAGAGCTTATCAGTCGCGTAAATTAACATTGTCAGTACATCCTTTTTATACAACTAAGCCGCATTTCTGCGGCTTTTTTTTATCTAATGAAAGTTAATCTATGCTTTGCCTGTCTATTTATACTAACGGTATGCATTAAAAATTTGAGGAAGTCTCAATGAGTAAGAAAATGATATTGGGTATTGTGCTAGTCGTGACGGTTGTTTTACTAGGCATCAATTTTGGTCAACACCTCACGCTGGAAAACGCCAAAGCACAACAAGCCGTGTTAAACGACTATCTAGAAAGTAACTTTAATGCGGCTGCCGCGACTTACTTCATCGCGTATATCTTGATCACTGCCTTCTCTATTCCAGGAGCAGCAGTTGTTACACTACTTGGTGCAGCTCTATTTGGATTCTGGAATAGCTTGCTTTTGGTTTCTTTCGCCAGTGCGATCGGCGCAACTCTTGCCTTTTTAAGTAGCCGCTACTTGCTGCGTGACTGGATACAAACCAAGTTTGGCGACAAACTGTCTACGATTAATAAAGGCGTAGAAAAAGATGGTGCATTTTACTTGTTCTCTTTACGCCTTATTCCTGTATTCCCGTTTTTCCTTATCAACCTGCTAATGGGCTTGACGCCGATGTCGGTAACCCGCTACTACGTAACAAGCCAAATCGGCATGCTGCCAGGTACAGCTGTATTCTTAAATGCTGGTACTCAACTCGCAGAAATTGATTCGCTTTCAGGTATCATTTCACCTTCTGTACTATTGTCATTTGCATTACTAGGCGTATTTCCAATTATCGCCAAATGGTTGATGAGTAAGTTTCGTTCAGCACCTGTTGCTGAATAATTACCGTGGTCGAATAAGGTTCTATTTCAATGAAAATCTTCAGTGCATCGAATCCGACAGAAGCGCACATCATCTGCGGACTATTAGAAAGTGAAAATATTGCGTGTGAAGTCCGTGGTGAAGGTTTGTTTGGTTTGAAAGGGGAAATCCCATTTACGGAAGAAACTGACCCTTATGTGTGGTTATATGAGCCAGAAATGGCCACCAAAGCCCGCACAATCGTTAATGACTATCAAAAGCAACAAGATTCCATCATCTATGAAGAATGGCGCTGCAGTGAATGTCATGAAGTAAACGAAGCACAATTTGGTTCTTGTTGGCAGTGCGGTGCGAACTGTCCTGAATAAATGAACTCATTGGAGCCCTAGCTGCTTCACCCGATACCTCCTCTAAAAAAACGGGAAGCTAAAATAGCTTCCCGTTTTTATTTCAATTCTTTATTAGTTCAGATGACCGACTTAGAAATCACTGGATTTGCTTTTGGATAAACTCAATAGAGTGCTGATTAAATTCTTCTGGATTTTCAACATTGCAAACATGACCACAGTTTGCGATTTCAACCAGTTCACTAGACTCATGTGCTTCAACCATCTCTTTAACGGGCTTGATGAACATGTAATCACGCTCTCCCATCAAGTAGAGGGTTGGAATTGGCAATTCGCGGTCTTTGAAATACTTCATTAGAGGGTTTACATCAGCCGTTAATATAAACCAACGTTTAAACTCTTTTTGACACAGTTTTTTGGCTTCACGGATAAATAAGTGACGAGACTCTTTTTGACTTTTTTGTGGCATTACGATGTAAGCAAAAAGACTATAAAGCCACATGTAAGGAATGATGTGTTTACTTAGGTTTCCGAGTTTAACTAACACCTGAGAGCGCGTATTGAGTTTAGTGACTGCACCACCTAATACCATTGAACGTACACGCCCTGCGGCTAGCTCTGCAATATTACGGACGATGATAGTCCCTAACGACATGCCAACGAAATGAGCTGAACGAATTTTTAGATGATCGAGCACTTTAAGGATATCGAGAGTAACCGCTTTAAACGTGTAACGATTCGACATCAGATCTTTAAGGATATTGTCTGATTTACCGTGCCCTCTCAAATCAATTAGCAGCAAATTGAAATGTTGTTTATACGCCTTGATCTGCTTGAACCAGATTGAGGAACTACCTCCAGCGCCATGCACAAATACCACCCACTCATCGCTCGTAGGGTGAGTAAATGTTTTATGAAATAATAAACTCTCAGACATACCTATCGCTTTAACTATTAATATGGAGCTATGCCTCATCATAAGGCGATTACTAAGGATATCACGCAATTGAGAAGATTAGGTGATAATAGTGTCAAGCCTATAATTAGTTTTGTGAATGTCTTAACTGCCTTTTCAACCGAACTACAATGAGTTTGCAAGCTTTGTCTTAATATACTCGATGTACTCGGGCCGGAAAACAAAAAGGCGCCCTATTCTCAGAGCGCCTTGTGTGAGTTCATATTATCTACTTTGCTAATTTGAGTATCTAGGTAAACTGTTACTACATAGCAGAGTGGTACATTGCTAGATACCCTTTCGCAGCATCTTCCCAACTAAAATCTTTCTGCATAGCATAAAGCTGAATACGCTTAATTTCAGATGGGTTTTGTGCGTAAAGCAGCAACGAACGATGTAGAACGGCCAACAAAGCCTGCGGAGTCGGCTCTTCAAAAGCAAAGCCAGTCGCAACCTCTGGATCCTCATCATAATCATTAACACTGTCTTTTAGACCACCGACAGAGCGAACGATAGGCAAGGTGCCATAAGCCATACTGTAGATCTGGTTTAAACCACAAGGTTCAAACTCAGAAGGCATCAAGAAGAAGTCAGAACCCGCTTCAACTAAATGTGCTAATTCATTGTTGTATGCCTCTACAAAAGAGAATTTTTCTGAATGCAGTGCCGATAGCTCTTTCAGCTGGCTCGCTAAAACAGGGTCACCCGTACCTACAATCACAATCTGAAGCTCGTTCTTCAAGAACTGTTCTATGATAGGCAGCAAGTAGTGAACACCTTTCTGATTCGTTAAACGACAAACCATCCCATATACTGCGCAATCGATGACCGGTAAGCCGACCTCTTGTTGCAGCTTCTGTTTACAAACTGATTTTCCACGCGCCATGCTGTGTTTGGTCGCTTTGTATTTACGAGGAAGAAATGCATCCGTTTCTGGATTCCAAGCACCGTAGTCACAACCATTTAGGATTCCGACTAAATCTGAAGCTCTACGTTGAAACTCAGCCGCCATGCCATGACTACCAAGCTCTGTTTTTAGCTCTTCCGCGTACGTTGGGCTTACTGCGTTCACTTTATCTGCGCATAACACACCAGCTTTAAGCATAGTCAAGTGCGTATCACTAACTGCAGCTTCCGGAACATTGCGGCTGTGCATTTCAGGAAGACATTGCAGCTCATCGTATGAGAATACGCCTTTGAACACCGCGTTGTGGATTGAAATAACACTGCGCGTGTTCTCAAAGAATTCATGCTGTTGGTAGCGAGATTTAAGCAGGAGAGGAACAAAGCCAGTATGCCAATCGTTCGCATGAATAATATCAGGCTGGAAACCAAGCTTAGGAAGCATGTCCAAACATGCTGCGCTGAAGAACGAAAAACGCTCACCATTATCAGCATAAGCCTGATTATTTTCAGCGTACATTTCTGGACGGTCAAAGTATTTAGCACATTCAATACCAAACACTTGTACGCCTTCAACACTTAACTGCTTAACTTGATAAGCCGTATGCGGCCAATGATCGAGCTCTGTCGATAAAACAACTTCTGCAGAATCAATATTTGGAATATTGCGGTAAGCGGGGATGGTCACTCGAACGTCCTGTTCGAGTGTTTGTAACGCTTTTGGCAGTGCCTTAGCTACATCAGCCAAGCCACCACTTTTAATCAAGCCTTCAACTTCAGACGCTACAAAAAGTACCGAGAGAGTCTTAGTAACCAACTCGTGCTCCTTTAGGGATTACTACTACACCATCGTCAGAGACGTGGTAATGCTTTTTGTCTTCTTTCAGGTTTACACCAATCTGTGTACCCGGTGCGATGTCTGCATCTTTATCGACGATAACACGACGAAGTACACAGCCCTCGCCCACTTTTACGTCGCCTAACAAGATACTCTCACTGATGTCACATGCTGATGCAATATTGCTACGGAAACCAAGCACACACTTCTCGATGCGAGAACCACGAACATAACTACCATTACACACTAAACTATCGATGATTTGAACACGGCCATTAGCCGAATCTGAAAACGTCGCTGGTGGTAACGGTGGGTAGTAAGTGTGCAGTGGCCACTTGCGGTTGTATAGTGAAAATGGTGCATCTTTCTCAAGAAGATCCATGTGAGCTTGCCAGTACGCGTCGATCGTACCTACATCACGCCAGTAAACTTCTTCTTTCTCACCAGTAATGCGGTTAGTACTGAAGTCATACACAAATACATCACCACGTGGGAACATGAAAGGAATAATATCTTTGCCAAAGTCATGTGAAGAGCCTTCGCGATCCGCATCTTCAACAAGCTCTGCAAAAAGCTCATTTGCTTCAAATACGTAGTTACCCATTGAAACCAATGCCGAATCAGGGTCGCCAGGGATTGACTTAGGGTTTGCAGGCTTCTCTTCAAAGCCGATCATACGTCCTTCGGCATCAACTTCGATAACACCGAACTCTGATGCTTCAGCCAAAGGCATACGTAGAGCTGAAACCGTTAATGCCGCTTTCTTCTCTTTGTGGAAATCAAGCATCTGCTTAATATCCATTTTGTAGATGTGGTCAGAACCAAAGATACAAACTTGGTCCGGCTCTTCTAGCTGCATAAAGCGAAGGTTTTGATAGATTGCATCGGCAGTACCTTCATACCAACGCTTACCTGTACGCATTTGAGCAGGGATTGGGTCGATAAAACGATCTGTTATACCACTGATATTCCATCCTTTTTTCATATGGTGGAACAGTGACTGTGACTTGAACTGCGTTAATACATAGATCTTCATTAGATCAGCGTTAACGAAGTTATTTAAAGCAAAATCAATTAAGCGGTAACTACCACCGAAAGGGACCGAGGGTTTGCTGCGCGATTCAGTTAAAGGTCTTAAACGTGAGCCTTCACCACCAGCAAGAATCATTCCCAATACACCAGCCATTTTATTCTCCATATATTTATAGCTTGTCGATGTCAGTACTCGTAGAAGTCTCTTTCTCTGGGGGATGAGCACTGACAATGATTTTGGTACTTAACGAACATCCATTCACATACAGTGACAGCATCCTAAGCCAAACGTTGTTTTTCGTGCACTATTGTTTGCACTTGGTTTTGTATACATTATCGACTTTTCAGCCGATTTCAATTTTTAATACGCCATTCTGTGCTATGCAAGCTGATTGCTTTCCTAAGACTTAAAGCAGCTCACATTACACCATTTGAGCGAAACATTACATTAACACCCAAAACACATCCGGTATACAACTAAAAACTGATCTTTGAGTTACAATATTTTAATTAAGTTACATATTCGTTACAGTTGAATAAGATCGTGTAATTAATCTCTTAATTTATTTTACCCTGCGAATTTAACAAATAATTACAATTAAGATTCAGTT
>NZ_LWEH01000086.1 GCF_001635455.1 Vibrio sp. HI00D65
GCTGCGGTGACAAGGGACATAAACAATCTCGTGACCATCTTGTGCCAGCTTACGAACGGTTGAAGCGTTGTTGATATGTAGGCCTTGATACAGTTTGTTCCACAACCAACCTAGAATCTTCTCGCCACGTTTGATCAGTGAGTAAGAGAAGTTCGCTGCGATCTCATCCATGATGTCTTGAGCTTCTTTGCTCGCTTTCTCAATGGAGATGTTCTTTGACTTCGCTTCGTCTTCAATCGCCTTCT
>NZ_LWEH01000087.1 GCF_001635455.1 Vibrio sp. HI00D65
CTTCTCAGCACTTACTGTTACTTGATGAGTTTTACCGTTCTGCTGTTCGTTTAGCTGGCCAACGCCTGTTGTGGCAAATCATTCCGCCAGAAATGGAAGAGTGCTATGACGAATATGTTCAGGGCTTATGCCAAGATGGTTACCTTGATTGTTCTCAATGGATTGATTTCGGTAAGCTGAATCGCATCCCTGCTGAAGAGTACTTCGGCTCTAACCTGTGGCAGCTCTATAAGAGTATCGACTCACCGTATAAATCGGTGTTAAAGGCGATCTTGCTAGAAGCGTATTCATGGGAATACCCAAATACTCAGCTACTGAGTATTGATACTAAGCGCCGCTTCTTCGCGGATGAACCTGATCTTTATGGCATGGATAGCTACTATCTGATGCTAGAGAAGGTGACTCGCTACCTAGAGCGTATCAACGACCATACTCGATTGGACTTGGTAAGACGCTGTTTTTATCTGAAGACCCACGAGAAGTTGTCACGTGAAGCGGGCATTGGCTCTGTTGCATGGCGTCGTGAAGCGCTCACCGAGATGACTCAATCTTGGAACTGGGGACAGGATACCATTGCAGAGCTCGACAACCGCCGTAACTGGAAGGTGGAGCAAGTGAAGGTAGTGCACCATGCGCTACTTGATGCTTTGATGCTGAGCTATCGTAACCTGATTCAGTTTGCACGTCGTAACGACATCACGTCGGCAATCAGCCCGCAAGATATTAGTATCTTGGCGCGCAAGCTATATGCGGCGTTTGAGGTGTTGCCAGGTAAAGTGACGCTACTGAATCCGCAAATCTCTCCGGATCTTCACGAGCCAGATTTGAGCTTTATTGAGGTTCGCCAAGGGCAATCGAATAAAGCGGGTTGGTACTTGTACAAGCAGCCGCTGATTGCACATCGTATTCTTGGGCAACCGTCACTGGAGCATCATGAGTACTTGAGTAAGTTAGTGGCTTGGTCGTTCTTTAACGGCTTGATCACTGAGTC
>NZ_LWEH01000088.1 GCF_001635455.1 Vibrio sp. HI00D65
GCCTGATGAGTCAGAGCAAGCTCTGGAAGAGACTCAAGATGAGCAACAGCCTGTCGCAGCAGAAGCAGAAGCAGAACAGGAACAAGAAGTTACTTCTCAAGCTCAGGTTGAAGAAGTACAAGAGAAGCCGACAGAAAGTTTCTTTGCTCGCCTAAAGCGTAGCCTGAGCCGCACTAAAGCAAACATTGGTGCAGGCTTCTTTGGTTTGTTCAAAGGTAAGAAAATCGATGATGATCTGTTTGAAGAGCTAGAAGAGCAGCTACTGATCGCGGATGTGGGTATGAACACCACGGTTAAGATCATTGAAAACCTGACAGAAAAAGCATCTCGTAATGACTTAAAAGACGGCGAAGCGCTTTATGGTCTGCTGAAAGAAGAGATGGCAGAGATCTTAAGCCAAGTGGAACAGCCATTAGTGGTTGATACCACCAAAACACCTTACGTTATCTTAATGGTTGGTGTGAATGGGGTTGGTAAGACAACGACTATCGGTAAGCTAGCGAAACAATTCCAAAATGAAGGCAAGAAAGTGATGCTAGCGGCGGGTGATACCTTCCGCGCGGCAGCTGTTGAGCAACTTCAGGTTTGGGGCCAGCGTAACGATGTGCCAGTTATCGCTCAACACACGGGTGCAGACAGTGCATCTGTTATCTACGATGCGATTGAAGCTGCGAAAGCTCGTGGTGTGGATGTTGTGATTGCCGATACAGCGGGTCGTCTGCAGAACAAGAGCAACCTGATGGAAGAGCTACGCAAGATTGTTCGTGTAATGAAGAAGATTGATGACTCTGCACCGCACGAAATCATGCTAACACTTGATGCTGGTACAGGTCAGAATGCTATCAGCCAAGCGAAACTGTTCAGTGAAGTTGCACCAGTAACCGGTATTACGCTAACTAAGTTAGACGGCACTGCGAAAGGTGGTGTGATTTTCTCAATTGCTGACCAGTTCCAGATTCCAATTCGTTACATTGGTGTTGGTGAAGGCATTGA
>NZ_LWEH01000089.1 GCF_001635455.1 Vibrio sp. HI00D65
AGCTTTGGGCTGAGGACGTCGCACTTTCACAACTCGCAGAGCAATATGGTACACCGCTGTATGTATATTCTCGCGCTACATTAGAACGCCATTGGAATGCATTTGATTCATCGGTTGGTGAACATCCACACTTGGTGTGTTACGCCGTTAAAGCGAACTCGAACCTTGGCGTATTGAATACTCTGGCACGATTAGGTTCTGGCTTTGATATCGTTTCTGGCGGTGAGCTAGAGCGTGTAGTCGCTGCAGGTGGCGATCCAGCGAAAGTTGTATTCTCTGGTGTCGGCAAAACAGCTGCTGAAATGAAACGTGCGCTTGAGTTGAACATTAAGTGTTTCAACGTAGAGTCTGAGCCAGAGTTAGAGCGACTGAACAAAGTGGCTGGTGAGCTTGGTGTTAAGGCGCCGATCTCACTACGTATCAACCCAGATGTTGATGCAAACACTCACCCTTATATCTCGACTGGTCTGCGTGATAACAAATTTGGTATCGCCTTCGACCGTGCTCCTGCGGTTTACGCTTTTGCACAAACATTAGAAAACCTGTCTATCCACGGTATTGATTGCCACATCGGCTCTCAGCTAACAGATATTGAACCTTTCATTGATGCGACTGACCGTTTGCTTGCCCTGATCGAACAACTACGTGCTGATGGTATTAACATTAAGCACCTTGATGTCGGCGGTGGTTTGGGTGTGGTTTATCGGGATGAACTACCACCACAGCCTTCAGATTACGCGAAAGCGCTATTGGCTCGCCTAGACAATCATTCTGATCTAGAGCTTATTTTCGAGCCAGGAAGAGCGATTGCTGCTAACGCTGGTGTATTATTGACGAAAGTTGAGTTCCTTAAGCCAACAGAGCACAAG
>NZ_LWEH01000090.1 GCF_001635455.1 Vibrio sp. HI00D65
TTTTGTACCTCCTTTTGATAACTCAGCAATGGACGGTTACGCACTGCGTTTAGCAGACCTAGAGAACGGTAAAGTACTACCATTAGCGGGTAAATCTTTTGCAGGTCAGCCATTTGAAGGCGAATGGCCAAGTAATACTTGTGTTCGCATTATGACAGGCGCGAAAATCCCAGAAGGTTGTGATGCAGTCATCATGCAAGAAAATACTCGTGAAACCGATACGGGCATTGAGATTCAACAAGACGACATCAAACTGAATAATAACATTCGCCCTACGGGTGACGACATTAAGCAAGGTGACATCGTTC
>NZ_LWEH01000091.1 GCF_001635455.1 Vibrio sp. HI00D65
ATGACGGCCCAACCATCGATGTGGTGGCAGAGGCAGCGTTCAATGAAAACGACGCGGCGGTAGATACCGTGGTGGCGACGTTCACGGCGTCGGATGAAGAAGACGGCACACCAAGTGTGGCCTTCACGCCGGGCACAAACACCGATGGTTACTACGCGATCAGCGGCACCGATGTGGTACTGACGCAAGCGGGTGTTGACGCGGTGAATGCAGGCGAGACACTGCCAGCGGTGAGCCTAACGGCGACCGATAGCGACAATGCGACGGCGGTTGACAGCGATACACCAACTTATAACGCTCAAAATGACGGCCCAGAGGCAGATAACTTCACGGAAACAACTGTCGACTGCGTAACATCTGTTGATTTCGCACCACATACAAGCGACGAAGAAGATGACGCTGCTGGTATTGAAACTTCGGTCATTGTCGAGAGTGAACCTATTTTCGGTACTTTGTATGAAGTTGCAGATGATGGCACTAAAACTGAAGTTGTGATAGGGCAAGAGTATGGCGATGCTGATAATTTTGAGTATGTTGTAGATTCAAATATTACTGAGCAGCTTAGCTTTAATGCGGCTGATCTTGCTTCTGAAATCGATACATCAAACGGTAGTACATCGATTTCTTACTTCAATGACCTTATTTCGATTTCAGCTGGGAAATATACCGGAAGTTCACCTACAGGTAATGACGTGGTTAGCAACCCTGGGGTCTACTTGAATTACGATGGGGATGGTGTAGAGGACGGTTTTGGTGTATCAACAAGTATGAGTGGAAGTAGTGAACTTGACGTAACCTCTAAAGAATTCATTTCTGTCAACTTTGCTAATAGTGGTGCAGAAATGTTATCTGCTAACTTAGATTTCGGTAGCGTTTATGGGAATTACAATCCTAATAGTAGCTCTGATGGCGAGATCAACGTTGTTGCACTGGACTCCGATGGTAACGTTGTAGGTACTTTCAACTTCAATTCCGAAAACAGTTCCAATTCTGGAAATGAGTATACGTTATCCATTGATTTTAATGGTAACGCGACTGTCAACGTCTCCATTCCTGATGGTAACGGTGGGTTTACTCCGTTTACTGAGCTAAGAGTTTTTACAACTCAAGATGGATCATCGAACCCTAATGAAAATTCAAATATTACCTTTAAAGGCGTTGACGTAGTTGATGCAAAAGTTACAGAGACCATTGATTACAAAGCAGAAGACTCTAGTGATTTAGAGAGTTCAACAGCGCAAGTTACGATTGAGACTGAATCTATCGTGAAACCTTCCCCTGAAGTGACTAGTGTCTCGCGTGATGTGTCTGAAGACGCTAGTACGACACCATCTGTTTCGGGGAATATAGACGTACTCTACGCTGACAGTATTACTTTGCAAGAACCTTCTGGAAGCTACACATCTAATGGACATGGTATTACTTGGATTTCTTCGAACGCTGGGCAAATGCTTGTTGGTACTGTCAACGGGTCTGTAATTTTAACTGCGACTATCGATGATGCTGGTAACTATGATGTAAGCCTGACTGGACCATTTGATCATTTGGATAGCAATACACCGCTAGACCAAATGTCGATCGATATTGGAGTAGTTGCCTCAAACAGCAATGGCAGTCAAACCGGCACTATATCATTGGCAATTGATGATGATGTTCCTGTTGCTCAGGCTAAAGTTCATGAACTTACGCCCGTAGTTAAAGATGGTGCAAACGTGCAACTCATTCTAGACGTCTCAGCATCGATGTCAGGAAATGCCATGTTAGTCATGAAGCAATCTGCGATAGCTTTGCTTCAAGGGTATCAATTGCTTGGAGAAACCAAAGTCCAATTAACTGTATTTGAATCTGATGCGAATGTTGTTAATGAAAATGGTAGTTGGTCTTCTGATAACTCATTCCCTTCAAACCCTTCAACGATTTGGATGGATGTTGATACCGCAATCGGACTCATAGATTCATTAACAGCCGGTGGTGGTACGGATTACGACGACGCTGTGTGGTTGGCGGGTAGTGATAGCATCTGGGGTAACAATGATATGGTCTCAGGAGGAAGTAATATCAGCTACTTCTTGTCCGATGGAGACCCTAGCTCAAGTAATCATAGAATCAATGCTTCTGAGCAGGCTTTATGGGAATCTCAGTTAATTAAATATGGTGTCACATCACTTGCATACGGAATGGGCTCGAACATTTCGAGTGAATATATGGAACCTGTCGCTTTCGATGGTGATAAAGGTATCGATATTAGCCCTGTTATTGTTTCAGATATCAGTCAGCTACCCCCTGTTCTTTTGCAATCTATTATTACTCCTGTTTCAGGTAATATTGGGGCATCTGGTTCTGCGGATAATGGTTTTGGTGCAGATGGAGGTTATATCCAAAGTATTGTATTTGATGGAGTAACTTATCAATTTAATGGCAGTATCTTAATTAACCCACAAAACCAGTCTTCATCGAATCATTCATTTGATGATTCTAACAATACTCTATCTTTGTTTATAAATAACGAACACTCATTTGTTATTAATTTGGAAACAGGCGACTATGAATTTTATGGTGCTAGCGTTGCGGCGGATACCTCGTTTGATTTTGCCTACACGATCGCTGATAACGATGGAGATACAAGCTCTAGCATTATTCAAATTAATATCGCGTCGACATCACTAAGTTCTATTGCGGATGTTAAGTCCGAAGGAGACGTAGTAGATTCTGTTCAGGTAGTAAATGTTGGAACTCAATATGCGTTCACACAATGGGCTCCTTCCGGTCAAATTCCGACTACGTTTAACTTAGACCAAACTCAATCTGGCTTAGTCGTTGATGTTGGTGAAGCCGGTGATGATGTATATCTAGGCTCCGGTGACGACATAATTTATCTTGGGGATAGTCATGCTTCAGGTTTGGATAATGATGCCTCACACCAACAAAAACTTGATAATGCACAACAGTTGCTGAATGACACGTTTAGTAAGGGCTCAGATAGCTCTCACTTACAAGGCGGCCTTGAATCTGGTGGTTTTACAACGTTAGCTGCATCTTCGAATGCTTATGTTGACCTCGGTCATGGCGGTGGTGGAGATGATGCTATTTATGGTCAAGGTGGTGTGGATTTGATTTTTGGTGGTCAAGGTAATGATAGCCTTGACGGAGGAACGGGAAACGATGGACTTCGCGGTGGTACTGGTGAAGACACGTTAATCGGTGGTTCTGGTGATGATATACTCATTGGTGGTATTGGAGACGATATTCTGACTGGTGACGAAGGCGATGACCTATTCAAATGGATCGACGAACCGTTCCAAGATGACGTCGATACTATAACCGACTTTGCTTTGGGTGAAGACCATCTTGATATTTCTGAGTTGCTACCAAACGAAAGTTCAATGTTTGATCTTCTTGAGCATATCACTATCGAAAAAGTCGATAATGGTAGTGGTGACAAAGACCTCGTCATTACTATCTCTGAAAATACCGATAATACAGGACAAACCCAAACGATTGTCCTAGACAGCGTCGGTGATCAATTTGATTCTGTGAATTCGCAAGGTGACGGCTCTGTTGTGAATGCTGATTTGACCAATCTAGTGAATCAATTGTTCGTTAACTTACCCGAGCAATTTTAATAAAAAAGGGCCGAAAGGCCCTTTTTTATTAAGTCGTTACTTAAAGCGAGATAGCTTAAAGCACCTTACAAGCGAAGCCTTTCAGGTAGAAGCCTTCTGGGTAGGCCGTGTCTGTTAGGTGGTCGGCTGCTTGCTCGAAGCGCTCGACGAACTTAACGGTTCTGCCTGCATCAATCGCTGCGTCTGCAATGATTTTTTGGAACAGGTCTGTACCCATTAAGCCAGAGCAAGAGTAGGTGAGTAGCGTGCCGCCTGGTTTTAGGATCTGCATTGCTAACATGTTTACATCTTTATAGCCGTTTGCACCTGACGTTAGGTTGTTCTTACTTGAAACAAACTTTGGTGGGTCCATGATAACAACGTCAAATTTAGTACCTTGGTCACGATACTCACGCAGTAGCTTGAAAACGTCGGCATTAAGGAACACGGCGCGCTTCTTAGAAATGTCAAACTCGTTAAGTTCAGCGTTGAATTTAGCTGTATCAAGTGCGAGTTGAGATACGTCAGCGTTGATAACACGCTTCGCGTCGCCTTTAAGTGCGTAAAGGCCAAAACCGCCAGTATATGAGAAACAGTTAAGGACATCTTTGCCTTTTACGTATTTCATAGACTCTTTACGGCTGTCGCGCTGGTCCATGTAGAAGCCTGTTTTGTGGCCTTCCATGATATTTACACTGATCTTAACGCCATTTTCTTCAATGACGATAGATTTCGGTGGCTCTTCACCGTGAAGGACGCCAACCACTTGTTCTAACCCCTCTTTCTTACGAACCGCTACATCTGAACGCTCGTAGATGTTGCAGTCCGGGAAGCATTCGATTAGAGATTCTACCAATACGCTTTTGTTGAATTCAGCACCTGCGCTGAGAAGTTGGCAAACTAAGTAGTCTTGATACTTATCGATGGTGATACCTGGTAATCCATCTGATTCCGCAGCGGTCAGGCGGTAGCCCGTTAGGCCATCACGTTCAATGATGTCTTCACGTAATGATTGTGCGTTTTGAATTCGTTTTACGAAGAACGCTTTGTTGATTTCTTCTTTTTCAAATGTCCAAACACGTGCTCGAATTTGAGAAGATGGTGAGTAAGCAGCCTTCGCTAACCACTGACCATTGTGAGCATATACGTCTACCGTTTCACCCTGTTTTGGCTCGCCCTCGACTTTATCGATACCGCGTGAAAATACCCATGGGTGTTTACGGCGTAATGATTTGTCACGGCCTTTCGCTAGATGAATAGAAGGAGTCATAATTTACTCTGTTTGTTGAATTTGAAGGAGGGGTATTGTCGGGGAAGTGCAGGTGAAAAGCAAATAAGAAAGGGCTACGCGAGCAGCCCTTGTCATGATTTTAATCAGTTAGATAGCAATATTTGAAATACTACCTTTGAAAGACAAAGATTATGCTTTAAGACCTGTCAATAGGCCTTCCATGGTGTCACTTTGCTTACGAAGCTGGTCAACATTAGAATTACTCTTGCTGATCATTTCACAGATGCTATCTGATTGATGACGAATCTCTTCGACGCTCTGTGCAATGTTGTCAGCAACAACACCTTGCTCTTCAGCCGCCGTCGCGATTTGAGTACTACTGTCAGAAATTGATTGGTTCTTTTCCGCCAGCGAGCCGATCTCAACATTCACTTCAGACATCAATGTTTGCCCTTCATTTGCGTTGTTCACTGTCACTTCCATCAGCTTTGTCAGCGACTGACTGTTACGTTGTAATGATTCAATCATGCTTTGGATCTCAACCGTTGCTTGTTGAGTTCGACCGGCAAGGGCACGAACTTCATCAGCAACAACCGCAAAACCACGGCCCTGTTCACCTGCACGAGCCGCCTCGATAGCGGCGTTCAATGCAAGTAGGTTGGTCTGCTCTGAAATACCATTGATGGTTGTCACGACCTCATCAATTTGCGCGGCATTTGCATCCAGCTCTTCAACGGCCTGTGATGCAGATTGAATCTCTTGAGATAGGTTAGAGATAGATTCTAATGTATTTGAAACCTTAACTTGACCACTTTGTGCAACACCACGAGCATCCATAGTTTGTGAACTCGACGCATGAGCCAGGGTTGCTACCTCACGAATTGTCGCAGCCATTTGCTCTGTTGCGCTTGCTAAGCTGTTCAAGTGTTCTTGCTGATTGCATGAGATGTCTGAACTTTGTTGCGTCGACTGATTTAGGTCAGAACTGATTTGCTGCGTGAGCGCTACAGACTCTTGAATTGAAAGCACCATGTTTTGTTCACGTTCCGCAACCTTGTCGATAGTAATTGCGATTTCACTAAACTCATCACGAACAGGGAAGTAGTTCATACGACAAGTTAGGTCACCATTCGCGAGTGTGCTCAGAGCTTTGTTCATAGAGAACATTGCTCCGCCAATGAAAGTCATGATGTAGTAAACACCAAGTGCAATCAAAGTTAGGGTTACCGCAATGATCGATATCTGTGTAGCTGAAAGCGCAGACCAAAGATTTTGGTCGTGGTTTGCAACCAAGCTAAATGTACCATTCATAACTGAAACAGAGCCTGAGCCATAACCAAGGGAGATAGTTTCAGAGCTATTAACCAGTTGAGCAACTTGTTCCTTGGTGAGTTGACCAGCTTCGATAAGCCCCTTCATTAAGAGCAATTCTTCTTGATAAAGGTGAGCCAGTAATGAATCCGCTGCACTATCTAAAGCGAGAGTTAGTATAACAAGAGCGAGAAGAGGAAATAAAAAGAGGAGGTAGAACTTTTCTTGGATTTTTAGGTGAATGAGATATTTATCAATCCAACGAAATGGGATTTCTTTCATAATCGTTATACTCGAAGTAAGTCCACCAATAAGCGGTGAATGAATAAAGTCTCACTATATCATTCACATAATTTATGAGGCAACGTCATGAAAAATTCACAATCTATATTTGTCGTATCAGGCGTGGTTCAGTGTGTTGGCTTTCGATATCATACCAGTCGACAAGCTCAGAAGTTAGCCATTTCAGGGTACGCTAAGAATCTAAGTGATGGTCGAGTTGAAGTGCTGGCTGTTGGCGAAAGTGGCCAGGTAGACAAACTATACCAATGGTTGCAAGAGGGCCCTGCGAGCGCAATAGTAGATAGTGTGGTTAAGCAAAGGTTGGGAGAGGATGAAAAGCGCAATGTGCGTATTGGGGAGTTTCAAATACTGTAGCTAAATGACTACAGTATTTGATTGAGCTAATCAGTAATTTGCTGTTACAGACACTTTGCTGGCTTAGGTAAGCCTGCGAGTTTAGTCGCTTGTTTCGCTGGGCCTTTTTTGAATAATTTGAACAGGTATTTACTGCTGCCTTTTTCAGGACCGTGGGCTTTTTCCATCGCTTTAACAAGCATGCGAACTGCAGGGGAAGTGTTGAACTCTTCGTAAAAGCTCCTTACAAAATGCACGACTTCTAAGTGTGCTTCTGTAAGCTCAATGGCTTCGTCTTGTGCAAGAATTTCAATCATACCTTCTTCCCATTGTGTGTAATCCAATAGGTAGCCTTGAGCGTCGGTTTCGATTTGCTTGCCGTTATATTCAAACATGTTTGGTCCAGAATCCAATTAACTATTTAGATAGGGTACATGACTAAGTTTACCTTTCTCAATAGTTATCGTAGCGATCTTGATAAATATTGATCCTATAGATAAAAAAAGCCCAAGAGGTGGGCTCTTGGGCTAGATATTCTTCAATTAGGCGAGTGATTAGTCGTCGCTGCCCATGATGCCTAGGATGCTTAGTAGGCTGATGAAGATGTTGTAGATAGATACGTATAGGCTAACTGTCGCTGAGATGTAGTTAGTTTCACCACCACGGATGATGTTTTGCGTTGTAAGCAAAATAACACCAGTCGAAAACAGGATGAACATACCGCTCATTGCTAATGACAGAATTGGCATTTGTAGGAAGATATTTGCAACCATACCTACAAGTAGCACGACGAAACCTGCTAGTAGCATACCGTTAAGGAAAGATAGATCACGCTTAGTCGTAAGAGCGTAAGCCGATGCACCCATGAATGCTAATGCCGTGCCGCCTAGAGCAGTTAGGATAACATCCCCCATACCTGCGCCAACGTACATGTTTAAGATTGGACCGATGGTGTAGCCTAGGAAACCTGTAAACAGGAACGTAAAGACTAGACCCATGCTGTTGTCACGGTTCTTTTCTGTTAGGAAAAGTAGGCCGTAGAAACCAACTAGCATCATGATAAGACCAGGACGAGGAAGGTTCATCGCCATAGATACGCCTGCTACAACAGCAGACCAAAGTAGTGTCATAGACAGCAGTGCGTAAGTATTACGCAACACTTTATTGGTTTGCAGAGCACTTTCTTGAGATGCTGTGCGAGAAAACATAGGGCTGTTCATATTCTTCCTCGTAAGGTGACTTCAATAATTGTTAGTACATTTATGGGGCTGAAAGTTCGAAAAATCAAGTCCTACAGTCCACTTTTATACTTAAAATAATAATCAAAATAGCTAGTTAAGTATTTCTGAAGGTGTAACAAAGTATGTCTTACGCTGATATCAAGGTGCCACGGATGCCCGATGTTTAACCTTTATACTTGCGTTACCTATTTAAAACCAACTATCAATTTGGAAAATAAAAAGGCGACCTAAGCCGCCTATCTTAATTATGAATCATAACATATTAATGGTGTAAGATTTGACTCAAGAAGTTTTGAGTTCGATCGGACTGCGGATTTTCGAAGAAGTCGACAGGATTGTTCTCTTCGATGATTTCTCCGGCATCCATAAAGATCACTCGGTCGGCTACTTCTTTCGCAAAGCCCATTTCGTGCGTTACACAAAGCATGGTCATGCCTTCTTCCGCTAATTCAACCATAACGTCTAGGACCTCACGAACCATCTCTGGGTCAAGTGCCGAAGTTGGTTCATCGAACAACATTACTTGTGGGTTCATGCACAATGAACGTGCAATCGCTACACGCTGTTGCTGACCACCAGAAAGCTGACCTGGGAACTTGTCTGCTTGCTCTGGTATCTTTACACGTTCTAGGTATTTCATCGCAATCGCTTCCGCTTCTTCTTTCGGCATTTTCTTCACCCAAATTGGAGCTAGGGTACAGTTTTCTAATACCGTAAGATGAGGGAACAGATTGAAGTGCTGGAAACACATTCCAACGTCACGACGGACGGCTTCGATGTTTTTTAGATCTTCAGTCAACTCATTACCAGACACAAAGATGTGTCCCTTCTGATGCTCCTCCAGTCTATTGATACAGCGAATCATAGTCGATTTACCTGACCCAGAAGGGCCACAGATAACGATTTTCTCGCCTTTTTTAACTTCTAAGTTGATGTTCTTAAGAACGTGGAACTCACCGTACCACTTGTTCATGTCTTTAAGTTCAATCATCAACTCTTGCGATTCTGGGTTTAGTTGTTGCGTCATAATACGTCCTTGATCTTATTAACTATCGTTTGTGACCGGTGTGAAGTCTGTTTTCTAGCCATATCGAGTATCTCGACATGCCAAAGCAGAATACCCAGAACACTAACGCGACAAATACATAACTTTCTGTTGCGAAGCCTAACCACTCAGGGTCGGTGTTCGCCGCTTGACCAATACCCAGTACATCGAACATACCGATAATAAGTACCAGACTGGTATCTTTGAACAAGCCAATGAATGTGTTCACGATTGATGGGATAGTGATTTTCAGTGCTTGAGGAAGAATAATCAGCCCCATCTTTTTCCAATAGGTTAAGCCCAGTGCGTCAGCGGCTTCATATTGTCCTTTTGGAATAGCTTGCAGGCCACCACGAATTACCTCGGCCATATAAGCGGCACTAAATAAAACCACACCTACTAGCGCGCGGAATAATTTATCGGTCTCAGAGCCAGCAGTAAGGAATAGTGGCAGCATTACAGATGCCATGAACAGCACCGTAATCAGCGGAACACCACGCCAAATTTCAATGTACACAGTACAAATACTGCGGATGATCGGCATTTCAGAGCGACGGCCTAGTGCCAGGGCGACACCAATAGGCAGTGACACAACGATACCCACTAACGCAATGATAAGCGTAACAAGTAGGCCACCCCATTTGTGCGTATCAACCACTTCCAATCCAAATACACCGCCGTATAGTAAGCCAGCAATGATGAATGGGTAGATGTTTACGAAGAACAACCAAATCCAAGTGCGTTTAGGTGTTTTCTCGTAGGCCAATAGCGCGACAAAGATAGCCAATGTTGCGTAGAAAAGGCGAGGGCGCCACAGTTCAGCTTCAGGGTAGAAGCCATACATGAACTGATCCCAACGAACGCTGATAAATACCCAGCAAGCCCCTTCGCTAGTACAAGCATCACGAGTTGTTCCGACCCAGTCTGCATTTAGGAAAGCCCAGTCGAACGTTGTCCAGAGTAATGAAAAAGCGATATAACCTAGAACAACGGTAACGATACTGTTGATTGGGCCATTAAAGAGATTCTTTCTTAACCAACCGACGACACCAACGGTATTAGCTGGAGGTGGAAGATCCGGTTGAAATTGATGTGTGCTCATATTATCTCTCCACCAATGCTACTTTACGGTTATAGATATTCATTAACGCAGAGGTCAATAAGCTTAGCGTTAGGTATACACCCATGGTCATGGCAATAATCTCGATTGCTTGACCTGTTTGGTTGAGAGTCGTACCTGCAAACACAGAAACTAAGTCAGGGTAGCCAATAGCCATTGCTAACGAAGAGTTCTTAGTGAGGTTTAAGTATTGGCTAGTTAGCGGTGGAATAATGATTCGCAGCGCTTGAGGAATAATAACCAGTTTTAATGTGCGAGATCGAGGAAGACCTAGAGACATCGCAGCTTCGGTTTGACCGTGGCTAACCGCATTAATACCAGAACGAACGATCTCTGCGATAAAGGATGCCGTATAGATACTCAGGGCTAATACGAGTGCGGCTAATTCAGGGATGATGCTGATACCACCTTTGAAGTTAAAGCCTTTCAGCTCTGGATATTCAGCTGAAATCGGCATACCAAGAACAAAATAGACAACGAGAGGTAGACCTACGATCAAGCTAAGAGCAATTCGAAGTATAGGTGTTTGTTGGCCCGTCAGTTTCTGTTTATTGTTAGCCCAAATATTAATGATGATGGTGGCGATGATGCCAACAATGAACGCGGTAATAACGAAGCTGCTTCCTTGTTCAAGAACAGGAGCAGGCAAGTAAAGACCACGCACATTTAGGAAGATAGCTTCGCCCAAACTGAGACTTTGTCTTGCCGATGGGAGAGCTTGAAGAACCGCGAAATACCAAAAGAAGATTTGAAGTAGTAGTGGGATATTTCGGAAGATTTCAATGTATACCGCTGCAAAACGGCTCACTAGCCAGTTAGATGACAGTCGAGCGACCCCCATAGTGAAACCAAGTACTGTTGCTAGAATAATGCCAAGTACTGATACTAAAGCGGTGTTTAATAAGCCGACAACGAAAGTTCGGCCATATGAAAAGGTTTCGTCGTACTCGACGAGGGTAAGGCCGATACCAAAACCCGCTTCTTGACTTAAAAAGTCAAAACCAGTGGCGATGCCCCGGGCTTCTAGGTTGGTGAGGGCGTTGTTTACGATAGTATAGAAGAAGGCGCCAAGTGCTCCGATGGCGATGATCTGGAAAACAACAGATCGAAAAGTCGGGTTGTATAACAGGTTAGCACTTTTAGCTTCGGGTTTTTCCTGGGAAGGAGTAAGAGTGTTGTTAGGTTTCATACTGCAATAACCTCAAATCCATTTAATATTTAGGGCGGAAAAACCGCCCTAAATCGTGTTACTCAATTATTCATTTTTCGGCTCGTTGCTATCACGCTAAAAAGCTTGATAGTAACGTTTACGAACAAGTAATCACGTCGTGTGCTTTTAACGGATTGGTGGAGCGTACATAAAGCCGCCCGCATTCCATAATGCATTTACACCACGATCGATTTGAAGTGGAGAACCTGTACCAACAGTACGCTCGAAACTCTCACCGTAATTACCAACTTGCTTGATGATTTGGTAACCCCAGTCGTCACGAATGCCAAGGCCTTTACCTTTAGGCCCATCTACACCAAGAATGCGCTTGATGTTTGGATCTTTTGACTTAAGCATTTCGTCAGCATTTTTAGAGGAGATACCGTACTCTTCTGCATTAACCATTGCTGAAAGTGTCCACTTAGCAACGTTGAACCATTTGTCATCATCTTGACGAACAACTGGGCCTAGAGGCTCTTTAGAGATAATTTCAGGAAGTACTTGTGCAGATTTTGGGTCAGCTAGGTTTAAACGAAGTGCGTAAAGACCAGATTGGTCTGTCGTTAGCACATCACAACGACCTGCATCGAAACCTTTAGATGTTTGTGCTGCTGTATCAAATACCACTGGCTTGTAAGACATGCCGTTGTTTCGGAAGTAATCGGCTAGGTTTAGCTCAGTCGTTGTGCCTGATTGAACACATACAGAAGCGCCATCAAGCTCTAGAGCGCTGGTTAGGCCAAGATCTTTCTTAACCATGAAGCCTTGACCATCGTAGTAGTTTACGCCTACAAAGTTCAGACCTAGAGCCGTGTCACGATGCAGTGTCCATGTTGTGTTACGAGACAATACGTCGATTTCGCCAGATTGAAGCGCAGTGAAACGCTCTTTTGCTGTTAGAGGTACATACTTAACTTTAGTCTTGTCACCGAGTACAGCCGCTGCAAGAGCTTGACAATACTCAACATCGATTCCTTCCCATTCGCCTTTTGAGTTTGGGTTAGAGAACCCTGGAAGACCTGTACTTACACCACAAGTTAAGAAGCCTTGAGATGTGACTTTGTCCAGAGTGCTTTCTGCCGCTGATGCTGATGTTGCCATCATTGCAGTTGATGCAGCTACTACTGAAGCAAGAAGTGTTAGTTTATTTGTCATTTGTATCCTTCCTTGTTAACCAGGTGACACCTGATACTCGTGCTCATTTAAGTTTTTCTATACGTGTTGCGTTTTCATGACCTTGTCTTTCAAATCAAACTAGTTGCATTTTGCAAATGAAACTGTGTGCGATTTAATCAACTGTTTATAAGGTTAGGAAAGGATCTGTAGTTTCACAAATGTATAATTTAAAAAGATTTTTGAATGAAATCACAAATCCGGACACATTTAGAATGACCAAATGTTAACTGAATGTAAATAGTGCAAGGGTTCACACTGTTGGTGCAACAAGATTTAGATTTTTATATTGATAATTGACTAGATAAAAATCCTGAATGAATCTCACACTGGTGAAAGATTAAACTTAAAAAAGATTGAAATTTGGTCAATAAAAATTTTTATTACACTTCGATAGTTATTAATATGCTCCAAATTTGGTAGCATTGTTGAATAGTTATTGCAGTCATCTCAAGGAAGAACATGCGTTATTTCCCAATGTTTTTGGATGTAGAGAATAAGTCAATTCTCGTGGTCGGTGGTGGTGAGGTTGCTTGCCGTAAAGTAGACAGCTTGCTGAGAGCCGGCGCTGATGTCACTTTAGTTTCTCCCAAGGTAGCACCTTACTTACAACAGCTTGTTCATGAGAACAAACTTCACTGGGTGCAAAATTTTTACTCGTCACGAATCATCTCTAAAGAATACCTTCAAGTATGGGCGACCACAGACAACCCTAGCTTGAATCATCAAGTGTATAGTGATGCAAAGAAACTGGGTATTTTAGTCAATGTGGTTGATGATTTGCCATACTGCGACTTCATTACACCTTCAATGATAAATCGTGGAAGAATCCAAATTGCGATCTCTAGTGGTGGTGCATCGCCTGTTTTGGTGAGAAATATTAGAGAAAAACTAGAAACAGTATTACCTCAGAATATCGGTCTTCTCGCAGACTTTGGTGCATCAAAACGCAACTCGATCAAAGAATCGTTTCCTACCGTCGATGAACGTCGCAAGTTTTGGGAGCGCTTTTTATCATCCAGTTTTATCGAGCAGGTAACGGATAGAGAGCAATTAGAAGCGTATTACCAACAAGCACTGACAGAAGGCGTTGATAGCGAAGAGCAGGTAACTTGGATCGAATTTGAACAAGATGTCGAGTTGTTGTCCATGAAGGCGTTACGCTTGATGCAGGAAGCTGAGCTGGTACTGGCTCCCAAAGAGTGCCCATTTGAATACGTGGACCTGTGTCGTCGTGATGCTGAAAGAGAAAGCTATGCTAATAGCGGAGAGCTCTCGACTAAGCTTGAGCAAGCAAGAGCCGCAAACTTAAGAGTATGTGTGTTCATCCCATCTGCGAGCGTTGAATTTAACCTCTTGGTAGGCAAAGACTTGAAGCTCTCTTCTGCCAAGGTTCTAAGCTGAAGCTAATAAGCACGGCACTTATAGAAGTCATATCCGTCTAGGCATTTTAATTGCTGGTTAGGGATATGCTTAACGAAACAGCCAGATAAATAAAAAGCCACTTCGCAGGAAGTGACTTTTTGCTATTTCGAATACAATATCGTGACGATAGATGAGCAACAAATAAACATAGTTGCTTAAATCAAAATTAGTCGCGGAAGTTATCGAATTGGAAAGGTTGACCAAGCTCACCGTTACGAACTAGTGCCATTACAGCTTGCAGATCGTCACGCTTCTTACCTGTTACACGTACTTTTTCACCTTGGATAGAGGCTTGAACCTTAATCTTGTTGTCTTTAATTAGCTTAACGATTTTCTTTGCAACATCAGTTTCGATACCTTGCTTAAAGATAACCGTTTGGTGCCAAGTGCGACCTGTTTGATCTGCTACTTTCGCTTCCATCGCGTTAGGGTCAACATTGCGCTTCGTTAGGTTGCTACGAAGAATATCGCGCATTTGCTTGAGCTGGAAATCGTCTTGAGCAGTCAGTTTTACCGACTCATCTTTGTAGTCAAAGCTTGCGTCAACACCGCGGAAATCGAAACGAGTCGATAGTTCACGGTTAGCATTGTCTACAGCGTTACGTAGTTCTACTGCTTCTACTTCAGAGATAATGTCAAATGATGGCATGTGTTATTTCCTTAAGCTAAGTTTCTATCTTTAATTGCTGTTGCAAGCATGTCTAACATTGTCGCGGTATCTTCCCAACTTAGGCACGGATCGGTAATCGACTTGCCGTATTCTAGGTTGTTAAGATCCGTCATTGGCTGGTTACCTTCTTTAATGAAGCTTTCCGCCATGATGCCTGCAATTTGATTTTTGTTAGATTTGATCTGTTCACAGATGTCTTTTGCAACGTCTAACTGTTTGCGATGTTGCTTTTCACAGTTAGCGTGGCTGAAGTCTACGACTAAACGTTGAGGTAGGTCGAACTCAGCAAGTTGCTTACATGCGTTATTAACAGATTCTGCATCAAAGTTTGGACCATTATCACCACCACGCAGAATGACGTGACCGTATGGGTTGCCTGAAGTGCGGTAAACCGTCATGCGACCATTTTTATCTGGTGAGTAGAAGTAGTGAGAAGCTTGTGATGCACGAATTGCATCAATAGCGATCTTGATGTTGCCGTTTGTCGCGTTTTTGAAGCCAACAGGGCAAGAAAGTGCTGAAGCCATTTCACGGTGAATCTGAGATTCTGTAGTACGAGCGCCAATTGCGCCCCAAGTGATCAGGTCTGCGATGTATTGACCCGTGATCATATCAAGGAACTCAGTCGCGGTTGCTAGGCCAAGCTTGTTAATATCAAGCAGAAGCTGACGCGCTTTGTTTAAACCTGTTTCCAGTGCGTATGAACCATCAAGGTTTGGATCGGTAATTAGACCTTTCCAACCTACAACCGTGCGAGGTTTCTCGAAGTAGGTTCTCATTACAACAAACAATTCGTCTTTATATTGTTCTTGAATTTGGCTCAGGCGCTCAGCGTAATCAAGTGCCGCTTTTGTATCGTGAACAGAGCAAGGGCCTACGATAACTAATAGGCGGTTATCACGACCAGTTAGGATATCTTCGATTTGACGACGAGAATTTGCAATACGCTCAGCAACGTCGTCAGTAATCGGGTGTGCGTTGCCTAATTCGGCAGGAGTTGGCATAGGACCCAGAGCTTGGGTTCTCAACTCATCAGTTTTTAATGGCATGTGATAGCTTTTTTATTCTATTGCGAAGTGGTTAAGATAGCGGAATTGAACCGAGGAATAAACTCTCTTAAGTCAAAGTTATCTCTGTTATTACTAATATTCTTATTTTGATCAGCAGCCCGACGCTAAATGCGGGATTTTCACTTGTATTAACAGGCAGCTATCGGTATTTTCGTTTGAACACAACATAAAAATGCTGGAGCAGCAATGACTCAAAAAAATCAAAGCACTTTGCACCCAGAACTAGTCTTAGGCGATGTGCTGCCTTCTTATAACGACAATAATAATTCCAACCACTTATATGTCTCTCTATCTGAATTGGTCATGGATCGTGTCTTCTACCATCCAAGTATTGAAAGCCATTTTGATGCACTTTCTGACATAGAGAAAACCTCCCTAGATGCCATTCTTGGTGGCAAAAGCGTTGATGAGCATTTCGTTTCTACCTTAGTTACTGCGATTCAAGCGGCAGTTCAACCAAATCATACTTCTGTACGTATCGCGTTAAGCAACGCTGACAGCTACGGCTTTCGTTCGCTGTTAGGCGGTAATTGCGAAGTGGAAGAAGTGAACCCAGCACTCGGTATTCGTGGTGTTGCGCGTTATGCGACACAAGAATACAGCAAAGCCTTTGCTTTGGAGTGTCAGGTCGTTAAGACTCTGCGTGAACAAGGTATTAATGCTGAAGTGGTAGTTCCTTATGTTCGTGCATTAAGCGATGCGGCTAAGATTATCGATTTACTTGCAGAGCAAGGTTTGCCTCGTGGTTTGAATGGCTTGAAGGTGTTGTTCTCATGTGATGTGCCATCTGCGGTTCTACTGAGTGAACGTCTGCTGCATTACTTTGATGGTGTGGTAGTGAATGTCGACAGCCTAACGTCTTTCACGCTTGGTGTTGATAAGCAGAATGAAGCGCAGCAACATGCTTTTGACCCACAGAATGAAGCGGTAATTGCGCTGCTAGACATGATTGTGAAAGCGACACAGAACGCTAAGAAACCCGTCTTGCTTGTGACTCAAGGTTTGATTGATTATCCGCGCTTACAAGATTACATCGCTGACCTTGAAGGTGTTGAAACCGTCGTGACGGCATAATTTAGTTTTATTGCTTTAATTAATCAACTTACTGTATAAGTTGGTACTAAGCGCTAACGCTGTAAGAATAAAAGAGATATCATTGTGTGATGATATCTCTTTTTTTGTAACATTTTTTTGACATTTACATCGCTAGTCGATTAACTGGTCTGACGACTAATTAGGCTAGGTGATTCGAATGTTAACCCCTCTACAAAAAGCAAATTTCTATTTAAGCATGTTTGGCTTTTTCAAAGTCCCACTCATCTGGCTGTGTCGACCAAAGCTTCTGGTACTCGATAACGAGCGTGTAGAGGTGAAAATTCCGCTCAGAAGACGAACCAAAAACCATTTAAATAGCATGTACTTCGGTGTTTTAGCTGTGGGCGCGGATGTAGCAGGGGGCTTTCTTGCGATGAGTAAATCTCAGCAGCAAGGTGAGAAGATCTCTTTGGCTTTTAAAGAGGTTGCAGGTAACTTCCTAAAGCGCCCTGAAGGTGATGTGCATTTCACTTGTACTGATGGTGAGCTGATCAACACTATGCTGGCGGAAACCATGTCGACCGGGGATCGAGTGAATCAGCCAGTAACCATTATCGCGACGTGTCCATCTCTTCATGGCGATGAGCCGATGGCAGAATTTACGCTCACGCTTTCTATCAAAAAGATCCCATCTAGAAAGTAGTCACAAGTAGTAGTTCATAATGATATTGGGTGGGGTTTGAACCAAAAAACGGTATGTAAATGTATATTCACATACCGTAATAGCAATACTTGTCGTCGCTCTATGACTCTTGTGTGATTTGCTCGATATCGACAATCTTTGAACGGTTCATGACGATCTTCCAACGATAGTAAGTGGGTTCGTTGTCGTGGTTGTTCTCTTTGATGATTAGGTTGAGTAGGTGACGCTTCTCAACGGACTCTCGACTCACTTGGCCTTCATTCAATCGATAAATCTTATTTGAGCCCTTATCCATTAAGCGTGTCAGTGCTCTTAGGCTGATTGATAAGGTTTCACGCGTTTCTTCATAGCCACTCATAAACGTTGATGTCGACATCTCCGTATGCGAGCGGTAATGTAAGATTTGCTCTTCACGCTGCACCACACGTTTCTTACGTATCGACTGAATGCGGTCTGCGAGTTTAGAAAAGCTTGCGTAGTCCAACCACTCGAGTTTATGACCGACTGACTTATTGGTCGTTGGATCGTAATAGCGACGTTTCCACTTTGGCTTGCCTTTACGAAGCCAGCGCCAAAGAATGTCTCTTAAATCGTCTTTGAAGATCTCACGTAGCGCATAGATGAAAGACATCGCGACGATGAAAGATGCGGTAATCTCTCCCAAGAAATCTCGGGCTAGGATAACTGTCGTGGTGACAACCACCATCACTAAGCCTGTCGCAACACCTTTCACCGCTCGTTTAACGTTTTTACCCATTGAGGTGGTTCTCTCTTTGAGTACGATAGGGTGCTCAATCAAACGACGCAATAAGCGCATTTTGTTACTCAAACGGGTTACGTCTTCTCGTACCTTAGCAGAGTTATAGCGGTTCAGTTTTCGGTGAGCGGTCTCTTTATCGCAAAGGGTTAAAAGGCGCTCTTTAATGGTTGAATACTCGCTACCACGAGGCATGTGTGACACTAGCGATAGGAATTTTTGCTCGGTATACCAAGATAGGTAGTTGTCGATATTGGCGTAGTAGCGTTTCAGGTTTTCTTCATAAGGAATACTTCGGCGCAGCTTCTTTAATATGTCTAAAGCCAGTTCGATGACCTCATCCACTTCGTCTGCGGTTACGTCGTTACTATCATTTTTGTTTAAGCTGCTTACGGCTTTATCTAAAGCGATAACATATTGGTAGGCGAACAAGCTCAAACTTACACGGTATTGAGTGGTAGACAGTCGTCCACGTTTTGCCAAACGGCTGTGTACCAGAGGCAGTAGTGTTTTATCACTATAGTACGCGCGTTTTTGAGTGATTGAGCTATAAAAAAATGCGCTCTCAGAAAGTACTTCTGGAGTAAGTCCAAGTTCACCGGGGATGAATAGATAAACATCCATGTCGAGCTTTTTTGTCTTAGCCATTGCATGGTTAATTTTGAGTGTTATCGCATCTTGTTTATCAACGGTGATCAACGATGGCTCCTAGAATGTAAAAATATGAATGAAACTAGCGAAAGCATATCAGAGATCACGTATAATCTCCGCCAAATTTAAAGTAGAGACAATCTTGATGATTAATATTGGTCAAATAAACAACTTAGAAGTAGTAAAACAAGCAGATTTCGGTGTATTCCTTGACGCTAGCGACTATGGAACGGTGTTGCTGCCGAAACGATTTACTCCTGAAGGTGTTGAAATTGGTCAAAAGTTAGATGTGTTCCTATACATTGATTCTGACAACCAGATCGCTGCAACGACTGAAAAACCTATCGCACAAGTTGGCCAGTTTGGCTTGATGACTGTTGAAGGTGTAAACAGCACCGGTGCATTCATGAACTGGGGCGTTAAAGGCAAAGACCTACTGGTTCCTTTCAGCGAACAACGTGGTCGATTAAACGAAGGTCAGTCAATCTTAGTATATGTGTACATTGATAAAGCATCTAGCCGCATCGTAGGTACAACTAAGTTTAACAAATGGTTAGACAATACTCCGGCGAATTACAAACGTAACCAGCAAGTTGACTTAATCATCGCTGAACGCAGCCAGCTAGGCTACAAAGCGATCGTTAACGGCGAACACTGGGGCATGATTTTCCCATCAGACATTATCGGTAAATTATTTATTGGTAAGACTCTGAAAGGCTACATTAAAAACATTCGTGAAGAAGACGGTAAGATTGACCTTTCTCTTCAAAAAGTGGGTGTAGCTAAGATGGATGACCTAAGTGTTAAGATCTTAGACTTGCTTGAGAAGAAAGGCGGCTTTTTGCCTTTGAATGATAAGTCTTCACCTGAAGCAATCTTCTCTGCTTTCAGAACCAGCAAAGGTACATTCAAAAAGACAATCGGTGGCTTGTACAAAGCTGGCAAGATCTCTATCGATAAAGAAGGCATCAGCCTAGTTAAATAAGCCAAACCCTCAGTCAAAAAAAGTCCAAACTTTCCTGTTTGGGCTTAGGGGAAAGGGCTCTGAAGAGCCTATGCTATTCGTTTCGATTTTTTACTAAAGGAAATTTAGTTTAATTTCCCCAACTTTCGATTTTTGACATTAAAAATAGCGGCTTGAATTGATTGTTTTGTAATTAGTTGTGGTTTTGAATACCTTTCTACATAGATGTTATGACTCAAATTCAATTGAAAAAGCCCAAGCAACGTGCATTGTTTGGGCTTTTTTTCGCCTATCTGCTTATTAAGCTATAAGGGTGTAATTTCTTTCTAGAACAGGTTCTTATCACGCACTAACTCTCGTGGCAGGCCGTTTTTCACTCGATTGCCAACCCACTTACCAAGGCCAATGATTGCGCCATTGTATTTGACCAGCACTTCACCTTTGCCTGATAAGTCTTCTGGGCGAACGTCTCGTCCCATGAACCATTCGCGAGCATCTTCGATAGTGAACTCAACGATGTTTGCTTCGTTGCCTGTGGCTAATGTCGTTGCCACTTGGTGTTGCCAACGGTAGCCTTTTTTATGGGTTTCAGCGATCTTGATGCCCATGCGAGAGAAACGGAATTCACCGATCATTGGTTCCAATGCATTAGGGAACAACCAGACGTCTTTGTCACGAGTCCAGACTTGAGTATCTGATGGTAGCTCGATATCCAACGCACTTAAAAGCTGCTCTGCAACTTCTTGGTGTGCTTTCTTCGAAGCCTTCTCGAATGGGAACTTACCTAAACGCTTTTTCACTTCTGGTGGTGTCACAGACGCTAATTTTCGGATGCGTGCAACGAAGAAGCCTTCAGAATCATAAACCTGAGGGAAGATGTGTAGGAATCCTTCTTTTGTTGTTGTTGCTTTCGCGTTATCGAATAGGGATTCTAAAGATTCAAACTCAACCGCATCACCAAAGGTCTCTTTTAAGTGATGACACACCTGCTGGTTTTCTTCTGTGCTTAGCGTACACGTCGAGTAGACCAAAACACCATTAGGTTTAAGAGCGTGGAATGCACTTTCAATCAGATCTTTTTGCGTGTCTGCAATCTCAACAACCGATTGATACGTCCAGTTTTTCATTGCGTCGGCATCTTTACGAATTGTGCCTTCACCAGAGCAGGGTGCATCTAGTAATACAGCGTCGAATTGTTCAGGTAACCAGCCACCAAACACACGACCATCAAAGTTACTGAGTGCTGCATTTCTTACGCCGCAGCGTTCAATGTTAGCGTGAAGCACTTTAACTCGGCTTGCTGCGTATTCATTGGCAACCAACACACCACGGTTCTCCATCAGCGCTGCAATTTGAGTGGTTTTAGAACCTGGAGCCGCAGCGGTATCTAGAACTGCTTGATAGTTCTCTTCACCTTGAAAAAGAGCTGACGGTGGCATCATTGAGCTAGCTTCTTGGATGTAGAACAAACCAGACATGTGCTCGGCAGTGTTACCTAGTGGCGCTTCAGTTTCATCGGCAGTGATCCAAAAACCCGTTTCACACCAAGGTACAGGTTCCAGTTCCCAACCTTTATCTTTTGCGCGCACCAGAAAGTCTTCAATACTGATCTTAAGAGTGTTCACTCGAATACTTTTACGAAGTGGCTTTTGACAAGAAGCGACAAATGAAGCCATATCTAAATGGCTAGGCATAATGCTTTCAATATGAGTAAGGAATTCTTCTGGGATATATACGTTAGCGTGCAAAAGGGTATCTCGATTTTTAGCGTGAATGCGGGCAGTTTAAAGCAAAATGAGACTGTCCTAAACCAAATTTGTTTTAAACAATAAAAATGCAGCCCTAAGGCTGCATTTAGATATGAATTGTCGGCTATTCGCTCAGAGAACCGGGGCTATCGAGCCACGTCTATGGGCGGGGGATGGCCGTTCTCCAAGATTTCCATTCGTCTTCGGCTTTAGGATACAAGTAGAACGACTGGCCTTCTTCTGCCAAAGGCTGCAGTTCATCGGTTGGTGGTGTTGAGAAAGTAATACCGCCTCTGATTAAACTATCGACAGTACCTGCCTTGATGTTTGCACCAGACAAGCCGATAGACACATCCACACCCGACACATTCCAGAACACACTGTTGGCACGAATTAAGTAAGCGAGCTCTGGTTTGATTTGAATGGTAGAGATAATACGATCTGCAAACTCACCAAGTTGAACATCAATGACTGTACCGATTTCTAGCTCGCGGAACAGAATTGGCGTACCTTCTGATACTGAACCACGACTTTCGCTTTGTAGTGTGAAAATCTTGCCTTCAGGTTGAACTGGACCATCACTTAGCTTGAATGCTGTGGTTTTGTTTCCTTTACCCGGTTCAACTTTGATGTGTTTAGAAATCAGAGAGGAGACATTCTTAATCCCATTCAGACCAATCTCCGGCTCAGCTAGCCAAAAGTGGCTGCCCGCAACAGCGATCTTATCGACATATTTAGGAAGGATACGAGCCGTAATCTCAATGCCACCTTTAGTGAAATTCGGAACGACTAAAGTCACTTCACCGACATTGACGCCTTGATATTTAATTGGCGTGCCTTTACTCACTTCTTGATCACCTGAAGACGTAATCGTGATGGCACGGCCAAATTTACGAGCAGATTTAGAGTCGTTATAGAGCTTCCAAACATCACCGAGTTTGTTGTCGATACCCGGCAGTGAATCAAATGAAATGCCGCCTTGAATTAGAGTTTTTACCGGAGCCGCTTTGATACTAATACCAGATAAAGACGCGTCGACCTCAACACCAGAATGATTCCAAAAAACGGTATTGTTGTTTAGTAGGTGCGTGTAGCGGTTTTCGATGGTGACTTGGATTCTTACGCCGCTGTCAGCAAGCTGAAAATCACTCACACTACCGACTTGTAGGTTGCGGTAGAGCAGTGGGCTACCTTTAGAAATTGACGGTAACTCACTTGCGAACAGCGATAGTGTTTTAGAGCCAGATTGGTTGAGCTTTGCAATCTCTGCGAGTGATTTGCTTTGGAAAAGTTGGTAGCTTTCTCTTGCTTGATCTTTACCTTCACTTACGAAGCTAATTGAGCCTGTCAGTAGCTGTTTCGCTGGCGGGACGGTCACACTTAACCCCGATTCAGTAAGCTCAGCACTCGCGCTGCCTGTAACGAAGAAGCGGTTATTACTTTTGATAAGGTGAGCGTATTGATTGTCGATCAACGCATCCATGAACACTTCGTGCTTATCGCTGCCAGTGCCAACGCCATCAACTAAGCCTACTTTTATGATTGAGCCAACAGGTATGCCTTTATAGAGCAGTTGTGTGCCTACATCGAGACCGAAAGAGTTGTTCGAGGTAAGGCGAATAGCAACGGACTTTTCTTGCTCTTGGCTATATTCCGTTTTGCGAATAGCAGTGAAACGTCGTGCTTTTTCACCTTCACCTGGGAATAGCGTTAAGAAGTTGCCCGTCACCAAGTTAGCGATGTTCTTCATTCCTGTCAGCGATAGTTCAGCTTCTTCGAGAATGAACTTACTGCCACTGTTAAGAAAATCACTGAACGCAGGCTGGATAGCTGCAGATGCGATGACATTTTCACGACCTTCGCTGAGTGATAAGTCGGTAATTTGACCGATTTCTATGCCGCGGTACATGATTGGAGCGCCAGTTGCACTGATCTTATTATCATCAGGGACAGCAATCTTAATAGAGATACCACGACCAGCGGTTTTTAGATCTGGGTAGAGTTTAAATTTGGTGTTCATCTCAACTGGCTGACCATCTCCTGGAGAGTCTACTGCGATAGAACCCCCTAACAGAGCGCTTAGGCTTTCCAAGCGGACATCAACACCAGAAAATCCAATACTTGCCCCTAAGCCACTGACGTTCCAAAAACGGCTTTGGTCAGTAATGATATGGCTGTATTCATCTTTAATAGCTGCTTGAATCGTGACTGACTTTCCGCTTTCATTAAGTTGGTAGTTGTAGACCTCACCGATCGGAATCTTACGATAAACAATCTGAGAGCCAACAGATACGCCACCCAAATCTTTTGTGGTCAGTGATATGTTCAATCCATCGGCAGCCAACAAGTCTGAAGGTGCAGACTCTAAAGCTTGGAAAACAGTTTCAAGCTCTTGTTTAGTCTCACTTGGGTGGATCGCAATGTAGTTACCGGATACCAACGCATCTAGCCCAGAAATTCCAGACAAGCTTGCGGTCGGCTTCACTAACCAAAAACGAGTGCCTTTAGACAGTAGCTTTTTTGCTTCCGGATAGATATCAGCATCAACATAAATGTTAGATAAGTCTTTCGAGAGGGTAATATCGCGGACCATACCCACTTCTAAGCCTTGGTAGCGAATTGTGGTGCGTCCTGCGACTAAGCCTGCCGCATCTGAGAAGTAGATCTGCACACGCTGGCCTGCATCATGGACTGATTTCATGACTAGCCAGCCTGCAAGTGCGACGGTGAGGATCGGCAGAATCCACAAAGGAGAAATCCCTTTATTTTTTCTGACTTCCGGTGAATATGATGTTTGTGATTGGTTATTGTCGTTCATTCACTGACTCATCTTTAGAGGTATAGTTATCCCAAATTAGCCTAGGATCTAAGCTTTCCGCTGCCAGCATTGTTAGAACAACAACCACGCCGAAAGCGACTGCACCATAACCTGGTGTGAAGTTTAAAATTTGTCCGCGGTCGACCAATGTCATCATTATCGAAATAACGAACAGATCCATAACGGACCATTTTCCCACCCATTTCACGATAAAATAGATGGTCATGCGTTGTCTGTGGTAAAGCGCTCGTTTCATTTGAATACAAATCAGTATGTAAGCAAGTCCAAGAATTTTGGCCACGGGAACAACAATGCTCGCAATAAAAATGATGGCAGCGATGCCGTACATGTCGCTATTAATTAAAGAGGCGACACCGGAAATGATCGTATCTTCGAGTTGTTGGCCGTTTGTAATAAGAATAGATATAGGAATCACGTTCGCTGGCACAATCGCAACGGCGGCAGCAAAAAGAAGTGCCCATGTCTTTTGTATCGAGTAAGGCTTGCGGTGATACAAAGCATGATGACAACGGACACAAGCGTGACCGTCAGGCTGAGAAAGGTGGCAGTTGTGGCAGTGCACGTTCTTGTTTTTGGTAAAACTATATTCCGATTCTTTTGCCCACGCTTCCCAATAGCGGCGAACACTAATGCGGCTCACCAGTAACACGCTAAATAGCTGGAGTAAGATCAGGCCAATCAAACCGGGACCAACAAAAATGTCAGAGTAGTCTTGCAGCTTAAAACAGGAGATCGCCACGCTCACTAAGAACACATCCAGCATCATCCAATGTTTTAAGGTTTGAATGATAACTAGCGAGTAGCGAAATGGTGTAAAGAGGCCAAAGCGAAGCGAGAAGTGGCTGATTAATACAGAACTACAAACGAGCAACGGCGCTATTGAGCTACAGAATAGGATAAGCAAACCTAGGAGCGGGAAGCCTTCATTCATCAAGGTAAATACGCCGGATGGCAGCGTAGCGGGGATCATCACCCCGATAAGACGAATGCTAATGAAATCAAGAAAGTGGGACGGGATAAACAGCAACAAGCAGGTTATCGCGATTGCTAGGTTTCCAGAAAGGCTAGGGGTACCACCTCGGTAAAGCTGGGTACCACACCTCGGGCAATAGGCGGATTTTCCTAATGGGATGTCCACTTTGTCGATAGGAAGTTCACAACCCTGGCACAAACGAACAGAGCTGCTGTCGCTTTGATGCTTGGTCGTTGATAAACTTTGGGTTACCGATGGGGAGGTCATGCGACCTCCCGTATTGAGTTGTGTGTCAGTTTAGAAGTGTGGTGTATGTAGTTAGGACAATAACTATCAGGCGTGCGATTGCACACTGCCATAGAGTGTTTGATATAGTCCTTGTTGTTCAACCAGTTCACCATGTGTTCCCGTCTGTGTGACTTGTCCATCTTCTAAAACATAGATTAGATCGGCTTGTTTCACCGCTGATAAGCGATGAGCCACGATTAAAGTTGTGCGGTCTTTCAAAAACTCACTCAACGCTTTATGGAGTGCAGACTCTGTTGCCGTATCTAATGCTGATGTTGCTTCATCAAGAATAACAAACTTAGGGTTGCTCAGCACCATACGAGCAATGGCTAGACGTTGTCGTTGACCACCTGAGAGTCGAACACCGTTCCTACCAATTTGAGTATCCAAGCCGTTACTTAACTGCTTGATCACGTCTTGCATTTGAGAGACTTCAAGTGCACGCCACAACGACATTTCGTCGTAGTCAGCGCCAAGGGTCAGATTATGCCTTAATGTATCGTTGAAGAGTATAGGTTGTTGTAAAACAACAGCAATTTGATTGCGTATAATATCAAAACTGATGTTATCGGTAGTTTCACCGTTATAGCGAATACATCCAGAGTCAGCTTGATAAACCCCGATCAGCAATTGGATTAGCGTGGATTTACCGCCACCACTCGCCCCAACCAATGCCACTTTTTTACCAGCAGGTATGTGCAGCGAGAGGTTGTTTAAAACAGTGTTTTCTATTGTGTAAGAGAATGTAACGTTATCAATGTCGACTGTCACTTCTTCATCATCATTGAACGGATTCACCTTACTAATAGGGCGTTTCTCTTCTTCTAGTTGCAGAAGATCATTTATGCGTTGCAGCGCTGCTTTAGCGCTATACCAGGAGAATTGAATACCGAGCAGCTCTTGTACAGGGCCTAACATAAACCACAAGTAGCCGAATACAGCAAAGATTTGACCAATGGTTAAGTCACTGAATAGCACCATTAGCATTGCTACTGCGCGAAACAGCTCAAAACCTAGTAAGAAAAGTAGAAAGGAAACTCTACCAGCGGCTTCTGATTGCCATGCATATTTGTCAGCATCGATTCTTACCTGGTTCGCTTGAACCTTGAGTTCATCAAGGAAAATACGTTCTTTGTTAGCTGCACGCAGTTGATAGATGCCGTCTAGTGTCTCTACTAACCGGTTTTGAAAACGTTCAAATGATTGGTTCTCGTGTTTCTTCAGGTGCTTAACTTTACTGCCTAGTTTACGTGAGAAGTATATGACAACAGGATTGACCAGTAGAATGAACAGCCCTAAACGCCATTCTAGCCACAATAGAACGATCGCTGTGCCGAATACAGTTAAAAAGCTGATTAGGAATTTAGACAGGGTTGAACCAATAAATTTATCAATGGTCTCTATGTCTGTGATCAAGTGAGCATTGATTCCGCCACTGCCTTTTGTCTCGTACTGTTTGATGCTGATACGACCAAGCTTGTCGATCATTTTGCTGCGCATCTTATATGTGATGGTTTTAGAGACTAGGGTAAACTGACGTCCTTGAAGGATATTTAGCCCTTGGCTGAATGTACGCATTAAGATGACAAGTAAAAGAGTTAATGCAATATAGCCAGTAGGGGTTTGCATTGAGGTTGGTAACAGATGATTCATCATTTCAAGCCCAGATGCTGGCTGGTCGAGAAGTACCTCATCCACCATGAGTGGCATGAGTAGTGGGATAGGGACACTGATTAGTGTCGCGAGGACCGCAATGATGTTGGCAAACACCAGTTTAGACTTGTGCTTTTTTACTTGAGTTATCAGCCAAGAACGGCTAATAGTGTCATCTGAATTGGTCATTTTAATGAGAATAAGTCCTATTTAGGTGGGTGGTCGCATTCTACTGTGTTCTCTTAATAATGGAAGTCTCAATTTAATTGGAAGTTAATAATGAAAATAGAACATTACCATCGCTTAACCAAACAAGCCGTTGCATTAATCGAATCAGAAACCGATATGATCGCAAATTTATCAAATATCAGTGCATTACTGTCGATGGAGCTTGACGATCTTAACTGGGCAGGCTTTTACTTAATGAAGGGCGATGAATTGGTTCTTGGTCCATTTCAAGGTAAGCCTGCATGTGTGCGTATTCCTGTTGGCCGTGGTGTGTGTGGTACGGCAGTGGCAACGAACTCAGTTCAACGTATATACGACGTGCATGAGTTTGAGGGTCACATTGCTTGTGATGCGGCAAGTAACTCAGAAATCGTAATTCCGTTTTCGATTGATGGAAAAGTAGCGGGTGTGCTTGATATCGATAGCCCAAATGTTGGTCGATTTAGCGAAATTGACGAGGAAGGACTGACGTTTTTAATGGCTGAAGTGGAAAAGCTGCTTAATTCGCACGCGAACAAGGCATAAATTATTCTCTTACTGTGGTTTTTCCCAAGCATCTCTCTATAATACGTAAAAATATTTTCTTAATGCTCGCGGAAAACCGCAAAAACCAGGAACCCACATGGAAAACACTGAAAAGTTAAAAAACAGCAAAGAAGTTATTGCATATATTGCTGAATGTTTCCCTAAATGCTTTACTTTAGAGGGTGAAGCGAAGCCACTTAAAATTGGTATTTTTCAAGATCTTGCTGAACGTCTAAATGAAGACGAAAAAGTAAGTAAGACTCAGCTTCGTGCAGCGTTAAGACAGTACACATCATCATGGCGTTACCTGCACGGCGTAAAAGCTGGTGCAGAGCGTGTTGACCTAGACGGCAACGCGTGTGGCACATTAGAAGAAGAGCACGTTGAGCACGCTAAAGCTACACTTGCAGAAAGCAAAGCTAAAGTTCAGGCTCGTCGTAAAGAGCAAGCACAAAAAGCTCGTGAAGAAGGCAAAGCGAAACCTAAGGCGAAGAAAGCTCCACAGCCTCGTCGCCAAGCGCCTAAAGCACCAAAAGTAGAAAAGCCTGTAGAAACACGTGCTTTGAATGCTGACGAATTCATCGCTGGCAAAGAAGTAAATGTGAACATGGGTAAAGGAAACATGGCTGCGACCATTGTTGAAATCAATAAGGAAGATGTACGTGTTCAGTTAGCAAACGGCCTACAAATGGTTGTTAAAGCGGAGCACTTGCGCGCTTAAAGGAGATACTCCTACGCATGAAATGCCGTTCAAAATTGACACTGATTGCTGCTAGCTTTTTGCTAGCAGCTTCAGCTCAGGCTCTTGAAGCCAAATTAGATCAGGACGATTTACCTCTACTCGCTCCTGAGGTCCAACACGAAACTGCTAGTAAACGTGTTACTTCTCGATTTACTCGTTCCCACTATAAACACTTCAATCTCAACGACGATTTTTCTCAAGCTATCTTTAATCGTTACTTAGAGATGCTAGATTACAATCGTAATATCTTCACTCAAGCTGATATTGACTCTTTCTCTGCGGCATCTAAACAAATTGATGACCAGTTAAAAGCAGGCAATAACCAGATTGCTTTCGATGTTTACAATTTGTCTATGCAGAAGCGTTTTGAACGTTTTCAGTATGCACTGTCTTTGCTCGATAACGAGATCAAGTTCGATACCGATGAGACTATTGAACTGAATCGTAGTGAGGCTGCTTGGCCGAAAGATATCGCTGAAGTGAATGAGCTTTGGAGAAAACGCGTTAAATATGATGCTTTGAATCTAAAACTGACTGGTAAAGAGTGGCCAGAAATTCAAGAAGTTTTGGCAAAGCGTTACAACAATGCGATGAAGCGTATCACGCAATCGCACAACGAAGATGCTTTCCAGATTTACATGAACGCATTTGCGCGAGAGGTTGACCCTCATACTAGTTATCTCTCTCCGAGAAATGCAGAGCAATTCCAATCTGAGATGAACCTATCTCTGGAAGGGATTGGTGCTGTGCTTCAAATGACAGACGACTACACCGTTATTCGTTCTTTAGTTGCTGGTGGACCTGCTTCTAACAGTAAGCAGTTGAGTGATGGCGACCGTATTGTTGGTGTTGGTCAAGATGGCGAAGAGATTGTTGATGTTATCGGCTGGCGCTTAGATGATGTAGTACAACTTATCAAAGGTCCGAAAGGGACCAAAGTTAAGCTGCAGATCTTATCAGATGGTAAAGATGCAAAAAGTCACGTTGTCACAATTGTCCGTGATAAGATTCGTCTAGAAGACCGCGCTGTTAAATCAGAAGTTATAGAGAAAGATGGTAAGAAGATTGGTGTACTAGAAGTACCAAGCTTCTACGTTGGTCTTTCGAAAGATACCGACAAGTTGATTACTGAGCTTAAAGAGCAAGGTGTTGAAGGTATTATTGTCGATCTTCGAAACAATGGAGGCGGTGCATTGACCGAAGCAACGGAACTCTCTGGTCTATTTATCAAAGAGGGACCTGTTGTCCAAGTCCGTGACAGCTATGGTCGTGTCAAAGTGAACAGTGACACCGATGGTAAGATCAGTTACCAAGGTCCGTTAACGGTATTGGTGAATCGTTACAGTGCATCAGCATCTGAGATCTTTGCCGCTGCAATGCAAGACTATGGTCGTGCGATAATCCTGGGTGAGAACTCTTTCGGTAAAGGAACGGTGCAACAGCATCGCTCTTTGAATCATATATATGATTTGTTCGATAAAGAGTTGGGTTATGTTCAATACACAATCCAAAAATTCTACCGTATCAATGGTGGTAGTACGCAAAACAAAGGGGTAGTTCCTGATATTGCTTACCCAACGCCAATTGATCCAGCAGATACAGGTGAAAGTGTTGAAGATAATGCATTACCTTGGGATAGCATCGACAAAGCGAAGTACTCAGTGTTACAGCGTAATGATGAGGAAGTCGCGGCGTTAACGGCTAAACACCAAGCTCGTATCGCGACAGACATGGAATTCGGCTTTATTGCGCAAGATATTGAAAAGTATAAGGCGGATAAAGACGACAACGAACTTTCTCTGAATGAAAAGGTTCGCCAGCAAGAGAGTGATGATGCGGAAGCACTTCGTTTAGAACGTATTAATCAACGTCAAAAAGTCGCTAAGTTAGAGCCTTTCAAAACGTTGGACGATGTTCCGAACGACTATGAAGCCCCTGACGCTTATCTTGATGAGTCGGTTGCAATCATGCTAGATATGATAAAGAAATAGGCTTACCGCCTGTTGAAATTAAAAAGCGAGCTTAGGCTCGCTTTTTTGTATCTGTTCGGTCTGATGTGTCTCTTTTGGTTTTTATTGCTAGTTAGTAAGGGAATGCCCTGTGGTTTTCTAGATTTCTGTTTGGCAAATAATGACATTTAAGTTACTTCGTATTTAAAATTAAGTGACCTGGATCATATTTCTTCGCTTTCTATTCATTACGTGCCTAAGCTTAAAGAAAAACGAGGGGGCGCTTATGAAATGGATTCTACTATTTTTATCTTGTTTAAGTTTTGCTGCTTTTGGGAATGAAGTTACTCCTAACGGTCAACAATCAAAAAGTGATAGTAACTTATCCCATTTTGACCTTCCTTTGTTGCTTGGTGACTGGTATTTAATGAACCCAGATCCGGAGCAAGGCGCTAAAAACTTTAGAGCAATTAAGCTGACTCTCGATTCAAACTACTCGTTTACTATCGATATCCAGAAAAAAGACTATAGTGTGGACCATTGGGAAGGTTTATATAATGCCAATGAAGACACGATTATTCTGGGCCTGAACACGTCTGAGCCTCAAGTCTATTCTTACAGCAGTAACCACAACATGCTGAATCTTAATGGTGTGATGTTTACCAAAGCACTACCCAACGCACTGGCGGGTATTTGGTCTAGCGCGGAGCTATCGGGTAGCGATTTAAGAGCGAGCAACATCCAAAAAATGGATTTGGTCTTGCAGCCTGACTTTATCTTCATGTTCCGCGTGTCTGATGAAGCAGGTGGCGAAGTTATTCGTCGTGGTGTGTATTACACCGAAGGCGACCAATTAGTTCTGCTTTATGAAAATGGTGAGCATGGTACTAGATACACTCTAAACAGTGATGTTTTAACACTACAAGGCGAAGAGGGAGACATGTTCGCGGTGCTGAACCGAATCCGATAGTGTTCGTTTTAACATCAAATTTGAGATTTTTGATAATCTGATATTTAGACTATTTCTTAGGCGTTCCTATCTGGTTTGATTGGTAAAATAGCAAAACATGGAGGCATTTTCCTATAATGCCTCCTTTTTTTAATATTCCCCTTGTTTTATTGGCGATCAACCTTTAGATATATACAGTTAAAAATTTATTACGTATAACGATCAAAAGGAACTCGTCATGGCACATACACCTCAAGCCAAGTATCGTAAAGATTATCAATCACCATCTCACACTATTTCTGAAATCGATCTTACTTTCGATTTATACGATTCAGCATCTATCATTACTGCGGTGTCTAGTGTTAAGCAAGAAAAAGACAGCTCAACATTAGTACTGGATGGTGAAGGCTTGAAGTTGGTTTCTGTGTTGGTTGAGGGCAATGAGTGGACGCAATACGAGCAGTCTGAAACTGAACTAACGTTAACTGATCTTCCGAAGGAATTTACGTTAACCATCGTTACTGAAGTGAACCCAGAAGGTAACAGTGCACTAGAAGGTTTATACAAGTCAGGTGGCGCTTTCTGTACTCAATGTGAAGCGGAAGGTTTCCGTCGTATTACTTACTACATGGATCGTCCTGATGTATTGGCAAAGTTCACGACTACTGTTATCGCGGACAAAGCAGAAAACCCATTCTTATTAAGTAATGGTAACCGTGTTGATGAAGGTGAGGCAGAAAATGGTCGTCACTGGGTTAAATGGCAAGACCCGCACCCAAAACCAGCATACCTGTTTGCTCTAGTAGCTGGTGACTTCGACGTCCTTCGAGATGCCTACACCACGCATTCTGGCCGTAAAGTTGACCTAGAAATCTTTGTTGATAAAGGCAATCTAGACCGTGCAAACCACGCAATGGTGTCTTTGATTAACTCAATGAAGTGGGATGAAGAGCGCTTTAACTTAGAGTACGACCTTGATATCTACATGATCGTCGCGGTAGATTTCTTCAACATGGGTGCGATGGAGAACAAGGGGCTCAATGTATTCAACTCTAAGTTTGTTTTAGCGAACGATCAAACAGCAACGGATACCGATTACTTAGGTATTGAAGCGGTAATTGGTCACGAATACTTCCACAACTGGACGGGTAACCGAGTGACTTGTCGTGATTGGTTCCAATTGAGTCTGAAAGAAGGTTTAACCGTATTCCGTGACCAAGAGTTCTCTTCGGATCTCGGTTCTCGTGCAGTAAACCGTATCAACAACGTACGTATTATTCGTGGCCCTCAGTTCGCAGAAGATGCGAGCCCAATGTCTCATCCAATTCGTCCAGAAAAAGTGATAGAAATGAATAACTTCTATACTCTGACTGTGTACGAAAAGGGCAGCGAAGTTATTCGTATGATTCATACATTACTGGGTGAAGAAGGCTTCCAAAAAGGCATGAAGCTTTACTTCGAACGCCACGATGGTACGGCAGCAACGTGTGAAGATTTCGTCGCAGCAATGGAAGATGCATCGGGCGTTGAGCTGTCTCAGTTCCGCTTATGGTACAGCCAATCTGGTACACCGACGCTGTCTGTAGAAAGCCATTACGACGCAGAGAAAAAACAGTACACACTAAAAACTCGCCAGGTAACCGCGCCAACGCATGAGCAAGCTGAAAAGCAAGCCCTGCATATTCCTCTAGACATCGAACTGTACACAGCGACAGGCGATGTGATTGAGTTACAATGTAACGGTAAACCTGTTCACAATGTATTAGATGTGAAAGAAGCTGAACAGACTTTTGTGTTCGAGAACGTAAGCGAGAAACCAGTGCCATCATTGCTGCGTGAATTCTCTGCGCCAGTAAAACTTGAATACGACTATTCAGATGAAGAGCTTATTTTCTTAATGGTAAATGCGCGCAATGAGTTTTCTCGTTGGGATGCGGGTCAAATGCTATTGGCTAAGTACATTCGCAGTAACGTTGAGAATGTTCAACAAGGTCAGAAGTTTGAATTATCAGCGTCTGTTGTTGATGCATTCCGCGGCGTACTACTGAGTGATTCGCTAGAACCGGCATTCATCGCAGAAATGCTTTCACTACCAAGCCACAATGAAGTGTCAGGCTGGTATGAACGTGTTGATATTGATGCTGTCGCTTCTGTGCTTAACTCGATGAAGGTGACGCTAGCAGCAGAGCTTGAAGATGAGTTGGCTGCGGTTTATCACAGCCATCCGCTAACGGACTATACAATTGATCACGACTCAATTGGTAAGCGTACTCTGCGTAAACTTTGTCTAAGCTACTTAGCTCATACAGAGCAGGGTAACGACTTGGTTGTTGAGATGTATCAAACAGCAAACAACATGACTGACACTATGGCTGCAATGGGCGCTGCTAACAGTGCAAAATTGCCTTGTCGTGAAAGCTTGATGGCAGATTACAGCGACAAATGGAAACATGATGGCCTTGTAATGGATAAATGGTTTGCGCTGCAAGGCACTAACCCAAGTTCAAATGCTCTTGAAGCGATCAAAGAGTCTATGTCACATCAGGCATTTAGCTTGAAGAACCCGAACCGTACACGTAACTTAGTTGGTTCATTCTTTAACATGAACCCGGTTCAATTCCATGAGAAGTCGGGACAGGGTTATGCGTTTGCTGGTGAGATCTTACGTGAATTAAACAGCAGTAACCCACAAGTTGCTTCGCGTCTGATTGATCCACTGCTTAAGTTCCGTAAGTATGATGACGAGCGTCAAGCACTTATTAAAACAGAGCTTGAGACGTTGAAGAACATGGATAATCTTGCAAAAGACCTGTTTGAGAAAGTAACAAAAGCACTAGAAGCTTAAGTGAAGAACTCAATAGTGTAAGCAGCTTGCTAAGAAGCGGTTTTCTCATATAGAAAATTCATCAGTGGTAGAGAGCATCTACCACTGATTTTTTGTTTATGGGGGAGCGATATTTAAGTAAGCTAAAGTTAACTCTCCAGCTTTTTAGACAGAACGCTGTACAGTTAGACGGCGTTAAGTACCAAAAAAAACTGGATCTGTACATTTATACAGGTATCGTATGAATCACTATATTTTCCAACTCAACATCTCATATCAGCAATTTTTGACCAGTTATTCGGGTGCAGCAAGTCAAGTTCAAGTAATAACAACAACAGGATTGCGCATACAGTTACCTGCAACTCGATTCAGACCTTTTCTTACACAAATAGGGGTTAGAGGGCAATTTAGGCTGACAACTGACCAAAAAAATAAGTTTATCAAGTTGGAAGCTCTGTAAAGCTTGGCATGCCTGGTGAGTTAAAAGGAATCTTAATCACATAATCAAACATTTCACCTCCTACCACAGTTAAAACAATTAACCATTTTTCAATAATGCTTTTACAATAAGCCAATGCATTACCTTTGCTTAACTCGTTAATAGACAAGCGCTCAACGGCGTAATTCAAACAACAGATTAAGTGATACCCCTAATAATAAAATACAATTCTAATTGTGGAGTGTGACTATGACCGCACGTGAAACTGTGGTTCCAGTTTTACTTGAAAAAGTTTACAAGCTGATTCAAGACAAACTTGACCTTGCTCATCGACCTCTCGTAACTCAACTTGCTCAACACTTGTTTAGTAACGTTTCTCATGACGACCTGACTCAGAGAAATGAATCCGATTTATATGGTGCTGTAGTTAGTTTATGGCACCACATCAACGAAAAGAAAGCCGACGAAATCTCGGTACGCGTTTTCAACCCTACAGTAAGTCGTCAAGGTTGGCAGTCCACTCACACTATCGTGGAGATAGTAGTACCGGACAGTCCTTTCCTTGTTGATTCTGTAAAAATGGCATTGACTCGCCTAGACCTTTCTTCTCACCTTATGCTGCATAACCCAACGCAAATCTCTCGTTCTGATTCGGGAAGTGTAGTGGGTGTGAGCAGTGGTGAAGGTGTTTTCCAATCTTTGTTCCATATCGAGGTTGACCGTCTAAGTAGCAAAGCAGAAATGACGGCACTTAAGACAGAGCTTCTAGACATTTTCACTGACACTAGCCTAGTGGTTAACGACTGGTTAACGATGGTTGAAAAGCTGAAAGAAGTCACTGACCAAGTTGAACAGCAAAAAGAAAGCATTCCAGTAGATGGCCAACGTTTTGATGAGACGTTGGCGTTTCTTCGTTGGTTAGGTGAACACAACTTTACCTTTATGGGTTATAAGGAATATGACCTAGTTTCAGTTAACGGCGATACAGAGCTGCAACCGACCAAGGAGCAAGGTCTTGGTTTGTTTGCGAATTCAGATCGTGTACGTAACGTTAAGTTGTCTGAGTTTTCTGATTCGGCGCGTTTAGAAGCAAAAAAGCCGTATGTACTTATCGTAACAAAGGGCAACACGGCTTCACGCATTCACCGCCCAGCTTACAATGATTACATCGGTATCAAGAAGTTCGATAAGAGTGGTAAGGTTATTGGTGAGCATCGCTTTACTGGTCTTTACACCTCTGCAGTTTATAACCAAGCCGTTGAAACCATTCCTCTAGTTCGTGAGAAAGTAGAACGAATCTTGGATGCAAGTGGTTACCGTGAAGGTTCATACTCATACAAAGCGCTGCACAACATTCTTGAAAACTACCCACGTGATGAACTGCTTCAAGCTCGAGAAGAAGAGTTACTTGAAGTAGGTACCGGTGTAGTACAAATGCAAGATCGTGATCTTTTGCGTTTGTTTGTACGCAAAGACCCGTTTGGCCGTTTCTTTAGCTGTATGGTTTACGTAACAAAAGATCGTTACAACACCGAGCTTCGTCGCCAAACTCAGCGAATCTTGAAGCAATACTTTGGCTGTGAAGAAGAAGTTGAATTTACAACGTATTTCTCTGAAAGCCCTCTGGCAAGAACACACTATATTGTTCGTGTTGATAACAACAACATGGATGTGGACGTGAAAACAATCGAGCAAAACTTAATGGAAGTATCGTCTACGTGGGATGACCGCTTATCTGAATCAATCATTGCAAACTTCGGTGAGAGCAAAGGTCTTCCATTGTCGAAAGAGTACATGCGTGCATTCCCACGTTCGTACAAAGAAGACATGATGCCAGGTTCTGCTGTTGCAGATATTGAGCGTTTAGAAGCACTGAGTGAAGATAACAAACTTGGTATGCTTTTCTACCGTCCTCAGGAAGAAGCTGCAGACTCGAAAGCAGTACGCTTAAAACTGTTCTACCACAGTGCAGAGCCAATTCACCTTTCTGATGTGATGCCAATGCTTGAAAACTTTGGTCTGCGCGTTATCGGTGAATCACCATATGAAGTTCGTAAGACTAACGGTACTACTTATTGGATCTTAGATTTCTCTATGCTTCATAAGAGCGACCAAACGATTGATCTTCGCGAAGCTCGTGATCTGTTCCAACAAGCATTTGCAGCAATCTGGGCTGGTGAATTAGACAGCGATGGCTTTAACCGTTTGGTACTAGGTGCTGGTCTAGCTGGTCGTGAAATTTCAATTTTGCGTGCTTATGCTCGTTACATGCGTCAAGTTGGTTTCCCATTCAGTCAACAATACATTGAAGACACCTTGTCTCATTACCCAGATCTAGCTAAAGGTCTAGTCAGCTTATTTGGTAAGCGTTTTGATCCTAAACTGAGGGGCAGCGCCAAGGGACAACAAGATCTTATTAAGAAGATCACTGAGCAGCTCGATCATGTAGAAAGCTTGGATGATGATCGTATTATTCGTCGCTACATGGAGATGATCACTGCAACGCTACGTACTAACTATTACCAAGTAGACGAGAACAAGCAAGCTAAACCTTGGTTGGCTCTGAAAATGAGGCCAAGCGAGATTCCAGATATCCCGGCTCCAGTGCCTGCGTTTGAGATCTTCGTATACGCACCAGATATTGAAGGTGTTCACCTACGTGGTGGTAAAGTGGCTCGTGGTGGTCTTCGTTGGTCTGACCGTCAAGAAGATTTCCGTACCGAGATTCTGGGCCTAGTTAAAGCACAACAAGTTAAGAACACGGTAATTGTACCTGTGGGTGCAAAAGGTGGTTTCGTTTGTAAACGTCAGCACACTATGTCTGGCCGTGATGAAATCTTTGCTGAAGGTCAACGCTGTTACAAGCGCTTCATCCGTGCACTACTAGACGTATCAGACAACATCATTGAAGGTGAGGTTATCCCGCCTAAGAATGTGGTTCGCCATGATGAAGATGACCCGTACTTGGTTGTAGCAGCAGATAAAGGTACAGCAACGTTCTCTGACTTAGCGAACTCAGTATCTGAAGAGTACAACTTCTGGTTAGGTGATGCATTTGCTTCGGGTGGCTCTAACGGCTACGACCACAAAGCGATGGGTATTACAGCGAAAGGTGGCTGGGAATCGGTTAAGCGTCACTTCCGTGAAATGGGTATTAACTGCCAGACTACAGACTTCACTGCTATCGGTGTTGGTGATATGGCAGGTGACGTATTTGGTAATGGTATGCTGCTATCTAAGCACATCCGTCTACAAGCGGCATTTAACCACATGCACATCTTCATTGATCCGAATCCAGATTCAGCATCAAGCTGGGTAGAGCGTGATCGTTTGTTCAATTTACCTCGTTCAAGCTGGGAAGATTACAACAAAGAACTGATTTCTCAGGGTGGCGGCATCTTCTCTCGTCGAGCGAAGTCTATCTCTCTAACGCCTGAAATTCAGAAAATGCTGGGTACCAAGAAAGCATCAATGGCGCCAAATGATTTGATCAAAGCGATCTTATCTATGGAAGTCGATCTACTTTGGAATGGTGGTATTGGTACTTACGTTAAGTCTTCAAATGAAACTCACACTGATGTTGGCGACCGTGCTAACGACGTGTTGCGTATCAATGGCGGCGATTTGAAAGCAAAAGTTGTGGGAGAAGGCGGTAACTTGGGTATGACTCAATTGGGTCGTATTGAATATGCGCTTACCGGCGGCCGAGTGAACACAGACTTTGTTGATAACGTGGGTGGTGTTGACTGTTCAGATAACGAAGTGAACATTAAGATCTTCTTGAATGGCTTGGTGTCTAATGGTGATCTAACGGTTAAGCAACGTAACCAAGTTCTAGAATCTATGGAAGATGAAGTTGGTGAGATTGTACTTGATGACGCGTATTGCCAAGCTGAGTCTATCTCGGTGACTGAACATCAGGGTGTGAGTTTAGTTAAAGAACAAATCCGCTTCATTCATACAATGGAGAAAGCAGGGTATCTGGATCGTGGCCTAGAATACATCCCAGATGACGAAACTCTGTTAGAGCGTGAGAAGCAAGGTCAAGGTCTGACACGACCAGAGCTATCTGTATTGATCGCTTACGGTAAGATGGTTCTGAAAGAAGATCTTGTGAGCGACGATATTGCGAATGATGAGTTCCATGCCCAACAATTGATGCAATATTTCCCAACTGAGTTACGCCGTAACTACTCTCAACACATGGATAACCATCCACTGCGTGCAGAGATCATTGCTACTGCACTTGCTAACCAAATGGTTAACGAGATGGGTTGTAACTTCATCACTCGTCTGCAAGAAGAGACGGGCGCAAACATTGTCGATATTGCCAATGCTTACGCGGCATCACGTGAAATCTATGGTTTGGGTCAAGTGCTGAAGAGCATCCGTGAATTGGATAATATCTCTAGCTCACAGGCTCAATATGAGTTGCTGTACCACGTACGTCGTACACTGCGCCGTTTGACTCGTTGGTTGCTAAGAAACCGTACTGGCAAGCAATCTGTGAAAGCACTAGTTGAACTTTACCAAGGCGATGTAGTAGCGATTACTGAGAAACTGGATGAAAATTTAGTTGCTGCAGAAGTAGAAGAGCATCAAGCAATGGCTCAAGTATGGATTGAGCAAGGCGTAACCACTGAATTAGCGAATTCAGTTGCGCGTCTGTCTAGCTTGTACTCAGCACTGGATATATCCACAGTAGCTCGTGAAACGGGTAAAACAGTGCAACAAGCGTCTAAACTTTACTTCAATCTGGGCGACCGTTTGTCTCTGCACTGGTTCTTGAAGCAAATCAATGGTCAAGCAGTCGATAACAACTGGCAAGCATTGGCACGTGCTGCATTCAGAGAAGATCTGGATTGGCAACAACGCCAGCTAACGGGTCAGGTACTTAACTGTGGTTGTGGCTCAGATCTTGATGTGATTAAAGCGCTCGATGAGTGGATGGAAAGTAACTCTGTTTCTCTACACCGCTGGGAAAGCATCCTGAACGAATTCAAAGTGGGTTCTGTGCATGAGTTTGCTAAGTTCTCAGTTGCGTTACGTGAATTGATGCTACTGAATCTAAACTGCATGTCTAAAGACTAACGATTAGATAGACAGTAATAAAGGGCAGGCCATTTGGTCTGCCTTTTTTGTTTTGGGGGGCGATTTGTTTATGCTTTGAAAGTGTTGGTCAATTCACTGTGGAGTAAAGTGATTCGTTGGAAAGTGAAGTAGAGGTACTCGATATGCTCAATATACGATAACGTTTGCTTAATAAAGAAGCTCATTTGTTAGCAAACTCGATTATCTTTCCCTTACAGCCAGTAATAGATTGAATAGTTGGGGAAATAAGTAAATAATATCGCCCCGTTTACACGGGGCTTTTTTCTATCGGAGGCACAATGCTTTACCGTCTAGCCAGAACTGGCTTTTTCCAACTTGATGCCGAAAAGGCACATGATCTCGCAATTCAAAACTTCAAGCGCTTTACTGGCACACCTATTGATCTTTTGTATCGCCAACAATTACCTCACCGACCTGTAGAGTGCATGGGTCTCACTTTCAAAAACCCAGTTGGCCTAGCGGCTGGCCTAGATAAGAACGGCGAATGTATTGATGCATTTGGCGCAATGGGTTTTGGCTTTGTAGAAGTAGGAACTGTTACGCCACGCCCACAAGAAGGTAACGATAAACCTCGTTTATTCCGCCTTGTTGAAGCTGAAGGTATCATCAACCGAATGGGTTTCAATAACCTAGGTGTAGATAACCTGGTTGAGAATGTTAAGAAGTCAAACTACGACGGCATCTTAGGTATCAACATCGGTAAAAACAAGGACACGCCAATTGAAAAGGGTGCAGAAGACTACTTGATCTGTATGGAGAAGGTATATCAATACGCGGGTTACATTGCAGTAAATATCTCTTCACCAAACACACCAGGGCTACGTTCTCTACAATATGGTGAAGCACTCGATGATTTGCTGTCTGAACTTAAGGCAAAACAAGCAGAACTAAAAGATAAGCATGGTAAGTATGTTCCGCTAGCTCTTAAGATTGCTCCGGATCTAAGTGATGATGAAATCAGCCAAATTTGCGAATCATTGATCAAAAATAAGATCGATGGTGTGATCGCAACAAACACGACTTTGGATCGTTCAATTGTCGAAGGCATGAAACACTGCGACGAAGCGGGTGGCCTAAGTGGACGTCCAGTTCAATCTCGTAGCACTGAAGTAGTTCGTAAACTTCACCAAGAGCTAGGTGACCAACTGCCGATCATCGGGGTAGGTGGCGTTGACTCTTATGTTGCTGCAAAAGAGAAAATGATGGCAGGTGCTAAGCTTGTTCAAGTTTACTCTGGTTTTATCTACAAGGGGCCACGCCTTGTAGCTGACATTGTCAAAAACCTGTAGTTTACAAACTATGGTCGTTATAGAACATCAATCTCAGAAGTATCTATAAACTGACATCGTCTTACTAAAAGAGACACTGTAACTCCCTGAGTTGTAGAGAAAAGCGTTAAGAAAGAGGAATTCATTTCCTCTTTTTTTTTGCCTATTGCTCAGTAAAATTAGTGCAATTGAAGGTAATTTGCGTTTTACCTAATGGAATGGTTCAACAGTGTGAGACGAAATGATGCTTAAACCTAGCGATACATGGAGTTGGTATTACGATGAGCAGCAATGTTCATTAATGCTAAACCTCGGAGAGGATATGATTTTCAAAACGAATCTGGTCCGCAATAAGCTGGTGGACTGCGCGTTTCGAGATAATGAATTCACCGTTGATGACGCATCCTCATACCAAACCTTCAAAGAACAAATTTCTGGCTTAGAGCTATCTGAGCCTCGCCAAGCAGAACTTGCGCTTTACTGCGTGGCTGCGAAGCGTTTCCACAAGCCTGTACAACCAAAGAGTTGGTTCTTCGCACCTCAAGGTGCAGGACATGAGTATCCTCAGGAAGGGGATATTGTACAAATGAATAACGAGCATAGCCTTGGTTACTTCATCGTGTTAGAAGTGGGCGAGTGTGCGAGCTTATGTGCATTTGTAGACCTAGAAGAGTTCCTACTGACTCCTTCAAAGGGATTACGCTTTGGTGACTCGATCAAGGTGATGCACGATAGAATGCTTGATGCTAACGCGATTCTGCATCAATCTCACCATATTGCGATGGTTGGCTAACTCAAATTTAATACATCATTTCGGCCATACGTAGCAGCGAAAATCCTTATCAAACCTTCCAAATAATCGGCTTAATAGCCGATTTTTTTGTGCCTAAAAAACCTCATCCTGATAAATGCATCACTCATTAACCACCAAAATAGTGAAGTTAAGACGATTTTTTTATCTTAATTCCACCTTGTTTACTTCCCCAAAAGTGTAGTTTACCCATATTTATTCCCTGTTTTTGTCCTTTTGTAGCTAAATTCCACTCTTATTTTTATCTTGGTATATACCAGATTTGGTGTGAATATAAATTCACAAAGGCGAATTACTCGGAAGTTGGATGTTGAACGAGTGAGTTCGTTAGGTCTTATGTTTTAAGGGGATGTGGGTAAGCGATCGCTTCAGTGCTGAGTGTTTGCTGGCCAGTTAGTAGAAAGATTCAATGAAAAGACGAGTTTAGAGTGATGCTCTGGTAACAAAATCAGGTATAATCGAGCTCATTTTTATCAATAAAAGAACACTATGAATCAATATCTAGCGGTTACCTCAAACGGCCTTGAGAATTTATTAGTTGAAGAACTAACCCAACTAGGGATTACAAACGCAAAACCTGTTCAGGCAGGTGTTAAATTCAAAGCGACCAATGAGCAAATCTATCGTTGTTGTTTGTGGAGTCGTTTGGCTTCTCGATTTGTACGTGTCCTTTCTGAATTCACTTGTCAGGACGACATGGATTTGTATCTATCGACCACTGCGGTTAACTGGGTTAATCAATTCCATAGCTCTAAGCGTTTTGTGGTTGATTTTAATGGTACTAACCGCGAAATCCGCAACAGCCAATATGGCGCGATGAAAGTGAAAGACGCTATCGTTGATTGCTTCGAGAAGAAGTCATTACCTCGTCCTTCTATTAGCAAAGAAAACCCAGATGTTCGCATTCACGTTCGTTTACACCGTGACAAAGCGATTCTTGGCCTTGATATGGTCGGCAGCGGTCTTCACCAGCGTGGTTACCGTCCTGAATCAGGTCGCGCACCATTGCGCGAAACTCTTGCTGCAGCGATTCTTCTTCGTAGTGGCTGGGACGCAACAAAACCTTTTTTAGACCCGATGTGTGGTTCAGGTACGCTTGTGATTGAAGCGGCAATGATGGCTGCGAATATGGCTCCAGGTGTTAAGCGTCAGAAATGGTGTTTCGAATCTTTAGAAGATTTTCAACCAGAGCTATGGGCTGAAGTTAAGTCAGAAGCGAATGTTCAAGGTCGCCGTGGTGTTAAGAAAGTAGAGTGCAAGTTCTACGGTTATGATAACGACGAGCGAATGATCAAGACTGCACGTGACAATGCGCGTCGTGCTGGTGTTGAAGACTTAATTCAATTTGAAGTAGGTGATGCTGCACTTGTTAAGCGTCCTGCTGAATTCGACAATGGCGTGGTTGTATCAAACCCACCTTATGGTGAGCGTCTAGGTACAGAGCCTGGCTTGATTGCACTTTACACCGCATTTGGTGCACAGCTAAAAGCTGAGTTTGGTGGTTGCAACGCATCTATCTTCTCTAGCTCAGACGAGCTTCTAAGCTGTTTGCGTATGCGTGCAGACAAACAGTTCAAATTGAATAACGGTGCGTTACCTTGTCACCAAAAGAACTACTCAATTTCTGATCGTCCGATGTCAGAGCGCCAAATAGATCAGCAAGAGCAGCAGATTGCACCTGATTTCGCGAACCGTCTTAATAAGAACATCGGCAAAATTGGCAAGTGGGCTAAGAAAGAGCAATTAGATTGTTACCGTATCTATGATGCAGACTTACCAGAATACAATGTAGCGATTGACGTATACCCAGGTCACCTTGTGATTCAAGAATACGCTGCACCTAAAGATGTACCGGAAGAGAAAGCAAAACGTCGTCTAACTGATATCATCCGTGCTTCTATTCAAGTGACCGGCGTTGAAGCCAATAACGTTGTGCTGAAAGTTCGTCAGAAGCAAAAAGGCCGCTCTCAATACCAGAAGCTTTCTCAAGATTCATCGAACCTAGAAGTAAACGAGTACGGAGTTAAGCTGATTGTTAACCTTCACGACTACCTAGATACAGGTTTATTCCTTGATCATAAGATTACTCGTCGTCGTATCGGTGAAATGGCGGCAGGTAAGGATTTCCTAAACCTGTTTGCTTATACAGGTAGTGCATCTGTACACGCTGCTGTGGGTGGCGCACGCTCTACGACTACTGTCGATATGTCTAATACCTACTTAGAGTGGGCGAAAGAGAACATGGAGCTTAACGGCCGTGTCGGTCGTCAACATCAATTTGTTCAAGCTGACTGCTTACAATGGTTAGCTAAAGAGAAAGGCTCGTACGACCTGATCTTCATTGATCCACCAACGTTTTCAAACTCGAAGCGTATGGATCAATCTTTCGATGTTCAACGCGATCATATCCAGCTAATGGAGAACCTAAAGCGTCTGCTTCGTGAAGAAGGTACGATTGTTTTCTCTAACAATAAACGTCACTTCAAAATGGATTTAGAAGCATTAGAAGAACTGGACCTTAAAGCTCAGAATATCTCTTCTAAAACACTGCCTCTAGACTTCTCTCGTAATAAGCATATTCATAACTGCTGGTTGATTACACACAAGTAATCAAGAGATCGTATAAGGATATATAGTGCTGACTCTATACAGTACAGAAGGGTGCCATCTATGTGAGATGGCATTCCAACTCACGGAACAGTTGAACATTAGCCGTCATGTCAATATTGTTGATATTGCATTCGATGATGAGCTCTTTCCCCGTTACGGGGTCACTATTCCGGTGCTCAAATTTGAAAGCTCTGACGGTTCTCAACACTCAGAGCTCAACTGGCCATTTGGCTTGTTAGAACTTAATGATTGGTTAAAGAAGAATGGCATTACTTACAATTCATAATGGGCAGCTAGCATTTGGCGACCACCCATTATTAGACCGTGCAGACTTCGCTCTGCAAGAAAATGAGCGTGTTTGTTTAGTAGGGCGCAATGGTGCCGGTAAGTCTACGTTGATGAAAGTGCTTTCTGGCAGCATCATCATGGACGACGGCAAGATGCAAATCACGCAAGATGTAGTTGTGTCTCGCTTGGAACAAGATCCGCCGCGTAACGAAGAAGGCACAGTTTATGATTATGTGGCTGGTGGCCTTGCTGAGATTGGTGAGCAGCTAAAGATCTATCATGATCTTCTTGATCTGATCGCAACCGACCCTAGTGAAAAGAATCTAAATCGCCTTACTCGTGTACAAGAACAGTTGGATCACGCTAATGCATGGCGTTTTGAAGACCGTGTAACCAATGTTTTAGGTGTTTTAAAGCTGACAGCTGAAACTAAGCTGACAGATTTATCTGGTGGTTGGCAACGTAAAGCAGCCCTTGCTCGAGCGCTTGTGTGCGACCCTGACGTGCTTTTACTCGACGAACCTACTAACCACCTGGATGTTGCTACTATCGAATGGTTAGAAGGCTTCCTGAAAGATTTTCGTGGCTCAATCATCTTTATTTCGCACGACCGTGCATTCATTAAATCGATGGCAACACGTATCGTAGATCTTGATCGCGGTAAGCTGAGTTCTTTCCCTGGTGACTACGAAAATTATCTAGTTGAGAAAGAAGAAGCGCTTCGTGTTGAAGAGATGCAGAACGCTGAATTCGATAAAAAGCTCGCTCAGGAAGAAGTATGGATTCGTCAGGGCATCAAAGCTCGTCGTACTCGTAACGAAGGTCGCGTTCGTGCGCTTAAGAAGCTACGTGAAGAGCGTTTGAATCGTCGTGAAGTGCAGGGCAAAGCGGTTATTCAAATCGATGACGCACAGCGCTCAGGTAAGATTGTATTTGAAGCTGAGAACATTAACTTTGGCTTCGAAGGCAAACAGATCGTTAAAGACTTCAGCTTCAACATCATGCGTGGCGATCGTATTGCACTGATTGGTCCGAATGGTTGTGGTAAGAGTACGGTTCTTAAGTTGCTTCTTGATCAACTAAAACCTGATTCAGGTCGTCTGCATTGCGGTACGAAACTTGAAGTGGCTTACTTTGACCAATACCGTGAAATCCTTGACCCAGAGAAATCGGTTATCGATAACCTAGCGGATGGTAAGCAAGAAGTAACAGTAGGTGGCCGTGAGCGTCATGCGCTTAGCTACTTACAAGATTTCTTATTCTCGCCTAAACGTGCTCGTACGCCTGTTAAAGCGTTGTCCGGTGGTGAGAAAAACCGCCTGTTATTAGCTCGTATTTTCCTTAAATCGAACAATTTGCTGATTCTCGATGAGCCAACCAACGATCTAGATATCGAAACTTTGGAACTTTTAGAAGATTTGCTTGCCAACTATCAGGGTACGCTTCTTTTAGTAAGCCACGATCGTCAGTTTGTTGATAATACAGTGATGACAAGTTGGATCTTCGAAGGCAACGGCGTGATTGAAGAATTTGTTGGTGGCTACCACGATGCTCAACAACAAAGAAAGCAGGCACTTGAATACCGACAGGTTGAAAAGCCATCAAAGCCAGCGAAAGTAGTTGAGGAAACTCCCAAAACTGCACCAGTTAAAGCTAAACCTAAGAAGTTATCGTATAAGCTACAGCGAGAACTAGAAGCGTTACCACAACGTTTAGAAGAATTGGAAACACAAATTGAAGCTCTTCAGGAAGAAGTTAACGATCCAAACTTCTTTTCGAAATCTGTAGAGCAGACACAGCCAGTTTTAGATAAGCTAACTGCTACAGAGCAGGAGCTTGAAGTTGCATTTGAGCGCTGGGAAGAGCTCGAGGCACTACAACAGGAAAGTTAAGAAGTAATAATGACTTGTACTAAATTTAAATTAACAACAGTTGCATCCCTTGTTCTAGCTGCAACTAATGCCAACGCTGCGCTCTATAAGGTAGTTGAAGTAACGCCTTCGATTACCGGTGCATCTGAAATCTTCGGTGTAGCAATCCAGCCTGGCAGTGCTACCGACGGAATGAATGACCTTGCACTAGGATGTTTTGACTCAGCGGCAACAAACTGTGCTGACACCACATTCAAACTTGCTGGTGAAACTCGCAATACGCTTGAAGCGGTAAGCTATCGCGAAGAAGTGCCGTTTGCTATGGATGCTCCGTTCCAATACATTCAAGAAAGTGACGACTTTAAAAACTACTGTTACCGAGAGCTTAGATACTCAACTTGTGACAGCTGGGCTGAAAAGCGTTGGGCAACTTGGAGTAAGGAAAGAAATGATCTTACTCATGTTAATGCCAAAGCCTTTGTCGAAGATGGAATTGTAGATGATAAGCCCACATTTATAACATTTGAGAGTCGTAATACTGCTATAAACTCTTTAGATAATGATGCTAAACCATTAGGTATTAAGTCGGAAGGTGCTATCCGTAACAATGCACTTTATACTGAAGGTGTTGCACCAGATGGCACTTCTGAAACGCGTGCATGGAGAGCGATCAAGGCGAGTAACGGCACTGTTTACAACGTAGGTAGTGTATCTGTAGAAGGTCCCGACACTGATACTTCAGATACGACGTTTAGCTCAAAAGCTGCGATTTGGGACGGTACTACAACAAAAGAAATCGATTGGATTCGAAGTGGTAATGCTCAGCAGGGGGATTATTTTGCCCAAGGAAGTATGCGTTCAATAGTTGAATCAGGTTCTCGATTTTACGGTGTTGGCTATAATACAGCCGATGGTAGTGGTGACCTACAAGACATGAATGCCAGTGTTTTTGTGAGTGATTCGTTAGCTCTAACAAGTGCGACATGGACAACTAAGCAGGTTAGTGGCGCAGAAGCTAAGTCAGGCTCGTCTCGCGATGATGCGAGATACAGTAACTCCGTTGCGACTGATATTAACGACAACTTGTTCGCAGTTGGTTATGCCAAACGCAATGGTTACGTGCCAGAAAAAGGCAGTGCAGGTAATAAGATCTTTGTTGTTGAAAATGCTGCATCTCCTAAAGCGGAGTTTTTAACTGGTGGTATCTTCTTTGAAGGTTCTAGTGGTGAAGCTAAAGCGGTAAATAACTACAATGAATTTGTAGGCCAGATCGATGCTGAAACGACTCGTGAAGTTGATGGTAGTGAACGTAGACATCGTGGTTTTATCTATCCGTATAATGCGATTGGTACAGACACATCAAGAGTTGCTCTGTTTGATGGCAAAGCTTGGTGGCTAGATGATCTGACCAATGATGGTGATGCCTCTGGTGAAAACAACAAGTTTAGAATCATTGACGCAACGGACATCAACGATGCTGGTGTAATCTCAGCGACTGCGATCAAGTGTATGATCGACACCAATGGAGATGGTAGAGGAGACAAGGAACAAGCGTTCGATTCAACGTCTCACAACTCATATTGTGGTGGCGCGTCATCTAATGCAGTAGAAGAGGTGGTAGCGGTTAAGCTTGTACCTATTGCTGGTGCAACTAAAGCTGATATTCAAACTCGTAGTGCCGACTCAGATAAGGTTGACCGTCAAGGTGGTAGCCTAGGTTGGTTAACTTTGACCGTACTTGGTCTGTTAGGGTTCCGTAGAAAATTTGAATAATTTTTTCTCTTGAGCCCGAGTTCACAATTCTGAACTCGGGCTTTTTTTCGCCTTGAGAAAATTGATAACTTGGTCAATTCTTAAGTTTGGAGTCACAAAAACTCCGCAAAGTTGTAATCATTGTATGTTAGAAAAATCGAAATACCCGTATGAGGACTGCACTATGAAGAGACAAAAGCGTGATCGACTAGAACGAGCACAATCTCAAGGCTATAAAGCTGGTTTAAATGGTAGGTCACAAGAAGCTTGCCCATACAGCCAAATGGATTCTCGGTCTTATTGGTTAGGTGGCTGGCGAGATGCCAGAGATGATAAACAAGCAGGTCTCTACAAGTAGATAGAGCGTAACGAATTCAAGATCAGGGCTTCATTGTTTTAAATGCAATGGGGCCTTGTTAGTTTTAGGGTAAGGTAAAGTTTGCAACTGCAGAGAGCAATGTTTCTATGGTATTGAAGTATCATTCAATGCTGGTGGATTTGGCATATTCGTATTTTAAAAATTGGTATTGATGCACTATAACTAAACATCTCGAAGACAAAAATAAAGCAGCCAATGGCTGCTTTATTTCAATCTAGCTATTCAATCAGAATGCTGACGTATCTTGGAAAAGGCCAACTTTCAAATCTTTAGCAACATAGATCTCTTTGCCGTCAACAAGTACACGGCCGTCTGCAAGGCCCATAACTAGACGACGGTTAACAACGCGCTTCATGTGGATCTCGTATGTTACTTTTTTCGCTGTAGGTAGGATTTGACCAGTAAATTTAACTTCACCAACACCTAGAGCACGGCCTTTACCTTCTCCGCCAACCCAACCAAGGTAGAAACCAACCAGTTGCCACATAGCGTCTAGACCTAGGCACCCTGGCATTACAGGGTCACCAGGGAAGTGACAATCAAAGAACCATAGGTCAGGAGTAATATCGAGCTCAGCAAGAACCAAACCTTTACCGAAATCACCTTCAGTCTCAGACATTTTAGTGATGCGGTCCATCATCAACATGTTTGGTGCTGGTAGTTGAGGACCTTGTGGCCATAGTTCGCCTTGGCTTGAGGCTAGAAGCTCTTCGCGAGTGTAAGAATCACGTTTGTTTTGCATTATCAATTACTCCGATTTTTGATAGGTGCATCTTAGTGAACAGGTGTACGCTAAACAAGTCCGATCAGTACTAGACAAACCAGTTTTTGATGCGTCCCACAATTCCCAATGGGTGCTCATGTCTTTCAAAGTTTTCAATACGTTCCGCGATTTTGCTAAGAACGCTTTCTTCTTCATCGTCTCTAAATGGTTTGTTCATAATTAGAGGAATAGCTTCGTCTACATTTGATACAGACCAGATGTGAAATTCTTCGTTTTTGATGCTTTCGATAAGGTTTGGTTTAAGAGCAAGATGCCTTAGATTCGATTTCGGCAGAATGACGCCTTGTTTTCCAGTGAGTCCTTGGTGCTTACAAACATGGTAGAAGCCTTCGATTTTTTCATTAAGGCCACCAACGGCTTGTACACGACCAAACTGGTCGACAGCGCCTGTTACAGCAATCTGTTGGTCGATAGGGTACTCAGACAGTGCGCTTACTAGAGAGCAAAGCTCTGCGAGAGAAGCGCTGTCGCCATCCACCTCACAATACGACTGTTCAAACACGACTGATGCAGCGTATGGTAATGGATCTTCAAGGTTTAATGCACTGCTAACAAATGCCTGCATGATCATCATGCCTTTTGCATGTAGGTTACCACCAAGCTCTGCTTTACGTTCAACATCGGAAATGTCGCCATCACCAAAGTGAATAACGCATGAAATACGTGCAGGTTCACCATAAGAGATTGGGTGACCCGGCACCTCGATGACGGTGAGGCCATTTACCTGGCCAACTTGTTCACCTTCGGTTTCAATGATGACTTGGCCATCACGAATGTCATCTAGAGCGCGCTCTGGAAGGTATGATTCTCGATTGTATTTGTGTTGTTGAGCTTGTTGGATATGCTGAATATCAATTTCACCGTTGTTGGCTTCAACCAGTGCTTCGCTCAGCAATGCGTTGTGCCAAATTGGACACAGTGGAATGTAACTTTGATCTTCCGTTTCTCGTGCCCCAGCGGTCAAAATAGCCGTTAACGCGTTTTGTGTAATGTTTGGTAGATCATAACGTTGCAAGAGCCACTTAAGATAGCCAAGGTATGGAATCAAAGTTTCTTCAGATAGCTTGATGTCTTGTTCAATTTCACTGAAAAGACAAAAACCAGTATGTATATCGCTATCTAAGTAATCAAGATCACCGAGTTGCGATCTGTCTCCAACTACAACCAATTTAATATTGTATGTAAGAGGAAGCGTTGGTGATTGATTCAAGTGTTCAGGGTTACTGCTGATTGGCTCCACAGCTTCACCAAGCAGTGCTGACTTTAATAGCAACCAGCTTCCTGGATTAGCAAGAATCAAGTTGGCTGACACGATCAGATACCCATTGTTCGCTCTAGCGAGTAAACCGGGCTTGGTAGCAACAACTTTGCCATCACGTGATTGAACTTGATCAAACAGAGAGGTTGCATTCAAAGATTCGGTTTTGATAACCGGCTTTGTATCGTCATCTAATTCAGCAACTAAAGATTCAACGATTATTTGGCGATAGATCGAGTTGTCCGGGGAATTCACCAATAACACACGTGAAAGGTTAGATAAACGGATAAAGCGAGTTAACGCTTCTCTGAATCGGTGTTGAATAACTGAGAATGGGAGAGGCGAGATGTCATGGAATTGCTCTAATTGAGTGTTATATTCGTCGTACTGAGGCGTAACATGTCGCCAATCTACTTGAGTCATTTAGGTTTCTGATTAGGATAACAAGGTAGGGAGTATATAGAAAAACTGATCTCGGTTGTAGCTCTATATCGACGCGATCAATCACAGAGTGAATATAAGTATGATTTTGGTCTATTCTTTCAAGACAATAATTGTTAAATAGTCCATTTTGGGTTACGCTGTCACTAGAATTAACACGCGAGATTAGACATGAAATATCAGCAACTTGAAAACTTGGAATGTGGTTGGAAATGGAACTATCTGGTCAAAAAATGGAAAGAAGGCGAATCGATCACCTGTCATATTGATTCAAGTGAAGCTGAGGTTGCGATACAAGCGCTGTTAAAGCTTGAGCATCAACCAACTGGCGTACTTAAATGGATCTCCGAAAACATGTCTCCAGAGCTTGATAACAAGCTGAAGCAAGCGATCAGAGCGAAGCGCAAACGCCATTTTAACGCTGAGCAAGTTCATACCAAAAAGAAATCGATCGACCTCGATTATCGCGTCTGGGAAAAGCTATCCCAAAGAGCGAATGAGTTGGGCTGCACCTTGTCTGACGCCATCGAATACCTGGTAAGTGAAGCATCTCGCAGCGAACAGGCGAGTAAAACGGTAACGAGTCTTAAAGAAGATTTAAGCAAGCTTCTTTCTGACGATAAGTAACCATCAATATTTGTGGTGACGTTATGATGTATGTAATCTTAATTGGTGCAGTGTTGATATTTTGGCTGGTTGCTGTTGATAGGCCAGTGCTAAAAATAAAATTCAATGATGGGGCTATTGAGCAAGTCAAAGGTCATCTACCACCGAGTTTCAAACACAACCTTCAAGAGATTGGCCACAATAATGCGTTTAAAGGTGAACTGAAAGTATATGCGAAACGCTCTGGTTACAATCTGAAGTTCACTAAGGATGTACCAAAGAATGTTCAACAGAGAATTCGTAATGTGTTCCCGCATAACGGCTTTAAATCGAAAGGCTCAAAGAAAGCGTAATCTCTGGTAATTACGTGTTGTCTAATACAACACCATACTAAGTTAGTCCTAAACACCTCTCTATCGTCTTCATACTGTTTTCAATTTTTACGAATAGAGAACAGTATGAGATATCTATTACTTTTATTGTGTTGTTTGCCACTAATAGCATTTTCAGATGACTCTTTGATTAATCCAGTCGCAAAAAAGATCAAAACCAGCGTTCTTAAAGGTCTCAACCAGAGTCATATTGAGCTAGAAGGGTATTGTGATCTTATGATTGAGATGAAGCACGCTAAAGGTTATGCACGAATCAAAAAGGTTAAAACATCTGGAGATAGCAAAATCTGTAAAGCGGCTAAAAAGCACTTGCCGAAGTGTAAAAAGTTTAAGTACAGCTTTCCTGAGAAATATATTCGTCTCCACATATCAGAATAACCACCACCTGATGCACTATAACTAAATGATTATAATTTTAATGAAACAATTTCGTGAACCAATCTCTAATTTCTATTAATATTTAGCTCACTTATAGAGTCGGCATAGGCTGCCAAGAAGATTAGGGCAAAGGAAAGTCTCGGTTGTTGCTAGCAAATAAAAATTACCCCCCAGAAGTCATAGAGATCTCTAGAAAAGTTTCAATTAACGTTGAGACTCGTTTTACTAAGTGGTTAATATCTGAAAAGTATAAACTTGACCAATCCACGGTCGACACGCTACTTAGCTTAGAAAATAGATACTGCGAGAGCGTCATCTTTAATGAGGCAGACCGAATCTCACATAATCAACGTATTCTTTTGCGTTGTGAACAAGATAGAGTCAATGCCAAACGTGAGAAGGTAGCGGCCAAACAACAAACACTTCGTTATGTTATTGACGATGTGAGTGACGCGGCTTCAGCGCTCATGTTAGAGAAGCTTCAAAGTACACTGATAAGCCCTCTGCTCACACAATTGCCGGATTACAATCAGTTTGCGAGTGCGGCGTATTCTCCATCTTTGAACTTTTCCAAGTTACACAAAATTTCATCAGAGAGTCGGGGACTTAGCTCGAGTCTTGTTGAGTTTGTTTCCAATCGTGAGTTTACAGAGAAGTACGGCAAGAAATCGAAAATAATACTCGATCCTAAAGTTGCAGCAAGGCAAATTGGTATAGAGAACTGTCGGTTGTTGTTTCCATTATTGATGAGCCAACAGCTGATCAAGTGGAACGACGGCAATATCAAGCATATTGTACCCAAGGTTTGGCAACACTTGGTGGTGGCTTCAAATGCTACGCGTATAAGGCTACAAGAAACGTCCGTTAAAGATACGAACGTTGGTATCCTTCTTGGGGTTTTGAGAGTGTTACCTTTGTTTTTGATTTGTAATCACTTTTCTTCAACTTTCGAAGATGCCTTGGTGAAAACTATGCTCGGTTATCGAGATGCTAGTGACAGGCATGAAGAATATTACGCTTGTGCTGAAGTCATCCCAAATACTCAGTTTCTGGAGTCTATGGTAGAGCAACTTGAGCTGAAACTGCTTCAGAACCTCGTCGAATTCATTGATTGGAGTCTTGGAAACCAATTTATAAAGAGAGCGTTGTTAGAGGAAGTGAACGATATTCCAGTGTTAAAAAGAACCCTCTACGGAGCAGCACTGGCTCAAGGAAGAAAGTTCTCAATTTTTGAAGCATTGAGCAATAGTGATTTCTTTAATATTAAGCACAGACCTTATTGGTTCTGGAATGTTCAAATGTCAGCAACGACGATTGAGCAAATGCAGAATAGGGTACCAGGTAAAATCACCGACAAGATGTAATGAAAGAGCCACAATTGATGTGGCTCTTTTTCTTTTAGCTACACTGTCACCTTTGTGGTAATGACAATCCGAGGAATTATCATAGGTAGGTTTTAACAAACGACTTCAAAGGTGAATGAGTCCTGTTTGGCTATTGCTTGTTTGACTGGAATACCTAAACGTTGGCATGTCATTAGCAGTTTAAGCTTTCTATCCGCCGGAGCGTGCTCTGAGAGAATGACTGAAGTCAGGCACTGCTTGTTAAGAAACAATTTATTGCCTTTAAGCTCTTCGTTAGGCAGCACCCAGCGATATTCTCGTTCATAGCGCCAATTGGAGTGCTTTACCTTAAAGAGTTCGGTACCTAAGCGTAATGGCGGTAAATTCTCTAACAAGGGTAAACAAATATTGTTTGGATGGTTTTCATATTGGACCGCGAAGCAGTTTAGGTTTGCGTCACCCTCATAAAAGTTCAGGTCATATTCAATACACATACCTTTGAAGTTATCACCATACTGAGACCACAGTATTGGGTGATCGCTGGACTGTGAGAAACACATCACCTTAAAATCATTTTGAAGGCATTGGCTGAAGATGTGGTTAGAATCAAAAGGGTTATTAAAAGATTTAGCGTAATCAAACCACAAGGAACACTCGGATATAGATTGTATATTTCTATCATGGAGCGATCTGAACTTATAAAGTTTAGGCAACATATCAAACACCTAGTTTACAACATTGTCTGATGTTAACACTTTAATTGGTAATGCAACTCCAAATGCACAGCATTTGATTGCTTAATCAACTTATTTTTAATCATAACTGTTTGATAGATCATAATTTAAACACGAAATAGTGGCCTGTTTAGGTGGTTTATTTTGCCATACGTCGCCCTTAAGATTTCCAGAATAACGTTAAACAAGATACAACGTAACGTTTGAGTTTGTTAAATCATGACAAAGGACTTAAAACCGGTAGTAAAGCTTGCTTTGAATAGCGAAGCTTTACTCAAATGGGCTAATAACGGTTATTTGAAGGGATTAAAACTTGTAGCGAGCTCCAACGTAGGCGGTTTGCGATGAGATATCGACACTGTCGATCTCAACTCGTGCATTTCGGTAGCCAAGATGAATGTCGATATTATCTGAAACCAAGCTCAGCACCAACTTGGTATGCTGCTTCAGAGTTAGACGCAGATGCTCCCAAAGCTTTGACCTCCATATCCATAGATCCGACACCAGCCAATAGGGACACGTACAAATCTAATACGTCGCCTTCAACAATGAATTTTGGCTTGACGTTGATGAAGAAAGCCTGACCTTCGATATCCATTATCTCGTTATAAGTTACTTTGCCAAGTTTGCGGTATTCGGCTTCCAGCCCCAATTTAACAACGTCGTGTGTATTGAATTCGAAGCCTCCAACTAGGTTATAGCTGAGATCAGACAGGTCAGATGAATCTTCAATTGAACGACCAAGATATTCTGATTAGGTTTCATTATGCAAGCCGATATCTGCGCCAATATAGAATTGGCCACGCTCTTTTGAGTTCTCTTTGTCACTAGCAAGCGCGACCGAGTTCATTGCGAAAATAGAGAATAGTGATAGGGCGACCATACTGTTTTTCATATAGAACCTTTATTTAGTAAGTTATTGATTTCGCGAACATGCTATCAAACTAAAGATTTATTAGTTAATAAGAAACCTGTCTAAACATATGATTTTAATACCTTTTAGGTAATGGAAGTATCAACATCTCACATTTAAGACAAGGTATGAAAAGAGCACCAAACAAAGTGATTAATATGGATAGTAAACACGTTGCGTTGTCACTTTTACACAGTTTACTGCAGTGCAATTAACTACGGACACATTTTTAATGCTATGTAGCTTACTAAGAATCTCCTTTGAGTATCAGAAACAAGCTAATTAAGCCTGAGTAATGAGAACGATGTAAATTGATAGAGCTTGAAGCGAGCTCAACTTGCAAGAGCCCAACTAAGTAATCGGCAATCCAGATTAGGCACCAGTAATGTGTTGGAGATCTTGGAATGCGCGAGCAGTATGGGTTATTCAGGCTTTTCAGTTTGTTGAGGCCTCGGAGCTTATAACATCAAGAAGATTTTACACACAACCACTGCGTATTATGTATATTATGTTAAATGTAGCTTGGTAGTCATAAGGCAGAGCTCAATATCTGATGCCCTGCCTTCGTTTCTAGTCATCTTACACTGTGTATTTAACCATAATGGTTATTTACCATAAAATACCTAATAAACATATTACCTAATCTTCGATTAAGAATACGTTTATTAGATCTCAAGCATTAGTCTATCTATAGCTTCTGTTATTTCTTTTGTTCTTACTGGTTTGGTTACGAAATCATTCATACCAACATCTAAACATGAACATTTATCTTCAACTGATGTGTGTGCGGTCAGAGCCACAATTGGCGTTTGGATGTTTGCCTTTCTCATGTATTTGGTTGTGGTTAAACCATCCATGACCGGCATTGAAACGTCCATCAGGATTATGTCTATGGAATCTTTGTTGTCTTGTATAAAGCCTATCGCTTCTTCACCGTTACTTGTGACGAAAACTTCGTGGCCTTGCCTCGTTAGAATTAACTTAATCACCATCTGGTTTGTTGGATTGTCTTCCACGACCAGTACCGAGTATCGACTTCTGAGTTTTCTAGAACAATCACCATCTCCCAGTTGGTTGCAGCTGTTCGTCACTCTGGTGAGTACTGGTAATTGAACCTCGAACTTTGAACCTTTCCCCGGCTCACTGTCTACTGATATTCGTCCACGCATTAACTCAACTAAGCGCTTGGTGATCGCTAAACCTAACCCCGTGCCGCCAAACCTTCGCGTTATTGTGCTATCTGCTTGCACAAATGGACTGAACAACAACGATAGCTGCTGTGAGCTAATTCCAATTCCGGTATCTTCAACGGTTATATAAAACGAACTCTGCCGGTATTTTATGGAAACATGGACGTGTCCGTGCTCCGTAAATTTAATGGCATTTCCGATCAGGTTAAACAATATCTGCGCTAAACGACTTGGGTCTATATAGTGAAGTTCACCATCTGGGATATAGCTAGACACTGTGAGCTTTAGACCTTTGCTGTCTGCAGCCTTTGTTTGTTCTGACAAAACAAAAGTTACAGTGTCTCTTACGTTGCTCCATTGTGGTGCTAGCGAGAAACAACCAGATTCAATTTTGGAAAAGTCCAATACATCGCTGATGATAGCTAACAGAAGCTCAGACGATGTGCTCATATTTAGCAATATAGACTGTTGTTCTTCTGTTAGCTGGGTCGACTTTAATGTGTCGATCAGCCCAATGATGGCGTTAAGTGGCGTTCTTAATTCGTGGCTCATCATCGCGAGAAATTCTGACTTGGCTTTGTTCGCTCTTTCCGCGTCTTTCCTCGCTGTAACAAGCTCGGCGGTTCGTTCTCTAACCGTCGCTTCAAGCTTCTCCTTGTTTTCTATGTCGAAAACAGCACGCTCAATCAGTGGGCGGAATCGGTTAAGAGTTGCCTTAGTTTCAATGCTAAAATGTTTGTTATTCGAGTGAATAAAAATGATGACTGACTGTGTTAGTCCGCTGTCGATACCAGTAATCAACACTGAGTTGATTTGGTCGAGAACAATGGGATGCAAGGTGTTAAATTCACCCAGAGATTTGGGTTCAAAAAGAATGGCGCACTCACCATTGATGACTCGAGATAGCTTACCATGATCGTTCAAGACCATCTCTTCAAAGACTTTATTGTTGGTCAGTAGAGTTTTGAAATTACCTTCATTCCCTACTCTAGAGACCACGATAAAGTCGTCAAACTTAATGTACTTTTTCAACACAAACTCGAGGCTAGAAAATATCTCAGAGATGTTATTTGCCTTACTGATTGCAGAGATTGTCGATAGAATTACCCTATTCTCTTCAGCCAGCTTTCTCTCACGGGCTTTTAATTTTTGTAGTTCAATACGTGCTTCTTGCAGCGCTTCTTGACCTTCAGAACCCATTACTTTTTTAACCTATAAAACGTTGCTGACGACACCATTAAATTACCGTGTGCATTCTCTCCACCTGAAAGTCTTCCTTGCTCACCAAATGTGAATGGACATATGTAAGGGAGTCCATTAAGTGCTTGATTTATTTGGTCGCAAACCTCATCCATGTCTTGCTTTAGATTGAGCATTGGCCCTGCGCAAAAGATGTTAATCGCTCCTAATTTTTCTTCCAGTTCCATATCATTGTAGTAAGACGAATGAATGATATTAGCGGCACGGGTTATCAACTGCTGTTTGCAGCCTTGCATTAAATAAATGGTATCGCCTTCATTGATATCCGTAAAGAGTTCAATACCGTTACACTCAGTTTCTCGAATAGAGTGAGAGAGTTTGAAATACGGATAGTTGTATGATGTACCGACTTTCCGGCCTAGTGGATAGACAGAAGATTTTTCAAAGATATAGCCGTCGTCACTACCACCTACATGGAAATTAGTCCATTCATTGTAAACCGTGGCAGCTGTTCTGTGGTCTATCTCGAGCAGGATTCTATCTCTTACTTTTGTTACGGTCCCTGAGTAACGCGTAGGTGTGTGTCCTGCACTGAATGACGAATGGATAGACTGAGAGGAGAAAAAGACAGTTAGTGAAACGCCATTAATTGAGAGTGACTCTTCAGTAAATATACTCCAGTTTCCAGACACCTGATTGTCGGCTGCGCTACCGCCGATGATAGGTACTTGAGTGCCGAATTTACTGTCGATGGCTGCCATAACCTTCTCCTCGTTGCCGGGAGTAGAATGAAGCAAGATCAAGTCTGGAATTTCACCTTCACGGTTGGCGTTTTTTAGCGCTGAATCTATTGCGTCGAAGGTACTTTGTTCGACGGATTGACTGAAGTGCTTAATGCCGGTTCCGTATGCATTGATACCAGAATCGTAGATGATGAGTACACCGATTACAGGGCCTGAATGGAATCCAGTTTCAGTCATGATTCCATGGCATGTCGTGCATCCATGAATTGGAATATTAGGCAGAGCATCTACGAAATATCTCTGCACAGCGAGCGTGGAGTACTCTTCTGTGCAGTAGCAGATGAGACAAGCGATGTCCTCGGGGTTTTCTACCCCAAGAAGCAGTTCATCTACGGCGATTTTATCATCTAGAGAATAAGAGACTTTTGATAGAAATTTCATAGAGTTCTGGAAACTTTGTTAATGTTGTCTTTATAACACTTTGATGCACAGGGTTTCACTGGTTTAGTCAATATTTCTATCAAAGAGCGAGGTGTTGCTCAGTTTTGAGTTTTATTCTTTAGCGAGATTTACTGTATACGTCATGACCTGTTGTGGAAATGTAACCGTTATTGAGGAGGTCTTATCATTGGTTTGTAAAAGCCAAGATGACGCCCCTTTCGATTCCAAAACTCCGTTACCATCGTAGCTAATGATGAATTTGCCAGTTTTAGATGTTTCAATCGAATATCCCTGACTATCGCCCGAAATCGAAACATTATTATTATCAATACCAAATTCACAAGGTTTTGAAACTATACAGGTTATTGTCTCGGTATTATCGTATGTCACTGTTCTCCAAGTAAATGCAGCTAATAAAACAACCAACATGACGATAATTTGAACAAGCCTGCCTTTCGTTAGCTTTTGTGCCGCCATTATAATCTTTACTCCTTGTTACAAAGTTCAAAGTTTTTAAATAAAAATCCAATTCCAGACCAAGCGTAAGGTTACTACTCTGTCATTGATTTGTTAATTCAAGTATAGTGTCGCGTTGAAAATGCCACTTTTTTTAAAAATCAGCAAGTGGAAATAAGGTCCTGAATAGGCTGAATTTCCTTTTCTAATTTGGGTGGCATTACGACGTGAGTCGTGTTGGAAGTAAAGTGTAGTAAATAAGAAATTGGAAGCATGCAAATGAGCCAAGAAAAGCAGCTTGAACAAAACTACAACTATACGGTCGTCCGTCAGTTTACCCTAGTTACAATTTTGTGGGGTATTGTCGGCATGGGCGTTGGTGTTTTGATTGCCGCTCAATTAGTTTGGCCACAGCTAAACTTTGATACGCCGTGGTTGACGTACAGTCGTTTACGTCCCCTGCATACTAATGCGGTTATTTTTGCGTTTGGTACAAGTGCGCTGTTTGCAACATCATATTATGTTGTGCAACGTACCTGTCAGACGCGTCTCTTTGGTGGCCCTCTCGTAGCCTTCACCTTTTGGGGTTGGCAAGCGATTATCCTGTCGGCTGCAATTACTCTACCGTTAGGTTTAACCTCTGGTAAAGAATATGCAGAACTAGAATGGCCAATCGATATTGCTATTACTCTTGTGTGGGTAGCTTATGCAATCGTGTTCTTCGGAACCATGATTAAACGTAAGACATCACACATTTACGTAGCGAACTGGTTCTTCGGAGCCTTCATCATCACTGTTGCCGTATTGCACATCGTTAACAGCCTAGCTGTTCCTGTATCTGCGTTTAAGTCGTACTCGATTTACTCAGGTGCAATTGATGCAATGGTGCAATGGTGGTACGGACACAATGCGGTAGGCTTCCTATTGACAGCTGGCTTCCTAGGTATGATGTACTACTTCGTTCCTAAACAAGCTGGTCGCCCTGTTTATTCTTACCGTTTGTCGATCGTTCACTTCTGGGCACTTGTGTCTCTGTATATCTGGGCTGGTCCTCACCACCTACACTACACTGCACTTCCAGACTGGACTCAGTCTCTAGGTATGGTTATGTCTTTGGTTCTGTTTGCTCCTTCTTGGGGTGGCATGATCAACGGTATCATGACTCTATCTGGTGCGTGGCATAAGCTTCGTTACGACCCTATCCTACGTTTCCTAATCGTTTCTCTATCATTCTACGGCATGTCGACTTTCGAAGGCCCAATGATGGCAATCAAAACGGTTAACGCGCTATCTCACTACACGGACTGGACTATCGGTCACGTTCACTCTGGTGCGTTAGGTTGGGTTGCAATGGTTTCTATCGGTTCGGTTTATCACTTAGTTCCTAAGCTATTTGGTCAAGAGCGTATGTACTCTGTATCTCTAATCAATGTTCACTTCTGGTTAGCAACGATTGGTACGGTTTTCTATATTGTTGCAATGTGGATCTCTGGTGTGATGCAAGGTCTGATGTGGCGTGCAGTTAACTCTGACGGTACATTAACTTACAGCTTCGTTGAATCTGTAGAAGCGTCTTACCCGTTCTACTTTGTACGTTTCCTAGGTGGTTTCATCTTCCTATCTGGTATGTTGTTACTGGCATACAACACGTACAAAACTGTTTCTGCACCTAAAGATAGCCTTAAAGCTATCCTTCAACCAGCTTAAGGAGATTTAGAATGAGCTCAAATTCAAATAATCGCCATGAGTTGGTAGAGAAAAACGTCGGCCTATTAGCGATCTTAATCGTTATTGCTATCAGTTTTGGTGCTTTAGTAGAAATCACCCCTCTTATCTTCCAAAAGCAGACAACGGAACCTGTAGAAAACCTACGCGTTTATTCTGCTCTGGAAATGGAAGGTCGTGATATCTACATTCGTGAAGGTTGTAACGTGTGTCACAGCCAAATGATTCGTCCTTTCCGCTCTGAGACTGAACGTTACGGCCACTACTCTGTAGCTGGCGAAAGTGTTTGGGAACACCCATTCCTATGGGGCTCAAAGCGTACAGGCCCTGATCTAGCTCGTGTAGGTGAACGTTACTCTGATGAATGGCACCGTGTCCACCTTATGGACCCTCGCGAACTTGTTCCTGAATCAAACATGCCTGGTTTCCCATGGCTTGCTGAAAATGTACTTGATGGCAAATTGACTCAAAATAAGCTAGAACTTTTCCGTAACCAATTTGGTGTTCCTTACACAGATAAACAAATTGCTAACGCTAAACAAGATGTTGAAGGAAAAACAGAGATGGATGCAATCATCGCTTACCTTCAATCGCTTGGTCACGCAATGAAATAAGGAATGATTATGGACATTATTACATTTCAAAGTATTTGGACTGTGATCGTTTTTGCTTGCTTTCTCGGGATCGTTTGGTGGGCATATGGCAAGAACCGAAAATCACGTTTCGACGAAGACGCGAACCTAGTGTTTGCTGACGACGAGCCAGCAACGAGTTCTAAAAATGAAGGAGTGACAAGGTAATGAGTACATTCTGGAGTATTTGGGTTAGTGTTATTACTATTGGTACCCTAATTGGTTGTGCTGCCTTGCTTCGTTGGTGTTTTAGAGATAAAACTGGCGTAGAAGTAGGTCAAGATATGGGCCATGAATACGATGGTATTCGTGAGCTTAACAACCCACTACCAAAATGGTGGACATATCTTTTCATTAGTACGATTGTTTTCTCAGCGATTTATCTTGCTCTATACCCTGGCCTAGGTAATTTTAAAGGTCTTCTGGGGTGGACTAGCTCGAATCAAACTGTACGTAGCGTTGAGGAATCTCGTTCTGCCATTTCTGCTGCACAAGCAAATAAGCAGTTGGATGAGTACGCAAAAGAGCTTGATGATGCAGACACCTACTTTGGTGCGGCATTCAGAAAGCTGGCTCACGACGAAAATGGTTTACGTTCAATCCCTGACATTGCATCAGATGCTGATGCGATCAAAGTGGGTCAACGTTTGTTCCTGCAAAACTGTTCTCAATGTCACGGCTCTGATGCGCGTGGTCAGAAAGGTTTTCCTAACCTAACTGATGATGCATGGTTATATGGTGGTGAGCCTGAGGCTATCGTCACAACAATTATGCATGGTCGTGTTGGTCAAATGCCAGCTTGGAAGGACGCACTCGGTGAGCAAGGTGTAAAAGAAGTTGTAAGTTATACTCTTAGCCTATCTGGTCGTAGTGTAAATGCGCGTGAAGCTGCTGCTGGTAAAGCTCGCTTCGTAGTGTGTGCAGCATGTCACGGCACTGATGGTAAGGGTAACCCTGCTGTTGGCGCTCCTGACTTAACTGACCGAGATTGGTTATTTGGCGATTCTCGTGCAGACGTAACTGAAACAGTTATGTACGGTCGTTCTGGCGTAATGCCTGCTTGGAAAGACATTCTAGGTGAAGACAAAGTACAGCTCGTTGCATCTTACGTTTGGAGCTTAAGCAACTCAGATAATAAGTAACATTTCAATAACAGCCTCTTTCTAAGAGGCTGTCTTTCCTTTATTTTATAGCCTCTTCTTTTTATTCTTTTTTGAGATTTTTTTATGGTAAAGCCTTGGTATAAACAGTTTTGGCCGTGGTTCTTAATCGCGTTGCCAGCGACAGTAGTTATTTGGACCATTATGACGGTTATTGTGTTTACACAGAACTCTGTAGACTTAGTGACTGAGGATTACTATAAAAAAGGAAAAGGCATTAATGTCGACATTTCAAAAGTAAATATCGCCGAAGAGCTGGGCCTATCGGCTTCACTTAATGAGAAAGGCAACTCTATCATCATAACATTAGACAAAGGTAAACTTAAACACTTCCCTGCCATCAGCGCAATGTTCGTCCACAGAACGCTCCCAGACCGTGATTTCACTCAGCTACTAACCGCTGATGCGAGAGGAAACTACACACTGACTCTGGACCATCACTTAGAAGGCCCATGGTTTATTGAGCTGACTCCACATGACGAAGAATGGCTAGTTCAAGGTCGTATGAACTTCCCGATTGAAACTCCTACTCAACTAACGAACTAAAGCTTATGTGTGAATCCTGTTATCACTGCGGTGAAGATGTACCAGCGGAAACGGATTTTGAAGTCGAGATCTTAGGATCGCCTCGTAAGATGTGTTGTCCGGGTTGCGAGACGGTAGCTCAGACAATCGTTGATAGCGGTTTGGTTTCTTACTACCAATACCGCACCGCCCCTGCTGAGAAAGCGGATCTGGTGCCAGAGCAGCTTCTGGCACTCAGTCATTATGATAATGAAGACGTGCAACTGGAGTTTGTAAGAAACTCTGAGAACGTCTCTGAGGTGACATTGTCGCTTGAAGGTGTCTCATGTGCGGCTTGTGCATGGCTCATCGAGAAACAAGTCTCTTCAAAACAAGGTGTAGGTAGCATTCGTGTGAATACGACCACCAACCGCGCCCTACTTAACTGGGATAACACGCAAGTTAAACTGAGTGAATTGTTGTCAGCAATCCATACTCTAGGTTATAAAGCCGCGCCTTTTGAAGCTGATCAACAAGAAGCCGCCTACCACCGATCGATGAAAAACTACCTATACCGCCTCGGTGTTGCTGGCTTGGCAACCATGCAGGTAATGATGCTTGCAGTGGCTTTATATCTTGAAGTGTTTGGCAACCTCGAACCAGAGTTTAAAAACTACTTCCGTTGGGTAAGCCTTATTTTTGCTACACCTGTGTTGCTCTATTCTGCTTTGCCGTTCTATATCAATGCATGGCGCAGTATTAAGGGGCGAACGCTGGGTATGGATGTGCCTGTCTCGATCGCTCTGCTGTTTGCCTACGTGGCAAGCTTGGTCGCAACCGTGACAGAGAAAGGAGAAGTTTTCTTCGAATCTATTTCTATGTTCACTTTCTTCCTACTGCTTGGTCGTTTCTTAGAGATGAGAGCTCGTCGTAAAGCAGCGGCTGCGAGTGGTAACCTGCTTAAGCTAGTCCCTGCAATGGCGACAACACTAGACGGCGAGCAAGTGCCAGTGAAAACCCTAAAAGTAGGCGACAAGATCCGCGTACTTCCGGGCGAACACATCCCTGCGGATGGCAAAGTACTTTCGGGCCGAGTTCATATTGATGAATCTATGTTGACTGGCGAATCTATCCATGTCGTGAAAAACGAAGGCGATACAGTTTACGCTGGTACGTTGAATGGCGATGAGTCATTTGAACTGGAAGTGATGACATCAAAAGCGGACTCCGTGATCTCCAATATTGTTCGTCTGCAAGATGAAGCCCAGTTATCCAAGCCTCGTATTGCGGAAATTGCGGATATTGTGGCTCGTTACTTTGTAGCGGTTATCTTGATTATCTCTTTCGGTACTTGGTTCTACTGGCACCAAACTCGTCCAGAAGACGCATTCTGGATCATGTTGTCTGTACTGGTTGCGACTTGTCCATGTGCTCTTTCACTGGCGACACCGACTGCGATTACTTGTTCAACTTCCCGTATGGGTAAATTTGGTATTTTGCTTCGTAAAGGCCATGTGTTCGAAACCTTGTGCAAAGTTAACCACTTGATCATCGATAAAACGGGTACATTGACTGAGGGTGATATTCGTATCAGCCGTGTGGAAACTTTCTCAGAGCTTGATAAAGAGACGTGTTTAAAAGTGGCTGCGAGCCTAGAACGGCATGCTAATCACCCTATTGCGAAAGCATTCAAGACTCACGTGTCCGATAATGTTGAAGTCAATTCCGTAAACAACGTTATCGGTTCGGGTATTACTGGTGAGTTGAACGGTCAAGAGGTAGCGATCGGTAGTAGTGAGTTTATTCTTGGTGAAACTCAACCGACGCAAAGTAACGGCATTTACTTGTCGATGGCGGGACGTCATATCGCTACCTTTACTTATGAAGATCCGATTCGTAAGGAAAGCATTGAGTTCATCCAAAAGTTCAAAGAAGCGGGTATTAAAACTACTCTGCTGACGGGTGACTCCTTGATTAATGCGAAGTCTGTTGCTGAAGAAATCGGTATTACCGACATCGTTGCGAATGCTAAGCCTGAGGATAAGCTTGCTTACCTTAACTCTCGTGATGAGAAAGACATCACCATGATGGTCGGCGACGGTATTAACGATGCGCCTATTCTTGCGGGTGCTCACCTTTCTGTCGCAATGGGCGGCGGAACAGATGTAGCAAAAGCCTCTGCAGACATGGTTTTATTGGGTGACAAGCTCGATAGGTTACTTAAGTCCCGTACATTGGCGCTAAAAACGCGTAAGATAATCCGCGAAAACCTAGCATGGTCATTGGGATATAACCTATTTATCCTTCCGTTGGCTGTAGCAGGTTTGGTTGCTCCATACATTGCCGTTGTTGGCATGTCTGCAAGCTCTATTATTGTTGTGTCGAACTCGTTAAGGCTTTTAAAAGAGCAAGGTAAATAATGGAAAGTTTATATATCCTGATTCCCATTGCGATTGTGCTGGTGTGCATCGCTGTTGGTATATTTCTATGGGCGGTGAAGAGCGAACAGTTTGAAGACCTGGAGCGTCAAGGTCACAACATTTTGTTTGACGAAGACGAAAAAGCCCATGATCACTCTGACAGCAAGCCTGTGAAGAATGTCAAAGCTAGTACTGAATCCCCAACCAACCTAGATAAAAAGAACGATGACGCCTGATTGGATCGGAGCCTTTGTTGTCGGACTGATCGGCGCGGGCCACTGCATGGGAATGTGTGGTGGTATTGCGTCGCTCCTTTCAATCGGCAATACTAAACCTTCCCCGGTTATTCCCCTATTTTACAACCTTGGTCGCCTACTCAGCTATGCCCTTATTGGTGCTGTGATCGGCGGTGCAATCTCTTCAATCGGTCAACTTAGCGATTTCAACGCGCTACTTAATTGGCTTCGTTTGTTCGCTGCCATCTTTATGATAATTCTGGGGCTGTATATCGGTAAGTGGTGGTTTGGCTTGCTGTTCTTTGAGAAGGCTGGTCAGAAGCTGTGGCGTTATATTTCACCAGTCGGTAAGTCTTTCCTCCCACTCAAGCATCCAAGCCATGCTCTGCCGTTTGGTTTCATTTGGGGATGGCTACCGTGTGGTCTGGTCTACTCTATGCTGACCTGGGCGGCTGTGTCAGGCAGTTGGTATAATGGAGCTGGAATTATGCTTGCATTTGGCTTAGGTACGCTTCCAGCGATGCTGACGGTTGGTATGGGTGCAAGCTTCCTCAAGAAATTGCAACAAGCTGACTTATTTCGTCAACTCGGTGCGCTTTTAATCTTGATTTACGGTTTCTACACTGGATATATGTCACTGCAGCTCATTATTTATACCATATAGCCACTCTTTAAATCCGGTTTTTTTACTACCCAACTGGATAAAGGAATGCTAAAATATTGACGTATATCAAATAGTGAAAGATTGTTATGATTTCTGAAAAGCCTGTAACGAAACGTGTCCAATCTGGTGGCTGTGCGATCCATTGCCAGGATTGTAGTATTAGCCAACTTTGTATTCCGTTCACTTTGAATGAATCTGAACTTGATCAACTTGATCAGATCATTGAGAGAAAAAAGCCTATTCAAAAAGGCCAAGAGTTATTTAAAGCCGGTGACGAGCTTAAATCTCTCTATGCTATTCGCTCTGGAACGATCAAGAGCTACACGATTACCGAGCAAGGTGACGAACAGATTACTGCATTCCACCTAGCGGGCGATCTTGTGGGCTTTGATGCAATTACTGGTGACCTACACCCTAGTTTCGCACAAGCACTAGAAACTTCTATGGTATGTGAAATCCCATACGAGATTCTTGATGACCTATCAGGAAAAATGCCTAAGTTGCGTCAGCAAATTATGCGCCTGATGAGTAACGAGATCAAAGGCGACCAAGAAATGATTCTGCTTCTTTCCAAAAAGAATGCAGAAGAGCGTCTTGCTGCATTCCTTTACAATCTTTCAACTCGCTTCTCTCAACGTGGTTTCAGCCCACGTGAGTTCCGCTTAACTATGACTCGTGGCGATATTGGTAACTACCTAGGTTTAACGGTTGAAACTATTAGCCGTCTTTTAGGTCGTTTCCAAAAAGCAGACATTCTGAGCGTTAAAGGCAAATATATCACTATCGAAGATCACGATGCGCTGATGGAACTTGCTGGCGTTTCAAAAGAATAGTCTAGATATCAAGGATGTAGTTCAATAATGAGCTACATCATGTTTCTCCCTTAAAACCTCTTTTATTTCTCTTAATCTCTCCATAACTACGCTACATTATTTATATGTTCGGTCTGAAAAGTAGGCTTAGTTATGAGTATCTATAACAAAATTTTAGTTGTCGCAGACATTAATCATGATGAGCAACCTGCTCTAGTTCGTGCTATCCAACTTGCTAAGAAAAGCACCTCAACGAGCCATATCACTTTCTTTTTGTCTATCTACGATTTCTCGTATGAAATGACATCTATGCTTTCTGTCGATGAAAGAGATGCAATGCGCAAAGGTGTTATCCATCAGCGTGAAATCTGGATGAATAAAGTTGCACAGCCTTACCTAGATGATTCTATTGAATTTAATGTTCAAGTGGTTTGGCATAACCGCCCTTACGAAGCCATCATTGCCGAAGTTTATAGCGGTGGTCACGATATTTTGATTAAGGGAACGCGCAAGCACGATACTTTGGAATCAGTTATCTTCACACCAACTGATTGGCACCTATTGAGAAAATGCCCTAGCCCTGTACTGCTTGTTAAAAACGATTTCTGGCCAGAGCACGCAAAAATTTATGCGTCCGTTCACGTAGGCTCAGAGACGGAAGCGCACCTAGAGCTGAATGATACTATGGTCGATCGACTCCTCGAAATAACTGGTCGTCTGGATGCGGAACCTTTCTTAGTGAACGCTTACCCAGTCACTCCGGCAAATATAACGATTGAGCTGCCTGAGTTTGACCCAACTTCTTACACTGATGCGGTTCGCGGTCATCACTTAACGGCGATGAAGGCACTGCGTCAGAAGCACAGTATGTGTGAAGAGCAGACCGTTGTTGAACAAGGCTTGCCTGAAGATGTCATTCCACGTGTCGCGTCTGAGAACAACGCTGCAATGGTAATCTTGGGTACAACCGGTCGTACGGGGCTATCTGCGGTGTTTATTGGTAATACGGCGGAGCATGTTATCGATAAGATTAACTGTGATGTTTTGGCGCTTAAGCCATCTGGTTACGTTAGCCCGCTCGACCCTAACCTTTCGAAAGGTTAATGCACCCAAGCAGACGAACTTAACTGCGAGTTCAACTCATAAAAAAACGCCTCAAGTATTGCTTGAGGCGTTTTTGTTTGTTGTAGGTGCATCTATTGCTCTGCAACGATTGTTCGTTTTATACGTTCGTTACGTCGATGAACATTGACTCATCGATATTAGAAGATGAAATTTCAGCTTCTTGGAATTCGTACTCTTCACGCTCACCGCTACGGTCTAGTGGAAGGTTTACGAAGTCAAACAGTTCGCGGTCAGCCAGCTGGCTTGGGCTAACGTTTTGAATTGATTTAAAGATCTTTTCAACACGGCCTGGTGTTTTCTTATCCCAATCAATCAGCATTGCTTTAATGCTTTGACGCTGTAGGTTTTCTTGTGAACCACATAGGTTACAAGGAATAATTGGGAACTCTTTGTGTTCAGCGTATTTGATTAGGTCTGTTTCACGACAGTAAGTCAATGGACGAATAACAACGTTACGACCATCATCAGAACGTAGCTTTGGTGGCATAGCCTTTAAACGAGCGCCGTGGAACATGTTAAGGAACATAGTTTCAACGATGTCGTCCATGTGGTGCCCAAGAGCGATCTTAGTCGCGCCAATCTTCTCTGCGAATGAGTACAAAGTACCACGACGCAGACGAGAACATAGGCCACATGTTGTTTTACCTTCAGGAATCTTCTCTTTAACTACTGAGTACGTATCTTTATCTACGATGTAGTAAGGAATGTTCAGTGTTTCAAAGTATTCAGGAAGAATGTGTTCGGGGAACCCAGGTTGTTTTTGATCTAGGTTTACTGCAATAACATCAAACTTGATTGGTGCTGCTTCACGTAAGCGTAGCAAAATATCTAGCATCGCAAATGAATCTTTACCGCCACTGATACATGCCATTACCACATCATTCTCTTCGATCATGTTGTAGTCGATGATGGCATTTCCAACATTTCTTCTCAGACGTTTCTGAAGTTTGTTGAATTCTAGTACTTCTTTTCTATTATCGTTTTGGTTCATTGCGACTCTCACACCGTCGTATTACCGACTGTAGATTGCTAGTGGGACTGTTTTAGGGCGTGGATTATACGGATTTTTATTTCATGTTGAAATAGTAACGGCAGGATAAACAAAGTGACTGGTTGAAAGATGCCACTTTATCTAGTGATAACCGCTCATCTTTCATAAAAATGAGCTTCAAAAGCGCAAACCACACTGGTTGTAGGAAAAGAAAAGCAGCCTTGCTTGGTTTGAGTTGGCTGCTTTACGATGTTTTGCTTAGATTAACGCCGTGTGGTCAATCGCCTAACCCAAGGTTATTGAGCCGGAATGTAAGGTAACACACGAGTTGTCGCTTCTGGTAACGTGATGCTGTCACTTTCATCTAGCTCTTCTAGTGTGAACTTAGCGCGTCCTTGTGTAATCGGGAGCTGCTTGCCGTTAGAAAGCGTGATGTTACCTTCAAGCTTGTCTGCAAACTCAAGCGTTAACCCCTGGATGTCCGGTGTGAACCAGCTTGAGAACATGCCGCTCACGTCTTCTAACATTGCTTGCATCTGTGGTAGCAGGTTTTCCAGCTGTGTAACCTCAACCGTTCCAGCTAAAGGTGCTCTAGTCATAACAACCAAAGAGTATGCGCACTCTTGTTCTTTTGTTTGCACAAAAATAAGCGGGTTTGCTGAACGAAGGTTTTGGTCTACTGGTAGCAGTAGCTCGTTAGTTGGAGAGATTTTCAGTTCTTCATAATGTTCTTCTTTTTCCATCCAAGCTTTGCTGATATGACAGGTTGTTTGGGCTTGCTGATCGACAAAGAAGACCGCAACTTTAACGTCCTCATGCCCTTCTTTGGTGTTGTTTTTAAGCTGTGTGTAAAGCTTAGAATAGGTAAACATGTATTCTTGCGCTGCAGCATGTAAAGAGATCCCTAGGCTTAGAGAAGCTAATAAAGCGAGTGCTGTCTTTTTCATTGTTATAATCTTGTCGAAGTTGAGCGTTCATAAATAGAAAGAGCAGCAAATGAGCTGCTCTTTATGTGATGTTAATTGGTCAAACTTGACGTTTAAGCTCGCCAAATGACTATCAAATCGAGTTACTTTTTCCAGTATACCTCGTTGTGACGGATCATTGCTTGTAAATCAGTCACATAGTCTGAACCTCGCTCAGAATATTTTAGCAAGCCGTTGGTGAGCTCTATTGCTGTTCCAGTTGTTAACAGATCGTCGCCTTTTGCCGCTAGTTTTGCGCGAATTGCTCTTAGGTCGGCATAAGCACGGTTTCGGTTGAGGTTCATGAAGTAACGGTGCACAGACTCTTGGCTTGAAGAGAATGTTGCCACTTCATGTGAGCTACCTTCGTTACGTTGTAGCGGAACTAGGCCACAACCTTTGGTGTAACACCAATGACCAAAATAGTTATTCGCTCTAGTGGCGAAACGAGATGTACCCCAAGCCGATTCATTGGCTGCCTGAGTTAACACAAGCGCTTCAGGTAGCACGTTTACACGATTCAACATTTCTTTCAGCCAAGCGTCATCTAAGCCCGATAAAGGTACAGGCAGGCTATACAGTTTCCCTAGTCTTCTTGCGTATGACGCGTCTTCAGCGTCAACATTGTTCAACCCCGCCTCTGAAAGCTTGGTTAGAAACGCACGTTCTTTCGTGATTCGCTTATTTTCGATATTGATACTTGGGCGAAGATAAGAAAAGAAGGTGTCTTTCTTTTCTTTTCCATCTTCAATAACTGCGAAGTCAGGCTTATCAGAAGAGACGGTCAAATCACCAAATTTTTGCTCTGAGTCTGGAGCCTTTTGACCTGCTCGCCTGCCCTCTTCCTCTTGTTGGTAAAGCATTGGGCCAACTAACGAGATTGAGCCAACTAAGGCTAATGCTGTCACTTTTAGCGCAAGTGATTTACTTGCGCTTGATTTAGAGTTGTTATGCATCGAATACCTGTGGGTCTTTGTTGTTGCTACCGTTGTGGTCGTCGTCGCTCTTTGGTCTGTCTGACGCAATCAGTTTGAGTTTAATGCCAAACATCTCACGGTAAAGAATGCCTTTCACGTGGAAGAAGAAAGGTAAAACGAAGATAAGACCGATGCCGTACATCATTGCCGCGACGATGAACATCAGCATTACTAACAGGTAGATAGAAGCAACTGTGAAGATTTTCTTGTTTACAGCACGAAGAGAAAGAAGCAGGGATTGCATTGGTGGTACTTTCTTATCGCAAATCAACAGGATTGAGTGGCTGAACGCAAGCGAGAAGTAAATCGACAGAAACGGCAGAATCATACCTGCAATACCTTGAAGCATCAGACTGAACAGAGTCACAAGGATGACTGGAATCGTAAACTGTAGGCCTTTGCCAATGTGGCGAACTTTAGTCTGTAGGCCAGCAGCATGACTCATCGCCATCAAACAGATACCTGCATAGATAGGTGCGCTGATAACTTCATAGCTGAAATTAGCAATGAAGATCGACTCAACGATCTGCGGAGTAAAAGCCTCAGGATCGATAACGGCGTCTAGGATAACAGCTGGGTCACCTAGCTGGAGCTTTAACGCAATATAGAAGATAGCCAGTTGCACGAACATCAGAGCAACTATTGCCGGCGAAAACGAAAGAAAGTGACTTACCGTATGTTTCCATGCCTCTTGGAATACAGCCGTTGCTTTGAGCTCATAATCGCCAGAAAGTGCACGGTCTATACTACCGCCCAAATTAAAATCTTTTTCGATGTCGTTGTTCATAGTGATACCGAGGGGCGCCAATTAAATTGAGCCACCTAACTTATTGATAAAAAATTACCTTCATTATACTCATATGTCGTATACAAACTAAAATATGAATCTGTAACAAGGCTTGCTTTTGCGTCTTAATGGTTAATAATTAGACACCTGTTGGGGCGTAAACCCAGTAAATAACAGTATGGTAAAGGATGTTTACTTTTACCTACGAAATTTTTTATCTTCGAATGGTAAAAAATGCTTTGATTTCACGTTTTTGGTGATTATGATGCGCGCCTCAAAGGTGTAGAGCAACAGGTTCTCAAACAGAACCAAGGTGGAGAAAAACAGACGTTGAACGCTAAAAAATCAGTAGGAAAACCAGTAGTACAGCTAACTGGTATTAGTAAAAGCTTCGATGGGAAGGAAGTCATCGGCAATCTTGATCTAAACGTAAATCATGGTGAGTTTCTCACGATCTTAGGCCCATCAGGTTGTGGTAAAACAACAGTACTAAGAATGATTGCGGGTTTTGAAACGGCAGATAGTGGTCAAATACTGCTAGCTGAACAGAACGTAACCCACGTCCCTGCTGAACAAAGGCATGTTAACACTGTATTCCAAAGCTATGCCCTATTCCCACATATGACCGTTTTCGAAAATGTGGCATTTGGCTTACGCATGCAGAAAGTTCCAAATAGCGAGATTGAGCCTCGTGTAATGGAAGCTCTAAAAATGGTGCGCCTAGAACAAATGGCACAAAGAAAACCACACCAGCTTTCTGGTGGTCAACAGCAACGTATCGCAATCGCTCGTGCTGTCGTTAATAAGCCTAAAGTTCTTTTGTTGGATGAATCTCTGTCTGCCCTAGATTACAAACTCCGTAAACAGATGCAAATCGAGCTGAAACAACTTCAGCGCCAACTTGGTATCACGTTCATTTTTGTAACGCACGACCAAGAAGAAGCACTGTCGATGTCTGACCGTATTATTGTTATGCGTGACGGCTTGATTGAGCAAGATGGAACACCAAGAGAAATTTACGAAGAGCCTAAAAACCTTTTTGTAGCTCGCTTCATTGGCGAAATTAACGTATTCGATGCGACAGCGACATCTCGTTTAGATGAAAAACGCATTGTTGCGGCAATTGAAGGTGAAGAGTCCATTATCTACCACGATAAGGCGATCACTTCTGGTCAAAAACTGCAGGTATTGCTTCGCCCTGAAGATCTTCGTATTGAAGAGATTAAAGAGTCTGAGCAACGCGGTATTGTTGGCCACATTGTCGAGCGTACCTACAAAGGCATGACTTTAGATTCAGTTGTAGAACTCGAATCTGGCATGCGCGTAATGGTAAGCGAATTCTTCAACGAAGATGACCCTGATGTTGATCACTCACTGGGCCAAAAAGTTGCAGTAACTTGGGTTGAGAGCTGGGAAGTGGTATTAAAAGATGAGCAAGAAGTTTAATTTACAAAACGCGATCGTTGCTTTAATCACAGGTTGGTTGGTGCTGTTCGTGATGATTCCAAACATCATGATCATCGGTACCAGCTTCTTAACTCGTGACGAAGCAAACTTGATCGAGATGACCTTCACTCTCGATAACTATGTCCGTTTGGCCGACCCGCTGTATTTTAAAGTGCTGATGCACTCTTTCTATATGGCTATTATCGCGACGATATTGTGTTTGATCATTGGTTACCCGTTTGCCTACATCGTGGCAAAAATGCCAGAGAAATGGCGCCCTTTCATGCTGTTTTTGGTGATTGTGCCATTCTGGACGAACTCTTTGATTCGTACTTACGGCTTGAAGATTGTACTGGGTGCTCAAGGTGTCTTAAACAAAAGCTTACTAGCGCTAGATATCATCGATAAGCCGCTGCGTATTATGTACACAGAAACGGCGGTAATGATCGGTTTGGTGTATATCCTACTGCCGTTCATGATTCTCCCGTTGTATTCAGCGATTGAAAAACTGGATGACACGTACCTAGAGGCAGCAAAAGACTTAGGCGCAAACAAGTTTCAAACTTTGTTGAAAGTTGTATTACCGCTAACGATGCCTGGCATCATCGGTGGCTGTTTATTAGTACTTCTTCCAGCTTTAGGCATGTTCTACATTTCTGACTTGCTAGGCGGCGCTAAGAACTTGCTTATTGGTAACGTGATTAAGAGCCAAGTACTCAATGCCCGAGACTGGCCGTTTGGCGCGGCAACGAGTATTGCGCTGACGGTTGCAATGGCAATTATGCTTTATGCCTATTACCGAGCAGGCAAGCTATTGAATAAGAAGGTGGAGCTAGACTAATGGGTCGCACAGTTAAGTTCAGCTTTATGGCGCTGGTATACGCTTTTCTATACCTACCTATTATCGTGTTGATTGCGAACTCCTTTAATGCCAACAAGTTTGGTATGAAATGGGGTGGCTTCACCACCAAGTGGTATGACGCACTTATTAACAACGACAGCCTAATGCAGGCTGCGTGGCACTCGATTAACGTAGCTGTTTTCTCAGCAACAGCTGCTACGATTGTCGGTAGCCTGACAGCTGTAGCCCTATTCCGTTACCAATTCAAAGGTAAAGGCGTAGTCAATGGCATGTTGTTCATCGTTATGATGTCACCAGACATCGTAATGGCAATCTCGTTACTGGCTCTGTTTTTGGTAATGGGTGTGCAACTAGGCTTCTTTACCCTACTTGCTGCGCACATTACGTTCTGTTTGCCGTTTGTTGTTGTAACGGTTTACAGCCGCTTGAATGGCTTCGATGTGAAAATGCTTGAAGCAGCAAAAGATTTAGGTGCGAGTGAATGGACGATTCTAAAACAGATCATCCTGCCTCTTGCTAAGCCTGCGGTTGCTGCGGGTTGGTTGTTGAGCTTCACACTGTCTTTAGACGATGTAATCATCAGCTCGTTCGTAACCGGCCCAACGTATGAAATCTTGCCACTGAAGATTTACTCTATGGTTAAAGTAGGTATTTCTCCAGAGGTCAACGCCCTAGCAACAGTGATGTTAGTGGTTTCGCTAATACTGGTGATTATTTCTCAGTTGTTAGCGAGAGAGAAAATTAAGTAAGCCTCCTACTCTTTACGAGTTTGACTTGATAAGAAGTTGAGAAACTTCATGTTCTACAAAAAGTGTTAATCACAAACAGAATGGTAAATTGCCATTCTGTTTTTCTATCTAGTGCCTGAGGGCAACGTTTAGTTTGGAGCTAACGTCAATGAAAAAATGGGCTACTCTATTAGCTGGTAGTGCATGTGCGCTTTCAATGTTATCTGCACCGTCTTTTGCGAAAGATAACAAAGAACTAGTATTCATGAACTGGGGACCTTACATCAATAGTGAGATCCTAGAAAAGTTCACCGATGAAACTGGCATCAAGGTTATTTACTCGACTTATGAGTCGAACGAAACCTTGTATGCAAAGCTAAAAACACACAACAAAGGCTATGACTTAGTTGTGCCGTCGACTTACTTCGTATCTAAGATGCGCGACGAAGGTATGCTACAAAAGATCGACAAAACGAAGCTGAACAACTTCAAAAATCTGGACACAAACTACTTAGATAAGCCATACGATCCAAACAACGACTACTCTATTCCACACGTTGTTGCGATCACAGGTCTTGCTGTGAATACGGACATGTACGATCCAGAAGATTTTCAAAGCTGGGCTGATTTATGGAAGCCTGAGCTTGAAGGTCAACTAATGATGATGGATGACACTCGTGAAGTGTTCCATATTGCGCTACGCAAGTTGGGTTACTCAGGCAACACAACTAACGAGAAAGAGATCGACGAAGCGTACGCTGAGCTACAAAAGCTAATGCCAAATGTTTTAGTATTTAACTCAGACAACCCTGGCGCACCATACATGTCTGGTGAAGTTGGTCTTGGTATGCTTTGGAACGGTTCTGCAGCAGCGGCTCAAAATGAAGGTCTACCAATTAAACTGGTATTCCCTAAAGAAGGCGGCATCGGTTGGGTTGATAACTTTGCTATCAGCTCTGGTGCAACAAACGTAGAAGCGGCTCACAAGATGATCGACTTCCTACTGCGCCCAGAAATCGCTGAGCAAATCTCTCGCGATACTGGCTACCAAACAGCAGTGAAAGCATCGAACGAGAAGTTCAAAGACAGCCGGGCTCTGTTCCCGTCTCAAGAAGACCTTGATCGTGTTGAATGGCAAGCTGCGGTTGGCGATAAGACAGTGAAGTACGAAGACTACTTCATGAAGCTTAAATCGGGCCAATAACTGCTTTGTTTGATTAGTCTCATTCGATAGTCAACAAGTTAAAAATAAGAATATCAACGAGTAGGCAGCTTAGGCTGCCTATTTTATTTCATCACTGCTATAATATAGCGCGATTTTTAGAAATCCATTTACTTTGGGTTCACTACCCAGCTTCAAACCAAACAAATGAACGGAACAGTAATGAAAAAAACACTGTATACCGGCGCATTGTGTGCTGCTACTTTACTTTCTACACCCTCTTTCGCAGCTGACCAAGAACTGTATTTTTACAACTGGTCTGAATATATTCCAAATGAAGTACTAGAAGACTTCACAAAAGAGACGGGCATTAAAGTTTATTACTCTACTTATGAGTCTAACGAAAGCATGTACGCTAAGTTAAAAACTCAAGGTACGGGTTATGACCTAGTTGTTCCTTCAACTTACTTCGTTTCTAAGATGCGTAAAGAAGGTATGCTTCAAGAGCTTGATAAAACCAAGCTAAGCCACTTTGCTGATTTGGATCCAAACTACTTAGATAAGCCATTTGACCCAAGCAACAACTACTCTATCCCATACATTTGGGGTGCAACGGGCATTGGTATTAACTCAGACATGCTAGACAAATCTTCAGTGAAAAACTGGGGCGACCTGTGGGATACACAGTGGGAAGGTCAGCTGATGATGATGGATGACTCTCGTGAGGTTTTCCACATCGCACTATCTAAACTGGGTTACTCTCCAAACACAACTAACCCTGAAGAGATTAAAGAAGCTTACGAAGAGCTTCGTAAACTAATGCCTAACGTATTGGTATTTAACTCAGATTTCCCTGCGAACCCTTACCTGGCAGGTGAAGTGTCTCTTGGTATGCTTTGGAATGGCTCTGCTTACATGGCACGCCAAGAAGGCGCAACGATTGATATCATCTGGCCAGAGAAAGGCGCTATCTTTTGGATGGACAGCCTAGCAATTCCTTCAGGTGCAAAGAACATCGAAGCTGCTCATAAAATGATCGACTTCCTTCTTCGTCCAGAGAACGCAGCTAAGATTGCTCTAGAGATCGGTTACCCGACTCCAGTGAAGACTGCTTACCCTCTTCTTCCAAAAGAGTTTGCTGAAGACAAGAACGTTTTCCCACCACAATCAGTGATGGATAACGGCGTATGGCAAGATGAAGTTGGTCAAGCGAGCGTCATTTATGACGAGTACTTCCAAAAACTAAAAGTAAACAACTAAGTTTGTTACTGATTGGTGACTAAAGCGGCATAAGCCGCTTTATTTTTATCTACACTTTATATAAGACTATGTTCAAACATATGAAGTTCGATTTAATATGCTGCGAACCCTATTTTACTGATTATGGCGTCATTTTTGATGTTAGCTGTTAGTTCATCCATATAGACTCTAATTACGACCTATTTTTTGAAACCAACACCCTCGTGATTCAGATCTATATCCACTAACTTTCTGATCTCTTATTTGCAGTCAGGCCAGTGTTTGCTTCTTTTTTCAGTGATAGTGTTGATTTAAGCGGTTAGCGAGCCTCTCTCAACCGACAATAGCTCACTCACCAGTTTTGGTACTTCGATACTGGCTTTACCATAGCGCTTCTCTTCAAATTCACTCTCAACCGCACTTGGTTCAAGGTTGATCTCTATCGTGTGCGCGCCATGCATTTTAGCGTCATGTACAAACCCCGCAGCTGGGTACACAACACCAGATGTACCAATCGAAATAAACAGATCTGCTTCTGCAAGAGCTGAATAGATGTCACCCATTCTTAGCGGCATTTCACCAAACCAAACAATGTGTGGACGCATTTGTGCCGGGATTTGGCAACAATGACAAAGCTCACCCGTTTCGATGTCGTCTTTGTGCTCTACAACTTGATTAGACTCACTGCAACGCGCTTTCAACAATTCACCATGCATGTGAATAATATTGATGCTACCGCCTCTCTCGTGCAAGTTGTCGATGTTTTGCGTGATGATAGTAACGTTGCCATCAAGTTTTTCTTCAAGCTCTCCTAGTGCCTTGTGAGCGGCATTCGGCAAGATACTCTCGCTTTGTAAGCCGTGACGACGCTTGTTATAGAAGGCTTGTACAAGATCTGGATCTTTTGCGAATCCTTCAGGCGTCGCGACATCTTCGATTTTATGATTTTCCCATAGCCCGTCTTGTGCTCGGAATGTTTGTATCCCCGACTCCGCAGAAATGCCGGCACCGGTAAGAACTACGATATTTCGATATGGGAAATGCATATAACGTCCTTTTCAATATGTCACTTTGTAACAGCTTAGCACTGTTCAAATTCCAACAATAGTTTGGGGGATTAGACCATAGTCTTAGCCAACTGAATTCATTAGCTATTTGTGACATAAATCTCTCTTGTCGTTTGCCTTCTTTTGTTTGTAAAATGCTCACATTGATTCCAGTAAACGCAAAAAGCGGCCGCAGACGCTTAGGATAGAGATCTGTTAACAGCTATATTTCTACACAAGAGACTTAAAACAATAAGCCCAGTGATACAATCACTGGGCTTTGCTTTCGAGCTTTAGCTAACGCACTGGCGTTACAGGTTTGGTCCTGTAGACGGGCTTTGCGGTAGATTTTGACTTAAGCGCTGCATACCTTGATACATACGGATAAACCAAACCACAATCGCTACACCACCGAATAACATACCTACATATGGAATGTAGTAAGCGATATCATCGATAAATTGGTTCTGATACCAATAATCGTTCACACCGATTAACACGCCGTTTGAGGTTGCTACCGTTACGATAAGAATCACAAAGAAGGTTAGGTTCAAGAAGAACGATCGGATTAAACCATAGTAATGCGTATCAACGACTTCGCCGTCAGCGCCTTTATCCAAACGATAGCCCGCGTAGATAATTGCAACGACACCAGAGATAAGACAAGTAAATGGTGTGAAACAGCTTAGGATATAAGCAACCCAAATCCCTTTATGAGGTTTGTTCATTCTTATTCACCCCTTCACTCTTCTCTGTTGCGACATTAGCGTTTTGTTCAACACCGTTTTTCTCCTGTTTCACCACTTCGTTGTACCAAAGGTCATGGTGCTCTTTCGCCCAGGTTTCATCAACTTCACCCGTTACCATGCCTTCTAGTGCGCCTTCCATACCGAACAGGCCGATATAGATGTGGAACACGAAACCACAGATAAGGATCAGAGCAGCCAACATATGTACTAAGTTTGAAAGCTCCATATCACGGCGAGTTTGACCAAAGATTGGGAAGTCCAATACCAAACCACTGATTGCAGCGACACTACCCATAACGATGAGTAGCCAGAACAGTGCTTTTTCACCAGCATTTGAGAACTCTGCAGACGGGTGAGAACCTTTATGTTTCCCTACCATACCACCAAGTTTCAAGAACCACTGGATATCCACTTTCTTAAAGATCGATTTACGCCACCATTTGATAAGCACTGCCATCAATAGCACGTAGAAAATCGGACCAATGTAGTTGTGGTATTGCTTTGCCAATAGAATGATAAAGCCCCATAGATCCGTTGGGATGTATGGCTTCAAGAAGTGTTTACCGTAAACCAACATCAAACCACTGAACGCAAGTGTCAGGAAGGTAAACGCCATGCTCCAGTGCAATGCACGATCCAGTCGAGACCAACGTTTGATCTTACGACCTGACCTTGGCGCACTGAGCATCAATGGACCGATCACTACGTACATCAGAGTGACAAAAGCAATACTGCCAAAGATAGCAACGGCACCCGCTGGTGACATCCACTTCTCTTTTAAGATGTACCAAGTTTGACCTGGAGTACTAATGAGTACGCCATGCTCAGGAGACTGAGATGTGGTGTAACCTGATTGTCCATCTCTAACTTGTCGCCAGTAATCCGCACCAGCAAGTTGAACCACTTCTCTTTCAGCTGAGCTTGCTTGAGTTTGTGATGAGTTCGTCTCAGATGCATGACTCATAGGAGAAAGCATTGTTAGTGTTGCCAACATTGGCAGCATAACAAGGAAGAGACGCTTAAACATTGTAAGCATATGTCTCTCCTACTTAGCTCTTAGTTGCGTCGTAAGACAGGTCATTACCGTCTGTCCAACCCGCGCCTTTCGCACCACGTTCAACAACACGTTGACGGAAAACATCAGAAACTTTCTCTGCGTCGCCCGCAAGCAGTGCTTTGGTAGAGCATAGTGAAGCACACATTGGAAGCTTACCTTCAGCAATACGGTTCGCACCATACTTCTGACGCTCTTCTACAGAACCTGGTTCTGTTTCAGGGCCGCCAGCACAGAAGGTACATTTGTCCATCTTACCGCGCTCACCAAATGCTTCCTGTTTAGGGAATTGAGGTGCACCAAACGGACAAGCAAACAAGCAGTAACCACAACCTATACAAAGATCTTTGTTGTGAAGTACGATGCCGTCTTCTGTATGTTCAAAACAGTCTGCAGGACACACTGCCATACATGGTGCATCAGTACAGTGCATACACGCTACTGAGATTGAGTTTTCACCCGGTTCGCCATCGTTCAATGTCACCACGCGACGACGTTGAATACCCCATTCCAGAGCATCATCATTTTCATTCTTACAAGCAGTGACACAACCGTTACATTCGATACAACGCTTGGTGTCACAAAGAAATTTCATTCTAGCCATTTTAAGACTCCTTACGCTTTACGAATATTACAAAGGGTTACTTTCGTTTCCTGCATCAAGGTGACAGGGTCAAAACCATAGGTGGTTGCTGTGTTAGCAGCTTCACCAATAACGTAAGGGTCAGTGCCTTCTGGGTACTTAGAACGCAAATCTTCACCTTGGAACTTACCACCGAAGTGGAATGGGATGAACGCCAAACCAGGTTTAACACGACGTGTTACCATCGCTTTTACCTTAATACGGCCCTTCTCTGCACCTTCAACCCAAACATCATCACCGTCTTTGAAGCCGATGTCGTTTGCGTCTTTCGGGTTCACTTCAACGAACATTTCTTGTTGAAGTTCAGCTAGCCATGGGTTTGAACGAGTCTCTTCACCACCACCTTCGTACTCAACCAGACGACCAGAGGTCAGGATAATCGGGTATTCGCCAGATTTGTCTTGCTCTTGAATCGACTTGTAAAGCGTAGGAACACGGAAGATAGCTTCTTTGTCATCCCATGTTGGGTAATCAGCAACTAGGTCACGACGTGGCGTGTAAAGCGGCTCACGGTGCAGTGGTACACGGTCTGGGAATGTCCAAACAATCGCACGTGCTTTCGCATTACCAAATGGGATACAACCGTGTTTAATTGCCACACGTTGGATACCACCTGAAACGTCAGTCTTCCAGTTTTTGCCTTCAGCAGACGCTTTTTCTTCTGCAGTTAGATCATCCCACCAACCCAGTTGTTTCAGTAGTTTGTCGCTGAACTCTGGGTAACCGTCTTTGATCTCACAGCCTTTCGAGTAGCTGTCTTCAGCCAGTAGGCTTTGACCTTCAAACTCAACACCGAAACGAGTACGGAAGTTACCACCACCTTCAGCAACCGTCTTAGACGTATCGTAAAGGATGTGTGTACCAGGGTGTTTCATCTCCGGTGTGCCCCAACATGGCCAAGGTAGACCGTAAGTCTCGCCATTTGCTGGACCGCCTTCAGCTTCTAGAGACGTTTTGTGGAACGTATGCCAGTTCTGTTGGTGCTCCTTCAAACGCTCAGGGCTTTGACCTGTGTAGCCAATCGTCCACATACCTTTGTTGAATTCTCGTGTAATGTCTTCAATAAGAGGTTGGTTGTTTTCAACACGAATGTTCTTGAACAGCTGATCAGAGAAACCAAGCTTCTTAGAAAGCAAGTACATGATTTCGTGGTCAGGTTTAGATTCGAACAGAGGCTCAACGACTTTGTCACGCCATTGTAGAGAACGATTTGACGCCGTTACACTGCCGTAGGTTTCAAATTGAGTCGTTGCTGGTAGCAGGTAAACGCCGTCGGTACGATCGTTCATTACCGCTGCAACCGTTGGGTATGGGTCAACAATAACCATCATATCCAGCTTCTTCATGGCCTTCTTCATCTCTGGACCACGAGTCTGAGAGTTTACCGCGTGACCCCAGTAGAACATCGCGCGGATGTTTTCGCGTTGACGAATCTTGTCTTTGTCTTCAAGTACGCCATCAACCCAACGAGATACAGGAATACCTGCACTATTCATTGGTTTTTGACCACCGTATGCGTTGTCGTCGAAACGGCCTTTCACCCAGTCAAAGTCGATATCCCAAACTTTTGACCAGTGACGCCAAGAACCTTCAGACAAGCCGTAGTAGCCCGGAAGAGTGTCAGAAAGTACGCCAAGGTCGGTTGCGCCCTGTACGTTATCGTGACCACGGAAGATGTTTGCACCGCCGCCTGATTTACCGATGTTACCCAGCGCAAGCTCAAGTACACAGTAAGCACGTGTGTTGTTGTTACCAGTCGTGTGCTGAGTACCACCCATACACCAAACGATACAACCCGGACGGTTTTCAGAAAGTAGTTTCGCTGTGTGGTATACGTCTTTTTCACTAACACCAGTTACACGTTCAACTTCTGCTGGGGTCCATTTCGCCACTTCTTCACGGATCTCGTCCATGCCGAATACACGTTGTTTAATGAACTGTTTGTCTTCCCATTGGTTTGCAAAGACGTGCCATAACACACCCCAGATAAAGGCAACGTCAGAACCTGGACGAAGAGAAACGTAGTGATCTGATTTCGCAGCAGTACGCGTACGACGAGGATCTGCCACAACGATCTTACAGTTATTCTTCTCTTTCGCGATCAAGATGTGTTGCATCGCTACTGGGTGAGCTTCTGCAGGGTTTGAACCAATGAACAGCATCGATTTACAGTTGTGCATGTCATTGAAAGAGTTTGTCATTGCACCGTAACCCCAAGTGTTCGCAACACCGGCTACTGTGGTTGAGTGACAAATACGCGCTTGGTGGTCAACGTTGTTCGTGCCCCAAAGCGACGCCATCTTACGGAATGCGTAAGCTTGTTCGTTACTGTGTTTCGCACTACCTAGGAAGTAAACTGAATCAGGGCCAGACTCTTTACGAAGTTCTAGCGCTTTGTTACCGATCTCTTCAATCGCTTGTTCCCAAGAAAGCTTCTTCCACTTACCACCTTCTAATTTCATTGGGTACTTAAGACGACGTTCACCGTGGCCGTGCTCACGAAGTGCTGCACCTTTCGCACAGTGTCCACCAGCGTTAAATGGGTGATCGAATGCAGGCTCTTGACCTGTCCAAACACCGTTTTGAACTTCAGCGTAGATACCACAGCCCACAGAACAGTGAGAACAAATAGTACGTTTCACTTCTGTTTTCGCTTCTGGATCGACTGATTTAGCCTGTGCTTTCTTCATTATGCCTGGTGCAAATAGACTTGCGCCTACGACTGCACCACCAGCAGCTAATGAAGTGTTTTTCATGAAGGCACGCCGAGACACACCGAGCTGATTGGTTTCTTTGCTCACACTATCGGAGCGTTTGACAAGTTTCATCCGTTATCTCCTAAAGTGTGTCGTAGTAATCGCGAATGTGTTGCGTTTCACGATAGCCAGTCTTCTTCACGTCTTCTTTTGAAATTTCAACGGTTTCTGAAGCGGTCGCCACTTTAGTTGTACCAGCAACAACGGCACCAGCAACGGCTGCAGTCGTCAAGCCTTTAAGTAGATCCCTACGGCTTGTATTTATATCTTTATTATCTTTCATCATTGCTTCCTTACCTTACGGTAGATCTTTTTTTGGAGGCTTAATGCCCCTCTATCGATATAATCGCGTACTGCTCGATTACTCGTAATCAGTGACGTTTTTCACATCAATCTTTAATTTGTGCTTACTGCTTTTTGTATTCACGCTAAAACGCACTTGTTCTAACGTTAAGAATGCTTCACATAGCTGAGCGGCTGATTTGTAGAAGTTCGCGCTTTCTGCCCCTGCAAGCTGACGTATGAAAGAGTTGAACCAAGGGCCAAGGTGCTTATTGAATACCGCTTGTTGCAGTGCTTCTTCCTCAGCCGTTAGCATCGCCATCACTTCACATAGCGCCGCGATGTGATCTTCTGGCTCTTTCACTTGATCATCACGCTCAATGCCTAAAAGCTCTAAATCATGACGTATATCAGCCAATGGCTTCTCCATCATGGCGCCAGTGCGATGCCAAGAACCAAATGGAACGACCTCTCCGCGACCAATGCCGATGAACAGATCTTGATATTCATCTTCTAGTGCTTCTCGATTTGAATCTGTTGCCGCTTTTTGAATAGCACCCCAAGCTTTCTGCATTGCGCTTTCAGATGCTTCAATGTCTAGCGTTTTTAGAAAGTCGATCACCTCTTCAGAAGGTGCGCAACGAAATAGTGCAGATAGAACCAAGTAGATCTCAGTTCTTAGTGTCTGTTCTTGTGCCGGATCCAAATTCGTTTCCAAGGCTAACTCCTAGTATTTCAATTGTTTCAATGGGTCTTGAGCCATTGAATCGAACATATCCACCACACGGCAGTCTTCACACATAGCAATACGGTTAATCGCCGCTTCATCTGAAAAGTGAGAGTGACCGCGTAATTTGTTCTGTAGCATGTCGATCATAGACTGAGGTGCGAATGGTTTGTGGCAACGTACACATTCCGCTGCTTTCTCTTCATGAATCACAACCGCTTTCTGACGTTCTTCTTTCACCCAGTTCATTCGAGGCGTAAGAGTTAGAACATTTTCAGGACATGCCTTTTCACACAGGCCACATTGAATACAGTCTTGTTCTACAAATTTAAGAGATGGAGAAGCTCCGTCGGTATGAAGTGCACGTGTCGGACATACAGCCACACAACTCATACACAACGTACAATCTTTGCTATCACACGAAACGTTTCCGTAAGGAGCGTTTGACGGAAGCTCAACAATATTCTCAACAGGAATACGAGCTGAAGACATCGCATCAAGTGCTGTGAATAGACGTTGACGCTTATTGCCTTGAAGATCGCCAAGTGCAAGGTCGAACGAATCCACACACAGTGTTGGAGGACCTTCACGTAGAGATTCTAAGTACAAAATATCGATGGTTTCTTTCGGAATACCGATTTGGTCTAGTAGTTCTTGAGCAATCCCTACTTCGTTATTCAGAACACGAATGATCGTTTCTGGCATAAAGCGAGATGCTGCAAACAGAACTTGAGTCGCGCCATTAACTAATGCTGCAAACCAAGTATCGATACCAATAGATGGCAGCTCTTCGACAACAATCGGAATCACGTTGTCTGGTAGCGCTTTAAGTGCCATCACGTTGTAGGTTTCATGACGTGAGCTACAGATAAGTACGATTGGCCCCAAACCGCCCGCTTGCTCGTAGTTAGCTAGCGTACGTTCAATGAATTTTTGAGTATCATCAGGATTAGGCAATGCGTAAGAGATAGCTTCTGTCGGACAGCTCGTTGCACAAGTACCCACCCCTTGGCATAGGTATGGGTTGATCTCAATCTTGTGACCCGTCTTATCAGAGCCTTCACTTGAAAGTGCGCCAGCAGGACAAGCATCAACACAACGTTCACAACCTTTAACGCCACGAGAGCTGTGTGCACATAGGTCTGTGTCTAAACGGAAGAACTTAGGCTTATCAAACGTGCCTATTAACGTAGGAATTTCTTCTAACGCTTCAGCCAGTTTTGGATAACCGCGCCCTACCGGGTAATACCCAGGAACAGGCACTTCTTCTGTCATGCAGCTATTCAGACATAAATCCAAAACCACATCAAAACAGTCATGATTGATTGCTACTTTCGCAAGGTTATTGGTTAGGCCTTTGTTTTCGATTAGAACTTCGAACGTACCAAGGAACCCAGAAACCTGAACAGCATTTGCGTAGTAAAGCTCTGACTCAGTATTGGTTGCTTTGGCACCGTCTGTTGAAAGTAGTGTCAGGCTTGTTAACTGAGGCAATTGAGCCGCAGCACTTTCAATGATCGCAGTTGGACCAATAATTAGCGTATTACCACCACTTTCATAACTGACTGTCGGTGGTATTAGGTTTGTTAACTCAACGGTATTCTCAAAGGCATACAACCTCGCCTTTGCGTTATTTGAAGTTGCTTGTTCTAATAATTGTTTAAGCATTGCTCAGTTCCATTTTTGGATATGGATAATCTGTTCAATCTTGATTGTAGTTAGCGCTAAAGAACTTGCTGAGTAATCAGTTAACAACTGATGGTCTCGTTAACTATTCATTCACTCTTCAAGTTTACGCGAGTTATCTACAAAAAAGTCGATATTGGACTAGTTAATGCAAATTACGCGCCAATTTAATAATTCAATATTTTCAATAGATTAGGTTAAAATCAAATCGATATTTATAATAAAAAAACCGCTTGGGACATTTTGTCGCAAGCGGTTCATTGAGTGTTTAGTCAAAATGTACCTATTCTTTGTGTGGTATATTTTGTCCCACCTCTTTTGGGTTATTTTCGATAGCGTCGGTGTCGAAATTATCCGGAACTGTGTTTTTACACAGTTCTTTTTGCTGTCCCGTAATTTCGTTACTTTCAACAAGATCTAATTCCACTTCTTCAGCGTTATCTCCAGCGTTATTGACTGAATCTTCTTCTTTACTTTCAGTAGCTTGCTCTTGTTCGCTTGGCGTTTCCTCTTCTGTCTTATCTTTTACCCAATCACGTAAGCTTTCAGCGACACCTTCAGAAAGTGACTTAAGATTACTGTAATCGTCATCGTAATCGTCTAAGCCATCACGCACGTTAAATTCTTCTGAGAGAAATAATTTACGTAATGCGGCTTTTTTTACGCTTTCTGATGCTTCTGATACCAATAATTGAGCCATAGACAGTTCTTCAGTAGTCTCTGATGCCGACTCTTTAGTGTCAGTAGACTCTTCTAAAGCGTCAGTCGGCTCGATAGAAGCTGAGTCATTTGGTGCGAGTTCTTCAGCAGAGATGCGTGTTTGAGAAGCAGACTCAGAGGAAGTAACCGAGGTTTCCTCAACTGGCTGTTCAGCTTCAAGCGCTTTATCAGTCGATTCATCAAGCTTTCGTTGAGACCAACGGCTAAAAAAGTTAGTTGCCATTAGAACGACCTGCCCCTTTGCGTTTCTTGCGTTTTGCTTCTAATAATTCACCATGACGACCGATAAAGGCTTCCATCCACGCTTGTACAGGTAAAGGCATGTCGTAAGACAATACTTGGTTGTCTCCGTCCATGTACTGGCCTGCGACTGTTTGCGACGCCGTCAGTAATTGAATAATAGGTTTACCGGAGTCAACATTATCCATGACTAAGAATAGCTTAGGTTGCTGAGAGCTTAGATTGAAGCGGTAGTCGGTACGTTCGTCTTTGTGTAACTGGAGCAAACATACGTCTGGGGTTTCATTTTCAGGTGATAATTCAAAACCGATGAGTTCCCATTGAGTCGTTACCCAAATGCCAGTTTTGATCTCTTTCTCTATTCTTTGGACACCTATTGGCCAAGCTGATTCGGTTTTTTCGTAGTGTTCTTGGAATTCTTTTATCTCAGACATACTGCACCCAATTGATTTTCTTTATTTTTATCGTACGTAGGACATTTTGTACTCGCATAATCATATACCCTCTGCAAAGCAATAAACACGCCAATACAGCTCGACTCCTACCTTATCTGTGTTGCGTTTGTCGCTAAGTTACCCTCATAACGTTAGTCGATTGCGCTGGTTTGAGACAGTTAGTCTCGGTGAGCGCTCATCTTTTGCGCTATTTTAATCTAATGCTTCATGTTTTAAGGAATCCCCGTGATTTTGGAATAAGATTTGCAATCGCTTTTCGCCATGCTGTTGTATCTTTATTCATTGAAACGTGAACGACACATACAAGCTAACGCATTGAGTAACGAGAGCTATGCTGCTCTTGTTAACGCCTATCTCATAACATTGCTATCTCATTAAGTAGGACGTGACTGTGGTAAAACCAAACATAATAAAAACCAGTGAAAACCCACTTCAGACCATCGAAGTTGAAGTGTTTGATGAATATGGTGAGAAGCTAACAAAACAAATCGCTTGTGAGCGCCCTCTTACGGTAATGCTGAATTGGAAAGAGATCGTCACTCTGATGACATTGGGTTCTCGCCCGGAAGCGTTAGTCTTAGGTTATTTGAAAAACCAAAGCTTCCTTTCTGATCCAGAAGCTGTTGAATCTATTATTATTGATTGGGAAACTAGCTCTGCAGCCGTTATCACCAAAGAAGACACAAGCCAACTCGAGCAAGCATTGAAGAAGAAGACGGTAACGTCTGGCTGTGGTCAAGGCACCATGTACGGCAATGTGATGAAGCAGTTGAAAGATTCCCAAGTGCCTCAAACCAAGATTAAGCAATCTGAAATCTATACGGCTCTTGAAGCCCTGACTCATTATAATGACACCTACAAGAAAGCGGGTGCGGTTCACGGCTGTGCGGTGTGCAAAGATGACCAAGTGTTGTCGTTTGTGGAAGATGTAGGTCGTCACAATGCCGTTGATACCCTAGCGGGTGAGATGTGGCTCAATAAAGAAGATGGCGCAGACAAGATCTTCTACACCACAGGTCGCCTTACCTCTGAAATGGTAATCAAAGTGGCGCAGATGGGTATTCCTGTTCTGCTATCACGTTCTGGCGTGACCCAAATGGGTTTAGACTTGGCGCAGAAGTTCGGCATCACTACTATTGCTCGAGCTAAAGGCTTACGTTTCCAAGTCTTTACAGGTGCAGACAAGATAGATTTCGACGTCAAAGGCGCGCAGTAAGCGTAAAGTTAACTCCTGCTTAGTGAAACTTTATAGGTGCAGTATCAACTGCACCTTTTTTATATCCTTAAGTTTCCATTCCAATTCGTCCCTGATAAAGGTTTCACGCTTCAGACCATCTAAACCTACACGTTTCATGTCTTAAATTAGCTTTTTCTAAAGTAAATCTTGATTTAACACTTTAATAAGCTATTAGTTACATATTAATCAATTTAATGAATCTATTAATAAAATTAAAGATGAATATCTACGTCACCGGCTTAAAGGGAATTAACCATGAGTAATCCATCTGAACCTCAGCGTAGATCGCTGTCTCTTTCAATTCGTAGTAAGTTCATTCTAATCAACCTCACCCTATTTATTTCCGTCTTTATCTATGCTGTCTACGAGCAGCTCAGCTTAGATAAATTGGAATTATTGGAGATCGCTGCGACCGAAAATCTCAGAAGCTCGGTCGATTTATTAACGCTTAGGCGACACGAGAAAGATTTCTTAGCCCGCAATGACCAAAAGTACGCAGAACGCTTCGATAAAACTGCCAACATCTTGAATCAAAGATTGGTGACCCTGAACCAAACCTTAACCTCACACCAGCTTCACCTATCCGATCAGATGACTCAGATTTCAGATACCCTTCATCAATATCAAAAACAATTCCATCAAATAGTCGATCAAGTCAACGATATAGAACGCACAACCGCCCCATTGGGTTTTGTTGCGACGTTGAACGAAAGAAGAGAAGACCTGAAAGTCTCTATCGAGCACGAGTCTAACTTGACGTTGGAGCTTGCTCTGTTGGAGCTAATAGAAAAAGACTTCCATTACCTTGCTCATACGAATGATGAAACGAACCGAGCGTTAGAGCAAGCACTTATAGAGTTCAAACCCTACTCCAAAACCTCGATTGCGACTGAACAAGCCTATTCCGAATATAAGGCTGCAGTTGAAACTCTATTGGTTGCTAACAGTAATCTAGGTTTGTCTGCAGAATTGGGGCTAAGAGGCGCCTTACGTAGCAATGTCCATCAAACGGAACAAGCCATTGAAGAAGTGCAGAATAAGATAAGCCAAGCGATTACAGCGGCAGTTAGACATACACAAAATATGTTGCATCTGTTCGGCGCTGCTATTGTCGCATTGCTTTCTTTGTTGTTGGTGTTCATTGGTCGCAACATACTCGCGCGTATAAAAGCGATTAACGTCATGATGGAGTCGATTGCCAATGGTGATGGTGATTTAACGGTGCGAATGAATGCCAAAGGTAACGACGAATTAGCGCAGCTTGCTCACTCATTCAATACTTTCATCATCAAGCTACATGGAAACATCAAAGAGCTGTCGAGCGTGATGAAGGTACTGACCGACAGCTCGTGTAGCTCTGAAGAAGCTGCGATCAAAAGCATGAGCAATGCAGAGAAACAGAAACAGCAATCGGAGTCTGTCGCAACGGCAGTTAACGAATTGGTGATGACCAGTAACGAGGTCACAGCCAATATAGAGAATGCCGCGACTAATGCAGAGAAAATCAAAGACAACGCCCATCAAGCCCTACAAGAAACGCATTTAACCGATGCGAGTATCAATGTTTTGGTTGAGAACATTGCAGAGTCGCAAGACTTAATCGTGCAACTTGAAGAACAGAGCCGTGAAATCAATCAAGTGGTGACAACGATTCAAGGGATTGCTGAACAAACTAATCAACTCGCGCTTAATGCGGCGATTGAGGCCGCACGTGCAGGCGATCATGGAAGAGGCTTTGCGGTGGTCGCCTCTGAAGTGAGAGAACTTTCTTTAATGACTAACGACTCAACTCATCAGATTGAATCGACTATCCGTGGTTTGACGTCCGGTATTGAGAAGACAGTCGCTAAGATGTCGGCAAGCTTAGAACAAACCGAACAAGTTAAGCACCAGACTAAAGATGTGGTTAATGCGATTGAAGGTATCCACTTTCAAGTCGGAGAGATGTTCGACCTTAACAGTCAAATAGCGACAGCGTCTGAAGAGCAATCCATGGTATCTACGGAGATCGACCGAAACATCAGCGACATCGCTGAGCTAGCAAGTAATACACATACCGTTGTATCTGGATCTGTGCGTTGTAGTGAGCAGGTATCGAGCGTGAGTGTGAAATTAGAGAAGATTGTGGCTCAGTTTAAATACTGATGTGTAGTCCACTTTGTTGTGGGTTATCACCACCTTGTAGGTAATAAAAAACGCCCTTATCACTTTATGCTGATAAGGGCGTTTTAATTCTATAAGGACACTTTCTGTTATCTGTAGACTATCGATGTCTACAAACAGCGGTTGTCCGAAGCACTAGTCTAGATTAGCAACGTGCTTTTAGGAATTCAGCGTAAGTACCACGGAAATCGTTGATCTTGCCATCTTTGATTTCAAGGATACGCGTTGCTAGAGAGTCTACGAATACACGGTCGTGAGATACGAAGAACAATGTGCCTTTGTAGTTCTCAAGAGCCAAGTTAAGCGCTTCGATAGATTCCATATCCATGTGGTTAGTCGGTTCATCCATAAGTAGGATGTTTGGCTTGTGCATCATGATCTTACCAAGAAGCATTCGACCTTGCTCACCACCAGAAATTACCTTAACTGATTTCTTAATGTCGTCTTGACCGAATAGCATACGACCTAGGAAGCCACGAACAACCTGCTCGTCTTCACCCTCTTGGCGCCATTGGCTCATCCAATCGAACAGGTTCATGTCTTCTTCGAAATCATGAGCATGGTCTTGAGCGTAGTAGCCGATGTTTGCGTTTTCAGACCACTTGTACTCACCTGTACGAGCTTCAAGCTCACCCGCTAGTGTGTTCAGTAGTGTTGTTTTACCCACACCGTTCTCACCGATGATTGCAACGCGCTCACCTACTTCGAAGATTGCATCGAACTTGTTAAATAGGTCTTCTTCAAAGCCTTGAGATAGGTTTTCAACCACAAGTGCGTTACGGAATAGCTCTTTAGACTGTTCAAAACGAATGAATGGGTTTTGACGGCTAGAAGCTTTTACTTCTTCAAGCTGAATCTTATCGATTTGCTTAGCTCGAGACGTTGCTTGCTTCGCTTTAGATGCGTTAGCAGAGAAACGAGAAACGAACGTTTGAAGTTCAGCAATTTGTGCTTTCTTCTTAGCGTTGTCAGACAGTAGACGTTCACGCGCTTGCGTTGCTGCCGTCATGTACTCATCGTAGTTACCTGGGAACAGGCGAAGTTCACCGTAGTCTAGGTCAGCCATGTGTGTACATACAGAGTTTAGGAAGTGACGGTCGTGCGAAATGATGATCATTGTGCAGTTGCGTTGGTTTAGTGTCTCTTCCAACCAGCGGATTGTATCCATGTCCAGGTTGTTCGTTGGTTCGTCTAAAAGCATGATGTGCGGGTCTGCGAATAGAACTTGCGCTAGAAGCACACGAAGTTTCCAACCAGGTGCTACTTCGCTCATTAGACCGAAGTGTTGTGATTCTTCAATACCAACAGCGAGAAGAAGCTCACCCGCTTTCGCTTCAGCCATGTAACCGTCCATTTCAGCAAACTGAACTTCAAGGTCAGCTACTTTCATGCCGTCTTCTTCGCTCATTTCTGGCAAAGAGTAAATGCGGTCACGCTCTTGCTTGATTGCCCATAGTTCTTTGTGACCCATAATAACAGTGTCTATTACCGTGAATTCTTCGTAAGCAAATTGGTCTTGGTTTAGCTTAGCTACGCGCTCGTTTGGATCGTAGCTTACGTTGCCAGAAGTCGGCTCTAGTTCACCAGATAGGATCTTCATGAACGTCGATTTACCACAGCCATTCGCGCCGATTAAACCGTAACGGTTACCTTCGCCGAACTTAACTGAAATATTTTCGAAAAGTGGCTTAGCGCCGAATTGTTGGGTGATATTTGCTGTGGAGATCAATGCCTTTACCTTTTTAATGTGAAAAACGCCGCAACGTTACTTGTTCAGGGCTTTAACTGCAAGTATTGATTGCAATTACCCGCGAATAAGTTAGCGATAACCTATCTTAATCATGGTTTGAGGTATCTCACATTTTTGATTCCTATTTATGGAGTTATAAATAAGCCGATCGTGCAACAAACAAAGTACTGAACCAACGAATAAAAACCGTCTTAATAATTTAATATATCGCATAGCCATCCGTTACAAATAAACCTACTTTGCATCAAGCTATTCACAACACTCTTTAATGAACAAATAGTCGCTCAATGGCTGACAGTGTTATGTCAATGAGCCCAGATTCGGGGCTAAAGTACTCGCCCTCATTGATGCATGATATTTCACAAAGCTCGAATATCTGACTATATTAATTCTAACCTCATAATTCTAAGAGACTTTTATGCGTTCATTACCGCGCTTATTAATCTTCATATTAGCCATGCTCTCATTGCCGAGTCATGCCAACTTAGAAAATGACTTACAATCACAGTCTCAGGTCTCTGAAATCGCCCAAGATCTGAACAATCGGATCGACCAACTACCCGACCCTCTGTTTATGGAAGAGTCAGATAAACGCAAAGTAAACCGACTGCTCGCAGAGGTACTTCGCGTGCAGAATCAGCAAATCGCTAAATTCGATCAACGACTCAAAGCCTATCGTGAAAACAGCGAGCCAGAACAGTGGTTCGATGTGGAGTCTAGCTACGTCACATTGAACAGTTTGAATGTGAGTAAGCAGCACTTACTAGAGCGAAGCACAGCAAGGAATAGAGAACGCTTGACCGGTTTTGGCCCTTACGGTGTTACCCAGTTTAAGCAAGAGTGGGAGCTGACAAAGCTAAACATCGAATACTTGGTGTATTTCCAAATACGCAGCTTCAAAGCGCTTATTAAAGACATCTTGATTTCGCCGGTGCCTGTAATTGGTGCAGCGTTAAAAGTGCTGTTCATCTATTTTGCACTATCGTGGTGGTTAACGAACAGTAAAAGGATGATCGAACTGTTTCGCGTTAACCGACTTGAAGCGAAACCAAGCCCTCCATTCCTGATTCGTTTAATCTGGTATGTAAGCCGTGCGGATAGAGCAATTGCTTGGTTAATTGCTATCACGCTGTCGCTGCGTGTGCTTTCAAGTATCCCAAGCCTGCAACACCTAATATTCCTTGAGATCTTTACATGGTGGATTCTAGGTGGCTCGATCGCCATCAGCTTCATTCTCGAGTTTGCGTACCGCATGGGTCGCACATCAAACCAAGAAGTGATAGCCCTACGCCTCTCAACGATTCGACGTTATGTGTGGAGCTTCATTGTTGCTGGTGTGATTCTTCAGATTTCCAGTATTACGCTAGGTAAAGGCACCATTTACAGTTGGATTTACAGCGTCCTATTCTTCTGGTTTGTGTTGGTGACCATCTCGGTACTTCGTTTATGGAGAGCTAAGGTCTTCAATAGCCTAGAGCATATATCTGACCGTCCAGTATGGGTTAACTGGGCAGTAAATCGCCAAGATACCTTCTTACTTAATATCCTCGCGACTGCACTTGGTATCGCTTGGTTGAGTGTGTATCACTTCCAGCATCGCATCATGTCGCTGCTTTCTAACTACACGGTATTCAGTCAAGCACTGGCTTATCTGTTTAGGATCGAAGTGGCTAAGCAATCTGATCTCGATAAGAACCAGAAAAACCTAGTGCGTATCAAAGGTGACCAAACATACGAATACATTCTGCCAGGCTCTATCGACAGCGAGCTTATTGATTATGCAGGTGACGAAGTTAAACAACTGTCGCGCTATTTAATGTCTGATAGCCCAGCAATTTGCATTGTTTCTGGTGAACGTGGCGTAGGTGCAACAACGCTGCTTTATACCCTGCTGCACAAGGTATCGAATGCAGAGCCAATTTTCGTTAGCTGCCCTTACTCGGGGTACCAAGAATTACTGTGTCACCTTGCGGTAAGCATCGGCCTAGAAGAAGACGCAACTGAGATTCAAATCTTGGCGCACCTTCGTAAGAGCGACACGACTTATCTGATTGCAATTGATAATGCCCAGCGCCTAGTTAAACCAATGGTTGGTGGTCTTTCTGATCTGATTCGATTGACTAACTTACTGCGTCGTTCGAAGAAGAACCACAGAATCGTGATGTCGATAGCGAAATCTAGTTGGCGATTTGTCGATCGAGCTCGTGGCGAGCGCCTGTTGTTTGATTTGGTCTGTTTCCTTCCGCGTTGGACAGAGAAACAAGTTGGCGAGTTGCTTACTAGCCGTATAAATACTGAACTTGAAAAGCCATTATCTTTTGATGGTTTAGTGGTACCAAAGCAGTGGGACCAAGAAGACATGAGCGAAGAAGAGCGCGCGCGCCAAGGTTTTTATCGTATCTTGTGGCACTACTCTGATGGTAACCCGACCGTTGCACTGCGTTTCTTCCGTCTCTCTTTGAACAGAAACAAAGAGACAGATCAAGCGGTAGTTAGGCTGTTCCATGTACCAGAAGCGCAAGAACTAGAGAACATGCCAAAACCTATGCTGGCGGTACTGCGCTCTATCGTTCAGTTAGAGGTCGCATCTACCGAAGTGCTGTCAGAATGTACTCAGTTAAGTATTGCCGAAATTACCGGTATTCTTCGCTACTTCGAAAGCCGTGGGTACATTGGCTGGAATGAAGATAAGGCAAGAATCTCTGATCACTGGTTCCGTCATATTACTAACGTTCTCGACCGTCAACATTTATTGGTGAAGTAAAATGCAGAAGTTATTTGTCCTATTACTTGTTGGCTTGGCGACGGCGGTAAGTTTCCCGACTTACGGGACAGAAGAGTTAGCCAATGTAGAAAATATTTCTAAGATCGCGAGTTTGGTTCGTTGGAGTGGCGTGTTCTTCTCTATCATCGTCATTGCAGCGATGTGGTTGTTATTGAAGTTTATTAACTCAATGGTGACGAGCTTTGGTAGCCAATTCGTGCAATATCGAATGCTGCTGCAAAAGCTTCAGTCGTTCATGCAGTTCTTTATTTACGTGAGCACTGGTCTTATCGTGTTTATGATGAGTTTCCGAATTAACGACCAAATCTTGGCTCTGATTGGTGGCACCCTAGCGGTATCAGTCGGCTTCGCGCTTAAAGACTTGGCGGCCTCTTTCATCGCGGGTATCACCGTAATGATTGATAGACCATTTCAGGTAGGTGACCGCGTCACGTTTGAAGGTAACTACGGTGACATTATTACTATCGGTTTACGCTCGGTACGTATGAGAACTTTGAACGACGACATTATCACGATTCCGAACAACAAGTTCTTAAACGAAGTCACAACTAGTGGTAACTATGGCGAGTTGGATATGCAGGTGGTGATTCCGTTTTATGTCGGTATGGGTGAGGACATTACCCTCGCCCGTGATCTGATACAGGAAGCGGCCTCATCAAGCCGTTACATCCACTTACCCAAGCCTGTGATGGTGTTAGTCAAACAGACCATTACCGACAACTACCTAGCAATACAGCTAACCTGTAAGGCTTACGTGGTAGATACAGCCTATGAGAAACTGTTCGAGACCGATATTACGCTTCGAGTCATGAAAGAGTTTAAGAAACACAATATCAACCCACCTAAAATCTCAGTGGCTTCCCACTCTTAGCTTCAGGTTGATAGCTAGATTACTCGAAACAAAAACACCTCCGCATTTGAATAAGGTTCGGAGGTGTTTTTTACGGTTGTCGCCGATGTAACGTCTATTAGTTCTATAACGCTATAAGTTTCATGGTGAATTGGACTAAACTTTAAAATACTTCAATTGTTCAGTGAGGTGTTCAGTGGTGTTTGCCATCTTCTGACTGTCCTCAGCTAACGATTGTGAAGCCTGTAGGACTTCGTTTGCGGCCAAATGAATCCCAGTGACACTCTCACTCATCTCTGTTGCTACTGTGCTCTGCTGCTCTGACGCTGCCGCAATTTGCGAAACCATATCATTTGCGTTATGTAGCTCACTCACAATTACATCGAGTTGCTGACGTGTCTCGTTAGACGCTACCACACTGTGGTCCACTTTCTCGTTGCTGCTTTGCATAGCATTGAATGTACGTTCGGCTTGCTGTGTTAGCTTCTCAATGGTCGATTGCACTTCGTTGGTAGAGTTCTGTGTGCGGCTCGCTAGATTACGAACTTCATCGGCAACGACAGCAAACCCGCGTCCTTGTTCCCCTGCTCGTGCTGCTTCAATCGCAGCGTTGAGCGCCAGTAAATTGGTTTGTTCTGATACATCACGAATCACACCAACCACTTGGCTTATCTCTGTAACTCCAGATTGAAGATCTCTGACCAAGTTATTTGCAGTCAAAATATTCTCAGATACTTGAGATATCGTCATTGCCGTTACCTGCATGTTTTCATCATTTTGGTTAGCGTGATCGACCACTTTGTTGGTACTCGCAGCGGTGTTTTCTGCATTCATCGCGACATCTGAGATGGTCGCGCTCATCTCAGTCATTGCCGTCGATAACAGTTCAAGTTGTGCATGTTGCGAATTGACACTGGTAGCTGCTTCTTCACTGGCCTGCGCAATATGACTTGCCATATTGCTAGACAGGTCTGCAGACTCGTTTGCTGTACGAAGCGTCGTTTGCAGTTTGTCGAGCATGGTATCGATCTGGTGGCTCATATCGCCCAACTCATCTTTGCGAGTCATGTTCATACGTACACGAAAGTCACCATCGGCAATCTTATGGGTGTTGTCGATAAGCTTGTAAAGCGGAACCAGTATGTTATTAGAAATTGCGTAACCCATCGCAAACAGTAAGCCTGATAAAACAACCGCCACCATGCCTTCTTTCAGTGCTAATGCGTAGAAAGCCTCTTGAATATCAGCGACCAGTACTCCTGAGCCAATAATCCAGTTCCATTCTGGGAAGAATTGTACGTAAGAGATTTTATCTTTGAGTTCACCTTGAGGGCTCACCCACTGGTAATCGAGAAAGCCTTTTTCTTGAGGAGAGCGCGAGATATTCACCATTTCACGCCAATGGTGCTTTCCTGCTCCATCTTTCAAATTACCCGCGTTGGTGTCATTTAGCTCTGGCTTTAATGGGTGGCTAATGATGTTGAGTTGTTGGTTGAGGATCCAAAAGTAATTGGTGTTGTCATAACGAAGCGTTTCAATCGCTTGTAGCGCTCGCTCCTTTGCGACTTCTTCACCGAGCACGCTGCGTTGGCTGTAGTAATAGCTGGCTAAGCTAACGGCCGTTTCAACTTGAGCGCTGAGCTTATCTTGACGCTCTTCCATAGAACCTGCTCGTTGTTGCATCAGGTTAAATGTTGATGCCATTACCAGTAATACAACCGATAGAACGACAATTGAGGCGAGTTTTGACTTGATAGATAGATTACTTAATTTCATAGCTGACTGACTTTAATATATGTTTTGATTATGGATTTTGGACCAAGCTATCAAAATTTAGTACAGTTCAGATGATATGCATCAAGATCAAAAAGTATACACCTTGTTACATAGCTAAAAGGAGGTGTAGGTCAAACCGGTAGAGGTTGAGGTTTTGTGGGTGATGATTTAGCAGAGCGGGATTTTCGTGCTTGGGCTGAAAATTTAATTAGCAGCCCAAGCACTTTAAGTCGCGATCGTGTGACAGCTACTGTAATTAACTCAGAGATTTGAAACCAATAATTGAGGTGTCGCTTTTTGTTGAAGGTAGATACTAAAGCGGCTTCCTTTACCCACTTCGGATTCTACGCGTATCTCGCCACCAATTTGGCTCAAGATACTCTGAGATACGGATAAGCCTAAGCCAGTACCGTCGCGCTTCGTTGTATAGAATGGTGAGAAGATTCGTTTTAACTGCTCTTCTTTGATGCCACAACCTTCGTCTTCAACATGCACGATAGCACCATGAGATACGCCATTCTCAACCCACTCTTCACTCGAAATCGTTAATGTTCCCTGTCCGTCCATGGCATGAATCGCATTCATTTGTAGGTTAACCAGAATCTGCAGCAATTGGTTTCGGTTTACTTCAACCGATGTTTTAGCGTTTAGGTTCGAAACGTAAACCATGTCGCGCTTTTTCGCCCCGGTTTTCACGAGCGTGATACTTTCATCAACGATAGGGTTGATGTGTTGCCACGTGATCTCATCCTGTACACCACCGTGTCGGCTATATTGCAGTAAGCTTCGGGTAATATTTCGGATTCGGTCGATTTGCTCCATGATAGCATGGACCTCTTCTCCGACACGGCTGACTTCATCACCGAGCTCAAATTTTATCAACTCTACGTTGCCAAGAATCACTGCTGTTGGGTTGTTGATCTCATGAGCAATACCAGCGGTAAGTTCGCCGAGCGCTGCCAACTTCTCATTGACCACCAGCTTATCTCTCGCTTGATTGAGCAGTTTAATGTGTAACTCAAGTTCTTCGGTTTTTTCTTTCAAGCTGGCGGTACGTGAATGCACTTTACACTCAAGCTCTAACGCCGCTTGTTGAATCTCTTGATTACGCTCATGAAGCAAATCCAGCATCTTATCGAACTGTTTAGCGAGTAAGGTAAGCTCGTGTTGATCATCCAAGCCCAACGCACCGATACGTTTGTCTTTGCCCAATTGCACGAGCTTCACCACTTTATGAATTCGCTCAATTGGGTCAAAAAGATCCCGAGCACCACGGTGAACGATCAAACCAGAAGCAAGCAACAGCAACACAATGATGATGCTGATTTCGCCAAGGTTGGTCAGGTAGGTTTCAATGAGTGGCCAGATTAGATAACCCGTATATAGCATGCCGATTACGTTGCCAAACTGGTCGTGAATTGGTTGATAAGCCGTGATGTACCATGCATCGTATACATATGCTCTGTCGAGCCACTCTTTACCCTGGTTTAAGACTTTAGAGTGAACCTCGTGAGAAACTCGCGTACCAATTGCACGCCCTGCACTGTCTTCACTGCTTAGTGGGACGTTTGTACTCACCCGAAGGTCATCAAGAAATACGGTGACGGTTCCTACATGACGGTTGAAGCCCTCTCTCTGCGGATAGATCAGGTTGCTGATTTGATCGACTAACTGAGTGCTGTTATTCAACAAGATCCCGCCATCAAGAAAGCCGATCACATGATCATGTTTATCTTTAATGGATACGACAGTACGGCTGACCAAGCCACGATTCTCAACGTCATGACCATTGAGTATCGGGACTTCCGCTTTTTTGGCAAGGTCACGATCTAAATAATTCAGTTCTTTACCGTCTAACACACTAAAGAATGACGATTTATTGGTCAAATCTAAGTACTCGAGTTTCTTCGCTACGCTTTCAACACTGCGCCAGCGCAAAAAGTCGAGTTCATAGCGCGACTTATTCTCTGAAACCCAATGAATGAGTTCATCTTGAGGCACGTCGTTCGCAAGCTTCATTCGAAAGTTGTAAGACTCAGCAAATGCGCGCACGTTATAAGCTTGTTGGTTTTGAATCAGATGAATACTGTTGTCTGCGATGTCGAGACGTTCATCAACATCGATCAAAGCGCCCTGCCAGGTATAGTGTACTGACCAATAAAAAGTGATAGCGACAAGAGCACAAAGCGTCAGAAAAATCGGCGCTGATGTGAGAAACAGTAAGCGGTAGCGCACCATAGTTTTGAAACGGAACACCCACTTTGCCCACCAATGACGTCTAATCGGCATATTCAGAGCCTTCTGTGTTCCAATCTTTGTATTTGCGTTCTAACGTTTTGCGTGCAACGCCAAGATCTCTTGCTGCAGCAGATTTATTGCCATCATGGAAACTCACAAGTTGTTCGATATGTGCTTTCTCCACTTCTTTTAGTGTCCAAGTGTTCGGATAACCTTCAGCAGCGTCCGTTGTATTTAAGTTTGGCACTTCAGCTCCGTGTGACACCGTCACTGAAATGCTCGCAGGCGCAGGGTCGCCATTTATCTCTCGCCAGTAGTGAGCTGGTGGCTTGTCTAATAGAATGCAGCGCTCAACCATGTTCTTTAGCTCACGAATGTTACCTGGCCATTCGTATTCATTCATTGCCAAGATGTCTTCATGCGCCCAATGAGGCAACGGCATACCCAGTTCACTCGACAATAGACGGGTGAAATAAGGAACAAGTTCGACGAGATCGGATGGTCGTTCGCGTAAAGGAGTCACATCAATCTTGAGTACATTAAGTCGGTAAAATAGATCGCGACGGAAGTGCCCTTTCTCGACTTCTTCTTGAAGGTTTCGATTGGTTGCCGCGACAACACGAACATCTACGGAAATCTCTTTCTCACTGCCAACCGGGCGAATGGTTCGTTGTTCGAGTACTCGCAGTAATGCAGATTGCATTGGCAGTGGCATTTCGCCAATTTCATCAAGGAATAACGTACCACCGTTAGCGACTCTGAATAAACCTTCACGATTCTTCTTTGCACCAGTAAAGGCGCCAGAGGTGTGTCCAAATAATTCACTTTCGAGAAGCTCTGGGGAAATCGCACCACAGTTGATTGGTACGAATGGTCCAGTCCGTTTACTGGCTTCATGAATACCACGAGCAACTAACTCTTTACCGGTACCAGATTCACCCTCTACCAGTACGGACGCTCGTGATGGAGCAAACTGGCTGATAAGTAGCTTGAGTTGTTTGGTCTTATCTGAGTTACCGATAATCTCGGTTTTTATGTGGCGGCTGACATCACGCTTCAACGCGTACTGCATTCTTTGGTCAAGGCGCTTATCCATACAACGAAGAACAGCTTGTATCATCTGCTCTAGGTTGAATGGTTTTAAAATAAAATCTGAAGCACCGAGTTTGAGTGCGGATATAGTCGTCTCCAGATCGGCATAGCCAGTCATAAAGATAACATCGGCTTTTCGGTCGCTATCATTGAAGGCTTCTTCCCACTCAATACCAGAGCGACCAGGAAGATTAATATCGAGAACGATCAGGTCGAAGTGTTCATTGCAACGTAGCGTTTCTGCTTCTTCTACAGAGCCTGCACTCGACACTTTGCCAAAGTACTTACCTAGTGCTTTCTTTAAAATTGCCTGCATGCCAATTTCATCATCGACCACCAGGACCGAAAACGCCTGATATTGAGTCAAGGTGCTTGGATTGAGGTTAGAGGCGTTTGAACTACGTAAAGACATAATGATCAGCCGAAAGGGAAAGTTGGGACAGAGTGTACCAATTAACCTTTTGTTCAACAGGGACAATGTGCGACATTTTGTCCTAGCTCATGTTTTGGCTTACTTTATCTCGTAAAATGACGCAGTTTTGTCCGAAATAACAGCAATTTAATGAGACTTGATGCATTATTTATTGGCATTAAGATTGCTTATAGGGAGAGGGTTTCTAATTACTATAATTGGCATCTTATGCACGTGTCCTTCTTTGAGCCCTTTAAAACAGAAGACATATCATTCATTTCTAACAAAATGGACATAATAATGAAAGCAATTCCCGTAACTATTGCAGCTCTATCTATCGTCAGTTACTCGGCTAGCAGCGCAGAAGACACCACTCATATCAAGCTTGCGACAACGACAAGCACTTATCATTCTGGCTTACTGGATTATCTACTGCCTGAATTCGAAAAAGATTCGGGTATCAAAGTCGATGTTTTAGCCGCGGGTACTGGCAAATCACTTCGCATGGGTGAAAACGGCGATGTGGATTTGGTGATGACACACGCACCAAAAGCCGAAGCTAACTTTGTTGAGAAAGGCTACGGTGTACTGCCTCGTAAACTAATGTACAACGATTTCGTGATCGTCGGCCCTGCAAGTGACCCAGCGAAAGTTGAATCTCAAAAAGCAGTGGCTGATGTATTTAAAGCGATTGCGACAGACAATATTACGTTCGTGTCTCGTGGTGATGATTCAGGTACACATAAGAAAGAGATGGGTATCTGGGCTCAAACTGAGATGGAGCCAAACTTTGGCGGTTACCGCAGTGTTGGCCAAGGTATGGGCCCCACTTTAAACATGGCGTCAGAGATGCAAGGCTACACAATGACTGACCGTGGTACGTGGTTGGCTTACCAAAACAAATTGGATCTTAAAATCCTTTTCCAAGGTGACGAAAACCTATTCAACCCTTACCAAGTGATTCTAGTGAACCCTGAGCGCTACCCAAGCATTCATTATCAAGCAGCAAAAACGTTCAGCGATTGGTTAGTTAATCCTAAAGGTCAAAAATTGATTAACGACTTTAAGCTGCATGGCAAGCAACTGTTTGTTGCAAATGCTGAGTAGTTTTTCGCTTACGCGGACTAATCGCTAGCTTGTGCTAAATAGGGTTAAAGATTCACTCTTTGCCAAATAGCACTACGCTTAACTAGTCAGTAAACCAAACAAGTAAATAAATAATAGCTGGCCAATAAGGCTCATCAATATTGCGTCAGCTATGATTAACATCAGTCATTACCGATAAAAAAACCTATTATCGATTCACACGAGATACTTCATGACTTTATGGCAAACAACGCTAGATGCATTGAATTTACTTGTGAATTTTGACCACGATCTGTGGCAAATCGTCGCGGTGTCCTTCAGTGTATCTTTGTCCGCCATCTCTCTAGTAATTGTTCCCTCTATCATCATGGCTTTCTTATTGGCCCACACGGAATTTCCCGGGAAATGGGCATTACTTTCTGTAATCAACACATTGCAAGCAATACCAACTGTGGTTATTGGCTTATTGATGTACATGATGCTCTCTCGTTCTGGCCCATTGGGCGATTGGCAACTGCTATTCACTCAAAAGGCGATGATTCTAGGTCAGATGCTGATCTGCTTCCCTATTCTAGTTGCCATGATGCACGGTGCGCTGCAAGCCAGTGATCGCCGAGCTGTAGAAACGGCACGCACTCTGGGAGTTTCAACCATTCGTGTTGCGTGTACTTTGATTTGGGAAACCCGTTTTCCTCTGTTGGCGGCAGTCATAGCAGCGTTTTCTCGCATTGTGACTGAAGTCGGTTGTTCAATGATGGTTGGCGGCAACATTATGGGAATGACAAGAAACATCCCTACTGCTATTGCAATGGAAAGTCACAAAGGTGCTTTCGCTCAAGGTGTAGCGTTGGGCATGGTTTTATTGACACTGGCATTAGCCCTTAACTTTTTCCTTTCGAGTGTGAGAGGAAAAGGCTATTTAAGAACTTAGGAACGCTGTCATGAGTATAAAAATAACAACGCAGCAAATTTCAATGCGCTACAAAGAGCGTGTTTTGTTCCACACCCCTGAGCTATCGATCGGTCCAAACGATGCGATTTATCTTAAGGGCGATAACGGTGTAGGAAAAACCACTCTATTAAAAATTCTGTCTGGATTGATTAAGCCGAGCTCTGGCCGTATTCAGTCACCGATACAAAGCTGGCAACATAAGCTGTCTCCTAGGCTAAAATTTAAAGACATCATCTACCTGCATCAGACGCCTTACCTATTTGATGGTTCTGTGTACCAAAATGTCGCTTATGGGATTCGCTTTAATAAAGAGAGCCAAAAAGATAAGCGAGCTCAAATTATTAACGCGTTGAGGATGGTAGGTTTAGAAACCCTAGCAGATGAACACATTTCTGTGTTGTCTGGTGGTGAACGTCAACGCGTAGCAATGGCACGAGCATGGATTCTTAAGCCATCAATTTTGCTGATGGACGAGCCAAGTGCTTCTTTAGACAAAGAATCTATTGAAAGATTGGTGATTATGGCCGAAGATCTTCTTCAGAGAGGCGCGAGTTTAGTCATTACCAGTCACCAAACCAACGTGTTAACCGATTTGTGCAAGAAGCAATGGTGGATCAAAGACAACACCCTGACCGAGTCACCGCTTCTGCAAGTAATTAAAAAGAACAAAGCACAAGAGAATATTTATGCTGCTTCCAACGCAAACTAGTTGGGTTATTTTGGCTGGCGGACAAGCCAGCCGTATGGGCGGAAAAGATAAAGGACTCGTTGAGCTCAACGGTTCCCCGCTTATTCAATACGTTATAGACAAGCTGTCACAACAAGATGTCAGCATCACCATCAATGCCAACCGTAACTTAGACAGTTACCAAGCATTCGCTCCGGTTGTTTCCGATTCCTTCCCTGATTATCCAGGTCCATTGGGCGGTATTCATGCTGGCCTTAAAAACGCGACCACAGATTGGGTCGGTTTTGTCCCGTGTGATAGCCCACAAATCAGTGATGATCTCGTACAACGCTTTTGTGCGGCTGTAAAAGAAGACAGTGACATTCTTGTGGCTCACGATGGCGAATTCAAACAACCCGTGTTTACCCTATTCCACAAGCGTGTTCTTCCAAAGCTAGAAGCCTTTTTAGAGCGTGGTGATCGCAAGATTATCTTGCTCTATAAAGAGTGCGTCACTGAGTACGTCGACTTCAGCGATGCACCAAATTGCTTTGTAAACCTTAATACGCCAGAAGAACTTACCCAATTCGGAACGCTTCAATAATGAAAGATTCAAAACAACGCCCTAACCTGCCGTTATTAGGTTTTGCTGCCTACAGTGGCACAGGTAAAACAACGGTAATTGAAGCCCTATTACCTTTGTTAACCGACGCAGGTTTGAAAGTTGGCGTTCTTAAACATGCTCACCACGATTTTGATGTCGATAAGCCGGGCAAAGACAGCTATCGCTTACGTAAAGCTGGTGCAAACCAAATGTTGATCAGCTCTCGTAACCGTAATGTCATGATGACAGAAACGCCAGAAGCCGAAGCTGAATTTGATTATCTGCTTACACGTTTCGATACGAGCTCGCTTGATCTGATTTTGGTTGAAGGCTGCAAGAACATCGCTTTCCCTAAAATCGAGCTTCACCGTGATGAAGTCGGTAAACCTTGGCTTTATCCAAACGATAACAACATCATTGCTATCGCTGCAGACAGCAAAGTCGTATCTGACCTACCACAAATGGCGATCAGTGACTTAGAAGCAATTCGTGATTTCATCATTGAATACACTCAGTCATTTGATCCTGTATCGAAAACAAGCAAAACAGCGGCGTGTTCATCGTCTAAAGACAATACACCGATTGTATGCTGCGATTCTTTCTCTCCCGCAGGTCTTACCGTGACTCAAGGTCAGCAAAAGATTGTTGATAGCATTGATGCACTAGAGCTGACGGAATCTGTGGCCTTAGAACAAGGATATGGTCGCGTATTGGCGGAAGATGTTATTTCACCGATCAATGTACCTCAGAACACGAACTCTGCAATGGACGGTTACGCCATTCGTAGTGAAGACTTAGATCTGGATAGCTACCACGTTGTTGCTGAAGTTATGGCAGGACACAGCTACGACAAGACCGTTCAACAAGGTGAAGCGGTTAAGATCATGACAGGTGCACCAATGCCGGAAGGTGTTGATGTGGTTGTTATGCGTGAGCAGGCTGTTCAAGAAGCTGGCAAAGTTAGTTTCCCAGGCGCGAAAATCTCAGTAGGACAAAATGTCCGTATGGCGGGTGAAGATCTTGAAATCGGCCAACCTGTCTTTACACGTGGCACGCGAATCGAAGCTCCAGAAATGGGCATGATGGCATCACTGGGTTTCGGCACCTGCCCTGTTCTACGTAAAGTGAAAGTTGGCGTATTCTCTACAGGTGATGAAGTTCAAGCACCAGGTAGCGAGCAGAAACCAAATTCTATCTACGATTCAAACCGTTTTACTATTATCGGTATGCTTCAAAAACTGGGCTGTGAGATCGTTGATTACGGCATCATTGAAGATGACGAACAGAATATGATGGATGTCCTTCATGCTGCGTCGTTAGAGACTGACATGGTATTAACATCTGGCGGTGTGTCTGTTGGTGATGCTGACTACATCAAACTCGCGTTAGATAAACTGGGTCAGATTAACTTCTGGCGCATCAACATGCGTCCGGGCCGTCCCCTTGCTTACGGTAAAATTGAAGATAAACCCTTCTTCGGTCTACCAGGTAACCCAGTCGCAGTAATGGTGTCATTCATCAACTTTGTCGAACCAGCGATCCGCAAGCTGCAAGGTCAAACAAACTGGACACCAGTAAAAGCGAATGCGATAGCTACTGAGCAATTACGTTCTCGCCAAGGTCGTACTGAATTTAGCCGTGGTGTATTCACTATGAACGAATCTGGTGTACTTGAAGTTAAGACAACGGGTAAACAAGGTTCAGGCATTCTGAGCTCAATGAGTGAAGCAAACTGCTTAATTGAAATTTCACCATCGGTTGATACCGTTAAAGTCGGTGAAACAGTGACGATCATTCCACTGCAAGACCGTGTTTAATCAATAAAACTGCCTAAGGTGTGTTGATTGCACTAAAGTTCGAATGTTTGAAGCCCCTTCTGCGATGGTTTAGTCGCAAGGGGCTTTTATATTTCTGAGCTAACCTTAATAAGTAACCCATTAACTCAGTTAAGCTTAAGATTTCTTACCATTACCTTGAGCGACGTACGGATTTTATGTAGAGTGCGCCCAAAGTAAAAATTCTATTGGAGCGCATCATGGCTCGTACCATTCTGTACACGTACAAAGACGAAGAAAAAGAGTTACTGTTTTCAAAACAAGAACACCGCACGATCCAAGAAGCGGTTGCTGATGCTGAAGGCATCGACATCACTGAGTACCTAAAAACAGAGCAGCAGCTTGAGTTGATTTCAGATACTAAAGCGGTTCGTAACTACCAAGACAACTACTTCCGTAAGCTAGGTTTTTCAAAGCTTACGCTGAAGCAAAAAGAAAACCTTGGTGTTGGTAAAAAGAAGAAGTAATTTCCTGGTGAGCTTCGCTCTTAATAACGAGTTACTGGCTCTAATCACCAAACAATAAAAAATGCCGTAACCTCTTTCGAGATTGCGGCATTTTTATTTATTCTGCGTAACTTGGTCCGCTGAAAACCATCACTATTTGATGTTTAGGAATGCAGCACCACGAACGCCGCCTGAATCACCGTGTTTTGCTTTGATGATCTTCGGACACTTAGCAATAGACAGTAAGTACTTAGGCACACGCTTTGGCATTTCTTCGTAGATAAGCTCGAAGTTTGAAAGACCGCCACCCAGTGCAACAACGTGTGGATCTAGGCCAGTAAATAGGTTCGCAAAACAGATTGCTAAGAGCTCCATGAAGCGGTCAACGTGTTCAGCCGCTTTAGCCTCTCCTTCGTTGTAAGCTTGGATAATCTCAATCGCTTTCTTCTTCTCGCCAAAGTAGTGCTCGTAAATCAATTCGAAACCACGACCCGATAGGTAGCTGTCTAGACAACCTTTTTTACCACAACCACAACCTAATAGCGGCGCGTTGTCGCCAAGGTGGAACCATGCATCCAAAGGTAGACGCATATGACCTAGCTCGCCGGCTACGTGGTTACGACCAGAGAATACCTTACCTTCGTAAACTAAACCGCCACCAAACCCTGTACCTAGAATTAGACCAGCAACCGATGGCTCGTCTTTTAGCTCGTCATCCCACGCTTCAGAAAGCGCGAAACAGTTCGCATCGTTTTCGATCTTTACGCTACGACCGATTAACGCTTCTAAATCTTTACGTAGTGGCTTACCTGTTGATGCAGGAACATTAACAACCAGCATAGTGCCGTCGTCTGCGTTTTCCATACCAGGAAGGCCAAGGCCGATTTTGCCTTCGCAAGAGAATTCGCTATCGTATTTCTTTACTAAACCAGCGATCGTATCAAGCAGTAACTGATAGTCATCTGTTGGTGTTGGAACGCGCTCTGTTGCTACTCGCTCAAGTTTCTCATTGAATGCACCAAATTCAATTTTAGTGCCGCCAACATCGAAGCCGTAATACATGAAATCTCTCCAATTTTTCCCTAAATTCGGGCAAATAAACTCTTTAAATAAAACAACTGAGGAACATTATCCATAACACTCCCCCTACAAACCGTGATAGATAACAAACTTATCTCGTGTTTGAGTCTGTTTGAACAACAAGTCAGCACAAAGCGGTTAAAGGTTAGAGTGACGTCTCATTTTTACTGTGCGTTATGAAAGCATTCAGGCTTGGTTTGGTCGGATCCGACTTGTAACGAGTCTTACTTAGCATGTAGCTTTCGCGAAACGCTTCAAACCACAGTTGTAATGTTTTGGCACCCTGCTCCTCACCAGCCTGTTTTAATACCAAGCTCGCAACTTCTGCAGTTGAGAGGTGTTGCTCATTGTCTGACTTTCGCATCATGTATTGAGAAACCGATTCAGGCTCAATCGACAACACAGGCAAATCTTGCAGGTACTCAGAACGTCTAAAGATACGTCTTGCTTCACGCCAGCTACCGTCGATGAAAATCAGAAGTAGCTTTTTGTTTGGATCACGCATTTGCGGAAGGTCTTGAACCACTCGCGATTTGTCATCGGTATAGTCTTCTGGGAACACAATAACAGGCTGATATTTTTCGTTCTTAAGAACTTCAAGCATCTCTGTGTTTGGCTCAGTTCGATGCCAAAGGTACACATGGCTGTCTTTCACCGTGTCTACAATCAAACGGCCCGTGTTACTTGGCTTTAAGATTTCGTTATCAGACAAGATCAACATGGTCGCAACGTTCGTATCTATGTCTGGTTGATGTTCACAGATACAACTGTCTTGCTTGATTTTGCAATACTCACATCGCACCACCTTACATCCACGCGCGTTAAATGGTTTTGTAGAAAGTGATAAACGGTGTTGGTACAAGCGGTGGAAAGCGTGAATTCTCATGGACAATAACGATAGATAGAACTAGAAAAGTGGCACGATTGTACTTACAGTGGCTTGATAATGATAGAAGGAATTCTTATGCAGGACCCATCACTACTTCGCCTTGTCTGTTTTATCACCGTTTTTGGCTTGTGTGCTCTGTGGGAATACCAAGCTCCTAGAAAAACACTAACGCAAAAAAAGTGGTTTCGATGGGGGAATAACTTCTCATTGACGGCGCTTAACAGTGTTTTACTGGCGACATTAATCCCTGTTACGGCATTTCAAGCGGCACTGATTGCGGAAAAAAATCAATGGGGTCTGTTCAATAACATCAGCCTACCCTTTGAAATCACCGTGTTCCTTTGTGTCGTGTTATTAGACCTAGCTATTTACACTCAGCACCTCGTCTTCCACCGTATCCCAGCCCTATGGAAACTTCATCGTGTTCATCATGCAGATCTGAATATAGATGTAACTACGGGTACCCGCTTTCATCCAATTGAGATGATCTTGTCGATGTTGATTAAGGTTGCGTTGATTTTCGTATTGGGCGCACCGGCTCTAGCCGTTGTGGTATTCGAGGTCGTGTTGAATGTGAGTGCAATGTTCAATCACAGCAACGGTCGTTTACCTTTATGGTTCGACAAACAGCTTCGTAAAGTGATTGTCACGCCAGACATGCATCGAGTGCATCATTCAGTCATCGTCAAAGAGACTCACTCTAATTTTGGTTTCTTCCTATCAGTGTGGGATACCTGGTTTAAGACGTATCGTGCTCAACCCAAGCTTGGTCACGATAAGGTAAGCATCGGTGTACCGGAAATACGTGATGGGAAGGAACAGAGGCTAGATAAACTGATTACCCAGCCATTTAGATACAACCAGAACAAATAGAATAAGAGATAGCTAACCAACAAACGTTAGGCTTTCAGCTCGCGCAGGTAGCGGTAGATGGTATGGATAGAGATATCGAGTCCTTTTGCCGCAATTTGGGCACTGTCTTTCAAGTCGAAAATCCCCATTTCATGCAATCGAGTGACAATCTCCCGACTCTTCTTGGATGGCGCGATGTCTGCATCATTACTTACCTGTTCTCTTACCGTTTCAATTGAGCTATGCATCATCTCTTCATTACTACGCGCAAAGGTTTCAGGCGTCGTTTGAGGACGGTCGACATTTGGTAGCAAACAAGGGACAAGCGAATGCATCACTTCTTGAAATGGTGCGTCGAGGTTGGTGTTGATACACAATAAACCAATAGCTTGCTGTTGAGGGTTTCGAATGATGGTCGTCATTGAGCGTAAGGTTTTTCCATCGGGACATTTTGTCATGTAAGCACCTGAAACATCGTTACCTTGAGTAAGCTTCATCAGTGCTAAATTGGTAATTGGAGCACCAACTTCTCGCCCTGTGACATGGCTGTTCGCAATTTTAATAATCGAAGGATTACGAACATCTAAACTATGCAGTAACACTTCAGTATGCTCGCCATACATTGCGGCGATGCCATCAACGATGTTCTCGATTGAGTGCAGGATATCATAGTCACTTTGAGATAATTCGAACACTGAGTCCCTCCTTTTTTAGCGAGAAAACCGCTAAGTAAAAATTACCAAGCGGTTCGTCTTAAAAATAGTCTGAATCAAAAACGTCTGATTACGCCGACATTATATCAATAATCGTAGAGTCTGTAACACTCATACCAGCGGTAACCAATTTTCCAATATTGCGAATACTGGTCTCAACATCATCAGCAACGATGCCTTGGTTGTGTGCTTCATTACAGCGCATTGCCATTAAGAAACCATTAACTGCAGCACTGGTTGAGGTTTTCACTTTCATTGCGCAGGTAGACTTAGCGCCATCACACACCATACCTGAACAGTCGCTCAGGACATTTTGAATAGCGTAGCAGCCTTGCTCAAACGATCCTTTAGCTAGATATACCATCGCCATAGCCGCTGAAGCGCTAGTGACTGTGTTCCCACAAAATGCAGACAACGGTGGGTAGTGTGACTTAATATAAATCGCACCTAAGTGACTCATGATTAAGGCTCTTGCTAATTGCTCTTGAGTCGCTTTAAAGTGCTCGGCAATAACCGCGACAGGGATTGTTGCAGCTATCCCTTGGTTACCGCTACCAAAGTTACTCATGGCAGGTAGAGTCGCACCGCCCATTCGAGCATCAGACGCGGCAGCCGTTTGCATGACGATCTTATTCATCAAGTCTTCTGCCATTAGGCCTAATTGAATGCCTTGTTCCATAGTACGCCCGACTTCAAGGCCATAGGCATGAGCCAACCCTTCTTCTGACAGCTTGCCGTTGAGAACCGATGCTTCTAGTATAAAAGCAATATCGTCGAAGTCTGCACTGGTGGCAAAGTTGTAGATGCTACTAATATCAATATCGATTCCATCACAGACAGAACCCGTTGATATTGTTTGATCGTAATCTTGACTAAATAGAACGGTGCCATTTAAGGTTTTTTTGATGACCTGAGTATGACCGCCACTGATTTCTACGGCCGCTATTTGACCTTCAGATTCTACTTCTGCATAGCAATAGATGAATTCGTCTACGTCTTTACGGTGTGCGCTGACTTGGCCGGCGTCAATCAATGCTTGTGCTTTTTCGACATCTTTTTCGCTGATGTTCGCCAACACTTCTAAGCCAGCGTGTGGGTCCCCACCAATCGCACCCACGGCTGCAGCTATAGGTAGGCCAATTTTTCCTGTCCCCGGAACAAACACGCCCATAGAGTTTTTGTATAAATTATCCGACACATACACGCGAACTTTATCGGGTGCACCCACAAGCATCTTGGTCGCAACAGAACAAGCGTAAGCTGCGGAGATGGGTTCTGTACAGCCAAGCGCGGGTTTCACGACGGTATTCAAAATCTCTTTATACTGTTGCCATTGGTGTTTCATAGTAAGGACCTCACACTATTCTTCAATTATTTACGAGCAGCTACTTACGACTAATTACTTGCGACCAGCCACCGCTTCGATTTCGATTTTCACGCCTAAAGGAAGATCCTTCACTGCAAAACAGCTACGTGCAGGACAGTCTTTTTCAAAAAACTCTTTGTACACTTCATTGAAAGCTGCAAAGTCATTAATGTCTGATAAATAACACGTTGTTTTTAGTACTTGGTCTAGGTCGCTGCCTGCAGCTTGTAAAACATATTGGAGGTTAAGTAGTGACTGACGAGATTGCTCACTCACGCCACCTTCTACAACACCACCTTTCTCTTTACACACCGGTAATTGACCTGATGTGAAAACAAGGTTTCCGAATGCGTTACCGTGTGAGTATGGACCAATGGCTTCAGGCGCTTGATTTGCTGTAATGATTTCTTTCATGATTCTTCCTATTCAGATTTGCTAAATATTTCAACTACAGTTTAAACATTGAAAACAATAAAATGCAAAAATAGTTGCAATAAATATTGAGAAAACCAATCAATCAAAGATCTCAAAAATGGAATTTAACTTAAGTCATTGATTACAATCGACTTAATTGATCATTCTTATTTTCAGGATTTCAAAACACCGATCTAAATCAAATAAAGTTTAATCTTGATTTGAAAATAATTTCATTCGCCAATACGATTCTTACCATAAATTGCAAATAAATTTGAATTTTTTATCTAGGGTGAGCATGTCATGAATAAACAACAAATCCAGGCAGGGTTAAGAGCAATCTTCCCTCTATGCGTTGGCGCATTTCCGTTTTCGTTCATTGTGGGAGCGGTCAGTATTACCGCAGGGATGAGCGTGACTCAGAGTACCTTATGGTCTTTCACCGTGTTTGCCGGATCATCACAAATGGTGGCGTTAGGGCTAGTTCAGTCATCAGCAAGTATCTTGGTCATCATGTTTACGACCTTCATCATAAACCTGCGCCATATGCTTTACAGCGCTTCAATGTCAGAGCACATGAAATCCTATCCCTTTCACGTCCGTATGTTGATGTCTTACGGCCTTACCGATGAGGTCTATGCAGCGACGATTAATGAGATGAAGCAAGAAGGTGAAAGTCGATACTGGTTCTATTTAGCGGCAATGGGTGGTTTTTGGGTTAACTGGGTAGTGGCAGATTTCCTTGGCGCTCTGATTGGTTCTTCGTTCCCTGAAATTGCTAACTATGGATTGGATTTCGCGATGGTCGCAGCCTTTATCGCTATCGTAATTCCACAAGTGAAAAGCCGTGAATGTATTGTTGCAGCGATTGTCGCGACCTTTACTGGGGTGCTTCTCGCGGAACTTCCCTACTCTTTAGGCCTTGTAATTGCCGCCGTTGTTGGGGTGTACGCAGGCTACCGAATGGATCTATCGACTGAGCAAGCGGAACAAGAAGCTACGCAAAGTGACCCAATAAATCAAGAACGTGGAGTGGCATAACAATGAATACTACAACTTTTATTCTTATTACTCTTACGATGGCAGCAGCGACCTTTGTTATTCGATTTTCAGTGATTGGTTTAGCTGGCAAGTTTGAGATGTCGGAGCGATTCAAAAAGACGCTGCGCTTTGTTCCGGTTACGGTTTTACCTGCGATTATTGCTGTCGAGATATTAGGTGCAGGGCCAGATATGGAATTTGATCTACACAATCCAAAAGTATTGGCCGCAATTGTTTGTACGCTTGTGAGCCTGCGCTTCGATTTGATTTGGGTGGTTATCAGTGGCGTTGCATCGCTGATTTTTTTCCAGCACGTTATGCCTAACTTTTTCATGTAAGCATTCCAACACTAACTACAAGCAAAAAGGCAGAGCGTGAACTTTACCTTTTTGCTTTTTGTATTTCGGATTTTTAGTATTTTCGGACGAGACAGCTTGTGATTTCGCTAAGTGTATTAAACAGCTAGGTTATTTTTCTGCGTCGAATTGGTACTTATGAAGCATAGCTTGTTGATGACCTGCGATTTCACCCACTTGCTCAGAACTTTCAATCATAGATTCAAGTTGCAGTTTGGTGTTTTCTCCTTGCTCGGATACGCGCGTGATTGAGTGAGTCACATCAACAGTAGCACGAGCCTGTTGCTCAGTTGCGACCATAATTTGCTCGACGCGGCCTTTAATCTGGTTAACTGCAACTTCAATCTTCTCAAAAGCTTGTTTTACATCGCCGCTTGCCTGTAGTGCATTCGCCATTTCAGTTCTTGACTCAGTAACTGACGTACGAGAACGATCCGCTGCCGCCACCAGCTCATTCATCATGTTTCGGATATTAGTGGTTTGTTGAGATGTACCACTCGCTAATTTCCTTACTTCATCTGCAACTACAGCAAAACCACGGCCCTGTTCTCCCGCTCGCGCTGCTTCTATCGCGGCATTCAATGCCAACAGGTTGGTGTTTTCTGCAATACCACTGATCATGTCAACCATTTCACGAATTTGCTTCACTCGCCCATCAAGATCAGCCATAGACTGTTCGTTCATGTTCAACGAATGTTCTAAAGCTTGTAAGCGCTCTTGGTTTAAACCAATTACTTGGCTACCACTCACTGACTCATCTTCTGCGACTTGAGCATCATCATTTGATGCGTTTGAAATTCGAGCGATTTCGCCAATGGACGCTTCAAGTTGTGTGATTGTCGTGATCATATTCTGCAGAGATTCATTCTGCTCATGCAAACTTAAGTTGGTTTGCTCAGCAGCATCGTGACTCACTTCTGCGGTCTGATAAAGCGTTTCACAGTTTCGAGTAACTAAACGTATAGAATCGGCCGTTGAATCGACAACCGTATTAAGTTTAGAAGTGATGACTTGTAACTCGAGTGGGCCAAGCAACTCACTCTGCTTCGAAAAGTCATGCTCTGCAAGTGACGTTAACTGGCGTGTAATGTTTTTCAGTCCTTTGTTCATCCAACGACGCAACACTAACCACGATGTAATAATGATCATGGCGATCACTAAGCCACTAATGAATAACACACGGTCGATATTGGTAATGGTCTGGTTTACGACTAGCTCGCTTTCATCAATCAGTTGAGATGCTGTCGACGATAGCTGATTGAGCGTATTAATCACCGTATTCGCTAGTCCAATCACTTGCGCTAAGTTTTGCTCTTGCTGTTTAACTAGCTCTAGCTTCAGCAATATTTGTTTGATTACGCCCTCTTCTGTAAAGCCCTCTTTTACCATTTCATAAGGGGCGCTTAGGCTCGTGAATTCGACAATGTCCGGGTGCCAATCTGAGAAATCACTGTAGGCCAAGTTAAGACCTGCGATTCGGTTTCTCAATTGACGGTATTCATCTTCTGCTTTCTCAAGGTCGTTTTGCATCATTAACATTAAGAAAGTATTGGCCATAGCAGATGCACTCGACGTAAAGCGGTTGGCTGCATCGCTTGCTTCTGGATTATCTTCCACTAAGAATGAGCTAATACGATTCATTTCAGGACCGATAGATCCTACGCCATAACGAAACTCACCAATTTTACTGTCGATCAGATTTTGCTTACTTTGTATTTCAATTTGTGCTGATAGAACCGTGTTGGTCATTTTTTGTAGTTGTGCCATATCGTCGATAAGGCTTTGCTTTTGTTCAAGAGAAATCGCATCAGGAAAAGATTGGGAGATAAAAAGGAGTTCCTTAAGCGTATTGTTACTCTTTGCTGCGAGCTCATCGATCGAATAACGTGTTTGATTTAATGTGTCTAAATCCGTCGATTGAGTGCTGTAGGTAAGAAGTTTGACTTGTTCTAATACGCTTTGCGTTAATTCTGCGTTATGCAGAGCGAGTGGTAATGCTTGTTCAGACAGAGTCTCAAAGTATCCTCCTACTCTATCTACGCCACGAATACTGACCATAGATAAAAAGCTAACAAGTAGAAGAATCGAAATAAATACGGCACTAACCGTTTGAATGAGCGAGAATGTATAACGTGAGGGTTTTACTGATAAGTTGGTGTCAGTCATGCGCAATCCAGTTTGACTACAAAAAGAGATATCCTTAAGTTAGTCGGTATACTAGAAGCCCTTGATTACGCTTTTATTTCAGTTTCATTTAAGAAGAGTTACATATGAAATTCAGAAAAATGCTTGCAGTTACAATAACGTTCGCAACATTAACCGCTTGTAGCTCAGCACCATCTCCTTCTACAAACAGCCAAATTGCAAATAAACCTCTATCAAAGTCAGAACAATTGACTACTAATGCTTATATGAGTGTCTATGAGCAGTGGAAAGGTGTACCTTATCATTTCGGTGGAACTTCATTCAGAGGCGTGGATTGTTCTGCTTTTGTCCAAATTGCCGTGCAAAACGCGACACAGCAAGCATTGCCAAGAACGACAAAAGATCAGAGTAAACAAGGCGTTGAAATCGCTTACGAGCAAGCAAAGAGTGGAGATTTGGTATTTTTCAAGACGTCTTTCACCGTTAGGCATGTAGGTGTGTACTTGGGGAACAACCAGTTCCTGCATGCGTCTACGTCGAAAGGTGTGATCATATCTAGACTAGATAACCCTTATTGGGCTTCTAAATTTTGGCACTTTAGGCGCATTTAGTGTAATTGCGAGGCCACCAATCGAATTAAGGCGACCTCATAGAAGTGCAACGCTTTTAAGTCCCGTCAATAAAGAGTCATTAACCACAAAAAGAATCACTAACGACGAATAGAGGTTAATCGTATTTTGCTACTGCAGTATCAAACAGATTTTTCACCAATGCAATGTACTCATCTAGAAATACAATCTGTTCGTTTGTCGCTTTCTTAGCCCACACACCTGCAAGCACTTCCCCTAAATCAGCAACCAAGGCATCTGCTTCTTTAAGCAACTGAAAACGTACACTTGAATGCAGCTCAGGGTTTTGCTCGAAGATCGCCATAATGTTGCTGGAAATCATGTCAGTCACTATGTCTTCGACACTTTCGTTTCCAGTATCACCATTACCGTTAGTAAATACATCTAGGTTGAAAGATAAGTGCTCGATCAAAGCTAGGTAGCCATCGGTTTCTACAACCACAATAAATCTCCGTTTTAAGCTCTAAGGCAGATTAATACGTATTCGGTTAATAGTATGTATATGAAGTCATTTGTCATCATTTTATTGCCCTAACGAGTACTAAAATGAACTTTGTTAGCATTTTGGTGCAAAATTGAATCAATAAATACACAAAGCAGCTCACTCGATAACAAGTCTCCGTTCTATTCAAATCACTACGTATCAATAGTTCTCTTTAGTACTAGCGCGTAAACCATAACAAGCTGTCGATGATTTTCTAGTGGAAGAAAGGTTATTGGGTGTCGCACGTGATATTTGTTCCAACTATTTCGTTGTTGGAAATTCACTTTTTACTGATTTATCAAAGGTATTCGTACAGCCCGAGTTCACAAAACTGTTAATTGATCGGTACTACCTTGTACTAGTGCTGAGAACATTGACCAGAACGTCTATAAATCACGCAGATTTGTCCTAAACTATTTAGCAAACAATAGTATTTCACTCCAACAGTTTATTGAGGATTTCCTATGTGGCAGGCCATTTCTCAACAGCTTTCAGACACACTTCTATTTAATTACCAGATTACCGAGCGCGTTAAAGTGCCGGGTGGTGATATAAATGATTGCTATATGATCAGCGACGGTAATGAACGTTACTTCGTAAAGGTTAATCAGCGAGAGTTTCTACCTAAGTTTGAGATTGAAGCTGAGAACCTTCGTTTATTAAGAGATACTTCCACCGTCTACGTGCCTGAGCTGGTGCTGATTGGTAAAACTAAAGAGTGTTCATTTATCATTCTCAACTATCTGCCCACTAAACCACTTGAGACAGGCAACAACAGTTACGACTTTGGTGTCCAGCTTGCCAAACTTCATCAATGGGGTGAGCAAAAAGAGTTTGGTTGTGACCAAGACAATTTCATCGGCAGCACACTTCAACCAAATCCATGGCATAAAAAATGGGGCCGTTTCTTTTCAGAACAACGCATCGGATTCCAACTCCAGCTGCTAAAGGAGAAAGGCATCGAATTCGGGGATATTGACGACATTGTTGATATGGTGAACATGAGACTTGCTGGCCACAACCCTCGCCCTTCATTACTTCATGGTGATCTTTGGAACGGCAATGTAGCTAATTCGGCATTTGGTCCAATTTGCTACGATCCTGCTTGTTATTGGGGTGACCACGAATGCGATTTAGCGCTTACTGAATTGTTTCAAGGCTTCCCACCTGAGTTTTATGAAGGGTACCAAAGCGTCATGCCGCTTGACGTTGGCTATACTGATCGAAAAGACATTTACAACTTGTACCACCTTCTTAATCACTGTAATCAATTTGGCGGTGAATATCTGGCGCAAACAGAAGCGTGCATTCAGAAAATTCAGGCTGTGTAATACTTGTAACAATAGATAAGCAGTCAGATGGTATAAGTTAGCTTGAGGAGAATTTGTCATGCAGAAATACACAGAGAAACACGTCTCCTGTCCCCATTGCGGGCACGGTATTAATATAACGCTCGACGCTTCTAATGGTAGCCAAGATTTTTACGACGATTGCCCTGCGTGTTGCAATGCCATTCATCTAGACATGCAAGTCGACGAAGTACGAGACAGAATCAATCTGTCGATCGATGCCGACGATGAACAGGTGTTTTAATCCACGATTATCACTGGTAACAAGATCAAAAAAGAGCACATAAGGTGCTCTTTTTTGATCTAGCCATCTGCGTAAATCGAACAACACAGATTGAGTGTGTTAGTTACTTCTGATTTGCTAGTACACGTTCCACAGTATCAACAATCGCTTGAGTTTGAGGATCAAACTCGATATTTACTTCGTCACCCACTTCGCGGCCACCAAATAGAGTGCGATTGAGGGTTTCTGGGATTAAATGTACAGAGAAACGGTTATTTTCCACTTCACCAATCGTTAGTGAGCAACCATCAACACCTATGTACCCTTTACTTAAAACATATTTCATTGATTTTTCTGGCAGTTCAAACCAAAGTGTGCGGTTGTTTTCCGTTTTGATGACTTCAACTAACTTAGCCATTAACGAAATGTGACCAGACATGCTGTGTCCGCCAATTTCGTCACCAAATTTCGCAGCACGCTCGACGTTCACTTTATCGCCGACATTTAGAGCACCTAAATTAGTTAAACGTAGTGTTGCTTGCATCAAGTCGAAAGAGATTTGGTTGCCTGAAATTTCTGTCACAGTTAGACAACAACCGTTGTGAGCAACAGAAGCGCCAATCGATAATCCCCCTACCATTTCATCTGCCAGTTCAATGGTATGAGTCTGAAATAACTCTTTTTTGTTGATAGCAACCAACGTTGCCATGCCTTGAACGATACCTGTAAACATAAGTTTCCTATTTAGCATTTTACTGTAGCAGTTATTGTGACATTTCTTTATGATTCGTCCAATGGAAGCTGAACGATCAGTACCTCTGAATATTCATTCCGTCTCTTATTCCTTTCTCATCTGGAGTTATTTGTGCATCGTTACAAAGAAGAAGCCTCAAATCTGATCAAACTTGCGACGCCAGTATTGATCGCATCTATCGCACAAACCGGCATGAGCTTCGTTGATACTGTTATGGCCGGTGGCGTCAGTGCTATCGATATGGCAGCAGTATCAATCGCGGCAAGTATCTGGCTTCCTTCAATTTTGTTTGGTGTTGGGTTACTTATGGCGTTAGTGCCTGTGGTCGCACAGCTGAATGGCTCTGGCCGCCAAGTTAAGATTCCTTTTGAGATTCAGCAAGGTGTATTCCTAGCGCTTGTCCTTTCGTTTCCAATTATTGGAGTTCTCTTCCAAACTCAAGCCATTTTGCAACTGATGGATATTGAGACCTTAATGGCAGAAAAGACTATCGGCTATATGCATGCCGTGACGTTTGCGGTGCCAGCCTTCTTGTTGTTCCAAACCTTAAGAAGCTTTACCGATGGTATGTCTTTAACTAAGCCTGCAATGGTCATTGGTTTTATTGGCCTCTTATTAAACATACCGCTTAACTGGATGTTTGTTTACGGTAAGCTTGGTGCACCAGCGCTTGGTGGTGTGGGTTGTGGCGTAGCAACAGCTATCGTTTATTGGATCATGTGTAGCTTACTGTTAACATATGTGGTGACTTCTAAGCGCTTGGCTAAAATCAACATTTTCGGTCAATTACATAAACCTCAGTTAAAAGCTCAAGTTCGTTTATTCAAGCTAGGCTTCCCAGTCGCTGCAGCGCTTTTCTTTGAGGTGACACTGTTTGCGGTTGTTGCGCTATTGGTCGCTCCACTCGGCTCATTGATAGTAGCGGCACACCAAGTAGCGATTAACTTCTCTTCATTGGTGTTTATGATCCCTATGAGTATTGGTGCTGCGGTTAGTATTCGTGTTGGTCACAAGCTTGGTGAGAATAACACTGAAGGCGCTAAAATCGCGACTCACGTCGGTATCATTGTTGGCTTGGCAACAGCGTTTATCACAGCTGCACTAACCGTGTTGTTTAGAGAGCAAGTGTCACTTCTTTACACGGAAAACACAGCTGTAATTACCATCGCAATGCAGCTCCTGATTTTTGCGGCGGTATACCAATGTACAGATGCAATTCAAGTCATCGCAGCGGGTGCACTTCGTGGCTATAAAGATATGCGTTCAATCTTCAATCGTACTTTTATTGCTTACTGGCTGCTGGGTCTACCGATTGGCTTCACCTTAGGGATGACGGATTGGATTGTTGAACCAATGGGCGCACACGGTTTCTGGATTGGCTTCATCGTTGGTTTGTCTTCGGCAGCGATTATGCTGGGTATGCGTTTGCACTGGATGCACAAACAAAGTGATGAAGTACAATTGGAATTCGGCTCTCGCTAAGCACTTCTTCTAAACAAGCTTATTAAACAAGAGAGCTCTGATTATTAGAGCTCTTTTTTATTCCGTGTCCGCGTTTATGCCGTATCTAAAATAGTTATCAGTAGTGTTTGTTCGCGATGCTTATTCACAAGTGGTTAATAGTTACTTTTCTCTCTAACGAACCTTGCGAATTTGGGCTTACCATGTTGAGTGAAACCATTGTAACGGAAACTAATTTTACTACCGATTTCGGGCGGAAATAATCGCACCTCATCGGTGAAGCCAGTTCCAATGTAAAACTCCACACCATCTTCTGTGTGCACCAAAATTGAGCCCATCATCCCCTTATACTTGCCTGTTCCTGCTTTATAGCCAATAATGGTCGCTTCTGCATCGTGATGACGTTTGAGTTTTAGCAAGTCATTACTTCTACCCGCTTGATAACGACTGGTAATCTTACGAAGCATCAATCCCTCGCCTTGGCTATCATCGACATTATCGAGTTGATGAAACAATGCCTCTTCGCTTGGAATTGGTGTGTGTTCCACATACCCAATATGTGGCTCGTTTATCACTCTTACCCAATGCAAGATGTTGTAGTAACGTTTCTGATAGTCGCCCGCTGCGCCAGGCATATCGAACAACATGAATTCGATCTCTTGCCACGCTTTATCACTTGGCTTGTGGTCTAAGACCGTTGTTTGGACTAAATGAAAATTGCCTCTTCCTGCCCACAGTTCTCCTTCTAAGTGAACATCCGGTAACTCTTTAACAAACCACTTCGGCGCATAAATTCGATTGCCATTTCGGGTATAAAGATGTTGGCCATCCCACAAAGCTCTAACTCCGTCCAGTTTTTCACTCGTCCAATATTCAGATACATCGACGCCTTGCTTATAGGTATTGGCTAAAACCAATTGTTCAGCAGGCAGGTAAGAAGCATTAGAAGGGAACGCAGAAAATGCACACAGTGTTGCTATTGCCAATCTGGTTAGCCTCATTTCAATGTTCCTTTTGTGTCTTCGTCAGTTAACAATATTGAGCGCTGTGGTCAGCTCTATTTTCTATCCTAGGTGTTCTAGCCATTAATCATTCAAACTTTCAGTTAATATGCGATCAATATATCAGGCTTATTTATGGTTGCGTTTCATTCGCAAAATCAATTCTTTACAGCTCCCCAAAACCCAACCTTTTTTAGTTCTCATATTGAGAAACGACTTTTCTCAATATGAAACACAAAACACACAATCATCTAAGTTATTGGATAATATAGGAAAAAAAGTTGGCACATTCAGTGCTTTGGTAAACTCAAGCAAACAAGGAGGTAAGACTATGGAACTACGTAAGAATGACTTAAACACAACGACACTAACTCTTTCTATTTACGGTGACTTGGATGCCGCTGGCAGCCGCGATGCTCAAACTGACATTGATGATGTGATTTCAAACGATGGTCATCCTGAGATCGAGGTTGATTTCAGCCAGGTAGAGTTTTTGGATTCATCAGGTGTGGGCGCGATTGTTTACATGTTCAAACGCCTAACTGAGCGCGAACGTAACATGCGATTAGAAAACGTTTCAGGTCAACCACTAGAAATGATGAATCTGCTACGAATTGGACACGCTATCCCTGTTAACTCAAAAAATCCTACAAATTCATAAAGATCCACTAAGCTAAAAGTAACAAAAAATAATAATAAAAAGTTAAAAAAACAAAGGACGTTGGCATGAATATAATCAAAAATTACATAGCCCTATCTCTCCTTGTTCTAGTTCTGGGTTGCACAAGCTACCCAGAACACGGCACCGGCGGGCTGGCCGAGAGTTATGATTCGATGAATTATCAGAACGCTGATTTTTCACCGATTATGCCTGATGAGCCTCTAGGTCCAGAACACGGATTACGATTTGACTGGCAACTCGCGAAACTTCATCTAGACGCTTTGATCCAAGAAGGAGCACGTTGGTGTTTTCCTGCTGCGGTTGTTCAAGCAATAGAGAAGCAAAATCGAATCGCACGAGAGCTACGAGGTGGACTACTACTTGATGCGGCAAACGATCTGATTATCCAAAGAAAACGTTTAAACGAACTTGAACTCCAACTCGACTATGTAACTTCACAAGCTCGTTGTGAACCACCTAAAAACGAAAACCAATTCCATATGCAGTTGTCGATAATCCAACAACTTTACGATCTACTTAATGTCGACAATCAATTTGCACACAACTCTATCGAAGTGAATCCTAAATACATGGGGAAGCTTGCCGAGGCGTCTTACATCTTAAAAGAAAACAAGTCTCTAGAGCTAATAGTTACAGGTCATGCTGATGCAACAGGCTCAGAAGAGTACAACGACGAACTCGCCCTAGGTCGAGCGAAACAAGTCGAGCGCTACCTCTCTATATTCGGTTTAAGCCCTAGCCGTATCAAAGCCGTTTCGGTGGGTCAAACTGTACCGCTTTTTGAAGGGGAATCTGAAGGAACACGTTTAACTAATCGCCGAGTAAGTATCGAAGTTATCTCACCAGAAAATGCGGCTAAGATGGGAGGTGCACTATGAAATCAATAATCACCTTATTCATGATGTTCGCACTAAGCTTTTCAGCATTCTTACATGCGAACGACAAGTTTTCTGATGCCGTTCAGGTTGGTGACCTTATCCAAGTTAATGTTCCTGGTGAAACCACATTAAACAAAGGCTTCCAAGTTGATAAGCGGGGCCGAATAAGGTTACCAGAGGTCGGTGCCGTATTGGTTGCGGGGTACGACAAACAGCAGTTAAATAAGGTGGTTTTAGAGGCGTTAGCAACCGCTTATAAAGATCTATCCAACGCCTCTGTGTATGTGAAAGAGCAGCAAATTATCATTGACGTTCAAGGTTATGTTCAACAACCTGGCGAATACACACTAGCTTTAGGTTCTAGTGTTCAAATCGCGCTTTATGCGGCCGGCGGTCCACGTCCTGGTGCTCAATTGGACAAGTTAATCTTAAAGCGTGGCGCAGAACGTAAAGAGTTCAACTACAAGCGCTTTTTAGACTCTGGTGATGAAGCTAACTTACCAATACTTCAATCCCTTGACTCTTTGTTCGTACCAGCATCACCGCTCGTTGGTAATATTGAGCAGGAGTTTGACCCTGAAAAAGTGGGAAACTCTGGTGATAGTGCGGATTCTCGTAGTTCAATCAAAGTATTTGGTGAGGTGAACGCACCAGGGTCATTCACTTATAAAGAGAATACCGATCTTGTTGATGTGTTGATGCGTTCTGGCGGTGTAACTCGTTACGCAAGTGTTGAGCAAATCCGCGTAATTTCAAACAACACACCTACACTGTTTAACCTAAAGCGTTACTTAGATTCAGGCAATAAAAGCCTGCTGCCCGTTTTACGTCCCGGTTCGACTATTTTTGTACCTAAACAAGAAGAAGAAATTAAGTCTGGCGCCAATATGGTTTACGTCATGGGTGAAGTTGCGGCACCAGGTGCATTTGAAGGTAAAAAAGGCGCAACCTTCATGGATATTCTAGCAAATGCCGGCGGCCCTACTCGTTTTGCTGAATCACGCCAAATTCGCGTTATTAAAGCCGACGGTCGAGTTTTAAGATTCGATTTAGCGGCTTACACAGAAGGCTTGCCCAACTCCAACCCGCCAGCAATTAAAGCCGGTGACGCGATTTTCGTTCCTGAGAAAACGGATATGAATGAGAAATCATGGTTGAAGATCGCACCAGACAGAGCAGTAAATGTAATCGGAGAAGTAAATCGCCCCGGTCGCATTGAATGGTCAGACGAAATGAACTTCATGGGCTTACTCGCACATGTAGGTGGCCCAACTCTTCGTGCCGACACGACAAAGATTGAAATCGTAACTGGAAGAAAACTGGTCGTGTTTGATTTGGACGAGTTTATCAAAAACGGCGCACCTCGTGACCAAATGCCCTACATCGCTGCAGGTTCAATTGTTCGTGTACACGACTTACCACAAGACCCTTCAGACAATAAATCACAGTGGGTTCGCCAAAGTTCAGACGCTTCCATATATATCTTCGGTCAAGTCAATGCTCCAGGTCGTTACCGCTTCACCAAAGATATGCATTTCCTAGACATCTTATCTGCGGCCGACGGACCTACTGGCGCTGCGGACATTCACAATATTCGTGTAACACACCGCGACAAATCATACGCTAAAGTCAGCAAACTGAATCTGTCTTTGTATTTTGAAACAGGCGATGAGTCGTTACTACCGAATGTCACCACTGGCGATACAATTTACGTCCCTGAGAAGAATAAAAACTGGCTGGACAAGCCCAAAGAAGAAACTGTACGTGTGCTTGGTGCGATCAATAACCCCGGCCGTTATGTGTTCAACGATAACATGACCATTTTAGACATCTTAGCGGAAGCTGCCGGCCCTACTCACAACGCCTACGTCGAGAAGATTACCATTGTTAATATGTCTTGTTGCCAAGGACAAGCGCGGACATTCGACTTAGTCGAATTCAGTAAAACAGCGAACATTTACAACCTCCCTGTTTTACGCGCTGGTGACACTATTTACATTCCAGACCGTCGCGACAGCTTTATGGAAAGAGCACGTGAAGGTTTAGAAGATATCCTAAGAATCACAACCACGATTGTACTGATAGGAGCGTTATAATGACTATTTCAGCAACGCATGCCGAAATTGAGCAACTCTATTTGGCGTCTGAATTAAACGGACAGCGCTCTATCTGTGTTACTGCCTGTCACTCTGGTGACGGTGTAACATCAGTGGCAACAGCTCTTGCGGAGCGATTCCTATTGGCCGGCCATTCAACACTTTATGTCGATTTGAATCTATTCAACCCTGGTTTCAAAGATTTACATCTGCTCGATAATGAGCAACCGGGACAGCTGATTGAACATATCGAATCACAACGGACGTTTATTGGTGTACCTGCCCCTACCGTTTCATCGACACAACTTGCGTATAAAGATCCAGCAACTCTACAAAAAGCGGTATCTAAGTGGCTTGAGAAGTATGACCGTGTAATTATCGACACCTCTCCACTGCTCAACGTTAACAAAGGCAACATTCCTGCTCAGTCGGTTGCGAGTGCCTGTAATTGTACACTTATAGTTGTTGCTTTTGGCGAAACGTCGACTCATCACCTTGAGCAAGCCAAGAAACTTCTCGATGCGAACAGTATTTTTTTAATGGGCTGCATCATGAACATGAAGCAAACGCCGAGCTTCGCACAAGAATTGGTTAGGCAGCTAAACCGAATGCAGTTTATTCCTGCAAAGCTCCGCGAACGCTTCGCAAACAAGTTGTATCAAAACGAATTTCTCAACCTACCGATGTAGTGCCACCGTTATCGTCAGCAACTGAATCACTGAACACTTCTTTCAACATATTCATCGTATTTTCTTATTTTTGGCAAATTTATTGTGGAAAATACGATTTTTGCGACAATTCAATGCATTTCATACACATAATTATTGGTCATATCACCTTGAAAACGCCTCAAAGATCAACACTGGCCGGCCAACTTTAGCAGTAATGTGACACAGGCTATTAAAGTGCCATGTAAATTACGTCAAAGATGGAATTCGTACGAATATTCCCTAAAATTATAAATAGAAGTGGTTTTTGACGAATTTGTAATAGTTTGACAAAGTTATCCGATGGCGGTGAAACACCGTGGATAAATCAAGCAAATCACACTTTATGTTTTGCGACCTTATCGGTTTATTGATTTTTCTATAAGCACTTCCCCCATCCCTCCTTCTACTCAAATGGTTCAAACACGGAAAGGATCACCATCGAGCAATTTAGTTAGTCAATCGACCTTGATTAGCTTGGTTGTATTATTAAAGAGAAAGGAAACTCAATATGAAATACAAGTTAAGCTCCGTATTTTTGTTAGTTGCAGCAGCCAGTGGTCATGCTAACGCTGGAGAATGTGGCAGCGTAACAATCGCAGATATGAACTGGAACTCTGCAACCCTCATCGCCAATATCGACCAATTCATCCTTGAGCACGGTTACGGGTGTGATGCCGAGCTCATCCCCGGAGATACCATGCCAACTGGCACATCCATGATAGAAAAAGGCCAGCCCGATGTTGCACCAGAATTATGGAGTAACAGCCTCAAAGACGCGCTTGATAAAGGTGTTGAAGAGAAACGACTTCGCTATGCAGGTAAAGCACTTGTAAATGGTGGTGAAGAAGGTTTTTGGGTTCCGTCTTACCTAGTTAAACAAAACCCAGAAATGGCGACAATCGAAGGTGTACGTAAGAACGCTGCGTTATTCAAACACCCTGAAGACCCAGATACATCCGCATTTTATAGCTGCCCTGCAGGTTGGAACTGTCAAATCAGTGCTGCAAACCTGTTTGAAGCACTCAACTTAGAAGACAGTGGTTTTACTATCGTTGACCCTGGCTCAAGTGCTGGCTTATCTGGCTCTATCGCGAAAGCTTACGAGCGTGAAGAAGCATGGTTCGGTTACTACTGGGCACCAACCGCCGTTCTCGGTAAATACGACATGGTTAAAGTCGACTTTGGCAGTGGCGTTGATAAAGAAGAGTTTATCAGCTGTACGACCCAAGAAGGCTGTGAATCGCCTAAAGCAACCATGTACCCACCTTCTCCTGTCCATACAATTACCACTGAAAGCTTTGCGTCGCGTGCACCGGAAGCGTACGACTACTTTACTAAGCGTGGTTTCACCAATGAAAAAATGAATGCCTTGCTCGCTTGGATGGAAGACAACCAAGCCGATGGCGAAGAAGCGAGCATACATTTCTTAAGTGAATTCCCTGAAGTTTGGCACCCGTGGGTTTCTGAAGAAGTCGTGAAGAAAGTTGAAGCTGAGCTTTAATAGCAAGACTTAGAGAGTAGTTATATTTCTCTATGGCTACGCTTCAATTCAATGGAAATAACGTCGATATACTTGATGTTATTCGTAATTCGGAGCCTTGTTCACATGGCATTTTATTTTGTGTCGAACAAGTAGCTCCGAACTATAAGGATATAAAATGGCTGACAGCAATTGGTCATCGAGCTTCCCTGAAATGGAACGCTCTGATTTGCGGGCAATTAAAAAGGCGCTAGACGGCGCATATCGTGAGTTTTCCCGTGAATATGGAGAAACGATCGAATCATTATTTGACCCTCTTCTCTCATTTCTAGTGTGGTTTGAAAAACTTCTCATCTCTACCCCATGGCTGATCGTTCTCGGTGTTTGCACTGGTTTAGTATACGCGGCGAGTCGCTCTTGGAAACTGGCATTAGGCTGTGTCGCTTCTCTACTGCTCATCGGCTACTTTGGTATGTGGGAAGATACAATGCGGACACTCAGTATCATCACTGTTTGTACTCTGGTTTCTATTTTACTGGGTATTCCTATTGGTATCGCCATGGCTCGTTCTAATCGCGCACAATCCATAGTGACGCCGCTGCTTGATATCATGCAAACCATGCCAGCATTCGTTTACCTGATCCCTGTTGTGATGTTACTTGGTATCGGTAAGATCCCAGGCTTAATTGCCGTTGTTATCTACGCAATTCCTCCGGTTATTCGTTTGACTAACTTGGGTATTCGCTTGGTCGATAAAGAAGTGCTAGAGGCAGCGACCGCTTTTGGCGCAAGCAAGAAACAGCGTTTATGGGGGGTACAGCTCCCCCTCGCAATGCCAACTATCATGGCTGGTATCAACCAAACCATCATGATGGCACTATCAATGGTAGTTATCGCGTCGATGATTGGTGTTAAGGGCTTGGGGCAACCCGTTCTTAAATCGATTACCAACCAATACTTCACTCTAGGCCTAATGAATGGGTTTGCAATTGTCGCGCTCGCGATTCTATTTGACCGAGCTTCGCAAGCTTATGCACGTAGAACCAATGCGCACCTGGGAGGGTTCAAACATGACTAAACCATTAATTGAAATTAGTGGGCTGTTCAAAGTGTTTGGACCTAAGCCTTTGTCTATTATGGACCGCGTGAAAAAGGGTGAACACAAAGATACGATCCTTGCGGACACAGGTCATACCGTTGGCTTGAAAGAGATAAATCTTCAGATTAATCGAGGCGAAATTTTTGTCATTATGGGGCTTTCTGGCTCTGGTAAATCAACACTCATCCGTCACTTCAACCGTTTGATCGATCCGACCCAAGGAAAGATCACGGTCGAAGGTATCGATGTAATGAGTTTGAATAACAAAGAACTAGAAGAGTTTCGCCGCCATAAAATGTCGATGGTATTTCAGCGCTTTGGTTTGATGCCACATCGCACCGTTGTTGAAAACGTTGCCTATGGTCTAGAAGTCCAGGGCATTAGGAAAGAGCAGCGATTGGCTAAAGCAACAGAATGGTTGGAAACGGTTGGGCTTAAGGGATACGGGAATCAATACCCAGCCCAACTGTCAGGTGGTCAGCAGCAACGTGTCGGTTTATCCCGAGCATTGTGTACTAACGCTGAAATCTTGTTGATGGATGAAGCCTTTTCTGCACTCGACCCTCTTATCCGAAGCGAGATGCAAGACCAGTTGATTGAACTCCAAGAGAAGCTTCAAAAAACGATAGTCTTCATCACTCACGATTTGGATGAGGCACTGCGTCTCGGTGACAGAATCGCAATCCTTAAAGATGGCGAGTTAGTACAACAAGGCACACCGCATGAGATTCTCCTCAATCCTGCTGATGACTACGTTGAAGCCTTCGTCAAAGATGTTAATCGTGCTCGAGCTCTTACTGTTGAAACGGTTATGCAGCCACCGTTGTATCGAATCACTTCAGAAACCATCGAGGGTGCGTTGGCGCAGATGAAAATGCTTAAACACGATTATGCCTACCATGTAACCGACGATGGCTACCAAGGACTTGTAACGAAAGAGAGCCTCGAAGATGCAGTGGAAGACTCTTCTGTTCATGATTTTAGTGATGAGATCTATGAGGAAGTGCCCGCCCTATTACCTGACGCTGTGATCGAAGAAGTCTTGCCAGACACAATGTCTTACGACTACTCACTTCCAGTCGTTGATGAAGACGGAAACCTCAAAGGCGAACTAGAGAGAAGTGCCGTCGCAGACATCTTCTCCGAGACTAGCGAGGAGGAAGTAGAACCTGCCCCAAAGCCAAAGATTGATAAGGCATCCAACCCTTCTTCAGGTAAAAGCCGCCTAATTTAATGTATATGGCCACTGATTTTATAAAAACAGCAGTGGCCTTTTTTCTTGTCGTTTATGCCTTGCTAGCACGAAAGCTTATATAGATTAATGTCGAATAAACGCCTCTTAATCATATAAGCACATAAGTGCATATTTCGTGAGACAAATCACCTGACAACAGTGCGTTAGCTTAGTCACAAGATGGCTATAAGCGTATGTCCATAAGCACTAATTCCTGTCTTTATATGCCAACCAGTTGAAATTATTCTAAAAAATGACTAAAACTTAAGAGTGGATAAAAATATTGGCCTTTAAAAATCGGGCTTGTTATTAGTTCAATAAAAGGATTTTGATTAATGAACTCGACAATAGCGTCAGACACAAAGGCAGGTGTAGATCTGCAAGCCCAGTCACAGCTTGTTGACGAAAGCGCGCTGGAGCAAATGATTCGAGACACCAGTGCCGACATCATTCCAATTTTAATCGACCACTACGTAGAAGAATCACAAACTAGATTGGTCGCGATTCACAAAGCCGCAATGAATAAAGATGCTCAAACACTCGAGTTTGAAGTACATACGCTTGGCAGCACCGCGCTCTCACTTGGCAACCGCCCTTTAGGTGAATTAGCTAGAGCATTAGAAAAGCAGTGCTTAGAACAAAACCATGAAGACGCGTTTTCAAAAGTTAGTGAGTTAATTGAATTGGCAGAACGTTCAATCGAGGCGTTAGTCCAGAGAAAAAATGCAGGTTTTAGCTAGCTTATCGACGTCACGTGTAACGGATATAAGATTCAACATAGCCAGTGACCAATATTTAAATTTATGCTTAACTTTCAATGTGCTATTGATTGGTTAGGATAAAGTTTCAAAAGGAATAACACAATGCGCCCAAAAGTATTGTTAGTTGAAGACTCCACCTCCCTCGCTGTACTGTACAAACAGTACGTGAAAGACGAGACATACGACATTTTCCATGTCGAAACAGGTTTGGAAGCGAAAACATTTATTGAAAGACACGTTCCTCAGCTTGTTATCCTTGATCTCAAATTACCCGATATGCCGGGAGAAGAAGTTCTAGACTGGATAACCGACAATGACATCCCTACCGCCGTCATCATTGCAACAGCGCATGGTTCGGTAAATATTGCAGTTGATTTAATTCAACGCGGCGCGGAAGACTTCTTAGAGAAACCAATTCAAGCTGAACGCCTAAAAACATCGGTTAACTTGCACCTGCGAAGAGCCAAACTCGAAAACCTTGTCGATGACATTCAAAGTAAGTTTGATCGTGATTGCTTCCACAACTTCATTGGTTCGTCTTTACCAATGCAAGCCATTTATAAAACTATTGACTCTGTCGCTCCCACTACCGCGAGTGTATTTATTAATGGCGAAAGTGGTACTGGTAAGGAAGTATGTGCTGAAGCCATTCACCAAGAGAGTCAGCGCTGCAATAAACCATTTGTTGCCATCAACTGTGGTGCTATACCACGTGATTTGATGGAAAGTGAAATCTTTGGTCATGTTAAAGGAGCCTTTACAGGCGCAACTACAGACCGTAAAGGTGCGGCGATGCAAGCTCATGGCGGCACACTGTTTCTCGATGAGCTTTGTGAAATGGAACTCGAGATGCAGAAGAAACTGCTTCGATTCCTGCAAACGGGGACCTTTACCCCACTAGGTGGCAACAGAGAAATCAAAGTCGACGTTAGAATCATCTGTGCAACCAACCGTGACCCACTTTTAGAGGTTGAAGAAGGACGTTTCCGTGAAGACCTTTATTATCGTGTACATGTTGTACCTATTGAGATGCCACCACTAAGAGAAAGAGGAAGTGACATTGTCATTCTGTCCAATCATTTTCTTAAACTGTATGCGAAACAAGATAAGAAAAAATTCAAATCAATTGATAAAGAGACTCAAAGCTTACTAAAGCGCTACTCATGGCCTGGTAACGTACGTCAATTGCAAAACATCATTAGGAATATCGTGGTGTTAAACAATGAAACTAGCGTGACTAAAGAGATGCTACCGCCACCAATCAATAAGGCCGACGCTGCAACGCCTAAAAGCGTGACACCAATACGAAGTGTCCCGGTGGATCCGGTAACGCCAACTATTTCTGAAACAAAGCTTCCATCGCTTACGCCTGAAGAGTTAGAGCGTTCATCAACTAGCGATGCTCCAACTTCTCCAGCGACACCGGCCTTCACGACTAGCGATGGTGCTATTCGACCTATGTGGCAGATAGAACGAGAGGCAATACAACACGCCATAAACCATTGTGATGGCAATGTGTTAAACGCAGCAGTGCTTTTGGAACTAAGCCCTTCTACTGTTTATCGTAAGAAACAGGCTTGGGAATCTGAAGATGAGTGCAATCAAGCCTAGTGCTCCTAAACCAAATGAAGTTTGGCTGTTAATAGACAGCCAAACATTTGGTGGCATTGAGACCCACGTCATCGAGCTTGCACATGGTTTACTTAAGTATCAGTGTCAAACCAGAGTGGTCCTGCTTACCAAGTTTGCTCCTCTCCCTCCTGTCGTAACGCGACTAACTGAGCTGGATATCCCTTTTAGTTACCTTAGCGAATTAGCGTCTAATCAAACCAACGCACTTTCTCAGCTCAAACAAGCGATAGGACACTATAATCCTTCCCATATCCACGCCCATGGATACAAGGCAAGCATAGTAAGTAAGTTTATAAAACTGGCAAGTATAAGCTCTTCAAAACCACGTCAAATATCGACGTATCACGCAGGTGAAGCACCAAAAGGGAAAGTTTGGCTTTATGACTTTTTAGATAGATATACCGGGTTCCTGTCGGACCACTGTTTTGTGGTTAGCAACAAGATACAAAATAAGATTCCGTGGCAAACCACCCTGCTTAATAATTTTATTGCGATCCCTGAGAGCACAGCGACTTCTGAACATTTAGATAACGAAGTCAACAGGGACAAAATCTATCACGTTGGGTTCGTCGGACGTTTAAGCCACGAGAAAGCGCCCGATCGCTTTGTCACTCTTGCTCAATCTCAAGCTAATCATCATTTTCATCTATTTGGCGATGGCCCGGAAAGGCAAACTCTCGAACAAGCCAAGCCCGATAACTTAACCTTCCATGGCCATCAATCCAGTATGGACAATGCATGGAAAACCATTGATGTTTTAGTCATACCATCTCGCTATGAAGGTTTACCGATGGCGGCACTAGAAGCCATGGCTCGCGGTATTCCAGTTATCGCGTCAAAGGTTGGTAATCTTCCACAACTCATCGACCACCAAGACAATGGCTATATTGTTCAGGGCGAAGCTGACCTACAAACTTGTTTGGTTGATTGGATTGCACTTTCTGATCAGAAAAAATCAGTTATGGCCGAAAAAGCCAGAAATACCATCATCGAACAATACTCTCTACAAGCCGTTATTCCACAGATTCTATCCTGCTACAGTGCATAACATTGCCACTCCATAGATTTAATCCCAATAACAATGGCAAACGCGTTGCCAATTTGATTCTCATTTTGACCCAACTCAACTCTGCTTTTTAGAAAAATCTAAATTAGACGTAAATACAATAATTTAGCATGATTTTATATGTGGCATTCACCTTGCTATCTCTTTAGTTAAATAATAAGAACGCTAGGGATTTACAATGAGAGACCAAGTTAATCGATTACCGCTAATTTTAGGGCTCTCATTTCTAAGCCTTAATATTGGTGCTGCTTGGTATCTCGTTCCTCACCCGGTCGTAGTCATAGTACTTGCTTTTATACCTTTGGGTGCTCTGTTAGTTATCAACAGAGCGTTTGGCTTCGTTCTACTGTTCGTCGTCTTCTCGTTCTTTAGAATTCACGAAGCACTTCCTGTCCTATATCCGATGAAAATTCCTTTGTTGCTCTCCATATGCGCACTGTCTGCTCTGCTCTGGCATGCGTTCGTCAGTAAAGAGCTGAAAATCTTTTGGCATCACTCTTTCAATTGGCTCGCCATATTTTGGGTCCTTACCATCATTGGCATCATATTCGCATCAAATCGGCAGATTGCATTAGCTGAGTTCAAAGATATTTATTGGAAAATCATCGTTATGACACTCGCGATCATGTGGTTAGTGAATACCACCGAGTACCTTGCGAAAACGGCGATGGTCATCATTTATGCAGGAGCATTGGTTAGCTGCATTGCAGTATACAACTCGGCTAACGGAATTGGACTGGTTGAGGGCTCTAGGGTAACAATCGGCCGAGACTTCGGCTCCATGTTAGGTGACCCAAACGACCTAGCTTTGGTACTCATGTTCCCGCTAGCATTTACGATCAGCCAAGCCAGCACCCCGGGAATACCTTGGTTTAAACGAGTTATCAGTGCCGTCGTTTGCGTGCTATTACTTGCTGCCATAATTGCGACACAAAGTCGTGGTGGACTATTAGGGTGTATCGCGGTTATCGGCATCTTCGCTTGGAAATTTGTGCGCTCAAAAGTGTTATTAATGTCAGGCGGTGCGATTGCTGGTATTGTCCTTTATCTCGTTGCTGGCATATCAGACAGATCCTCAGGCGGTGCGGCAGAAGAAGGTATCGATGAATCCGCAATGGGAAGAATCTATGCGTGGGAAGCTGCGTTTAAAATGGCGTTAGACAACCCTCTTACTGGTGTTGGTTTAGATAACTTCTATCCTAATTACTTTTTTTATAGCGCTCATTGGGATGGTTTAAATCACGCTGTACATAGCACATGGTTTGGCGTTCTCGCTGAAACTGGATTTATTGGATTGATTATTTTCGTGGGGTTTATCGTCTCTCTGATCAAAACCTCTCGTGCTACATTGGCGCGACTCAAAGCTGCGGGTTCCAGTGTCCCACCAGAACTCAATGCTGTCGCCTACGCGGTCTTCGCTGGCCTGATCGGTACCATTGTATCCGGGACTTTTCTAACTCAAGGCTTCAATTGGCCGATTTACATCCTCGCAGCGCTCACTGTTTGCGTATCAAATGTATCCCAAACTGCTTGTCAAAATGAGAAAATCTAAAAGCAATATCTTAAGTTTCTGAAATTATTCAAATTATTAACTGGCACACATTATGAAAGTAGTTCTGTATAACAACACAGCAGGAATATAATTATGACGCCAGCATCTCTCCACCATTTCAAACACTGGCTTAAGTTTCACCCTAATTCCCGAATCAGAAACGTGTTTTTTATCTTGAAAAACATCAGAATCGCCGATCTCCCTACCCCTCAAACCTTTAATCGCTGCCTATACTATACGCACAAGCTTGTTGTGAGCATCATTGGCGGCTTTACCCGCATTTGTTACTGGACTCCTGCGTTCAAAGGCAGAGTCGCTCAGTGCGGTAAGCGCCTATACCTTTATGGTGGCCTTCCTTTTGTAAGTGGCCCGCTACAAATCTCGATTGGTGACGACTGCCGCGTATCTAGGCGCACCACTTTCTCCGGCTGTACACAACCGCTAGAAGGTTTAGATCGCCCTCTACTCTCGATCGGCAACAACGTAGACATCGGTTGGCAGTCGACTATCGCGGTCGGAAAGCGAGTCATCATCTCAGACAACGTTCGTATCGCCGGCGGCGCTTTTCTGTTCGGTTATTCAGGCCACCCACTTGATGCAACGCGAAGAGCACGAGGCGAAGGTGATGACCCACAGCAAATTGGCGACATCATTCTTAAACAAGATGTATGGCTTGGGACCAATGTAACGGTCAAAGGCGGTGTGACAATAGGTGAAGGTGCAGTCGTTGCTGCAGGTAGTGTGGTTACGAAAGATATCCCTGCATTCTCTATTGCAGCGGGTAACCCTGCAAAAATAGTGGGACACATAAAAACGGTAGAGGTCACTAAACCAGACGTATTCGGCTCACAAGAAACACAAGGAAGCGATCATGCGTGATTTAATCGTCTTCGGTGAAGATTTTGGTGGCCTTCCGTCTTCAACACAACATCTCGTTCGTCATCTTGCAAAGCGACACAAAGTGCTTTGGGTTAATTCTATTGGCCTAAGACAACCGAGACTGTCCATGAAAGATGTAACGCGAGCATTCAACAAGTTGTTTGGTAAAACAAAAGCGTTAACACAGGACATGTTCGACTCACAGGGGCACGACAATATTACTGTCGTTAATCTCAGAACGATTCCTGCTCCAGCATCAACGGCATCCAGAAAGATCGCAAAACGTATGATGTTACGTCAGTTAAAACCCATCATTGCAGATCTAAAGCTTAAAGCACCGATTCTATGGACCTCGTTGCCAACCGCGGTCGATTTGTGTGGCCACTTAGGGGAGTCATCTGTCGTTTATTACTGTGGTGACGACTTTAGTGCATTAGCAGGTGTTGACCATAAAACCGTTGCCATGCATGAGTCTGAACTAATTGAAAAGGCAGATCTTATCTTTGCAGCGAGTCAAAAACTGATGGCTAAATTTCCAGAGAGGAAAGTGCAGCTCTTGCCACACGGCGTGGATGTGAGCCTATTTTCAACACCGACTCCTCGCGCTAAAGACTTACCGAGTAGCAACCGTCCAATTGCAGGTTTCTATGGCAGCCTTTCTAAATGGATTGATTACGACATGATCGAGCAAGTTGCAAATGCCGTTCCTGAATGGGATTTCGTTTTTATTGGCCCGAACGAGCTAGATACGCTTATGTTACCTAATTTAAATAACGTGCATTATCTTGGTCCTCGTCCTCATCATACCCTGCCAAGTTACTCTCAGCACTGGGATGTAAGCCTTCTTCCGTTTGTTGATAATGAACAGATTCGTGCTTGCAGCCCACTCAAGCTGATGGAATACTTAGCGGCGGGTACGCCGATTGTCACAACACCGTTCCCCTCGCTTGCTCCATATCAGGAACACGTGACCACAGTCGGTAGCGCTAACAAAATGATTTGGGCACTAGAGCATACTCGTGATTTAACAAACTCACCAATATCTGTTGTTGAAAAAGACAGCTGGAAAAGCCGCGGCAACTTCGTACATGGGATGTTGGAGCTATTATGAATAACCTTAAATTACGACTGTTGGGCTTGTTGAATGCGGCTTGGCGTCAACGTTACGTAATATTCGTGCCTATTCTGATCTTACCTTTCGTTGGTTTTAGTGTGAGCAAACTTGCACCAACTAAATACGATTCTCATACCAGTATGTTGATTCAAGAAACCGCGAAAATGAACCCGTTCCTTGAGGACATTGCGGTGTCGACCATGCTTAAAGATCGTATGAGTGCTTTGAGAACACTACTTCACAGTCGTCATGTACTCTATTCTGTAGCAGAAGAACTTGAATTAACGACGCCAGAGATGTCTAGCGTACAGAAACAAGAAATTATCACTGACCTATCACAGAGATTATCGGTCGATCAACTTAGCAAAGACTTTATTAAAATCAGCCTTAGCTCAGATACGCCTACAGGTATGGAAGCTACTCTGACTTCCGTTAGCCAGCACTTTATTGAACAATTGTTAGCACCTGAACGTTCTTCAATCCGAGATTCAAGTAGCTTTTTAGAAATTCATATTGATGAGCGAAGCGCTGCGTTGGCCGAAGCGGAAGAAGCGCTTGCAAAATACGTAAACGAGAATGTTCACTCAACGCTAGAAGTTCAGAGCCAAAGTTTGAATCGATTAGCTTCACTTAAACAAACACTTGCAGAAAAAGAAGCCGAGTTGTCTGGTGTTCAAAAAAGTCTTGGGTCTATCGATCAACAATTATCAAAAACTAACCCTGTGATTGGACGACTAGAAGACCAAATCATTGATACTCAAAGCGCACTAACCCTGCTAAAAGCCAAGTACACAAACAAACATAGCGCAGTAAAGGCGAAGATGTTTGAGCTAGAAAGGTTAGAAAACGAGAGAAAGGCACTACTTGCACTTAAGCAACCCGGTTTAAACAGTGATCAATTATGGGGTATTGCGAGTAGCACAACCATGAGTAAGCTGTCTGATACTCAACCGTTACTTGTGACTCAGCTGCATAGCCTTCAAATGGTTCGTGCCCAATTTGAATCTCTCAAGGAAGAAACGAAAAGCCTTCGTACCATGATCTTCGAGCTCGAACATAAAGCGAACAACTTTGGTGATAATGCGAAAGAGATGTACCGACTTCAACGTGACGTAGAAATTAAGCGCCAACTGTACGATGAATTAACCAAGCGATATGAGATGGCTCAGTTAACTGGTTCACTAGGTGTATTTGAAGAAAACAAGCGAGTGAAGATCATTGATTTACCATACACACCAAGTATTAAATCTAACATGCCCACATTCCTGTTTGTTATTGCGGGTTTAGTTGCAGGCATTGCTCTAGGTATAGGCCTTGCAATACTTTTTGAGCTCTTTGACTCTTCTGTTAAACGAAAAAGCGAAATTGAAGACATCTTGAATGTCCCTGTTCTCACTGTCATTCCCAAAATGAATTAGATAACCAAATATCACGAAAACACCAACCTTTGTTGGTGTTTTTTTTTGTTTAGGTCGGGGAAAAATCGCGTTGAGCTGCTCTCTCGTTGCAACTTGGCTCTTTGATTTACTGTCGTGATTTGATTCCCAATTTGAGAATGACAAACCTACGCACCTACTAGAGATAGAGTAAGTTATTGAAAAATAATCCCTAATATATTGGCACAGCACGTGCAGTAGAGTAACCACAACAAGAAAAACAACGAACCAAAGCTAGGTGCAACATTAAAAGCGTTATCGCAGGGAGTGTTATCATGGCGAATCAACAATCCTTTAGAACAGAAAAAAAAATAATACATGTAGTTCAACACCTCGCCCCCGGAGGCCTTGAAACACTGACTCTTGATTTACTTCGCTTGGCAAAACCAGTAGACCAAGTCTTGATTGTGAGCCTTGAAGGAACTAAGAAAGAATCCATCGACAACTGGCCTAAGCTTCAACCCTATGGGAATCAAATCGTCTTTATGAACAAAGCGCCAGGTGTTCAAGTTAATATTATTTCTAAGCTGATAACTGCGTTTAAGGCGATACGTCCAGACGTGGTTCACACTCACCACATAGGTCCACTTCTTTACGCAGGCTGTGCAGCTCGCATTTCTGGTGTCCCTACACGCATCCATACTGAGCATGACGCTTGGCACCTACAGAACAGCAAACGTCGCCGCTTACAGGCACTCGCGCTAAAAGCAGCAAAGCCAACACTAGTGGCCGACGCAACTTGCGTGTACAAACAGCTACGTTCTGCATTTAGCTACAGCAACATCATTACTATCAAAAATGGCGTCGATTGCGACAAGTTCAAACCAACATCGAAAAGCTATGCAAGAACCCAATTTAACCTTCCACTAGACAAAAAAATCATTGGGTGTGCTGGTCGATTGGAACACGTTAAAGGCCAAGACCAACTGATTAAGGCCCTAGCTCTCCTTCCTAAAAAAATGGTTGTTGTATTGGCTGGCGATGGCTCTAAACGAAAAGATCTTCAACAGCTTGCTAGCCGTCTTAACTTAACAGACCGCGTTGTTTTTCTTGGCTTGGTGGAAGACATGACCACTTTTTACGGCGCGCTCGATACCTTTTGCTTACCTTCTCGTCATGAGGGGCTACCACTTTCGACACTAGAAGCACAGGCATGCAACATCCCAACCGTTGCAATGGATGTTGGTGCTGTCGATGAAACCTTGTGCCCTGTTAGCGGAACGCTAGTGAAAAAAGGTAGTATCACTGGGTTAGCTCACGCGTTACTAGAACATCAAGGCGAGAGTTTTCTCTCACCTCGCCCATACATTCTGAATAACTTCGACATAATTAAGATGGTTGCTTCATACGATGAAATTTCGGAAGGAGTATACGCATGATTGACTTAGTACTTGCTGGTTTATGTTTGTTCTCTGGCGCTCTTATTGTCTACCATCATGCAGCATATCCAATCTTGTTACACTGGTACGCAAAGAGGCACCCAGCTCGACAAGTTGAAGAGAGTCGTCGTTGTTATAAAGATGGAAAACATGATTATACGCTACCAACTATCACGATTTTGGTACCAGCATTCAACGAGGAGCAATGGATCGCAGAAAAAGTCCGTAACCTTGCTTCTCTCGACTATCCAAAAAAGAAGCTACGAGTGATTATCGCGTGTGATGGCTGCACAGATAACACCGTCGAGATTGCACAAATGACCATCCAAGAAGCAATGTGTAGTGACATCCACTTCGAAATACATGATCATATTCAAAACCGAGGTAAAGTGGCTGTAGTAAATGAAGAAGTGACAAACATAACCAGTGACATCACTGCACTTAGTGACGTATCAGCCTTGATATCATTGGATGCACTTTTAATTGCAGCTGCTCGTTTCAAAAGTGACAAGGTTGGTGTCGTTAACGCGACTTATCTGTTATGCCCGATAGGAAACGAAGGTGAAAGCACCTACTGGCGATATCAAACTACAATTAAACAATGTGAAGCATCTTTGGGCTCCAGTTTAGGTTCTCATGGCGCCTTCTACTTGTTCAGAACTTCGCTTTTCGAGCCCATGCCACTCAATACAATCAATGATGATTTCATTTTACCAATGCAAATCGTTAAACAAGGCTACATCGCTGAATACGAAACTCAAATGGTAGCACTTGAGCTTGAAGAGTCGAACCTCAAAATCGACTTCAAACGTCGCTTACGTATCTCGGCAGGCAACATGCAGCAAGCTATACGACTGTTCGGCTTGTTCAGCCCTAAATTCAAAGGTATCGCTTTTGCTTTCTTTTCAGGAAAAGGGCTACGCCTACTGACTCCCTATTTAATGATCATGTGCTTAGTGTGTTCAGTTCTCCTGAATCACTATTTAGTATTTGAAGCACTAATGTGGGCACAGATTTCGGTATACACCATTGGCTTACTTGGCTGCATATTACCAAAACGCCTAGTCACCAGACCTGTTTTATTAATCTCTTATTTAGTGGTTGGTCATTATGCCAACTTCATCGGTGGCTTACGCTACCTATTTGGATTTGAAAACTCACCTTGGACTCATGCAAATCGTTAAGGATTGACCATGATTAATATCGACCAACGATCAAATCAAAACCTATACCAATACAAAGTCTCTCGTGCGAAGCGTACCTTCGATTTTGTAGTCTCATTGGTTGCACTTATTATTTTGTCACCAGTATTCCCTATCATTGCTCTAGCCATTGTTCTAACTTCTCGTGGTCCCGTGCTTTATCGGCAGCTTCGCGTCGGTAAATCAACACCAGAGAAAATGGAAATCTTTGAGATCATGAAATTCCGAAGCATGTACGAAGATGCGGAGTCTCGCTCTGGTGCGGTTTGGGCTACACAAAACGACCCCAGAATTACGCCTGTCGGTCGCTTCTTAAGAAAAAGTCGACTTGATGAGATCCCTCAGTTATTCAACGTGCTAAAAGGTGAAATGTCTCTAATTGGTCCACGTCCGGAACGCCCTACTTTCTACACGAAGTTAGAAAACGAGATTCCTTACTTTGCTGACCGTACTTATGGCGTTATGCCTGGAATCACAGGGCTAGCACAAGTTAACCAAGGCTATGACAATTGTATTGAAGACGTGCGCCGTAAAGTTGGATTCGACCACAGTTACGCATTAAGCCTATGCTCAGTAAAATCCTGGATTGCGACTGACCTAAGCATTATCACTAAAACGATCGTTGTGATGGTTGATGGCCGAGGTCGCTAAAAATCGACTTTGTAGTCATTTATCAGATTCTGTCACGGGTAATTCTGTACTTTTTGATTTATGTCCTTTTAAAACCAATGAGTCATTAATTACTCATTGGTTTTTCGATTTTATATATCATTTAATATTCGATGCCGCTTTGCTAAGAAAATTGAAGAGCTTAAAATTATTTACTACCGTCGTTGAGCTTGGAAGCTTTACCGCTGCCGCGAACGCGCTGGAACTTCCACGAGCAAACGTCAGTCGTCGAATCAATGATTTAGAGAAATCTCTTAACATAAACCTGTTCTTCCGTACAACGCGCAGCCTATCAGTTACAAAATCTGGCGAGCTGTATTACAACGAACTGTTGAAGACATTGATTGCATTGGAAGGTCTCTAACAATAATACAGAAAGCGTCGAGTTAGTTGCTGTGATCTAAAAAACCAACACGCAATTTACCGAAGCAATAAGCAAAAAAATACCGCTGAATCAATCAGCGGTATTTTTATATTCATACAAACGTAACTACTTAGTTTGGTTGCGCTTCGCCCACTCTTGTACGGCATCACCCATCGTTAGTCCTGTTGAGCTTTTCATCCAAAGCATGAAATCACGATCAAATTTAAACTGCTCACCAAGTTGGAATTTAAAGTATCGACGAACATTCTGAGTCGTTTTATAGCTATCTGTGATTAACGTATTCTCATCTATCTGGTTTTTGTGCCAATCAACTTTTGTCATGTACTCCAATTCCTCCTTGAAAATAAGCGATTCAAATTGCGCCACAACAGCGTCTAACTACACGTTTCTTGGTGCGAACATAATAATCGCCATACCAAGCAGCGCTACCGAACCACCAACTAGATCCCATGTTGTTGGCTTCTCACCATCGACACACCACAGCCATACCAGCGCGACTGAGATGTACACACCACCGTAAGCCGCATAAACTCGCCCTGTTGCTGTTGGGTGCAGCGTGAGTAGCCAAGCAAATGCAGAAAGGCTCATTGCCGCCGGGATCAGTAACCACACACTCTTATCTTCCCTTAGCCAAAGGTAAGGTAAATAACACCCTACTATTTCCGCTATCGCCGTAAGTACAAAAAGACCTACCGTTTTAAATTCAATCACAACTTACCTTTATCTACTGAAACCAACCCAGTTCATTCAGACAATTAACCACTTCGCTGCACTAATTGCTTTTACTCAACGCAACCTTCAAACCTTGTACGTCTTTACAACCAATATAGATATGTTTTCCACCGCTTAAGCTCAGCTTTAACGCTGTGCCTGTTGATGCATTGTACAACCAACCATCGCTCAACATTCGGATGCCAATACCGTGATACCACTTGGTTTGATAAAACGACATGTCGACGATATCAGATACCTTCACAACCTTACGCCAAAAACCAAAACCGAAAAACCAAGTCAGCGTGTCGCCTTTGAGCTCAATTGTCATGGAGAAAAATAGAGTGGCAATTAAAGCGTTTATCGACAGGGCAAACAAGGCTTCGAAGCCGTTGTGAGGTGTAAATACAATAAACACGCTGAACACAATGAGGATCAGCAGCAACCCTTTGTTAAGCTCCTTGCTATAAAACATACTTCAAGCTCCTTTGGTTAGAGGTATTGATAAGCTGCATAATCTTATCTAGGGGCGAGCCTTCTAAACATTCTAGTCGCGAAATATGGGCAGACTCCAACAGCGACTCCAATGATCATTGCCTTGATGCTACCCAGCCAAAGTATCAAACCAGAGTGCCCTTGTGCTTGCTCTAAACCGTCGGTTCTGGTCACATCGATTCCACCAAACATGTAATAAAACCATAGATAAGTGCACACAAATGGCAATAGTTCCAAGTAACGCATGCCGGTCATCAGCGCCATCTCGGAAAAATGAGAAGACGAGCAAAAAGGTAAAGATTAAAGGCGCAGACAACGCTAAAGAGACAGTGAACGCTTCTAACCCACTCTCGCCTCCATAACTATAAGTACTAAACACCATGTCCATTGAGAGCAAAAGTTGCACAAGTGTAGTCCATGTTAAACTGTTCATTGCAGTTCCGTGTCTTAGTAGTTAGCATGAAGATAAATTCGATACTCGACGGGTAACGTTTATTATCAAAAACAGCGCATCTAAAATGCGCTTATATCTCAACAGCTCGATAGAAGACTCTGTCTTTGGTAAATCTCATGTAACGAAAGTCTTAAGTCTGTCGCTCAACCTACATCATTTTGCACGCTTTGTTTTTGTTTCGCACAGATTATTGCTTGCTTAATCTTCGCCTTATGGCTCTCTTCCCACTGAGCTAATGTTAACGAGGCTTCTTTATTGGCTTTCTCTGAAGCCATTAAAAACACCTCATCTTTTCTGGACTTAGGAATAACAGCAACACCCTCGGTGTCAGCCACAATGATATCTCCGGTTGAGACGTTTATGCCTCCACATCTAATTTCAGTACCTAGTTCAGAATAGACCTCTTTTTTTCCCGGAACTGGATGAACACCTTTAGCAAAAACTGGGAATTTCATGTCTGTAATTTCAGCCAAGTCCCGAATAACACCATCAATAATGAAACCTTTTATGCCTCTACTCTTAGCAACTGCGCATACATTGCCTCCTGCAACTGCATATTCGCTATCAACGCCATCAACGACAATAATTGAGCCTTTTGGTGCTTCGTATATTGCAGAATGAAGCATTAAGTTATCACCGGCAGCTAACTGAACCGTAAAAGCATCGCCAAAAATTCGCGGCATGTTCTGCCAAAGAGGAACAATATTGAAATCCATAAAGTACTGGTTACCCAATATGTTTCCGTACTCGGTTGTCGCTAATGTAGAAAAGTCTTGCTTCATATTTACACTCCTTGTTTGAACTATGCTTAACCCAAGAAATGCCAAGCAAAGTGAATCTATTATTAGCCCATCGTCATCGAAAAGACTCGAGGAGCCCGTTAACGTACAATTTAACGGATTTACGACTTCATTTTTATTAGAGACCTGGCTCGAAATTAGGTATTGAAAAACGAAATAGCAAAGCTTCCGTACTCTAAAGAAAACAATGAAATGCAACGCATTGTGAAAAAGCGATATATTGCGATTCACTAAATAGTTGCTTAGCAGATAGCCTACAGCGCGAGTTTGAACCCTTCATGCGTTGCTTTAAATCCAAGTTTTTCATAGAACCTTATGGCATCAGGGCGCTGCTTGTCACTTGTTAACTGAACGATTGTACAGCCTTTACTTTTTGCCAGTTCGATAGCGTGTCCGAACATTTGCTCACCGAAACCTTGTCCGCGATAGTCACTATGAATTCGAACACCTTCGATAAGACAGCGCCAACTACCAATATGTGTCAGATACGGAATAAAGGTTAGTTGAAGCATCCCGACCAGAGCGCCTTCCAGTTCAACAACCAATAATTCGTTGTTTGGGTCTCGCGCAATCGCTTCGAACGCTTCAATGTAGCCACGATTCAACGGCATAGACGCATCTTCTCTTTTACTACCAAGTGGGTCATTTGAAAGCAAAACGACAAGGCTTTCCAAATCTTCAAATTCAGCTGAACGATACTTTAATTCCATCTATAAATCCTTTTTACTTCTGACTACTAACGCTGCAGTAAAGTATGAGCAATGCGACGACAAAGCTTAACATTACCATCGTAAAAATCGAACTCAACCATGGGATGGAAATGACATGCGAGCTGAATTTCTTTTGAACAATTGTTATGCAAAATTCGACAATGCTGATTTGTAAGCCTTTCTTGCCTCGGAGCTCAAGTAGCTATCCATACCTTTGAACAGCTCAAATAGCTCGGCACCATATTTTAGTTTGAACTCTTCACTGCTATAAACAAGCTCTAACTCATTAGCGACCGTTAACTCGCAAAACAACTTTGCGGTTGCAATGTCGAGTGTGAATATTGAACCAGTAAATCTGTCTTTAAACTCGATTTCTGGCACTTTGCCAAATTGAGGAAATACATAGTCTCGGTCGCATGAACAATACAAATAAACCAATGCTTCTTCATCATTACCAATAATTCGCGCTATGTCTTGGCGCTGGCTTAACGACACCATATTTTCATCGAAACCTGCTGTTCCATACGCGGCATGGAAGAGACCTGCGATTTGAAGTAACTCACTACTACCCCAGTTAATTAGAACTTGTTCAGTGCCTTTCAAGTGTGCTTCCAATGAACCGTTAAGGTGCTGAAAGTCACCTGCTCCAAGTTCTTGAAGCCTAACAAATTTTTCCATAAATCTCCTTTAGGTTAAAAAAACTAACCAATGAATGATTACGCCGTACCACTTGAACTGGATTTTGTGTAGTAATAAAGCGGGGGGCTGAAACTGCCAAGCGCGAGAACCTTTGTTAGGTGGTTTGTTGTGTGCTTAATAATTTGACTCGAATTGATATCCCTAACCAAGCCGCACCTTCACGCTTGTTAGCTGTAGAGTGCCAATTCTCAATTGAGTCCCACTCGGCACTAGTACCAGTTATACCTGAATCAAACCAGTTGCCCTGATCATCGTTAAGTACGTAATGTAATGAACCATTTACCCTGATAACTGATATCAACATTGTGTTGAAGGGCTCTAGCTCTGTAATCTTAATTTTTCCGAATAGCGACCCTGCTATTTGGAAATTCACACCCAAAGATACCAATACAGTGCACAATACCAATATCAGTGTTGCGTAAGGTATATACCTTTTTGTCACGTTTTCCTCCTTGCTACTTGAGCCTTGTTATATGTATTTCCCTAAGTACTCACTGGCATATTTTGTAGTCACCTCCCCCACAAGGTTTGAAACCATGCTTAAGTAGGATATGCTGAGAGGGAATATTTTCAGGTTAGGTCAAAGCAAGAACTTTTCTATAATCAAGTTGGCTGCCGAACGAGAAAACGGTAGAACCTGCTTAATTAGATTTTTTAATATTGTTTATTCATCCTGACCTACTAGTGTGGCTTTAAGTAGCTAGAGACCGTGAACGAAGCAACAATGTCAAGTGTAGAGAATTGAACATAAGTGTTTTGTTAGCCATTTTTCATTAGAGCTAGTTTTGAACCAAAAATAATAAATACTAAACCTGTAATTGAGTTTAACCAAGCTTTAAACTCAGCACTATCGGTAACGTTCTTAACTTTGGAAAGGACCATAACCATAATAGCGAACCATATAAAATTGACCATTGAATGAGCTGTTACTAGCACGTAGGCACTTATTGGGCTCTCAGTATCAGGCATAAATTGAGGAAAGGCTGCTAAGTAAAACATAGAGACTTTAGGGTTTAATAAATTTGTTATTAACCCTTCAGTGAAGGCTATGCGGAGTGAGGTAACTTTATTATTCCCTCCTGTAATCTTTGGGTGCTCTTGATTTTTATGGAGTGCACTCTTCATCGCTTTCAAACCAATCCAAACTAAATATGCCGCACCTAACATCTTAAATATGAAAAACGCCTGAGATGACTTAACTAAGAGTATTGAAATACCAAATATTGATAGTGTCCCATGCACATAAAACGCAACGACAAAGCCCCAAATGTTAGCAAATCCAGCTGTTCGTCCTGATGACGACACAGTTTTAGCGATAAGAACCCCATTAGCACCTGGGGAGATAACTAACAATGTCGCAACCGCTACAAAAGTTAAGATGTGGTTTATTAAATCCATATATATCCCTTTCGGGTTCAACAACCCTATGACGAAGGCTAACGCTAAATTAAGATGTAAATAGCGCCACCAACTGACCTTAATTACTAAACGGACTTGAATTCAGAGCACCAAGCGTTGCGAATCTATCCCGATTTTCTTGTTAGGTAAATTTCCAGCGTAGTGCGTTTACTTCATGTTCCTTTATAAACCTATCTTTATGATTATAATATACACCAATATCATTGTTACAAATTGAAGCGCCTTCTCGCTTCAGATTACCGTAGTGCGACGCTATTTCTGGAAATTGAGTTAAGTAGTCTCGAAAAGCAATATGCCTATTTACTGCTGGAGACCCAACTAAAAAAGCATGCACTTGGTGACTTCGTTGTATACCACCTTTTTGAAAATAACGCCTACCTGCTATCCCAAATTCACCTTTGACTTCATACCCAAGCGACTCCATCTGCTTATTGTTTTTATCCAACTCTTCTAGTGATTTCACTTCAACAAGAATATCGATAATTGGTTTCGCACAAAGACCTTTGACTGAAGTACTGCCTATGTGATGAATTTCCACTACATTAGCTGAATTCAAGACCGAACCAAGCAATACCTTTTCGTCACTAAATTCATCGGCCCATGAAGTTCGATAATCTACAACTTCAATTACTCTCGTGCTCATTACCCCTCCTTTTACCTAACGCTCTACTAAGATGCGAGCAACGCAATACCGAAGCCACCGCATACCACCTTAAACACTAAAACCAACGCATAGTGAAAATGCCACGTCTTGCGAATCAATCTTTAACAATTTGTTATGTGCGTTACTCGATTTCTGCTTTGTAGAGCTCCGAACCTACAGCAATCTCCCACAAGTACCCATCTGGATCAGAGAAGTAACCTGAAAAACCACCCCAAAACACAGGCTGTCCTTGTTTGACGATTCTTCCACCATTATCTTCAGCTTTTTTCAGCAGGCTAAGAACTTCACGAGACGAACTAACATTTCTAGCCAGTGTAATACCGGCAAAACCTGAACCATTTGGTTCAATACCAACATCTTTTGCTAATTCGGATTTGGGAAACAGAGCTAGTTCCGGACCATCAATATCCATGAATACAATTTCGTCAGATTGATAACCTGTGCGCTCTAATCCAAGTACGGCTTCATAGAATTTTGCTGAGGACTCGATATTTGATACCCCCAATGTAATGATTGATGGTTTTCTCATTTTATCTCCAAGGACATAGTGCAGCATTAAGGTGTGAAACACGCAATGACCAAGCCTCTGTATTGCACTTCAACACCGAAGTCACCACATACCAAAAAAACCACGCGTGCTGAATCACTACTAAATTGTTTGTTATGCGCACGTACCAAACGTTAGCCACCAACTTTTTTGTAAGCGACTACATGGGAAAGAAATAGTAACGAATACCTTTCGTTAAATCTTATCTTGTATTCATGTTCATCTTCAGATAGCTTTTCCCAACCCTCTCCAAAATAGTCGTTTATATCATTAACAGCTTCACTTTCTTCTTTTAAATGCTTTTTGTTCCACTGATAAGTACATGATAAAACTAACATTCCATTAAAAGAAGTTGCATCCATCAATGCGTTTACTAAAGTTTTAGGCGATTCACATTGATCCAGTACATTGAGGCAAACTGTTAAATCAAACTCTTTCTTAACCACACCACGCTCGAAAGGTGCTTCAATTAAAGTAAATGATACATGATCACACGCTTTTGCTATTGTTGAAGCATCAAAGTCCAAACACCCCAACTCTTTCAAGCTCTTGATATAAGGGAATTCACATTTAGTACCGTCAATTAGTATTTGTTTGAGGTTTGATAGCAAGCGGTGAGACGGCTCAACAACTGTGACAGAACTAATGCTTGGTATGTTAGTAATTAACTCGTAGCTATTTCGTCCCAAAGCTGCCCCTACCTCTAATGCGTCAATAGGCTCAATACTCTCAGCTTCGAGAGCATCAATAATAAACTTAGCTACGCGTTGCGTGTGTTTTGAGGAGATAAACGACTCCGGTACGTACTTAGATTTACTTTCGAATTGTTCAGACACTCCACTTAAGCGAAGTTTATCAAGCCATTGAACTTCATAGTATGCTGCCAATCCTTTTGGATCTATGTAAAAATCGTCCATTTATAATTCCTCCTATGAAGCTTCATTATTCAGTGAACATAACGCCCAATTAAGGGGTGAACAACGCCACCACTCGTACCTAAAGCATTGTGCCATATGCACTAAATTTGAAGTAGAAGCAAAAATGCCACGCGTTGTGCATCCATCTTCAATTTCTTGTTATCTACGTTTTACCGAGCGCACTGGTACCCAACCAATTTCACCCGTTGATCTCGAAACTCGATACCACTCATTGAGTTCGAATAGCACTGACAGTTTTTCGCCAATGACAGTATTAAGCTCAACATTGTCATAGTCTTCAAGCAAAATACCTTCAGAACTTCCTTCAATCTTCTCAACATATTGAACTGGAGCCCACCCCTGCTCCCCTTCTACACTGGTTATAAAGATCCAGTTGGGAAACTCGTCGTCAATTGTACCTAGAGTTACTTTGTCACCTTGCTTCAAATAAAACGGATTGGGATATTCTGAGACGTGTTTTTTAGTAGTAACAACTTCCATATTTTCTCCAAAGTACATAACAGCTATTAGACAGAAAAATTCTGCATTCAAATACAGAATTTTTCTGTCTAGTTTCATATGCATGGTACTCTAGCACAATTAATTTCATTATTTCAGTGACTTAAAACATAGATAGGTACATAGAATAATAAAATACAGAATATTTCCATATGTTATGAATCTAGCTAAACCCGCCTCGCACTGTATGTGTCCACAGCCCTCCGAGCTATGTTGAAAACACAAAAAAGCCTGCCATCTATGCGAACATAAATGGCAGGCTTTATACGTTAGTTAAGCTTTTGACTGGCTAGCTTACGCCGCTTCAAATGCGAGGGCTTTCTTTTCTACTTGGCGGAAGATAAGTGTTAAAATGCCGTTTACTGCTAGGTAGAATGCACCAGCGATACCGAACACAGTCAATGTGTCGTACGTTTGGCCGTTAATACGCTGAGCGTAGCCCATCAAATCCATAATAGTGATGGTACTTGCCAGTGATGTGCCTTTGAAGACTAGAATCACTTCGTTCGAGTAAGCTGGAACGGCGCGGCGTAACGCGTATGGCAGTAACACTTTAAGTGTTGCGATTTTATTCATACCTAGTGCACGACATGCTTCCCACTGCCCTGCTGGAATCGCGTTGAATGCACCTCTGAACAGTAGCGTACTGTATGCCGCCGTGTTCAAAGCCAATGCTAACATTGCACAGAACCAAGGTTGGCTAAGCCATGTCCACATGAAACTTTCACGAATCCAATCGAACTGACCTGGGCCGTAATACACCAAGAAGATCTGAACCAGTAATGGTGTACCAGTGAACAATGTAATAATGCCACGTGTTACCCAGTGAATCGCAGGTAATCTTAGGATCAGTGTTACCGTCATCAGTAGTGACAAGATACAACCAACAAGCAGTGACGCGCCTGTTAGTTGAAGGCTGGTTACTAAACCTTCAAGCATTTGAGAGAGGTATTGTTGATTCATGCCATTGCCCCTTTGTTACCCAAACCTTGAATAGAGAACTTACCATCAATCACTTTTACTGCTCTTTGCGTAATCAATGTGATGATTAGATAGATAGCTGCCGCCGTTGCGTACCAAGTAAATGCTTCGTGCGTTGCTGCTGATGTTAATTGCGCTTGTTTCAGTAGATCGGTTACGCCAATCAGAGAAACCAGTGCGGTGTCTTTTAATAGAACCAACCATTGGTTCGTTAAACCTGGCAGTGCGTGTCTTACCGCTTGTGGCAATATGATTCTGAAAAATGCGCGTGATTGTGGGATACCCAATGCACTTGCCGCTTCTCTCTGCCCTTTGCTTACTGCCTTCAATGCACCACGAATGGTTTGTGAAGCGTAAGAAGCGAAGATAAGTGACAACGCAACAACACCAGATAAGAACGGGCTAACTTCAATAAAGTCACCAGTGATCATGAAGAGCACTTGTGTTGAACCAAAGTAGATAAACAAAACGACCAAGATTTCTGGTAGACCACGTACGATTGTCACGAACGCGGTTGTCGGCCATTTGATTGCAATACGACGGGACATTTCACCGCCAGCAAACAATACCGCTAAAATTAATCCAACCAACAGGCTTACGAATGCAAGCTGAATAGTCATCCAGCTTGCCTCGACGAGCCCTAAAGAGTAACCCGTTAATTCCATAAATTACTTACCGAAGTACTTGTTGAAGATCTTGTCGTACTCGCCGTTTGCTTTAACGGCTGCAAGAGCTGTGTTAAGTTGCGCAACTAGCTCTGGGTTGCTCTTGTTTACTGCGATACCAAAACCATTACCAAAGTACTCTTGGTTTGTTACTTGGTCGCCAACGTACGTTAGGTTGTCTTCTTTCTTAAACCATTCAGCGACTACCGCTGTGTCACCGAATACTGAGTCGATACGACCGTTTTTCATGTCGATGAATGCATCTTGGTAGCTTGAGTAAGGAACAGCTGTCACACCAGGTAGCTGCTCAAGAAGGTAACTTTGGTGAGTAGAACCGTTTTGAACACCGATACGCTTGCCTTCTAGTGCTGCTTGGTCCGCAACTTTGCCTTCGATAGAGATGAATGCTGCAGAGTTATCGTAGTAAGCGTCAGAGAAGTTTACTTGTTGAAGACGTGCTTCCGTGATGTCCATTGCAGAGATAGCCGCATCGTAACGTTTGAATTTAAGAGCAGGGATCAGGCTATCAAATGCTTGGTTGTGGAAAGTACACGTCGCTTTCATCTCTTCACAAAGTGCATTTGCTAGATCAACGTCGAAACCTTGGATTTGGTTGTTCTCATCCATATATTCGAATGGTGCATAAGTCGCTTCCATTGCGAATTTGATTTCTTCTTTAGCTGCTGCATTGAGAGAAGCGAGACCGATAAGTGAAGCTAGTAGAATCTTTTTCATTTTGTTACTCCGAATACTGTGTAATGCGGCCTGTGGCCATTCTTATAATTTGATTGTTTTAATCGATGTTGTGTTTAGGTAAATCTTGTCAGTGACTTAGTGAGTCAACTTAGGTTTAATGAGCGACTTACTTAGTGAGTCAAATATTCAGCAAACTCTGGAGTCTGCGGATTAGTAAATGCCTCGCTGGTGCCGTGTTCCACGATGTACCCCTTTTCGAGGTAAAGAACGTGGCTTGCAATCTTCTTAGCGAAATCAACTTCGTGAGTCACTATCACCTGAGTAATTCCAGTACCGCTTAGCTCTCTAATGATGCTAACAATTTGGTTGGTGATCTCTGGATCAAGAGCCGCTGTTGGTTCATCAAACAGCAATACATCTGGCTTCATCATAAGAGCACGAGCAATGGCGACACGTTGTTGCTGACCACCTGATAGTTGTAACGGCCAAGCGTCTGCTTTGTCCGCAAGCTGTAAGGTTTTCAAAACCGTTTGCGCTTGTTTGATCGCTTCTTGCTTATCTAGGCCTGCAACCTTAGTTGGTGCTTCAATCAAGTTATCCATTACCGTCATGTGTGGCCATAAGTTGTATTGTTGGAAAACCATGCCGACTCTACGACGTAGCTTTAGCCCCTGCTTCTCTTGGATCTGGCTTGAGAAATCAAATTGCTCGTTAGCAATATTCAGTTCGCCATCGTCTGCGATTTCTAGCAGGTTCAAAACACGCAGTAGTGAACTCTTACCAGCACCGCTTGGGCCAAGCAGTACCAAGGTTTCGCCACTCTCACAGTTAAAACTGATGTCGTGAAGAACTTGGATATCGCCGTATGATTTGTTGATGCTCTTTACTTGAATACTCATGCCAAATTACTGCATTAATTGTCATTTGCCGGTTATTCTATTTAAATTGGGCTTTTATGCAAGAAAAATGTATAAAAAATTATTTTGTTGAATTTTTGTAACAAATATTGCACAAAAAACAGTTTCATTAACTGATCTTATCTCTCTTTAACCCAAGCTGTTGTAAACTCTAATATGACACCAAAAAGCAAACGTTTTTATAAATCCAAACTCACTTGGTCAGCAAAGATAGTAGGTTCTTAATGGCAGCTCTATTCCTGCATAAAACTCAGGTATAACCACTCGATTTCAGCCCTGACAGCAGCGAACATAAGTGCTTAATTTTCCTTTTATTTAGCTTTCGTCGCGTACAACGAATGCACACGAATTAATGAAAATTGAGTTTCCTAAGAAGCGTGACGCTCCAATAAATGTTTTAATGGCCTCTATTCTCAATAACTAGCACTTGCCAGCGTACAAGACGTATTACAAGTAACCAGTCATCTATTCTTAAAAGCGACAAACACTAAGGCAATCATATGCAAAACGATGTCTCTTCTACGCTTGAGTCAACTCAGCGACAGACTCAACAGAATCCAGAATCAAAACCAGAAAAGAAAAGCCTCAGCATTTTGCTTGAGCTGATTAAATTTATTGAGCCGTATAAAGGTCGTGTGATCGCAGCTTTGATTGCTTTGATCTTCACAGCGAGCTTAACCCTTTCAGTGGGACACGGTATTCGCCTTCTCATTGACCAGGGTTTTAGCCAACAATCGTTGTCTGATTTAGGTAGCGCAATCCAATTCATCATGGTCGTTGTGGTATTGATCTCTATTGGTACCTTCTTTCGCTTCTACTTAGTCTCTTCAGTTGGTGAGCGTGTAAGTGCGGATATTCGCCTATCCGTCTTCAATCACGTTCTGACATTGCATCCGAGTTACTTTGAAACCAATGGCAGTGGCGACATCATGTCGCGCATCACCACAGACACAACGCTACTTCAAAGTATCATTGGTTCATCATTCTCGATGGCGATGCGCAGCGCGCTGATGTGCCTTGGTGCAATCATTATGTTGTTTGCGACCAACATTAAACTCACGCTTATAGTGCTGGCATCGGTGCCGTTTATCTTGATTCCCATTTTGGTTTACGGGCGACGTGTAAGAGCGTTATCACGTAAAAGCCAAGATTCGATGTCGGATGTTGGCTCTTATGCGGGAGAAGCGATTGAGCACATCAAAACCGTGCAGAGCTACAGCCGAGAAGCCCAAGAGAAAGCGTCGTTCGCACTTGAAGTAGAAAAGGCATATGAAATTGGTCGTCAACGCGTAAAACAGCGCGCTATTCTGATCTCTGGGGTGATTGTTATCGTGTTCAGTGCGATTGCAGGCATGCTTTGGGTGGGTGGTACTGATGTTATCAACGGTACCATGTCCGCCGGCGATCTGGCTGCATTTGTCTTCTACGCGATTATGGTCGCCTCGTCTCTAGGTACAATTTCTGAAGTGATGGGCGAACTGCAACGCGCGGCAGGGGCTACCGAGCGTTTAATTGAGATTCTGCAAGTGAAAAGCCACATCGTTGCCCCTGTCGATAATCCAACATCGATCGATAACCTAACACCTGAAATCGCTTTTGATGATGTGACCTTCTGTTACCCGTCTAGACCGGATCAACCAGCAACAAGCAACCTGTCGTTAACCGCGCACGAGGGTAAAGTATTGGCGTTAGTTGGCCCATCCGGTGCTGGTAAAACCACCCTATTTGAATTGCTGCAACGTTTCTACGACCCTCAAATGGGTAAAGTGACGCTAGGTGGCGTGGAACTCAATCAGTTTGACCCGAACGAACTAAGAAAGCAGATGGCGCTTGTTCCTCAACAACCCGCTCTGTTCAGTAACGATGTGTTCCATAACATTCGCTATGGCAACCCAGAAGCGACCGATGAACAAGTGATTGAAGCGGCGAAAAAAGCACACGCACATGAGTTCATTCAGAACCTACCTGATGGTTATCATAGTTTCCTTGGGGAACGAGGCGTAAGGCTGTCTGGGGGTCAACGTCAGCGTATTGCTATCGCGCGTGCAATCTTGAAAGATCCAAACATCTTATTACTGGATGAAGCAACTAGCGCCCTAGACAGCGAAAGTGAGCATCATGTTCAGCAAGCATTGGAAGAATTAATGCGCGGCAGAACGACGATCATCATCGCCCACCGTTTATCGACAATCAAACACGCAGACCAAATTGCAGTACTCGATCAAGGACAGCTTGTAGACATCGGCAACCACCAGTCGCTCATCAATAGCTGTGAACTATACCAACGCTTGGTTGAACTCCAATTCAAACACCTGAGTGACGAGCCTGCTAGTAGCTAACAGCCAAGTCTCTGACAACGTGTGATTTCTAGCTTCAAAAACTTAAATCACACGTGTTGCAGTTTTGTTAAATAAGCGGTAGGGTTTTTACTGCAATGAAGGATAAATAACAATAAGAGAGTTCGCATGGAAGCATTATTATCTGACTACCCGGTGGTAACAGAAATCCCAGTCGCTTGGGGAGAAATGGACGCACTCAATCACGTCAACAACGCTGTGTATTTTCGCTACTTTGAAACCGCTCGCCTAGATTTCTTTAAACACGTCGAGCTGATGGAAGAGATGGCAATCACCAAAGTTGGCCCTGTTCTTGGCGACACTTATTGTAAATATTTCCGACCTGTCACCTACCCTGATACTTTGATGGTGGGTTCACGAGTCACCGACATTCAAGATGACCGCTTTACCATGGAATACGCGATCGTCAGTAAAGCACAGCAAAAGCTGACAACTGTAGGTACAGCAACTATCGTGATGTTTGACTTTGCATCGAACCAAAAAGCGCTGCTGTCACTGCGTTTGACCAATGAAATTGAACGCATGAACACGCTTAAAAGCCCATGCTTCAAACAAGAAGCAGCACAGGAATAAATGGTTCGTTAATTCAATACAAACTAGAAACCTCAGACGTCAAAAAAGCCACTCGATTGAGTGGCTTTTTGTTTAGTCTTTTGACCTTATAAGCTTGGGCTATAGATATTGAGGGCTATAAACCTTCCCCCCTATAAGCCGTGAACCATCAAGCCCCTAGACCCTATAGACCTTGGACGTATTGAGCATTAGTACGGATCTCGACAAGTTGCTCTAGGTTTTGCTGTGAGCCTTCAACGCCGTTGATTAAACCTTCGAAGTGCTTGATCAGCTCTACCTTGTCTTGAACTTCTTTTGAACCCGCGCCGATGTTGGTTAGGTCAATGAAGAATTCGTCAAACAGGCCAGAGAAATCCGTTACAGCGTCATGGTTTAGGAACTGCTCGTGGTTGTAAATGCTTGGGTAGCCACCCTTCTGCTTATCAACCGCGAACGAGATACCTTTCACGTTAGTAATAGTAGTTGCTTTCTCACACTTCAACATACAACCCGCTTCGATGCTTGGTTTGTTACAGCCTACTGTTCTTTGGAAGAAACATTGTCGGCTCGTCATCATCAAGATTGGGTGGTAAATGCTGTAGAACAGTTTGAAGTTCTCTGGACGGCGAATATGACGAATCTGACCTTTGTTGATCTCGTTTGAAATGAACGCGCCCGCACAGTTTAGTTCTTCTTTAAGCGTCAATAATGCGTGAGAGTTTGTCGTGTTCATGAATGGACCAGCAACCCACTCGATTCCCATCTCGTAAGCCTTGTATGCGATACCCGTGTTGTTAGTCACGATGCGAGCTGGCTTAACGACTTCAAGAATACGAACGGCTTCGTCGTAGTCCTTACCGATCAATACTGCAGGGAACCACGGAATCAAACGTGGGTTTGCCGCTAAGATATCAATGTACTTGTTACAACGCTTCTTAAAGCTTTCTGGGAGCTTGAAGTAAACGTCCGCGTCCGTCACATCACATAGGTGCAAGTCCGCAACGTTAGCGATAAGCATCGACATAGTCGGCTTCTCGTTGACTTTAGGGTGCTGTGGCAGTGCTGGCACTTCAACGTGCTTAATCACTTCAACAGAGCCGTTCAGAATGAAGTCAATTTCGTCTTTAATGTCAGAAATTTCTTTCAACGGAATCACTAGCCCAGAGTCCAATTCGCTGAAGTCTTGGCTCTCTAGTGTGTGAACCGCACTCTTCACGTTTTTGAATCGCTTCTCAAGTAGCTCTTGAGTAATCGCTTTCTCATCTGTAGCAGTAAGCTGCGACTTAGATTGCAGGGTGAAGTTCTCTTTTTCTGTCTTCACTGTCACCGTAAATGGCTGACCTGGTTTTGCGCTGAAAGACATAGCAACTGGCGTCTTGCGGATATCAAGGAACTTAATCTTGTCACGCATTTCGTCGCCAAGTACATCTTTCGCTTCATGCAACTGTACTGTCGCTTCTTGAATCTGAACCACTGAGATTTCGTTGTTCTTCTCTTTCGCCTGTTCAACCGCATAGTTAATGCTGTTATCACGAGGGTTATCGATGAACATGTCTTTCGTTAAGTTGCCCTTAAGGAAAGAGTTCGTGAATTCACGGTTGAATACTTTGTGTAGGTTAGAATCGTCTTCAAGCAACAAACCCTCTTGTACAAAGCTATCGATCTGCTTGCGCCACGTATCTACCACGGTGTAAACGTAGTGTGCGCCTTTAATACGGCCTTCGACTTTTAGCGAGTCTACCTTTGCGTCTACCAGTTCAGGCAAATCGTAATAGGCAGAGTTATCTTTTAGGTTCAGTGGGAAACGGTTACCCGCATTGGTGATTTCATATTCATCACGACATGCTTGGCTACAACGGCCGCGGTTACCTGAGTTACCCACACTTACTGAGCTTGAGTAACATTGACCCGAAAACGCGATACACAATGCGCCATGTACGAACACCTCTGTCAGTACATCATGGTCGTGTGCAACTTCAGTTAGCATTTTAATTTCAGGCAGATTCAACTCACGCGACAAGTTAACGCGCGATGCGCCAATCTTAGATAGGAACTTAATCTGACCTTCGTTATGCGTGGTTAGCTGAGTTGAAGCGTGAACATCTAACGATGGGAAGTGCTTCTTCACTAGGTTAAACAAGCCCAAATCTTGGACAATGATGCCGTCTACCTTGGTGTTCACCAGCTGGTTTAATAGCTTAGTGATGCTCTTTGTTTCATGCTCCAGCAGCACAACGTTAAGCGTTAGAAAGATCTCACAACCGTATTCATGAGCAAGGCGGATTACCCCGTTCAACTCATCTAACGACAGGTTAGAAGCTCTGTTACGAGCGTTGAAGGTATCTAAACCGCAATAAACTGCATTTGCTCCGGCTACGATGGCTGCTTTGATCGCTTCTACATCGCCACCAGGGGCTAATAACTCAATTTTTCTGCTCATTTTTGAAGTCGCTCACTTACTTATAATTTTTAAGCCGCGTATTCTACCCACATCACGATCTGTTTACCACTGTACAACACTTTTCAAACTCAATGACCTCAACAATGCCTAATCCTTCAGCTTTACCTATCCTGTACTCTCTGCGTCGCTGTCCTTATGCGATGCGTGGGAGAATGGTCATCGCCTTATCTAAACAACAAGTACTACTCAGAGAAATCGTCACCAAAGACAAGCCTAGTGAACTATTGGCCAGTTCGCCAAAAGGTACGGTTCCAGTATTAGTGTTATCCGATGGAAAAGTTATTGAGCAGAGCTTAGATATGATGATGTGGGCGCTTCAACAGAACGATCCTCAAGATCTTCTTCGTTCGAGTAACCCTTCACTCAGTGAGCAAATCGACCAGCTCATTCAACGTAATGACAATGAGTTTATTGGCCACTTAGAAAAATATCGCGCTTCTGTTCGCTATCGCAATGACGACATCGAGCAGCGCAGAAATTTGTGCGAAGCCTTTATCAGCGAGCTTGATGCTAAGCTCGCCAACCATGACTATTTGTTTGGAGATTCCCCTAGCCTAGCGGACTTTGCCGTGATGCCATTCGTCAGCCAGTTTGTAAGAGTAGAAAAGAAATGGTTTGTGCAGTCTGAATACCAGAATGTTGGGCGTTGGTTACGGTCACACCTCGAAAGTAAACTCTATACGCAAGTAATGAAACGCTACCCATTATGGAAAGACACCAAGCAGGATTGTCTTTTTGGCTAGGACCAAACCACAAAAAAAACCGCTCATTCCGAGCGGCTTTTTAATGCCACTAATTTTTACACAATGCACCTACGCTCAAAGATTATTGAATCGCAATTGCAATCTCAACTTCAGTTTCGCCTTTGTACAGTTCAAAGTCTGTTGTGTACGTTCGTGTATGTGGGCAATCTGGCGCGTTAAAATACGCCCATACTTCTCCCCACAAATCGATCACCGCTTGTGGCAACTCGCCTTGTGCCGAGAACGTTAGATACTTACCCGCCTCGATATTGGTTTCAACTAGATCATCCATAGTGTTATCAGTGAGCGCATTGGTACATGCAATCACATCAAAATCACCCGTAAAATCTGATTCGTAGTTGGTGTAAACGCCGTATACCTTTGAATCCGGAGTCAACTTTGGAAAAGCTTGTTCATAAAAGCCTTGCCACAATTCGCCAATTTTTGCATTCGCTGGGTCAACCTCGTCGGTATTGTTAGTTCTTACCGCGAAGCCATACGCCTTTATTGTTTCTAATATTTGTTCTTTCACGCTTCTATTTCCTGAGCTATTTTATTGCGTTAACTGTTAAATAAGCTCGATTCTAGTCTTGGATCTCTTTATGTCCGCACTTTTCACAAACAACATGGCGAGAAAATTCATCCATGGCAGCGACAAAACCGCCAAGAAACCAGCCTTTGACCAGACCGGAGATAAACTCCAGCCGTTTTTGGTTTGGTTTGCCCTTAAATTCACTTTCCTTTCTCACCAAAACAACAACGTGTTGCGTACGCTCACGGCAAGATGTGCAGTAGCTTTGTTCTATTGAATTATTCATATGTCACCCTATGACGTTTTGAAAGAGGTTTGCTTAAAATGAGGGCTTTCAAACATACTTGTAATTCGATAATTCTTGCCAACATAACGAGTCGTTCTTGGTTACGTGGAGTATCTTCGAGATATTAACCAGAGTGCAACGTGGGTTTAACTGGGACCCGTGCACATACACAATCTCAATATAGACGCAATCACCGCAACTAATCATAACACTTCCAACTCATACATTACGCTAATGCGAAATGATGTGTGATGCAAGTAACTTATGACCATTCACTTATGTAAGTCACGTTAATCTTATTTGGTTTGTACCTTGATCGATCTGGAAGCTTGTTATCTACGCACAAGACATTATGTGGGGCTAATATTAGAGATGATGTCCTTATTGAGCGAAGAAGATACCGCACTCTACTTTCAAGTCTGAGCCGGTATCTTTGCTAAATCGCGATTCAATTTACCAAGCTGAAGATATTAAGCAAAGGTCTTCCAATACTGGTACAAGCCATCGATATCAGAAGAGCACATCAAGGACATTGCACCTTTGATTTGCTCTTCATTCCATTCCCACCATTTCATTTCTAGCAACTGCGCAATTTCAGTCTCACTAAAACGATAGCGGATATGACGAACTGGATTAGAACCGACAATTGAGTATGGCTCAACGTCTTTGGTTACGACTGCACGGCTGGCGATAATGGCACCGTCGCCAACCTTTACGCCACTCATGATCATCGCCTCTGTGCCAATCCAGACATCATTACCAATCACAGTGTCTCCAGAACGTTCAAAGCCGTCGATTGCCCCTTCAAATTTTTCGTCATCTTGATAAAAAAATGGGAATGTACTCACCCACTGGTTTTGGTGACCTTGATTGCCTGCCATCATAAACACTGCACCAGAACCAATCGAGCAGTAGCTACCGATGATCAACTTGTCGATATCCGTTCGGTCAGGAAGCAGGTAGCGAGCACAATCATCAAAACTATGGTTGTGATAGTAGCCGGAGTAGTAACTGTGCTCACCCACAATGATATTTGGGTTGGTTATTTGTTCTTTAAGTGATTTACCCACGAATGGGCTTTCAAAATAGTTATTCATATTTGTACTCTTAGTTTCGTTCTTTTAGTTTGGTACTATTTATTGCGGTCATGATTCTAACTAATTTCTATTTTTACGTAAAAGCCTTACCGTATACTAACGTCCGCCTGCAATATCAATAAATGACCCTGTCACATAAGAAGCGTCATCTGACAGTAACCATGCGATAGAGTTTGCGACTTCTTCTGGCGTACCACCTCGTTGTAGTGGCAATTGTGAAGCCAACCTATCTACTCTACCCGGCTCGCCGCCATCGGCATGCATTTCAGTATAGATACAGCCAGGTCTTACACCATTGACACGGATGTTTCTTGACGCCAGTTCAAGAGATAAGCCTTTAGTAAGTGAGTCCATTGCACCTTTCGAAGCGGCATAATCTACATATTCAAATGGCGCTCCGGTGCGTGACGCTGCAGACGATACATTCACAATAGAGCCAGCACCATCCGCTTGCTTGATAAAAGCTTTACTGCAGAGGAAGCAGCTCGATACATTTGACTTCATGACCTTTTCAAAGCGATCCAGTTCTATCTCTTCTAATGCAGATTGAGTAAACAAGATACCCGCATTGTTAACCAAATGAGTTACAGGCCCGAGTTTATTGCGTGCAATTTCAAACAAGGATTTAACGTCTGATTCAACCGAAACATCTGCACGTACACTGATAGCAGTACCACCTTGTTCTCTAATTTCATTAACCAGTGCTTCAGCTCTCGATTCATTTTGGATGAAATTGACACAAACCGCATAGCCTTGTTTTGCTAAAAGCTTAGATGTTGCAGCTCCAATACCTCGGCTTCCACCGGTAACAATTACGACCTTGTTCATGGACTCCCCTAACTTGCTGACTTTTTGTTTATCTGATTGTTGTTATGCACGTACGCTTCTGTGAGATCGTGTTGTGACATTTGATGTTATTGTTTGAGTGATTCAGGGCTGACTAACTGAACCCATTTTGAGCGCCAGTCTTGCGGAGCAAAGCCATCTGGCCAAAACTCGGTTTGCTTTTGGATCAAGCCGTCAACTACGGTATGGAAGGTAATCACGCGGTCATTAAGAACGCTGTCAGTCACTGACACATCGGTAACAACAGTATCGCCCTCACATACAATCGAGTTGAGCGTAAATTTCCATACATCATTTGCTGGGTATTCAGAGTTGATCGCTGTGAAGTTATCTCGCCCGACGGTTAGCTCAGATGACTGTGGCCAATAACCTTGGAAATCCTCCGCCAACCATTCGCTCGCTTTTGCAAAATCGTTAGTACGCATTGCATCCCAAAAATTTAGCACCACCTCTTTTGATGTCATTACCTAATCCTTTATGTTCGCTATTATTCTGATTTAACACACATTAACGGTGGAGCTAGGCTTCAGCAAATACCGAGCTTAAAATAATACTAAAACCTTGTCAGGCCGCATGTTTTTGGTCATGGCCTCCATTCTACAAATCGTCTATTTTTCATCGCGAGCCGTGCAGATTAAGTTGCTGTCAATACTCCACACCGATCGACATTACCATGTAAAAAAGATTGCTGTCTATGTTTGGATCTCAGCTTTATCAATTTGAATATATGCGTATAATCCCCCGCTCCATGCGCTATCAAGATGAACATTAGCGCCATAACACTATTTCTTATTGAGTACCCCATGTCGAAACTATTTTTCAAAGGCCGTATCGAAACAAGACAAAACCACGTCCTTGCAGGCTACAACGTAAACCGCGATGTAAAAGCGGGTACTGAAGAAGCACCAATCAAAGTAACGGTTCAAAACGAAACTCGCAAAGCTGAAATCGAAACACTGGCTGAAGAGCAAGAGTTCGTTGTTGAAATTACAGTAGACGCGCAACAAGAAGAGAACACCATCGAGCTTGATACATTCCTAAATAAGCCAAAAACGATGACGTTCGAAAAGACACCTAACCGCAACGACCCATGCTCTTGCGGTAGCGGTAAGAAATATAAGAAGTGTTGCGCTTAAGACTTCTGAATTGAATTGCCAATAGCAAAACGAAAGACAACGGGAAGATCGCTTAGATCTTCCCGTTTTTATTTACTCAAACCCTACATCAATCTAGATTGTCCGGCGTCTCTAAGTAGGTACCGCATCGAGTACATTTGTAATCTCCCGTTACTCCATTGGAAATAAACCCAGACAAGATAAACGAGTCTAGCGAGCCAAAGCCATCGATGGTCCAGCTGTCGGAACTCAGTATAGACAGGCTCATAACTCAGTTTGCTGAAAGGAGCACCTTTCTTGCGCGTGCTATGACCGTGTCCTAATACATATACCCTAACCAATCGACTTTCCCGGAAGGCCAACTCGCCCCACTGATCGATTTAACATAAAGGTCGTCAACTTCCTCAACAGCGATACCATAATTTAAATGCTCATTGAGTCTTAGCCAAGAATGGTCAGCAACGACTCTGTTGTAACCTTGCGACGAATAAAAACTGTGTAACTCAGAGATTAAGATAATGAAGTCAACATCCCTCTCCTTTGCATAAGCATCAAGCTCACAAAGCATTGCTGAACCAAGGCCTTTACCTCGAACGTCCTCGGCGATACAAAAATCAATAACACCTAGTACTTTAAAAGCATGGCCGCCAACGTTGATCATTCGATAGTCAAGGCCAAGATAACCAACCAACTTACCTTGTTCCAGTTGGAGCGCACGCATATGGGGTAATTGCTTGAAGTATGAACGTTGAACCTGATGCTCTGGAAATGCACTGTTCCTGAGTGTGGTAATCGCTTGATGCTGTTGTTTGCTTACTTCAATTTCAGATATGATTTCCATGTACTTCCTTTTCCAAATGAACTCCCGACACATTATGAGACTAGAAGTTAGTAACCCAAGGTCCCTGCAACTCAAAGGTCTGATTATCAAAGTCGATACTCCCTCGAACGCCAAGTGGCGTGACCAACATTGGATGAGTGTGGCAGCTATCAAACCCGTACAGTATCGGCACGCTTTTACCGTTTAACACTTCAAGAAGCACATCAAGAGGTGTTCGCTCTGTTCCTTTATCATCGAACAGCTCATGCTTACCTAAGATGATAGCGCCCACCTTATCAAATACTCCGCAAGCCAATAGGTGTGCAAAAGAGCGCTCTACGGTTTCGATACCCTTCAATGAGTCCTCGATAAGGAGAATATCGCCATCGAGAATTTCGGGCATATATTGGCTACCCCATATCCCAGCCATCGTACTCAAGTTACCACCAATCACTCGGCCACTAACTTTTCCTTTGCCGATAAACTTCCATTCATTGTCATAGACTGACTTCGCGGAGTTCTGAGTTTCCCAATCATGTTTAATATCCGTCCATACCTTGGGCATTATGTATTGACGTTGACTTGTACTCTCGCACAACAACTCACTGAATGATTGGAACGTTTGATCAACCAGCGGTGGAAACTCACCAAATGAGGCAACAAGTGCTGGACCATAAAATGTGACTAAGCCAGTTTGGGCATGAATCGCCAATAGCAATGCGGTTACGTCGGAGTAACCGATGATGATCTTTGGATCATTTTTGAGTGCCTCATAATCAATATACGGTAATAACGAGTTGCTATTATTGCCGCCAATTGTAGACATAATGCAGCGAACTTCAGGATCTCGAATCAGTTGGTTTAGCTCTTCGACTCTTGCTTGAATAGAGCCAGAACGGTAACCATCAGACTTCCCCGTCAAAGAGCCCTCAACCAAAGTGAAACCTTTTGATTCCAAGTAGTTTTTAGCGCGAGCAAATCGATTGGGAGCGAACACTGTCGCAGGGGAAGACGGTGAGAAAAAACCAATTTTGTCACCGATGTTTAAAGCCTTTGGGTAAATCACTTCCTTTGTCCTCCATAACAAAAAGGAAACGGCATAATGAGCCTTATTAGCTGAAGTTTTAGATGCTAAAAGTTAGGTATCAACTGAAACAAAATCTCATAATATCAATGCCATGACTTGGTGCCGCACTTCTCACACTGATATTGATATTCTTGGTCTATGAAAAATCCAGGCGTGTCTTTGTCGTCTTTAAAGAACAGGTTTACGATATACTCCATTAACATCCCTATTTTCCACTGTCTTACTTCTGATTCCGCCTGCTCCTTTTGCTCCTCTACAGAGCTGCTCATAGCAAGGTGTGGAGTCATTGAGTTACAGCTTTCACAGTAGTATGGGTGTTTAATGTACTTACTATCAATCATTTATATAAACCATTGTGCATTTATAAAGTTGATTGCATAGTAACAAGCTAACGTTGGATTATCTAACTTATTGTATTGATCGACGTCTCATGGCATGTAGTTACGCTACACAAGACGACGAGAGTGCCGTGGCTAATGTGTCACCTTGCTAAAGAAGGTTAACTATAAATCGAGCTTCTTTACTGTGACGGTGTATGTCCACACATCAGTGTCGTCATCACCAAAACTCATACTCGCTTCACCACCCTCAGGCTTGAGCACGAAATCTGGCATCTCACTGTAGCTTGATCCACTTTTATTAGTGCATGACATCGTGGCCGATAGAAGAATCGTGTTGTCGCTATGTTCAGAGAGCGTTCCTGTATACGAACACTCATCAACGCTCGTGGTAAGCGTCTGGCCAAGGTAATCAAACTTAACCGATGGAAAGTCGCGCTTTAGGGATTGCTCTACCACTACAACGGTCATTTCATAACTACTGCTTGGTAATTCACTATCAGCAAATACACTGCTTGATAGGCAAAGCAGTGATAACGCAAAGATTCTATTTTTCATTAATTGATGTGTCCCTTTTAAACTTGAGGATCTTCGCATAACGCCATGGTAGAGCCACAAGTTTTTATTACATGTGCTTGGGTGGAAACTTCTTTGTCATGCCTTGGCTAGAAGGAGATACAAGCTTATAACCGAGTTTCTCATAAAACACTGGTTCATCAGCAATCATGGAAACATACGACCCTTCCAGTGCCACAGAAGATAGGTAATTGTCGATGTATTCCATCACTTTTCTACCTAAGCCCTGCCCTTGGTAGATTGGATCTACGGCGACGTCAACCACTTCAAAATTACATGCACCATCACCGACAACACGCCCCATCGCAATGAGTTGGTCACCATCTCGAATTGAGATGCCGTATAAACTATTTGGTAAAGCGATTGTGGCTGCTTTTAGTGACTTCGGTGACAATTTTGCTTTCACCCGCATCTCACAAAACTCGTCTGGATTAGGGACTCTCTCTTCGTATTTGAACGCCATTTTTACTGCTCCTTTTGATGAGCAGTGATAATACACACCGCAACTGTATAAATAAACAGTATCTCGATATTTTGATGAGAATGTCACAATCTAAAGGGCATATAACAGCCCAAAGGGGGATGATGTCATTTCTTGTCCATCGACCTTGGCAAGCTGGATTTAAATTTACTTCAATAACCCTTGGTCGGCGGCGGCTTCAAGTTGAACTTCTAGTTCGCTCCATAGTGCCTTGCTGCCTTTAGAGATGCGTTCACCGTTGAATGTCAGTACCTTATCTTTAGATATATTGTGCTTCTTCCAGCTATGACCGCCACCATGGATGTTATGGAGTAAAGGGGGCACTCTATCGATCGCTTTACCGAACCTTGCTTCCGGTGACTCACCCGCTTCAAATTCTAGCCATAACTCCAAATATTCGGATCTTAGATGGCTCGGTAATGACCCAAGTAAATGCTCGACACAGTTTCTCTCTTTAAGTTTGTTTTCTTCTGTTTCACTGGCATAGATAATCGTGTCACCTGCATCGATTTCACCGAGGTCGTGTATCAGCAACATCTTCATCACTCGGGTAATATCGATCTCTTCATTCGCATAGTCTTTCAGCATCAGAGCACTCAAACAGACATGCCAGCTATGCTCAGCGGAGTTTTCATAGCGATCCAGACCCACAGGCCTCGTTTGTCTATGAACATCTTTCAACTTTTCCACTTCAGCCATGAACTCCAAAATGCCTTTGATTTCTTCCACTATACGCTTCCTTAACTTGAATTGATGTTTTAAGAGATGAATAGGGTTACAGTGATAGTTTTACCCCCACCGAACCGACATCTTGTAGTAAGAGACTCCCGATTTTTGGAATTCAACGCCTTCGACCTGCATCTCAAACCTTTGATAGAAGCCCAAAGCAGTTGTGCGAGCATCACACCAAAAATAACACACTTGATCCGCTTGTAGGTCTTTGATGATGTGTTCGATGACCTTTGAGCCAACACCCTGCCCTTGATATTCTGGCAATGTGGCAAACTTACGAAGCCTGGCTTGCTTCTCTTGAACATAAATAGAAGCAACACAAACTAATTGGTCATCAATATAAGCACCATAATGCGAGGCATTCTCATCGCCTTCTACCGCACAAAACGACATTGGTTTGCTTGGCCACAGTACTTGATGACGAATGGGCAGCACATCAGCAGCTGAAATTTTGGTTATGTCCATGTTGCTCCGATACCATTTGGTGTTGGCTTGTAAGATTCAGGCTTATCGATTCGCTATCGGGTGATCTGGATTTAATTGCAGAAGATCCCATAGGTTTCCATAAAGGTCTTCGAACACCGCCACAGTTCCGTAGCCTTGCTCTTTCGGCTCTCGAACGAATTTGATTCCCAAAGACACCATACGTTCATAGTCACGCCAAAAATCATCGGTATTTAGGAATAGGAATACACGACCACCAGCTTGATTACCGATAAAGTCCAGTTGCTCGGGCTTGGATGCTCTCGCCAATAATAGGCTCACACCGCGTGAATTAGGTGGAGCAACAACAACCCAACGCTTATCTTCTTCTGGTAAGTAGGTATCTTCGATAAGCTCAAACTTGAGTTTGTTTACGTAGAAATCTAGGGCTTCATCGTAGTCTTTTACGACAAGTGCAATATGGACAATATTTTGTTTCATAACTTACCTTGTTATGGGTGTGGGATGTAATTGACATGTTCCCTCCTAAGAACAAATGCTGCTTTATATTTTACCTTTTGGTAAACGACCAGCTACAGCTGCCAAAAACCGAGTTCAACACCACTTTGAATGACAACAGCACACATTCCGTGACGTGGTAACTCCATTGGTGGAACGGCAACTTCAGCACCCAACTTTTCAGCGGCGTTTACTACAGCTTCTATGTCTTTCACCAGTGTGTAATGACGAACGACTGGCTCCTCAGTTTCACGAAGTGGTCCCCTCACACCAATAACCCCACCATTTGAAAGCTTAGCGGTACGAGCACCCCCTAAGTTCACATCCGCATCACTAAACTTCACATCGTAGATCTGTGCGTAAGTTGCACAAACCGTGTCTATTTCGGGGGTAACAATTTCAAGATATTAAACTTTCAATGCCTTTCCTTTTGATTCCCAGTTGCCTTTTGATAAACAGATTTAAGTTAAGTACTGATAGCTCCACGCATAATGAACTGTGGGCCAGCAGCGCCCCCTAGGTACTGTTCATTAGTATCTTCAAAACCACCTTTAACATAACAGTTATAGGCTGCGGGATTTTTACAATTAACCGTTAAGTAAATCCAATCATACCCTTCGTAATTGGCTGCTAGATAAGGAAATAACGCTTTCACTGCGCCAGTACCTAACCCCTTACCTTGTTGGTTTTTATCAAGAGCAAACGCCCTTAGACCAACACTACCTTCAGGACAAAATTTGTAGCCAGCCGGGTAAGCAACATCAAGCTTAAAGAAGCCCACCACCTCATTGCCATATTTAATAATATGTAGATGCGTGGTCTCACAACCGTCTGACAAAAAGTCCATTGCTGTTCCTGCGAACTTAACCTGCTCATCTGCAAGCTGAATTTCATTAACTTGCTCAATATGAGCATCATTAAGCCTTTCGATAGTAATCATTGTTATTCCTTTATTCGCTATCTATTCGTGTCTCATTAAAAGCGATATTTTTACGAATACCTCGTAAACCAATTAAGTTTCCAAAAGGGTCCTCGACTTGGCACATCGTTAATCCACCTTCGATCTCCATTGGACCTCTGTATAACTGAGATCCAATTAACTGAAAATGCAAAAGTGACTTGTCAAAATCCTCTGTAGACCAATAAATGACTGTTCCCTTTTTACCAGAGCCAACTTTCTCATCCGTTTGTACAATCTCAATAGAAAAACCATTGATATCTAGAGTCGTAAAGTCAGAAGACGGATGATAAATGGCGACTGACTCGGGAAAGGCGGCTTGATACCAGCTGAGTCCTTGCTCGATGTTTGGAACATGAATCAGAATTGCTATTGGTCTGCTCATGTTAGCCTCCTGATTGACTTGGGCCTTTTACCCTTTAGTTTGCTGCGTCATTGTTAGTTCAGACACCGACTGACCATCAATTCGATAGTAGTCTTCCATTTCGCCGACAACAGTAAACCCCGTTCTCAAATAAAGATTTTTAGCGGGAACGTTGTTTGACAATACATTAAGGTCTAGCCAATCAATCGCTTCGTGCTCTCGGCAATATTGAGTCGCCACATCCATTAACTTGGAACCTAAGCCTTGCTTTCTCACGTTGCTGTCGACCCCCATGCCAAGCAACACCCGGTGTGAACAGTAATTGCCATTATGATGACGCAAGTCGATATGGCCGCGAATAGCACCATCCGAATCTTTAGCTAACCAAATTTTTCGCCAACCATTCTCTCCAAACTCAAACTTAAACCCATCAGAAAAACGAGCCTTTTGTGCTTTCGACATTTTACACTCGGACTTTGAGACTGGCTGGAATAAAGGTGTTTCTTCTAATGCGATTTCTGACAACTGTGTATCTAGATACACGAATAAATTCTCTAAATCAGAATGTTGTGCTTCTACTATTTTCATTACTACTCCTATTCCAACTTCGCCTAAAAATGGCAGAAATGTTTTATCGCGTTACTCATTGAGTATCGTTCATGCCAAGCCTAAAGAATCAATATCAATTCACAGCAATGCCCCGCGTGTCAGTTAAAACTCGTCATAGGTATCGCGAGAGCTCATATCTGGAAAATCAAAATTAAGATTATTATCGTCTTCCAAGATAAACAGAACACGTCCATTTTCCACGCCTGTTTCATTTCGATCAGAACATCCGAGGAAGAGCTCCCAGTCGAACGCATATTCAAGACGGTACTGGTTATGATTCACATGTTGCACACTTTTGATTTTGATTCCGTTGACCACTTGTGCCATATCATCGATGTACGACAGGTCTGGAACCAATTTATCCTCAAATTTGCTCTTGTTGTCAGCTAAAAAATCGGCCAGCTCAGAGCATAGTTCTGGACCATGAATCAAAGGTTGAGATTTATAGATAAACAACATTTCCTAATATTCCTGTAGCGAGTTGGAGTGATGGTACTAAAATCAGCATAAAAGACTGACTTCCAGGCTATTAAACAACGACCTTTGCATAACTATGTCTGTCCATATCTACCACCTCAACGGTGATCGATGCTCTGCTGAGGGACAAAGACAGCAATTGCGTCATCACTGTCTCAGAAAGCATTGCTTTGTCTGTGTCATTTCGGCCAGACAATATACGCACAGTCACATGGATAAAATCTTCTTTTTCCGTACCCGTTTGGTAGTTCTCATAAGCGATACTTCGAACTTTAATGTCTCGTCCATCGGCTTCGAATAACTCTGAGTTTAGTGCTCCTAAAAACACTTTCTTGTTCAGTTGCTCGGCGTTAATTGTCGACGAGTGTTCGATAATACAATGAGGCAAATCTTGCTCCTTTGGTTAACCTAGTTTTAGTTATGTGCTGCTTTTTCTGACACAATAGATCCGTTAGGCGTTACTGTTACCCGAGCTATTAAACGAGTACATCCGCACTTCATCACGTGGAAACCAGCCTAACTTTTCATAGAATTTCTGAGCGTTAATATTATCGTTATACACGAATAAATGTGTCTTGGGTACACCTACCCCAGCCAATGCGTTAACCGCTTCAGTTACTAGTTTGCAACCTAGTTTTTGTCCTCTAAATTCAGTACTTACCGCTAGATGCTGCAAATAGCCACGACGGCCATCCGTCCCTACTAACACCGCACCAACCACACCTTGTTTAGACTCTGCAACGAAGCTCAAGCCAGGGTTGCGCTCAAGATAAGTCGCAATGCTCTGTTTTGAATCTGCATCGCGAATACTCATACCTTCGGTTTCGCACCATAGGTTAATCACAGAATCATAATCAGCGATGCACATCTCTCGAATATTAATCACTTCACTTACCTTATGTCTGTTTGTGTTCACCCTTGCCCTATATGATTACTCTGTTAGCGACTTAGTGAGAAACGCTAATGATGAGTCTAGAGGGTAATTCTCAAGCACCATTTGGCATTGGTAGCCATGCTTCTCATAAAAAGGTTTAGCTTGGAAACTTAACGTGTCGACCAATGATGACGTACAGCCTTGGGACCGTGCGTACTCTTCTAGGCGTTGCAGTAACTGGCTGCCGACCTGCTTGCCTCTCATTGAGTCATCGACCCAAAGAAACTTGATTAATAGCCAGTTTCCCCAAAGATCCGCAATAACACCACCGAGCTTAACATCCCCTTCCATGGCGTAATAGGCCACTTGAGATTTAGGTATGCCTTCAAGAAATGGCGTATTGTGTTTGATTAGGCCAGCGCGAACTTCGCTGATGTCACAGTCTGATGGCTCGGTATCTAACGTGTATTCCATTTGCTAAGTACTCCTAGTCTGTCGAGTTGTATAAAATAACTCATTCATTATTGAAACTTCTGCCGGGGCAACAAGCCAGTCTTCAAATTTTTTTGGCGATCTATTGCGTAGATTGGGGGATGGGTACCTGACGATAAAAAGGTGATGGCCCAGGTTAGGGTTACAGTCCATATGGTCGCTAGATGCTTAAAGGGACATTTCTTCATATGTATTGATGACTTTTATGGTGTCACTTAAGTCATTCTTTCCATTAAACTCATGCTGGATTGCAACAACATCACAACCACTTGCTTTACCTGCTTGAATACCTGCAGCTGAATCTTCAAACACGATAGTCTGTTCTGGTGAAGCGTTAAGCCCAGATAAAGCAAGATTGTATGCTTCGGGATCTGGCTTATGGTTAGTCACATCTTCCTGTGTGATAACTAGGTCAAAGGTATCTTCAAGCTTTAACGAGATTAAGATATTTTCAACCATCCAAGTTGCCGCAGAGCTCACCACACCACATTTTTTGCCAGCAAGTTTCAAGCTTTCGAGATAAGCCTTAGCACCATCATTCAGTTCAAGTTGCTCACCTAGCATTTGCTCATAGTGTGAACGAAAAGCTAGATTAAACTCAGACAAACTTGGAGCTATGTCAGCATGCTTGAAAAAGTGGTTTGTCACCACCTGCCAACTTTCTCCCATCACCTCTTTGTAAATATTGTGGTCTACCGTTGCACCATAATCTAGACATGCTAATGCGAGAGCCTTGCCTTTTAGAGGTTCTGAATTAACCAATGTACCGTCCATATCAAATAGGTACACTTCATACATTTTCAATTTACTCTCCTTGTGTCATTTGCTCATCATTGTACTTTCTAGTTGTCGCTAATCCTCGAGGTAAGAATATGATCTTCCCATTTCCCTGCGATTTTCAGGTATTTCCTGGCGTAGCCTTCTTTTTCAAAACCAAGCTTAAACAAAACTTTTTCACTCGCCTTATTACGTGGCATATAGGTCGCCATAACTCTATTGAGACCGACAACATCAAACATGTATCGAAGTGTGACCTCAAGAATTTCAGTCATAAAACCTTTACCTTCATATTTTTGTGCCATGTGATAGCCCAAAAAGCATGCCTGAAAAACACCTCGAGCAATGGCGGTATAACTGCAGACACCGACAACTTCTCTCGTTTCTTTGTCGATTGCGACAAATTTAATCTCTTTCCCGGACTCGAATAACGCTTCACTGGCATGACAAAAGTCTTCCCAATACTCCAAGGTATAGAATTGCTCGTCACGTATGGGAGACCAAGGAGCTAAATGGCAGCGATTTTCTAGATGATATTGTAAAAGCGCTGCCGCATGTTTCTTACCCATTGCTTCAATTTGAGTTCGAGCCGTTTCTAACATTTCAACTACTCTCCTTTTTTGTGTACCAATCTGCATTACTTTTGTTCGTTTGAGCAGCCCAATGTATTAGGCCTATAACCCAATGCATCTAAATCGACACCTTGCTCTGACAGCAACTTCTCAAATAAAGGCAATAGTGGACCTAAGTTTTCGTTTAAAGTATCACGCACCGTGTCGACAACAACTTGAGTACCACGCTCGATTTCTATATTGACGAAGTTGCCTACTGATTTCGATGAAAAGACGGTCATTCGACGGGTTTCTGGGATTAGCCAAACCTCAAACCACCCTTCAACTTTATTAACGTCAGAAACGGTTAAGCTTGCTCCATTGATCGCAATATAACCTTTTGGGAATACATATCTTTTCCACTCATCAGGAAGCGCTAAGCGCACGCAGTAGTTATCTTCAATTTGGGATATTTGGATGATTGCAACATTAAAATCAACATGCCCAGAAAGTGGGTGACCGCCAATTTCAGCACCGTCTCTTGCCGCCCTCTCAGCGTTTACTGATTGACCAGTTTCATAATTGCTTAAGGTAGTAATTAATAGACTTTGCAGCATGACGTCAAACTTCACTCGAACGTCTGACAGCAACTCAGTAACGGTCAAACACACACCATCAATTGCGATACTGGCGCCAATTTCCAAATCGTGACAAAAGCTTGTTGGAAACTCTATGACGAACGTTCTTATTCCGTTGTTATCGCTGACTTCAGCTATGTTAGCAACGGTTTGTACAATACCTGTAAACATATCTTCCTTCTTATTGCGTTTAGTTTTGGCACAAAGTGACGTTTGACTAATACCCAACGACACTAGCTTAAATGAAAAGCCTGTTACTCAGCACAGATCTACTTAAGCACAAAGCTTTGGTTGGTTAAGCTCTGGCTTTACGTTTTTTGTAAGCGCGGTGTCATTCAATTGCTGAGTGATTAAGTATGTTATCGGTGTGCAATTTTCGGGTAACTCATCACGCTCAAACCAACGCAACTCTCGACACAAATGGGGCTCAGCATTCTCTATGTCGCCACCCCATTTATGGCATAGGTAGAAATAGTGACAAATGGGTAGCTCTGGGTCAGAGACAATCGCGAAAAGTGCTAAGTTACTCACGTCAACCGCAACCTCTTCGCGCGCTTCTCGCTCTGCTGCGGTCCGAGGTAACTCCCCTTGCTCTATTCTTCCAGAAGGGAATCCCCAGTATTGGTCGAACGCATCAGTATTTTGACGAAAACCCAGTAAAAATTTGGACCCTGATACAAAGATAATTTGAACTATATTTTTCATAAATATTACAGTGTCGAATGATAATATTTAACCATCTCGTCTTGATTGATCGCTTGGCCTTCAGATTTTTGTTGATCTTTAAAAATCTGAGCTAGTGACGGCAAGATAGAACGCTCTATTTTGAACGTATCAGACCAAAGCTTGCCTCTCATTATCGCCTTAGCACAATGAAAGTACATAGATTCTACTGCGATTTTAATCACGACTTTTGGGGCTTTCTTCCCATCTAGGCAAGCAGCAAGCAAGGTTGGATCGGTATGGATGCTGGCTTTACCTTTAATACGTACCACTTCATCAATCCCATTAACCATCAGCAGTAATCCTACTTCAGGGGTGTTGATGATGTTTTTTAAACCATCAATTCGATTGTTGCCCGAACTGTCAGGTATTAGGACCGTAGACTCATCGACAACCTTAATAAAACCGGGCTCGCCACCTTTTGGAGAAAGATCGCTAAAGCCATACGAGTCTGTCGTTCCCAATACAGCAAAATGGCAATGGTTGATCATAGTAATAGCATGCGCATCCAGTACTGGAAGTACTTTATTTTGAGCTCTTTTACTAGGCTCAGCATAAAGCTCATTTAATTGTTCCAATGTTTTTATTTCACTCATTGTTAAGCCTCTTCGTGCACTTTTGTGCATCTAATTTTCACTATAATTACAAATTTTTTAATGACTCGCGCAGTTTCTCCATACTTTGGATGCCGAGTTCACTACTTTTCCAACCAAATTGATCGCCCTCAAATCTTGGAAAGATATGTAGATGATAATGAGACAACTCATTAAACTCACCGTTATTTTGCAAGAATGAAATACCATCAGGTTTAAATGCCTCTTCAATACGTCGATACACCTGCCTAGCGACAGAATGAATTTCAGTGAGAACAACTTCTGGTACATCGATATAGTTGGTGTAAGGGTGTGTGGGACAAATCAAAATATGCCCAAAGTTGATCGGATTGTGGTCAGCAAACGCAACCACATCATCAGATTCGTAAACAATTGCAGCTTCTATCTCACGGCTAACAATTTTCTCGACTATCGTCATTTAAAGTCTCCAAGGTTCTATTTTGAGCGTTAACCTTTTTAAAGGGTTATAGCCATACATCGCGCTTAATTACTTTTTAAGTGATTTGTACATGATATAGCTGCTCACTGCGCCTAATTGAGGATGCTTATAGGCCTTGGGAATCGATCCGATAATACTAAAGCCAAGCCTCTCCCAAAGCTTGATTGCCGTTTTGTTCGTCGACACGACACTGTTGAATTGCATCGCCTCAAAGCCTAATTCAATCGCGACTTGTTGCGAGTGCTCGCACAAAGACCGAGCGATTCCCTGCCCCCTTGCCTCTTCAGAAACCATGTAACCGCAGTTACAAATATGCCCGCTTGGCCCCATTGCATTGGGCTTTATATAGTACGATCCTAAAACAACGTCGTTCTCGGTATAGACATAAGTTTTTAATGGCTGTTCACACCAAAGCGAAAAGGCTTGTTCTATCGTCATTTCTGGATCAAAAGCATAGGTTTCTTGTGCTTGAATCACTGCCGAGAAAGTAGGCCAAAATGACTCAAAGTCAGATTTAGACATTTCCCTGATCATGAATTTCCTCCTAAACCAAATTGATGGCAACACGGATTCTACTACCGCCAAGTTGACACATTTATGTGGTACTTATTTATCGGAGGCGCCCTGTTAATAATTCGTATGTTACAAAAGGAGACCGCAGCAGCAAAAAGTCGAAACTGGGTGATTAAAAGAAGTTATAAACCTTAGCTAACTGGCTCATATATTTCCGTAACATATTGACTAACATAGCAAATATGCCACTAGCCCGGATAGATGCGGAAGTGTGTAGTGATACACATTATTAGCAAAGAGCGACTATTAAGAAAACTTTTTATGAGCCAGTTATTAAAGTAAGCCTACCACTAACAAGTTCCAACAGCAGGTTATCTTGGTACTTCTTCCTCAGTGAAGTTTGTTTTGAAGGTAAATGCGTAAGGAGAATCTCCCACTTCTCTAAGATGATCCAAACGTTCAATCGCTTCATTTAGAGTTGGGATGTGATCATCCTTAACCCACCAAAGCACATACGTGTCTTCCGCTAGGCGATGAAACCATTCACCCTTTCTCCGCATAAAGTCCCGATGGTGAGTGCGAAACATGAAGTTCTTTAATGCGTCGACAGACTCCCAGACAGACATATTGATGATCATATTCGGGTCATCAAACGCTTTTATGTTGGTTGCATCGCCAGACTCATCTTTCAGACGCCACACAAACCCTTCACTGCTTTCGGCAATGTCATTTACCAAATCCAAATTATCGACAAAGTCTTTAATCTCTGGTGCATCTAAAGGGTACTTCGCGAGAGCGATGTTTAATTGAGCGAGTTTCACAATGCTTGTTCCTTTTATAATTATGATGAAAATGTAATCGCTTTAATGAGCAATACCTAAGGCGATTCGCTAACCTTAATTTGTCACTAATACTTCATTCTCTAATACGGCAACGACCTGGTCGTTCTGCTATTAATTGTGGTACATAAACGTGTTATGTAGTTGCTAATAAGCTCTGTCGATTCAAATAAAGGGCCAACTGAAAGGGTGAACACTATTTGTCCCAAGAGTACCGAAATACCTCCAAGCCACTTTCTACGAACACTCTATAAATGTGATAACCGATGTACCCACTGGTACCTGATAATCTAACTCTCATTCGTTACCTCAATTAAATGCCAAGCCTTATGTTTCAAGCGCCAGTCATTATTCTTGCGAAAGAGCTCACATGACGTGTGCGTTTAAAAATACCTAGGCAGCGTCTCTTTGAACGCCCTACCATCACTCGTAATGTACATGCAGTCAGAACCTTCAGTCACTGTAAACCCTAACCGCCTATAAAACGTTTTGTCGATATCACTATATAAGAACAACACCGTATTATTTTGATTCTGGAGTAACTCATTCTTTATCATGTTAATTAACTTTGAAGCATAACCTTTGCCTCTTAGCTCTGGAGGTGTAGCTACGGAACCAAGCCCGCAGCTACCATCTTCAAGACCAAACACTCCCTGATAAACAATCAAGGAAGATAAGATTTTTTGATGTTCAAGAAGCACATACCAAGTTCCCTTCTGATACTTATTACTTTTATTACAACAAGCTAAATACTCATCGACAGATGCGGAACCTCCCCATACATCAAAGCCCATAAGATAAATATCATCTAACTCATGAGTGTCTGCAGTTCTTAAAGTCATCATATTAAATTCCCAAATTCAATTACTGCTATTTTTCTTTCAACACCGCGCTACCTCTGCGTGTCGGCTCCGCGAGATGAAGGTAACGTGTAAATGTGTCCTTTGGGCGTTCTAAATTGTTTTCAGCTAACACTCTAGAACCCATGCCTCTGTGGTTATTACCGTGTGTGAGCAAGTGGAGAAGGACTTCTTCAACAGACATTGTCCCTATATAACCATCTACGAAGTTAAACTGAATGACTTTGTCTAACTCATCTTTTGAGGCTGACATTGCATACTGCACTAACCGAGTATCGTTATGAGCCATCCGCTCACGCAGCTCTGAAAAGGAAGGCGTTTCAACCGTATTATCAGCAGTGTATTTTTCCGGTTCTCCTAGGATTCGACTTGTAAAAAGACTATCCACTACGGTCGTATGATTAAGATTTCTTAAGAAAAATATGCCATCGTTTTCCGGCAGTTTTGAAAATTGTCTCTCTCCAAAGTCCAGTAGCTGACTATTTGCCCATTTTTTGTATTCAAATGCTTTAGCAAACTGCATTTATTTATCCTTTTTGGTTTGATTGACTCCCGTGCATTAAGATTTCCATAACCTTTGGAATCAAGCGAATCAACTGTGGAGTTTTAAAGTCCCAACTCTTATCCGCGCACGGGAACGGGGTCACACTTGGTTTGAAAACAAGTGCTGTAGCTTAAAGTTCCGATCGCTTGCACCCTATTTAGGGTTGCGGTATCAAAATAATGTTCTAAATGATTGCTCACGTTTTATGGTTATCAGGTTCTTTTGCAATGAGGAAAGCATCGCTTCGTACAAGAAATTACCCATACTGATGCGCTTCACGCCAAGAGCCTCTAACTCTTTAAAATTTGGTAATTCAGGAACACACATGACATTTATGGGCAGCAACGTGCTATCTACAACGGCTTTAATATCATCGGTTCCTTTGATACATGGAAGAAAAACTCCATCAGCACCTGCTTGCTGATAGGCTTGGATTCTCTTGATGCTCTCCTCTAGAGGCTCTTTTACATCCATTAAAAATGTGTCAATGCGAACATTAATGAATACTTCTAGGTTGGCTTTGTTGAGCATACTTTTAACTTTTCTCAACGTTTGCGAGAACATCATCCAATCACAAAGTCGCCTCTCACGATTAACGACAACGCTATCTTCTATATTGATTCCGACCACGCCAACATTCACCAACTCAGTAATATTGTCATAGATTGCCTGCGGCGTATCTCCGTAACCTGATTCAATATCCACGCTCAGAGATAGATCTGTTGCCTGTGCAATAGCTTTTACCACCGATAGTATCTCTTCAAATTCGATATTTTCGCCATCATCAAGCCCGCGACTGCGTGCAATCGCTGCACTCGATGTCCCAATCGCTAAAAAGCCGGTTTGCTCTGCAATTAAGGCGCTTGCTACATCCCAAACATTACAAATAACGAGTGGTTTTGATGCGGTGTGCATAGTCTTAAACATGTCTGATACTCCTTAAAGTGTTTTGGTTTCAGACATAGGCTAACAACAGGCATACCAAAGAACTCGCCAGTTTCGGAAGTGAATAGTAGATATTAACCCCAGACTCTTTATGTACCGAACAAACAATAAGGCTATCGAATATCTACTCGAAGGGCGGCTTTACCCAAACCACATTTTCATTTGAGGTTGGTATTTCAAACCAAGACCAGAACAACGTTAACATATCAGGGGTCATTTCATACGACTTCCCGTTCCGATCTACGTTGCGCTCCAATGCCCTCTGTCCACATATCTCAAACGATACATCAAGATAATGAACTTCACTTTCAACACCGACTGTCAATGCCCATGTTTTAAAAGCATCTCGGTCTGCCTTCTTCCAAAAACCAAAGTCGAAAATAACAGGGACATTGAGAGAAAACAGCTGAAGTGCAGTTTCTTTAAATAAGTCTTGGAGCGTAGCTAACCGCTTATCGAACACATCTCGTTCCATGTGCTCACCATAAAGAGGAATCATCCACTCATCAATCGAAAAACGAAAAGCGTTATGTTTAGCTGCAAGCTGCTTGGAATAAGTCGTTTTACCGGAACCAATAAAACCACATACGAAATAGATTTTAGCCATAATTCCTCATCATCGGCTTGTGTTATTGGATGACTAGTAGGAAGCACCATTGATCTTACGAACAGGAATACGCGAGATAACTTCATTTTCAGCCATTCTCATATTTACTGCCAAAATATCCTCGGAGCATTTCTCCGTTGTTAGATAGTGCGTCAGGCACCCACATGACTTACAACGGTGAAACTCTACTTCTTTGTCTCCCCAACAGTAAAAATCTGTTGGTTCAATCATATTGATTTGAACTTGCTCGGGAGAAAAGTACGCCCAAGCTGCAACATAACGACGACAAATAGAACAATTACATTCGCCAACTTCTTTAGGGAGTGAACTTAATATCAAACTTACATTCCCGCAGTGACACTTTAACTCCATTTCTTTCCTCTTAAAGAAACTCAACATGCGTCTAAGCGTTGGACCTTTTGAATAACTCGCTTAAGACCTAACAATGTTGTGGCTCTGAAAGCTTAACACTCTCATTTTCAAGGAGGTACTTCAAATGCACGTCATAGAAGTTATCTCTTTCACAACCGTGTAGTAACGCCTTTTTATAAATTGAAGCAACAAAGATATCCGCTGCACTAAAATCAAACCCCACAGCGAACCCTGATTTAAGGCAAATCGACGAACTTAATTTTTTTAGACATTGCATAATCCAGTCTCCACGGAGTTCACGCTTTGACTGCTCACATAATTGCGGGCGTAGAAATCGCAATACTGTTCTATTTTGGGGTGAATGGATGCTGCTATTCACGTATTCACAAACTCGACGAATGTGAGTTTTTTCATCAAGGTTTTTTCCAAACAAACTCGGATTAGGGAAGCGTTCTTCAAGGTACTCAATGATTGCCATCGATTCAGAATAAATCAGACCATCAACAGAAAGTGCCGGAACATAACCAAACGGGTTAATATCGAGGTATGTTGTTGTTAGTTCATTAGAGCTAACTTCAATTCTATCGTAAGCTATTTGCTTGAAATTAAGCACCCACTCTACCCGTTCAGAGCTATTCGAGCCCTTTGCGCTATATAACAAAATTGCCATCCCCCCTCCTTCAAAATGACATTTGATTGGAACCAGTTTGAGAGTAACTACACAATGATAGAGCTACCTGTTGGAATCGCCTCCAGGCGTTCTCCCAATACTTCTTTTAACAACTTATATGCTTTTTTTCCGGTGCAATGCCCCGTGTAGAGCTTATCAATTGGATACTCTGATAACGCAAGTCCAAGGTCTTTAATGTTTTTCGTAGTCCCACCAATGCTATCAAATAAGGGTAACCCCACTAAATGAAAGCCCCCGACAACGGCTTTAATTCGTTCTTCTGGAAAATGAGTAACCGCGGTATCGACCATATTTAGGACACCACTATGCGCACAGCCAGTAAAAATAACGATGCCGTCTTCCTCTTTGATTACTAACAAAAGCTCATGATCGAATAAGTCCTGCTTCCATTTGTCCTGAGATTTTGTGTAAAGGTACTGATTCCCTTTTGGCTTTTCGTATTTATCGCTGATATCAGTAATGATAAATACGTTACGCGCAATCTCGGTCGTCTTATTCACGAATTTCAAACGACCACTACTATTTTTCAGTAAATCCGGATTAATACCGACATTATTTTTAAAACCATAAGCACGGAAGTAGTAGCTACGCTCATCACTGTGTTTCAAAAACACATTGGCATTAGAATTATGGCGAACAAAATCGATGGCGCCATTACAATGGTCGTGGTGTCTATGTGATATAACGGCTAGGTCTACGTCTTTGATCTCTACGTCGAGTAAAGGCGCATTTTGACAAAAAGTACCGCCACCTCCCATATCGAATAACATGCTTAGCGACTCAGTTTTGATATGCAGTGACAACCCGCGTTCAACAGCTAAATCAGGCCTACTGTCTAAGCGATTATTATCAACTAACGTCGTTATTTTCATCGTTTCTCTTATATTTTTTGCCCACTCTTCAGAGCGCAAACATCAATGCAACTTTGGTGCTAATTTCCTTGTTGCCTTGGCTCCGTTGCAGCCTTGAGTACTACATAGGCAAGAAAACCACTTATGACAAAGCCATTGCGTAATAGCCATCGAGTGTAAACTTTTTATTGCTGGTCACACATATTTCTACGATCACTCGTATAAGTACATTTCATCATGTATGTCAGATAAAAACTCTGTGAGCTCCCACTCAAAACCCGCTTTATCGTAAAAGTATGCTCGCTTTCGATGCGTTTCTCTTGGAGCATATATACCTCGACGATAGCCTTGTTCGACAAGTTTAGTTTCTATTGTTTGGAGATTTTGTACAACTAAACCAATATGGTTGACCCCATGGTTCTTATACGTTTCTTGAATAGCTCTTGGTGCGAGCGAGTCTAAGTGAGGCTCTTGAAGAGCGAAATAGCTTTGCTCATTTCCAACATGAACCCAACGATGGCGGCCAGGGAGGTCCACATCTTTACGTATTTTAAAGTCAGGGGCGACAATACTAAGAAACATCAGGGTTTCATCAATATCTGGAACAGGAATGTTTAAATGCTCTATCTGAGTCATGCTAAATAATCCTCTAGTTAGTGATACGAATAACAATCGAAAACATTCTGTTACTTCAACTTAACTTGAGGTCAAGCAAACTTACTCAGTAATACGATGCTAAGCGACTGAGTGAGAATTGCTACTACTGTCTTATCAACTCTTAACTCACTTGAAGCCATGTCAACGAAGCTCGGAAACTACTTTTCGCTAATCAATAACCGTTGCTTTCAAAGTGTATGAAGAACATCAAAAGATCGACATCATTGGCTTTCGTCACTCTAAATTTGTCCCCAACAATGCGAGAAACAGCAGACTTCCAGAAATATAGAGCCGCGGAGTTTTCTAACAACACTCGAATTTGCCATTTGCCTGTAAATACAGAAACGACCTGTGCTAAGGCTTCCTTGCCAACACCTTGCCCTTTAAATTTTCTGAGTACAAAAAACTGTTCAATATCATAGCTCGATAAATCACTAGGATAACGGCGAACCAATACAAACCCTGCGAGCTCGGCATCCACATAGATGAAATAGGGAATATGATCTTCTCGCTCCCAGTACACGTCAAACTGGGAAGAGTCGTAGCTGAATTTGCCCTCATTGTTAGGGCTCCACTTCATATACTCGGTCATGTCGTATATGTAATAAGAGAACAAGTTCTCAAGCACTTTCCGTTCTTGTTCTTTAATCTCAATTAATTGTACTTCCATTGAAGGGCCTACCTATGAAATAAACAAGTTCAACTATGCTAATGAACGGGCTTTCGCGTCAACCTATTGCCTTGTCGAAAGTGGGCAAACCTGAAATGTTTTCTAACCAACTGACTTTCGACTCATTGTAGATATTTACATCTGGTTTTAGCTCACCTAACAAATCTAAGTCTAGGCAGCCGAGATGTAGAATATTTAACCCTGCGTATTTTGGATTTGAATTGAATATCGGTGTGCCACATTCACCGCAAAAGTGTTTTCGCGCATTCTCCGTCACATCACAAAAGGATAAATCACCAGTAACCAGCTCAAAGTCTGTCTGCAGTATTGCAACGTAAGTTGAAAATGCAGCTCCATTCATTTTTCGACATAAATTACAGTGACAATTGACGATACGTTTAAAGTCACCAGTGACTTTAAACTGCACAGCATTACAGAGACAACTCCCTAAAACCATTTAATACCTCTTAGCTAACATTTAACCGAGTCACCCAATCACTTTCGTACTCATAACATCGACGAAAGCACAGAGCTAACTCACAAGTGAAAAATCGACTATAAGGCACTGATTAAAAGACAAAAACACCAAGCATAAAGATAGATACAGAACTGAGTAGCGATGCGCATCAATGAGCAATAGAAACGATAATATGGACGACGTTATTGGTACTATGGTTGAGTTCAGGCGACTTTTGGGGGCAGAAAAAGAAAGCCCACTTAACGAAGTTATTTCCCGCTTAGCGCTAACCAATCTTGTTCACTTGGCATTGTTTCAAACTGAGGGACCCCGTCGTTAACAAAACCTACATCCCAATTAGCGTGAGAACCAACATAAACATGGGCAGCAACTTTTGTATCTACCGCTTCAGTTAGCAAACCAGCTGGAACCCAATAAGATTCGCCGCTAGAACTCATGTTGGGTACAGGGCTACCGCACTGAGAACAGAACTCCGATTTAAAACCCGAATGAGTAGAAAATGACTTAATTTGATGCTCTCCGGTACACCATTTGAATTGCGACTCTTTTATAATTAAAGCTGAATTTGATGAAGACCCCGAGACTTGGCGACACAATGAACAGTGACATTGATAAATAAGGGGTAACACGCCTGACAACTCAAACGAGACAGCGCCACATAAACAGTTACCTTTCACTCAAATACTCCTTGTTAATACCTATAAAAATACGTTTGATCGGCACGGGCAAGCAATACCTAATGATGATTATCCAAAAGACTCACTACCACAGGTTAAATGGCAGCAACTCTTAGACTTGATATTCAGCCATTGCTAAACGGTACTCCACAGTATTTGCGTAACTAGAGGTTATCTCTTGAAAGCCCAACTTCTTCAACACCGAAGCGCTTTTGTGATTCCAAGAGTGAACACCAGCCCAAATTTCGCCTTGATAGCCGGAACTCTGAACCTGTAATAATAATGCTTTGCACATTTGCGTAGCAATGCCTTTACCCCAACATTTGGGACTAATCCAATAAGCTAAAGCAAGACAATTTTCCAAAGGGAGTAACGTAACCTGACCAATAACTTGCGAATCGTTTAAATGCCGACAACTCCAAACATAGCACTTACCCTCTTCCCACTCTAAAGCACGTTCTAAACACCACTCTCGTGCTTGTTTGAGCGTTTTGATGTCTGCTAAAGGAAGCGACTTAGGGAACAAATCTGAACCTACAGATTTGAACAAGTAAAGGGCGTCATCAACGACCACTGGCCTAAATGTAAGATCTAAGCATTCGAATTCTCTTGTGAGTGTCAAAATTCCCTTCCTATCTACTAATATGCTAATAGCGCGTGCCGTCCTTTCTGCATGCCACCCAATTACCAGAACTTGCTTCTACTCACTTAAAATCGTCGTCCGGATAATAAGCTTTATCGCCTGCTACACGGCTACCTATTACAATAAACTTTGCTTGTTTGTCACTTCGGTTTACTAAATGATGCCCATTCTCGACACCACCGGGAAAACCAACGCACATTCCTCGCTTCACAACTTGCTCACCGCCATCCATGATTAAGCACAGCTCACCTTCAAGCAAATATAGGAACTCGTCGGATTTTGTGTGCCAATGTCTTAAAGCTGATTGCGCATTGGGTTCAAGTATCTCTAGGTTCACTCTAAACTGGGTTAAGCCAAATAGGTCTCTCAGTCCCTTACATTCAGAGTCCCCCAGAATTGATTTGTATGGCTCTGGAAACGGGTTAAAAGTGTCACCTATTAAGCTTGCAGTATCTTTTACTTTCGTCATATTTTCCCTCAGTGGGATGTGATGCAAAGCTCGACAGCGAAGATTGATAAGCTTCTCTAGCCTCAAGACTTAGCGAACTGTTAAAATGCTTTTAATCGGAATCCATCAAGCTTTCATATTGAATCGATAAATCACTCTTTACATTAGATTTCTTGTACTTTGCCGATTTTTAAAAACACATTGTCTTGAAATATTCCAAACTGAACCCTTCACCGGACACAGAATCACCAAGCCTTATGAATCAGGATGGGGACAGTTGTTAGCTGTTTTTCGTTCCAGATATAAGTGGTAGTTTACAGATGTTTATTCAACCAACATATCGTATGATCACGCATATCATTCGAAAAATAATGTGATTCGTCAGCCAAATTGAACGCAATTTCAGTATTATTTTTATCGTATTTACTCTTAACCTTTTCAAAAAAGTCTTTCGCGAACTTGGCTGGAACCCAATCATCTCTCTCGCCATTTATAATTAGCATTGGGCGACTTTCATTTTCAAGAAGATACAAACATGGATCGATCTCTTTCATATACCTAATTGCTAACTTTTCGTCTTCGTTGAAAGTCTTATTGTCCGAATCTGCTTTTAATGCGAACTTCTCCAAACCGACGAAATCAGGAGAACCAAGAATAGGCACCGCAACTTTAATCTGGTTATTTTGAGTCAGCGAATAGAATGTAGACAGTGCCCCCATTGAAATGCCGACAAGAGCTATCCTTGATGGGTCAATCCGAATATCTTCTTGATAATGCTTAATAAGTGTATCAATGTCGTTTGCGTTCTGCTTGATAACCTGTGTCACCCTTTTAATAAAACGCGCGTGGCTATCCATGCTCTGAGCATTGCCATCATTCCTCTCACCGTGGCTATCTGAATCAAAACAGATGACTGAATAACCCTGGAGAGCTAGGTTTAACGCCAAATTAGAACCTTCATACTTATCATTGTTCCAACCATGACAGATGATGACTAAAGGGCTTTTCAGCAACTCTTTATTGCTATAAAGCAAATGTACAATCTCACCTAAATCAACTTTTTCGACAAAAACACCTTCCATGATTCCTCTTACCCTTAGTTATAAGTCACTTACGCTTCCATTTGTTAGTCGTCTATTAATGTTTTTTGATAAAAGATTTTGTCTACTCCTTCTTTCAAATAATCCTTATAACGACCTACCTCCTTAAAACCATGAGACTCATAAAAGTCGGGGGCTTGGAACGTATAAGTGTCAACTGCAATATTACGTATTTCTCGCTCTTTACAATACATCTCTATCTTTCGTATTAGTGCAGCTCCATACCCCTGATTTCTTTCCTTTTCTGTTAACCACAAAAATCTAATTTGAACTGAAGTCATATAGATAAAACCAGTTAAACCTCCGAGAATTTCTCCTGATTTATCGCGAACAAAAATAGCAAAAGACTCATCTGTGATTTCTGGTATAAATCTTCGATTGAAATCACCTAGCCCTTGGTAAATCTGATCGATATCTTGAGGGCTCGGCAAGTGAGTAAAAATGATATCCAATGATTTGTCCTTAATTTGGTTGAAAAAATAATGCTCTCACAAAGAATAAACTATCGTTCTTTTTTTAATGCAGTCGGTTCAAGTTTATCGACAAGCTTCTTTAAATGGTTCTTAGCCAACTCATGGTTCCCTCGACTCATCCACTTAATGCAATTAAAAAGTTCCCAAGTAAGGCCTTTATCACCATTCGTATAGGCAGGAGAATCCTCATGCTTTGGAGCGGGTTCACTGGTTACCCTTTGTTCGATGATGCCTGTTTTATCGAATAGAACTTTGAATGGCTTTGAAATACTGAACGGTTCACTCAAATCTAAGCAGTGAACTTCGGTACTCGTTAAATCATTGAAGATATACTTTTTAAAGTAAGCATTACCACTGTGAAAGCCGTCAAGTAGGTAAAATATTTCCTTGTCGTGTTCAAAAACTGAGAAGCACTTATTGGCAGATTTATGGAAATTGTTCTTCGTAAAAATAAGAATATCAGCATCCGAAACTCGGTCACCTTTCCCTGCTGCTAATGAGCCTAATAGCACAGCCGCTACTACGTCACTTTCTACCATAAAGGCTGAGCAAACAGAGCGAATTAGTTCACTTTGAAGGGGAAGATGCTCTAAATCTAGCTTTTCTGTTCTCAAAGTTACCTCCATTTTAGTAAAAAAATATTTTCATTAAACAAAGCCGTCAAACCTGATCTTGAGGATAGATATTTCAACCAATTCGAACAACAAATGCCGAGAACCATGAATCAGGCTTTGCGAACTAGTGACAATTATATTGTCAATATTGGACACCCAGTGCTTTCAAAGCTCGTGCACATTGATAAGTGTTTTTAAAGAGAATTGCGTTCATACCAACTGACTCTGCGCCAGCCACATTATATGGCATATCATCAATGAAAACGGTTTCTGATGCCTCTAAGCCATACTGATAGAGCAATGATTCGTATATTTCAACTTGAGGTTTAAGTAGACCAACCTCAGCGGAAACAATAGCGCCTTCAAATAAGTCCCAAAATGTATATGTTGCTTTTAAATGAGAAACAATTTCATGGACGTTATCAGTCAATGCAAAAACTCTATAACCTGCAGATTTACAACGTCTAATAAGCTCTACGGAGCCATAAATCAAGATTTGGGTTTGCTTAACGTAGTAAAATAGACGTTCACATTCTAATTCAGTGAAACCTAGCACATCACGGTATTGGGTTTTTGCATCATTTTCAGATAACAGCCCTTTGTTTAGATTTAACCAAATATCAGACTGAAATACAGACTTCGCTTTCTCTTCTGCTGATGCGCAATCTCCAAAAGTAAGACGAATAATCTCTTCAGGTGACCAACGAACGACGACATTGCCGATGTCGAAAACAATATTTTTTATCCTTTCAGAACTCACTATTTACTCCTTTAAAATGAATGAAATGGCTCAAAAAATTCACCGGGTGCCAAACTTAAATACCCCCAGTACAGTATTCACCTATCGCCTTTCAAGGACTAATAAAATCACTGGACTGTGAATCATAGTTTAACTTCCTTGCTTTCGTAGGCCATAGCTACAGTGAAGCATAGAGCTCACTCAATGTCGGAAACTGAGAACAATCCCAGCCGCTTGGAAGCCTTATTTCATTACACGACTTCACTAACTCAAGAGCTTTAACACTATCTGAAGAACAACTGACCTCTGCAAGTTCGTCTAGCAGAGTTAATTCCCACTCTCCAGAAATAGGGGTTATAAATTTAGGCAGTATGCCCCAACCGGTATCCCACGTATGCATTTCAAATTTTGATAATGCATATAAATCTCGAATTAGGCTCCCTTTGATAAATGCTAATCCTTTGAAATCTCCAAAACCAAAATTTTCATCAGACTCAGCGTTTTGACGACATAGCTTCCAAGCCCGCCCAGCTAGGATAAAGCTTGATGACGGTACATCACACGGATCAAATTCAAAGTTCAAGACTTGGCGATGAATATCGTCTAACTGAGCATCGACGGCTATCCACCCTTTTTCTTTGTTCCAATACTCACATACCCAGTGATCTTCAAAATGGTTTTGAGCTAAATAAGTCGCAAAGCCACTCCTTAGTCTCGCTGGTATTCCTTTTGCTCTCAATACTGCGCAAACTAATAGTGAAAAGTCTCTACAAATACTGATCACTCTATGGTTTGGTTTCTTGAAAACGTGTGAAGGCTCACCTGATTTCGACATTGCCAAAGTGACTAAATCTTTAGCATACCGAGTCTGCATTTCGGTCAGCTTGTTTAATGGATCAGCCTCAACACCGTAGTGCTCTAACCAATACGAGTGAATAAGATTCCCCTGAACAAACTTACATATACCCGCTATATCATCAGATATTTTACGTATGTCTAACAGGTCATTAGTTAGCTCTGTAAACTCCGTGTTTTCGGTATAGTCGTTGATAAGCATCTGTTTCTAATCCTTTGTAGATATCTGTACGCATAGGTTGAAACGAGGTTTACAGAAACACCTCAAATTGAACGTAACCCGATTCAGAGCAAAAGTACCAAGCGTTACGAATCACCCTTGAACAGTTTGCGTGGTATCAACTTTTGACCATACGAGTGTGACTCGCTCTTTTAGCCCTTTACCAGATAACCATAATCGACCATCTTTTAGTAGCTTAACTTCACGCTCCATACATTCACCTATAACAGATTTCACGCTAGACTGAAGCCCAAAGTGAAACACACGATTGTTCTCTAAATCTAATTCATAAGTAGCTGTATAAAAGTTTGATTCTCTCTTTTTATCTTCGTCTGTAGGATTAGTTAGTGGATCTCTATTCTGTGCGACGCTAACAAACCCATTGTCTGTATAAATTAGAGTACCGTTTTGTTTCCCCGGCCAATTAAACATTTCACCTGATTCTCTATGGATGATGAACTCATCTAAAGACCAAACACCAACCAGAATTTCCTTTGATAGTTTCACTTGTGCTTCCTTAATTTCCTGGGGACCTAACCTCAATGAAGTTCTAAACAATACAAGAGACTCAGTGCTATAAGAGTTGTATACGTTACGAACCACTTTTAAATGTTTGTTATATGTTTAGTTACACCTTGTCCGCAAAATAAGACATGATTTCTTCTGTAGTCATCTCATTAGTCTCGTTGGCAAAGCAGTAATAGCTCGGACGCATGTCGCTAAAGTATTGCATGTCCATTTTCAAACCTTCTAAGTTTGGGAACAGACCTACTGGCATATTGTATTCACCTGTTTCTTTGAACTTGTAAAACAAATGAGTGCCGCACTCCAGACAGAAACCACGAGAGGCCCAAGAGGATGACTTGTACATTTTTACTTTGTTTCGCCCCTCAATTTTGACTTGAGTTCCACATTTAACTGCGAAAAATGGTGCACCTCCCCAAGTTCGACACGACTGACAATGACAAACTGTAAAGTTAGGGTTGATGCTTTTTGCTTTGATTTTTACAGCGCCACATAGACAGTTAGTCTCTACGTAAGACATTAAATAACTCCTAAATTGATGAAAACATATAACGCCCTGCTAAGGGCAGTAACGTAATAGAAAGCCCCTGCATACCACTTTACATACTGAAACCAACGCATAGAGAACGCCATGTGTTACAAATCAATCTTGGGTCATTTGTTAGTACATGCACGACTTCTATTTATATGCCACAAGATATTTAAAATTCAAATTATACAAAAGCTTTTTAATAATGAAGTGAGGCGGGTAGCTACAAAACTTAAACTCGATTAAGAGGCGAAAGTTAGCTAGAGGAAAACGAACTGAACTCCCCTACTTTTACTGATTTAAAGTTAGAAAAGGATTCGTTCCTCGCACTTAGCCAGAAACACCAAAACTCATGACCTTTGATGTCAACCCCGTACTAAAGCACCGTTAAGGTTTGAGGAACGTGGTACCTTACCCTCCGCATGATACGCAATGTAAAAATGCCACGCGTTGTAAATCACTCGTAAACACTTGTTAAGTGGGTCGGTGTGTAGAGTTAATAAACAGGTATAGTGCAAAACCCATTGTTTCACGTCCCCACTTTAAGTACGCATCTTTCCAGTGTCGTATCGTTTTGACTTTGTCCAACAACTCAATATTCGCAGGATCTAGTAACAACTCTCGTTCGGATGCCAACCAAAACGAACTTTCAAATTTGTCCCAATCTTGATAGGAAGAGTGAACAACATAAACGCATTCGAGGCCTAACTGATTGCCTGCTTCTATATTTTTTAAGTTTGACCTTAATTCTAAAGGATCAATACCTGTTGCTAGTAAGTATTCCTCATCTGGCTCTTTTCGCCAATACGCATCCCCAAGTACAATTACGCCATTGGAAACTATAAGAGATTTCATGTCAGATAATGCATTGTCTAAAGCTTCGCCAACATCGCCAAAAGCATGAGTAGAGCCTAAGCTAAAACACGCATCAAATGCGCCCCTAGGCAACTCAACATCTTTGAATGCAGATGTATGAAAGGTAATTTGGTCCAAATTCGATTCCAGATTTTCCTTTGCTTTAGCGATTTCAAATTCATCGTTATCAATGACTACCGCCCGACAATTAAATTTTTCTATAACTCTTTTAATTAACTCGCCATTACCACAACCAACATCTAAGACTAAAGAGTCCTCATTTAGCCATAGCTCATCTAGTAAGTTATCTATACAACTTGGGCTAATGGGGCTGTTATATTCCATGATTACCTTCCATACTATTTTCTAATTTAAACACTTGACAGAATGATTGATATCAGAAGCACCTAACGCCAAATTAAGATGTGAAGCATTCAACAACGACACTTAATTTGACTACCGTAAACACTGAACTCAACCAGAACCAAAAATGCCAAGCGTGCCGAATCACTCTTAAATGTTTGTTATATGCATTTTTCGAAGTACTGAACTGGCATATTTTGATAGGAACCGTCACCACACGCCTTGAACCCAAGTTTGAGAAGTATGTGCTGCGAAGGCATGTTTTCAGGTTCAGTTAAAGCAAGAACTTTCGTATAACCAATTTGATTGGCAAAAGAGAGAACGGCAGAACTTGCTTCGAATGCGTACCCTTTACCCCGAGCTGAAACCTTAAGCCGATATCCAAGTTCAACTACACTTTCGCCTTTATAGTTAAATGATGCTATCCCACAATAACCAACTAGCTCGCCAGTCCTGCGTTCCACAACACAAAACTTTCCAATACCTTTGTTTTGAAATGCACTAACAAGCTCTTCAAAACGCGTATCTGCTTGCTCATGTGTCATTTCGCCAGTTGGAGAAAACGCCATAAAATCCGAATTACCAAGTAATTTTATAACTTCACTACGGTCTTGCTGCGTAAATTTTCTGAGCTCTAAACGCTCCGTTTTAATCACTTAATGCCTCCATGGATATAACGCGAAGTTAAGGGGTGAGCAACGCAACACCTAAGCGGCTGCAAACCGCCGTAATAACTAAACTCAACGCACAGCAAAAAAGCCAAGCGTTGTGAGTCAACTCTGAACGCTTGGTTATATGAATTTTTCGATTACATATGTCTCCAGATTATCGACATCACCGTAAAGGTTAACAGTTGGCTCAGCTGTCATACCTAACTTTCTAATTATTGTTAAAGAAGGCAAGTTTTCTTTCAATGCTACCCCATATATTTTTGAATGTTTACCTACCCGGAAAGTTTGTTCCAGAACTGTATACGCTGCCTCAAAAACATATCCTTGCCCTTGGTGACAAGGAACTAAAGCGTATCTTATATCACTAAATTCTGAATTTTCACAGAACTCAACTCCGACGTAACCTATTTTAGTTTAAAGTTTATGTTTCAGGCTGATTACATAAGAGCCAAACCCATGCTCCCAATGCTTAACTCGATTTGTTAGGTGTGACTGAATTTCTTCATCTGATTATGCACGTCCTTTTGGAAGAAAGTTTGTCAACTCATCTGAGCCTAATATTTGGGAGTATATATCTAAATCGCAGTAACTAACTGGGGTGAGTATTAGGTTCTTTGTTGTGATCATAAATGTCCTTTTTCATGTAAAGCATGGTTGACGGGCGAGAACGCTATACCACCCAACTTAAAATCTTTCCCTCAAACACTACAGCTGATTTAAATGAAAGTGGCCAAACGTTAGGAACTCCTGTTAAGCGTTTTTTTGTGGTGATTTACTTTAAACTTGCTTGGATAATGAGTAATTCGATTTCCGAGTCAGACGTATTCACCAAGCCATGTGTACCGTGAGGTTTATTCACAATCATATCTCCAGAAGTTACTTTTCTAGACTCTCCCTCGATAGTCATGGTCCCTTCACCTTTTAAAATAATATACATTTCTTCATCGTCACCATGAGTATGCTCTCCCATGGAGCTTCCCGGTGGCAGTACAACTCTGATGGCAAAGTCCCAAGCTCCTGAAAAATCTTTACGTCTGAATGCACGATAGATATCTATTGAACCTTCTCCATCATGGCTATTTTCGTCGACTTCTTTATCGCAGGTGTAGAAATTACGTATCATGTTTTCTTAGTTTCCATTAGTGAGACCTGTTGAACACCATAGCTCACTGTTAAAGTGCGAGCAACGCAATACCGAAGCCACCTTAAACACTGAAACAAACACATTGTAAAAATGCCAAGCATTACGAATCAATCTTAAACAGCAATGTCATTGCTAATGTGACTCATTGTCCGTGCGAGCCTTCCTACCCAAGTAACCGCCGTGATGTCTTAAACCATATTGTTCTTTAGTGAATTCATTAACCTCCATTACTGAGATCGCAATTGCATCGCTGATTGCAAGCATCACGGCAATCGTAGTTGTTGGGGTGAGATCAAGTGGGCAAGCTTCTTTGTGAGTTCCCATGTCTAATACATATTAACAATGTTGCCTTAACTCTGAGTCTGGATGAGAGGTTACACCAATGATATGCGTGACTCCTAAGTGACGTGCCAGTTCTAGAATTTCGATTACCTCTCGCGACTTTCCGCTCGTGGAAAATGCTATTAAAATATCACTTGGACTAACGATTCCTAAATCACCCATGAGCAGCCTCTGCGGGATGAAGAAATACTGACGGAGAACCAGTTGAACTTAATGTGGCTGAAAATTTATGGCGATATGCCCAGCTTTTCCAATGCCTATTGTTACAATTTTACTCTGACAGTTTGCTATCAGTTTAACAACGTCTTTGTAAGAATCGCTCACGTGAACAGACTGGATAGCTTTAGCTTCCTCGCTCAATACATATTTAACTCGTTCTAAAATATCCATTCATTTCCTCATTTGCATAACGGCTCTATTAGACAGAAAAACTCTGTTTAGTTTCTACTGCTCACACTAATTATGCAACCTGTGTGTTATATAACAACGACTTATATCACAGCTAGAGTTGGCTTGAGAGAAAATACGGAATCTTTGTCTCCAGCATGACCAAAATCCCACATTAAAAGTCTGAACATGATAGCTTACTTCAGCTCTTCTGGAATAGGGCAGTCTTTGTGGTAGTACTTTCGGCCGCGTTCGTTGATTTCTCGTACTACTTTACAAGGGTTTCCAACAGCAACTACATTGGCTGGGATGTTTTGGCTGACTATACTGTTCGCACCGATGAACATGTCGGGGTCGTCAACAAGCGTGAGGTTGAAGTTTACGTATACATAGTTTTACCTAAGTGAATGCGGCGCCCCCAGCTAGCGTGCAGTAGCGGCTCTATCTAACAACCCTCGCCGACTTCTGCGAACAGTTGCTTCATAATTTGCTGGCGTTTTTTACCTTCACTCGGGCGAGTGTGATTGAAATCGTACAACACTTCTAAACATTGCGTTTGCTCGGCGACCAGATCAACGTTATCACAGTAATAAACGCCTTGGCTGTGCATTTTTGCCTTCATATTTGTGTTTAAACCTATTTGCTAATTCCCGAATGACGGCATAAATAGAGCGACATATGGATAATTTGAAGCGTTTCACTGGCCTTTAAAACAAGTTACGAGTCACGCAGCGTTATGTTCTCGGCAACACGCCATAGCACGCCACTTGGGTCAGTGATACAAAACTCAAGCATTCCCCAAGGCTGCTCAAGAACCTCGGTAACGGTCACTTCAAATTCAGCAATTACATTAGAGTTTTGTACGTGCTGATACCAACTTTTTACGTCCTCCACGAGCAAGTGCATCATGTAATTGTGACAGTGCGCAGGTTCGTAAAAATCTTGTAAAAGGAATGCATAATCACCGTGGCGAAAATAGGCGATATCATGGAAATCAGACATGAGTTCAAACCCCAGGGTTTGATAAAATAGCTTAGATAGATCGAAATCCTTTGCAGGCACAAACGATTTGATTTCAGTGACTTTGAGGTTATCCATGATAAATAATTCCTTCTGTTTTGATGCCCAGAAGTATCGCTGAGCTTTGTGCATTATGGTTAAATTTGTTTTAGGTTACGGCTGAAAGAGCTAACTTCATCTTCAGTGAGGTAACGCCAGTGACCTTCTTCAACATCTAAACGGACGTCGCCTATTTGTTCTCTATGTAACCCAAGCACTCGGTTACCAACAGCAGCAAACATTCGCTTAACTTGATGAAACTTACCCTCGGTGATGGTCAAGAGCACTTCTTTGGGGCTAATTACTTCTAGTTCTGCCGGGCGCGTAAGGTTCTTCTCACCTTGCAGTGGAACCCCTGCTCTGAACTTATCAGCGACATCGTCTTTAATCTCTCGTGACAATGTCACGCGGTACACCTTTTTGCACGACTTCGTGGGCAATGTGATATCGAAAGACCAACGGCCATCATCGGTGATTAACACCAATCCTGTGGTATCAGCATCTAAACGCCCTGCGATGTGCAGTTCAGACGCTTTATCTAACTCTAAATAATTGAAAAGAGATGGATACACTTCGTCGATATTGGAACAGATGGTGCCTGCTGGCTTGTGCATCAAGATATAACGAAACGCGCGTAGCGTTAATGCGTCGCCATTCAGCAAGATGGTGTTACTTTCGTGTACTTGAGTGGATTCAGCGAGCACAACTTCACTGTTTACACAAACCTCACCATGATGAATGCTTTCAATGGCTTGTGACTTAGTGAGGTCTGTACTTTTACAAAGGTATTTATCAAGGCGCATTATTCGTCGGCACCACATTTTGCACAAGGCTGGTAAGTTCGCTCTCCTTGTTCAATCACCACATAGTCACGCACACAGTTTTCACATAACGCCAGCTTTGGGTAAGCGTCTTTCTGTTTCTTTGCGTTGATGTCGCCTTCAGTGGTGAAGATCGTTCTCATATGAAGCCTTTGCTATGAATCACTTATAAAACCAAATTGTATCACTGTTTATCGCGCCATTTTTATACTTTGAACAACAAAATCAACGCGCCACGCGTATCAGTGGTAACATTAAAAGTGTCAGCCAACGAAGAAGCAAAGAATGAAAGATTGTAATCAATGCGGAAAATGTTGCATCAAATATGGGGATGGCGACCTCGCCGCGACTCAAGTAGAGATTGATTTGTGGGAACTGTTCAACCCGGACATCTTTGAATATGTTCGCGGTGGTGAGATTTGGTTCGATCCTCAATCCGGTGAACGTTTAGCTCGTTGCCCGTTTCTCGAACTGGTCCCGAACAAAAACACGAACGCTCAAGCAAAATACACCTGCAGTATTTACTTAGACCGCCCAGAGGATTGCCGACACTACCCTAGCCTAATCAATGAGATGGTCAGGGATGAGTGTGAGATGATTGAGGTGGTGGATCTGCAAGATACGAAAAAAGCTCAAAGAAAACTCGACCTTTTAATGAAAGGAAGTCGCCCTTCAAGCTTTTCATAATTGTGATCTTTGGGGGAGCTGATCTCGTCGTTACGACAAGTATTGATTCTCTTCTAACCAATCTAGCGCAACCAGTGCCGCCAATGAACATACTTCTCTGTCATTGCCATCTACAAACTTAAGCTCTTCGATCTCAGCATCTGGTGATAGTTCGCCCGTGTACTCAGCAGCGTAACAAGTCAATTGCACAGAAACGCCTTCCGCTTTGCCATCAGCTTGGCCAGTAAACGTCTCAACGTATTTGATTGAATCCGGTACTAAATCGACTGAAATCTCTTCTTTGATTTCACGAATCAATGCTTGCTCATCACTTTCACCCGCTTCGCGTTTTCCGCCCGGTAGGTAAAACAGTTCTTTGCCTTTTGATCTTACCATCAGCAGCTTGCCATCTTGAATAAATATCCAAGCGAGCTTATCAATTACCTTATTCATGTTAATAGACCTGGTTATTGTGCTTATTATTCTAATTAAAGCGACGATATCGCATGGGCGGTATGTTACCTATAGCCGTCAGCATATTCTATTGAATTTCATAAAAATAACTTTGGGAGTCGATGAATGACAGCTGGTGGTTCGTTAAAGGTCAACGCTTAGCACCAGCTGTCACTTGAAATAAGATATGATGAATCTAATCAACAAGCCACTCTATGGCAGAGTCGTGATCTTCGATTGATTTGATGTCATCAGACACAAACCAACTACCCACTTTGGATGCCAGCTTTTGTCACCACAAATAGCGATTTTGTCTATCTTGGAGTTGAGCTCTAAACCGAGTTTAAAATCATCCCATGCGGCACGCAATCCCCACCCCATCAGCGTTGAGATATCGATCATCACCTTTAATGCTGATGAATCGATCTCTTTTATAGTGGTTTTTAAGATAGGTATCATCGCTTGATAGTCGTTGTGCGTTAGTTTCCCTTTCGCTTTGAACACGATGATGGTTTCGCCGCTAACACGCTCAATTCCAACCGATATTCCATGACGTTCGATACTCTTAACCTAGCCCTTCTATTAGAAGAATAAGCTTAGCTTTGAGTATTAATTAGACAACAAATGAGAGGTTGCTTTCAAAATGAACGTACAGAAAGTTTTAGCTTAACGTTGCTAGGTTGAACGTCGCTTAATCGCCACAACAGAGTAAGTATGCCAATGCTTCATCTTGCCTAATGATGTAAGCGCTTGTTCGTCTCGTTCGTGAAAGCGGATAACTTCGAACGTATCAAATAAACTCTGTACTTTTGCCTTTGTGAGAGGCGTTGTAGAGGTTCGATAACCATAAGCCCAACTATCGTCTACCCCCATGAAATCGCCCGCAAATACACCACAGCTATCAATGCTATCGATAATTCGTTTCCACGTCTGATCGAACTGATTCGGCTCTGCAAAAAATAGGCTGGAGTTAGCGATTACTAGCCCGGCTTTGGGATAATCATAATCTTCAAATGCGCTCTGAGATATCTCGACCAAAGCTTTTTGACTGAACCTGTCTCGACATATCGATATTGAGTCAGGATTAACGTCGAAGCCATAAACTTGGTGGCCTTGCTGCTCTAAAAACTCAATGTCACTTCCTGTACCACATCCGCAGTCAATCGCGACATTTAAGCCTGATTCGTTCAGCTTCATAGCGAATTCTGTTCTTTTTAAATGAGGTTTATCTAAGGCTTTTTGATAATACTGACGCCAAATCTCTGAGTGATCATCCATTGCATAACTCCAGTAGTTCGATCAGGTTTTGAACCTCAACAATAGGTAAGATTGTATCTGCGATGGCACCTTCTGTGTTGAGCCAAACAGCCTGTAGGCCAGCTTCAAGCGCTGGGTAGATATCTTTTTCTAGAGAATCGCCAATCATGGTGATCTCTTGTGGCTTTATCCCGAGTTGCGAGATGATCGCAGAATAGAAGCCCGGTTCGTATTTAGATAAGCCAATACTCGCCTTACAGAAGTAACCATCAATGTATTGCGACAGGCCAACTCGCTCAAACGCGCGGATGATGTCAGTTTTGCTTGAATCAGCCGCATTAGTAGCAATGTAGATGTTGTGATGCTTTGACAACTCAGCGAGTAAAGCTTGTGCTCCACTCACTTGTTGTACGATTTCCCAGTCACACATTTTCCCTTGTGCGTCTGGGAAGTCGGTCATTAAGGTGTTGCCCCAATCAAATAATACGGTTTTGGTCAGCTTGGTTGCAACCGTTGATTTTGTACCTCTGTTCATCATGCCTCCTGCATCGATGATGTTACGAATGTTTTGCGGTACTTATAAGAATTTCTCGATAAGAATCTCATCAAAGTACTGCTCACCAATCTTGGCGTGTTTCTTTGCAATTCCGACAATCTCAAAGCCTTGTTTGCGGTACACCGCCAATGCGCGCTCGTTATCGGCTAGAACATAAGCAAAAAGCTTTTCGTAGCCTTTGGCTTTTGCGACTTCAAATGTATGTTCAAATAACTGTTTTGCAACGCCTTGTCCACGACTGTTTGCATCAACATAAGTCCCAATAATACCCACATGGTCAAAGGCTTTCGTATATGAGGCAAACGGCTCTACGTTTTGAAAACCAAACAGGTCACCAGTCGTTTCATTGACAGCAACACTGAATACACCTCGATCTGGAAACGACTCAATAAATGCCTTTTCTTCTTCGACCGAAAACATCTTATCCAAGATAGTGTAACGAGCTTCACTGATAATTGGATTCAATACATCAATTACGTCTTGAGCATCGCTTACTACGACTTGTCTAACTGTTAAGTTCATACTTTCTCTACTTTTTTTGTTTGGGCAGATTCTAACCCTATATGCCACCTTTTTGATAGATCAGAATGTTATCAAAAGCGATATCAAAGTAGAGTTCGTAACTATTTTGTTCAACGTAGCCCAAATGCGGTGTTGCAGTAACGTTTGGTAGAGACAGCAGCGGCTCGTTATCAGGTGTCGCGGGCTCAATATCAAACACATCAATAGCTGCTCGTTTACTTGGTACTTTGGTGAGTTCATCAAATAACGCATTAGGCTCGACTAACTCCGCACGGCTGATATTCACGAATAGCGAGTCAGGTTTCATTACGCTGAGGTCATTAGCAGTAACACAGCCTTTAGTGACATTGTTTAAACGAAGGTGTAATGAGAGTACGTCCACACTTTCGAAAAATGCCTGCTTGGTTACTGCCGCTTCGAATCCATCGGCTTGTGCTTGCTCTCGCGAGTTCTGGCTACCCCACACCGTTACATCCATCCCGAACGCTTTGGCGTATTGCGCGATGCAGCGCCCGATTTTTCCATAACCCCAAATACCAAGCTTTAGCCCCCTAAGCGTTCTGCCTAAACCGAGTACATCTGAACTTTGCCATCGGTTCTGTCTGAGGTTTGAAACGTAAGTAGGAATGTGACGAGATGCCGCCATAATCAATGCCCAACAGAGCTCAGAGGGCGCGACAGGTGAACCTCGTCCCTCTAACACTTTCACACCGAAACGTTCACATAGCTGTGAATCGATGTGATTACTGACTTTTCCGGTTTGACTGATCACTTTTAGGTTTGGCAGCTCAGATAGCAGCGACACAGTGATTTCAGTACGCTCGCGGATGAGTACAAGCGCCTCAAAGTCGTACAGCTTCAACACTAGTTCATTTTCTGGATAGGTCTCGGTGAATACGGTAACGTCATGATCTTGCAACTTTCGGTAACACTCGAGACTTTTTACTGTATTTTGGTAATCATCCAGTATCGCAATTTTCACTACACACTCCTTGTTCTATTGCTTTGCTATTTTTGAGCGTTCAGTGCCACGGGTTAAGATTCATTTAACTTGTGGCACTCTGTATAGATAAAGTCAATTATTGATGGACGACTTTGAAACGCTCGAGCACCAACATCATGTCTTCACTTGGTGTGATCTTTAAGTCATCGCATTCACGAGAGAAAAAATTCCAGTGCGCTTCTCGCCACCATGCCAACGTTTTATCACCCTCGCCTTCAGCGGCAGCAAACTCAGCCGTCACCTGGTTATATGGGCACAATGACACCGATGTAAGTTCAACAATACAGACAGGATCACCGTTCCAATCAGTGACCACCTGTAAATGTCCAACAACGGGCATGGTTTCGCCTTCATGGCTGTACCAATATTCCATGCTGCACGAGGCTTGTTTTTCACCTTTCAGTATCAGCTGCGCGCATAGATTGGCGTTGTACTCATCCGCACAGTAATAGTCGGCACTGAATGAGGTGTATTGTTTGGCAACTTCAGCCGGCAGTGACTTGAGATAACTATCTAGATAGACTTTGCTTCTTTTTTCCATAATGGGTCCATTTTCAATATTTATTTCAGCCAGAAGCACTATATATTGAGCAACTGACTGCATTGCGCGTAACCTATCAAGGAGTGTAAACGGTGTAAACCAAGTAACGATTAAAGTGTGTGCTCAGAGAGTAGATTTAATGCAGGACTGTTAGATCAAAAAAAGAGCTAAAAACACCTTCAGGCAGTGCTTTTAACTCTTTGTATTTTATTGTGGATTAACCAATTAGCGGTTTAAGAAGTCTACCGCTTTATCTGGGAAGTCGGTAAACACGCCGTCGACTTTCACTTGGTTATAAAACACGTCCAACATACCATCGAAGTTATCGACATAACCTGGAATTCGGCCTGGATCAGCGCGGAATGTATATGGGTGAACATCTAAGCCTGCGTCTTTCGCTGATTTCATCAATGGCTTAATGATGATATTGCCTTTGGTTGATGCATCGTCCACCAGCATAGGTTTCCAAGGACCAATACCGTCAGCATAAGTCGCCACTTTTTCCATGCCGCCTTTCTCGAACATCCAATCATAACTATAAGGCGTCGCTACGTCGCCTTTGTAAGTCATGGTTTCATTCCAGTCCGTGTAAGCCATCAGCTGAACCAGCTTGAGGTCCATTTCCATCGCAGGCATGAGTTCGTCGTTTATACGTTTTAGTTCGTTCGCATCGAAACACTGCAAGTAGACCTTATCATCTTTAGATAAGTAACCATATTGATGCAAGGTAGCCAGTACTGCTTTAGAAATGTCTTTGCCTTCATGACGGTGGAACCAAGGTGCTTTGATTTCTGGGTAGATACCAACGTCATAACCAAGGGTCTTATTCAAACCTTGGATCATTTCGATTTCTTCTGCAAACGTTGGTACTCGGAAATCAGACTGCCACATTGGGAAGCGTGTTGGGTAACCTGCGACCTTGTTCCCTTGCTCATCAAGATTAAAGCCTTCTGTCACTCTTAATGATTTGATCTCAGCGAGCGTAAAGTCTATCGCGTAGTAGCGCCCATCTTCACGCGCACGGTCAGGAAAGCGCTCAGCAACATCGGTAACGCGATCCAAATAATGATCGTGAAGTACGACGAGTTGGTCGTCTTTGGTCATCACAACATCTTGTTCGATATAGTCCGGTTTCATTGCATACGCAAGAGCCTTAGCAGGCAGAGTGTGCTCAGGTAAGTAACCCGATGCGCCTCGGTGAGCAATCACCAAAGGATCGGCAAATGCGTTAGCCGATAAACTTAGAGCCAGCAGAGTCAGGGACAGGGACGTTGTTTTCATTGTTCTATTCCTTGATAAAATAGAGGCAGGTTATCCCTGCCTCGTTTGATTATTGGTATGATGCTGTTGAGTTAAATAATAATTAAGCTATTGCCTCTTTCTCTTGCTCAAGGCTTTTCTCTTTATGGTGCTTACGCTCACCGACAAACGCGTATAGCAGACAGATGATTGAAGCAACACAAGCACCAACCAAGATAGTGAAACCACCATCCCATCCGTAATGGTCAACCATGAAGCCTAGCACCGCGTTTGCTGCAACTGCGCCACCTAAGTAACCGAATAGTCCTGTTAGACCTGCGGCTGTACCTGCAGCTTTCTTAGGTGCAAGTTCAAGTGCGTACAGGCCAATTAGCATTACCGGACCGTAGATTAGGAAACCAATCGCAATCAGTGCCATCATATCAATGGTTGGGTTACCTGCCGGGTTAAACCAGTAAACTAGGACCGCAATAGTCACCAATACCATGAACAAGATACCTGCTGGAGCACGGCGGCCCTTGAATAGTTTATCTGAGATCCAACCACACAACAGCGTGCCAGGAATACCAGCCCACTCGTACAAGAAGTAAGCCCAAGAAGATTTATCTACAGAGAAGTCTTTCGCTTCTTTTAGGTAAACAGGAGCCCAGTCCAGTACACCATATCGAATTAGGTAAACGAACGCGTTTGCAATCGCGATAGACCAAAGTAATTTGTTATTAAATACGTACTTAAAGAAGATCTCTTTCGCTGTCATCTCAGTTTCGTGAGACTTGTCGTAATCATCTGGGTAATCGTTTTTGTGCTCTTCAATTGGCGGTAGACCACAAGATTGAGGGGTATCTCTTACTGTGAACCAAATAAAAATAGCAACGAGAGTGGCAAAAAATGCAGGAACATAAAAAGCGGTTCGCCAATCGTCGTTAAAAGCCCACAGACCCAGTAAGAACATTGGACCAATCAATCCACCACCCACGTTGTGAGCAACGTTCCATACTGACACGATCTCGCCACGCTCTTTACGTGACCACCAGTGCACCATGGTTCGTCCACACGCTGGCCAGCCCATACCTTGGAACCAACCGTTTAAGAAAAGAAGAATAAACATTGCTGTTATGCTGCCGGTTGCCCAAGGCATAAAACCAAAGCAGAACATAACCAGTGCCGACATTAACAAGCCACCACTGAGGAAATAACGAGGGTTAGAACGGTCAGAAACGCTACCCATTAAGAATTTAGATAAACCGTAAGCAATAGACACGGCTGCTAATGCCACCCCTAGCTCACCACGGCTGAAACCCTGTTCAATCAAGTAAGGCATTGCCAAACTGAAGTTTTTACGGACTAGGTAGTAACCCGCATAGCCAACAAAAATACCGATGAACAGTTGCCATCGTAATCGTGTGTAAGTGCTATCGATCTTATCTGATGACAAGCGATCGATATGCGCCATAGGTTTGAATATTCCAAACATAGGAACCTCATGTTATTGGGCGAAGGAAGAATAAAATGCTCGAACGAAAAAATTAACGCTCATTCGAAAACAGAAGGGATTGTATGTGCTTCAGGAATAATTTCTGTGATGCATATAGCTAATAACAATAAAATTGTTTAAATACAGCAAATTAGTTTCATTTAATTAGATCATGCTTCATATTTTTGAACGTTCGTTTACTATTTAATCAATTGCAAATCGAGCAAGCACTAGCCAAAGGTGAGCAATCGCGTACAAAACAACCACAGTACGTTGTATTATTGTCCTGGCTGCATATTGAATACTGCGTTTTATGATGGTGACAAGACAACTTTCTATTTCTAGAAGCATATTTAGGACGGTACAAAGACAAAAAAGGGCCTAGATTTCTCTAGCCCCTTCTGTAAACAGTATTCCGCAGCTGATTTCAGCTACAACAATCTATTATTCTTCGATGTAGTAAGCTTCTACAGTGCCTTTAAGAGTGATAAGCATTGGCTGACCGAAACGATCAAGTGCTTTAGGAGAAGGAATCTTCACCCAACCTTCGCTGATGCAGTATTCTTCAACATCAGTACGCTCATTACCATTTAGACGGATACCGATTGGGTATTCGAAACACTCAGCCACGTGGTGTGGGCTGCGTGGGTTGCCTGCAAGATGATCTGGTAAAGCTGGTCTTGAATTAGTATCGCTCATGTTCATTACCTGTATGTAAGTAAATAAAAAAGTGCGTCATTCTAGTCAATATAGGCTTTGTGCTCAACAACTGCTGTGATAAATCGTATTGATAGCTTTAATCAGCGCCTAGTTGTTTGATTTAACGACAACCTAGGCACTATTCACATACTTAAAATTATTCTTTTTCTAAAGTTAGCTCCTCGGTTTCAAGAAGCGCTTCTACAATCTCTCGAGAACGAACAGCCAACACTGAAAGCAACGTATCACTCAGACCATGTGAAGACTCACAGCACCCCTGTAGGAAAATCTTAACCCCGCAGTTTGACTTCATATCTAATTGGTATGAACGCCCTACCGATTTACTATCAATCAAGGGTTCAATGGAGCTGAGCATTTGGTTGAACTCATCGTATCTATAACCAGTAGCAAGAATGATCGCGTCGTATTCATTCCATGTCTGCACCTTGTTGATTGTGTCACTCAAGCGCAACGCCACTTTGTCGTCTTTCACTGCTACTTCTTGAATGTCGTGGCAACGTAGATGTTGATGTTTACCTTCACCTGTTACTTTCTGTAAGTAAAGAAGCTCATAAATTGCATTGAGTTCTTCTGTATCCACAACGGAATAGTTAGTTGAGCTAAAGCGGGAAAGAATATGGTCACGTTGTTCTTGCGTGCTTTCATACATTTGGTCTGTAAATTCAGGGTCAAACACCTCGTTTACAAACGGGCTATCATCGGCTGGGTGCAATGCAAAGCGGCGGTTAATCATGTGAACTTCACCGCCGGAGTAACGGTTCGTCAGATCAACAAATATTTCAGCAGCACTCTGCCCTGCGCCCACAATTGCAATCTTAGGCTTCGATTTTGACTTAAAGGTTTCACGCCACACCTTATACTTCGAAGAGTGAATAATATTTTCGTTATCATGACCTTCAAACTGTTTCGGAAGCTTTGGCATGCCGCCCATACCAACAATGAGGTTCTTTGCAATTCGAACCGTTTGATTGCCGTGAATGTCAGTAGACGTGACCTTCACTTTAGAAGTATGACCATCTTCTTCCATTGCCTCAATATTAATGACTCGTTGGCCGTAACTCACTCGATCTGAGAATTGATTTGCGACCCACGTCAGATAATCATTAAACTCGAGACGAGAAGGATTCATACTACCTAGGTTAATGAAAGCGTTAAGCCTGTCTTTGGTGTGCAAATAGTTAACGAATGAATAAGGGCTCGTTGGGTTGCGCAATGTCACCAGGTCCTTCAAGCACGATATTTGCATTCTTGTACCATCAAGCAACATGCCGCCGTGCCATTCAAAGTGAGATTTTTGCTCCAAGAAGCAATAACTTAAACCATTACCTTTAGCCAGCTCTTCCAGTGTAATAGCTATCGATAAATTTGCAGGACCAAAGCCTACACCTAGAACATCATATTCCTTAATTTGTCTTGTCATACATAACCTTATGAAAATTTTTGGGAACGAAGCCCCCTATTCCGACTCCATTCTTCAGCACTGACTATTTAACGGCTAAAACTCGTTGCTGAAGAAGGTGTCTTTCAACTGACACATCAAAGCCGCACGCTTATGCGGAAACTCAAATTCTTTAACTTTTGCAAAACCGTATTTTTGTAGGTACCCGATCATCTTGTCGTTATCGGCTCGTGGCTCACTAACAATCTTTTCAGTTCGGGGGTCGGATAAGTAAATGAAATGACAAACAGAGGGTAACCAAGCCGCAACTTTATGTGCGCCACGGTGAGACTCTTCCCCTACCAGCATGTGGATTCCACGGTCATAATCACCTGCAGCGTAATACGGGGCGATTCGATCTTCTTTGGTCCAGTACACTTCGATGTAGGCGAAAGGCTGATTGTCTAAACACACAATAAGAAGCTGATTCTTATTGTTTTTTACCGACTCTTCTAAGTACCGTCTGTGCTCTTCCAGTGAACCCGTTTGCTCCCAGAAATTCGCTACACGTTGGCTGTTTTGCCACTTATTGAAGAAGGTTAAGTGCTTGTCGACATCCAAGCCCTCTAGAGTGAGAACGGCGTTAAGTTCAGGAATATAACGACGATACAATTCACCCAATAAGGGCTTTGGCCTCGCGGGATGATAACCTGCCGCATCGAGAACTTGCTTATGGGGGTAAAGCGTTCGGTGTCGATTCTTAAGCCAAAGTTCAGGAACTTGCATAATGGCTTCACGCCAAAGCACCTTTAAGCCCTCAGCAGTTTCAAAGCACAAAGAATCCAATACTTCACTTCTAAACAGCCCAAGTTCAATCGTTCGAATTTTGGGGTTAGCAGAGAATAGAAGTGCAAAAGCAGAAAGTTGCTCCGTGTTTAACGCGGTCATTTGAGTTAAACGCCAAAACTGGTTTGTTTCCCGCACAACTTCAACCACACCAGAACTAACTTCAACGCAGTAACTGTCTTGTGCCTCTCTTAACGAAACACTCTGTCCATCGGACAGAGTGTTCAGAGGCTGGCTCTTACCAGTCATAGGTTACGCTCGCAATTACGTTACGGCGATCACCGTAATAACAAGAACCAGCGCAAGTCGCTACGTATTCTTTGTCCGCTAGGTTCTTAGCTGCAACTTGGAACTTGTAATCTTCGATTCGGTAACTCAGTGTTGCGTCAAACAATGTGTAAGAAGGAACGACGTTAGTTTCTGTATTGTCGGCATACGAATCACCAACGTAACGTGCACCCGCACCAACGGTTAAGCCATCAAGTGGACCACTCAAGAAACGATAGTTTGCCCAAGCCGAAGCCAGTTGATCGGCAATTTGTGACGGCGTGTTCCCCACAATACTGTTGTCAGCATCTTCAGTGATTTCAGAATCAATGAACGACACATTACCAATCAAAGTCAATGCTTCGGTCACGTTTGCCACCGCTTCCAGTTCAATGCCACGGTTGCGGACTTCACCAATTTGCGTGAATTGTGTTTTATGCATACTCTTCAAGTTCTCTTTGGATACTTGAAATGCCGCAATGTTGAAGTAGCCTTCAAAACTACGCGGTTGGTATTTCAAGCCCACTTCGTATTGCTCACCACGTTCTGGTTTCGCAGGATTTTTATTGTCATCTAGTTCGATAATAGGATTAAACGACTGGGCATAGCTCGCATAAGGTGTAAAGCCACTATCCATCAAGTAAGCAACACCGAAGTTGGTTGTCCACTCTTCGTTATCAACCTTAGTTTTTGCGCCCGTAGTCGTGTTATGTGTCTTGTTTTGGGAATCGTCGTAACGAACACCAACTTGCACTGCCCACTTGTCCGCAATCATCATTTGATTTTGTAAATACAGACCCAATTGGTGGTTTTTTGTTTTAGTCGTTTCACGATCCGACTCTGTGTACGGTTGCTGGGTAATCGGATTGATCAAAGCGACATTGTTGCCATATGTAGGGTCAAAAATGTTAAACTGTAGGTTTCCATCAACTGCGACAAGTGGATCTCTAACATTAATTCCAACACCGTCTGTAGGATAGTCCTTACTATCGATATCAATATTTTGATAATCGATACCAGCCAACAAAGTATGTTCTACGATGCCAGTAGTAAAGGTGTGCACAACACGGTTGTCGATATTAAATGCGTCAGACGAGCCTTCTTCAGTAGTAGCCCCGCGTACAATATTACTGCTTGTTGGGTCAGGAAGGCCAAAGTCTTTCATGTAGCCAAGCGTGTACATTTGACGAAGGTTGATGTCCATCTTGCTGTAACGTGTGTTCTGCATGAAGTAGGTAGTGTCATTAAAATGATGTTCAAATTCATAACCTACTGACAGCTGTTCACGCTCGAACGTATCCCAATCTGAATTACCTACCGAAGTGCTATCACTGATTTTCCCGTTTGGATTCGACGTTAACGTCCCTTCCATTGGCAAGAATTGTAGGTACGGATCAGAATCATCTTTCTGGTAGCTCGTTAGTAATGTAATTTTTGTGTCGTCTGTGAACTTGTAAGTCAGAGAAGGAGCGATAAAAATGCGTTCAGCTTCTACACCATCGACACGGCTGCCATTTTTACGACCAAGCGCTTGAAGACGGAAAGCCATTTTATCGTTGACTTCAGAGTTCACATCTAAACTGATTTGCTTACGGTCATCTGTGCCGTACTCAAGAGCAAACTGACCAGAACCACTATCAAATTGTGGACGCTTGCTCACGACGTTAATTACACCACCAGGAGGGGTTTGACCATATAACGCAGAGCCCGGGCCTCGTAAAATCTCGACGCGTTCCAAACCAAACGGGTCGATTTGCCAACTGTAAAAACCCGATGAGTACAAACGCGTTCCATCTTGATACAAGCCACTGTTTGCTTGCTGAAAGCCACGGATAACAAACCAGTCTTGCTTGTTGTCTTCACCAAAATAATTCGCTTGGATACTCGGTGTGTATTGCAGTGCATCGGCAATACTGATCGACGCTCGGTCGTCCATCTGTTCACGAGTCACAATAGAAATTGCACGTGGTGTCTCACCTATCGCAACGTCTGTTTTTGTTGCTGTTCGGCTGCTTAACCCTACGTAACTAAAATCTGGACCTACTGAGCTATCTTCGAGTTGCTGCCCAATAACAACAACGGTTTCATCTTCGTTGGCCTGGACCATTCCTGACGATATAACTAAAGCGACCGCAAGAGCAGTTGGGGTGCGCATAAAGTGCCGATTCATATATTTCTCCTTCAAAACGGCTATGAACCAATTGTAATAAAAACACAAAAAACAACGATAATGGTTATCATTGCGATTAATAATTTAACGGAGTTTACCACGTAATTTTCAAAATAAAACATCTCAGCAATAGTTATTCATAATATTATTAACGATACAAATGCCCGTATAAGTCATTGATTACTGTATTATTCTGCACGATCCCTAAATGATCGGTGTCTACAACGGCGGAAAATTGGAGGTCGTTGTGCTTATTCAACCCTTTTGATAACAGCTCTGAGCGCCCATTTGGCTGCCCTGCCCACCAACAATGCAACTGGGTTTTTATGTTTGGTAATTGATACCCACGACACAGTGCACGCATGTGTTGTTCAACAGCCCAGCTATAGAGCATTTGTTTCGCGTTATCTGCCATGTATCTATCGAACTGATTTTCCGATAACCATGTATTAAACACTTCTGGCCACCTTGATGGCACCACGGAATCAAGCAACTGCACACACCGTTTTCCTTGGTCTTTCGTAATGGAGCCTAATAGCAATGTAATATGTTCTATAAGCTTGGTTTTCGAGGTTGGTGAGTCCCACTGATCTTCAGCGATTTCGGTACCTGGCACATAACAATCAAGTAAACCAACGAATTCAATATCATCGTCATTTTTCTCTAGACGACTTACGATTTCTTGGGCAAGAGCCCCGCCTAACGACCAACCTACTAGCCGATATGGTCCACATGGCTGCATCTGCTTGATTGTTTGATAATAGGTTTCCGCCATATCAGCAAACGACGTATCAAAAACATCATCTAAAATGAAGCTCTTCGACTTGATTCCAAACACGCTTCTTTCACCCTCAAGAGCCTGTGCAAGCCTTTGGTAACCAGTCACGCGCCCTGTTACAGGGTGGATGCAGAAAACAGGTTCATTCTCGTCAGCAGTAGTGTTGAGTTTTTCAATCAGTCGCAGGTTAGGTGAGCATTCATTGGTTTGTACGGTTTGCGCTTGCTCATTCATTGCCGCGATAAGAGCCGTTAAACTCGCAATATATCGAGTTGCGATCTTCTCAATGTCAGCCAAAGAATAATGCGTCGTTGCGAACTCCCATGACAAACTCAGTTTGCCAGATACAACTTGTGCGTTTACTACAAGCGGTGTCAGCATCTGATTTACCCCAGATTGAGGCAAGCTCCCATCTTCAATAGGTGCACACCAGTGTACGAAGCCATCGCTTGTATATTGGCCAAGATAATTAAAGGTCGCGCTTGCACGATATGTATCATTTGTATTTTTGTTTAGATACCTCAAGCCATATCCGATACCACCGTCTTTTTTAACGTTTTCTAGATACTCCCGAGTTTGGCTAAGCACACCCAGAATATCAGGCTGAAAATGCCCAATCATCGGATACAAACTCGTTGTCCACCCTACCATTCGTGAAAGGTCGACGTTCGAAAATACAGAAGATTCACGGCCATGCCCCTCTAAATAAAGAGGTACATCTGTTTGATCTTCACTCGATAGTGCTAACACTAGTGCAGTAATCAACACGCTCTGTGTATCTCCATGACTGGTATTTGAAACACGTAACAACGTTTGGCTGAGTTCGCTTGAAAGTTCGATTTTATAGGCCTGTTTGTCTTGATAAAGCGCCGGAGCGATGTCTGGTCCGTTTTCGAGTAAATTAGGCGAGTTTTCTGCCAGTTCATGCCAAGCGTATTGCATCAACTTACCTTGTTCGCTTGATGACCACTGCTCAATCGACTGAACAGTTTCATCCATTGCACTCGAATTTGGCATCAGTTCGATAACTTGCCCTGCAACTTGCTGTTGATACGCTTTCCAGAGGTCATCTAATAGAATTCGCCAGGACACACCATCCACAGCTAAGTGATGAATCGCGATCATCAACCGATTCGGTGATTCCGAAAGTTCTGCATAACCGGCTTGAATTAGCCTGCCAGAAGCAATATCCATACTTTGCTGTATTTCTTGCGCAAACGCTGAAAACGCTTCTTCAGAATCCACCGAGGTGCGCCATAGGTACTCACGTTCCTGATAAGGCTGATACTGTTGTTTCCAATGACCTTGCTGTTGATTGAACGCCAGTCTCAAGCTTGGGTGCTGTTTTACCAAGGCTTGAATCGCTAACTCCAAATAGTCCGTATTCATTTCTTGTTTAAGCTCGACACAAATATGCTGGTTCCAATGATCGGGCTCAGGAAACGCTTGAGCAAAGAAGTGAGCTTGTATTGGCATTAACCCAAACGCTTCTTCGGTTAACACGCGTTCTTTCGCGGCTTTATGAATATCCAACGCTTCGGCTAAGTCGGTTAGCGTTTTTGCTTCAAATACTTGTTGTGGGGTTAGGTTGTATCCTGCAACGCGTACTTTGCTCACCATTTGTAAACAAAGAATCGAATCACCACCCAATGCAAAGAAATTATCCGAGCAGCTCACTTGAGCTGTGCCTAAGAGCTGTTGCCATATATCCACAAGTAACATTTCTTGCTCGTTTTTTGGTAACACAAGTGTCGCGACAGAATGGGCTTTTCTATCCATAGCTGGAAGTGACGCTCTGTCGACTTTTCCGGCAGGGGTTAATGGCAGCTTATCCAAGACCATCAATTGGCTTGGTACCATGTAATCAGGCAATTCTCTTGAAAGCGCTTCGAGAATATTATCAAGTTCAAAACGCTCAGGTTCACTACTCTGTAAGTAACCAAACAACTGTTTTTTCTGGCCGATCTCTTTGACGACGACCACACAGTGTTCGACTTTAGAGATAGATTGCAGACGACTTTCAATTTCACCCAACTCGACGCGGAATCCTCGGATCTTAACTTGTTGGTCTACACGGCCGATATATTCCATCACACCATCGTTATTCCAACGAACCAGATCCCCAGTGCGATACATTCGTTCGCCCATTGATTCGTTACTGCCATTACCTGCAATAATAAAAGGATCGGGTATGAATCGCTCCGAAGTTAGGTCAGGCTGTTCCAAGTAACCGCGGGCAAGGCCCACTTCTCCACCAATGTACAACTCCCCAACTTTCCCAACCCCCACTTTGTTGAGCTGCGCATCTAAAACGTATAAACGACGTTCACCAACAGGTTGTCCAATCGGCGCATAAGCACTGTTTAATTTGTCCTCCGGATACGCGCGCCAAATCATGGGAGTGATCACTGTTTCTGTTGGACCATAGCCATTGACAATACGAGGAGGTTTTACGATCTGTTGCAAACGCTGATAGGTTTCCGCAGTGAAGGCTTCGCCGCCAAGTGTCCAAGAACGAACGTTGAGTGACGGCTTTTTGTATTCAATCCAATCAAGTAATGGCCCGACATAGCTCGGAGGGAAACAGGCAATGGTAATATTGTCATCACACAGCACTTCACAGGTTTTTTCGACACTCCACAACTCTTGATCTCGAATGACAAGCTTACTACCAAACGCTAACGGTACAGTCCAACGCTCAACGGCACCATCAAAGCTAATTGAAGCGAAGTGAAGCTCAATATCCTCTGGCGTCATGCCGTACTGCTGACCAATGGTTTGAACGTGCATCGACAAACCTATATGATTGATTGCCACGCCTTTGGGCTTACCAGTAGAGCCTGACGTATAAATGATGTATGCCAGTTGTTCCGGAAGTAGCTTCGGCTCTAATTCTGCTTGTTCACATTCTCGCGTGTCTAAAGGTTGAGTTAAGTCTGACGGGCAATAAACGAAAGAGCTGACTTGAAGTAATAATGTGTCAAACTCAGATTGAATATTCTGCCAACGTGACTCTAGCCCTTGCTGGGTAACCACAAACCCAGCCTTAGAATCCTGAATCATGTATGCCAAACGCTCAATTGGGTAGTCAGGATCAAGCGGCAGAAATGCCCCACCGGCTTTCATTACCGCCACCATAGCGACAATCATTTCCACTCCTCTTTCAAAGAGCACACCGATAGCTTGATCGCGCTGCACGCCTTGAGCAATGATTTGGGACGCTAATAGAGATGACGCTGATTCCAATTGTTGATAACTCAACTCAAGGTCTTGATGCTTCAATGCAATGGCATCAGGTTGTACAAGTGCTTGTTCAGCAATTAATTCAACGATCGACTGGAACGCCCAGTCACCTTCTGGTTGCGAAAGCTTCTCTAACACTGAAGCATCGTGTGGTGTTAAATGACTAATTTGAGCTAGATTTTTGCCCGCCTTGATCTCTAACTCGCTGATCAAACTTTCAAGTACAGCATTCAGCTCAACCATCGTATCTGAATCAATTCGATCCTTCGAATAGGTCAACACCACACCTGTTTTTCGCTCAGTCTCACGCACATCCAGTGCAATATCGAATAACGCAAATTGACCACTTTGTTCCTCTGCCGACAGAGTAAGTTGGTTGTCTAACTGAATGTCATCAGCTAATGAGTTTTGATGATTAAATAGCACTTGAAACAAGGGAGTTTGTCCAGCTTTTCGCTCAAGAACCTTTTTCTCACTGGTCTTTTGTTCATTCATCAGAGCATTGACTAGTTGATCAAACGGCAACAATTGATGCTCTTGCGCCTCAAGCACTTTGTGATGAGCCCCTTCAATGACATCAGATAACCGACTGCTAGGCGTTACGGATTGCTGAATTACCATGGTATTCACAAAGAATCCAATCAGATTAGAGACTTCATGACGTGTGCGATTCGCCATTGGTACACCAACAGAAATATCTGAGCGATGCGTCACCTTCGCTAATGCGGCCTGCCAAACACCCAACCAGAGGCTTGAAGTTGTCACCGACAATTGGCGTGCAATCTGTTTGAGTTTTTGAGACTGCGACTCGCTTAATTCATAGCTAATGGAATCAGCTATACGCCTTTGATTTGGGGTAACTTCACTATTCCAAGGGAACAGTAGGCTTGAATCCGTTTTCTCAAGTTCACGCCTCCAAAACTCAATGTGTTGTAGGCCTTTCCCCGCCTCCAACAAAGCACTTTGCCAATGAGAGTAATCACGATATTGAACAGGTAATTCAGGTAACTTGCCTTGTTGATAAAGGGCTATAAGCTCATTCAAGAATACACCTATAGACCAACCATCAGATACAATATGATGCATAACAAGTTGTAGCTTCCATGAACCCTCACCAAACTTTAAGCACTGCATTCGAATGGGCAAATCAGTCTCAAGTTCAAAGGCCTTGGCGATAAATTCTTGCTGTACCTCTTGTACTTGATCTTGGCTCCAGCTTTGAACATCGATACTGACCGGATACATCGCAGCAGCCTTATCAATAAACTGAATAACCTGCCCTGTTGCATTAGTAATAAAGCGCGTTCGTAACACATCATGGCGCTCCAACACTTGGTTAACGAATGCCGTTAAGCGTTCAATATCCAACTCTCCATTTACATGGAACGTACCGGACATATGATAGGCGCTGTTACCCTTGTCCAAGCAATAGATATCCCACAAGCGCTGTTGTGCCGGTGACAACTCCACTTGCTGTTCACTACCGACTGATACAATCGGTAGCTTTTCAAAATCTAAGCCTTTGTTACTAAGCAGCTCGATAAACTTTACTTGTTCTGGCTTGCCCAGTTGTAAAAAACGTTTTGCTAACGCATGTTTGTCTATTTTTCCTTGACTAGCGGCTTTAGGTTGGGTCGTCATTTTAGAGTGATTCTTTGTTTGTATATGACTCTGATCTTTTAAGTGGCTCATAGCAGCTCCAGTTCGTCCATCAATGCTGCCATTGCATCGAATTCGTCTTGTTCATTTTCATTTAGTGTTTGATACTGCGCCTGCAAGCTGTCCGTTAGTGCTTGCAAACTATTGGCGTCGAAAAAGTCTTTAAGCGCGACTTCCAACCCAAGTTCTTGATGTGCCTTTGCGACCACGCGAGTCGCCAACAAAGAATGACCACCTAACGCAAAGAAGTTATCATCCAAGCCCACTTGAGGGATCTCTAATACCTCTTCCCAATTAATGGCGAACCAACATTCCAATTCCGTTTCTGGCGCGCGGTACTCTATCGACTGCCACTCAGGTGCAGGCAGTGCCTTTCTATCTCGTTTCCCATTCGGAGAAAGTGGCATCTCACTAAGACCAATCAGTATTGATGGAACCATGTAATCGGGTAAATGTTCCGATAAATGCTGTTTCACCAACGTTTGTTTGTCTTCACTCCAACTCGCATCAACAGCGTAACCAACCAATTGATCACCAGTCTGATGTTTAAATGCAATAACCGCAGACTCTTCAACCCATTCAAGTTGATTGATTACATTCTCAATTTCTTCTAGCTCAATTCTTAAACCACGGATTTTCACTTGGTTGTCTAGGCGGCCCAAGTATTCCAATCGACCATCGGCAAGTTGAACCACCTGATCACCTGTGCGATACATTCGACTGCCAGGTTCTCCAAATGGATTCGGTACGAATCGGTCTGCGGTAAGATCGGGGCGAGCTAGATATTCACGCGCGAGTCCAATACCTGCTAAATACAGTTCACCTGGCACGCCCATAGGTACTGGGTTCCAGTTGCTATCAAGTACATGAAGCTGAGTATTGCTTATTGCATAACCTATAGGGATACGTTTGGCTACTGGCAGCTCACAAGGCCAATACGTTACATCGATGGCGGCTTCCGTTGGTCCATAAAGGTTATGCAGCTCGACACGTGCGTGGCTGAGAACTTGTTCAACAAGGTCGGCAGGCAATGCTTCTCCACTGCAGATGATGCGTTTGAGGGAAATACAATCTGAGATATTGGTTTCCACCGCGAATGCATTCAGCATCGACGGCACAAAGTGAAGTGTCGTCACCTGCTCTTTTTGAATCACTTCGGATAGCACATTTGGTTGACGATGAGATTCAGGCGGGGCAATCGCAAGACGTGCTCCTGTCATCAGTGGCCAGAAGAACTCCCACACAGAGACATCAAAACTGAAAGGTGTTTTCTGTAACACACAATCCGATTCATTCAGTGCATATTCTTGCTGCATCCAATTCAATCTGTTCTGTAATGCAGCTTGAGTATTCACCACACCTTTCGGTAAACCAGTAGAACCAGAAGTAAAGATCACATACAGAGCCTGTTCAGGTTGCCAATGTACCAGTGGAGGTAATGAAGATTGTTTCGATACATCTAGCTGAGTTAAGTCAACGTACTCGCAAGCATCGCTCTCAGGCCATAAGTGTACTGAGTTAGAATCAGTAAGCAGCAAATCAATGTTAGCCGACTGTAGAATGTATTGAAGGCGTTCCGCGGGATAGCTCGGATCCAATGGCACGTAAGCACCACCCGCACGCGTGATAGCATGCAGACCAATGACTAAATCAAACGAACGCTCAATTCCCAAGCCAACACGGGTTTCGGAGTTCACTCCTTTATCACGTAACCAGTTCGCTAGTTGATTAACACGCACATCAAACTCTTTATACGTTAGAGTTTGACCTTGCATCGATAGCGCTATCGCATTAGGCGTTTTCTTTACTTGAAGTTGCATTTCTTGTGACGGCGTCACGAAACCACCCCAATCAAGGGACGTGTCATTAAATGCTTGGTTTTGTTGCCTAGCCGTCTCGTCTATCAAATGCAGTTGGCTGATTAACGTATCGTTATTGGACGCAACTTTATCTAGAAGTAATAACCAATGATTAAGCAACGACTGCGCAAAGTCTTTTGTGAATACTGGAGAAACATAACTGACAAAACCAAGCCACTTATTCTCGGACATCTGTTGAATGTCCATGCCTATCTCAAGTTGAGCATTGACCACACCTGGATCAAACGGTTCAACATCAAGGCCCAGCCAATCAAAGAGCTCTGCTTCATCAAAGCGTTGGAAATTGAAACTGGTTTGGAATATAGGGTGGTATTGGTAGTTCCCAGTAATACCGAGTGATTCGACCAACATTTCAAATGGGAAGTCTTGCCTGTCCAAAGCTTGCTCAGTGAAAGATTTCACCTGATGCAGTAACTCAGCAAAGGATTGCTCACCATTAAATTGAGCCGGAATCACCAAGCTATTAATGAAACACCCTTGCATCGCCTGTGTCTTAGGTTGTGTTCGCCCAGCAACCGGCACACCAACACGCACTTGCTCTTGGCCTGAATACTTGTGCATCAATAGATGCCACATCGTCAGCATTACATTGAAAGAGGTGGTGTTATGTTTCACTGCCAATTGGGTGATATTTGAAACTTGCTCACTACTAAGTTCGAAGTGAAGTCGATTTCCCTCAGTTTCGGTCTGCTCTCTTGGCACTTCACTGTGCAGTACTAGAGGGTCTATATCGATTTTCAAAGCATCCAACCACCACGCTTTTTGGTCACTCGCTTCTTCAGATTCAAGCCACTGCTTCTGCCAATTCGCATAGTCTACATATTGAACGTCATTCGTAGTTTCAGGCTCGAAAGTTGATGCTACGCCCTCTTCCGTATAACCAGAGATCATCGATTGGTAACAGACAGCCAGCTCTTTCAGCAATGACTGCATGGAGATACCATCTGAGATAATATGATGTACGACAATTAGAAGCTCTGCTTGTCTTCTTTTGGCTACATGCTCAGTGCTAACTTCATGGTTAACGGTAACTAACTGCTCTGATAGCCCAGCAATCCAATCAAATCGAATCAATGGACCTTCTGAGAAATCAAACGGCTTAGCGATGAGTTCTTTATACACAGAGAGCCTTTGTTCATCGGACTCCGAGTTCTGGTGAATACCAACGCAGATTTCACGCTCAGCATGAATAGACTGCATGAGTTCACCTTCAACTTGAGTAAAGTTGGTTCTCAAGATCTCATGACGGGCAACTAATACATTAATGGCACTCTCAAGCACAGCAATATTCACATCGCCCGTAAATTTAAGTCCTAAAGGCATGTGATAAGCGGCACTGGTCGGCAACAGCTGTTGAACGAACCATAGTCGTTTCTGTACCGCGGATGCTGGCATGTGCGGTAACCTTGAAACCCGCTCCAAAAAGGCGACTTCTGTATCATTTTTAACATCGGTAAACGTACATTGAGCAGCCAGTTCTTTAAGCACAGGCGTATCGAACACTGCCTGTAATGACAGCCTAATGTTGTCTTTTTGATTCAACCTTCCGACAAGTTGGGTTGCCAGTAACGACTGACCACCTAAGGCAAAGAAATCATCCTCACGACTTATCTCTTTTTTATCAAACAGCGCTTGCCATTGATTCGCTAAAGCTAATTCCATCGCACCATTCGGCGCTATATATTCTGAGCTTGAAACCTCTTGCCAATTGGGTAGCGGTAAGCGTTTTTTATCAACTTTACTTGCCGGGGTTAACGGAATCTTGTCCATTTTGATGACTTGGCTAGGCACCATGTAATCTGGAAGATCCTGACTAAGGTCTTTTAAAGCGTCTTCAGTGGACAATGCGTTATCGCTTTGAATATAGGCGACCAGCTGTTTACCTGATGGGCTGTCACAAGCTATTACCGCGCATTGCTCTGAGCCTGTGATCTTTTGTAGTCGGGATTCGATTTCACCAAGTTCGACCCTGAATCCACGAATCTTAACTTGTTCATCGCTACGCCCGAGGTATTCCATCACACCGTCTGAACGCCATTTAACTACGTCACCGGTTCGGTACATTCGCTCACCATTGCTTGCAAATGGATCCGGAATAAAACGCTCTGATGTTAAATCAGGACGTTCAAAATACCCCCTAGCGAGCCCGACTTCTTCGCCAATATAAAGCTCTCCTGCTACTCCTGCTGGTACACGATTAAGCGCGGTATCCAACACATATAAAGTTCGGTTTCCAACCGCTTTTCCGATAGGCGCATAAGCACTTTCTAGTTCGGTATCCGGATACGCCTCCCAAATCATCGGAGTCACAACCGTTTCAGTCGGACCATAACCATTGATGATTCGTTTCGGCTTTAAGACTTGCTGCAGTTTGAAGTAGGTATCACGAGTGAAGGCTTCACCACCTAGCGTCCATGAACGCACAGAGAGAGCTGGATTGCTGCCTTCTATCCACTCTAATAACGGCAGCACATAACTCGGAGGAAAACACGCAATGGTTACCTGCTCTCGCTCCAATACATCACAGGTTTGTTGAGCGCTCCATAACGATTGGTCTCGAATGATCAAACGAGAGCCGAACGCTAATGGCACAGTCCAACGTTCGATCGCTCCATCAAAACTGATTGACGCAAAGTGCAGCTCAACATCGTTCGTTATCATGCCATATCGTTGACCTATAGTTTGAACATGCATGCTCAAACCTTGCTGTGATACACAGACCCCTTTCGGCTTACCGGTAGAACCGGAGGTATAAATCATATATGCCAGTTGATCTGGAAAGATGGCAGGCTTTTCAACAAGTCTTGTTGTTAAATCAAGCGAGCCGTAGCCAATGGTTTTAGCTTGGTTCGCGATCTCATAGGCTAATTGCTCACTCAGATCATCATGAACTAATGCACACGCCCCACTGTCTTGAACCATGAAGTTTAAGCGTTCTTGGGGATACGCCGGATCTAACGGCAAGAACGCGGCGCCAGCTTTCATCACACCCATCATTGCAACCAACATATTACAGCCACGTTCAAACAACACACCAACGATGTCATCACGTTCAATACCTTCAGCGATCAACATTGAAGCGACTGCATCGCTCTGCTCAACCACTTGTTGGTACGTTAACGCTTTTCGCTGTTGGCCACTCTCAGCAGCAACGTTAGATACTAATGCTTCACTGTTAGGGCTTAAAAAAGCCTGCTTTGCAACTAAATCTGTAAACGGTTCAAACATCCACGCTTCTGGTTGACGCTCAAATAAGCCAAGTTCATTCAACTGGTTCTCGGCTAAGTCAGGTAATCGGCCTAAATCTTCGGTTAGATGTTCAACTAGCTGAGTCAAATAATGTCGATTAGTCGAGCGTAGTGTTTCAATTTTTTGAGGTGTGAACTTACTTTGATCGTAAGCAAAAACAATACGAAGCGATTCACTCGGCAAAACCGCCAAAGTTAATGGGTAGTGGGTAAATTCATAGCTGTCAGGCTCGCCAATACTGAACTCATCACTGTCGTTAGGATTCAAAAGCGATTCATCTAACGGGTAATTTTCAAAGACGACCAAGGTGTCAAATAGGTTTTCTCCTGACCAGCCCGTCTGCGCTTGGATATCAGACAAAGATGAGTAGCTAAATTCACGTTGGTCACTTGATGAGGCTTGAATATCCAGCAGCCATTCAGAAACAGGCTTAGAAAGATCGACTCGATGTGCAATCGGCAATGTATTGATAAACAAACCAACCATAGAATCGCAATGAGCAAGCTCTGTCGGACGACCCGCCACTGTATTACCAAATACAGGTGTTTGTAGCCCAGTGAAGCGATGCAAAGTAAGTAGCCATGCGGCTTGGGTTAACGTGTTGAGCGTAACCCCTACTTGGTTCAGTTTAGGCAGCCATTCACTTATGATCTCTTGAGAATAATCATCATTGTATCTTTGGAAACTAGACACCTTGGAATCAGTCATCTCAGAATTAGATTGCCCGAAGGATTCAGCCAAACGCGTTGGCGACTCCATGTCTTGAAGGTAACGCTGCCAATAGTCATTAGACTGCTGATTGTCTTGATTTTGTACCCAAGCAAGATAATCAGAAAACTCACCTTTGACTGGCGCAATAGAACGACCTTGGTACAAGGCGAACAAATCGCTGAGTAGAACACCCGTACTCCAACCATCCATCAAAATATGATGAATAGTAAAAATACACTGCACTTGATGGTCGGCTGTTTGAATGAAATCCACACGCCACAAAGGTTTTACTTTTGAACGATCTACAACCTGTTCTAACTCAAAACCACGCTCGACAGTTTGTTTCTTGTATTCACCAAGCTCAAATTGGCTGCGCTTACGAACATCCAACACCTGATAGTCCAATCTAAGTTCAGACCACTCAGCTAGATATGCATTACCATCAAATGAGAACAGCGTAGAACGAAGCATTTGGTGCCTTTGCATAACTCCTTGCCAAGCTTCTATCATCTTTGGCAGATCTACATTGTTGAAAGGTAGAGTGATTTGGTTGACGTAAGTGCTGTGGCTATTAGATAACTTCGCATGGAAGTACAAGCCTTGTTGTAAAGTTGATAACGGGAGAATAGTGTTAGGTAAAGAATCGGTAGAACTCACACCATCGCAAAGCTGATTTAGCTGGCGTTGAGACAAATGAACCAAGGGTGCATCGGCTTTCGTTAATACCGAATCCACTTCAATAAACAGATCATGTAAACGTGCAATACTGCTGTTAAATGCCGAGTGTAACACCTCAACTTCGGATTCAGTAAAACAGTAGCTATCTAACTCAACATCCCACAATAGTTGCTCATTGTTCACTGATGCGTTAATCACAATCGCAGCATCAGCTGAGTTGGAGTCATCTCTCCATAAACCTACATTTGTCACCTCTATAGCGTCATTTAATTGTTGAGCAGCGTTGCCAAGATAGTTGAACAACACATCCATATCGCCGACATGAGGCCACAGGTTTTGCATAACGCCTGCGTGGTATGTCACACCACCAAGGTGGTCGGCATGAAAACTGTCTTTTAAGGATTTAACCCACTCTTCAAATGAGTCAAGCGCAGGAATGGCTTGTGGGTACAACGAGGTGTACCAACCAACGGTTCGGCTCAGATCAAGCCCAGTATCATCGGTAAAACGTCCATGAGACTCACGGTGAATGGTTAACGCTTTGCCTTGATTTAGCGTACTTAATGTTAAAGCACTCACTAGGAACACTATTTGCTCTTGTGTGAGACGAGCAAAGCCAAAACCCGCTTTAGTAAGAGCTTCAATTTTTGATAACGGCGTATGCCAGTGCGTAGAAATAGGTTTGCCGCGACTTTGCGGGTAAAGTAAATCTTTCTGTTGTTCGGCCCAATACGCTTGCTGGTCGTCTGATATCGACAATGTATTTAAAACGTTGCCCCAGTTTCCTTGATGATGCGTTTTGTGACCAAGTAAGTGTTGAGATAATGAGAGCGCGCTAGAAGCCACCTTGCTGCTAGGCATCAGATCAGTGCCGTAAAGTTTAGCGAGATCTTCAATAATCAATGGCCATGACAGTGCATCGACGACCAGATGGTGAACGGCAATGAGCACTTCACTACGCTGATCAAACTCTTCTCGTGCATCTGGTTTGTTCAAGCTGCGTATTCCAACCGCGCCATTAACACCATTGATTAAGTCGATACTCGCTTGAACTTGTTCAACATCTATAACCTCATCAAACACGTGAATCGCAAACTCAGCATCGTCTCGATAATTTGCAGTCATTTCAAATGAAGGATCGGCAGGTAATGAGTGATTGAATTGCAATCTCAACGCGTCGTGATGTTCAACCAGACAATTGAAGGCATGAGTCAATCGCTCAACATCGACCGGATAGTCCCATTTAAACTGGATATATTGATTACAACGGCTCAACTCAAAGTGTTTGATGTATCTTTGCTGCATCGGCAACAGTGCCACTTCACCTCGAAGTTTGCCTTGCTCAGCTATGACAAGTTGTGCTTCTTCTAAGTTCTCCGCCATATCTTGTAATTTTGGGAAATCGAAGACTTGTTTAGGTGATAACATGAATCCCTGTTGGCGCAACTTTCCGACCAATTGAAGGGCCATAATCGAATCACCACCTAACGCGAAAAACTGGCTATTTGCCCCTACACTCTTAACCTTTAGTAATTCGCGCCATATCTCTGCAAGCATCACTTGTTGGTTGTTCACAAGCGAACCTTGATCGCTGTCAACCTCCATCCAATCAGGCGCAAGCAGTTGTTTTCGATCGACCTTACCTGCCGGTGTTAGCGGTAACTTGTCTTGGACGATAATACAAGCAGGTATCATGTAGTCAGGTAAAGTTCGTCCTAACTGCTCAAGCCATTGCGCTTCATCATTACCACCAGCGTCTTGCGATAGCGTATTGTTTGACTGGTTCTTGTTTTGCTCAACTTTGCTTAACTGAACATAGCCGACCAGCTTTTTACCCGTTGGCGATTCATGATCGACAACGGCACAAAATTCAGCTCCGGAAAGCGCTTGAAGTTGGGATTCAATTTCCCCTAGCTCAACACGGAATCCTCGAATTTTAACCTGCTGGTCAACACGGCCTAAATACTCCATGATCCCATCTTCACGCCACTGAACTAAATCGCCCGTCCGATACATTCTCTCGCCATTGTTTGAGTACGGGTCTGGCAGGAATCGTTCAGCCGTTAGGTTGGGTTGTTTCAGGTAACCTTCAGCCAAGCCTACCTCAGAGCCGATATACAGCTCACCACAGCAACCGAACGGTACTTGGCTTAGCTCTGCATCGAGTACATACAACTTCCTATCACCCACTGGCGTTCCGATCGGAGCATACGAACTATCCATCGTATCGTCGGCATAGGCTTCCCAAATCATTGGAGTGATGACCGTTTCAGTCGGGCCGTAACCATTAATAATCCGTGGTGGCGCTAACACCTCTTGAATACGCTCAAAGGTCTCGCGGGTGAAAGCTTCGCCACCTAAAGTGATTGAACGTAATGCCAGTTCTGGTTTCGTCGCTTCAACCCAATCGAGTAGCGGACCAACATAGCTAGGAGGGAAACACGCAATAGTGACTTTTTCTTGCTGCAATACGTCGCAGGTTTGTTCCGCAGTCCATAGTTCTTGGTCTCGAATCACAAGTCGAGAGCCAAACGCTAATGGCACAGTCCAACGCTCAACGGCACCATCAAAGCTGATGGAAGCGAAATGTAATTCTACGTCCTCTTCGCTCATGCCATAACGTTGACCGATGGTCTGAACGTGCATGCTTAAACCTTCATGCGATATAGTGACACCTTTTGGCTTTCCAGTTGAACCAGAGGTATAGATGATATAGGCCAGTTCCTCAGCCAACGGTCGCTTAAAAGAATTATCTGACGATAAACCTGCAAACTCAGCATTTGCAATACAGAATTGAGTGACACCGTCACTACCATCCAATACATCTTTGCATCTATCATTAGATTTAGGATGTGTAAGGAGCAACTCTGTGCCACTGTCTTCCAACATGTAGCTCAAGCGTTCTGTTGGGTAGTCAGGGTCTAAAGGTAAGAATGGAGCTCCAGCCTTCAGAACAGCGATCATAGAGACGATCATATCGACGCCACGCTCCATCATTACACCGATTGGCGATTTTGATGTTGCACCTTGAGATAAAATCAAATTCGCCAATTGATTCGAACGAGTCTCCAACTCTAGGTAACTCATCGACTCGTTTTGGTGTTTCAACGCAATACTGTTCGGACACTTAACTGCTTGCTCAGCCACCAAGTCAGTGAATGGACGATATTGCCATGTATAGTCACCTGAACCATGTTGGTCAATCAACCTCATGTCCTTGCTCGAAATTGCATTAACGGACGCCACCTCAGCGTTTGGCAAATGAATAATACTTCCCAAATTAACCTTAAAGCTTTCGATGAATTTAGTTATAAACGGACGCGTGAACTTTTCCTTTGCGTAGACAAAGCGCAGCGGTGCGTTGCCTTTATTGATGACATCCAACACTAACTCAAACGGTGTCTCTAATACTGGAAATTCTTCAAATTCCGCAGATACTCCGTTTGTACTAATCGATAATTTATCACCGTGATTTCTGAAGTTTAAAGCGGTTGTAGGTATCGGTAAATCACCCACTAATGTCTCTAATGGCGTGCTTTCAAATGCCAAAGACGCTTTCATCGACGCATGGGTCTTGTCAACTAGCTGAGACAGAGTCATCTCTGCATCAATGCGATAGCCCATCACGGCACTGTTAACATAAAAACCGACCGTTCTACGGTTCTTAGAATTTCGGTTTAACGCAGGAACACAAATCGAAGGATGAACATTAGAAGAGTACTGGCGCAGTGTAAGCATCATGGCAGACGCTAACACCTCAAACTTGGTCACGCCTAACTCACTCCCTAACTGCTTGATTGAATCATGGATATCACTCGATAAGTGAACAAGCTCATGTCTCGCACCGTAGGCATCTTGAGATTGGTCATTGAGGTTCGATAACGACAACGGTTCTTCACCAATAAACTGATTCTGTATCCATGAAGATTTTTGCTGCTCATAAAACTCTGACTTTTCCGCACTGGCCTGCTCTACCGCGTAATTGAGGTAGCTTTGAACCTCTTTCATCTGGTAGGTTTTACCCGCTACAGTGTTCACTAGCATCTTAATTGTGATCTGAAACGACCAGGCGTCAGTCACAATGTGATGAGTAGCAAGCAACACCGCAAAGCGATGTTCAGTGACTTTATAAATGCAGCATCGTACGAGGTTACCTTCCACTAGATTGAATGGCTGTTGCCAACGTTGGCGAGCTTCATTATTGATAAACTCAACCGTATTTGAGTCACCTTGCATGTCGATATAATCATATTCAACAGGCTTAAAAGGCATCACTCGTTGAGCCGCTTTTCCCTCAACTTCAGAAAACTGACTGCGAAACGAAGGAAATGCCGACACCATTTCATTTAGTGAGTGTTGAAGTTTTTCAACCGTAACATCTTCGCCTTCAAACCAAAGTAAACCACCTAGGTTATACGCCAGGCTCATCGGTTGTAATTGCTGAAATAACCACAAGCGCTGTTGAGAGTATGTGAGAGGATTCCAAAGGGTTACGGAATCCAAAATTTGTTCATCATCAACTGACATTTTATTACCTAAACATGAAATTTGGTTGTACAGACCCGCTCTTCGCCCATGACAGGCGAAAAGTACAGGTATTGGCTAAAAGTTAAATAGGTTTAATTTTCTAGGGCAGCTATCGCGTCGCGTAAACTTTTCGGACGCATATCTGTCCAAACTTCACGGATATGCTCAAGGCAATGCTCTTTGTTGCCTTTTACACCGACCTCAGTCCAACCATTTGGCACTGAGTGATACGTTGGCCATATGCTGTATTGTTCTTGTGCGTTTATCACAACGGTAAATTCTGTATTTGGGCTATCAATACTCATTCTTTCCTCAACTAACTTTGTTTTATTGTGTTTTTGAGCCTAACTTGGCTCTTAAAAACTCAAGCCACAACACTCTCTAGTGCTTGGTGTGCTTGTGCTAAATTCCCTTTACTCAACTCAATAAGATTGCCGGTATCCATTTTAAAAATGCGGTCAGCGGCATCGAAATAAGCGTCATCATGAGTAATCGCGATTACAGTCACACCCCGTTGTTTAAGCAGTGGCAATAACTGACGGTAAAACAGTTTTCTGAAACGTGGGTCCTGATCAGCGGCCCACTCATCAAGCAGAATACTACCGCGCTTTTCGAGTACCGACATCATCAGCGCCAGTCGTTTTCGTTGACCTTGTGAGTAGCGAACGTCACTCAACTTACCTTGCTGGTGGTCAACCTTATGTGCCATTTCAAGACGAACCATCCATTCGTCAACATCTTTGCTATCGATGTCTTGACCTTCGCCATCAACAATTTGATGGAATAGATGGAAATCACTGAACACTGCCGAAAACTGATGGCGATAATCTTGCCAATTCGCTTGAGTCACCTCATCGCCATCGACATAAACTTGGCCAGAATGCGGTCGGTAGAGTCCAGTAAGCAAACGCGCAAAAGTCGATTTACCACTGCCATTACCGCCAATAATGAAGATGTGTTCGCCACGTTCGATCTTGAAATCAATTGGGCCTACGCCAAACGAGTCACCATCAGAATCTGAGCGGTAGCGATAGGTAGCCCCCACGAGTTCTAGTGAATTGAATACTTTGGTTTTTGCCGACTTCGGATTTAGGCTTCGATCGGTACTTAACTCTAACGACGACAACTTCTTCATTGAAATATTCGCAGTAATCAAGGTTGGAATTGAACCGACTGCAGACATTAGCGGGGTTCTCATAAACAACACGACCAATGCAAATGTAGACGCCACCTCTAACGTCGCCCAACCCAAGCCAGTCGCGAGGTAAAAGTTCAGGCCAATCAGTGCCAATACAACTGTGTTCGCCATGTTGGCAGCAAAACCATTTAGGATATCGGCCTGTGTCACTTCATTTCTGTAACCTTCAGCATTGACTGAAAACGTCTCATCAAAGTAACGCTTAGCTCTGAATGGGTTTAAAGACAGTTCCTTACGGCCATCGATTAGGGATTGGTAATCGTGATACAACTTGTCGTCGTACTCACGAACCTGTTTAACGTGTTTAGTGATGCGCGTAACAAGCAGATAGCCAATGACACCGGTTAAAGAGAGCATTAAAACGCTAACCCCAAACAGTGGCATAGATAGAAAGGCCAAGTAGACTAATGCCACAACCGTTAGTACCAAGCCGTAGATCAACTCAGGTAAATGTACGAATGCAATGGTAATGTTGCGAATGTCGGTGTTCAGTGACGCGAGTACACCTGCACTTCCCACTTTTTCGACCTGTTCAATATCGGTATTTAATAGTTGAGAGACCAGTTCACAGCGTTTGTAGTAAACGAACTTGTGGCCCAGTTTATGAAGTGCTACCTGAGCAACAGTTGCTGTCACCAACAAACCAATCAACAGTGACGCAAACTGAATCAAGGTATTAGAAAGTGGCCCATTGCTTTCAAGTAATTTATGCTGAATAAACGCAATCACGCCTACGCTCAAGAAAGCACTCGCAATACTCAACAAGATCACGAAGGAAAGTGATTTTTTCTGTTTTTCAGCCAACAATAGGATCAAACCCATTTCATACACACCATTTAATTAATTGTTATTGTTGTTATCATTTAAGAGAAAGATAATCCCATAATCCGAACTCGAAATTCTTGTTGTTTAGTAATGGCTCTAAAAGCTCAACCTGTTTCTAACAGACACCTGCTAACAAGCGTTCAGTAGTCACTTTAAGTAACGACAAGTGACTGAGCTATAACCTTCTCAACCCCCACATCAGGTACATACCACCGATAATCGAAGCCACCAAGCCTGCAGGAATCTCTTGTGGGTAAAGCCACTGTCTACCGAGCCAATCCGAGAACAACATTAACGCCATACCAATTAACGACGAACAGATCAGATGTTCTTTCGCACGACTGTAGCCGAAAAGTCTCGCCATGTGAGGAGCCATCAAACCGATAAAGCTTAATGGCCCAACCACCAGAGTCGCGCTCACGGTTAAACATGCCACTAAGAGCAGCAATAGTATTCGAGATCTTGGTACATTAATGCCTAGAGATTGCGCACTCGCCTGTCCTAAAGGCAACACATCCAACCACCGTGCACAGAGAAAACCTAGCGAGATAAATACAATCGAAGATATCAGTAACGGAACGAGTGTTGACTCTGTGACGTAGTAAGTTGAACCTGCCAACCAAGCCAAAACTTGGTAACTTCTTGGGTCTCCTCCCGCCAATACAAAACTCTGGACCGCATTCATCAAGGCCGTAATCGCAACGCCAGTCAGTAACACCCTTTCTGGTTGGAAGCCTGACTTTTGATTGAGTAGTACAATGATGCCTAGAGTACATGCTGCACCAATAAAACCACCGATATAGAGCCCAACAACATTGCTGCCAAGCCCCGTAAAAATCGCGATGATCAAACCTAATGCGGTACCAGAGCTGATACCAATCACTTCCGGGCTAGCCATTGGGTTACCACTCAAACGCTGTACGATCGTGCCCGCTACCGCCAACATTCCACCCGCCAATGCTGCAGCGGCTAACCTAGGTAAGCGCCATTCGAGCATTGCCCAATCTTGAGTTTGAAATAACCAACGCCAACCTTCTGTTTGTACCGAGAATAAGCTGAATACAACGAGTGACAGAACAATAAACAAGCTAGCCAGAACAACTGAATGTTTGTTTAATCGTGAAGCCACTTCCTTATGACGCGTGAGCACGGTTTGTGTTTGAGATTGGCTTTTCATTGATAGCTTAGGCAGCAACCACAACAACAGAGGAGCCCCCAACGCTGCCGTTGCTGCACCTGTCGGAACAAACATCGACATGATGCCCGGTAGCTGTTGGATAAGTAAGTCAGTAAGGCTCAACAACAAGCCACCCAACATCATTGATACCAATAGTTTAGAAACTAGACGATGTACTCCCATCAAGCGCGCTAACGCAGGGGCAGCTAAGCCAACGAAGCCGATGACACCCACAGCACTCACGACCCAAGCCGTCAGCAATACTGCTAGCCCGAGACAAGCAATTCTTAATTTAGCTAACGAAACACCTAAGCTCTTAGCGCCCTCTTCTGATAACTGAAGCAAGCTAAGTGGTTTTATAAATAGAAATGCCATAAGAGTTGCAACAACTAAACGTGGGGCTAGATACTGAACATCTTCCCATCCACTCTGGACTAATGACCCTGCGCCCCAAATCATCAAGCCATTAAGCTTGTCTTGATTCATCATCAGCAACACTGTGCTTACAGCACCAAAATAAAGGTTCACGACCAAACCTGAAACGATCACTACGGTTGGAGACAAAGCACGTCGCCACGACAGTGCAAACACTAAACCAACAGTGCTAACGCCACCAATGAGAGCCACTAACGAATAAGACCACTCCAAAAGCCAAGGGGCATAAAGCGTCGCCAACATGAGTGCAAAGCTTGAACCGCTGGCAACACCCAATGTAGACGGCGAGGCAAGCGGATTTCTGAGCACTTGTTGCATCAAAACACCCGCGACTGCCAACGCTGCGCCACATAACAGTGTAGTGAATAACCTTGGCCACCAAGCCAAATGCAGTTTCACTGAATCTGGAGAAGTAAAATCAGTGCTCCACAAACTAGAAAGTCGGCTCAGTCCGAACTGAGATACAGATAAATGTTGGCCAATTAACGCTAATGTAGAAAGCATCAACAGTGTTAAAACACCAAACGAGAGAACTCTCATAACACGTCTCCTTGGTTCAACTCAGAAACAATGAACCTTGCAAAGCGTGTTGCAGAAGGTATAGCGCCGAAGCTCCACACCGCTGGAACTTGTAATTCGGAATAACCAGACTCTTTCACTATATATTGCCAAAACTGATTTGTTTTAAGGCGCTCTTCGGTGCCCGCAGGCATCGGAGAAATAATCACGATTTGCCCATCGACACCGATCAATTGATCAATGCCCACCAAGCTGTATCCCCAGGCATTGGTTTGCCCTTTCCACGCTGATTCAAGGCCAATCTTGTTGATCGAGGCTTTATAGAGGCTGTTATCTCCAAATACACGAACGTGGTTTGTATCCATGAATTGCACCATTAACATCGCAGGGGCATTGTCTGGTAATTGTGAACCTAGAAGCTCCATTTCGTCGTTAGCTTCGCGAATCAGATCTTCTGCCTGGGATTCTTTTTCAGATACTTCAGCTAACTTCCGAGTGGCAACCTCTAACGCGAACCAGTCAACGTCACCACTTCGGTATAAGCCAATAGTCGTAACTGGCGCAATCTTGCTGAGTTGAGCCTCTAACGTTGAAAACATTGGAGATAGTAAAATCTTGTCTGGTTTAAGCTCATGGATACGTTCAAGGTTTGGCTGCGTTCGCAAGCCAACATCAGCAACTGCTTGAGGAATTTCAGGTGATTTCACCCACGAGTTGTAATCAGGTATTTGCGCGACTGCGACAGGGGTAACGCCCAACGCTAAAAGCGTTTCAGTGTGAGTCCAATCAATTGAAACCAATCGAGGTTGATCGTCATCATTCATCTCAGGCATATCTTGCTTGGCTAACAAAAGTGGAGAAAATACCAGCAAACTAGAGATGACAACACTTGAGATAAGCGTACGAGTAACGTACGAGCGTTGTAATCTTGATTGAAAAGGCTGCTTGAACATCATGCTGACTCCAAATCACCAGGCATCGCGACTGGGTAACCTGCAGAGTGTTGAGTAATGTGCATAGGTACACCATAGATATCTTTCAATATCGACTCTTTAAATACCTCGTCAACCTCACCTTCGACTAATAGCTTACCGCTATGAAGGGCTATAATGTGGTCGCAAAAACGAGCAGCCATGTTGATGTCGTGAATGACAATGATCACCCCAATTCCCAATGTTTCACTCAATCGCTTAATCAATGTCAGCATTTCAATCTGATGGCCGATATCGAGCGCGGCTAAAGGCTCATCCAGCAAGAGGTATTTCGTACGTTGAGCCAACAGCATCGCAAGCCAAACACGTTGTCGTTCGCCACCCGATAATGTATCAACCAAACGATCAGCGAATTGCGCAGTGTCGGTGAGTTGCATCGCATCTTCAACATACTGCTTATCTCTCCTTGAAAGTCGACCCAATAAGCCATGCCATGGGTAGCGACCAAAGTTCACGAGATCTTTTCCGGATAAACTGTCAGTTGCAGGTAAATGTTGAGGCAAGTAAGCAATTTGCTGTGCGAAGCCCTTATCTGGCCATTTAGTGATTGCTTTATCTTTCAGGTAAATATCACCAGAAGTAGCGCGCTGTTGCTTCGCTAACAATTTTAATAAAGTCGATTTTCCCGAACCATTATGCCCAACCAAAGCGTAGATTTTTCCTTGCTCAAACGACACATTGAGTCTCTTAAGCAACTGCTTATCCCCTACGCTAAAACCGAGTCCCTTTGCTTCGAGCATACCTTCAACCTTTAAACACATCATTCACTAAAAATTAGTGCAATACGCACATATTCATAAAATCATTAACAGACACGCTTTTATACACTTGCAAAAAAACGAATGCAAACAATTTTCATTTAGATTAAAGTGTATGCCATACGAGCTTTTTCTCTATATTATAAGGGGTTAGAGGTTTAAATTTGAAAAATGAAGGCTTGGCAGTAATTGTTCTCTTTGTTGCAAAATGGTTAACCTAATGATCAATAAAACTTTTCGTGAACTCTCTAAAGATTTTGGCCTTCTGAGTAACGGACTAACCCTTCATGCAGAGTCAACGTTATTGCTTTGTGAAAAGGCCAACACCACTTTGAATATTGGAACCTCGCAGCGCGAAGGTATCGAAATCCACGTTACACAGTTTGACGGAACACGCTTTTGCGATGTCATGTTCGAACAAACCAATATTTATTGCCCTGATGTCATCGCTCACTCCATTAATAAGAGAAAAGCTGAGTATTTTGTTGGCCGCTATTTAGTCGCGAACAGGCTTAATGAGTTAGGGTTTGAATATTGCACTCTTGAGTCGAACATCGATCGCAGTCCTAGATTCCCTTGTGGCGCTATTGGCTCAATTTCACACTGCACAAATTTGGCATGCGTTGTAGTCACCCCCTCCTGTTGTCCAGACCGAGAAAACCTTGGTCTCGATGTGCAAGAGCTCATTTCGAGCGACGTTTGTAGAGATATTGAAAGCATGATTGTGGCGGAACAAGAAGTTGATTTAGCGGTAAGTGTTGAGTTAACCAAAGAACAAGCCATAACACTGCTCTTCTCAGCCAAAGAGGCGATATACAAGGCACTGGCTAAGTTCTCGACACGAGGTTTGAATTTTACTGATGCAAAATTGAAGCAAATAAACCAAAAAACAATGGAGTTTGAGCTAAGTGAAAGCATTAAACTACGAACTAACACATTGAAGGAAATAAGCTGCGAATACTGGTACTTAGCACAACACAAAGCTTTTTTAACTTTGTGTTATTACTCACGTGATTGCTAACTGTCGCGCTTTATAGATTCTATTGGGAAATGCTCACTATGTGGTGTGCTGGGTCAGTATCGACACTCGATCAACCGAGAGACAAGTACAAGGACGGTATATTGGTGTAGGCATAAAGATGAGACGCAGAATCTTCTGCAGCTTTCGATTGGTAAAAGGCTGGCATTTGTTGAACGGCTCGCTTGATCAATTCACTCGCAATACCTTGGCCTCACCATTTCTCATCAACATAAACAGCGTTAATCCAGACGACATCTCTTACTTGATGAGGTTCTTGAAAATGGGAATACGCAAAGCCACCGGTGACGATATTTTCTCGAATGACCACGATCACTAGCGGGAGATGAACATTGGTTGGGTCCGATTGTTCTGAATAGGCTGATTTAAACTCAAAGTCCAACCATTCACTTTGAAAAAGGCGTTTAAGCTCTTGCCAGTTTGGAGAGTGCTGGGCACATTATCTAAGAGCGACTTTTTGTATTTAAATTTCCTTTTTAAATACGAGCAGTTGAAATAAGAGCCACTCAGTTAAACAATTCACTCAAAAAACTGTATTAACCTACTCTTCATCCTCATAATGAATATAATCGGCTTCTTGATTGATCTCTTCTCCACAACCTAAACAGTCGGCTTGTAAGTCTGTTGGCATCGTAATAACAAACCACAATGTGGGCATAAATCGCCTTGTTGATACATATAGGTTCCCTTCTAATTCATCCAGCCTACTTTAGCCAATGTTGATTGGGGTACGTTTGCTTGCTCTCTTTCAACCAATCGTGAATCACTTGGCGAGCTGCCTCAGTCGGTGGCGCGTTTCTTTTACCACAGATTTGGTCAATCTCGAACGGAAACGCTTTACTTGGAACACGACGTAAACCTATGGTTAGGCGCTGAGGCTTCATCATTCGAAACACCACATAGCGGTCACTCATGATGCGATTGTGATACACGCCAATACAGTGCTTTTGCTCGATGCCCTCTTTCTCAAGATCAAAGTAATCCGTAATTGGGTGAATATTTTCACTCCCCAGCAAAGGGACCGGATATGGGATATCCTTGTCCATAGGGCGACTGCCTTCTAAACGTCGCAGTTGACGCTGCTCAGTCCAACGGTCGTGGAGTTGTTCGAACATTGCGAACGAGTTCTGACTGGTTATTGAATGTAAAGGATCATCAATTTCTAAATCCAGCCCTAACAATATCGCATCTTGGAACATGGCCATCTTCGACGGAGAATTGAGTCTGCCCTCTTCAACCATTGCAATGCCCAATCGACTGCCAGTTAAAAATGGGTGTACCTGGTCCAAACGCAGTGCCGTGTAGCCAACCTTGGAGTAGTGCTTAAATTTAAGAACACGTCTTTGCAGCGGCTCTAGAATTCGCACGATATGGTCGAGTTCATCGCCAACGTTGTAGTGTAGCTCAAGCTTATCAATAAATTTTAGCGTCGCTTTGCTGCTGTCTAAACCAAGCTTAGCCAGGATCTTCTTTTGCCCTAAACAACTCAGTTCCAGAGCCTTCTGGTTATCAACACTGTATTTCATGCAAATCAGTGCCAAGATCACTGGCCGTAATTCCAACAGTTGTGCCGCTTCATAAGTGTTCGCCGCCAACCATAACATTTGGTACTGATATTCTGGAAAATTATCTGTGATTTCACGGTAACGTGCAGGCAGAGTTTCCAACCATTGCCCGTTAACATCAAATTGCTCTATGAGATTAAGGCTTAACCCAATACCGCCATCGAGTGGACGTCGTCCGTCTTCAAACACATGGAAGCCAACCAATTTCTGTGACCAATCACGAATCTCAATATCGTAATCAAAGCCAAGTGTTCGGGTGGGGATGGTGAGTAATGCTGTCATTGATGCCTCTTCATTGCTGGCGCATTGATCTTTCAAGCCTATATAACAGCATAAGCTAGCGCTTCATCGACTACATCAACCTTTTGTAAATTTCCAATCAAGCAAAGCGCTATATACAGGATAGTCTTTATAAGATCTTTGAATGATGATTTTTCTTAATATGAGACCTATTCCATATAATTTACGCCAACAAAAACTATGCTTGTTACATAACCCACAACAAAAGGCTTAAATTATGGAATACCGACATATACTAGTCGCGGTTGAATTGTCTGACGACACCAAAGTACTGATTGATAGAGCGACTTTCTTCGCGGATAAACTCGATGCGGGTATTTCGTTTGTCTACATCGATGGTACTCATGGAGAAATCTACCCTGAGCTTGTTGATATTCAAGCAAACGACGGGGATTTACCTATCAATCAAGATGCCGTTAACAACTTAAAGGAGCTCGAAGCTTACGCAAACCACCCTATTGAGCATATTTTCGTAGGTACGGGCGATTTGAACGATAAGCTCAAGAACACTATCTCAGAAAATAACGTTGACCTATTGATGTGCGGCCATCACCATGATTTTTGGCATAAGCTTATTTCACACTCGAAAAAGATAATCGACACCTCTCCGGTTGATATCTTAGTGGTTCCGATGGATTAGCAGCTTTCTTTTAAACGGTTAAAACGTTCATCATTGCCAACCTTTATCGGTATTATTGGTTGGCATACATCGGTTGGCTGAATAGCCTCTTGTGATCGTCCCTTTTCCTCTGGCTCAGGACTACCGATTTCCCTACATCATTTGTGATCTTGTTAGCGTATCAACTCGTAACCGTCTAATAAATAACAATTCACGAGTGTAAGCATGAAAAAGATTGGTCTCTATCTTTTTACAAATGACTTAAGAATCAACGACAACATACTACTTTATCAAGCTTCGCAGAGCGTCGAAGAGCTACTATGCGTCGCCATTGAACCAAAGCTTTCTGCCTATTCGGTTCGACTATCACAGGAAGAACATAACGGAGCACATCGCCACCTTTTCATAAAACAAGCAATTGATGCTTTAACCTTGAATCTGGCGCGTCTTGGACAAAGCCTTGTTGTTTTAGGCCGAAATACGAGTGAGAACTTGGTCCAAATCATTAAAACTCAGCAAGTGACACACTTTTTTGCTAGTTCGCACTGTGCCCATGACGAGCGACAGTTAATACAGAATACGCTATCGGAGTGCCCTAATTTACTCATCTATCAGCAGTGTAATACTACTCTGTTCGAGAGTGATGCCTTCCCCTTTGAACTTACCAAGCTGCCTCGTTCGTTCACCAAGTTCCGTCTTCAAGTTGAACGTCTTGATGTTAATTCAGAAGAGAATGTAATAACTTGCCTTCCACCAGCACCACAAACCGCTACTGAGTGTTATAGAGAGTCGATAACTGAGTTAAACGACTCAAAAACAGGCGACTACATAGGCGGTGAAACGGCAGGGTTGACCCACTTAGAAAACTACTTTTCACATAACTATGCCGGAACCTACAAACAGACGCGAAACGCATTAGATGGCATCGAGAACTCAACTAAATTTTCGCCATGGCTGGCATTAGGGTGTGTATCGCCAAAAACCATTTACCGCCACTTAAAGGAATTTGAAGCGCATCGTGGCGCGAACGATTCTACCTACTGGATTTATTTTGAGTTGTTGTGGCGTGAGTATTTCTACTGGAAGTGTTTAACGCTGGGGACGTCGCTGTTTGGTTGGGATTCTAATGATCTGTCGAATGAACAATTTCTCGATACCAATGCGGGATCAAGCTTCGCTAGATGGAAAAGCGGCAACACCAATTACCCCATTGTCGACGCCTGTATGCGCCAGCTTAACTCAACGGGTTATATGTCTAACAGAGGCAGACAGCTAGTTGCGAGCTGCTTGATTCACGAGCTTGGTATTGATTGGCGCCACGGCGCCGCCTACTTCGAAAGCCAACTCATTGATTACGATGTTGCGTCGAATTGGGGTAATTGGGCTTATATCGCCGGAGCTTTAAATTCACAGGCTACGCAAAACGCCAACAAACGAAATGCAGCCAATCAATCACAATCTAAATCCCGTCATTTCGATCTTGTTAAGCAAACAGAAATGTATGACCCAAATCACACCTTTATCAACAAGTGGCTCCGGGATGATGAAGCTTCAGCGTCAACTCGATATCAGGACGTTATATGAAATACAAAACTGTACGCCTAATTTTAGGTGACCAGCTCAATATTGAGCACTCTTGGTTCGATCATGTCAGTGATGAAGTGATCTACATCATCGCCGAACTTAAGCAGGAAACCGACTATGTCGCCTCACACATCCAAAAAGTGGCAGCGTTCTTCTCTGCCATGGACTATTTCGCTGAAGAGCTGACACAACGTGGGCACCAAGTGTTGCATTTGACCTTAGATGATACAGCACAATTCAAAGATCTCGACGCCGCACTTCAGCACTACATAAACGAGTTTGACGCTGAGAAATTTGAATATCAAAGACCAGACGAATATCGCCTGTTAGAACAGCTCAACAAACTCAAACTACCTAACACCGTCAAAGGGTGCTACGACTCCGAGCACTTCATGTTTCCTTTTATCGAAATCGAAGAACAGTTTCCGAAAGGCAAACATATCATGATGGAGCATTTCTACCGCCGAATGAGAAAACGTTTCGACATTCTCTTAGACGACGGAAAACCAATGGGCGGTAAATGGAACTATGATGCAAATAACCGTAAAAAACTCAAGAAACAGGACATCGAAAACCTGCCCCAACCTTTGATGTTTTCCAACGATATATCTTCCATCCTCGAGCGTATTGCACGACATCAAGTTGCGACCATAGGACAAGTTGGTGACCAGCTACTTTGGCCTGTAAATCGTGAACAAAGTTTGTCTTTGCTCGCTCACTTCTGCCAAGTTTGTCTGCCACTGTTTGGCCACTTTCAAGATGCAATGACAGTGGAACACGACTCAAAGTGGAGCTTGTATCACAGCCGACTGTCGTTCTCGTTAAACAGCAAGCTTCTTAGCCCTAGCGAAGTCATTGATGCTGCTCTTTCTGCTTATCACGCTTCTTCTGAGCAAAATGCACCCACTATCGATATTGCACAGGTCGAAGGGTTCATTCGTCAGATATTGGGTTGGCGTGAGTACATACGCGCGGTGTATTGGGCGAACATGCCAGCATACGCGACCAAGAACCACTTCTCAGCAGACCGAGCGTTGCCGCATTACTTTTGGGATGGCCAGACTAAGATGAATTGCATGAAGCACGCGATTGATCAATCGCTAGAATATGCTTATGCCCACCATATTCAAAGGCTCATGGTAACAGGCAACTTCTGCTTAATCACAGGCATTGCACCAGACCAAGTCGACAGTTGGTACCTCGGCATTTATGTTGATGCAATCGAATGGGTTGAAATGCCAAATACGCGAGGTATGGCACTATTTGCGGATGGCGGGATCGTAGGAACCAAACCATACTCTGCCAGCGGTTCGTACATTAATCGCATGAGTGACTACTGCAAAGGCTGTCATTATAAAATTAAAGAGCGTAGTGGTGAGACCTCATGTCCGTTTAATAGTTTGTATTGGCGCTTTATGAACAATCACCGCGACGCCTTAAACCGAAACCCTCGCATGGGTATGCTTTATCGTTCTTGGGACAACATGGATGAACAAGAACAACAAGCGATACTCGATACCGCGGAACAACGACTGATGAATTTGGAGAACTTATAATGGTGGAGCAACTCAGACTACACATATTGGTTATTGGAGGTAGTGGTGGCATTGGTCTCGCCGTGGTTAAACACCTACTCTCTGAGCTGTCTCGCTTTGATTTTCTCGATATTCATGTCGCAGCAACTTACCATTCCCAAAAGCCTGAGGTTGATGACAAACGCCTAACCTGGTACCAGGTTGACGTGACTCAAGAGTCCGATATCTTCGAATTACGAGCTCAATTTGATCAACTCGATTGGCTGATTAACTGCGTTGGGATGTTACATACTCCAGAACTGGGGCCTGAAAAGAACCTGTCGTCCATTGACCCTGAGTTTTTCCTCAAAAACATGTCTGTAAATACACTTCCGAGCTTGTTGTTCGCTAAGCATTTCACGCCACTCCTCAAAGCAAGTGATAATCCTAAATTCGCGGTGGTGTCTGCCAAGGTTGGCAGTATTTCAGACAATCGCTTAGGCGGTTGGTATAGCTACCGTTCATCAAAAGCGGCACTCAATATGTTCATTAAAACCATGTCGATTGAATGGGGTCGCACCATTAAGAAAGGCACCATTTTAGCGCTGCATCCAGGGACGACTGATACTGCGTTGTCGAAACCCTTTCAAGCAAATGTACCGGAAGGCAAGCTATTTGATTCAGCTTACGTGGCACATCAACTCATCGACATTATTCGCACCGCCACACCCGAGCAAAGTGGACATTTCTACGCGTATAATGGTGAGCAGTTACCTTGGTAAAGTAGATGTTAAAAGTGGGGAATTTCGGAACCTTACTGAGGTCTCCTATCACGCTCGTACCTCGCTGTAGGAAATGACGAAGATTGGGCCAGCAAGGACTAGACTTAGTAAAGGCTAGCCTTGCTTTTGTTTGTTACGGCGACAACGCTCAGAGCAATACACGACTTCATCCCAACAGCGCTCCCACTTCTTGCGCCATGCGAATGGCTTCTGACACACAGGGCATGTCTTTGAAGGCAGGTGTGGCTTTTTGTGCATGAATGTTCCTTGTGTCTTAGTCTGTTCATTGAAGTTCTGACAGAGAGATTCCCTATTAAGCTTGTTTCTCGCTATAAGGAATGACGGCAGTTGTCATATCCAAGCTAGCTTACCTCACTTAAAATAATGGCCGGAACTCTCTATCGTCCGACCGTCTAGTCTAGCCATTGGTATACAAGTGAGAGCCCCACTCCGTCCCCCCCAAGAAGGAGGAACGACAGAGTTGGAGATTTGCTTTTGTTGAAGCTGAAACCATTTCACTCAACACACTAGGTTTTCGATACCAGCCGACCAATCTTTAAGATATCAGACTACCACTTTGTACTGCTTTTCCATCTCGCTAACGCCAAGGCCTGCATGCTTGGTCACTTTCAACTGCACAGGCACACGCTCTTTCAAAGCTTCAACGTGACTAATGACACCAATCATTTTGCCTGATGCATTCAAGTTATCGAGTGCGTTCAATGCGATGTCTAGCGTTTCACTATCAAGCGTACCAAAGCCTTCATCTAAGAATAGAGAATCAATACTGGTTTTATAACTAACAAGATCAGATAACGCGAGTGCCAACGCCAAACTCACCAAGAAGCTTTCGCCACCAGACAGAGTTTTGGTATCGCGCATTACGTCGCCCTGCCAGGTGTCGAGTACCTGTAGCTCTAAGCTATCGTCGGCTTTGCGCTTTAATTCATAGCGACCATGTAAACGCTGCAATTGCTTGTTTGCCAAGTACACCAAGTTTTCCAACGTTAGCCCTTGTGCAAACTTACGGAACTTGTCGCCATTCTTAGAGCCAATCAGCGAGTTCAAGCGAGAGATATCATCAAACTCAACTTGTTGTTCAGAGATCTGCTTAAACAAATCTTGCTGGTTAATTCGGTTCTGACGATCAGTTTCAAGGTTGGCAGAGATTGCGCCAATTTTACTCGCATGGCTTTGCTGAGCTTCTTGGCAATCAGCCGTCGCCAGCTCCACTTTCTGTTGGTCTTGTTCTTGCCATGCTTGCGCATTTTCGTGGTTTTGTAGCTCCACTTGCGCTGCATTTGCCGCATTCAGCCTTGCTTTTGCACTGACAATTGCTTCATCCAGAGACTTTTTAAGGTTTTGTAATTGAGTGTGCACCTCTTCATCGAGCAGTGCCGCTTCAAAATCAACTTCCGCTTCAAACGGGCTCTCTTGCAAAGCTTCAACCCAAGCATTCTTCGCTTGGGTGTGGCTTGTTTGCTTCGTGGTTAATTCATCAGAAAAACCGGTATGTTTCGTTTGTTCGGTTCGATATTTCAATTCACAGCGATTAAGTACCAACTGAGCCACGTCAAACGCTGCAACTGCATCTGTTACCTTTTGCTTCATTGCTTGGCTTGCGACTTGAATGTCTTGCTCACCAAACAACTGTGCTCTTTCACCGCCAATACGAGCTAACTCCGCTGTTAGCAATTCGCTTTCTTTGCTTAGCGCATCCAGCTCTTTTTGCAACCTGTTTAGTTTATCATCCAGTGTTTTTTGCTCAGCACATTGGGTAATCAAACGCTTTTCTAGCTCAGTCTGTTGCTGTTTGGTTTGCAGCCATGTGTTTGAGGCTTGCAGTTTTTCAGCAAACCAAGCATCAATATGCTCAAGTTCAGGAGCCTCAATCGAGGTTTCCACAATGCTCTCTTTGAGTGAGTGCCACTGTTGCTCTTTAGCTTGCACAGTTTGACTTGCTTGCTCATTCGCAGCTTGGTTTTGCTTATTGAGGTCGTTGAGACGCTCCTCCGCTAACACAAGATTAGCTTGCGCTTTATCAGCCATAACGCTAGCTGATATACGTTGTTTCTCGGCCTCGGCATAGCTGTTTTTTGCATCCACTAAGACTTTCAGCTGCTGCTGGGTTTGATTTAAATGAAGCTCGCATTGCTCAACAAAAGTCGTCACCTCAAGTTCATTCCCCAAGTCAGCCACGGAAAGCAGTGTGAACTCCAGGGTCACTGCTGGAAAGTCAGACAAACTCTGTTTAAGCTTACCTACTACAGATTGCCAGTTAAGTTGCGCTTGCTGAATATCCGCTTGTGCACGTTGAATATCATCGCTTAGTGCTGTGATCATAGGAGCAAGAGAATCCAACTGTTGACGATGTTCTTGACCATCTTTCTTAATGATCGCTAACTCATATTTTTCTCGCTCTTGCTGAGCAATCAAGTTCGCAATATCTTGCGACTGCTCAACCGTATGTTCAGTAGAACCACATAGCGGACATTCAGAGCCAGACTCCAACTTCGCACGGTACTTAGCTAACTCTCCCTCTTGCGCGATTAACAAGGTTAAGCGCTCAAGTGATGTCTCTTTCTCTTTGTATCGCTCCACCAGTACTTCACGCTCTTTCGATAGCTTGTCAGCCTGCTGAACGTTAGTTTGGTGGGCTTGTGTCTTAACAGCAAGCTGTTGCTGTGCGTTCAAAAAGCCGCGATTGATTTCAAACAACGAGTGGGTGTTTCGATTCCAAAGCTCCAACAGCTCTTTTTGGGAAAGTAATACTGTTTCACTGGTTTTCGCCTGTAATGCTTCCCATTGTAGCTTGGAATTATTCTCGGCAAGCGCCAACTCAGCTAAAGCTTGATCTTGCGATGCTTTGGCTTGTTGTGCGTTTTTAATCACAACTTGTTGAGTTTCTAGCGCCGTATGGGTTTGCTTCGCTAAGTTGAGTTGTTGCGAATGCTGAGATTCTAACGTTCGCACTTGCTCAACTTTAGCTTGCCACTGACCAAGGTGCTTTTCGAGATGTTGGTCCGCCTGATGCGTCTCTAGATAGTCAGCGCTCAGCTTTTCTTGCTGTTTCAACTCGTCAATCTGTTTCACCAACATAAGCTGTTGATTACGTTGCTGTGCGTGTTGTTCATTCAACGTATTTTCGGCGTTAACCGCCGAAGTATGCTTGTCTTTGAGTACCGATATTTGGTTGTCGAGGGGGCGGACTTGCTCAATGATCTTTTCTTGATCATGTTGCTCAGCTTTAACGTTTTCAACCACTTCGCTATTTTGAGTCAGCTTGGTTTGGGCGTCTAACTTCTCGGCCTCGCGCACTACTAGCAATTTAGTACTGTTATTTAAGTTAATTTGCGTAAGGTTCAGCTCATGCTCGCAGCGTTTTAAGTCTTTGTGCAACGGTCGCAATTTCACAGCCGGCTCGCTGTTTGCCAAGCGTAACAAAGATGGTTGGTTTTGCTCCAAATCGCTTTGCGCTGTTTTTAGATCTTGTTCACTGGTCGTAACAGTATGCTGCGCTTTGGTCATGTCTTTCCACCAGCTAAGGTGAGCTTGCCACTCTTTTAGTTGTTCTGCTAAACGTTTCTGTTCAGCTTCTAACGTATCTCGCTCTGTTGTCAGCTCTTGAATCTGCTCATCAGACAGTAAACTCACACCCTCAGCTTTTGCCTTAAGGTGATTAAGCGACTCTTCACTCGATTTGAAATGATCGTAAATACGTTCTGAAATCAGGCTATAAACTTCAGTACCAGTAAGTTCTTCCAACAATTCGGCACGGTCATTCGCGTTGGCATTCAAGAATGCAGCAAATTCGCCTTGAGAAAGCATGATCGACTTAGTAAAGCGTGAAAAGTCCAAACCAGTCACCTGCTCTACCAACTTAGTTTTCTTGGTCAACATGGTCTCTAAGACTTTATCGGTGTCTGCATCCGCAAATTCACATGTTGGTGTTTGCAGTGCACCATCATGCTTTCCACGAGCTCGCTTTTGGTGGAAGTTAGAACGGTAAGTTTTGCCCTGCACTTCAAATTCAAGCTCAGAAAAACACTCACCTGTACCGCGAGTCATCAGCTCGTTATTGCCTTTAGCTATGCTTTTCAAACGAGGCGTGCGGTGGAATAGCGCTAAACAAATTGCATCCAGAATAGTCGTTTTACCCGCACCTGTTGGGCCCGTGATTGCAAACAGACCATTTTCTGCAAACGGTGACTGGGTAAAATCGAGCTTCCAACGCCCTTTCAAAGAGTTCAGGTTTTCAAATTCTAGGCTTAAAATCTTCATACTCGTTACTCTTCTACTTTGTTTGTTGCTTGAGCGCTTTCAGACACTTCGACCATGACTTGCTTAAACTTCACTGTCATTCGCTCTAAGCGGGCTTTTTCAGACTCAGTTTCGAACTCTTCTAAGGCAATACGCATGGTAAACACGTCCATTGGGCTCAGTTCAGACAGAGTTTCTGCTGATTCTTGCTCCAACGCTTGGTTGCGACGCTCTCTTGCACGGCGCAGTTGAAGTACTTCCACATTCAAGCCTTCAGTTAATGCACGCATACGCTCTTGTAGATCAGATAGGTAATCTTGAGCCTGAACCTCTATCGACAGCCACACGCTTTGTTCGCCATCCAAACCAATATATTGATTCAGTTGAGACTCTATCTCGCTCAAGTCGCCTTTGATTTCAGCAAGCGGTTGGAATGTTGGAACGGCTAATTGAGAAATGGTTCGTTCACCTTCAGAAAACTCAACCACGCACACCTGCTTCTGGGATTTAAGTTCATCAAAGCTCAGTGGGATTGGAGAGCCGGAATACCGAATGTATTCACGCTTAGCCACCACTTGAGGACGATGAATATGACCAAGAGCAATGTAGTCAGCATCCGGGAAACCATCCGCAGCAAAGCCATCTAGGTTACCAACGTAAATATCACGTACAGAATCTGACTGTTGGACGCCCATTGCAGTAAGGTGCCCTGTAGCGATGATTGGCATGTGTTCATGGTTTTCATAAGTAGCACGCTTGGCGACTGCCGCCTCATAAACACTTTGGTAGTGCTGCTTGATTGCATCACCAAGCTGTTTTTGACGCTCTACGCCAGAAACACCGGCTTGACTGGTAAGTACATCACGAGGACGAATAAAGGGAATAGCACACACAAGCGCTTCTACATCGCCCGTTTTACCCTTGAGTTCAAGAACCTGAGTTGCATGATCTTCGTTGGTATTTGGAATAACGTCAGCCCCCATGTATTTGAGCAGCTGTTGTGTCTCTTTCAGAACTGAAACTGAGTCGTGGTTTCCGCCTAGCAGTACCAATTGACAGCCGATCTTGTTCGAATCGACAACAAACTTGTTATAAATCTCACGAGCGTAACTTGGTGGCGTACTAGTATCAAAAATATCACCAGCAACGATGATCGCATCGATGTCATGTTCGGTAACTTGCTCAAGCAACCATTGTAAGAACTGTTCATGTTCATTCTTGCGGCTTTTATTGTAGAAGTTTTGGCCAAGGTGCCAATCGGACGTGTGAAGAATCTTCATTGCTGCTCACTGGAAGTCGGTAATACCTATAATCTACCAAAATCGCTCATACAATTCCCTTTTATAAGCTTGTGAAAAGCAACTAATTTTATGCATGAACGCATCATAGGCTATAGCTACAAAAAAGCCGCTCATAATCAGAGCGGCTTTCATATCAACTATTAACAATTTCAGATATCAACATGCGTTAGAAATTGTAAGAAGCACCCAGAGTTACTGTGCTAAATGCGACATCACGACTTTGCAGTCTATTACCACGGTTATCGAAGAATTCGAGGTTTACTGAATCACCTTGTTAGATAAGGCGAAGTGTTAGGTTCTATACTGGCGTATATTCCACACCAACACCAAAGCGGAAAACTGCGCCAGAATCATCTTCAAATTTACCAGAACTGTTTGCATTCAGGTTAACGTAGCTTATACCTGCTAGAACAAATGGGCGGATTGACTTGTCGAACGTATAACCAAGATTTGCAGCAACAGACAAAGACGTTGGTGAAAATACCTTAATACCAGATGACTCATAGTCAGCGTAGTCCGTGTAACCTAGCTCAATACCGACAATACGATTAAATTGATAGCCACCGTAAAGGCTATATCCCATGCTTTCAGCGTCTAAGTTGCCACCACCATCAGTGTCAGAATCCTGGTAGTATGTAGAGTGCATAGACGAGCTGTTAGTAACTCAAATACGGTCAAGCTCAACCAAAGGCTAAACTCGGAGACTTGGGGAAGTTGACACTTATCCGACCATTTTGCTATTGATGCTCACTTTGTATTTAGTCCAAATGAGTAACGCTCTAATACGGCCATAGAGTTGAGCCAACAAAACACTCTTGGGATGCTCGTTCTGTACCTTCAATATAAAGATTGAGCTCCTTATTCCCTCCTTTCCACGGGCTAAATGAAAACCTTCTCGCCTGATAAATAACAAATTAATCAATTGATTTTTATATAGTTTACCCTCCAGTTTGTATTTTATAAATATTGAATTTGTTAATAGAATTCAGCTCAAACTTTAAAGCTTAAAAGTCGCTTACAGTGAGATCTCAATACCATTTCATTGACCAAATGAATGATAGAAGTCTAATTGCATATTACCTTTGGGCTGCTTTTTGAGCGGGCATTTCCCGCCCACAAAACTTGCAAAACGCGTTAAGCATTGCGTTTAAAAAACAGTTTTGGCCGTATAATTATAAGGATGCTACACAGATGAAACATGGATACAGACTTACTACTCTCGCTTTAGCTATTATTGCTTCCGCACACGCCACCGCTTCAACAGTTAAAGAAGATGGCGTTACACCACAGCTTGTCAATTCACCTTTCATACAAGATGTAAAAGGTACGATTGTTGAGGACTACTCTAAAGATCCCATCCAACCATCCTTCTTCTCGATGAGAATGATGAGCTCTGCTGATTCACAGCGCGGCGATTGGTTCAATCTATCTGCAAGCTACACAAGGCTTCAAGGCGTAGGTTCTGACGTGGTATATGACTACCTTATGCCACCACTAAAGCCAGAGCCAGTGATCGTGGCTGTTCTTGATTCGGGCGTTGATGTGGAACATGAAGACCTTAAAAACAAGCTTTGGACGAACCAAGGCGAGATCCCAGATAACGGTATCGATGATGATGGCAATGGTTACATCGATGATATTCACGGATGGAACTTTCTCGGAAACTCATTAGGGATCAACGTTGATCAAGATACATTAGAGGTCACACGAGAATACAAGAAGTACCTGAAACTTAAAGAAAATGGACATTGGATTCCACGCAAAAAGCGTAAGTACTATGAAGGCGTTGAGTCAGACTATCTCTCCTCTTTAAAAGGCGACCAAGATGCGTTAAATCGTGTCACTACCGCGATTGACCAAGCCAACGAATACAAACAAGAGATTCTACAATATGTTGATCAGAAAGACTTTTCGACTAATGGTTTAAAAACGCTATTAGATAACGAAAACGCTAGCGTTGTTACAGCGGCGCAAGGCCTACTCAGCCTATTTGAATCTTGGTACTCATTTGAATACTTGGAGTCTCGTCGTAGCCGCTATCAAGACTCTTTAGACTTCCATTTAAATCTTGAGCTCGATACTCGTCGCGACATTGTACTAGATGACATCAAAAACCCTTGGGAAAAAGGTTACGGTAACAACGATGTTAAGGGGCCTGTGGGCTCTCACGGCACTCACGTAGCTGGTATCATCGCTGCTGAACGCGGCAACTTTATTGGTATCGATGGTGTTGCAGACCATGCTCAAATTATGGCAGTACGCATGGTGCCAAATGGAGATGAGCGAGACAAAGACATTGCAAACGCTGTACGCTATGCTGTCGATAATGGCGCAAAGATCATTAACATGAGTTTCGGAAAAAGCTACTCACCTCGCAAGTACATTGTTGACCATGCATTCCGCTATGCCGCTCGTAAAGGGGTGCTGATTGTTCACTCTGCGGGTAATAGCCGTAACGACAACGACATCAAACCAAGCTTTCCCAACCGCTATGCTAAGCACTACCGTTCAAAGCCTATCTCAACATGGTTAGATGTGGGTGCATCTGCAAAATACGCAGATCAAAGCTTAGTCGCAAGCTTCAGTAACTTCGGTCAAGAATCAGTCGATGTATTTGCTCCTGGATATCGTATCTTATCAACAACACCAGGTAACACTTACGGTTCGAAAAGTGGAACTAGCATGGCAGCACCTGTAGTTTCGGGTATCGCGGCATTAGTATGGTCTCGTTACCCAGACCTATCAGTAAAAGAGCTGAAATCGCTATTAATGAACGAATCAAAAGTCTATCCAGAATTGCTTGTTAAAAAGCCTTCTAGCCCGAGAGATTTAGTGCCTTTCAACACCCTATCGATTTCCGGAAGCGTGGTTGACGCTGAAGCGATATTCACAGAGTTAAAAACGCGCTAAAGCTTTCCTATTCATTGATTAGCGGTGAAAAAAGGTTGCCCAGAGCAACCTTTTTTCTTTTTTATTGCAGCAAAAGAGATTACAGATACCTCGTCACTCGATTATGGAATGACTAGAGAAAATAGTACGAGTGTAGTACTCGTCATTGCCTACAGTGAGGAACGAACGTGATAGGGAATCTCTTTAATCTTGTGTTTCAACTAGACTGCGTCTAGCGTAATTCGATACTCATGAACTGGCTGTAAGGGTCTAATTTATAATCCGAAAAGGGTTCACAGTATCCAAAGCCAAACTTTTCATACAAATTACGCGCAGGCTTGAAGTATTCCTCAGAACCTGTTTCCAAGCTGATTCTTTGATATTTGCGGTTAGAGGCCGTGTCTAGCACGTGCTGCAAGAGTTTGCTCGCCACTCCTGTATTGCGAGCAAACTGAGAAGTTCGCATCGACTTAAGCTCTGCGTGTTGGGCATCCAATTCCTTAATAGCAACACAACCCAATAATTGACTGTTTTTCCATGCACTGAAAAAAGTAATCTCTGGTGATTTCAAAGCATCAAGATCGAGTGCATGCACGCTTTCTGATGGCGACGTCGCATACATATCTGCTAAATGCTCTTCTAATAGCCCAATAACCTCTCCACCTGACAAATCATCAATTTTTATTTTCATAAAACCCTAATTATCCTTAATAAAATCTTAATCCACTTTCAATTCAGTAAAATTACGCTCGCGTAGTTAAACGATTAATATATTACTTTGCATGAAGAGTCTCAATGGATTTACCTTGTCTATCAGCGATATACCCAAGTTAATGCAAAGCGCCATTTTACGGTAGAGACTAATTGATCAGACCAATATGAGTATCCAACTAGACTTAACGACAGCCTTACCTTGTCAGAACTTAAATTCTGCCCAAGGCTATAGTAGCCTCCAGGATCATCAGGTCATTGATGTCCACAATAATATCGCGCCCCTATTTGGTGAACGCTTCTGTGAAGAATTTCGAAACCATCGGTTTGAACAGGAAAAATTTAAAATCAGCGTCAGTATTCGTATTACTGACTGTTTCGTCGTTTGTACCTCTCACGCTCTCATCAAAGTAACGGATGAGGAGCTTGCACAGAACCCGATTAAAGACCCAGCCAAGCAAACTCCAGGCTCTCATTATCAACCAAAAAGAGAGGCATATAGCCTCTCTTTTCATTCACTTTAGAACTACATTTCGTAGCCAATTTATTTTATTAGATTAAAGCTTAACCCATGCGTCTTGCCAGTATAGGCTATCACCTGGTGCATACGAAGCACTTGCACACCACGCCGTGTAGGGCCAAGGCTTACATTCGTATAACCCATTGTCACTGCCTACTACGATCTCACCTGCTTCGTAATTCGTTCCAGCTTCATACGGAGGGTAGTCACCCGGAGGAGGAGGTGTTGTTCCGCCCTCTTCTTTAACTGAGAACGAGTTATCCACCATCACCACTTCGCCATCTGTCGCAGTTCCAACCACTTCCAGCTTGTATTGACCTTCTGTGACATCATACAGGTCCATCGTAACCGTGCGGCTATCGGTTAGCTTCACGATGGTCTGTTCAACCACAGAACCCGCGCTATTGATCACATTTGCGATAACATCAAGCGCTTCATTCGACTCCAATGTGAACTGAATACTTACATCGCCATTGTCTAGAATGTATTCAGACTGCAAACCAGACACGCTAAGTTCTACGTCACCACCTGGACCTGGGTTGCCACCACATGAACTGTCTGACGCTTTCTTCCAAACGCCCCACTCACCTGTTGTTCCGGGCTCTTCACCACGAGTGTACCAACCCGCCACCCAAGTTGCCCCATCGTGGGACACCTGATCACCTTCGACATAGACTGTATTAGTATCCCATGCTGCTGCGCAGTTCGAACCGTCAGTCACAGACACTTTACGTTCAGCAGTTACCGTTTGATTTGCACTATCTGTTACTCGGTAAACAAGCGTGTAGNCGGTGACCTAACAAGTTCAATTACATACACTGGTAGTGTCG
>NZ_LWEH01000092.1 GCF_001635455.1 Vibrio sp. HI00D65
GTCGTGTATCCGGGTCAACAAATCTCTGATTATTGGGTTCGTAACATCCAAGCTTTTGAAAAGCGACTTGATAAACTGAGAATTAATTATCAAATTAACCAAGTGTTTACGAGAGTGAACGCAGATCTCGTGCAGCAAAGTATCTCGTTACAGGAAGCTATAGAAAATAAAACCGATTACCTGATCTTTACGCTGGATACGACGCGCCACCGTAAATTTATTGAGCACGTATTGAGCTCTACTGATACCAAACTTATTCTGCAGAACATCACTACGCCAGTCCGAGCATGGGCTGATAGACAACCCTTCATGTATGTTGGTTTTGACCATGCGACGGGCAGTTTAAAATTAGCGAATTACTTCAAAGAAGTCAGCAAACCGAACAGCAAAT
>NZ_LWEH01000093.1 GCF_001635455.1 Vibrio sp. HI00D65
CAGCGGGTCTTCGAGGCAAAGTAGGATGTGGCCCAAACAGAATGAACCGCTTAGTCATTCAAGAAACCGCAACTGGGCTCGGTCACTATCTAATTGAACATGTGCACAACGCGACCATGAGAGGTGTCGTTGTAGGCTATGATGGCCGATTAGATTCAAAGCAATTCGCTATTGATACCGCTTCGGTACTAACGGCTTTAGGCATCAAGGTTTATCTAAC
>NZ_LWEH01000094.1 GCF_001635455.1 Vibrio sp. HI00D65
CCACCAATCAATACCCAGATCACAATAAAGCCGATCATCATGCTGCCCGCATCGCCCATGAACACCTTACGAAGCTTGCCAAAGTAGCCCAAATTGAACAGAACAAAAGGGAATAACATGACCACTATGACCGCCATAGAAAAGGCATGAAACTCGAGTTCATAAGCAAAGAACACGACACCTAATGAGGTAAACACCACCATGCTTAAGCCGCCTAACAGGCCATCAATACCATCAACCATATTAAAGGCATTAATCGCAGC
>NZ_LWEH01000095.1 GCF_001635455.1 Vibrio sp. HI00D65
TTGATTGGAAAATGCCTCAACTAAAAGCCCTTTACCCTAGATGTGACTTTACTCAGACCGCTTCAGAAATGACTGAATGGCTACTTGAAGTGACGAAAGCTTGGCGCCCGTTCATTTGTAACGTGACTGAGCCTCTTAAGGCACTTCAAGTACAAGACGAAAACCTACTGTTTGAAGCTCAACTCGGTGCAGGTCGCGACTTGATTTACGGTGAATACCCTTGGACAACATCATCAAATGTGACTGCAGCTTACGCGGGTATTGGTAGTGGCTTACCTGCCCTTCGCCCTGAGCGCGTTATTGCAGTGGCTAAGGCATTCAGCTCATCAGTTGGTACAGGTACTCTGGTTACAGCAATGGAAGAACAAGATAGCTTCC
>NZ_LWEH01000096.1 GCF_001635455.1 Vibrio sp. HI00D65
CATGCTATCTAACAAGGTAACGCCAGTCATGGGCGTATCATATTTTGTTATCAATGGCGTGTTGTTGCTTTGTTTCTCATTGATGGCGATCCACACCGTTCGATTTATCGCGAACGATGTCGCTTTTCTAAAGCGCTCTTCTAAGTAGGTACGATTCATGGAAAGCTATCTTCCAATCCTTATTCTGTTTGTTCTGTTTCTTTTGAACATCCCCATCGCG
>NZ_LWEH01000097.1 GCF_001635455.1 Vibrio sp. HI00D65
AGCTAATGTTACGGTTGTGCTCAACACTACAGCCAAATTGGTAGTCCTCACGTTTCGAAAACACCATCACGCCGCAATCACTGCTTTTAATGCGAACGTATCGCCCTATGATCAGGATGTTTTTCTGCTGGTCATCAGCAGCAAGCTCGACTTTATATCTGTCTTTGGCAATCGACTCCGATTTAAACCTATCTCGAAACTTAGCTACGAACTCACTCGC
>NZ_LWEH01000098.1 GCF_001635455.1 Vibrio sp. HI00D65
TTTGAGTGAGTAAGCCATAAGTCACCTAGTTGTCCTTGCCATTGTCGGTTTCATTAAGTTGGAGTAGGCGGCCACAAGAAGAGGCAAAAGTATTCCCCAACTCAACGCAAGGGCAGCAACTACCGATGCATCTGGCCAGGTAGCAAGGAGGGCTCCCGCTTTGATACCTCCCCAATAGCTACTAGTACCCGCTACGGACCCTAAGGCGAACAAGATCACTTTTGAGCATTTTAAGAGCCAATTAAGGCTGTGGTTGAAGCTAATCAAGAACATGATCCATAGGCAGACTAGCCACACGGGGAACCATGATTGATTGGCAATGGCAGGGTCGACGGCGAAGACGCCGAAGTGAAGCATGAGGCTATCAAGCAGTAGCCCCAATGGTAATAAAACGAGTAATTTAAGGTCGCTGTGGCGAGTCGGTGACAATAGGAAGTGAATGATCACCAGTAGTGGTGTTACGAACGG
>NZ_LWEH01000099.1 GCF_001635455.1 Vibrio sp. HI00D65
CTTTGATCAAGCTGATAACTTTCAGCATCGTGTTGATTTCGAGCCTCTCCACTCATTCGGTGTTTGCCTATCCAGCCTATTCCCATTCTCAGCCACTGCCTCATCGCAGCGTCATTTATTTCGCACCAGAGGAAGACTCGGTGGTAAAAGAGTTTCTTAATGAAGTGCTGATAAATAACTGCCAGCTGAACGAAAGAGATGTTGTCATAATGGTGATAGCAGAGAGCGGATACACCGTCCCCACTTGGCTTGAGGAAGAGTTTAACTTAGAAGCAGTGACTAGCATTTATGAGATTCCAAAGGG
>NZ_LWEH01000100.1 GCF_001635455.1 Vibrio sp. HI00D65
TCCGTTGTCTTCTTCAGGTTTTTTCCAAAACTTTTCAGAATAATAAATAAAATAGTGTTTGGCCTTACTTAACGATTTCTTTTTAAAAAAAGAGAATCAATTAAGACTTAGGACGTTTCACACCGTACTTAGAACGACCTTGTTTACGGTCATTAACGCCAGCACAGTCAAGTGCGCCGCGAACAGTGTGGTAACGTACACCCGGAAGGTCTTTTACACG
>NZ_LWEH01000101.1 GCF_001635455.1 Vibrio sp. HI00D65
TTAGAGATAAGTTCTCTGCAACGACTCGACTAATTTCCTCTGTTGAATCGGATGTTCTCGAGGCTAAAACTCTGACCTCATCAGCAACCACGGCAAAACCACGACCGTAATCTCCAGCCCTAGCCGCCTCAATGGCCGCATTAAGCGGCAATAAATTCGTTTGATCAGCAATATTGCCAATGACCTGCACAATGTTTTCGATGCTGCCCGATAATTCAGTCAGTCGGCGAATCAAATTTTCAGACTTCTCGATATCTTCAACTACATTTCTAGACAGCTCACGGGTCAATGCGAGAGAAGATTGCCCATCACTTGCCACTTGCACTGTCTCTACTGCGGTACTATAAGCTATAGAAGTCGCATCCGACGTCGCCTCTTCTTGCAACACTTCATTGGTAATATCGGAAGCAAACTTTACGACTTTATAGACATCGCCTCG
>NZ_LWEH01000102.1 GCF_001635455.1 Vibrio sp. HI00D65
AATTAATCATATGCAATTAAATATTTTCACCTTTAAGTTTATAGATGTTATTCACCTGTAAACCTACTATTTCGACATGCGACTGAGTTACACGGCGTTCAACAAGGAATATATTGTTTAGTTGAATACTCGAGCATCAGACACTTAAGGTAAAGATAATGATACGTAGGACAACATCACTTACCGGCTTAACTTTTTTATATTTATCAATAGGTAGTATTAATATTTCCGCAGCCTCTAGTATTGAAGGGGAATTTTTACACAATGTAGAACAAGATATTATTAATAACTATAGCGATTTATATAACATCTCTTCTGAAGATTTAGATAACTACTCAGAAATAGATATTACAAACAGTACTGATTCAAGTTCTGTCATTATTCAATACAGCCCTGGAATAAAAGCAAATAATAGAGCGAAGATAAAACAAAGCGGACACTCTAATTCTGCGAGTATTAACCAAGTGGGAAGTAATAATGTCGCATACATAAATCAAGACGGTTTTAACAATACCGCTGCAATTGGGCAGGTCGGCGGGAATAGCGAAGCGTTAATTTCCCAAGATGGAAGCCACAATTTAGCGGTTATAGGACAAGCGAACTTCTCTGGACAGGGTAGCCATTTAAGCATTGACCAAAAAGGTAATCACAATGTGGCGTTTTTGGCTGGCTCAGGAGGAGATAACTTAGGGATTTCTCAAGACGGACATGACTTTGCGATCGTCAATGCATCGAGCTCAATGAGAATCTTCATCAATCAAGCAAATTAGCGCGCAGTACGGATAGCTTGATTCAAAGCCACTTCATTTGAAGTGATACATAGTCGACATGGAAATGCACAAGGATACAACCTATGAAACTTACAAAAATTGGAATTTTAGTTGGTGCCATTATTGGTTTTAATGCAGCTCACGCAGATCCACTTCCAACTTCTGCATCTGCTCCAGGGGTGGGTGTGAAAGAGGGTGTTGCTGATCTAAGAATCTCTAACAAGGCTGAAGCAATTGAGCCCTTAGCTATGGATAATACTGCAATTTGGCAAATGGGTGATGGTGATAATGCTAACGTATTGATTGAGCAAGACACGTCAGGTGTCACTGATGGTCACATAGCACTTGTTGATACACAGAACAGCAAGAGCTCAGACGTAGTCGTTCTTCAAGACGGTAACCTCAATGAAGCACATGTAAAACTACGTTACAAAAAAAACAACGCGCTCATCGACCAAGATGGCTTGAGTAATCAAGCTAGAGTGAAAGTGAAAGGGTCAGGTAAAAATAACGACCTACGAGTAACTCAAGATGGTGACTTCAACATTTCCGTAGTGAAAGCGAAAGGCAGTTCACTTAGAAACGAAGCTGACGTATACATCAACGGTGACTCAAATACGACTTACACAGAGTTTAGTAATGGTGGCGTTGAGAGAAACGATGTGGCTATCGATATCTGGGGTGATGGAAACTACGTAGAAACTATCGTCAATACCGATATTGGTGGAGGTGATAGAAACGATGTAGACATCGACCTAATGAACAGTAACGATAACCGTCTGTTTACGTTACAAACTGGGTCATATTCAAACGCAACCATTGATTTGACGAACAGTGACATGAACCAAATCATGATTGAGCAAACGTCTTACGACAATGCCGCTGTGTTAGGTAGCGGTGCAAACGGAAACGTTGGTCTTATCTATCAAAATTAATATGAGATCTTTTACATATAATAAAGCGGCGTTCATCGCCGCTTTATTTTACCTAACACATTTATATACCTACGCAAGTCCTTTAGAAACTATTGAGTGTTCAATAATAAAGCAAGATATCATATTAAATATTGAGAACGACTCTCCATTCTCATTTACGCTAAAAACACATACCAATTCAAAGTATAATCAAAAAGTTAATAGCAGTAAGACGACTTTAATATTAGGATTAGATCAAGCCCCTGCAACATTAGAGAATAATACCAATAGCGAAGCATGGAAAATTTCCAAATTCTGTAAATTTACAAAGAATTGAAAACAAACTTAGAATAAACATACACTTCCAGTTAATAATATAATATACCTTCACGAGCTCTATTAGTTAGATGTAAAATAATTAAAATATTTGATGATAAGATTAGCGGAATACTAATCCGTGCTATAAACTTTAAAGTCCATTAAGTACGAGGTGATCAGTAAAGGAGTTTGCACATGGCTAGCCCGGGAGTTCATCAAGCCATTTTAATAGCAGAGAATAATTTGCAATCAACGCTGCTCAAAGAATCTATAGAACAAAAGGTAAAATTAGACATAAAATTAGTGTCACCAGAAAGGCTATCGACTAAGTCATTTCAAGCTCCTAACCTAGATTTGGTGATTATTGACTACCCTAACATGAGTAAACAGTACACCGTTAAATATCAAGAGCTAAGAGATGACACCGAGAATAACGCTCATGAAATATTACTCAATACGCCCAACGACTTCCCTCACTCAGAAATGCTCAAATGGCGGTACCTCGTTGGCATTTTTTACACGTCTGACACTCTTGAAAAACTAATGATAGGTTTTAACTGTGTCTTGCAGGGTGAAATGTGGATGAGTAGGAAGCTCATTTCCCAATATATTAGTTTCTATCGAGAGAGGCAGTGCGCGAAAACCAGCCCTTATTACCTCAAGCTCACTAAACGTGAACAGCAGATCATCAAGCTACTCGGTGATGGCTCATCAAACACGCAAATTGCGGACACGCTTTATGTGAGTGAGAATACCGTTAAGGCGCACCTTCACAATACATTTAAAAAGATCAAAGTGAAGAATCGCTTACAAGCGTTAATCTGGGTGAAAAACAACGTTGCTGCAAATGAATTCGTTCAATAACCCCATCCCTTGTGCTCTTAACCATAAACAATCAAAGCAATTAGAATGCCAAAAGCCCAAATACAAAAAAGCCGTAGCCTCCTCTATTGCAAATAGTACTGCGGCTTTTTCTAATGTGATCGGTTAAGAGGAATTCGATTGGACTGGCGTACCAGCCCCCACTCACTAGTTCCGAAACAGAACATTCAAATGCAAAAAAGCCGTAGCATCTCTGCTACGGCTTTCTTTAATATGGTCGGTGAAGAGGGATTCGAACCCCCGACCCTCTGGTCCCAAACCAGATGCGCTACCAAGCTGCGCTATTCACCGAAATATCTAACTGGCTCATTGCCTGTCGATGGAGCGTATAATACTGATTCTGAGTTTATCCGCAAGGGCTTTTTATGATATTTATTGCGAGCTTGAATCGTTCGAGCAAAATACATACAACAACAAGCTCGATGTGACGAAAAACACACAGTTACCAACAAGTAATTAACTTATGCAACAGGATTGATCCAGATCAGTGAATTGAGAATGCCACTCAATACACTAACCCATGTCATATAACTTTGAGGTATACACATGGACTTTTGGCTAGATCTCCTATTTGGTAATGCGGTGGGACTATCTTCAATGATAGTAATCTTCGGGGCTCTGGGTCTCATGATGTTTTATGGAGGCTTCTTCATCTACAAAGTTATGACTGACAAATCTCCTCACTAGAGTCGCTCAGCCTAAATCATTTACCTAAAGCCTCATTACTATAGGTAAATATGAAAACGCTTTGCACCGGAGCTGACTTCTCTTGTCTCCTCCGGTTTTTTCATTTTTAAACCCTACTCCAACTTAGGTATACTTACTCTATTATTCCCAACTTGAGATACACACTATGTCTCATGATGACGATTTAGATCTATTCCAACAAATGATGGGCGATGTTAAACGTATCGACCATGACACAGCAGAACACCAGAAAGTACATCGCGTTACAGAGTCTCAGCTTGCTAAGCGTGAAGCCGCTATGTGGCTCTCTGATGATGAGAAAGATTACCTATCACTCGATTATTCTCCGATGGTTAAGCCAGACGACGTTATTGCTTATAAGAAGGATGGTGTTCAGGAAGGCGTATATAAAAAACTGCGCCTTGGTAAGTACCCCATTCAGGCGAAACTCGATCTCCATAGAAAAACGCTGAAAGATGCTCGCAACGAAGTGCTGTCATTTTTACGCCAATGCTTAAGAATGGATGTTCGCACTGTCATTATCGTTCATGGGAAAGGAGAACGTTCAAATCCACCAGCGATGATGAAAAGCTACGTGACTAACTGGCTGACTCAGATCAACGATGTGCAATGTGTGCACTCAGCACAGCAATTTCACGGTGGCACCGGGGCTGTGTATGTCATGCTCAGAAAGAGTAACGAGAAAAAGTTAGAAAACAGAGAGCGTCATCAAAAGCGTACTAGCTGATCATTGAAATTCTGGATAGAGCTTTCACCCCAAGATCGATATTTAGTGCCTAGACTCAAACCAAATGCTAAAATTGTTGTCAGTTAACGAATTCAAACGTAAAGCAACTGCTCTGTAGTTGCTTTTTTGTTTCCCTATATTTCCGTTGTGAAACGCTAAGAGAATATCATGTCACAAGAATCCCAAGCTAAACGCCTTAACAAATACATCAGTGAAACTGGTTTTTGCTCACGCCGCGAAGCCGACAAACTGATTGATGCAGGTCGAGTTACTATTAATGGCAAAATCCCAGAAATGGGTACCAAAGTAATGCCAGGTGATGATGTTGAGATCGACAACCTACCGGTTCGCTCGAAAGAGAAGCCAATCTACATCGCTTTGAATAAGCCGACAGGTATTACCTGCACCACTGAACGTGATATTCCTGGAAACATCGTCGATTTCATCGGTCACCATAAGCGCATCTTCCCGATTGGCCGTTTGGATAAACCATCTGATGGTTTGATCTTCTTAACAAACGACGGTGACATCGTAAATAAGATTCTTCGTGCTGGTAACAACCACGAAAAAGAGTATGTGGTTCGTGTCGATAAACCAATCACCGGTGAATTCTTACAGAGAATGGCAGCGGGTGTGCCGATTCTGGATACGGTGACGTTGCCATGTAAAGTTGAGAAAGAAACTAAGTTCTCATTCCGAATCACATTAACGCAAGGTCTGAACCGTCAGATTCGTCGTATGTGTGAAGCACTGGGTTATGAAGTTTTCAAACTGCGTCGTGTTCGTATCATGAACATCTCTTTGGACGGCATTCCGAATGGAAAATGGCGTTACTTGAGCGAAGAAGAGATCGCAGAAATTCTAGCGATGTGTGAAGGTTCTGTTAGTACTGAAGACGCATCTAAAATTAATGCTAAGGGCCAACGTATCCGCAAGGCGACAGATGCTAAGCTGTTTGATAGCCGTGAAGAGAACCAAGCATCAACGGCTCGTCGAAATCAAAAAGAGAATCGCACTCGTACTTACCGTGGTAACAACGCGGATGAATTCCGTCATGCGCCGAATTCAAAGCGTGGTCGTAATTCATCGAATGGTGAAAACAGAGGCCAGAGTAAATGCAACACAGAAAATTGGAAATCGAATTCTCGCTCTGAGCGCTCTAGCTCAGACAACAAGAGTTCAGATCGCAATCGCACTGGCCGTGGTAATGCCGACCACCGAGCTGGCAAGCCGACTAATCGCCACCAAGAGTCAAACCGACCAAATAAGCCAGCAGCAAAACGTGTTGGTGGTACTCTAGGTCTGAAAAAGTAGAGTCACTCCATATACAAAAACGCCCACGACTATGTGGGCGTTTTATTTGTTATTTCATACTTCATGGCTTGTGACGACTAGCCATCAGCTTGCAAGCACAAATCAGTAAACTGAGCTCGAGTCAGTTGAGCTAAATCTTTAGGGGCGAGTTCAATTTCCAACCCTCGCTTTCCTGCACTTACGCAGATCGTTTCAAACTCCGTCGCACTGGAATGAACGAAAGTCGGCAGCGCTTTCTTCTGACCAAGCGGGCTGATTCCCCCTACTACATAACCTGTGGTTTTCTCAGCAATATCCGGGTTCGCCATCTCTGCTTTTTTGCCTTTTGCCGCTTTAGCCGCAAGTTTCAAATTTAGTTTCTGGTCGACAGGAATCACCGCAACAGCCAAGTCTTTAGCGACACCATTTAGGCAGAATAGCAGCGTTTTGAATACACGTTTAGGATCCTGCCCAAGTGCTTCAACAGCTTCTAATCCATAGTTGGTATTGTCGGCATCGTGGTGATACTGATGCACCGTATGAGCGATTTTCTTTTTCTTGGCAAGATTGATTGCAGGGGTCATAACAAATCCAAACGATAGATAAACAAAAAGCGACGCCGGAGCGTCGCTTTAGTTAAATTTATCATGGCGCTAGAGTCAATCGAATTTAGCGCTCAATGATCCAATTACTTGTAAACAATCTGACCAGAAGGTGCGTACTTGTTCACGTCAACTGGGCTATTCGCTTCTAGATACTCTTTTAGTACTTCAGCGTCAACAAAACCAGTGTTTACGTAGCCAGGGTGGTCAGACAGTTTAGGGTAGCCGTCACCACCAGCAGCGTTAAAGCTTGGTACTGTGAAGCGGTACGTTTCTTCTAAGTTAAGTGGCTTACCACCAATAACAACGTCAGACACTTCACCGTTCGCAACTGTCATTGAGATACCAGCAAATTGTGCGTAAGCACCTGAATCAATTGGCTTAGTCGCTACTACGTTTAGGTAATCTAGAACTTCTTTACCTGTCATGTCTGTGTAAGTCAGGATGTTTGCAAAAGGTTGTACTGTTAGTACATCTTTGTATGTTACTTCACCCGCTTCAATTGAATCACGAACACCACCAGAGTTCATCACAGCGAAGTCTGCTTTTGCACGCTCCATGTGAGAAGTTGCAATCAGACGACCTAGGTTAGTCTGTTGGAAACGAACCACGTTACGGTCACCTTCAAGCTTGCCATTTGTTTCAGCAATCTTAACTTCAAGCTGTGCTTGGCCTTGCTCTTGGAATGGACGTAGGAACTCTAGTAGTTCTGGATCTTGCGCAATCTCGTCTTGGATAAGTACGCGTTGCTTCTTACCGTCGATCTTAACCTTTTTCTTCAGGTTGACTGGGATTAGGTCGTAGCTCACCATTTCTAGTTCGCCATTACGGAATTCGTAATCAGCACGGCCTACGTATTTGCCCCATTCGTGAGCTTGAACGATGTAAGTACCGTTTTGAAGGTCAGGTTTGCACTCATCACCCGGCTTGAAGTTTTTCTTCGCTACGTTAGGGCCTTCCATACATACAGGCTCTTGAGAGTGACCACCAACGATCATGTCTAGGTCACCTTCGTCTAGATAACGTGCTAGTGCAACATCACCTGGTGCGTTAACGCCACGCTGACCATTTTCGTAGTGGCCCATGTGAGTCACAGCAAAGATAAGATCTGGTTTTTCTGTTTCTTTAAGTTCAGCGATCAGTTTCTTCGCTTCTTCTTTAGGGTCACGGAAATCGATACCTGCGATAAACTCAGGGTTACCAATCTTTTGAGTATCTTCAGTTGTTAAACCGATAACCGCGATTTTAATACCTTGCTTTTCAAACATCTCATAAGCTTGGAATTTACGTTCGCCAGTCGCTTTATCGTAGATATTTGCAGATAACATTGGGAAGTTAGCCCAGTCGATTTGCTTTTGCAGTACATCTAGTGAGTTATCAAACTCATGATTACCTAATGCCATTGCATCGTAACCAATCTTGTTCATACCTTTGAAATCAGGCTCTGCATCCTGAAGATCTGATTCTGGTACACCAGTGTTGATGTCACCACCAGATAGAAGCAACACGCTACCGCCTTCTGCTTCAACCTCTGCACGAAGTTGATCAATCAGCGTTTTACGCGCAGACATGCCGTATTCGCCGTATTTGTTCTGCCAGAAACGACCATGGTTGTCGTTGGTGTGAAGAATCGTTAGCTTGTAGGTTTCGTCTTGGTTCCAATCATGAGCAGATTGAGACGCACAACCAGCTAAAGTCGCTAGAATTGCAGCACTTAGTGCTGTCTTTAGAATAAGGCGTTGCTTCATTGTCATACCTTTGAACTTTTTAGGGGAATCCACTGCTTCTGCCACTCCCATAACTCCCATGCATCGTTAATAAACATGGTTAGAGAATGGTAAAACTTGAGTTAGTTTAAATTAAGACAGTAAACCTAAAAGAGTGATTTCATATTTATGTAGGATAGATCACCTTAATCCCCTATCGGGTGTGTAACAAAGCGACAAAGTTGCAGTTGAGCAAATAAATGATCACAGGCAAACGTTTCCATAGTTTTTAGATTATTTGTGATTTACTCAATTCAGCTTCCCCATAAAGTGACATTCGTTAAATTTATTCGATTTATCAGAGTCTTAATGGTTGCGTTATAACATTGCAAAACATACTGACACTAGATTAAGGAGCTAAAGCTAGTCGCCATTCGCTTAGCTATAGGTACAAAAAAGCCGGCAATTACGCCGGCTATGAATTCTATACAGTTCGCTTATTTAATATCGATGTGGTCAAAGCCTTTGATAAGGTCATCAAGTGCTTTCATCTGCTTCAAAAACGGCTCTAGCTTGTCTAGAGGCAGTGCAGATGGACCATCACAACGCGCTTGATCTGGGTTCGGGTGAGCTTCAATGAAAAGACCAGCAATACCGGTCGCTAAGCCAGCTTTTGCAAGTTCAACTGTTTGCTCACGACGACCGCCAGATGCAGCACCTGAAGGATCACGCATCTGTAGAGAGTGCGTCACGTCAAAGATGATCGGGCTACCGTTTGAAGACTTCTTCATTACGCCAAAACCAAGCATATCTACAACTAGGTTGTCATAACCCATGCAAGAGCCACGCTCACAAAGGATAATCTTGTCGTTGCCACATTCAGCGAATTTATCCACGATGTTACCAACTTGGTTCGGGCTCATGAACTGAGGCTTCTTCACGTTGATAACTGCGCCAGTCTTAGCCATCGCTTCAACAAGGTCAGTTTGACGAGCTAAGAATGCTGGAAGTTGAATAACATCAACCACATCAGCAACCGGCTGAGCTTGCGCTTCAGTGTGAACATCGGTGATTATCTTCACGCCGAATGTGTCTTTCAATTCTTGGAAGATTTTTAGACCTTCTTCCATACCAGGTCCACGGTATGAGTGAACTGAGCTACGGTTAGCCTTATCGAAAGACGCCTTAAATACATAAGGAATACCCAGCTTTTCAGTCACTTTCACGTAGTGCTCACAGATCTGCATTGCTAGATCACGAGATTCAAGAACGTTCATGCCTGCAAATAGCGTGAATGGCTTGTCGTTAGCAATTGGCATATCGCCAATATGAACTGTTTTCTGTTCCATTATATTCTCTCTGAATAGTTAGTAATTAGTGAACAATCACGGTCTTTTCGTTCATGACGTTCACTTGAGATTTCAGTAACTCAGATGCAGGGTCATCTGGGCATTGGTCGATAAAATATTGGTAATCCGCTGCTGCCACTTGGTGACAATCCAACTGCTGATAGATAAAGCCACGATCACGAATCTCATACGGATCGTCAGGTACAAACGTTAAAGCAAGGTCTGTACATTTCAATGCAAGCGTAAAGCGCTCTTCTCTCAGTAGTGCACTCTTTAGTAGCGCTAGCCACTTACCAATGATTGTTGGATGGTCAGCTACTTCTAAATGCTCAGATTTTAGCTCAGCTAGAGGGCCATCATGGCCGATCAGCCACGCTCGCAGTGTCTGCTCACCAACGTATTCACCATTGTATGGGTTGATATACACTGCTGCTTGGCCGTACCAAGTCACTTTAAGAAGAAACTGGGTCGGGAAAGAGACACCCTCTACAGGAAAGCCTAGCTTGCGACATAGAAAAAGAAAGATCGCACCAAGACTAACTGGAATGCCTTTCTTACGCTCTAGCACTTTATCGATGAAAGCGTTCTCTGAAGAGAAGTAAGCGTCTTTATCACCCGCAAAGCCCCATTCATAGAAGAATAGTCGAATAAAGGACTCAAACTTACGTTGCTCGTCGGTTTCATGAACCAAAGCAAACTCAGCTTCTTTAAACAGTCTTGCCAGCTCTTGCTCAGCCCAACTGTCTTGAGTGTCTGGGTTAATCGCTTTATTTAAGATCAATGCACCTTCAGCTAATTCTAGCTGGTCAAAGTCTTCGTCAAAAAATTCGTACATAGGTAGTTAACCGAAATAAGGAGATCATTAACCGAAAAATGTTGGCGTCTTCGTCATCGCAATTTTGCCTGCCATAGCTAACCAGCCAAGCGCACCGAAGAATGAGAATACTCTCAATAGTTTATTTTTACCCAGTTTCAGCGCAAAGAAACCCAATGCGATGTAAGCCATCACACAAGTTAGCTTTTCTGTTAGCCATGGCGCAGCTGGAGTAAATGGAATAAAGCCAGTGATAAAGATCAAGCCAATACCCGATAGCAATAGCAACGAGTCGTTGATATGAGGGAAACGCTGCAAGAAAGGGTGCTTAAGCTTTGGTGAGTTCGCCATCATAAGAACGAAACGAATTGAAAGAAGTGACACGCTTATCGCAATCGTTAGTAGGTGAAAATGTTTTAAACCTTCGTACATGGTATTCCTTTATATTTTTATATGTGCTTTCGTTAACACGAGCGACATTGGGCCCGTTGTTGCTCTGTATTTCTGCGTTAAATGCATTACCGAGTCAAATGTAATTTCGCGTTAAAGGTATCAATTTCGTAAGTTCGCCCTCTAGGGTTACATGAGTGGCTAGCAACGACTATGCCCCCAGCAAATGACAACGAACTATGAGCAATAACGACCTAATGTCACTCGGTCATTGCCGCCGTAATCTTTCTCAGTGACCACATCGAGATAACCTAACGTTTGCATTATCTCACGTACAGCCACGCCTTGGTCGTAACCGTGTTCAAAAGCCAACCACCCCTCATTTTCTAAAAAGCCACGTGCGTTTTCAGAAATGTAGCGAATATCAGCAAGCCCTTTCTCTTCAGCAACAAGCGCAGTAATCGGCTCAAAGCGCACATCCCCCTGAGATAGGTGAGGATCATCTTTCTCTATGTAAGGTGGGTTTGAGACAATCAGTGAGAACTTTACTTCACCGCCATCAGAAGCCAGATCGCTAAGCGGATCAAACCAACTGCCATGCAAGAACGTGGCATTGGTGATGTTTAAGCGTTTCGCATTCTCTGTTGCAAGCGCTTGAGCTTCAAGACGAAGATCAATGCCTGTTACTGGCCGATTTGGCATCTCAGACGCCAGCGCCAATGCAATAGCACCAGTACCTGTACCTAAATCAAGAATCGCACCTTGTTTGTCATAAGTTTTATCTAACGCAACTTCAACCAAACGCTCTGTATCTGGGCGAGGAATTAAAGTAGATGGCGAAACTTTTAACGGTAGCGACCAAAACTCACGTTCACCGACAATGTAAGCCACAGGCTCACCGGTTAAGCGACGTTTTAAAAGGGCTTGAAATTCAGCTTCTTGCTCTGAGGTAAGGTGCTTCTCAGGCCAAGTTAACAGGTAAGATCTTGGTTTATCTAAAACGTGACAAAGCAGTACCGCTGCATCAATTGAGGGTGACGTGTTGTCACCCTCTTGAAGCGCTACGATTGCTGCTTTTAATGCACTTTCAACCGTATAGGCAGATTGCATAGGATCTAGTTGTTCTCGGCTAGCGCAGCAAGTTGGTCTGCTTGGTGCTCTTGTAGAACCGGATCAATCAGACTTTGCATGTCACCTTCTAGCACTTCGTTCAGGCGGTAAAGTGTTAGGTTGATGCGGTGATCAGAAACACGACCTTGCGGGTAGTTGTAAGTACGGATACGGTCACTACGGTCACCCGAGCCTAGCAGGTTACGACGCGTGTCTGATACTTCAGCAGCACGACGCTCTTCTTCAGCTTGTACAATTCGCGCAGCAAGAACAGCCATCGCCTTCGCTTTGTTTTTGTGCTGAGAACGCTCGTCCTGACACTCTACCACAGTACCTGTTGGCAAGTGAGTAATACGGATAGCTGAATCCGTAGTGTTAACGTGCTGACCACCCGCGCCAGACGCTCGGAATGTATCGATTTTCAGGTCTGCAGCCTTAATTTCTGGAAGATCCGCCTCTGGGATTTCAGGCATAACAGCAACAGTACATGCAGAAGTATGAACACGGCCTTGAGATTCAGTCTCTGGTACACGTTGCACACGGTGACCGCCTGACTCAAACTTCATCACACCGTAAACGCCTTCACCGCTTACTTTAGCTATCATCTCTTTGTAGCCGCCTTGCTCTGAGTCATTGCTGCTCATTACCTCAACGCGCCAGCCTTTCTTCTCTGCAAACTTAGAGTACATACGGAAAAGGTTACCCGCGAAGATACCCGCTTCATCACCGCCCGCACCGGCACGGATCTCTAGGAAACAGTTACGCTCATCGTTTGGATCTTTAGGAAGAAGAAGAATCTGAAGTTCGTCAGTTAGACGCTCAATCGCCTCTTTCGCTTCTTTAATCTCTTCCTGCGCCATTTCGCGCATCTCTTCGTCGTCTTCCTGCGCCATATCTTCGGCAGCTTCTAGATCGTCTTGAGCTTGCTGGTAAGCTTGGAAGCACTTAGTCACTTCTTCTAACTGAGAGTACTCTTTAGATAGTGCACGGAATTTGTTTTGATCACCGATCACATCTGGATCGCCAAGCAGGTGTTGAACTTCTTCGTAGCGTTCAACAAGTGTTTCAAGCTTTACTAGAATCGAGGCTTTCATAATGTCTTATCTTATTGGAGGTCTAATATTATTGAGGGTCTTCTAGGCCCAAACTCTGTCTAATGACCGTTAATTTCGCAGGTTCTCCTTGCTCAGCAGCACTTTGTAGTGCGCGGGTTGGAGCATGGATCAATTTGTTTGTGAGCTTATTACTAAGCTCTAGTAAAACTTTCTCAGGGTCACCGCCAGCGGCAAGTGATTGTAAACTTTTACTCAATAATTCTTCGCGGATTTCATTCGCTGCCTTTCGGTACTCACGAATACTGTCGACCGCTTGTAGTGAGCGCATCCAACTCATGAACGCGGCACTTTCTTCACTGACGATCGCTTCAGCTTGGATTGCTTCCACTTTGCGTTGCTCGATGTTGCCGTTAACAATCGACTGCAAATCATCAACCGAATACAGGTAAGCATCGTTCAGCTCGCCAACCTGTGATTCCACATCACGAGGCACCGCAATATCAACCAATAACATAGGTTGATGCTTTCTTGTCTTTAGAGCAGTCTCAACCATACCTTTACCAATAATTGGCAGCGGGCTTGCGGTTGAACTGATCACAATATCAGCTCTATGCAGGTGATCCGGAATTTCATTTAAGCTGATTACTTCCGCACCAAACTCTTCGGCTAGCCCTAAAGCACGCTCACGAGTTCGGTTAGCCACAATCATTTTAGTACAGCCATTTGCTGAAAGATGCTTAGCCACGAGTTCAATCGTTTCACCAGCGCCAACTAACAGCACCGTAGAATCAGCAATCGACTCAAAAATATGTTTAGCTAGAGTACAAGCTGCGTAAGCCACAGACACCGCACTTCCGCCGATTTCTGTTTCAGTTCGAACGCGCTTCGCCACAGAAAATGATTTCTGAAACAGCTTTTCCATTGAAGCATCAACAGACTTACTACCACGAGAGTCTGTATAAGCTTGCTTAACCTGACCTAAGATTTGCGGCTCACCCAAAACCAAAGAGTCCAAACCACAAGCAACGCGCATTAAATGTTTAATTGCGGCCTGCTCTTCATGGATATAAAGACTTGGCTTTAGCTCTTCAGGGCTAACTTGATGGAAAACCGACAACCAATCGATAAGCTTGTTTTTTGCTCCGCTTTTAACGTCACAATACACTTCAGTTCGATTACAGGTAGAAAGTATGACACTTCCATTTACGTGTGCATTTGCGTTAAGTTGCTTGAGCGCCTCAGACAGTTTGTCTGGACCAAAAGCGACTTTTTCTCGCAATTCAACCGACGCTGTATTGTGATTGATACCTACGGCAAGCAAAGACATGTATCAGAAGTTCTCGATCAGGGAATAGAAACAGGGGGCAAATTTTACTTGATGCATGGCTCTATTTAAAGAGCAAGCGGGATTTGTTTTCCTGACTTCGTGAATTCAATGCTATAATTGAATCGTTTTTTAGATAAATTTGAACAAGTTGTGAGCAAATATGGGCAAGCTTCGTAAATTCGCGTTTCTTATTTTTATTACCATAATCATGGTGGGTTGCTCGTCTATCCCGGAGCAACCGACAAGTGTTGAATGGCAAGCGCACCAAATCCGCCTATTGCAGATAGAAAACTATCAAGCTTCCGGTAAGCTTGCTTACATCTCTCCCGAGCAGCGCCTAAGCCTCAATTTTGTTTGGAAGCACTCTCCAAACCAAAGCCAATTAAGATTCACCAATTTCCTTGGCCAGACCTCATTAAACCTGACCATTGATCCATCTGGCGCCAAAGTCGTCACTTATGATGACCAAGTATTTACCCACTCAAGCGCCTCTATCTTGGTTGAACAGCTTACAGGCTTGAAAATCCCAGTTGATCATCTGCCACAATGGTTCCTTGGCATTCCAGACCAAGCGGATAGCTATCAGCTAAATACAACGAACACCCTTGAGTCACTGACCATGCAAGTCAGTAACCAACTATGGACTCTGAGTTTTGCAAACTATCGCAACACAGATATGCCGAGTACGCTGCAATCTGGTGAAAACAAAGCAAATGTAGAGACGATTCCGCTCCCTACTCGACTCTCTTTCAAGCAAGACCAAAATAAAATCAACATCGTAGTTTCGAAGTGGGCACTGAAAAAATGATTACAACGCCAACACACTGGCCTTCTCCAGCAAAACTGAATCTATTTCTTTATATCACTGGCCGACGCGATAATGGTTACCACGAACTTCAAACACTATTTCAGTTCGTTGACTTTGGTGATGAACTAACAATTACCGCAAACTCAGAAACGAGTTCGATAACCATCACGCCAGAAATACCTGGAGTAGCGCTTGAAGATAACCTGATCTGGAAAGCCGCTACTGCACTTCAGCAATACACCTCAACCTCTTTCGGTGCCGATATTGAGCTAAAGAAAGTGCTACCAATGGGTGGTGGTATTGGTGGAGGCTCTTCAAATGCTGCAACTGTGTTGGTTGCACTCAATTACTTGTGGCAACTAAATCTTTCTGATGATCAACTTGCAGAGATCGGTCTTAAGCTTGGTGCAGATGTTCCAGTGTTTGTACGAGGCTATGCCGCCTTTGCTGAAGGCGTCGGTGAGCAGCTGTTACCTGCTAATCCGGATGAAAAATGGTACCTCGTGGTCAAACCTCAAGCGAGCATAGCAACTGTGGACATATTCACACATCCAGAATTAACCAGAAATACGCCAAAGCGAGCGCTATCAACGCTTCTAGAGCAAGAATACGTAAACGATTGCGAAAAAGTTGTTCGAATGCTGTACCCAGAGGTTGATAAGCAACTTTCATGGCTGCTACAATACGCGCCGTCGAGATTGACTGGCACAGGCTCGTGCGTTTTTGCTGAATTTAGCAGCAAAAAAGAAGCCGAATTGTTGCTAGAAAAACTGCCTGACACCGTTTCCGCATTTGTAGCGAAAGGACGAAACATTTCTCCTTTGAAAGAAACGCTGGCTGAATACCACTCAGCCCACCCACAATCTATTTAAAACTGGACGCAACCCGAGGTTTCCACCGTGCCTGATATGAAGCTATTTGCTGGTAACGCAACACCTGAACTAGCCCAACGTATTGCTGATCGTCTATACATCTCTCTTGGCGATGCTACTGTAGACCGTTTTTCTGATGGCGAAGTCGCTGTTCAAATCAATGAAAACGTTCGTGGTAGCGATGTATTCCTGATTCAATCAACTTGTGCACCAACCAATGACAACCTAATGGAATTGGTGGTAATGATTGACGCAATGCGCCGCGCTTCTGCTGGCCGTATTACTGCTGTAATCCCTTACTTCGGTTATGCTCGTCAAGATCGTCGTGTACGTTCTGCACGTGTGCCAATTACTGCAAAAGTTGTTGCAGACTTCCTTTCTAACGTTGGCGTAGACCGCGTTCTTACTATCGACCTACACGCAGAGCAAATCCAAGGCTTCTTCGATGTGCCAGTTGATAACATCTTCGGTACTCCAGTACTTCTAGAAGACATGGCTAACCGTGGCCTAGAAAACCCAGTTGTGGTTTCTCCAGACCTTGGTGGTGTTGTACGTGCTCGTGCAACGGCTAAAGCTCTAGGTGATGTTGATATCGCTATCGTTGATAAGCGTCGTCCACGTGCTAACGTTTCTGAAGTAATGAACCTAATCGGTGATGTTGAAGGCCGCGACTGTGTTATCGTTGATGACATGATCGATACAGGCGGCACATTATGTAAAGCAGCTGAAGCGCTTAAAGAGCGCGGTGCTAAGCGTGTATTCGCTTACGCAACTCACGCAGTTTTCTCTGGTACTGCTGCGAACAACATCAAGAACTCTGTTCTAGACCAAGTTATCGTAACGGATTCTATCTCTCTATCTCCAGAGATGGCTGCTACAGGCAAAGTAACAACACTTAGCCTTTCTCGCATGCTTGCTGAAGCGATTCGTCGTATCAGCAACGAAGAATCAATCTCAGCGATGTTCAACTAATCAAAGCTATTTAGCTTTGTTTTAGAAACTCGTGAGAGAAAGACATTAAGCACTTCATTAAATGAAGTGCTTTTTTTATATCTGGTGACTGTTGTTTATCACACCTCGGAATAATCATAGTGTTATCAGCTAGCTCGCACCTTTTTCATAAATTGTGATATCATACGGCGCTTTTTGAAATCCCAAGAGAGATCCATACCTTGAGCCAACAAATAAAACTTCTCGTTGGACTGGCAAATCCAGGTCCAGAATACGCCAAAACTCGCCATAATGCGGGTGCTTGGGTAGTTGAAGAATTAGCACGTGTACACAACGTAACACTGAAGAACGAACCAAAGTTCTTTGGCCTAACGGGTCGTATCATGGTTCATGGTGAAGATCTTCGTTTGCTGATTCCAACGACTTTTATGAACTTGTCAGGCAAAGCAGTTGCAGCTTTGACAAAGTTCTACCAAATTAAACCAGAAGAGATCATGGTTGCTCATGATGAGTTAGACCTTCCTCCTGGTATTGGAAAGTTCAAAAAAGGTGGTGGTCATGGTGGACACAACGGTCTAAAAGACATCATTAGCAAACAGGGTAACAATAAAGAATTCTATCGTCTGAGATTGGGCATCGGCCATCCTGGGCACAAAGATAAAGTTGCAGGTTATGTATTAGGCAAAGCTCCGCAAAAAGAGCAAGAGTGTATCGAGGCCGTCGTTGACGAATCGGTTCGCAGCCTAGACATCTTATTAAAAGATGGCCTACCAAAAGCACAAAATCGCTTACATACGTTCAAAGCAGAATAAGGTTTATATCATGGGTTTTAAATGTGGCATCGTTGGTCTACCAAACGTTGGTAAGTCAACTCTGTTTAACGCACTGACTAAAGCAGGCATCGAAGCAGCAAACTTTCCATTTTGTACGATCGAACCAAACACAGGTATCGTTCCGGTTCCAGATCTACGCTTAGATGCATTAGCAAAAATTGTTAATCCACAAAAGATCCTTCCAACAACGATGGAATTCGTTGATATCGCTGGCTTAGTTGCTGGTGCATCTAAAGGTGAAGGTCTTGGTAACAAATTCCTAGCGAACATTCGTGAAACTGACGCGATCGGTCACGTTGTACGCTGCTTTGAAAACGAAAACATTGTTCACGTTTCTGGCAAAGTATCTCCAATCGAAGATATCGAAGTGATCAACCTTGAACTTGCACTGGCTGACTTAGATAGCTGTGAGCGTGCAATTCAGCGTAACGCCAAGAAAGCAAAAGGCGGCGACAAAGACGCTAAATTCGAAATCACTGTACTAGAGAAGCTACTACCAGTTCTTACTGAAGGTGGTATGGCGCGTACTGTTGAACTAGCGAAAGAAGAAGCAGCAGCAATCGGCTACCTAAACTTCCTAACACTTAAGCCAACAATGTACATCGCAAACGTTGCTGAAGATGGTTTTGAAAACAACCCTTACCTAGATGCTGTTCGTGAATACGCTGCAAAAGAGAACAACGTTGTTGTTGCTGTATGTGCTGCTATCGAATCTGAGCTTTCTGAGCTTGACGACGAAGATCGTGAAGAGTTCCTAGCGGACATGGGTATCGAAGAACCAGGTCTAAACCGAGTAATCCGATCTGGTTACGAACTACTTACTCTTCAAACTTACTTCACAGCGGGTGTTAAAGAAGTTCGCGCTTGGACAATTCCTGTAGGCGCAACAGCTCCACAGGCGGCTGGTAAGATCCACACAGACTTCGAAAAAGGCTTCATCCGAGCTGAAGTTGTTGGTTTTGATCACTTCATCGAATTTAACGGTGAGAGCGGCGCAAAAGACGCAGGTAAATGGCGTCTTGAAGGCAAAGAATACATCGTAAAAGATGGTGACGTTGTTCACTTCCGCTTCAACGTATAATTGCTGATTAAATATCGGACAAAAGGCCAGTGAATTTCACTGGCCTTTTTGTTTTTACTCTTTAGCAAGAGTTTAACATCAGAAAGTTAACTTCCTATATATATCGACTTTTTGACCTATTTTTTGCCGACAAATACGCCTCTTTGACTAAAAAGAAACCGAACAGATGTTTAATCGTGATTTATTCAAAAAAAAAGTTGACGGGTTTCACTCAACTACGCATAATGCGCCCCGTTCACAGCGAAGCGGCAACGTTTCAAAACGAGCGACAATTTGGAAATGGCTACTTAGCTCAGTTGGTTAGAGCACATCACTCATAATGATGGGGTCGCAGGTTCAAATCCCGCAGTAGCCACCATTTCCTAAGCACTCTACTCGTTATTAAACACTTGTTTTTAAACATACAGAGTTTTTAGGAAATAAAGCGGACGTGGCGGAATTGGTAGACGCACCAGATTTAGGTTCTGGCGCCGCAAGGTGTGAGAGTTCAAGTCTCTCCGTCCGCACCATATTGAGGTGTCTTAATTGATATCATTGTTGGGCTATCGCCAAGCGGTAAGGCACCGGCTTTTGATGCCGGCATTCCCTGGTTCGAATCCAGGTAGCCCAGCCACAATTTAAAGTGTAATTATCTTTAAAAAGATAATGGCATTGAAAGCAAGATTATATTATATTGTCTCGCTCTCAGATGGCTACTTAGCTCAGTTGGTTAGAGCACATCACTCATAATGATGGGGTCGCAGGTTCAAATCCCGCAGTAGCCACCACTTATGTAACGTCATATTGGATCACCAATATTCAATATGACTATAAAGATTTGCTGCGGTCGTGGCGGAATTGGTAGACGCACCAGATTTAGGTTCTGGCGCCGAGAGGTGTGAGAGTTCAAGTCTCTCCGACCGCACCATTATTTAGATGTCTTAATTGATGTCATTGTTGGGCTATCGCCAAGCGGTAAGGCACCGGCTTTTGATGCCGGCATTCCCTGGTTCGAATCCAGGTAGCCCAGCCACTATTTAAAACTCCTTGCTAACAGCAATGAGCACAACGTTTTATTGAGTCACCAATACTCAGTATAACTATAAAGATTTGCTGCGGTCGTGGCGGAATTGGTAGACGCACCAGATTTAGGTTCTG
>NZ_LWEH01000103.1 GCF_001635455.1 Vibrio sp. HI00D65
TAATTGATCTTATTTAGATTCTAAGCAATAATCCGGTACAGAATTTAGATTTGGTAAAGGATTGAAAGTGAACGTTCCTAGGTATGTTATTGCAGGCGGTGCATCGTTAGTGATTCATGCGGCGCTATTATTTGTCGCTCAAGAATCCAAAGTATTTGCGATGCCTGCAGGTAGCCAATCGAACACGGTATCGATCAACTTCACTCCGAAGAGCACACCTTCTCAAGCTCAACAAAAAACGGTCACTGAGTCCGTCGAACCAGAACCAATCAAAGAACCTGTTTCAAAGGCAGAACCTAAACCAGTCGAGCCAAAAACTGTTGAGCCAAAACAGGCTAAACCAACACCGAAGAAAAAGGCGATCACCAATAAGCCACAGCCAAAAA
>NZ_LWEH01000104.1 GCF_001635455.1 Vibrio sp. HI00D65
ACCTGATTCTCGTGATGAATCATAAACCTGGGCGCTACCAACCGGTTGTAAAAGCGGAAGCGGCTTAGCGAACTTGAGTCTAAGCCTATATTACAACCAATAAAAAACAACAAAGCCAGCATCAATAGCTGGCTTTGTTCTATGTGAAAATAGTCATTCAACACTTAGCAGTTGCCACAACCGGATTCCGGTTTGAGCTCGCAATCAATCACATTACCTTGTTTGTCTAGCGACAAGTTGCAGCACTGTTCAAATAGATTCTTAAGATCGCCACGGCTTTTCTGAACACGAGGTTTAATGGTCGAATAACTGACGTTTT
>NZ_LWEH01000105.1 GCF_001635455.1 Vibrio sp. HI00D65
TGTCGGTGATGTACGTGGTAAAGGTCTCTTCGTCGGCCTCGAGATTGTAACAGACAAAGAAACCAAGCAACCTGTTGATGAGAGTATAAGTGCTGCCATTGCGGCTAACTGCCTAAAACAAGGCGTTATTATTGGCAGAACGAATCGCTCATTCCAGACACTCAATAACACCTTGTGTTTAAGTCCTGCGCTTATTACTCAGCAATACGAGATCGACCT
>NZ_LWEH01000106.1 GCF_001635455.1 Vibrio sp. HI00D65
CAAGTTAATGATGCTGGTTGCGATCATCATTGAGCCGGGCAGCATAGTATTACCGTTGGCACGACACACACTGTAGTAAAAGTAGAGTAGCGCACCTGTCCAAGAGCTGATTAACCAATAGATCCAGTAAGAGTCAATGATCGGCAATACGCTTGTTGGCGCATCGAGTAGTTCTAAAATTGGGCCACGAAGCAGATAAATGATGACTGAAAAAAGTGCAACACTCACACTTCCCATTGCGATCACAAGCCCAC
>NZ_LWEH01000107.1 GCF_001635455.1 Vibrio sp. HI00D65
CCATTACAAGAGAAGCCTGTGGTGAACCTGCTTGCATGGTCTGATGGCTATGGCGAAATTGAAGTCACTGCCGAACTTACCAATGAATCTTTAAGCTTATTGCCGGGTAACTTACTGCTGAAGCGATGGCGAGAAAGCACTGGGCAAATCGAAGGGGCTTACTCGGTGAAATTAAGCGCAGCGGAGGAGCCTGCTGGCGGCACATTCTTAACGATCTCTTCCAACGATCGTGAGTTGGCATCTCGTGTCAGTGAACAGCTAGCAGATACCTTAGCGTCCTTAAAAGGTGTCTCAGATGTTTACGATGATAGTCAGGATGGCTTACCGCAAGTTCGTTTGGTGTTGAATCAATACGGACAACAGCTTGGCTTAACTCAAGCCACGCTAGCTCAACTTGCAGGCGAAGCATTTGGCGAAAGGGAAGTTCATCGTCTTTTGGAAAA
>NZ_LWEH01000108.1 GCF_001635455.1 Vibrio sp. HI00D65
AGATACGCCAGAGTGAGGAATCGCAACGATAACGTCTGCACCTTCAGCCTTCATTTGAGGTACTAGCTCGTTTGCTGTCTCAACGATGTCGCGAGCGATTACTTTACCTTCAAGGTTCTTCTTATCCCACGTCATGATTTGTGGTGGAACAAAGCCGATGTAACCTACTTTGATCTCGTGCTCTACGCCCGCTGTATCTGCGAAAGTGTGCGTCTTGATAATGTAAGGCGTGAAGTAGTGCTCTTTCGTTTCAGCATCGTAAACGTTAGCACTGATGTATGGGAAAGCAGCGTCGTTTATAGACTCTTCTAGGAACTCTAGGCCGTAGTTGAACTCGTGGTTACCGATGTTCGCTGCATCATAGCTTAGCTGGTTCATT
>NZ_LWEH01000109.1 GCF_001635455.1 Vibrio sp. HI00D65
CACTCCCAAGGGAGAATCGAAGATAAGGCCACCAGAAGGTAAACCAGAGGCAAACTGAATCCCGACACTCTTTTTAATCACGCTAGCCTCATCGATGTGTTTGATAAAAGGCGCAAACACGTTGTTAGCCGCAAGCGAGTTCCAGAAGTTATCGACTCGCGTTTTCACATGGCTCTTTTGGTAATCAACCAAGTGATAAATCACCCCGCTATAGGTCAT
>NZ_LWEH01000110.1 GCF_001635455.1 Vibrio sp. HI00D65
TTATCGAGGCTTCCTTTAGTCGGTGAGCTTTTTGATTCATTCAAAAAATTCTCGGCAAGTTTTGATTCAGTGAAAAGCCAATTGGAACAGCTTTCAGGACGTTTAGAAGCACAAGAGATGAAGTTGGCTCATGATATTAGCCAGCTCGATACGCTCTATGACCATAATTTAGAGTTGCTCGGCGGATTAGAGCAGTACATCGCCGCTGGTAAGTACAAGTTAAACCAGCTTACGCAAAATGTATTACCAAGCTTACTGGCACAATCTGAGCAAAGTGGTGACGCGTTAGATGCCCAGAAATACCGTGATGCGACTCAAGCCGTTGCGCGTTTAGAAAAGCGCGTGCATAACCTTGAGCT
>NZ_LWEH01000111.1 GCF_001635455.1 Vibrio sp. HI00D65
TTGAACGGCATAGAACATCCACTCTTGCAGCTCTGCAAACGCTAACTCCGCGTTCAAGGCTTCTTTTGTCAGTACGCTGTAATGCACTGGGTTAGCATAGTAACGGTCTGCCTGTTGTTGCTGATTTTCACCCAACTGCGCAATCAGTCGCTCAGCTTCTGCAGTGAACCCTGCCAGCCTTTCCACTTCATAAGCCAGATAGCTCATCGACTTCGCGATGTCCACTTCGGCTGCTTCGAGCTCTAACATGAGCGCTTTAATGCGCGCCTTAGAGTTCACATCAAGTAAACCGCGCTCAAGACCTCGGATAGTCGCACGCTCTAACACTGCCAAAGTTTGTGTGTACTTGATGGCGTCATCACGTGACACGTCTTTCAGGTCTTCCTTTAAGCTAG
>NZ_LWEH01000112.1 GCF_001635455.1 Vibrio sp. HI00D65
AGTGCAATAAGCGTGGAGATATATCCGAAAAAGGTAGGTGAAACGAGGGCGTGAAGTGTCGGGAGGTGGGAGAGGAGGAGCCACAAATGGTGTGACTCCTTTCATGAAGACTTGTTATTGATAAGAGTTTTTAGAACTCTGTATCAAACTGGAATTCCATCCACTCTTTGGTAACTGGGTGGTGAAGGGCAAGTCTTTCTGCGTGTAGATGAAGACGGTCAGCTTTGTTGCCATACAATCCATCACCGACGATAGGCATATGCAGCCCTTCTTCATGTGAACAGTGAACGCGTAACTGGTGTGTGCGTCCTGTTTTAGGGTGCAGATAAACCTTGGTGGTCTCTTGATTGCGTTCAATCACTTCCCATTT
>NZ_LWEH01000113.1 GCF_001635455.1 Vibrio sp. HI00D65
TTAGGTGAAAGAGATGCATTACAAAAAATGCTATCTGATTCAGTGCAGATGTCGGAAAAGGAGTTTGAAGAAAAATATTTAGCAGAGGTAAATAGGTTAAAAAAGCGCATTGAAGGAAAGGACTTTTCCGAGAAGGATAACGACGATTACTATGAGTCATTTAGCAACACTTTAGTCTCTATACTCGCCCTCATAAACCCAGCTAACCTTTATGACTTGGAAGATGAGTAGTGAAAATATAACAAGCTGTTTATGGAATGGACGTCTTAATGCTTGGCTGGCGCTCATTCTTCGCTATTATAGCCAAGCTTAATCCGCCCCATAACAGGGCGTTAAGTGCTTGGAGATATGTGGAGGTGGAACTTCTATGTTTATTCTAATTGGTTCTATAGCTATGCTATTAGCAATGATGCTCTACATTCAACTTCTGTTGGCTGTTGCTAGCGTGCTGTCTGGTATATTGAAGTTTGTAGCTTCAATGCTCATATATTTAGTCTTTGTTCCTGTTTTTGTTTCTCCACTATTCTACATATTAAAATGGGAAGCTAAATTTGAAGAACAATTTACGCTAGGCATATTTTTGTATGTCGCTAGCTACTTAATCATAATGTTACCTAGTATTTTATATCTGTCGAAGTTTAAACTGTTAGAGTTACGTAGAGCAGGCTATTTTTTACCTCGTCGCTAGTTCGCACTTAACAAACGCTTCAAGACGGATTCGCAACGCGTGGCATTTTTACCATGCGTTGATTTTAGTGATTAAGGTGGTATGCGGAAGCATCGTATTGCGTTGCTCACCACTTAAGCGGGCGTTAGGTAGCTAGAGCATGGATGTAGTTAAATATCAGAATCAAGATATAAAGGTTCAAGAAATTAGTCGGCCAATTTGGGGTGCTATTTTGTATCAGGCTCAAGAAACTAATGACATGTATATCGTATATTTAGTTTCTAAGGGCCCTTATAAAATTGACATCCCAAACGTTTACAAATTGTCGGTAAACGAAGTTTCTCAATTCCACGCAAATAAATTGAATCTAGAGTTTTTGTGCGAAAGGTTACTTTCATACGCTACCTAACAAGCGCCTAAACCAAAGGACGCAAAACGCTTGGCTTGCGCTCCTTCGTCGCTAATTTTAGCCAAGCATTTTTCACCGGTTAGGCGAGCGTTAGTTGCATTTAGGAACGAACAAGCAAGAATATTGGGAAAATACACAATGTGGAAAAAAGTTTATTTGGTGATTATCCATATATTAGCTGTTATCGGAATTTCAACTGTCTATATGTCTATATCCACTAGCCTAGCAGTCGGTAATCAGCGTACGGTTGTTGAGCATCCAGATGGATGTACAACTGGAGAAAGCGATAAAGTATTTAGCCCAGGAGGAGAACGAGCAATCCATGCAAAGTTTTCACGTTGTCCAAACAGTGACGATATAATGCAAGTGTGGCTTCAACCGGATGTAACTGTAACTAGGTACGAACTTATCTATGAGTCAGTATACAACTCTGATGAAGTCATTGATATTTCATGGCGCAATGCTAGCAATATTGTCATTGGAATACCAAGTAACGTTTATCCATCGTCTATGATTTCACATGAAAGTAATGTAAACGTATACGTAGAGAATAAATAGCTTTAGTAAAACGGCAACTAACAAATTGCTTAACAGGGACTCCTAACGCATGGCCACTTTCATTCAAATCGGCTGCAGTGTTTAGGGCACAAATTTTGAGTTGGGTGGTACAGCGTTATCGCCCGTTAGCAAGGCGTTATATGCTTCAAGGAAAATGATGAAAAAAATCGCACTTTCAATAGCTTGCTTAATGGCCTCCAATCAGGCTAATGCTGATGTTAGGTTAGACTTTCCCTTCCAGAAAAAGTTTGAAGTGTATGAGATTAGCGGCAATAGTGTTGAAGAAATTGAACACTCTTTTAACTCTAGACCTGACTTTCTAGTAAATGAGGGCTTTGACGGGTACACCGCGTGGAAATATGACTTCCATACGCATGATGATCCTTGCGAAATTCATGAATTTGAGGTTGAAGTTACCTATACACTTCCGAAGTTTGAAATGTCTAGGACTTCAGCTGAATCCGCTGAGGAGTTTCGCCCATATCTTGAGAAGCTCTATCGACATGAGCAGACTCATTGCGCGCTTGCAGTTAAGTCGATGCACGAAATGTATCTAGCCTTCAAACGTGGACAGCGTGGAGGGTGTAGTAGCGCAAATGATAGAGTCATTGAGCTTGAAGGTGATTTGGTGGAAATTAATGCTCTGTTTGACGTTTATACATCGCACGGAGAAATTGAATTAGCAGAGTCTCCTTTTGGTGAGGAGTCTTACTTGAAAGTATGCGAAATACCTTTCGCGCCAATGTCACCACGCATATAACAAGAAATTTAAGAGTGATTCACAACGCTTGGCACTATCACTTTAAGTGAATTTAGTGTTTATGGCACAATGCTTTAGGTAGAGTGGTTAGCGTTGTTCACTCCTTAATTTGGCGTTAGGTATATCTAGAGTATGGCATGTTCCGGAAACTGGGTTTGTTTTGAATGTAGAGTTGCATGTAGAAGACCAACTTGGAGACAAGTTACACATCACAACCCTGAAACTATTGGAGAGGAAGGTGACGCTAAATGCCAACATTGTGGTAAAAACATGCGTTTTCTTGGTCCGACAATCAAGATACCTTCAAAAAATAAGATTAAAGAATGGAAGAAGCTTTATACAGAAACGTTTAGTTTAAGACAGGATCTTGCTAAATATGATCAAGTGTTTAAAGTCAAAATGAAACACTCTATTGAAAAACAAATAGAAGAGTTAAAAAGTAGAAAACCAGATAAAGAGCGTGACAAGTTAATTCTAAGTTACGAAAAAGAAGTGGAAAAATATACCTAACAAGGCGCTTAAGAACGGACAAAAAACAGTTGGCTTTTGTTCACTACGTTCACTATTTTAGCCAACAATTTTTTGCCGCTTAGCGTGGCGTTATGTGGCTCAATTAAAATAATCATGAAAATCATATTTGCTAATAAAACACATATTGAACAGATATTGCCTATCTTTATGGAGCTGGAAGAATATTACTTTGGTGGTAAAGCTGCTTCGCTTGAAAGTATTAGGAATTATTTTCAGAGCAGAGTTTTCTCCGAAATATCTGGGGTTCAGGTTCTTCTCGCTATAGATGAGTCAGATCAAGCGGTAGGTTTAGCAACATTCTCAGTCTTATATCCTGCGCCAAGACTTTCTGGTCAAATCTACATGAAAGATCTTTTTACGTCTGCATCATCAAGAGGTACAGGAGTTGGAAAACAGCTTATGCAATTCATTGCAAAGTACGCTCTTGAAAATGGTTGCAATCGACTAGATTGGACAGCAGAAAGTTCAAACCCTGTAGCTGGTGAGTTCTATGCTGCAATTGGTGCAGATCAAGTTAAAGAAAAGCAGTATTTCAGGTTCGAGGGTTCTGCTCTCAGCAAATTTGCAACCGCCACATAACAAAGCCTTCCAGCCGACCGCCTTCGGCGGCGGCTGAAGGCGGCGTTATATCGTTTTTTTAAGTTCATCATTTTATAGGATTAGACATGATTCAGCTCAGACCAATGACCTCAAATGAATACCCTGCGTATTGTGATTATTTCATCGATGATTACAGCCGTGAAATAGCTGAAAACTATGGTCACTCAATGGATAGGGCGCTCGAATTGGCTAATCAGGATCTTCTTCGTAGTTTTCCTAATGGTTTGGAAGCTAATGACCATGAATTATTATGTATTGAATCAGGTTCAGAGTTGGTTGGCTATCTGTGGCACTCGATTAACGGAAATGATAAATCGACCTTTATTTATGATTTCTTCATTTTTCCAAACTGCCGCAATAATGGTTATGGGAAATTGGCAATTGCTGCCCTTGAATCACAATTGAAATCGATTGGTATTGAGCAAATTAAATTACGAGTTGCGTACCAAAATCAAAGAGCGTTAAAACTGTATCAAGAAGTTGGTTTTGCTATTTCTGGCTACAATATGTCAAAGAAAATAGTAAGTTAGCATTCTCGATATAACAAATGCATCAACACGATTTGCTACATTCGGCATTCTAGGTTTCTTTGTTTTTACCGTATTAAGTGGTAAGTTTGAGCTTAATTTGCATGGCAGCAAACGTGTTATGCAGGCGTTATATGGCAAATCAATGATTGATGATACTTTCAAAGTTAGACGCTACATCATAGAGTTTTGTGAGGAAACAGAAGAGTTGATTGCTGAATACGATTTAGCATCTTTTGATCTCGTAAAGTTTCAAAATGAGCTCAACGAGCCAAACAATCAAAACCCAATGTTTGATTGCTACCCTATTAAACAAGAGAATGTTAAATTTATTGAAAATTACATTAGCAATAATATTGCGTGGGACTTCAAAAATAAATCATATTTTGTGGAAGCTCATGCCATATAACAAGTCGTTTAAAAGGTCAAAAAACAGTTGGCTTTTGCTCCTTCCTCGCTAATTTTGGCCAACAATTTTTTTGCCTCTTAACGAGGCGTTATGTGTAAAAGAGGATTACTATGTACTACCTTCCCAAGTTGTTGGCTGAGAAGTTTACTTACTTTGGCAAATTCTCAATATTCGGTATCTGGACGATATCATTCGCTTCAATGATCTTATTTGCATTTATTGCATCTCCTATCGCTTCTTTAAACGAGCTATTGGTTGCTCCAGCATTTAGTATCTACTTGATATTTGTTTTGGGAATCGTTTCGGCTAAGTTTTTTTCAAGAAAGAAAATCATCCTAACCGGCCCTGTCGCTGTAAGAATAGCTGCATCAGATGCAGGAGAATCGGCCGCGAAAGTTGGAAAAACGATTTCAGAAATAATTTTTTTGCTGTGCTTTTACTTTTTTCTGTTCGGGTGCGTATTTTTTGCGTTATCACCTTTATTATTTTGGGCATACACATAACAAGTTGCTTAAGAGTGATTCGCACGCGTGGCATCTTTACTATGCGTCGGTTTATGTGTTTAAGGTATTATTATGCGGAGACTAATGTATTGCGTTGCTCACACCTTAGCAAGGCGTTAAGTGCTTATGATGGAATCGCGCAAAGTTCTAGTTACAAAGCTCGTTGAATATAAAGCTCCAATAAATGACATCCTGAGAGACCTAAAATCATACGGGTGGGATTCAGAAATTGACTTGGTGATATTAAATCCATCTCACCTAGAAAATGTACTGGAAAAATTTATCTCTGGTGAGTTAAGTGGTCTACAAGTCAGAGACTGGGCAAATGCGATCGAACATCGAGAGGATATTGGACTTCTTAATGAGTACAAGGATACATTGGATGAAATGATATTTTGGTTAGCTAATCCAGCTATCAATTATCCAATAACAGAAGACTTAGCTAAACGTGTTATCAAAAACCTAGAGTCAAATAATGTGCAGTAAGCACTTAACAAGCGCCTGCAATCTGACCTCCGGCCACTGTCACCTTTTGTGCAAACCCCCCGCACAAAAGGCGCCATTGGCCTCCGGCAGTTGAGGCGGGCGTTAGCAATCAGGGAGAAATTGGAGTTGAGTGGTTATCAATCGAATTTAGAAAGTCAGCTGAACATGCTCAATGAGACTTGGGATTCATTAATAAGTAACGGAGTCACCAACGAAACAGAGTTAGTTCTAGAATTTAGCTACTTATGTCCAAATAAAGCATCAGCCATTCAACTAAACAATGCTCTCGAAAACTATGAGTCACTGATCAGAAGTGAGGGGTTTATTAACCGCTCATGGTTTGTTGAAGGATATTCTCACCCGACAACGGTAACCAAAGACATACTTGCTCAATGGTTAGACTTTATGGTTACAAAAGGCTGGGAGTTTCAATGTACCTTTGATGGTTTTGGGGCTTCGTTTAGTTAAATTGCTAACAAACTGTTTAAGAGTGATTCGCAACGCGTGGCATTTTTACCATGCGTTGGTTTAAGTGATTAAGGTGATATGCAGTAGCATCGGTATTGCGTTGCTCACACCTTAACAGGGCGTTATGTACCAAGCATTGGTATAGCACCAGAATCGGCCATTAAGATTGCAAATAGCCTGCAAGAATTTAAAGGCTACATGCAGCAATGAACAAGCCATTTAACAAGGCCAAGCAGCATCGCGCACTCTGTGCACTGTACCTCGCTACGCTCGGCCGCTGTTGGCGGCCGTTATCCCTACTTTTCATAATACTTACCAGCCAAAATAGAGCAAAGTGCGTAACTCGCTTTTGTCCAAAAGCTTCTTAGCGGAATCTAATAAATAAGAAAAAGGCTGCCCGGAGGCAGCCTTTTTAGTTTAGCAAGCGTTGGTGTTACTAGTACCTTCCCCCGAAGGAGCCACTATCATATCTGAACTGTCCGTGGATAAAATCCACTAAATGCTTAGATTCGAGTGATGTCTAATACAGTGCAGTAACTTTAGACTTTCTCTAGCGTTACTGCGACGCGACCGACAACTTTGATATCTTCTTCTGCGACTTCCATCGTTGTATCACCAAAAGCTATAGCAAGCTTGTTTGGTAAGCGCTGAATTGAGTTGATAGACAAACGTCCGTCAACATCAATTAGGTATTTACCACTAACAGCATCATTTTGCTCTCTATCTACCAGATAACGTGCCTGGTTAGTTTCCACTTCGATCGTAGAAAGCTCATTAAGGTTCCAGCTATTGAAGATTCGCTTTGCATAAGGAACTTCACCAGTTGGCAGTAGCTTACCGTTTGCCAGGCAGTAACTTTTTAGAATTACCATACTGTGCTGCGGGTTTGATTCACTATCAGCTGCTTGTTCTTGAATACGAGGTGAGGACGTTTGTTGATGGAAGGGCAGTTTAGCTCGCTCTTCTTCAGAAAGTGCAAGCTCTTCGATTGGAACACCTAGAGTGAGATGTAGTCTGACCATCAGTTCATGTGATGTACGGTCATGAAGATTCCATGTGCTGAAAGTTGCTTTTGGGACATTCAAAAGTTCAGCAAGCTCAGGGTATGTTCGACTCTTGGTTATCTGCTTTAAGTTTTCAGTAAATTCAGAGCCTTTCATGTAATTTAAGGGAAGAATCTGTTTTATTTCAGACATTCAAAAATCCATTATATGTATTAGATCTACTTTTAGATGTTGAAATTCAACTAATAGCGATCAATAATCTATCTCGTACTCAGGTTCACCCGCCGACCAAAGCAAAATGAACCTGTATGTGTTTGAACTAACTAGAAGGATAGCATTATGTCAACAATCAGCCCAGTCATACCCGCCCCATTCGTGACTTACGAAGAATACTCTCGTGTCTCTGGTTTACCCGTTGGCACCATCAAAGACTATGTTGCACAAGGAAAAATCGTTGTTAAGAAAAAAGACCGAACCAAAGGAAGAGCGTTTGTAAATATGGTTGCCATGCATGAGCTAGCAGCTCGTGAAGCTAAAGAGCTTCTTGGCTAAACCTGCGTTCTTCCTTCTGGACAACGGCTCAAATACTTCATCTTTTGACGCTTTATGTATTGATGACGTTGTCATTTGTCTATCCCTTTCTTATAGAGATTGTTAATTATGGATGAACATGTCGCTATGTGCGTATTACGTGAGCGCAAACAAAAGGCATTTGATGAAGTATGCCATGCGTTTAGAGCTTCTGAGAATATGACGATCATTGCCAACGAAGTGGGCATGAGTCCAACCATGTTACGCAATAAGTTAAATCCAGAGCAACCTCACGTACTTAGCCCAGTAGAGCTTTTGTTGATCACCAAAGCAAGTGGTAACCACACTCTAATTAACAGTCTTTTGCTTGACCTTGGCGTTGTGACAGTAGGGTTCAATAAGGAAGGAAATGAAGAGCAAACATTAGCGGCAAGAGCGCTCGCTAATTCTGTTTATTCAGGTGACTTAGCCCAACAGGCAATAGACCTCGGCGGTGCAAGACGACTCACCCGAACGCATAAGCAGAAGCTTATCAGAACGGCACAAAACAGCATTTCAAATCTTGTGCATTTAATCACCGACCTTGAAAACCGCACTACGGGCGTAACCCCATTTTTAAGTATGGGTGTCGACTATATCGCTAACGGTGCACCAATCCCCGGCTTAAGTTAGAGGAATTTTGTATGTCAGTTGCAACAGTAGAACCTTCAATCGTAGATGTACCACCACTAGAAAACCCATGTCCTGATTTACCTTGCTGGTCTTTGAATAGAGAGCAGAAGGAACGTGGCCTGACTTTTTTACAGCGTACTAGACAAGAACTTGGCGAACGCAAGTTAAAGCCGCTTCGTTCAAAGCGTGCAGAGTTACAAGCTCTGTATTCAAAGAGTGATTGTCGCGCTGAAAAAATGCGCCTTTCACGTGAAATCAACCGCATTGATGCCAGCGCGCAGGATGTACTTTCACGCTGGTCATAATCCAGTAATCCCAAACCAACCTAGCCACTAGGCATTTTGCCTACAGCCCTTATCCCTCTTTGATTGAAAGAGGGAGGTTTTTTTACATCCAAAATTTGAGGAATTGATGATGGGTAGTATTGAAACACATTTATTTAAACAGTCACTTGAGCAAATCACTGAGCGCATGAACTCGAGCAATGAAGAGCAACAACACCGAGTTCTGATCCAACTTGACGCTATCGCAAAGAAGCAAGAGCCAATAGCGATTTATCGCCCACAAGAAGAGGTATTAGCTGACATTAAACAAGCGATGAAAGGCGAGCGTGCTTGTGTGTTCTTTGGGTATTCATTCCCTAGCTGGTATCGCAATGGCTCGATCGAGCAAGTTTCACAGCTGCATCATTGGGCCAACTTAGACATGAGTAACCGCCACCTCTTCCTCGAAATGTTGAGCCTACGCGACCTCGGTCATTTTGATGATGAGGGGTTGTATCAGTTTGAGCCGTTTTGTTTAGAAGCCGTGGGGGAATGATGGAGTATTCAGCCGTTCTCTTATGCCCAAGTGGTGGCGTTGTCCGTCACGAAGACACGCAAGAAGTCGCCAATGTTCAGGTTGGCGATTTTGATTCAATGGACGACGCGGTCAGCCAAGCTTGCCTAACACTTGAATGTTCACACTTACACAAAGGAGTGATTTCAAAAGGAGAGGGCAAGAGTGGTTTTATGGTTGTGACTAATCAGGAGCTAGCAGCGATATGAGCGAAGCACTAAAAATCGCGGCTGAAGCCCCTGGTTACATCGAGACTTTATTAGTCGAAATGCTCGAAGGTGAGCATCCAGATAATGAAGTACTGCTAGGTACTTTGCTTTGTGGTGATGAGTCAATTCAAGTTCAGTTGAAGATCACTCGTAACCCCGCAGACTTTTTGGATGAAGGCTGATGGCATCATCCTATGCCTCTAAGAAAAATAAGCGCTCATCAAAGAAGGTTCAAACTTCTGGAGAGCGCTTAATTGCATGGTATCAGGATGTAGATACAAGCAGCATTGAGTTTAATGAGCAACAACAAGAGCGCTCTCATGAAGCATTCCTTGAGTGGGTAGGCTGTGTTCAAGCGGTGACTCCAATCGCAAGTGATATGGTTTTGTCTACTCGTCCTGCACTCGAACGTGAGCCTGAAAACCTTTCAGTTGTTGAACGTAAGCTATATGAAGTAAACCCTGCAGATGGAGAATGGCTATCTGAACACTTTTCTGGCCTTCCACATTACCTCACTAAGTATTTCGCAAATCGCTATGTTTCGATATTTAAGAAGCAAGGGCGCTTTGCCGCGAACACTTTTATTCGTGAAAAAATGGTACCTGCGCATAGGCGTGTTCTGTTGGTACTAGAGCAATACAAGCAACTTCCTACTACTTCTAAGGTTGCTTTGCTAAGTGATGCTGTCGATGACGAAAGCAGCCCTCAGCAAAACAACTTTAAGCAAGAGAACCAACAAGCCAGTTTCGATTTTGAACAGGCCGAGAAAAATCATAAACCTGTTAGGAGCAAAATCATTGCCGAGCTAGTTGAAGATGAACTTCGAGATATGGCATTTAAAATCGTGTCTATCTTGATTCGCTATCAAACGGCACTGAGTCAGACAATTGAATGTGAAACCGAGAACGGTGAGAACATAGCGGCATTAATGGTTTATAAGCAGTGCGTTGCTTTGGTGCGTAGCTTTGGGGTAAAAACGCCAAGTGATGACAAGAAAATCATGCCTGAAAATATCATGTCGTTTATCTCTAAGTTGAGTTGTGAAAAGTGGTGGTTTAGACGCTTAAAGCACATTCGCAAGATTATGCGCGAGCACTTAGCCATTGCTATGGGGCAAGTATCGGCGAAGGCGTCACCTTATGCTTCATGGGATTGCATTCAAGAACACCAAGTTCAGCAAAAGAAGAGCTGGGACTTTATTCAAGGTCACTTACTTCAAGAAGAAACCACTGGCGAAGAAGTTGAAATGGAAGACATGGTGTTGAAAAGCATCTCGAACCCTGCTATTCGTCGCCATGAGTTAATGGTTCGTTGTCGTGGCTGTGAAGATATCGGCAACGAGCTTGGCCTACAAGGTTTGTTCTTAACGCTGACAACACCATCGAAATATCATAATAGCTATAAGAAAGGCGGCTTCATTCCACACTGGAATGGGGCAAGCCCACGTGAAGCACAAACCTATTTGAATAAGGTTTGGCAGCGCATTCGTGCCAAGCTAGGTCGTGATGAAATTCGTTGGTTTGGTATTCGGGTTGCTGAGCCACATCATGATGGTACTCCGCACTGGCATTTGCTGATTTGGGTTAAGCCTGAGCATGTGGCCAAGGTGCGTGATGTGTTTATTCGATATGCGGTTGATGAAGACAAAGAAGAGCTTTACCCGTTCTTCGATCGAAACGAAAAGCGAGCAGCCAAGAAGCAGTCTATTCAAGGCCCATTCAATTATCAGCCTCGTTGTGACTTTGGGTACATCGACCCAGAAAAAGGCACAGCAACAGGCTACATCGCTAAGTACATTTCTAAAAATATTGATGGCTATGCCATGGGTGAAGATGTTTCGAAAGAGACAGGGCAATCTGTGCAAGCTATGGCCAAAAACGTCAACGCCTGGAAGAGCCGTTGGGGCATTCGTCAATTTCAATTCTTTGGTGGGGCGCCGGTTACTACTTATCGTGAACTGCGCCGCCTAGCTAGCCAAAACAAGAAAGCCTTTATGGAATACGTTATCAAGCAAGAGCGTGAAGACCTGGCTTCAATTTACCTTATGTCTATGTACCGTTTAGTTGGTCCGTTTAAACCAGTCCATGCCATGACGAATGCAGAGTTAATGACTGTGATTGCTGCGAGCTATGAGGCGAGGGCTGATACTGACCAAGCGAATGTCGCAGGAACAATGAAAGCGGCCGACCATGGCAACTGGCAAGGCTACATCATGGGACAGGGTGGCCCGTTCGTTAAGCGCGAGGATTTATTGATCACGAACTCGTATGAGGTGCTGCCTTTTGCTTCCCCGCATGGCGAAGACGTACGCAAGATTGAGGGTTTTATTGCTGCTGGCGAGGTAGTTAAGACTCGTCTAAAGACCTGGCAGATAGTAACAAAAACTGAAAAGAGCGATGAGGCTGAAGCGGGGGCTTTTGATCTTGCTCTTTCTGGAATCTTTGATTCCTCTCGGAGTTCTGTCAATAACTGTACGCAACCGCAGAAAGTACAGGTCAGCGATCAGCTTAAGCGATTATTAGAACCTTACTCTGTAGGTGGTGGTTTACCGCCAAATATTGATAGTTCAGCCTTAATCGCGCTGCAACAAGGCAGCTCAATTCGAATTGATGATGAAACGAGTATAAGAATCCGCCCTGCGGAGCATTTGCCATGCGGAACGGTGCGTCCAGCCCAGCTTGTTGAAGAGCACCAACCCAAACCAGATTTGTCCTGGCTAACAGAAGTTAAGGTTAAACCGCCAGAACCTTTGACGGGAGAAGACGAAGACTACGAATACCAACAGCCAAATCTATCTGACATCACTGTAAGTAGGCGCCCGAATAAATCGTGGAGTGAGTACCTAGAAATCATTGAGTCTGATGACTGGCCTTTATTGTGAACGCTAGATTCGTCATGTTGTATTGGGGTAGGAAAATTGGTGAGGAAGCCATTAAAAATGTGGCTTTATGAAGGCTCTAACCAAACCAAATTATCAAATACGTGAATCAATCACTAAAAACACCTGTTTACCACTGTATGCATATACAGTAATATTCTGAGTGTCATTGCTAGGAGAGTAGATATGCCTTATAAGAAAATGCTGTTTCAGCGCTCGCTTGACGTCATTATTGACGGTATTTCCATGAGTGAAGCTCGTGCTGATAGTGCGCAAGTTGGTGTGTACTTAATGGGGCTTTTGATCGCCGACAATAAAGGCGAGTTAGACGCAGATAAAATAAAGGCCATCCAATCGATAATTAGGATGGCCGCAGAGGCAGAGACACCGAAGTTTTCGTTATAGCATTGAAAGCTGATTTTGAAGCTCTTGCCGCTGCTCTGGCGGTAGGGCTTTGACTAGGTAAAAAGCTATCTGAGAAGTCGTCTTAGCAGACGGACTAAGAGTGCGGCTAAAGCTTAGATTCATTACAAATGTGTGGCCGCATTCGGGGTCACTACAACTGCAGTACAAATCACTATAACTCGCTGAAATTCGGTTGGATTTTTGTATGCGGGCTTTCTCACCACACTCCTGGCAAATTACTCTCATATGACACCATGAACCTATCGAAATGATAAGCCCATGTTACTAAATTATGGTGAGGATTTATACAGTCCTCAGGTTTTTGAGGATGTCTTTTTGTCGGTCATGACTCGAATCAGTTGATTCAAAGGTAGAACTTACGCTCAATGAATGTTCCGGTCACCTTGTCGTGCATTTTCTCGGATTTGGAAATACCGATAGTCCTACGTACTAAACGTTTTAATCTGGAGCGTAAAGTCAGATTGGTTCGCTCAATTCGCTTAGTGAACCTTTTACCGACAACATGTTTTTCCCTTGTTAGTTCTTTTGCGTAAACGCTGAAGTCTTCGGTAAAAAAGAAGTTGATGTCGAACGGCTTGAGCAAAGCGAGTAACGAACGCAGTGTATCCGTATTAGGCTTACCAAATGCGTGAGCAATGATACGTTTTAGCGAGTCTCCCATGCATACCAAAGCCAACGTCGACTTTTCATATTACCTACGAACGACCATTGCTCATTAACTTTACCGATGAGCGAGATATTTGCATTATCGAAAGGTCTAGAAGTTACTTGCCTTGGCGAGAGCTTTTTAAAGTGAGTAGCACGGTGTTATAGCTTACCTTCAATACTCGGCTTGTCTCTCTAACACCAGAGCTATTTATCGCCATATCAATGATTTTTTCTTTGACATTGGGCTTATATGCCTCGTATGAATAATCAATCTGAAAGGAGTGCTGCACTCAATACAGCGAAAGCGCAGAAAGCCTGTAACACCTTTACCGTGTTTACGAAGATGTTCAGTTTGGTTGCAAAATCGACATTGAACTTGAATGGTAGCCATTATTTCTAATTTGACGATGAAAAGGATGTCATTTTAGTACAAGTTCTCCATGTGGGAGTTATGCTCTGTTTTATAAAATAAATAACATTTTATAAAATACCTCTTTTGTCTAATTTCTTACATGACAAGGCAATGTTAAATTTTGTTTCCAACGTCAATTCTTACTTTGAATATCGCCAATTCAAGTGAGAAGGCTAGTTGGTAAAACTGGTTGTCACTCATAGCAATAAACAAAGTGATATCTTTAAAAACATTAAATTATCTATAGGCTTTTCCATGTTCAAAATATTCTTATTCACCATACTATGCTCTGTTTCTACAT
>NZ_LWEH01000114.1 GCF_001635455.1 Vibrio sp. HI00D65
CTGCTTTTTCACTTGGTTGATATCGTACTTACGACCGCTGTAGATGAAGATAGCAACAAACAGTGCTACACCGACCAGGCGAATCACGATTGACACATCAGGCCATACCAAAGCAACACCTAAGGCAATCAATACTGCGCGCAGCACAAGATTGATTTCACTCTCGAGGTAGCCTTCGATCGCTGCAATAAACGCATAAGTACCAATAATAGCAAAGCC
>NZ_LWEH01000115.1 GCF_001635455.1 Vibrio sp. HI00D65
GCAGCTGTTGAACTGTACGCAGAAGTATTCGAACTAGAAGGCAAGATTGAGAACCTAGAAGCGTTCGCAAGCCACAACGGCCCAGACTTCTACGGCATCCCACGTAACACAGACACCATCACTCTAGTAAAAGAAGAGTGGAACGTTGCTGAAACCATGCCATTTGGTTCAGACATCGTTGTGCCAATTCGTGGCGGCGAGACGATCGCTTGGTCAGTAAAATAAGCACTCGGAAGGCAAATTAAATACGTTGTAGATACTTCGTAAATACTTCACTTCGACTAAAAAGGGT
>NZ_LWEH01000116.1 GCF_001635455.1 Vibrio sp. HI00D65
AGTCTATCTTTCGCTTAGTACACTCTTTGAAACGTCAAATGAGTGAACAGATTGAGAGCTTGGATTCTGAGATCGCACCTATGAATATTCGTGTCATGAAGATCATTACTAAGAAATCTCCATGTACGGCTATGGATATCGCGCACTTCCTAAACCGCGATAAAGCACAGGTCACGAGATTAGTTAATGCGTTGATCAATCAAGAACTTGTAAAGAAGTC
>NZ_LWEH01000117.1 GCF_001635455.1 Vibrio sp. HI00D65
AAGAGCACGGCTCTAATGTCACGTAGGCTGTTACGCCTTCCATTTCGCCGTCATAGTGATTCAGTGCCTCGACTTCAGCGTGGTTCCTACCAACCTTTTGTGTGTAACCAACAGACACTACTTTATCGTTCTTCACCAATACACACCCTACTGGTGGGTTTGGTTGGCAATCGGGTAGGGCTTGGCGCGAAGCTTCAAGTGCTTGCAGCATGTATTGT
>NZ_LWEH01000118.1 GCF_001635455.1 Vibrio sp. HI00D65
ACACCATCGCAGTCGATGGTGGAAGACCGCTAGGTTAGGTAAGAAGGAATTTAGAATGACTCTACAAACTACAATAAATAACAATCTCGTTCGTTACATGGAGCTTATCCCAGGCACGAGTGCTTTCATTGATGCACGTACACCGGGAAGCGACCTAAAAGACAACTTCTGTATTATTGGTGCTGGTGTGGCTGAAAGCAGCCGTCAACATGTTC
>NZ_LWEH01000119.1 GCF_001635455.1 Vibrio sp. HI00D65
GAGATGCGTCATCAGCAACTAGGTAACAAGTAAGAACACCATTTTGAGTTTCGCCAGCAGCGTTTACACAAGTACCAGCTTCGAAGAAGAATGGTACGTTCCATACGTGGTGAAGACCAAATGGAATTAAAGAACGCTCAACGATACCGTAAATACCAAACGCCACTTGTGGGTTTTGGTGAGCAGCCCAATCAGAGAACGCAGAGATAGCGCCGCCAACTGGTGGCCATACTACAGATAGTAGGATTGCTAGACCGATCGCAGAGAAACCTGTGATGATTGGTACAGCACGCTTACCAGCGAAGAAGCCAAGGTACTCAGGAAGTTGAATACGGAAGAAGCGGTTGAATGCCCAAGCAGCAACACCACCGACTAGGATACCACCTAGTACACCAGTATCGATTTTATCAACGCCCATTACACCAGCCATTA
>NZ_LWEH01000120.1 GCF_001635455.1 Vibrio sp. HI00D65
AAATTCCCATACTCGACGGTGAGCTTAGTATCATCGGGTGCTGAAGATTGGCTGAAAAAAGCTTGGCATTCCGAGGTGTCTTCAACTGTGAATGTTCGGTTTCTAGAAGGCAACTTTGGATTTTGAATTTTGAAAAAAGTAGAGCCGTGAGCTTGCGCATGTGCGCAGCTGTATTCGCCAACTTTGAGTGTTTTTTCAGGCACTTTTACGCACACCTGATTTTGAGCACACGCTTTACTCTCTGCCCACTCTGGGTAAACCCAGAATTCGACTCGATTTAGGATCGGAACCTGATTTGAATACGCATCATTGCGGTTCAGTCTTAACATCTTGTTTGAGAAGATCGCCAATGAGAATGGACCAGAACCGACCAACCTATCGACAGAATTAGGCTCAAAAATCGATGCTTCGGCTCTGGCAAG
>NZ_LWEH01000121.1 GCF_001635455.1 Vibrio sp. HI00D65
TTAATGAACATCTCATTAGTCTCGATTTCTTGGTAGTCGACTCCCGAGTTGAACTGACCTTCAATCATCGTAAGGCCATCTGGAGCGATGAGTGTGACTGACTGTGCCTGTTCATCTAGATCAATGCTGCGTGGTTCGGCTGAGATTTTAATCTGATAGCCTTGTGATGAAAGACCGTAGCGTTTGATAAAACTCACTTGGATATTGTGGGCTGTTACATCACTTTGCTTGAGTATTCTTCCACATTGAGTTCTAGTGAGTATTTCTTGTTTTACGGGCAACCAAAACTGACTATCAAGAGTTTCTTGATTGAGCGCGATCTGAAGCTCTTGCCATGCAAGCTGCGGTTGCTCATCAAGTAACGATTGATAGGAGCGCTGTAAAGGTGTCTCTGCAAACCAAGTCGCATGACTCGCAAACGGTAACG
>NZ_LWEH01000122.1 GCF_001635455.1 Vibrio sp. HI00D65
AAGTGAACCGGGTTAACACCTAAGTTAAGAACAGCTGGCAATAGTAATGGCGTGAGGATGATCATCGCGGCACCGCCCTCGATGAACATGCCAACCACTAGCAGCAGCACGTTAATCAACAACAGTAAGACGAGCTTGTTGTCTGTCAGCTCAATCAGAGCCGAAGCAACATTATGTGGGATCTGCTCTAGCGTCATGTAGTAGCCGAAGACCATGGCACCAATAATGATGAACATGACACTACTGGTGCCCTGCACTGTTTCACGCATGATCAGC
>NZ_LWEH01000123.1 GCF_001635455.1 Vibrio sp. HI00D65
TTCCGATTAACGCTCGCACCCTCCGTATTACCGCGGCTGCTGGCACGGAGTTAGCCGGTGCTTCTTCTGTTGCTAACGTCAAGAGATGCCGCTATTAACGACACCCCCTTCCTCACAACTGAAAGTACTTTACAACCCGAAGGCCTTCTTCATACACGCGGCATGGCTGCATCAGGCTTTCGCCCATTGTGCAATATTCCCCACTGCTGCCTCCCGTAGGAGTCTGGACCGTGTCTCAGTTCCAGTGTGGCTGATCATCCTCTCAGACCAGCTAGGGATCGTCGCCTTGGTGAGCCATTACCTCACCAACTAGCTAATCCCACCTAGGCATATCTTGACGCAAGAGGCCCGAAGGTCCCCCTCTTTGGCCCGTAGGCATTATGCGGTATTAGCCATCGTTTCCAATGGTTATCCCCCACATCAAGGCAATTTCCTAGGCATTACTCACCCGTCCGCCGCTCGACGCCGTTATCGTTCCCCGAAGGTTCAGATAACTCGTTTCCGCTCGACTTGCATGTGTTAGGCCTGCCGCCAGCGTTCAATCTGAGCCATGATCAAACTCTTCAATTTAAGATTTTGATGACTCAATGAATACTGATTACATTCCCCATTCGTTTTAGCAAAAAGCTTACGAATAGTGACTGTGAATTGACTGTGCTCTTATTGGTTTTCACTTTAAAAGTAAAATCAAACAGCTCAAGGCTGTACCAATTTGAATTGGTCACTCAGTTCATTGAAATCAAGTTGAAACCTAAGTTTCACATTTGCCTTTGCTTTTAAAAAGCGAAAACAAACTTGGTGATATTCATCAACGAGTGCCCACACAGATTGATAGGTTTAAATTGTTAAAGAACTTAACTTCTCAAGCATTCCTTTTAGTAAAGGTCCTCTCAAAGCGGACGGCCATTCTAGCGAATTGGGATTCAGTGTCAAACACTTTTTCCTGCTAATTTTTCAAGCATCTTAAATGCTTATTTGCCGCTTCGTTGTTTGGTTAAAACCACTTGGTTATCCCTAACAACGGAGACGCATTATAGAGAGAATAATCTTGTGCACAAGGCTTAAAGCGAAAAAAAGCCGTCACTAGCGACAGTTCGAATAGTATTTATACAAAGCGTTCAAAATAGGTACGATTTGGCCTAAATTTAGCAAATCGTACCTATAGTTTCTGCCCTAATTACTGATGAGCAATAATTCTGTCGTTATTAACTAATAGCTGCACTTTTTTGTCCGGGTTAATTTTTCCGGCAAGTATCGCTTTCGCTAATGGGTTCTCGACACTTTGTTGGATCGCTCGTTTTAGAGGTCTTGCTCCATATACTGGATCAAAGCCAACTTGAGAAATTAGCTTCAGCGCTTTTTCTGATACCTCAAGTTCATATCCATTCTCCTCCATTCGCTTGCTCAAATGTTGAAGCTGAATAGAAGCAATTGATTGAATGTGCTCTTGACCTAATGGGTGGAACACCACGCTTTCATCAACACGGTTCAAAAACTCTGGTCGAAAATGTTTACCGACAACTTCCATTACTTCATTTTTAATACCTTGGTAATCAAGCGTATTGAAGTTTTCTTGGATTCTTGAAGAGCCCAAGTTCGATGTCATGATCACGACCGTATTTCTGAAGTCGACCGTACGACCTTGTCCGTCGGTAAGGCGTCCGTCATCAAGAACCTGAAGTAAAATATTGAAAACATCTGGGTGTGCTTTCTCAATTTCATCTAACAAGATTACTGAATATGGTTTGCGGCGCACTGCTTCAGTTAAATAACCGCCCTCTTCGTAACCGACATAACCCGGAGGCGCGCCAACTAAACGAGCAACAGAGTGTTTCTCCATAAATTCAGACATGTCGATACGTACCATTGCATCATCACTATCAAACATGAAGTTAGCGAGCGTTTTACAAAGCTCCGTTTTGCCTACCCCTGTAGGACCAAGGAATAGGAAAGAACCAATTGGCTTATTCGGATCCGATAAACCAGCTCTGCTACGACGAATCGCATTCGAAACCACCTCTACCGCTTCACCTTGGGCAATAACGCGCTTATGCAGAACACCTTCCATTTTTAGAAGCTTCTCTTTTTCCGCTTCTAACATTTTGGAAACCGGAATCCCTGTTTGCTTTGATAGAACATCGGCAATTTCTGCGTCAGTAACCTTATTACGTAGTAAAGTCATCTCTTGCATTTCAGCTTGAGTAGCAAGATCTAGCTGCTTCTCCAACTCTGGGATACGACCATATTGCAGTTCAGACATTCGATTTAGATCACCAGCACGTCTTGCAAAGTCCATATCCATGCGAGCTTGTTCTAGCTCTGATTTGATATGTTGCGTGCCAGACAGTGCTGCTTTCTCAGCGTTCCACACTTCTTCAAGTTCAGCAAAGTCACGCTCTTTATCAGAAAGCTCCGTTTGTAAGGTACGAAGACGCTTTTCACTAGCATCATCATTTTCGTTGGTCAACGCTTGCTGTTCGATCTTAAGCTGAATGATCTTACGCTCGAGTTTATCCAGAGATTCAGGTTTTGAATCAATCTGCATACGGATACTCGATGCGGCTTCATCGATAAGATCAATTGCTTTATCTGGCAGTTGACGGTCAGAAACGTATCGATGAGATAGTGTTGCTGCAGCGACAATGGCAGGGTCAGTAATTTCTACATGATGGTGAAGTTCATAACGCTCTTTCAAACCACGAAGAATCGCCACCGTGTCTTCAACCGTTGGTTCATCGACAAGCACTTTTTGGAAGCGGCGCTCTAACGCTGGATCTTTCTCTATATATTGACGATATTCATCAAGGGTCGTTGCGCCAACGCAGTGAAGTTCACCACGAGCTAATGCTGGTTTCAGCATGTTACCCGCATCCATAGAGCCTTCACCTTTACCAGCGCCGACCATGGTATGAATTTCATCGATGAAGAGAATGATATTGCCCTCTTCTTTAGACAATTCATTGAGAACTGACTTCAAACGCTCTTCAAATTCACCACGGTATTTAGCACCGGCCACCAAAGCGCCCATGTCTAATGAAAGTACGCGTCGGCCTCTTAAACCTTCCGGCACTTCATTGTTAATAATGCGCTGAGCCAAACCTTCAACGATAGCTGTCTTACCAACACCAGGTTCACCGATAATGACTGGGTTGTTCTTAGTACGACGCTGAAGTACTTGGATAGTACGGCGGATTTCATCATCTCGACCGATAACAGGATCGAGCTTGCCTTGCTCCGCTCTTTCAGTCAGATCGATGGTGAACTTCTCTAACGCTTGGCGTCGGTCTTCTGCATTTGGGTCATCAACTTTTTGACCGCCACGAACCTGCTCGATAGCTTGAGATAATTTTTGTTCAGTTAGACCTAGCTCTTTAAGCAGGTTACCTAAAGGACCTTTATCTTCAATTGCGGCAAGTAGGAAGACTTCCGAAGAAATGTATGTGTCTTGGCGCTTTTGTGCCACTTTGTCACATAGGTTGAACAGAGTACCCATTGCATTCGACAGTTGAACATCACCACCGATACCACTTACTTTCGGTACACGGTCTAATATTTCGCTTAGCTTTGAACGAAGCTGAACCACATCAATATTCAACATGGTAAGCAATGGACGAATCGCACTACCATCTTGATTTAATAGCGACACCATTAGGTGTACAGGCTCTATATATTGGTGATCACGACCTAATGCGAGCGACTGAGCATCAGATATCGCAATTTGAAATTTACTAGTGAATCGATCGAGACGCATGCCAACCTTCCTACTCTTAGATATGTTTATCTTATGGTTAGAAGATGGATACGGTAACGCGGATTTTCAAGGGATAGGAATGAAGAATAGAGTTTATATAAAAATATAATTGTGCTGGATAAAAGCGGACACTGACTAAACGTTACTCTAGCCAAATAAAGGTAGCCTGACGGCCAGTAACGCCATCTCGACGATAAGAATAGAAAGCCTCAGAATCGGCAAAAGTACAAAGGTTCGAATCCGTCACTTGCGAAACACCCACTTTAGCCAGTCGCTGTGTTGCAAGTTGAGACATATTCGCTAACCATTTGCCAGGTTCAATTTTCGCTTTAAATGCAAGCTTGGCTTGAGGGTCAAAACTAACGAAAGCTTCTAACACATCATCACCAACCTCAAAGGCTTGTTTTCCAATAGCAGGGCCAAGCCAAGCTATGATCTGGTTATCAGAACTGAGATTGGCAAACTTTGCAACTGAATTTTCAAGAATACCACCAGCAAGACCACGCCATCCGGCATGAACCGCAGCAACTTGAGTACCTTTGGTATCCGTGAGGATCACTGGTAGACAATCCGCCGTCATCGCTGAACAAACCACCCCTCTAGCAGTGGTGAAAGCTCCATCAGCATCGAGAACATTGGTTGTTGGCTCTAAAACCGTAACTACATCAGTAGAATGTGTTTGGTTGAGCCATACCGGTGCTACGGGCATGTTAGCGTGTTGCGTAAGCCATATTCGATTACGTTCAACCAGTGAAGCATCATCCCCAACATGCATACCGAGGTTTAGCCCTTGATATAAATCAGCAGAAAAACCACCAACACGCGTCGAAGCAAAAGCCTTGACGTTACTTGGTGCATTCCAGTTAGGGATGATCATCGACATAATTAAATGTCTTCTTCTAGGTTATCGAGAGCATCAACGCGCAGAGCTTCAGCCATCACTACCATGTCATTTGGCACAGGTGCGTGGAATTCAACTTCTTCGCCCGTGATTGGGTGAACAAATTTAAGCATAACCGCGTGTAGTGCTTGACGATCAAAAGCACGAATCATCTTCGTTAACTCTTCTGATGCACCTTTTGGAATACGTGCACGACCACCGTAGGCAATATCACCTAGCAGTGGATGCTGAAGGTAAGACATATGTACACGGATTTGGTGAGTACGACCCGTTTCTAGACGTAGGCGAATACGTGTATGTTCACGGAAGTGCTCTGCAACGCGGTAGTGAGTTACCGCTGGTTTGCCCGTTTCATTCACAGCCATCAAAGTACGCTTGGTTGCGTGGCGGCTAATGCCTTTTTCTACCATGCCACCAGCGGTCATTTTACCAATAGCAATCGCTTCGTATTCACGAGTAATACGACGCTTAGCCAATGCACGTACAAGGCGAGTCTGTGCTGGTACTGTTTTAGCAACAACCATAAGACCTGTCGTGTCTTTATCGAGACGGTGAACAATACCTGCGCGAGGTACTTCAGCGATTTGTGGGTAGTGGTGCAGTAACGCGTTTAGCACGGTTCCATCCGGCGTACCTGCTCCTGGGTGAACAACAAAATCACGTGGCTTGTTAATAACCAATAGATGTTCATCTTCAAAGACAATGTCTAGAGGAATGTCTTGTGCTTCCCAGCGCTCTTCATCTTCAAGTTCAGCTTGTAAGATGATCTCCTCTCCGCCCATAACCTTAACGCGTGGCTTAGTAATAACTTCGCCATCCACTTGGACTTTGCCGTCAAGAAGCCACTCTTTAATACGAGAGCGGGAAAAATCGGTAAATAGTTCAGCGACAGCTTGGTCTAAACGTTGACCTAACTGGCTGCTTTTTACTGTGTCTGTTAATGTGATCTGCTGAGCCATATCGAACTTTTTTAAAAACCGTGAGACTAATACCCATTAGTATGGATAAAATAGAATAATTGCATCATTGTATCTGTTACTGGTTAGAAAGTAACGGAAGCTTACGAAATATTTAATTCAAGGAATCGACGCCTGACATGAAACACCTTACTTTAGCGGGTCTATTAGCCGTATCACTCTTGGCTGGTTGTTCAAGTACCGAAGAGATAGTGCCAGATGTACCGCCATCGGTTCTCTACTCTGAGGCGCAAGAATCGCTGCAAAGTGGTAGCTGGCTTTCTGCCATTGAAAAGCTAGAAGCCCTAGACTCTCGTTACCCTTTCGGCGCCTATTCTGAACAAGTACAGCTAGACCTGATTTACGCTTACTACAAAAATGATGACCTAGCGCTTGGCCTAGCGACCATTTCACGTTTCTTGCGTTTAAACCCAACTCACGAAAAACAAGACTGGGTTCTTTACATGCGCGGCCTAACGCACATGGCACAAGACAGAAACTTTATGCACGATATTTTTAATATCGACCGTAGCGACCGAGATCCTGAGCCAGTAAAACTTGCTTTTGCTGATTTCAAACGACTACTAGAGCGCTTCCCAGCAAGCCCTTACGCAGAAGATGCACAAAAACGCATGTTCGCACTTAAAAATCGTTTGGCAGATTACGACCTAGCAACGGCAGATTTCTATCTGCGTCGTGAAGCTTGGATCGCTGCAATCAATAGAACGCAAGAATTGCAAAAGACTTACCCAGATACCATAGCTGCGCGTAAGTCTCTTAAAATTCAGCTAGAGGCCTACAAACAGCTTGGTCTTGAGGACGCAATTCAAAGAACAGAAGCCTTGATTGAGCTAAACCCACTACCTTAGCCAACCATTCCGTTCATGACTAAAAAAGCGCGCTAATTTACTAGCGCGCTTTTTTTAAACCCATTCCACGAACTTGATGAATTACACAATACAAAGTACCTTTAATGAATAACTTTTGACAAAACATCAACATGGAGTGTGGGTGTGAGTAGGTTATTATTATTTATCGGGATTGTACTACTTAGTCAATTTTCCCACGCATTAGAACTCTCACCATTAAGCAATAAACCTTACATGGGAGACCTTGATGTGCTCAAAACCAAAGGTACAGTGAGAGTACTCGTCTCTGCGGACCTAGGCTTCTATTATATAGAAGACGGCAAGCCCAAAGGCATTGTTGCCGAGATGCTTTACCATTTCGAAAAAAGTCTTCGTAAGAAGCACCCTTACCTGAACGTTCAAATTATTCCTGTGCAGCGGGATGACCTGCTCCCCTCTTTACAGTCAGGCTATGGCGATGTTGCTGTTGCAAACCTGACCGTCACCGATAAACGATTAAAGGTGATCGACTTTTCAGACCCTTTGATTAAAGACGGAAAAGAACTCATTATCACAGGCAAAAATTCCGGACCGATCACCGAGATCAAGCAACTCAGTGGTAAGGAAGTATGGATTCGGGCCAGCTCTAGTTACTTCGAAAGCGTGCAAAGAGTAAATAAAGAACTCAACGAACTGAGTTTGCCTCCGCTGCATGTCCACTTCATCGAAGAGTCATTGCAAGACTATGAACTGATCGAACTCGTTAACCAAGGCTATATACAAGGTACGATTCTAGACAGCCACAAAGCGAAACTCTGGATCGATGTGATGGAAAACATTCAAGTCCATCACGACTTACCCTTGCGCGAAAATGGTCAAATAGCGTGGGCGTTAAGAAAAGACAGCCCTCAGCTAAAGAAAGAGATAAACAAATACGTTAAGACGGCTCGAACAGGTACCCTGCTTGGAAACGTTATCTATAAAAAATACATCGATAATACTCGTTGGTTAGGTCGGGCACTCAACCCGAACAAAGTTGACCGCGTTGCTAAACTGGCTGATGTGTTTGAAAAGTATTCGAGTAAGTATGAATTCGATCCTTTGATGATGTCTGCACAAGGCTTCCAAGAGTCTGGTCTGGATCAGAGCAGAGTCTCCCACCGAGGTGCTATCGGAGTAATGCAGGTTCTACCTAGCACCGCGAGAGACAAAAACGTCAACATCAAGAATATCCATATCGTCGATAACAACATTCATGCTGGCGTAAAGTACATGCGCTTCATTAAAGATAGATATTTTGATGACCCAGCCATTACCCCAGATAACCAGCTTTACTTTACTCTAGCCTCCTATAACGCGGGCCCTGCTAAGATCAGAAAGATGAGGAACCTTGCGAAGAAAAAAGGTTACAACCCAAACATTTGGTTTAAAAACGTAGAGATCATTACACGTAAATACGTCAGTGAAGAGCCTGTCACCTACGTTGCCAATATCAATCGCTACTTCGTCATATATAAACAGCTAGAAGCAATCAATGCGATTAGAGAGAACGGCACAGCGAGATTGCTCAAAACAAATGATTAGAACGGCTTAAGACTTAAATCAGACAAGAAAGACATTGAGTAAAGTCAAAAACACAAAAGCCGCATAAGCAAAATTATGCGGATTTTGTTTATCTAATTTTGAGGAAGCTTACCTAGCGATATGTGTCACGTGCTCTAGATCACAAAATACTTTTGGATAAATATCCATCAAACACTTTCTGTAAGCTGTAAGACTCCCCTAAAAACTGATTTAATTTTTAGCGAAACCTTGCCTTAAACTTATCGTTTTTCATAAAGATAACAAGCATTTTTCGCCAAAAAGATATCAAGACTTGCGTAAGATCACATTTGATTTTACTGCTCTTTCCACCCAACCAAAACAAGATCCAGATCACATTATCAATTCCCAAAAGTCGTAATCTGAAGTTAACCCATGAGGGATACAACAGAGGAAAACTTCTATGAAAATGAACATCACTGGTAAAAACATCGACATCACCTCTGCAATCCGTGATCACATAGAAATCAAATTTAAAAAGCTAGATAAATGGCAAGTAGACATCATTGGTTGCCAAGCGAGCTTTAGTGAAGAGCCAAACAAGAAGAAGAAATTTGAAGCGGTAATCACTGTACCAAAAGGACAACTTGTAGCTTCATCAATCCATGACGATCTCTACGTTGCTATCAACGAAGTAGAACAAAAACTAGAGCGTCAACTCAACAAGCTACGCCATAAACCAGAAGCGCGCCGTGCTGAAAAACCTGAAATCGAAGAGCTAGAAGCTGAAGTAGAATAAGGAAAGATAACAGATTAAAAAATAGCGCCTCAGGGCGCTATTTTTTTGCTTGACGCTCGTAGCTCGCTTGCTTATTGTGTTTAAACATTCATAAAACAATCACTTTTTATGCAAACTCAATCTTTGTTTATTTTTGACTTCTTTTTTCTTCCGTAAATCGGAGGCTAAGTCGTTTTAGAAAAACAAGTCAAAAACGAACAAGAAGCCTCCCAAACTAGGGAGGCTTTTTTATAAGGACACATTTATGACTGACCGCTCAATTTCACTGGATGATATCCGCCTTCGTCTTAACGATTTAGATGACGAACTACTGAAACTACTTTCAGAACGTCGCAAGCTAAGTATCGAAGTTGCTAAAAGCAAGGTAGAGACATCAAAGCCAGTTCGTGATGCAGTAAGAGAACAACAACTGTTGGTTAAACTGATTAACAACGGTAAAGACAAATACGAATTGGATGCTCAGTACATTACTAAGCTGTTTCACACCATCATTGAAGATTCAGTTCTACTGCAGCAGTCATACTTACAAAATCTCGCAAATCCACAAAGCCGTAAGCCTTTGGCTCGCGTGGCATTCTTGGGTTCTAAAGGCTCTTATTCACACCTTGCAAGCCGCGAGTATTTCAGCCGTAAGAATATGGAGTTGATTGAGCTAAACTGTAGCCATTTCAAAGAAGTTGCCTCTACAGTTGAGTCGGGACATGCTGATTACGGCGTATTGCCGATTGAGAACACAAGCTCAGGTTCTATTAACGAAGTATACGACTTGCTTCAACATACGACGCTTTATATCGTAGGTGAGCTATCTCAACCCATTGAGCACTGCCTAGTTGCTAAAAATGATATCCGTTTAGAAGACATCAAAACCCTCTATTCGCACCCACAACCTCATCAGCAATGTAGTGAGTTCTTGAGCCGACTTAAAGATGTCACCCTTGAATCTTGTGCCAGCACAGCTGACGCAATGAAGAAGGTAAAAGACTTGGACGGTGATGATGTCGCAGCGATTGGTAACGCATCGAGCGGTAAGCTTTACGGGCTTCAACCAATTCAAGGTAACATTGCAAATCAAACAGAGAACCACACGCGTTTCATCGTGGTAGCACGAAAGCCAGTTGAAGTATCAACGCAAATCCCAGCGAAGACGACACTAATTATGTCGACTTCACAAGAGGCTGGTTCATTAGTAGAGACTCTACTGATTCTGCAACGCTTAGGTATCAACATGACTAAGCTAGAGTCTCGTCCGATTATGGGTAACCCTTGGGAAGAGATGTTCTATGTAGACTTAGAAGCACATCTAGACTCGGATAATATGCAGCAAGCGATCACCGAGTTGACGGCCATTACTCGCCACTTAAAAGTCCTTGGTTGCTACCCAAGCGAAAACATCAAAGCGACTCAGGTTAAGCTGTCATAGCCGAAAATAAATAACGCTTTCAGCTAACATAAATATTTGGCCTATGGTAGGCCAAATACTTGAAACTGATTTATCGTTCTACACAACCTCCCCTCTAAGTGGCCCTACGCTTTTCTAATAGAAAACCCATTATTATCTTTTTTTGTCAATAAAGACAAAACCTTACCGCCTTCACAGGAAAGCACCGTACAACGTGTAATTAATAGCGAGCTCACTCCAAGTAACATAAACTTACGCGCTCAAATTTATAAACCATGTTGTGAATAGCCATGAAGCTAAGTACGAAAATATTACTTCTGATTGCACCCGTAATACTGATAAGTACTGCGGCTTCCAGCTATATCATCTACTCGACTCAAAAAAACAGTTTCATTAAACGCGAAGATAACGCTCTGCAATTAAGTATGGAAAAACTGGCCGGGCACTTTCGCCAGTCACGCTCTTTTCTTAATAGCTATTCTTATGCGCTCACTAAAAGTGACATGATTAAACGCTTCTTCTTGGCCGAAGAGAACCCTAGCCAAGAGCTCGCACTCATCGATGATCTACACGAGACGATAAAGTTATTACAAGATGGCGACGATAGCTTTACGGGCCTAGCTCTTCTCGACGGCGATGGTACCGTCAGCTACTACGCCGAAAATAGCCGTGACCCCTTTGCAGAGATGGACCCGAAGGTTTTAGAGTTTGTAGATCGACAGTATCAAGAAAAACACGTAACTTCACGAACTGACTACATCCAAAACTCGCAGGGCGAAGGGGTGCTTGTTCACTATGAAGTACTTGATAAAAAAAGTGTTTTGGCCCCGATAAGCGAACAGATCGATGATGTATTTTTTCTAGTCGTTTCGGTCTCTCTCGATAAGTTTAATTCACTGCGAAAACAGATAGAGTTTGACTACCAAACCAGTCTTTTCTTTACCGATGAACCGATAACTCTTGGGCATGGTTTAACTCAGTCTGTGAAGCTGGGGCCTGAACTTTACGCTACCCTCGACCCGGCTCAATTTTTGTTGGACAACAAACTCAAATCCATCTGGAATGAGCTCAGCTTGTCGTTTGCTCTGTCTGCCTTTGTCAGTGTGGGCTTATTGCTCATGCTTTTATCCCGCTGTGTGATTAATCCAATCACGCACTTGGATAAGCAGCTGCAACAGGTCGAAAAAAAGCAAAGAAAAAACATTGAGCGCTTGGGTACTAATGATGAATTAGGCCGCTTATCACAACGCTTTTACGACATGTATCAAGAGCTCGATAACACCTACCAGCAAACCAAAGTTTTGGCAGAAAATGACCAACTGACCCAGATCCCCAACCGACTGCAATTTCAGTCGTTTGTTCAGCAATCTCTGCCAGATCCTGACTCGAAAACCAATACCTGGGTGCTCTATCTCGACTTAGACAACTTCAAATTTGTGAACGACAAATACGGACACCAAATTGGGGACTCGATTCTCGTCTCCTTTGCTGCGCGCATCACAAAACTCTGTAGTGAATATCAAGAAAGAGACAACGCTCACTGCATGCCTGCGCGCTTGTCGGGCGATGAATTCGTTATCTATATCAATGCCCCAGCGAATGCCGATAATATTGCGCATCAGCTCTCTAAAAAGTTACTCGCTCCGCTACAAAAAGGGTTTATCACCGACTCAGGAAGCTTTCCAATCACAGTGAGTATTGGTATCGCGACCTATCCAAATGATGGGTATACCATCGAGAAACTACTCTCAAACGCTGATACCGCCATGTACCAAGCGAAACATGCAGGTAAGAATCAGTTCGCGGATTACTCGTTAGACTTGGATAAAACCATTCAACGTCAAGCCAATATTGAACGAGCTCTGAGAGATCAGAACTTTGATGAAGAGTTTAAACTCGTTTACATGCCATATATGGATGCTGCAGGAAACCAAGTGATAGGGGTTGAAGTGCTGCTACGCTGGGAGTCAGAACAGCTTGGTACAGTTGCTCCCAATGAGTTTATTCCAATTGCTGAGCAAACCGGGCTGTTCGAACTCGTCGATCGCTGGGTTATCGAGAATGCCTTTGCTTCTTTCCATCAGCTTCAGGCTCAATTTGATCACTCAATTCAGCTGTCCATCAACCTATCTTCGGCTGCTATAGAGACTACGCACCTCGCAGATTTCATTGAGCAACATGCCAAGATTAATGGCATTCCACCAAGCTTGATTGATTTTGAAATCACAGAGACCTTCTATTCAAATTCACATGGCTTTCCGCTACTCAACGAACTCGCTCGAATGGGCTACCGATTAGCTATTGATGATTTTGGTTCGGGCTACACATCCATCACTCAATTAGTTGAGTACCCGACGCAAAAAATCAAATTGGATAAAGGTTTCTTGGAAGCCTTGATCGAAACAGATAATCAGAACATAGTTAAACCCGTGATCGGACTGTGTCACGCGCAAGGTAAAACCGTGACTGCTGAAGGTATCGAAACCAAAGAAATGCACCAATGGCTTCAAGACGCACATTGCGACATGCTGCAAGGTTTCTACTTTGGTAAGCCTATGCCTCTCAATGAGCTGAGTGACTGGTATCAAGAACACCAACAGCAATTTAAGCAGCAACAGAACGATTAACACGTACCAACTGAATCAACCGACTATAAGAATCGAACACATGAAATCTGTCATCATCGCCTCGCTAAACCCCGCTAAGATCAGTGCTGTCAAAAGTGCTTTTGTCTCTGCGTTTCCCAACACCGAGTTTGAGTTCACGGGGGTAAGTGTGCCAAGTGGTGTTGCCGATCAGCCGATGAGTAATAATGAGACCTATCAAGGTGCAGTGAACCGTGTGCACAATGCGACACAACAGCAACCTAATGCGGATTTCTATGTCGGGTTAGAAGCGGGAATCGAAGGCGGGGTTACCTTTGCTTGGATGGTGATTGAATCAAATGGTCAACGTGGAGAATCTCGCTCGGCAAGCCTGATGCTGCCACCAGCCGTTCTTGAAAAGCTACAGCACGCTAACGAACTTGGGGATGTGATGGATGAAGTGTTTGGTACAGACAATATCAAACAAAAAGGTGGAGCAATTGGTTTACTGACACATAACCAGCTTTCACGTAGCTCGGTCTATCACCAAGCGTTAATCTTAGCGCTGACCCCATTTGTAAATCCTGAGCATTTCTCAGCTTAGCCAATTGAGACTTCTAAAGCTATCTAGCAGCTCGATTGTAAGCTCTAGAAACTAAAAAAACGCTAACTATCCGCTAGCGTTTTTTCAATTCGCACTCTCGCTATTCAGTGATAGCTTAAGCCCAGTATTACTTAAGCAGCAGATCGGCAATAACCGCTTTCTCTTGTTCTGATTTTGCCTTGAGCTCATTAGAGCCTCTGGTGATGGTTGCCACGCCGACTCCCAGCATTTGGCTCACTTGCCTTTGAGACATTTCACCTTTCATTAGCTCACAAAAAATATTAATTCGAGCAACCAAAGCATCTCGCTCATCGGGCGTCATCATCATGGTCAACAACAGTTCATGCTGATCTTTCTCAACCGCAGTCTTAACTAAATCCATGAGTTGTTGCCAGTTATCATATTCAGGTTGTGATGCCATATCTCTACACTTACTTTTAAATTCAGACCTTAAAGAGTCGCTTATCGATTGAAAGCGTTTACCACTTTATACCGAAATACTGGATGTGATCCAATGTAAAAAAGCAGTAAGCGGAAATGGTTCGCACTCACTGCCTTCGATCGTCACTCAGTTTCCGGCCGTATCGGCCACTAGTATTTAGTTTTCACCTCATGGGGAGCCAAAAACTCACCCTGCTCACCCATGATGTCTCGATAGTAAGTCTCAAACATTAAAATGTTCTGAACGTATCCGCGTGTCTCTTTGAATGGAATCATCTCAATGAAAGCGAAGGCATCAAGCTTTTCATCACTGCGAGAACGCCACTGTTTCACACGGCTCGGACCAGCATTGTAGGCAGCAAAAGCAAAGATACGGTTGTTATCATATTGAGAGAGCAAGCCATCTAAGTAGTGGCTACCAATTTCGATATTCTTGCCGACATCGTAAAGATCATCGCTACCCTTGTACTTAATCTTGTGCTTGTTCGCCGTGTATTGTGCTGTCTGCGGCATAATTTGCATAACACCGCGAGCACCAACAGGAGAACGAGCTTCAGAGTCCATCGCGCTCTCTTGTCTTGCTAGAGACATCAAGGTGATTGGGTCAATATCATGCTTCTCTGCGTAGAAGTTAAACCACCACTTATGAGCGACCGGGAAACGCAATGCAATGTTATCCCACATTTTCGCTGAAATACTCGCAATCACAGTGAAGTGATTCCAACGCTGTGTCGCAGCGTAAGCGGCAAGCATCTCTTTTTGCTCTTTATCTGCATTGGTCAGTAGCCAGCGCCATTCACTTTTGGCTGCTGCAATTTTATCGCGAGTGATAAGTTCATCGATACGAGTCAGCGAAGTACTAAAAGGCTTTACTGTTTCTGGGTTGTATTTCAACGTAGCGGTTGGATATTGAATCGGTTTACCTAACTGCTTTGCCGCCGCAACACTGTAGAAATTACGCTGACCTAAAATATCAGACAGACGTTGGTTACCCTTTTCAGTATCACCTGTTGCAATTTCAGCCCTGCCTAACCAGTATTGCCAACGCAATGACGCTTGGTGCTTGTCGTCTAGGCGGGCAATCCACTCTTTCAATCCAGTCCAATCGGCATGCTGAATAGCCAAACGGGCACGACGTTCGAGTAAGACTTGTTTCGACGAACTCGCCAACATATCATCTCGCCACTCCATCAACTCTTCAGAATCGGTATTGATCAAACGGAAAGTCAGGTAATCAGAGAGCTCTTGAGATTTCTCTTCAGAAAACTTCTGAACCTTGATGACCTCATCGAATACTTCTTGAGCACTAATAGCCGATTTTCGCGCGAGCTTCTCAAAAGCAAACTCCGTTTGAGCTCGATAAAACTCATTGGCTGGATGCTTCTTAGCGAATGTGAGCACGTTTTCAGGCTTGTTGTATAACGCCTTCATCTGCTTAGCTTGAGAAATTGACTCATCATGATCCAATTGCTTGATCAGATAGGTCATCAGCTTACCGTTACGCCCTTCAAACGCTAACAGCATACGCTCTAAAATCAGCTCATCGGTTCTTAAGCCAGCTTGATCCCAACTCTTAAATAGCGGGTCGCAAGCGTCATCAACACCATCGCCGCTCAACCAAAGCTGCTTCGCTCCTTTAAAAGCCAGTTCTTGATTACCTTGCTCATAGTTCGCTCGGTAATAGATGCATTGGTACTTTTCACCCACCGGCTCTTTGGTCTGAAACTCAAGGATGGTTTGCCATTGTTTTCTAGAAGCCAGCATATCTAAATATGGTGCTCGCATACGATTAGAAAATGGCAGGGCTTTGTTCTCTTCAATAAATGCATCCACTTCAGCTGGAGTGCGATCACCAAGACCGATAAGAAAAGCACGATAATCAGTGTAAGGCGTGAGAGGGTATGTTTGAATTTTGCTGCGCAGTGCTGAATAAGCTTTTAGATCACGGCTGTCTAAAACCTCTTGTGCTCTATCATAAACATCACGCTGCATTTCTAGCTCTGAGGCATTGCTAGCCATAGCCATTGGAGCTAGTGAAAATGAAGACAAAATTGCCGATGCAGCCACAGCAACCTTCGTATTACCAATTCGGAAAAACATTCGCTCTTTCCTTAGTGCGTGTATGAATACGTGAAATCTATTTACGCCCGACATCACATAAAATGTAAAGGAATTGAGTGTAAATATTATTAATATTTAACACTTCATCTAAGAAGCATATTAAATATAGTTTTAATAACCAATGTGACAATAGTAAGTAAGGATTCGTTCAAGAATGGCTTTTCTTTCCAAGGAGTAACATCTTTAGGAATATTGGTATAAAATAGCTAACAATTTTGAACAATAATTAGGATCGATCGGCAATGGCTGAATACGTATATACCATGTCTCGGGTGAGCAAAACTGTTCCACCTAAGCGTCAAATTCTTAAAGACATTTCTCTTAGCTTTTTTCCTGGCGCTAAAATCGGTGTTTTGGGTCTAAATGGTTCAGGTAAATCTACCCTACTACGTATAATGGCTGGTATTGATACTGATATCGATGGCGAAGCTCGTGCACAACAAGGCCTTAACGTAGGTTACCTACCTCAAGAGCCGGTACTAGACGAATCAAAAACGGTTCGCGAAATCGTAGAAGAAGCGGTTTCTGATGTTGCTGACGCACTTAAACGTATCGACGCAGTTTACGCGGCTTATGCTGAACCAGATGCAGATTTCGATGCACTAGCAAAAGAGCAAGGCGAACTAGAAGCACTTATCCAAGCAAAAGACGGTCACAACCTAGAGGCAGCTCTAGAGCGCGCGGCTGACGCACTTCGTCTTCCTGAATGGGATGCTAAAATTGAACACCTTTCTGGTGGTGAGCGTCGTCGTGTTGCTATCTGTCGTCTACTTTTAGAGAAGCCAGACATGCTGCTTCTTGATGAACCAACGAACCACCTGGATGCAGAATCAGTTGCATGGCTTGAGCACTTCCTAGTGGACTACAGCGGTACTGTTGTGGCGATTACCCACGACCGTTACTTCCTAGATAATGCTGCTGGTTGGATTCTAGAACTGGACCGTGGTGAAGGTATCCCATGGCAAGGTAACTACACTTCTTGGTTAGAGCAAAAAGATGAGCGTCTAAAGCAAGAGAAAGCTGGTGAAAGCGCACGTCAAAAGACCATCGAGAAAGAGCTTGAGTGGGTTCGTCAAAACCCTAAAGGTCGTCAAGCTAAATCTAAAGCTCGTATGGCTCGTTTTGAAGAACTGACGACTGGCCAATATCAGAAGCGTAACGAAACCAACGAACTGTTCATTCCGCCAGGTGAGCGCCTAGGTGACAAAGTTCTTGAAGTTAAGAACCTAACTAAGTCATACGGTGACCGCGTTCTTATCGATGACCTATCGTTCAGCATGCCTAAGGGTGCAATCGTAGGTATCGTAGGTGCCAACGGTGCGGGTAAATCAACATTATTCAAGATGCTAAGCGGCGCAGAACAACCAGACTCTGGTACGGTTGAACTGGGTGAAACCGTTAAGCTTGCTTCTGTTGATCAGTTCCGCGACAGCATGGACGACACTAAGACAGTATTCCAAGAGATCTCTGAAGGCGCTGATATCATTAAGATCAACAACTTCGAAATCCCAGCACGTGCATACTGTTCTCGTTTCAACTTCAAAGGCAACGACCAACAGAAGATCATCGGTGAGCTTTCTGGTGGTGAACGTAACCGTGTTCACTTAGCTAAGCTACTGAAAGCTGGCGGTAACGTTCTGCTACTCGATGAGCCTACCAACGACCTAGACGTTGAAACGCTACGTGCTCTTGAAGAAGCTCTGCTTGAGTTCCCTGGCTGTGCAATGGTTATCTCGCACGACCGTTGGTTCTTAGACCGCATTGCGACCCATATCTTAGACTACCGTGATGAAGGTCAAGTTAACTTCTACGAAGGTAACTATACTGAGTACACTGAGTGGCTGAAGAAGACTCTGGGCGCTCAAGCGGCAGAACCACACCGCATCAAGTACAAACGTATTGCTAAGTAAATAAGCTTGTATTTTGAACAAAGGCCGCGATAATAGCGGCCTTTGATATATCTGGCTTACGTATTGCGTGTAGGTATAGAGAGAATACTTATGATTGAAAGACGTCAATTTTCATGAGTTGTTTATCAAGTTCCGACTGAAATCTCACAAGAACAAATAAACGAATCAGGCTTAGTGCAAGACTTGTCTCTCCATGGTTTACTCATTCAATGCGATGAATTACAACGATTCAGCCAAGATAGCCCTGTTCACGTTAGCTTTAAGTTGGCCAACAGCGATATCAATATTCAGTTAGAAGCAACGATAGTCTCTACCATCAATACCTCAATGCGTTAACGCATAGAGCATTTAGATATTGATAGTACCAGCCATCTTAAGAGCCTTGTTGAGCTTAACGTTGGTGACGATGAACTGCTTTCTAGAGAGATTGAACACCTTACCGATTTAGGCGAGGAATAATGTCTCCATTACCCTTTTTCTATTAGAAGCATTTAGTTAATACAGAACCATGTCTAAAAAAGTGTCCATTACTATTCCCTCAAGTCAGGGGGAACAGACGTTTTACTTCGGTCGAAAAGCCGTACTCTTATGCATGACCTCCCTGCTCTCAGTACCAATTTTGATTGGTGGTGCGACCTACATGCACCTTGAGAGTAAAAACAAGCTGGCAGCACAAGCCGGTGATGCACAAGAGTTAATCGAAACTTTGATTGTTGAAAAAGAGCAGACTGAGTTTTTATACGCGGAACAAGTTGAAACCAACCATAACCTATCTCAAGCATTGACTGAGAAAGAAGGCACGATTCAGTTACTGGGTAAGCGCGTATTCGATGTGGAGTCCGTTCTTGGCCTGGCTGATGAAGAGTTACACACCGATGAAGTTTCATTAGAAGACCGTATTGATGCTGCGGCAGTCGATTCAGCGGTAAGAGCTACCATGTTCCGCTTAATTCCTAATGATAGCCCAATGGCTTATCAACGCATCTCGTCTTCCTATGGTCGCCGTACAAACCCAATTACAGGCAAACGCCACAACCATACTGGCATCGATTTAACCTGTAAGCGCGGTGAAGATATCTTAGCGCCAGCAGATGGCGTGATTGAAACGGTTCGTCCAAGCAAGAAAGGCTTCGGTAACTTTATCACTATGCGCCATTCCTTTGGCTTCATGAGCTCTTATGCGCATCTGCAAAAATTCAAAGTTCGCAGCGGTCAGTTTGTCAGTAAAGGTGATGTGATTGCAAGTTGTGGTAACTCAGGTAACTCAACCGGACCACACCTGCATTATGAAGTACGCTTCCTTGGCCGCTCATTGAACCCTCAATACTTGATGGATTGGACACCAGAGAACTTCAATTACGTTTTTGAAAAAGAAAAAAAGGTGAAATGGGGCCCACTGGTGCAACTGATAGATAACGTGGTTCGTTTGCAGATCAACCTAACCAACGTACCTTACATCAGCTCTACTATCGATACGGTATCAAGCGAAGATAATCGAGCCTCGAGCGAGAATAACCAACAGCCTATCGTAACTAACTAGGGCGTGTGCGTTTAGCCTATGATGATCCAAAAGCATTTTACCTATAATAGGCCAAATGTATTACGAACACTCAATGCAAACAAAAAGAGCGACCAAATGGTCGCTCTTTTTTATATTCTTTCACTGCGATCAACCACGATGAATCGAGTCATGTGCTTGTTTTAAAAGACTTTGACTCTCTTGCAAGAATTGCTGTGAGTAGTCACCAAACCAGTCACTCACCTGGTTAAAACCCTCAACGAACTTGGCTTTATCTTTTCCATCTAAGATCTCAAGAGCTTCACCAAAACAACGATGGAAGCGTCGAATCATCTCTATGTTCTCATCTGAAGAGAGAATGATGTCACCGTACAAGTTCGGGTCTTGAGCAAACAGACGACCAACCATCGCAATCTCTAGACGATAGATTGGAGAGCTAAGCTTCAGAAGCTGGTCAATGTTCGGGTTCTCTTTGCTTAGGTGTAGGCCGTAAGCAAAAGAAGTAAAGTGGCGAAGTGCTTGAATCAGAGTCATGCCGTGGTCGTGCTCAGCAGCGTCCATCTGGCATAGGCTTGCGCCCCAGATACTAAATTGTTCCAGTAACCATTGGTAGCTTTCAGAGCCACGCCCATCACTGTAAACAATTACCTGCTTCGCTAGGCTTGGTACATCAGGGCCAAACATAGGGTGTAGACCAACAACAGGACCCTGGTGCATGCTCATCATTGCTTGCAGCGGTTTTGATTTTATCGATGTTAAATCACAAAGAATACAATCACTTGGCAGATTACCAAGTTTCGCGATCACACCTTCTGTTAAGTGAATTGGAACGGTAACAACCACAAGACCTGCGTTATCTAGGATTTCATCGGCTCTATCCCAATCTTGGCTACCAAGGACTTTCACTTCATAGCCAGAGAGCTTAAACATTCGGCCAAATAAGCCACCAAGCTGACCATTACCACCAACGATAACCACTGAACGCAATTCTGGGTTGAGACACTTAAAACCAGAGTCTTTTTCGCTGGCATAAGATTCACGCATAGTTCGACGCAAAACATCTTCGATGAGCTGTGGTGGAACCCCTATTTTTTCGGCTTCTTGACGACGAGACGCCAACATTGCCGCTTCACGCTCCGGCACATAAATAGGTAATCCATGTTCACTTTTCACTTCACCAACTTTCTCAACAAGAGCAAGTCGCTGAGCCAGTAAATCCAGCATTTGTTTATCGACAGCATCGATCTGGTCGCGTAATTCGTTCAGTTCAACGGCCATTTTATTCCTTACTAATCTATAAGCCCGTACCAACGCCGATCTCGTTAGCAACAGATCTTAAAGTGCCCCATTAGATGAGGCGCTTAACTTTTAAACTCTGACTAACCTTTCAAACGGTTCTCTAAGAACGGGACGAGTTCCGTATGTGCATGTTTCAATAGTGCCTCAGTTGTGTCCCAATTGATACACGCGTCGGTAATTGAAACACCGTATTTCATCTCATTGAGAGGTATATCAGAAGATTGGTTACCTTCGTTGATATGACTTTCAATCATAAGGCCGATGATCGACTTGTTACCTTCACGAATTTGGTGAATCACATCTTCAGCAACCAGAGGTTGGCGGCGGAAATCTTTGCGAGAGTTAGCATGGCTACAATCAACCATCAGTGCAGCTTCTAAACCTGATTTACCAAGCTCTTGCTCACATTCGTGTACCGATACTGAATCGTAGTTCGTTTGCTTACCGCCACGTAAAATAACATGGCCGTTTGGGTTACCTTGAGTAGTTAATAGTGCAACTTGACCTTCACGGCTGATACCCATGAAACGGTGGCTAGAAGAAGCTGCCTGCATCGCATTGATTGCGGTACCTAGATTGCCATCTGTACCATTCTTAAAGCCGATTGGCATTGAAAGACCACTTGCCATTTCACGGTGAGTTTGTGATTCCGTTGTACGTGCGCCGATCGCCGCCCAGCTGAATGTATCTGCTAGGTATTGCGGGCTGATTGGGTCTAGAGCTTCTGTTGCCAGTGGAATTTCCATCTCAGCAAGTTCAACCAGTAGTTCACGACCTACATGCAAACCATGTTCAATGTCGAAAGTACCGTCCAGATGAGGGTCGTTGATTAAACCTTTCCAACCCACTGTAGTACGAGGCTTTTCAAAGTAAACACGCATAACAATATACAGTTGATCGCTAAGTTGCTCAGATAAAGCTTTTAGGCGTTTCGCGTACTCTTTTGCCGCTTCAACATCATGAATAGAACACGGGCCACATACAACCAGCATGCGGTGGTCTTTCTTATGGATGATGTTTGCGATAGTTTGACGAGACTCTTGAATGAAACGACGAGCATTATCACTCAAAGGCAGTTTTGTTTTTAACTCCTCAGGAGTAATCAGTACCTGTTCGTCGATAATATTGACATTGCTTAATTCACTTTTCTGCATAACTCAACCTGTATATCTAATTTTACACCCAACATTTCCATTTGGGTTAACAATCTTTAAAAAACACAATAACAGCTACAAAAACGATTACAAGCGTAAACAATAAAAAACATTTTACGTAAACTTTTATTTACACTTAAGTTTTGAGTCGTTTTGATTAGATTTCTGGCTTAAACCACAGTCAATAGAAACAAAAAAGGCGATATTTCTCATATCGCCTTCTTTAAATTTGTTGAGTGTTTATTTATCACTCATCGTTTAGCATTCGTTTAATCTGCTCCGAAGCCTCTTTCCATCCGGCATCAGAGTGAAGAGTCGGTAAATCAAAGTTGTGTTTTTTAAGCAATGAGTTGGCTAAAGACACCTCTTGAATCGCTAAGTGATCAAGAGCCTCAATTTGTGCATCTCGTTTATTACACATCAACACCATGTCACAACCCGCATTCAAAGCTGCTTTTGCTCTGTCGGCAGGTCCGCCCATAATCGCAGCGCCTTCCATCGTTAAATCATCAGAGAAGATCAGGCCTTTAAAGCCCAGTTTTTGTCTCAATACTTTCTGTAACCAATATTGAGAGCCACTTGCTGGTTGGTCATCGTAATGAGAGAAAACCACGTGCGCAGGCATCATCGCATCTAATATTCCCACTTCAATTTGCGCCTTAAAAATCGCCATATCAGTTTCAAAGATATCGTCTCGAGGGTCGTAAGGGGTTTCAAGGTGCGAATCGGCTATCACACCACCATGACCAGGGAAGTGCTTTCCAGTTGTCGCCATACCAATGGACTTCATGCCTTTGATGAATGCACTACTGTGACGAACGATGGTATCGATATCTTCACCAAATGCTCGGTTACCAATCGCTTTACATTGATGACCTTTATCTAATACTGGTGCAAAACTTAGATCGATATCGTGAGCAATCAGCTCCGCTGCCATCAACCAGCCTGCTTGTTCTGCTAATTGTTCACCATTGTTGTGAGTCGCGAACTCTTGAGCGGCAGGAATAGTAGAAAAACCATCGCGAAAACGCTGTACTCGTCCACCTTCTTGGTCAACACCAATTAAAATAGGACGCTTAGCCGCTTTGCGAATCTCTTTATTTAATGCCGATAGCTGCTTGCTATCGTGGTAGTTTCTAGCAAATAAAATGAGACCACCAACGGTTGGGTGCTCTAAAATTTCTTTGTCTTCCGCAGTCAGTTCGTAGCCTGCAACATCAACCCACAAAGGTCCCATATTTATCCCTTATTTAACCTAATTTCATAAACTTCCCGAGATTATTCTCTTTAAATTTGCTTTACAATGTTTTTAAACCAATCTGTGGAAGGCTTTAGAAATGCAGTGTAAGAGCGTAGAGTTAAATCATAAAGAACTGTATATCGGCGTGATGTCGGGCACGAGTATGGACGGCGTTGATACGGCACTGGTGTCGATAGAAGACAACCGGATCACACTGCTTGCTAATGATGAGTTTCCAATGCCAAAGCAACTCAAAACACGCTTGCTGGATATATGTATTGGTCAGAAAACTGACTTGATTGCCATTGGTGAGCTCGACCACCAGCTTGGCCACCTATTTGCTGATGCCGTTCTACAGCTTCTCGCCAAGTCAGAGACTCCAGCATCCGCTGTCACTGCAATTGGCAATCACGGTCAAACGGTATTCCACCAACCAACAGGCGACTCTCCCTTTACCATGCAGTTAGGCGATGCCAACGTTATTGCCGCTAAAACCGAGATTCAAACCGTCGCTGATTTCAGACGTAAAGACATGGCGCTTGGTGGACAAGGTGCACCACTGGTCCCCGCTTTTCACCATACTATTTTTCAGCCGCAAGAGAGCTCAGTTGTGGTGCTGAACATTGGTGGCATATCGAATATTTCAGTACTGCGCCCCAATCAACCAACACTTGGTTATGATACTGGCCCTGGCAATATGTTGATGGACGCTTGGGTAGACAAGCACACAGGTGAAAAATTTGACCGCGACGCTCAGTTCGCACTTCAAGGCCAGAACAATCAAGCCTTATTAAAACAACTACTGGAAGAGTCTTATTTATCTCTAACACCACCGAAAAGTACAGGTAGAGAGCTATTCAACCTGCCTTGGTTAGAGCAACAATTAACAGAATGTAATGACATCTCAGTACAAGATGTCCAACGCACGCTTTGCGAATACACGGCTTTGACGATAGCCAATGAAGTCGAGGCTTACCGCTTAGGCAGCGCACCAGCATTGTATGTATGTGGTGGTGGAGTTAGAAACCCGCTATTGATGAAGAGGCTGTCTGAGCTTCTACCAAGCTGGGAGGTTGCCTCAACCACCAGCAAAGGTGTAAACGCTGACTATATGGAAGCCATGGCTTTTGCTTGGCTTGCTCAGCGTCATGTTCATCAACTACCAAGTAATTTACCAGAAGTGACTGGTGCAAGCAGAGCTGCCTCTCTAGGCGTTCTATACAGTGCTAACTAAACCATTTTAGAATCATCATTTAAGGATCATTATGAGTAACGACGCTCTCATATCAGCGCTCTCGCACCTCGTTTCGGAGGGGAGAAACCCTGACACTATGGATATTGATCTACTCACTTCACTTGAAGTGGTCGAAAAGATTAACCAACAAGACAAACAAGTCCCATTGGCGATCGAAGCTGAGCTACCACAAATTGCTAAAGCCGTTGATAAAATCGCTCACGCCTTTCAAAACGGGGGACGACTGATTTATATGGGTGCGGGCACCAGTGGTCGATTGGGCGTATTAGATGCCTCAGAGTGCCCGCCTACATTTGGCGTTTCTGACAAAATGGTTATCGGCCTTATCGCTGGCGGACCAGAAGCTATTTTGAAAGCAAAAGAAGGGGCTGAAGATTCACTGACGTTAGGTATCGATGATCTGAAAGCGATTCAATTTTCAGAAAAGGATGTTGTGGTTGGTATTGCGGCAAGCGGACGCACACCTTACGTGATTGGTGCACTCAACTACGCCAATCAAATCGGTGCGGTGACGGTTGCTCTGTCTTGTAATCCTGATTCACCAATTGCTGATATTGCTCAGATCGCGATAAGCCCGGTGGTTGGCCCCGAAGCCTTAACAGGGTCAACAAGGCTGAAATCTGGTACAGCGCAAAAACTAGTCCTTAATATGCTGACCACCGCAAGCATGATTCGCATTGGTAAGAGCTACCAGAACCTGATGGTCGACGTAAAAGCAACCAACGAAAAGCTAGTAGCCCGCGCTGCTCGTATCGTTATTCAAGCAACCGAATGTGATAAAGCGTTGGCAGTGTCGACGCTTAAAACTACCGATTATGACGTAAAACTTGCGATCTTGATGATTCTGACCGGGCTTGATTTGCAAGCGGCTAAGGCTCAACTGGATCAGCAGAACGGCTTTTTAAGAAAAGCGGTCGAGAATAATCAGTAAATGTCGGATTAATCTCCGATGCTGATGAAAGCGTGAGACAAAAAACCAGTACGCATAAGGTACTGGTTTTTTTTTAATTTAAGCTTGATGATTCCGCTTAAGAGATGTGACTAATCACGAGCGAGGTTAGTGGTCGTTTGAAAACTCATCCCAGCCACGTTGCCACTCCATTCGGAAACGCTGGGCATCTTCGGTCCCAGAACAAACACCTTCATACACCTGACCTGATAAGCCAATCTGATAAGCGTGGTTCGAGTTACAATATTCAGTCACACCGACTTGATAACCTTCGTTGTAGCTTGCTTGGTCAACGGCACCCAGCTCTGCCATCTTTGAATATGAGCGTTGAGTGTTGCCTTTAATACCATCACGGTAGCCAATCTCTTGCCAGTTACCTTCTGCCGCTAAGTCTTGAACATTGGCGCTGCATCCTGCAAGGCTAAATGCTACGGCGAATAGTGCTATTATCTTTTTCATTTCAATCCTTTATATTTCCCTAGCCACTTCTAAATGAAGCTTTACCTCTGTTAGTAATTCTCCGCTGAACGGGGGCTGATGTCCACTAATCTCTGTTATCTACCGTTGATCTTTATTGCGCGCCATTTAATACTCCCCATCGACCACTTAACAGAAGCACGATACTTCTCAACACTTCTACCCCACCACTCAACAAAGGTCACAAACCACTAAACCAGTTATAACACCACTTAATTAGCTATTCGACCACTCGCTCCAGTAGCGGAAGTTTCTTTTCATACACTCCTCTAATATACACCCTGACTTAATTAATACATTCAGGGATAATAAATTATGATGTGGTTTCTTACCTGTGTCGCAGCACTCATTGGTGGCTACTTTATTTACGGTACCTTTATCGAGAAGATTTTCGGTATCAATGAAAAGCGCCAAACACCCGCTCACACTAAGCAAGACGGTGTGGACTACGTTCCAATGTCGACTCCAAAGGTTTACCTAGTTCAACTGCTTAACATTGCAGGTGTAGGTCCAATCTTTGGTCCTATCATGGGTGCCCTATACGGCCCAGCAGCAATGCTATGGATCGTGCTAGGTTGTATCTTCGCAGGTGCAGTACACGACTACTTCTCAGGTATGTTATCCATCCGTAATGGCGGTGCTTCGGTTCCAACCATCACTGGACGTTACCTAGGCAATGGTGCAAAACACTTTATGAATATCTTTGCCATTGTTCTACTGCTTCTAGTTGGTGTGGTATTCGTTTCTGCCCCAGCAGGCATGATCACGAACCTAGTGAACGACCAAACTGATTTCGCGATGTCTGCAACGACTATGGTTGTTGTTATCTTTGCTTACTACATCATCGCAACGATTGTCCCTGTCGATAAAATCATTGGTCGCTTCTACCCACTGTTCGGTGCTCTGCTTATCTTCATGTCGGTAGGTCTAATCACCGCAATTGGTTTCTCTGATGAGCACCAAATCATGGGTGGCTTTGAGATCAGCGACATGTTCACCAACATGAACCCTAACGATCTACCACTATGGCCTGCTCTATTCATCACTATCGCTTGTGGTGCAATATCTGGCTTCCACGCTACTCAGTCACCACTGATGGCGCGTTGTATGGAAAATGAGAAGAACGGTCGCTTCGTATTCTACGGTGCAATGATTGGTGAAGGCATCATCGCTCTTATCTGGTGTGCACTTGCACTATCGTTCTTCGGTTCAGTGGAGTCTCTATCTGAAGCGGTAGCAAACGGCGGTCCAGGTAACGTTGTATACAGCGCTTCATTTGGCCTACTAGGTGTATTCGGCGGCATCCTTGCTTTCCTAGGTGTGGTTATCCTACCAATCACATCTGGTGATACTGCATTCCGCTCAAGCCGTCTAATCCTTGCTGAATACTTCAACATGGAACAGAAGACACTGCGTAACCGCCTACTAATGGCTCTACCACTGTTCGTTATCGGTGGCATCCTGACTCAAGTAGACTTCGGTATCATCTGGCGCTACTTCGGTTTCGCTAACCAATCAACAGCAGTAATGATGTTGTGGACAGCGTCAGCTTACCTACTACGTCACAACAAACTGCACTGGGTAACGACGGTTCCAGCTATCTTCATGACGTCTGTGTGTATCACATTCATCCTGAACAACAGCCAACTTGGTTTCGGCCTACCTATGCAAGTCTCAACTATCGTTGGTGTGATTAGTGCGTTGGGTGTTGCGGCTTACGTAATCAAGATTTCTAAAGGCAAAGGCGAAACTGACCTTGCTAATGAAGAAAAAGAAGCAAAAGGCGAGACCAAAACAGCCTAGTTCTTAGACTCTTTGCAAAAGAGACCAGTCTTCATAGAAAGACAAGAACAACCAAACACAACTTCGCTTGTTCCGGCAATCACTTAGTGATTCATGGATATTAAGACTAAAGCCCATCCCCTGTGATGGGCTTTATTGTCTGTACTGGTTAAGCAAGAAAGTGAGAAGCGCTAATCGCTCGAGAAAAGCCTTACAAACAAAAGCAAAACTACCCTTACCACACAATGAGCTTTACACTTAACAAGCGTCTCGATAGGTGAAAATATGGAACTCATTCTCTCTCTGCTTCAACAAACCTGTGTCTACTTAGTGATCGCTTACATGCTAAGTAAAACCCCACTGATTCTTCCATTATTGAGCATCTCTTCACGCTTAAGCCACAAGATCAGTTGTTACGTTCTGTTCTCTCTATTCTGCATTATGGGCACCTATTTCGGCCTACAGATAAATGACGCCATCGCCAACACACGTGCAATGGGCGCGGTGATGGGTGGCCTGTTTGGTGGGCCTGTGGTTGGCTTTGCAGTGGGTTTTACCGGCGGGATTCATCGCTACTCATTAGGTGGCTTCACCGACTTAGCATGTGCGATTTCAACCACTGCAGAGGGCCTAATTGGTGGTTTGCTGCATGTGTACTTAGTCAGAAAGAACAAATCCAGCCAGCTATTTAATCCGATGGTAGTGTTCTCTGTGACACTATTTGCAGAGATCATTCAAATGTTGATTCTGCTTGCGGTCGCCAAACCGTTTGAACAGTCTTACGCGCTGGTTTCCGACATTGCAGCGCCGATGATCATTGCCAACTCTGTGGGTGCTGCACTGTTCATGAGTATCATCCAAGACCGTAAAACCATCTTTGAGAAATACTCAGCAACCTTCTCGCGCCGCGCACTGACCATTGCCGAACGTTCGGTGGGTATTCTTCATGGTGGTTTCACGTCTGATAATGCGCAGAAGATCGTGCGTATCATCTACGAAGAGACCAACGTAGGTGCTGTAGCAATCACCGACCGAGAGAAAATTCTCGCTTTCGTTGGCATCGGCGATGAGCACCATATTCCAAACACCCCTATTTCATCGCAAAGCACACTGACTTCGATGGAACAGAACGACATCATCTACCTGGATGGTAAAGAGAACCCGTACCAATGCTCTCTCTCGCAAGATTGTAAGTTGGGGTCAGCGCTGATTATCCCACTACGTGCTGGTAACGAAGTCGTCGGTACCATCAAGCTGTATGAGCCTAAGCTGAAGCTGTTTTCAACCATCAACATGTCGATGGCTGAGGGTATTGCTCAGCTGTTATCGAGTCAAATCCTGTTCAGCAACTATCAACAACAACAAACCCTGCTCACTCAAGCTGAAATTAAGCTGCTACACGCACAGGTCAATCCGCACTTCTTGTTTAATGCGCTCAATACGATTAGCGCCGTTACTCGCCGTGACCCAGATAAAGCACGTGAGCTCATTCAGCACCTGTCTCACTTCTTCAGAAGTAACCTTAAACAGAATATCAAAACCGTTAAGCTCAAAGATGAACTCGCGCACGTTAATGCGTACCTGACGATTGAAAAGGCACGTTTTACTGACCGCTTAGAAATTGAATGGGACATAGACCCACAACTGTATGAGTCACAACTGCCAAGCTTTACCCTGCAACCCCTAGTTGAAAACGCCATTAAACATGGGATTTCAAACATGCTGGAAGGCGGCAAAGTAAAGATCTATAGCGAAGCTTTCCAAGGCGGATTTAGACTGATCGTCGAAGACAATGCTGGTAACTACCAGAAGCCATCTCAAGATCATGTTGGATTAGGGATGGAAATTGTTGATAAACGACTCACTAATTTCTTTGGACAAGACTCAGCACTAAAAATAGAATCTCAACCACAGCAATTTACTCGAATGAGCTTTATCATACCTATACTAAAATAATGGTGTTTTCGTAGGTAATCACTTCTCAGTAGCGACATTTAGAAGCAGGCATTAAAAAGATAAGCGGAATAAGCAGGGACAGAACAAAAATGAAGATTGCAGGATGTTAAAAGCACTCGTTATCGATGATGAGCTTTTTGCTCGCGAAGAGCTGATTGAGTTACTGACTGAAACGGGAGAAGTGGAAGTCATCGGTCAAGCAAGCAACGCGATCGAAGGACTTAAGCAGATCAACCTTCTTAAACCCGACGTGGTGTATCTAGATATTCAGATGCCTCAAGTTACGGGTATTGAGTTGTTGAGTATGCTTGACCCAGATACCATGCCTTACGTGGTATTTGTGACTGCTTACGACCAATATGCGATTCAAGCCTTTGAAGACAACGCCTTTGATTACCTACTTAAACCCGTTGAGCCCTGCCGACTCAATAAAAGTGTCTCTCGACTGAACAAAGTCGTTAAGCAGAACCAAAAAGCACCAGAGCAAGATGTTGCTTCGATTGCCCCTTCCCGCTTAGAACAGATTCCATGCATTGGTCACAACCGTATTGTGATCATTGCGAGCCAAAGTGTCGAGTGTGCCTATTCTGATATCAGCGGCGTGCATGTTCGCTGTTCATCGCAAACGGCCACTTCACAGTTGACGCTAAAGATCTTGGAAGAGAAAACCGATTTGATCCGCTGTCATCGACAATATTTGATCAACATAAAATCGATCCAAGAGATCAAATTGCTCGAACATGGATTAGCAGAGATCATCACGCTTACCGGCTTTGAAGTACCTGTGAGTCGTCGCTATCTCAAGACACTAAAAGAACAACTTGGTATCCAATAGCTTATCAAAGCGGGCGATCAAAAAAGCCAACGCATCAACGTTGGCTTTTTACTACTTGCAAATCGACTGTATGACGAGTCGTTAATGTCACAAATCGATAGAGATTAATCGACTTGTTTAATCTGTAGTTCTTTTGGTACTTCGAAGAACATGTTCTCTTCACGACCTTGAATCTCTTCAACGTCGGTAGCGCCTAGCTCACGAATGCGATCTAAGATTTGATTTACTAGCTCTTCAGGAGCAGATGCGCCAGCCGTTACACCGATTTTCTTCTTGCCTTCAACCCATTCTGTTTGAATATCTTCAGGGCAATCCGTTAGGTAACCAGGTGTGCCTAGTTTCTCAGCCAACTCTTTCAAACGTGTTGAGTTCGATGAGTTCTTAGAACCAACGACAATCACAACGTCAACGTCGTTTGCCATCTCACGCACAGCGTCTTGACGGTTTTGAGTCGCGTAACAGATGTCATCTTTACGAGGGCCTTGAATCTCAGGGAAGACACGACGTAGCTCTTCGATTACGTCAGCTGTCTCATCAACAGATAGCGTCGTTTGGCTCACATAGTGCAGGTTAGTTGGATCGTTTACCACTAGGTTTTGCACGTCCTCTGGTTTCTCAACCAAGTACATACCACCCGTTTGGCTCGCGTATTGACCCATAGTACCTTCAACTTCAGGGTGGCCTGCGTGACCAATCAACACCACTTCCATATGTTTGCGGCTCGCACGAGCAACCTCCATATGTACTTTAGTTACTAAAGGACACGTTGCATCGAATACCGTTAGCTCGCGCTCTTTCGCTTCTTTACGAACCGCTTGAGACACGCCGTGAGCAGAGAAGATCACGATGTTATCGTCTGGTACTTCACTAAGTTCTTCGACAAAAATAGCACCGCGTTGTTTTAGCCCCTCAACAACAAAGCGGTTGTGTACCACTTCATGACGAACGTAGATCGGTGGCTGATACATTTCGAGTGCGCGTTCGACAATGCTGATCGCACGATCAACACCGGCACAAAAGCCACGAGGGTTAGCTAGCATTATTTTCATTTCATTGCTCATCATTTACCGCGGTACTAAGGTTGTTTCTATAGATTTCGCCGTCGGCGAGACTCGCATTCTACAGTGAAGCGCCTAGACAGTGAAGCTCTGGGTGACATCACAGCTGTTAGGCGGTGTTATTCTAACGTTCAGAGAGTTAGTCGACAGCTAAGATATTGACGTCAAAGGTAACATCTTGGCCTGCAAGTGGATGATTAAAATCAACCGTCACAGAGTCGCCAGCGATCTCTGTGATAATACCTGGGATTTCCATACCGTCAGGGCCAGAAAATGCCATGATAGTGCCCACTTCAACCTCAGAGTCACCAACAAATTTAGCACGATCCATATGGTGGATATGATCTGGGTTAGGCATACCAAACGCATCTTCCGCTTTTAGGTCGATAGACTTTTCAGTACCTGCTTCAAGCCCAAGTAAGCACGCTTCAAAGTTCTCGCTTAGGCTACCATCGCCCATCACGAACCTCGCCGGTTTGCCCATATTTTCGGTACTATCGGCAACTGAACCATCCTTCATCTTAATCGTAAAATGTAGGGTTACTGCTGAATCATTTTTAATTGCTGCCACGTTACTTTCCTTAGACTTCTTTATTATTTGAGGATGCATTTTGCTTTGCTTCCTTGTGGACTGAAGCATAAAAAAAAGCGCCACCGGAATCAACCGACAGCGCTTAGGGCTATTCTATTCTGTGAGTCATAGACTAACTTTAGAGCATCTATTTAAAAGCTATTTGCTTTCATCTTTCTTACGGAAACCATCTAGAATGATCATCGCGGCACCAATACAAATTCCCATATCAGCTAAGTTGAATGCTGGCCAGTGGTAAGTGCCCCAGTAGAAATCTAAGTAATCGACAACAAAACCATGTACGACACGGTCAAATACATTACCTACCGCACCACCAATGATGATGGCATAAGCGATGTTGTTCCACTTTTCTGTCGCTGGTAGCTTGCTCATCCAGTACGTCAGCATACCCGTTACAGCAAAGGCAATACCGCTAAATAGCCAACGCTGCCAACCACTTTGATCACTCAAAAAGCTGAATGCGGCGCCGTAGTTGTGAACGTACAAAAAGTTAAAGAAAGGCAACACTTCAATACGGTTTGCCCAGCCATAACCCATGTTGTCCATGACAAAAAGTTTGATGCCAATATCTGCAAGAAAAACCAGCAGAGCTAACCATAACCAACGTACACCAGATTGTTTTAACGAAACTTCACTCATTTCTATTCCTAGTATTTACGAAGCGATTCCTCATTCGCACACTCGGTTTGAGTCGCTATGAATAATCAGCTTGGTTAAACACATTTCCTATAACTAAAAATAACCCCAGTTGATACTGGGGCTATGATTTTTACAAAAAGTTCAGTCTTTCTCTGAGTCGTTATGCGAACTTACGCACTTCGCCTTCACCATCAACGTTTGATACACAGCGGCCACAGATCTTCTCGTGTCCCTCAATTGTACCTACGTCTGGTGTGTGGTGCCAACAACGGTCACACTTCTCAGCTTCTGTTGCTGCAACTTCAACGAATAGACCTTCAACGTCTGTCGCTTGAGCCGCATCAGACTTCTCGCTCAGTGGCTTAACAACCGCAGCAGAAGTGATAAGCACGAAACGTAGCTCATCTTCTAGCTTGTTAATCTTAGCCGCTAGTGCATCGTCAGCGTATAGCGTTACTTCAGCTTGCAGTGCACCACCGATTGTTTTCTCTTTACGAGCGTCTTCAAGAAGCTTGTTCACAGCGCCACGAACCGTTTGGATTTCAGCCCAAAATTCGTTGCTTAGCTCTTCGCCTTCAGCAAGACCGAATAGGCCTTCGTACCATTCGCCAGTAAATACGAACTTGTCACGAGCGCCAGGCATCTCGTTCCAGATTTCATCTGCAGTGAACGACATGATAGGCGCCATCCAACGAACTAGAGCTTCTACGATGTAGTAAAGCGCAGTCTGACAGCTACGTTGAGCATGGCTGCCCTGTTTTGCTGTGTACTGACGGTCTTTGATTACGTCTAGGTAGAAAGAACCCATTTCGATAGAACAGAACTGCATTAGACGCTGAGTTACACCGTGAGTGTTGTACTCGCCGTATGCTTTCACGATCTCTTCTTGTGCAGCTTGAGCACGGCCAACAGCCCAGCGATCAAGTGCAACCATCTCTTCAGCAGGCACTAGGTCAGTTTCAGGGTTGAAACCGCTTAGGTTCGCTAGGAAGAAACGAGCTGTGTTACGAATACGACGGTAAGCATCAGCAGAACGCTTCAGGATTTCATCAGAAACCGCTACTTCACCCGTGTAGTCCGTAGAGGCAACCCATAGACGTAGGATATCTGCGCCTAGTTTGTTGGTTACGTCTTTAGGAGCAACAACGTTACCGATAGATTTAGACATCTTACGGCCGTTACCATCTACTACGAAACCGTGCGTTAGCACTTGCTTGTATGGTGCTTCGTCTTTCATCGCGATAGATGAAATTAGAGAAGACTGGAACCAACCACGGTGTTGGTCAGAACCTTCAAGGTAAAGATCTGCACTGTTACCGTTGTACTCTTCACGAGAATCAACAACAGAGAAGTGTGTAACACCTGAATCGAACCATACGTCTAGTGTATCTAGCACTTTTTCGTACTTGTCTGCGTCTTCAGCGCCCATTAGGTCTGCTGCGTCTACATCCCACCAAGCTTGAATGCCTTTCTCTTCAACTAGCTTCGCTACTTTTTCGATTAGCTCAGAGCTATCTGGGTGAAGTTCTGACGTTTCTTTATGAACGAACAGAGCAATTGGCACGCCCCAAGTACGTTGACGAGAGATACACCACTCAGGGCGACCTTCGATCATACCTTCAATACGGCTTTGACCCCACTCAGGCATCCACTCAACATTCTTCGTTGACTCTAGTGCTTTTGCACGTAGGCCAGCTTGATCCATAGAGATGAACCACTGTGGTGTTGCACGGAAGATGATTGGAGTTTTGTGTCTCCAACAGTGTGGGTAGCTGTGCTCGTAAGCGTGGTGATGCAGAAGTGCACCTTTCTCTTTTAGAACTTCTAAAACAGAGTCGTTCGCTTTAAATACGTGCTGACCAGCAAATAGCTCGGTATCTGGCAGGTAGACGCCGTTAGAGCCTACTGGGTTAGCGATTTCTAGGTTGTATTTCTTACCAACCACGAAATCCTCTTGACCGTGACCAGGCGCAGTGTGAACCACACCAGTACCTGAATCAGTCGTCACGTGATCACCTAGGATCGCAGGAACTGTGAAGTCGTAGAACGGGTGATTGAACTGAGAAAGCTCAAGATCAGCACCAGTTGCAAAACCTAGGTTATGGAAGTGCTCGATACCCGCACGATCCATTACGTCTTTTGCTAATTCAGAAGCAACAACGATACGTTGAGCTGGCTGGTCGCCATTCGCTTCAACTTGGATAAGTACGTATTCAAGATCGTCACGTAGACATACTGCGCGATTAGCCGGCAGAGTCCATGGTGTTGTTGTCCAGATAACGATAGAGATTTCGCCTTGACCAGCGTGGCCGTCAGCTAGAGAGAATTTATCTAGAAGCGCCGCTTCGTCAGCTGCAGTAAATTTCACATCGATAGATGGAGATACTTTATCTTTGTATTCAACTTCAGCTTCAGCCAGAGCAGAACCACAGTCAGTACACCAGTGAACAGGTTTGAAACCTTTCAGTAGGTGACCTTTGTCTGCGATTTTACCTAGAGAACGAATGATGTTCGCTTCTGTACCGAAATCCATGGTGCGGTAAGGTTTGTCCCACTCGCCCATGATACCAAGACGTTTGAAGCTCTCTTTTTGACCTTCCACTTGGCCCGCAGCGTACTTACGACACTCTTCGCGGAATTCAGCAGCCGAAATCTTCTGACCTGGCTTACCTTTCTTCTTCTCAACCATTAGTTCGATTGGAAGACCGTGACAGTCCCAACCGGGGATGTACGGTGCATCAAAACCAGAAAGGGTCTTAGATTTAATAATAATGTCTTTAAGAATCTTATTCAGCGCGTGGCCAATGTGAATATCGCCGTTCGCGTATGGAGGGCCATCATGCAGTACGAAAGATTTTTTACCTTTCTTTGCCTTACGGATTTCGCCGTAAAGATCTTCTTTGTACCAACGCTTAAGCATTTCTGGTTCTCGATTTGCCAGATTGCCGCGCATTGGGAACCCTGTTTCTGGTAAGTTCAGGGTATCTTTATAATCACTCATCGATTCTTAATTCCGTTATATTGGGCGAAGTTAGACATTATGTTAATCGGTGGAATCATCCGATTAATTCTTTAGCTGAAGCAGCCACACCCTTGCGGCTTCAGCATCCAATTCTATTTGATTCTTTAATGCGTCGAACGATTCAAACTTTATCTCGTCGCGCAGTTTGTGTAAAAGTCGTACTTCTAACTGTTTACCATACAAATTGGCTTTGAAGTCAAAAAAGTGCACTTCTAATTGCTGCCTTACACCATTCACCGTTGGTCGTTGTCCAATATTAGCAACGCCACTGACAGGAACCCCGTCGATATCCAATGCTTCAACAACATACACTCCCGACACAGGAGAGACGCAACGCTTTAATGGAATGTTAGCGGTAGGGAAACCTATGGTTCTCCCCAGCTTTCGACCATGGGACACACGACCACTAATGCTGTAATCACGTCCTAACATGGTAGCACTTGCAGCCAAATCATCGACTGCTAATGCATTTCGTATCTCAGTACTGCTGACACGTAATTGATTTAAGCAATAGCTTTGGGTGCTTACCACCTCAAAACCGTACTTCTCGCCCGCTTCTTGGAGCATAGCGAAATTGCCAGTGCGGCCTTTGCCAAAACAAAAGTCATCACCAACCACCAAAAACTTAACGCCAAGCTTATCAACCAGAAGATCTTTAATGAATGCTTCCGCAGATAAACTTGCAAAGTACTGATTAAAATTGACACACAATAAACGACTGATCTCTAGCTTGCTCAATTGTACGTACTTATCGCGTAAGCGAGTCAAACGTGCTGGCGCTCTATCTCGGGCAAACAGCTCCATAGGCTGCGGTTCAAACGTCATAACAACAGAAGGTAAACCTAATGCTGCCGCTTGTTCAGAAACCTGGCTAAGAACCTCTTGATGTCCTAGATGAACACCGTCGAAGTTACCTATGGTCAATACACAGCCGTGATGCTGCGCTTTAATATTGTGTATACCTCGGATCAGTTCCATTATGATCAGCTAAAACCTGTTATTTGCATCATTCATTGTGTGAAACCGACGGATTATATACTAATCAGTATTAATCTGTCGCTGCTTTTAAATGTTTTACTCGGATACCTAAAACCAGTACCGAAACAATATAAACAAAGCCACCAAGTCCAATCAAGCCTGTTAGCATCAACGCTCTCTGACTAAAGCTCCATTCAAGCCATTGTTGCATATTATCTAACTGCCACAGAACTGCCGCGACCATCACGCCGCCAGAGACAATTGACTTCGCGCAGAACAGCAAAGTGGTCTTTGTCAACTTATAGACACCAGCAAGGTGTAAACCGCGATATAACAAGGCCATATTTACAAAGGCTGACAGAGCGGTTGCAATCGCCAAACCGATATAACCATAGAAATAAGCAAAGATAGCGTTAAATACCATGTTCGTGACCATCGCGATAATGCCGTACTTCACTGGGGTTTTTGTATCTTGACGAGAGTAATAACCCGGAGCCAATACTTTAATCAACATGAAGTTAAGCAAGCCAGATGCGTACGCCACTAAAGACATCGATGCTTGTTGCACGTCGTGTGGAGAGAACTCACCACGCATGAATAGCACCATCAACATTGGTTTCGCTAAAACAATAAGCCCCAGCATGGCAGGAATGCCAAGTAGTAGCACCATACGAACGCCCCAGTCCATGGTGTGTGCAAAGCCTTCCCCTTGAGCATCAACGTGCTTACGAGATAAAGCAGGAAGAATCACAGTCGCAATTGCAATACCGAATAGGCCCAGTGGGAACTCAAGCAATCGATCTGAGTAGTACAACCAACTAATAGAGCCTGTCGCTAGGAAACTGGCAATAAAGGTATCAAAAAGTAGGTTAATTTGGCTGACTGACACCCCAAACAGAGCTGGGATCATTAATGTGCGAATCTTAACGACGCCCGGATCTCTCCAGCCCCACTTCGGCTTAACCAACACACCCGCTTTAATAAGAAAAGGCATTTGGAAAAGGAATTGAACTAAGCCACCAAGAAACACACCGATCGCCAAGCCGATTTCTGGCTGCTCTAAATTCGGAGAAATAAACCACGCTGCGCCGATGATCATGACATTCAAAAACACAGGGGTAAAAGAGGAGACCGCAAACTTACCCAGTGTATTGAGAATGGCGCCAGATAACGCAACAAAAGTGATGAACCATAAATAAGGGAAGGTTATCTTAAGCATAAAGCTCGCTAGTTCGAACTTAGGAGCCGCTGGGCCATCATTAAGCCAGTCGATAAACCAACCCGCACCAAACAGCGCGGTAATTGCTCCAGAGCCCAGCACACCGATAACAGTAACAATAGAGACCAACACCCCGAGCGTACCCGACACCTTAGCGATTAAGTCTCGGGTTTTCTCTTTATCACCAGCCGCGTGATATTCCGTTAATACTGGGACAAACGCTTGAGAAAAGGCACCTTCTGCAAACAGTCGACGTAAGAAGTTCGGGATTTTATTAGCGAAGAAAAATACGTCGGCACTCGCTCCTGCTCCCATCAAATTTGCTACTACTACATCACGTACTAGCCCCAATACACGGGAAACAAAAGTCATTGCACTGACAATCAGGCCTGACTTTAATAGTCGTTTACTCACAGAAACCTCTGACACTGGTTGATTACTTTCAAGGGAGGATAAATACTATCCTGTCCTAAGAAGCATATTTATTAGCATTGGTCTAAAAATGCTGTTAGAATCCCCGCCATCTTAACCGCGATGACCTTTCCATTCCAAAGTTTGTTTGGCTACGATTGGTTTTTGCACAAATCATTTGACAATTAAGCGCTAATGAGGGATAGTCCTCGCCCTTAAATTGTCACCGAACTAAGTTTTTGGGAGTTAGACCCTTGGCAAACAGTAAATCTGCTAAGAAGCGCGCTATCCAAGCTGAGAAACGTCGCCAGCACAACGCTAGCCGTCGTTCTATGATGCGCACTTACATGAAAAAGACTATCGCAGCTATCGCAGCTGGTGATAAAGAAGCTGCAACTGCTGCTCTTGTAGAAGTTACACCACTTCTTGACCGTATGGCGACTAAAGGCCTTATTCATAAGAATAAAGCTGCACGTCATAAGTCTCGTTTCGCTGCTGCAATCAAAGCTCTTTAATAGAAATTTGATTACAACGCAAAACGAAAAAAACCGGCTTAGGCCGGTTTTTTTATATCTGAATTTTGAGTAACACAATTAAACGACTGACCGACAGTAGTTAAAAATAACGAACAGACTCAGATATCGACAGGGAATAAAACAGACAAGAGTCAAATAGATAGGTAATGGCTAAATAGGTAGAAAGTAGATAAGTAGCTACAATAGATAGTGAACAGACAGCTTTTAACGTTCGACGCGAAATAGTGACACTTCCTTGTGTCGACCTTATTCCTGATAAGAAACCAATTTTCTTACCAACAATAAACTACTTGCAATATAGACCATGCAGTAGATTAATCATTGCTTTTACTTCTTCACTGCTCAATGTGTAATACACGGTTTGAGCTTCTTTGCGAGTATCGACTAAACCATCTCTTCTCAACCAAGCAAGGTGTTGAGATAAAGCCGATTGACTCAGTTCCAACTTACCACACAACTCCCCAACCGACAGCTCAGTACCATGTAAAAGGCACAAAATCTGTAAGCGACGTTCGTTGGCCATGGCTTTGAGTAGAATCACAGCTTGTGCTGAGTTCTTCTCCATCTCTTTTAAATTCATAGTTTGGCTCCCTACAACCTTTACGCCAACTACGGGCTATCAGTATTTACGGCATATTGCGGGGTTATCATAGTCGATATCAATTCATTAACAAACTACCTCATTCGAACAATTTGCTAAAATCTGCGTCACATACATTTTTTACTGCTGGATGCTGGATCATCCTCTCAGCAAAAATGACGTAGTACTCCTCTTTTAACTCTTCAATACCGCCCAATAGCTGCAATGAAGTGTCTTGTTCTACTTCTGACATATAAAGCGTTGGCGCCAAGAAAATCACGTCATGGTGGTAGCGAGCGAACGCTTTCATCAATGCCGCGTCATCAAACTCACCCAAAATATCTGGTTTAAGACCTTGGCGGTCAAACCATTGCAGTATCTTACGCCCCATTGAGGTTCGACAGCCCGGGATCAGCAACTTCCTTTGTTCTAGTACGGCAGGGAAATTAACCCCTTTCACTTCGCCAGAGCTGAAAAAGCTCATACCACTCTCACCCAACTTCTTGCTGAATAAGCCAGGGCTCTGGCTAGAGTCCACGGGGCAGTCAGACAAGATCATATCGAGCTTATGTTGAGAGAGCTGTTCAAGCAGCATTTCGTGAGTCGATTCAAAACAGCGAAGGTGGATACTGTTGTCTTCTGGAATTGTCGACATCAGGATCTTGCTAACGAGCCTTTTTGACAGCGCATCCGCAACACCGACATCAAACAGAATATTTGAGTGTTGACTGTAGTTCACGATGTCGAGCATTTCGTAGCTCAAACCAAACATACGGTCTGCGTATTTGAAAACCAACTGCCCAAGCTCTGTTGGTTCAACACTGCGACCATTGCGCTTAGTTAGCTTGCCGTCCATTCGCTCTTCTAATGCTTTTATCTGGCCAGTGACCGTTTGAGGTGTTAGAAATAGAGCTTCTGCTGCTTTAGTAACAGAACCTTGCTTGCAGACCATCCAGAAGTAATAAAGATGGTTGTAGTTGAGGTGCGACATAGGTGTGCCGTAAATAAGAGAGTCGATTCCTTTTTATATCAAATATGACACCTCCGCTCAATAAACTCGTAAAAACCAAGCGTAAAACCATTTAACCGCTATTTTTTTCGAAGTGTTTGATTTCATAATGTAATATTAAGGCCAATTTTCTCAATTTTTTCTAACTTTCAAGATCTATATCACTCATCAAAAACTGAGATAAATTCATTTTAAAAACATAAACTTAAAGTGATCACATTTACTATCGGAATATTTAAACAGTAAATCATCACAAAAAAGTCTCGCCTCAACCAAAATGTAATATTACTGAAATATTTCCCCTCTAACATCACGCTCAGATTAAACAAACAGACCAAACACAGACTTAAACGGTCCTATGGAGAAAACATTATGAACCAAGCTACTACTGCAGCAGCGCCTATTTCGAGCACAACTCGTTGGCTACGCTGGGCTAACTTGGCATTCATGCTTTACCTACTATTACTTTCAGTTTCAATGGTTGGTACAGGCTTCAAATGGGCAACGGGCGAACAAGCAAAAGTTCTTTTTGAATTTGCTTCACACCCAGTTGCAGGCTTAATGATTGGTTTAGTTGCAACCGCACTTATTCAATCATCAAGTACAGTTACTTCAATTATCGTTGGCCTCGTGGCAGGTGGTTTACCTGTTGAGCTAGCAATCCCTATGATCATGGGTGCAAACATTGGTACCACGGTAACCAATACGCTAGTTAGCCTTGGTCACGTTCGTTGTAAAGAAGAGTTCAAACGCGCATTCGCAAGTGCGACGATTCACGACTTCTTTAACCTATTGGCTGTAGCTATTTTCCTACCGCTAGAGATGGCGTTTGGTATTCTAGAGAAGATTTCTCACTGGTTGGTATCTCCGATGCTAGCAACAGGTGATATGAGTATGAAGGGTCTTAATTTCATCAAGCCAATCACTAAACCAGTAGTAAGCGCAATCAAAGAGCCTCTATCAACATTTGGGGACACAGTTGGCGGTATCATGCTTATCGCTCTAGGTATCGCAACTATCTTCGTAGCTATCACAGTTATGGGTAAGCTGATGAAGAGCCTAATGGTTGGTCGTGCTCGTGAGATTCTCAAGAACGCAATTGGTCGTGGTCCAATCCACGGCATCGCTTCTGGCTCTATCGTTACTATCCTTGTTCAGTCTTCTTCAACGACAACAAGCTTGATGGTTCCACTAGTAGGCTCAGGTGTTCTTAAAGTACGTGATGTTTATCCATTCACTCTAGGCGCAAACATCGGTACATGTATTACCGCTCTGCTTGCAGCGACAGCAGTATCTGGTGAGTTCGCAGTATTCGCACTTCAGATTGCTCTAGTACACTTGGTGTTCAACATCATGGCAACGGTATTCATCTTCGGTATACCGTTCCTACGTGAGCTACCAGTTAAAGCGGCAGACATGATTTCAGACCTGGCTGTGAAGAACAAAGCTGTTGTTGCCGGTTACCTTGTTGCGGTATTCCTTGTACTGCCAGGCACAATCTTGTCTCTGACTGCTTAATAGCAAAATACACATCGCTTATAGCAAAGCCCGCAACCTAGGTTGCGGGCTTTTTCTTTTTTAAGAGCAGATGCGGGGTGCGAGTAAAAGAGTGGCAAAGAGCCAGAAGCAGATTAGAGATACGGGTAAGCGAGTAACGAAAAATACGAACTGTGATAGTCGTATTTGGTATATCGCCGACTCAAACCTAGGTATGTTTTTCGTATTCCTAATCTCATTTACTAGCTTATACTCTTAGCTCTTTGAACCTCGAACCCCGTTCAATCTCATCTACAGTCCGTCATTCCCTGCAGCGAAGAAAGAGCGTGATAGGAAATCTATCGCAGGGAACCAGAGATTCACGACTCCCTCCTACGTCGGTCTAGGGAATGACAGGGGCTTTGAGCTTCGTATCTGATTTACTCGAATCTAATCCCTACATTAACTGCTCTTCAGATACAAAAAAGGCTGCACAATGGCAGCCTTTCTATCAAAAAAACGGATTTGGTTAAACCGAGAATGGGTACTTAATAGCTTCGTGGCATTCGTAACCTTCAACCCAGAAGTCATCCATCGTTACCCAAGTTTCTAAATCCTCTAGAGACTTAATCTCAGGGTTGATATGGAACGTTGGGCCCGCTAAAGGCTCACGCTTCAGCTGAATATCACGCATAGGCGCCAGTTGGTCTTCATAGATATGAGCATTAACTAGCTTGTGGTAAGCCACACCCGCTTTTTTACCTGTGATTTGCGCCATGATCGCTAGGAACACGTACACTTGAACCATGTTGAAGTTCAGGCCTAGTGGTACATCACAAGAGCGCTGAGTGCTGTTTAAGTACAGAGTGTCACCAAGTAGAGAGAAATGGTGGCTGTACATACACGGACGCAAACAGCCCATGTGGAACTCGCCTGGGTTGTAGAAGTTTAAGATCTCACCACGGTCATCGATACCATTCGTCAGGTCATCTACAATCTTCTTCAGTTGGTCGATATGACCACCATCAGGCTTTGCCCATGCTCGGCCTTGAACGCCATAAACACGCCCCATATCATCTTCACCCTTACGGTAAGGGTTGTTCAGCCATGCTTCGTTCAAGTTAGAGTTTGCGTCCCAAGTTTTTGTACCCAGTTTGCGAAAATCTTCAGCACTGTCGTAACCACGGATGTAGCCAAGCAGCTCAGCAACTGCCGCTTTCCAAAAGCTCTTACGCGTTGTGACAAGTGGGAACTGGTTGTTACCGACATCATATTCAAGGTCAGCATTGATCACGGTTAGGCAGCGCTTGCCCGTGCGTTCATTTTCAATCCAAGTACCGTTATCAACGATATGCTGACAGAGATCTAAATACTGTTTCACACCAATTCCTTACTTCGTTTGTTGTGGTAATTCGTCTTTGTAGTGACCGCGCTTATATGCCCATACCATCATCAGAACACCGATGATAACCATTGGCAGTGATAGGATTTGCCCCATAGAGATAAACCCGCCGAACAAGCCTAGATGAGCATCTGGTTCACGTACGTATTCGACTAAGAAGCGGAATGTACCATATCCTGCAAGGAATAACCCTGATACAGAACCAAGAGGACGCGGCTTTTTGATAAACCAGTTCAAGATGAAGAACAGCACAATACCTTCAAGCGCCATTTCATAAAGCTGAGATGGGTGGCGAGGAAGTGGACCGCCATTAGGGAATACGATTGCCCATGGCACATCTGTAACACGGCCCCAAAGTTCACTGTTCATGAAGTTGCCCAAACGCCCCATGCCTAGACCAAAAGGCACCAATGGTGCAATCATGTCTGCCACGCCAAAGAAGGTGCGACCATTCTTTTTCGCATACCAGAACATTGCGGTAATAACACCAAGCAAGCCGCCGTGGAAAGACATGCCGCCAGTCCATACCTTAAATAGGTAAAGTGGATCCGCTAAGAAAAGATCAAAGTTGTAGAACAGTACGTAGCCAATACGACCACCAAGCACCACTCCTAGAAAGCCAGCGAACAATAAGTCTGATACTTGCTCTCGAGTCCAACCGCTACCCGGCTGATCAGCTCGGCGATTTGCTAACCAAAGAGCAAACATAAAACCGACAAGGTACATTAGGCCGTACCAACGAACTGAGATTGGTCCTAGTTCAATAAGAACAGGATCGATATTTGGGAATTCAATAAAACCCTGAGACATACTTGGCTCTCTATCTAAATTGAACAACGGTTAGCTCAATAGCTAACGAAAGACACTACAGCAGCATGGTCGCTGCTATAAACATTAAAAATACCGCAAAGAACTTCTTAAGTACTGGTGTTGGTAATTGCGTAGCCAGCTTCGCACCCACTCGTGTGGTAAGTACTGATGTGCACGATATCGCAACCAAGGCAGGTAGGTAGACATAACCAAGGCTAAACGCAGGCAGCCCCTCGACAGACGAGCCATGCCAAATAAACCCTAGCATCCCAGAGATAGCGATAACAAAACCACACACTGAAGATGAACCCACCGCCTTACGCATTTCCACACCATGATGGTTAAGGAAAGGTACAGACAAGGAGCCGCCACCAATACCCGCTAGGCTTGAAACCAAACCAATGCCCCCACCACATAACATGGTTGTCGCAGAGCCAGACATCGCCTTTTGGCTCTTAGAGCGAATCGACAACAGCATCTGCAGTGCCAGCACCAAAACAATCACACCAAAAACTTTAGGCAGGTATTGAGAAGAAATAACGTCAGCTACAAAAGAACCAAGAAAACCGCCAACCACAACTCCCGGCATTAACCACTTAACGACAAACATCTCGACGTTACCCAACTTTAAATGGTTAATCGCAGACGATCCCGACGTAACAATTATGGTGGATAGCGAAGTCGCCAATGCCATTTGCATTGCAAACTCTTGAGGAATACCCACTTTTGGGAGCAAGAACAGTAAGGCCGGAACCACCAGCAACCCACCGCCAATACCCAGCAAGCCAGCTAAAACACCAACAACAGCACCAAGGCCTGCCAGCAAGCCTATCAGTTCATATGACACGTTAATTCCTATTTTTTACCTGCTCGAATGAAGCCTGTAAATTCACGATCTTCGAAATAGTTCAGCATCATACTATAGATGTCGCTGCCATACGGCTTTGAAAGTGCCTTATTTGCCAAATCCTGTAATTCGCTCAAGTTAGATTGGCGAATCAAATACTTGGTTCTAGCTACATTCGAGGTGTTCATACTTAACGTCTGATAACCCAATCCAAGCAGTAACAATGCACCCATTGGATCACCGGCTAGCTCTCCACAAATACACACAGGTAATTGATATTGCTTACAAGTATCATGGATCTGTTTCAATGCCATGATCACTGCCGGGTGCATAGATTCATAGACATCAGAGACTCGAGAATTGTTCCGGTCAACGGCCAATAAATATTGGGTTAAGTCATTGGTGCCGACAGAGACAAAATCGACCTTGTCAGCAATCAGCGGTAGCAGATAGAGCATCGAAGGCACTTCAATCATGATACCGATACGAGGCATTCGTACTCGGTTATCAAGTTCATGCACTTCATCATAGGCTTGCTCAATCAACTGTAGTGCATCATCTAACTCCTGAGCGCCCGAGATCATCGGTAATAAAATGCTCAAGTTGTGGCTTTCACAACTCGCACGCAGCATGGCACGCAGTTGGATAATGAAGATATCTGGATGATCCAGCGTAAAGCGGATCCCACGCCAGCCGAGGAATGGATTGTCTTCCTCGATTGGGAAGTAAGGTAATGCTTTATCACCACCAATATCGAGTGTACGCATCACCACTTGCTTATTTGGGTAGCTAGAAAGTACAGACCGATATTGCTTGAACTGTTCATCCTCTGATGGGAAACGTTGTTGCAATAGGAAAGAGATTTCCGTTCGATATAGGCCAACCCCATCAACACCTTGGTTGATGGCAATATTGGTATCAGCGCTCAAACCTGCATTAAGTAAGATTTCGACCAGTTGATCATCTTGTGTTTTCGCAGGTAGATACAGCTCGCGATTGACCATTGAGGAGAGTTCACTCTCTTCAAGAATCAGCCCGCGATACTCTTTGAGCAGGTTCTTGGTCGGCTCGATAAAGATCTCGCCACTATAACCATCGACGATGGCTTGCTTACCATTCGCTTGCTCGAGGTTAATGTTAACTCCCATCACCGAAGGGATGCCAAGCGCACGAGATAAAATCGCAGCATGCGAGTTCGCCGCCCCTTCCAAAGAGATCACTGCCAACAGCTTCTCTTTTGGAATCGACGCTAATACAGAAGCCGTTAACTCACGAACTACCAGAATAATAGGTTTGTCTAAGGTGCGTAGTTCATATTCAGAGTTATGGAGGAAATACAACAGCCTTTGGCCGAGCTCTCGAATATCCTGCGCCCTTTCACGCAGATAAACATCCGACATACGAGCAAAGCGATTGGAATAACTCTCGACTACCTGCCTTAGTGCCCAGTCCGCTTTATCGCCTTTTTGAATTTGGCTCTTTAGATCCTTACGTAACATAGGATCATTGAGTAAGTGCGTAAACAGGTCAAAGATCGCCAATGCATCTTTATTAATTTCACTGTCTAGGCGCTTTCGCATGCGCTTGAAGTCATTGAGGGCACTTTCAACTGCCACCGCCAATAACTCTTGCTCGCGCTCAATATTGAGCGTCGAAACAGGATACACATCCGTTAATTCAGGTTGAGTGTTGTCCCACCACAGATCACCAATGGCAACCCCAGATGAGGCAGCAATACCTTTGATGCCTGGCAGCTTTTGATGCTCCAGCAGCCAATGACCTTGAGTTTGGGCGTGCGCCACAATAACCGCAAGTTGAGCTGAGAGCGTAACAAGGAAAGACTCTTCCATCTCACTAAATAAGCGAGGCGTCTTTTGTTGAATAACCAATACACCAAGCACTTGCTTGCGATGGATAATAGGAGTGCCAAGAAAAGAGTGGTAAATGTTTTCTCCAAGCTCTGGAAAAAACTTATAAGCCGGGTGTGCGGACGCTTGTGCAAGGTTAATAGGTTCAGCGCTTCGTTTGACTAGGCCAACCAGACCTTCATCGAAGCCAATGTGAATACTATTACCTTCAAAGATCAGGCCTTGAGTTGCCATCAACTCAAGGCGTTGCATATCATTATTGGCTAAATACACGGTGCAACATTCCGTCTGCATCGCACTGCATGTCTCTTTAACTAGAATATCAAGTGCCGTCGATACATCTTCAACTCTTGATACGTGTTCAACTATTTCCCTTAGTTGACTGAGCATGCTTAACCTCTACGCAATTTGCGTTTTCCTTTTGTTTTTCGCTCTTTAAACGGCATTGCTAAAGATGCGAACTCTTTCATAGCTCGACGGTAAACATCTCGCTTAAAAGAAACAACTTGTCTAACTGGGTACCAGTAACTCACCCAACGCCAACCATCAAACTCAGGTGTACTCCCACGCTGCATATTGATACGCGATTCATCGCAATCTAAGCGTAAAAGGAACCACTTCTGTTTTTGTCCAATACAGACAGGTTTAGAATCCCATCGAACCAGTCGTTTGGGTAGCTTATAACGTAACCAATGACGACTTGTCGCGACGATCTTGACATCCTTTTTAGTAAGGCCAACCTCTTCATACAACTCACGGTACATTGCCTGTTCCGGAGTTTCACCTTCATCTATTCCCCCTTGAGGGAATTGCCATGAATGTTGCCCGTATCGTTTAGCCCAGAAGACCTGACCATGGTTGTTACAGATTACAATACCAACATTTAATCGGTAACCATCGCCATCTATCACTGGCCAACCTCTATCTAAATTTTTAATTACACTGATTTTTCCACATATCCCCAATTGGAGCAAACTTAGTGACGTGATAAGCGCTATATTTATGAATATTATCTGTGAATATGGATAAGTTTTGCTCAAATTTGAGTTACCCACACAATAGTGAGACCTAGACCACATTTATTCACCTTTTCTGTGAATAACTATGTGAAGAATTAGTCGCAATCGTTTTTTTTAATCCATAGATTAATCAACACCAACACAATACCTCGAAGAGAACAAGAAACAAAAACATAAAAAACAAACATTTAAATATAAAACATAAAAACAAAGCACGATAAAAAACCAAAAGATCTTTTGAAAATACAAGCTGCTCAAAGATCGACCACCCCGGTGTTTATCCACACTACCAAGTGAAAGATTCATTTTACACCCCATTTGGCAAGCAGTTTATCCGCCAAAAACCCCTGTTTATTTATCCACTAAATTAATATTTCAATTAATTACCTTTATGCCCTGTGGATAACCCTAACTTTGATCCCTTTTCAGGCTAGGAGATCATTTCTTAACCAGTCGTCATTTGGTGATAACTTCTGATAAAATCGTTTTTTTGATCATACCTTTTATTATGAAACCAGAACCACAAACACAAGAAGAGCTGTTAGAGCGAGCGTATGCGATCGCCGGGATGACCTTCAAAGAGCTCGCCGATGAAGCAGAGATGGACATGCCTAATGATCTTAAACGAGATAAAGGATGGGTTGGACAGCTGTTAGAGTGGCACTTAGGCGCACCCGCTGGCAGTAAACCAGAACAAGATTTCGCGAAACTAGGCATCGAACTTAAGAGTATTCCTATTGGCTATTCTGGTAAGCCACTCGAAACCACATTTGTTTGTGTTGCACCATTAATGGGTGTACAAGGGCTGACATGGGAGACCAGCCACGTTCGTAACAAGCTATCTAAAGTGTTGTGGATTCCAGTAGAAGGCGAAAGAGAAATCCCATTAGTAGAGAGACACGTTGGATCACCACTATTGTGGACGCCAAGCGAGGCTGAAGACGAAATACTCAAAAGAGATTGGGAAGAGCTGATGGAGTTGATCGTTTTAGGGAATGTTGAACAGATCACTGCAAGGCATGGAGAAGCACTGCATCTGCGTCCAAAGGCCGCAAACAGCCGCGTTTTAACCGAGGCCTATGGTGCGAGTGGCAAGCCAATCAAAACCAAACCTCGTGGATTCTATTTACGAACTCAATTTACTCATAACATACTCACGACACACTACGCATAGTACCTTGATAGCCATGCATCAATGACTAAAAAGTAAGGCGCTAAGGGCTAGTATCTAATGAGGTTTCAACGCTAATTCAATATCGCAGTAGCTTTGACTTGGCTCGTTACCAAATTCGTCGTAAGCATTGTGTAAACGAAGGTAGGCCTTCTCAAAACCTAGCCGGAGTAACTCTTCTTTCACTTGATCCAAAGATCCAAAGTGAAGCGGTTCACCATCTTGTTTTACTGGCTCTAGCTTGTGTTTATACTCCACGGCTAGTAGATATTCTGAGATGTCAGAACAACCAATAACGTACACTTTCGGTGTCTGGTACGAGTCTTTGTGATCTCCATGTAACCACATGTCTAATTGATGCTTTTGCATAACAGGCCTCCCTTGCTCTCTTTAGCTTAGTAGAACTCTTTTTGTTTACTAGGGTGGGCTGATCTTTCAAGCTTAAAAAAGCAAAAAGAGAGAAGCCTGTGCTTCTCTCTTTTTGCCAGTTCTAGTTCAAAGCTCCCACTTTGACACCTAACCATCACTGTCGATTATTTAAGGGGTTGATGGTGCTATCAACCCCTACAGATTACGTCGGTATTCGCGCACTAAGGACACGACGAAGATGACGAACGCGACGTTCAATGGTGACCACTTCAGGTTCAGAGAAACCAATTGGACGACCATCGGTCTCAAGGCCAATATCTCTTAGCAAATGAGTGTTGTGCCATGGTAGGTCTAGTGAACTACGACGTACTTTTCGCTGCCATTCCCGCTCTTCACGACGAAGATCGGCACGGATAAGGACTGTTGCTAATTTTAAATATACTGAGTGACGCATAATGACTCTCCAGTTGTTGAATAAACTGAGGAAAAATAGCGTGTTAGATAGTATGAGGGCTTCTCACTTAGCTGCTATTTTTCCGCAGCCAAATAAGGATACGGATCTATTAGTTAGGTTTATCTTGTGTGTTTCGATCGGCCATGGCTGAGATTTGTGACATAACAGTCACCATGTCAGTACACGGTTCAAACGATGCGCAAATGTGCTGTATAAAATCGAAATGTTTCATTTGCGCCTCCAAGCTAACTAAAAAATCCAAAAAGAAATGGGGTAGTAAAAGCGGGCAAGTCTTTGTTAAATCGCTGCTTTCACGTTTAAAGTCTAACCAAGTGAGTATATTATTCAACCGATAATTGGTTAACATTTTCAAAACAATGCATTCATCTAAAATATCAGTTGCATATTCATTTATATATAAGATATTCACTATGATTATATAAAATCACAGCATATCTATCTTAATGACCAAGAGCTCACCTCCCGATTGTTCGAACACAAAGGCAGCGATAAGCAACAAAAAGCCACGCATCATGCATGACTCTTAAATTGACACTAACAGATTTAATGATTTAGAAAGGAGTTCTACACAACCCCCTCAGAAATCAGACTGTGCTTATTCAGCAAACGGTACATGGTTGCCCGCGACACACCCAGTTCCTTAGCGGCTAATGAAACCTGTCCACCATAAGATTCCAAGACGATCAGTAAGGCATCACGCTCTGAACGTTCACGAATGCTCTTCAAGCTACGTCGCTCATCATTCTGCTTTGGCAAATCAAGCTGCTGATCCTCAATGATCACAGCATCCGACATCAACACAACGCGCTTTATCTGGTTCATCAATTCGCGGACATTACCTGGCCAGTGGTAACGATTCATCGAACGAATAGCATCTTCTGAAAAACTCTTTGCCTGAGCATTAAACTCTTTCGAATACTCTCGTAGGAAGTGATTGGCGAGTACAGAGATATCACTCACACGCTCTTTGAGGCTCGGTACATGAATGCGTAGCACATTAATGTAGTGATAAAGCTCTTCGTTGAAATCCCCTTCGATTAAGGCTTTTTCGATATCAGACGAGTTTGCTGCCAGAATACGAACATCCACAGACTTAGGTCCATCAGCCGTTTCAATCTTACCTTCCTGCAAAAAGCGCAGCAGATTCAATTGTTGATTGCGTGGCATTGCCAAAACATCATTGAGCAAGATAGTGCCGCCATCAGCCTCTTCTAACATACAAGGAGAAGACATTGGCTGTTCGGAAATACCAAACACCTCAGATTCTATTCTCATTTCAGACAAGGCACGGCAGTTCACCGTTAGAAATGGCTTTTGAGATCGTGAGGAGTTTTGATGAATAGATCGTGCTATCGTCTCTTTACCTGAACCGCTCTCTCCATAAATCAGAATACTGACATCCGTTGGGCCAATACGCTTCACTTGGTCTCTTAGGCGTTTCACAGCCACAGAGTCGCCTAGCAACCCCATATTGTTGTTAATGCCGTAGTTTGGCCATACTTTCTGTTCAAGCTTAAGCATTCCTAACTGGTGACCAATGGTGCTTAGCAGCTGAGCGTCTGGGATCGGGGCGGTGAAAAAGTCGATACAAAAGTTAACGATAAACTGGCAGATCGTATCTGAACTTAATTGAGATTCACGGATAAACGCGAGCCATCTTACCTGCTTGTTGTTGCTCACAAGGTTAGCAATACCATTAAGGCTGAATTCATCATGGCTAAGATCCACAATGCCAATACATGGACCAATTTCATTAATCAAGGCATCCGCTTTTCGTAAGTCAGCACACTGAGTACACTGCCAACCCACTTGCTCTAATACAGATAACCAGGGTTCGTACGCACCACCAACGACGATAAGAGAACCTGGCAAGGAATCCATCTTAAATTGAGTTCCCATCCTTCTTCCTTATTCCTTATTCTATTTTTATTTAAATCAGGCTAATACGAGTCACCGCTTATTCGCTTAGCAAAATGCCGCGAGATCGTATTCAATGCAGAAACCTACAGTAAATAGACTATCTTAGATTTTATGTCTCATTAGTAAGACTATGTCAGAAATAATGACTTTTCGAATCAAGAGTGCGGTATAGGCTAGGTTTTGAGGCCTAAAAACAGAAAAAGCCACCCGAAGGTGGCTTTTTCTTGGATTGAGTTGCGGTAACCCTTAAGCGATAATTACGCTTGTGGGCGCATTGCCGGGAACAAGATCACGTCACGGATTGTGTGCGTGTTTGTAAATAGCATTGCTAGACGGTCGATACCGATACCTTGACCAGCAGTTGGCGGTAGGCCGTGCTCAAGTGCTGTGATGTAGTCTGCATCGTAGTACATTGCTTCATCATCGCCTGCGTCTTTCGCGTTAACTTGTGCTTTGAAACGCTCGTCTTGGTCTTCTGCATCGTTAAGCTCAGAGAAGCCGTTTGCTACTTCACGGCCGCCGATGAAGAACTCAAAACGGTCTGTGAAGAACGGGTTGTCATCGCTACGACGAGCTAGAGGAGAGATGTCCGCTGGGTAACCAGTGATGAACGTTGGTTGAATTAACTGAGGCTCAGCCGTTTCACCAAAGATCTCTTCTAGAAGCTGACCACATGTCCAGAATGTCTCTACTTCAACGTGTACAGATTTCGCGATTGCTACCATCTTCTCACGGTCTTGTAAGTCTTCTTCTGTTAGCGCTTGGATCTCAGCGTGCTCAGGGTTGTAGTGTTTGATTGCTTCAAACATGCTCATGCGAGCGTACTTACCACCAAACTCTACTGTTTCGTCACCGTAAGGCATAGAAGTCGAACCAAGAACGTCCATAGCCGCAGTGCTTAACATCTCTTCTGTTAGATCCATCAGATCTTTGTAGTCAGAGTACGCTTGGTAGAATTCCATCATTGTGAATTCTGGGTTGTGACGTGGTGATAGACCTTCGTTACGGAAGTTACGGTTGATCTCGAATACACGGTCAAAACCACCCACTACTAGACGCTTCAGGTAAAGCTCAGGAGCAACACGTAGGTACATGTCGATGTCTAGTGCATTGTGGTGCGTGATAAATGGACGTGCTGTTGCACCACCAGGGATCACGTGCATCATTGGCGTTTCCACTTCTAGGTAGCCTTTTGAGCTCATGAAGTTACGGATTGAAGAAACAAGCTTAGAACGTACGATGAATGCGTTACGAGAGTCTTCGTTCACGATTAGGTCAACGTAACGCTGACGGTAACGCATCTCTTGGTCAGTTAGACCGTGGAACTTCTCTGGTAGAGGGCGAAGTGCTTTAGTTAGCAATTCAAACTCTTCCATGTTCACGTAAAGGTCACCTTTACCTGACTTGTGAAGTGCACCTTTAACACCGATGATGTCACCGATATCTAGGCCTTGGTACTGCTCTTTAAGTACTTTTTGTACGTCTTTTGCTGCGTATGCTTGGATACGGCCAGACGTTTCTTGAATCGCTAGGAATGGACCACGCTTAGCCATTACACGACCGGCAATAGCAACAACGTGGTTTAGCTCTTCTAGTTCTTCTTTAGTCTTTTCACCGAATTCCGCTTGAAGGTCGCCAGCTAGGTGCTCACGACGGAAGTCATTTGGGTGGCCGTTTGCTTTGCAGCTCTTGCGGATATGATCCAGCTTGGCACGACGCTCAGCAATTAGCTTATTCTCTTCAGGTAAAGAGCCTTCTTGTGCGTTTTCGTTTTGAACAGCATCAGTCATTTTCGATGTATCCTGTCTTTCTTTATGAAAATAGTTTTGTCGGTGAAAAGCTTATAAACCTGATTTCAGGCTAGCTTCGATAAATTTATCTAGGTCGCCATCAAGAACCGCTTGAGTATTACGGTTTTCAATGCCAGTGCGTAAATCTTTGATACGTGAATCATCCAGTACGTAAGAGCGGATTTGACTGCCCCAACCGATGTCTGATTTAGTATCTTCGTTCGCTTGTTTTTCAGCATTTTGTTTTTGAATCTCAAGCTCAAAAAGCTTAGCACGTAGCTGCTTCATCGCTTGATCTTTGTTCTTGTGCTGCGAACGGTCATTCTGACATTGAACCACTGTGTTGGTAGGCACGTGAGTAATACGTACCGCAGACTCAGTGGTGTTTACGTGTTGACCACCAGCGCCCGAAGCACGGTATACGTCAATACGTAAGTCAGAAGGGTTAATATCAATCGTAATGTTGTCATCAATCTCTGGGTAGATAAACGCAGAAGCAAATGATGTATGACGGCGGCCACTTGAATCAAATGGTGATTTACGAACTAGACGGTGAACACCTGTCTCTGTACGTAACCAACCGTACGCGTACTCACCAGAGATACGTACTGTTGCACCTTTCAAACCAGCAACTTCACCTTCAGATACTTCGATAACTTCCGTTTTGAAGCCCTTCGCTTCCGCCCAACGCAAGTACATGCGTAGCATCATTGAAGTCCAGTCTTGTGCTTCAGTACCACCTGAACCCGACTGTAGATCGATATAACAATCTGAAGCGTCATGCTCACCAGAGAACATACGACGGAACTCAAGTTTACCTAGCTTAGCTTCAAGCTCCGCTAATTCTGGTTCAATTTCGTCGAACGTTTCTTGATCTTCTTCTTCAACCGCTAGCTCTAGTAGGCCATCAACATCCTCAACACCTTGGTCAAGTTGGTCAATCGTTTCTACTACCGCTTCCAGTGCAGAACGCTCTTTACCTAGCGCTTGAGCACGCTCAGGTTCGTTCCATACATCCGGTTGTTCTAATTCTGCGTTTACTTCTTCTAGACGCTCTTTCTTTGCGTCATAGTCAAAGGTACCCCCTCAGGATATTTGTGCGCTCAGACACATCCTGTAGACGGTTTTTTATAGGATTGATTTCAAACATTTTAGCTCATCATTTATGAGTAGAATTTAACCGGAGAATTGTACTCAAAAGTGTGACGGAGATACAGAAATTTTTAGAGGACAAACCAATATTCAGTCACTTACAACAATATAAAGCTCTTAGCTCAGAAATTAGCGCGATTTAGGCACAAGGTAGAGGCAAAACAAGCCCGGAATTCGGCGCCGAGCTTGTTATTTGAATAGTGCGATGAAAGCCGTAATCTCGGTGAAAAGCGGCTATTTTGCTTCAATGTGGTCAACCATTAACTGCAATGACTGGTTACCACGAAATTCGTTAATATCCAGCTTATAGGCAAGATGCACGGTTTTTACTGAAGCATCTGGCCAGCGGCGTAAATCAACATTGAAAGCGATGCCGTCGATCATCACATTAGTTGGGTGGCCTTTGTATAATGGCTCTAACATCAACTTAAGGTGTTTTTCACCTACCAGCTTTTGGTGCAACACTTTAAACTCACCATCGAAGATCGGCTCAGGGAATGCTTGTCCCCAAGGCCCCCCCGCGCGTAGCGTCTCGGCGGTGTGCATCGAGAACTCTTCAGGTAACAACTCACCGTCAGACAAGATGATGCCCTTAAGTGCCGTTTCTCCGAGTTCTTGCTTCACTACATCGTTGAACAATTTACTAAAGCGTTCAAAGTCCTTTTCCATGATCGTTAAGCCTGCCGCCATTGCGTGACCACCAAACTTAAGAATCAAACTAGGGTTTTGAGTGTCGATACGGTCTAGGGCATCGCGCATGTGCAAACCCGGAATCGAGCGGCAAGAACCTTTAATGCTCCCTTCTCCACCATCGGCGAACGCAATCACAGGCCGATGGTATTTGTCTTTGATACGCGAAGCCAAAATACCAATCACACCTTGGTGCCAATCACGTTGGAATAATGCCAAACCAGAAGGCAGGTCGTCTTTTCCAAACTCAAGGCGCTCACAGAAAGCCATCGCTTCTTGCTTCATGCCCTCTTCGATCTCTTTACGAGTCTGGTTCAAACCATCAAGCTCGCTCGCCATGCGACGTGCAGCGTGGATGTTGTTGCTCATTAGCAGCTCAACACCAAACGACATATCGTCAAGTCGACCCGCAGCATTGATACGAGGACCCAGTGCAAAACCAAAATCCGAAGCGACCAAACGCTTTGCATCTCGCTTGGCAATCTCAATCAAAGCTTGAATACCCGGACGAGCCTTACCCGCTCGAATACGTTGTAAGCCTTGGTGTACTAAAATTCGGTTGTTCTCATCAAGTGGTACCACATCCGCAACCGTACCTAGAGCGACGAGATCTATTAGCTCCATCAGCTTAGGCTCTGTCATGCCACGTTCAGCAAACCAATTCAGTTTACGCATGTGCACACACAGTGCCATCATCAAATAGAAAGCCACGCCAACACCAGCGAGCGCTTTAGACGGAAATGCACAGCTCTCTAGATTCGGGTTCACCATCGCATCAACCATAGGCAATTCACTGCCCGGTAAGTGATGGTCAGTGACCAGAACTTCTAAACCTTTCTCTTTAGCAAAACGTACCCCTTCAATCGAAGAGACACCGTTATCAACCGTCATGATCACTTCTGCACCGATCTCAATTGCTTGCTCCACCACTTCAGGACTGAGGCCGTAGCCATCTTCAAAACGGTTTGGTACTAGGTAATCAACATTTGAACTGCCAAGCATTCGCAGTGCAAGTACCGACAACGCAGAGCTGGTTGCACCATCGGCATCAAAGTCGCCAACAACAATAATGCGTTTTTGATGCTGAATCGCGTTAAACAACAATTCAACGGCAGCATCAATGCCGCCTAGTTTCTGATAGGAGTGTAGGCCTTTCGCTGCAGTCTCAAGTTGGTCTGCACTGTTGACTCCGCGGCTCACATAGATACGTTTTAACAGATCTGGTAAATGAGCTGGTAAAACGGAAATGTCGACCTCAGGACGGCGTTGAATCTCTATCATATAAAAATGGGCCTGATATCAATCAGGCCACTCCTTAAATCAAAAAACATGGGAATAAATAAGTAATAAAGTCGCCATATTAACTGATGGCGACTGTGACAGCTCTGTTAGAGACTACTGCTCTAGACGCTGAAGCAGCTGTGCTGGAGGTAAGTAACCACTCACCAACTCACCGCTTGCCAATACGATAGCTGGTGTACCATTAATACCAAGCTCACGGCCTAGTTGGTACTGCTTAGCGATGATCTGTTTCTTATCTTCAAGGTCTTTACTTGAAGCTGGCATCTTACGCTCTACCTTAGCATTGTGCATTGCGGCTTTTGGATCGTCAGAAGCCCAGATAGCTGCCATTTGGTCTGCCACTTGGCCAGTACCACCTTGACGTGGGTATGCCATGTAACGCACCGTGATACCTAGGTCATTGTAGCCCTGCATCTGGCTGTGTAGACGAACACAATAACCACAAGTGATGTCAGTAAACACAGTCACAACATACTTTTCGTTGTCTGCTTTGTATTCGATAACCGTATCAGACAGTGCCGCTACTTTCTCTGCATTGATAGGCGCTTGACGCTCTGCCAATACATCGCTGAATTTGCCGTTCTCATCCAGAGAGTAAAGTGTACCCGCTAGAAAATGATCGCCAGCTGGAGATGAGAAGATAATGCCACTGTTGGTTTGAATCTCTAGAAGACCATCAATATCAGAAGGAACAATCTTATTGACCTTGATGCCGATTTTTTCAAAACGCTTGGTTAGCGCTGCGGTATCAATATCTTGCGCTGAAGCAACCTCTGCAGCTGTTGTGGTTTGTTCTACTTTCACTTCTGATGCATTACATGCAGTGATCATCAGCGGAAGCGCTAATAGAGGAAGACGGCGTAATACGCTCATTAAGTTCACCTTAAAAATAAATGGATTTAAGCACGAGGGTGATGCTGAGTATGAATTTGCTTCAGCCTTTCGGTCGCCACGTGAGTATAAATTTGGGTTGTCGATAAGTCACTATGCCCAAGCAACATCTGTACGACCCTAAGATCGGCACCATAGTTCAGTAAGTGAGTAGCAAAAGCGTGTCTTAAAACGTGCGGGGAGAGCAATTTTGTGTCAATACCCGCGACAACCGCGTAATGCTTAATACGATACCAAAACGTCTGACGGGTCATTTGCTTAGCTCGCTTGCTTGGAAAAACCACATCTGAACTGTTTTCACCAAGCAGTTGTGGACGCCCTTGTTCGATAAAACTCTCAATCCAGTCCACAGCGTTTTCGCCCATTGGCACCAAGCGCTCTTTACCGCCCTTACCAATAACACGCACCACGCCCTGTCTTAGGCTGATGTTTTCCATCGTTAGGCTGACCAGCTCCGTAACACGCAAACCAGTTGCATATAATAACTCAAGCATCGCCTTATCGCGAAGCTCAATCGGGTCATTCGGATCGGGCGCATCAAGCAAAGCATCTACTTGCTCTTCACTTAGGTCTTTTGGCAGACGTTGTGGTAGCTTAGGGCTGATCAACAACGCACTCGGATCATCGGCTCTGACTTTCTCACGATGCAGGTATTGAAATAAACGACGAATCGCCGACAACATACGAGCACGGGAGGTCTGCTTAAAATCCGCATCAACCAACCAGCTTTGGTAGTCCTGTAACCCAGAGAGACTAATAAAGTCGAGGCGATAATTATTCTGTTCCATCCACGTTAATAGCTTGGATAAATCAGTACGATACGAGACAAGAGTATTCTCTGATAACCCTCGCTCCATCCACATAGCATCTAAAAACTGCTCAACTAGACCGTGGTCTGCGCTCTGCCCTTGAGGCGACTGCATAGTGTTACTCACAATATTGGAAACTGTTTTGAGAGTATGCCAGAGCAAATATGAAAGCCATAAAAATTACACCTTGAGTGGATAATCGCTGCAATTGAAGTCGATTTATGGTTAGAATTCGCCATCTGAAATTAAAATCGAACGTTTGCTATGAAAATTGGATTATTTTACGGCTCAACCACCTGCTACACAGAAATGGCAGCAGAAAAAATTCGCGGCATTATTGGTGAAGACCTAGTTGATATCCATAACGTGAAAGAGACTCCGCTTTCATTAATGGCAGACTACGACCTATTACTTCTGGGGATTTCTACGTGGGACTTTGGCGAAATCCAAGAAGATTGGAATGAGCTTTGGGACGATATCGCGACGACACCAGTAAAAGGTAAGGTTGTGGCACTGTTTGGCTTAGGTGACCAAGAGGGTTACGGCGAGTGGTTCTTGGATGCAATGGGTCTACTGCATGACGAACTAAAAACTGCCGGAGCTCAATTTGTTGGCTTCTGGCCAAACGACGACAGCTACGAATTCGAGGCGTCTAAAGCGCTCACCGAAGACCAATCACAGTTCGTAGGCTTGGCGCTTGATGAAGACTCACAATACGAACTGAGCGACGAGCGTATCGCGAGCTGGGTTGAACAAGTTCTAGTTGAGTACAGCGAGAAGCTGTAAGTAGATAAGCTCTCCACAAGCTGTTCAGTTCAAAACAGACAGAATACAAAAAGGCCTCACTACTGCAAAGTAATGAGGCCTTTTCTATGTCATCCAGAATAACTATCTAATCTCAATCACAGATTAAACCGTCTCTTCTGCCATCTCTTGCTCTGCTGACTTACCAACAAAGAACATACAGATGATTGCTGCAGCCGTTGGCAGTAACCAACCCATGCCGATCTCGAACAGAGGCAGCATCTTCAGTGCTGATACATCAATACCCGCTACTTTCGCACCATCGATAAGAGCGAACAGTAGTGACACTAATACCACAACGCGGTACGCCACTTTTGGATTAGGGAAACGGCTACGCAAGAAGGTCAGAACTACCAATGCAATTGCTACTGGGTACAGCGCAAACAACACAGGAACAGACAGAGAAATAAGCTGAGAGAGGCCAACGTTCGCTATAGTTGCACAAGCAACACCGTTGATGATTACCCAAGTCTTGTAAGACAGCGGCGTTAATGAACTGAAGTAGTCAGAACACGCAGACACAAGGCCAATCGCTGTTGTTAGACACGCTAGCAGTACGATAACAGAAAGTACTAGCTGACCTGAGGGACCAAACAGTGATTGAACGTATAGGCTAAGTATCGCACCGCCGTTGTCCGCACCCGCTGCTACTGTTGCGCTTGTTGCACCCAGGTAGAACAGAGAAATGTAAACGAATGCTAGACCCGCCGCTGCAATGCAACCTGCGCTGATTAGATACTTAGTCGTCGCTGCACGGTCAGTGATGCCTTTGCTGCGGATAGAGTCCACAATCAGCATACCAAACATCAGTGAAGCAAAAGTATCCATGGTGTTGTAACCTTCAAGGAAACCTTTCGTTAATGGCTGAGTGATGTATTCACCGTGAGCACCAAGAATATCGCCCTGAGGGTTAACAAATACAGCAACCGCCAGTACAACTAAACCGATGAAAAGTGCTGGTGTTAGAACCTTGCCGATAACGTCAATTAGCTTACCTTGAGACCATGAGAAGAACATGGCAACCACAAAAAATGAGATAGAAAAGAATGTTAGGTGAGTTTGAGAGGCATCGATGAAGAACGGTTTCACCGCCATCTCATAAGCAACAAGGCCGGTACGTGGTGCAGCAAATGCAGGACCAATGATAATGAAGATCAACACAGCCATGACAGTCGCTGCTTTCTTAGGAAGATCTTTGGTTAGATGATCCCAAGAGCCTCCCGCAAGTGCGACGGCTACGATAGTGATTAACGGCAGACCAACGGCAGTCAGCAGGAAACCGGACATCGCTGGAAGAAAATGATCACCAGCCAATTGGCCAGCTAGAGGTGGGAAGATGATGTTACCTGCACCCAAGAAAAACGCAAAAAGCATAAAGCCCAATGCCATTATATCTGTTAGTTTTAAACTCTGTTTCACAGATAATCCTTAATTATATTTATGAATTTATGTTGTGCTTACGTGAATGTTACAGCGAAAAGCTGCCACTCAATCTATAAAATAGTCGCGCATAATGACGAAACACTTGGCTAGCTGCAAGTCACCACACAAAAACACCATATAAATTTGCATATATCAACCAAAAGCAGTCGATTACACTAGTTATGGGTAAATAGCCATAATTATCAACTAATCATAATCTACAACAATAAACCATCAATCAGAACATTGATTCGCACATTTTATTAACAATAGAGCTAATCACTTAAAATATCTGGACACTCAGAACATTCATGAAAGACAAAATCGTGCAGACTAAAAGTTTCAATTTTAAGCAATTCTCAATTTATGGTGGGCAAAGCGGTATGCCAGTCAGTACTGATGGCGTGCTACTCGGCGCGTGGGTGAGCCTTGCACCTAAGTCATCAGTACTCGATATTGGGACAGGCACTGGGCTTTTGGCTTTGATGGCCGCGCAGCGCTTTGCTGACATATCGATCTCCGCGATCGATATTGATCCACACGCGATTGAGGCTGCGACCATTAATATTGAGCAGTCGCCATGGCAAGATCGCATCACTCTGCATGATGGCAGTGTACTCACCACCGACTTTCTGAAAAAGTTTGACTCAGTAATCTGCAACCCACCCTACTTCAACTCAGGAGAGCAGTCACAGCAGAGCCAAAGGGCAACAGCCAGACATACCGATAGCTTGGATCACCTGCAACTTGCTAAGCGATGTTTTGAGATCACAACCGAAACAGCGACGGCCAGTTTTATACTGCCAACGCCTGAGGGGGAAGATTTCATCAAGCTTGCTAAACGGAGTGGTTGGTACTTAGCCAAGCGTCTTGATGTCAAAACCACAGACAAGAAGCCCGCAAGTCGAATTCTTTTTGAGTTATCGAAAGATCCTGCATGCGAGCAAGATTTGCAGTGTGAATCGCTCACCATTCACCATCAAGATGGTTATAGCGAGGCATTTATTGCACTTACCAAAGATTTTTATCTCAAGATGTAGCAAATACCATGTGATCCTAATCACTAATGCTTCTATAATGTCCGACTACTCTTTTTATCGTCTGCTTTTTGAGGCAGAAATATTTATTGCTTGTGGAGAAACAACAGTGATCAGAACCTTTGCAGAACTCGATCTAAACCAAGAGCTGCTTAAAGCAATTGACGAAATGGGCTACGAACGCCCAACACAGATACAAGCTGAAGCAATCCCACAAGCGTTAGATGGAAGAGACGTTTTGGCATCTGCGCCAACAGGTACAGGTAAAACAGCATCATTCGTACTGCCAGCACTTCAGTACCTTCAGGATTTCCCTCGTAAGAAAGCGGGCCCTGCTCGTATGCTTATCCTGACGCCAACGCGTGAGCTAGCAATGCAGATCACTGACCAAGCTCGTGAGCTTGCGAAATACACTGCACTGAACATCTTCACCATCACAGGTGGTGTGATGTACCAAGAGCACGCAGACATTCTTGGCACTACCCAAGACATCGTTGTTGCGACTCCAGGCCGCCTAATGGAATACATCGAAGCTGAGCGCTTTGATTGTCGTGCAATTGAATGGCTGATCCTAGATGAAGCAGATCGCATGCTAGACATGGGCTTTGGTCCTGTTGTTGATCGTCTATCTGCAGAGTGTCGCTGGCGTAAGCAAACTTTACTTTTCTCAGCAACGCTAGAAGGTAAAGGTGTTGAAGGTTTCACTGAAGACCTACTGAACAACCCAGCAGAGATCGATGCAAAATCATCACTACGTGAACGTAAAAAGATCACTCAGTGGTACCATCGTGCAGACACAGCAGAGCATAAACTCGAGCTGCTAAAACACATCATTACTAAAGAAGCTGAGCGTAGTATCGTCTTCTTAAAGACTCGTGAGCGTTTAGGTGACCTGCGCGCGCTACTAGAGAGCGCTCAGATTCCATGTGCTTGGATTCAAGGCGAGATGCCCCAAGACCGTCGTAACAATGCGATTGCTCGTTTCCGTGATGGCACTGTAAACGTGCTGTTAGCAACTGACGTAGCAGCTCGTGGTATCGACCTTCCAGATGTAAGCCACGTAATTAACTACGACATGCCACGCACTGCTGATGTTTACCTACACCGAATTGGCCGTACGGCTCGTGCAGGTAAAAAAGGTAATGCGGTTTCTCTAATCGAAGCACACGATCAATTAATGATTGAACGCGTTGCTCGTTACACCAAAGAAGCAATCAAAGAGCGCTTCGTTGAAGGAATGCGCCCAACGCACAAGAAAGCCGCTGTAACGAAGAAAAAGAAACCAAAGAAAGAAGATAAGAAAGCATTAGAGAAGCAGAAGCTCGCGAAGAAGAAAAAAATCGCGAAGAAAAAGAAAGCTGCAAAGAAAAAGTAATCTGCTGACTTGCTAACTTCTGAATGATTCAACAAAAAGCCCCATGCAGCGAACTGCATGGGGCTTTTCTATATCTAGTTGGTATCTAGCGTAAACTTGTACCTTGAATAAACAACGTCTAGTTTTGCTCTTCACGCTTGAAGACTAGCTCTTTCGCGTTCGATTCTTCTTCTACGAAGTAGTAACCCGCGGTATCAAACTTAGTAAGCGCTTCAATTGAGTCCACTTTGTTCTCAATGATGTAGCGAGCCATCATGCCACGCGCCTTTTTCGCGTAGAAACTGATCACCTTGTATTGACCATTCTTGCAGTCTTTGAATACTGGTGTAATCACTTGGCCATCCAAGTTCTTTGGTTTTACCGCTTTGAAGTACTCGTTAGATGCTAGGTTGATCAGCACATTGTCGCCTTGAGCGTTCAACGCTTCATTCAGCTTGTCTGTGATGATATTGCCCCAGAACTGGTACAAGTTAGTACCGCGAGCATTCGCTAAACGCGTGCCCATTTCTAGACGGTAAGGTTGCATCAAATCAAGTGGCTTTAGTAAGCCGTAAAGACCAGAAAGCATACGCAGGTGGTTCTGTGCGTAGTCAAAATCTTCATCCGACAGTGTTTCAGCGTCTAGGCCTGTGTATACATCACCTTTGAAGGCAAGGATGGCTTGACGTGCATTCTCTTGGGTAAAAGTTTCGCTCCACTGCTCAAAGCGCGCTACGTTCAACCCTGCGATCTTATCGCTCACTTTCATCAATGCAGAGACATCTACTGGTGTCAGCTTGCGGCACTCTTCAATCAGTTCAGCAGAGTGTTCAACAAACTCAGGCTGACTAAAGCGTTCTGTCGCTAATGGTGATTCGTAATCAAGTGTTTTGGCTGGAGACACGACAACTAACATAACTTTACCCTAATCGGTTATCTAACTGGATGCTGCTAGAGTATAGAAAAAACATCAACTTGTCTTTATGAGTCTTCCTATTACTTTGATAGATGATTCTAACCACCCACTTTCAATCATCAAAAGTCGCTGAGAATGGAAACGCAGGCAAAGAAAAAGGCTAAGGTCGAGACCTTAGCCTTTGCAATCGTTTAAGATGAGCGCTTTATCGCTCCAACAAGATTACTTCTTGTTGTTGTCCCAAATACCATCTTCCAGTTGAGACTTAAGCTCAGGGAAATCATTTGCATCAAATGTCGGTACTTTACCCGCGTCAAGTTGGCGGTTGTAGTCCTTCGCTAGCTTAATAACGATACCTGACAGCAAGATAATCGCCACCAAGTTAACAATCGCCATTAGACCCATCGATACGTCAGCCAGTGCCCATACCGTAGGTAGCGTTGCAAGAGAACCAAACATAACCATACCCAGTACAATAATACGGAATAGCACTAGACCTTTCTTATTGTTGTGCTCTAGGAAAATCAGGTTCGTTTCAGCGTACGAGTAGTTTGCAATGATTGAAGTGAAAGCGAAGAAGAAAATCGCTACCGCTACAAAGATGCCGCCCCAAGAGCCCACTTGTGCTGTTAGTGCGCGTTGAGTCAGCTCGATACCTGTTACTTCACCGTGTGGTACATACTCACCAGACATCAGGATGATTGCTACTGTTGCAGAACAGATAACGATCGTATCCATGAATACACCTAGCATTTGTACATAACCTTGTGATGCTGGGTGCGGTGGGTAAGGCGTAGCAGAAGCTGCTGCGTTTGGCGCAGAACCCATACCCGCTTCGTTCGAGAACAGACCACGTTTGATACCGTTAATCATCGCTTGTGCAATTGCGTAACCTAGACCACCCGCAGCCGCTTCTTGCAGGCCGAATGCACTCTTGAAGATAAGAGCGATCACTTCAGGTACTCTCTCAATGTTCGCAAACATGATGAACAGCGCAATAGCAAGGTAAGCCAATGCCATGATTGGAACAATGATTTCTGCTGTACGTGCGATCTTCCTGATACCACCGAAGATAACGAATGCAGAGATAATTACGATACCAACACCTGTGTAGCTGCGTTCAAAGTCAAACGCTGTATTCATTGCACTTGCGATTGCGTTCGCTTGAACCGCGTTGAATACAAGACCGAATGCGATGATTAGGAAGATAGAGAATAGAACCCCCATCCAACGCATGCCTAGGCCTTTCTCCATGTAGTATGCAGGGCCACCACGGTAGTTACCGTCGTTATCGCGTGTTTTGTATAGCTGTGCTAGCGTACTTTCTGCAAAAGATGTTGCCATACCTAGCATTGCAATTAGCCACATCCAGAAGATAGCACCAGGGCCACCAGCGGTAAGTGCTACAGCAACACCAGCCATGTTACCCGTACCAACACGAGCAGCAAGACTAGTACAAAGAGCTTGGAAAGAAGAGATACCAGCACTGTCTGCTTTGCGGCTGTTCTTTAGAACAGAGAACATGTGGCCGAAATGGCGGAATTGAATAAAGCCTAGTCGTACGGTGAAGTAGATACCCACACCAACCAGTAAATAAACTAAGATAGATCCCCAAAGGAGATCGTTCATCAAATTGATTAAGTCTGTCACGTGAACCTCGTAATTGAGTTTAAGCACCGATCATGCTTCCAAGCCTTCCTCTAGATCACCTATGCCAGTGTCAATAGTTGTATCGGCATTAGTTTTATATTTATTTGTTACGATCTAGATTGTAAATGTCGCTTCATGCATCCATTTTACGTATCGGTGTATTTTTGACGGGCGGATAATGCAGCGAGATGATCTAAAAATCAATATGCAAATTAATTTATATAAAAATGACATTTCACTAATATCACACCTTTTGTTAACAAAACCTTCAACAATCCAGCCCAATAAAAGTCACATTATCGGGACATCCTATCAACATCCACAGTCGCCCTACCTCGACAAGAACGACATCCCATAAAAATGACTCCAGCCTAGGTTTTACAAGGTATAGTGAAGTTCTGCGTTTTTTCTAGGACGATAAGTGACTCTCCAGTAAAGCGTAATATGCAGTTGAATGCATCGTCGATAAAGTGCTATTCCTTTCGCACAATGAATTAACATTCAACAACCTGTAATTTAATCGTTTACTTCAGTTTGTTTGCTCACTTTTTACACATAAAAATCACCACAATGTGTGAGCATGCATAAAAAATGAGAACAAAACCTTCATGGATTTGAAACAAATGAGAAACAAATCAAGGTTATTGTGAACCTAATTATGATATTTAATAGTTCGTAAGAACTAGTCCCACGGAAGGAGATATGGCTTATGGATAACTTTCAATTCGATGAAATATCAGAACTAGAAATGCCACGTTCAACTCAGAAAACACGCTCTAAACCACTCAAGCGTAAGTGGCGTGAAATTGAGGCAATCAATGACCGTAGACAGCTTGAGAAAGAGCTACGAGAGATGAACCTAGGACTTGATTTCAGCCTTGACGATATAAAGCTTTAATCGGCACGATAAGAAAACAGATAGCAAAAGGCACCTATGAAGGTGCCTTTTTTATTTCATCAAGTGACGTTTCAACCTTCAAACCCCTTTATATACCTTTAATAAAGGGACCCCTCTACTACAAAGAGAGCGATATCGAGGTGCTAAACACATTCTTGCTCATTTTGTCGCACGCGATCAGCGAGTTGACGATACTGGTCAGCAATCGTATCTCCAAACACAGGATCATCTTCTGGCTGAAGCCATTGCGATTCAACTTTTTGCCAATCCTTCACCGTAAATGCTTGCACGATCATTGGTAGTATCTGCTTCTCTTCATACTCCATGTGTTTCCGTTGCGCTTTCACAAAGGATTCAAGCAGGTCGATAAAGACCTGTTGCGGTACCACCGCATCTTGGAGAATCATATCGACAACACCCAGAAAATCGACCGTTTTCTCCGATAACAACTGGTGTTCTGACTCCAAGTCCTCAATCGCTGGATCACTGCCATATTGCTTTAGGTAGTAGCGATAAATGACGTCTTCTTTAGGGTGATGAACTTTGTCTGAATGGTTCATCAAGTAATGAACCACCTCAGCGATCAGGCTATAGTTTATCTCTTGCTCCTGCTTTAGCAGCTCTAACTTATTGTTGAGTATTGCGAGTAACCGAGCCATATAGCCATGCTCTCGTCTTATCCTTTCAATCATCATAGTATGGCACTCCATTACACCCACTATTTATAAGTGTATATGAAGATACCGAGTTATGATTTGACCCTGCTCAGAAAACAACCAAGCTACATTTCTGCTGGTAGGCGCCAGTCGACAGGTTGCTGCTCCATAGAAGATAGCAGTTTATTAGCCGTTGAAAAATGCTGACAGCCAAAGAAACCTCGACGTGCTGATAGTGGCGAAGGGTGAGGCGCGGCTAACACATGGTGCTTCTGGACATCAATTGCTTGTCCCTTCTTCTGGGCATGTGCACCCCATAATAAGAAAATGATCGGCTCAGAGCGCTGGTTTAGTTCAGCAATCATCGCATCGGTAAAAGTTTCCCAGCCACATTTTGCATGTGAGTGTGCTTGTGCCTCTTCTACAGTCAAAACAGTGTTCAACATCAACACCCCTTGTGATGCCCAAGCTTCAAGGTAACCATGGTTAGGTGCTTCAAAACCTTCGATATCTTGTGCCAGTTCTTTGTACATGTTGCGCAGAGAAGGCGGGATTTTAACGCCGGGCAATACAGAGAAAGCCAAGCCGTGTGCTTGATGAGCACCGTGATAAGGGTCTTGTCCTAGGATAACGACTCGCACAGATTCAAAGGGCGTCATATCGAAAGCGCTAAATACCTGCTCCTGAGGTGGGTAGATGGTTTTCCCACTATTACGTTGCTGTTCGACATAAGCGAGAACACTTTGAAAGTACTCTTTTTCACGCTCGTCATTAATAATGGATTCCCAAGTCTTTGGTGCGCTCATCGTTTTACTTCCCAATAATCAAGATCTCTAGACAAAAAATAGCTGTATCGGCTAACTGTCCTAAATAAGGATCTAGTTATACCTCATACAGCTATCAATAAACATGATGTGCTGGCTTCATTTGTTGATGAATCATAATAATCAGCTCAAGTTGTGTTGATCTCGATTAACCACTTTTTTGTTGAGTGCGATGATGACCATGACTATGAATATGACGATTTGGCGCAGGTAAGCGAGCTGCAGCATGGGTAGTTGGAGACGTTCTTGGGGTAGGAGTTTTAGAATACATAATGGCACCCTCCTCTATAAAACAGTGAACTACATATTCACCTAATCGCTATGAAAGAAAGATGCCAGTTTCGATAAAACGGAGAAGATTAATTTTCCCCTCTATTATTACGCTTCGCTATTCTCAACCGTTGCTGCGTGGTGAAACATTCTAAGCTTTTGAATTTCCTCTTTCCAAATCGTTGAATCAATCGTTTCTAAGATAAGAGGGATACCATTAAAGCGAGAATCTGAGGCAACATACTCGAAACAATCCCAGCCAATTTCACCTTTTCCTAAAGAATGGTGTCTATCAACTCGGCTCGCGAACTCAGCCTTTGAATCATTGATGTGCATTGCTCTTAGATAGTGCATACCCACGATACGGTCAAATTCAGCGAAAGTGTGTTCACACGCTTCTTTTGTTCTTAGGTCATAACCCGCAGTAAAGGTATGACAAGTATCTAAACACACACCAACACGTGACTTATCTTCTACTTGCTCGATGATCTCTGCTAGGTGCTCAAACTTCCAACCCAAGTTAGTACCTTGGCCTGATGTATTCTCAATCACCGCAATCACATCTGGAACAGCTTGATGAGCGAGGTTGATCGACTCAGCGATCTTAGCCAAGCATTCACTTTCTGAGATTTTCTTTAAATGACTCCCAGGATGAAAATTTAGTAGTGTTAGACCAAGCTGATTACAACGCTCCATTTCGTCAATAAAGGCAGCGCGCGATTTCTCTAGCTTTTCTTCTTCTGGTGCGCCGAGGTTAATCAAGTAGGAGTCGTGAGGAAGAATGTGCTCCGCTGAAAAACCTAACATCTTACAGCTGGCTTTGAAGGCGCTAATGGTTTTAGCTTCTAACGGCTTTGCTGCCCACTGCCTCTGGTTTTTAGTAAACAGTGCGAATGCATTAGCACCTATCTCTCGAGCTCTCATTGGAGCCTGATCAACACCACCAGCGGCCGACACATGAGCGCCAATAAACTTAATATTTGTTTTAGGTTTTGACGATGAAATTTTGTTTGTCATTAAATCACTTCACACTTTCAGAATACATCATAAATAAAGGGCCCTATCGGTTACTGCTCAATAAAAGTGCAACAAATGTGGTAAAATTACAACAAATATAACCGTCAAATATTTTTTATAGTTTAAAATATTTTGTAATCACATTGTTTTCAAGGGCTTTATTGATTCACCTCAAAATAACTACCTTTTTAGGAGTATGGTTTTTGGTTGTTTTTTGACTTAAGTCAATATTAACCCATCAAATATTAGGTATATATTATCCAGCTCAATAAAAATCGAAAGTTAACACCATAATCAAACCACATTCAGTGGACTAGGAGATAGTTATGATCCAAGGTATTCAAATTACTAAAGCTGCAAACGACGACCTACTAAACTCAATCTGGCTACTAGACAGCGAAAAGAATGAAGCTCGTTGTGTTGCAGCTACTGCTGGTTTCGAAGCTGACCAAGTTATCCCGGCTGCAGACCTAGGTGAGTACGAGAGCCGTGAAGTTGCTATCGAAGCAGCACCACGTATCGAAGGTGGCCAACACCTAAACGTTAACGTTCTTAAGCGTGAAACACTAGAAGACGCAGTTGCTCACCCAGAGAACTACCCACAGCTAACTATCCGTGTATCGGGTTACGCTGTACGTTTCAACTCTCTAACAACTGAACAGCAGCGTGACGTTATCGCACGTACGTTCACTGAGTCTCTATAATCTCAGAAACTAGAGTGTTAAAGATTTAAAAAGCTTGGTCAGAAATGACCAAGCTTTTTTCGTTTTTATGCTGCTCACATTTGCCGATAGAACGGTTAGGGCGCATTTCGTTGAGAAGGATCTCTAGTGAAGGCTTTTGCTAACGTCGTTGGATCCACCTTATCTCTCTGTAACGCTGCACCTTGTGCCCACCACATCAACTGATGAAAGGTTCGGTTCATGTATTCATCCCATTGAGCTTGCTCTGACTCTTTGGCAACACAACCCTCTTCATCAAAGACCTCTTGTGCTTTAGATAGATGAATCATCGCAGAAACCGGTAAACAACCGAGTTCAGATAAGAAGGTACGCATCGAAACCGATGCTCTTGCCCCGCCCCACTGCCCCGCAGAATACGTCACAATCGCACTCGGCTTATACGAAAATAGCGAGCTACCAAAATGATTAAGAATCTTGGCCAATGCTGGGCTCATTGAATGATTGTATTCAGGGCTTACCATCACGTAGCCATCAGCTTTGGCAATCTTGTCCGCTAACTCAGCAAGGTGTGCAGGTACTTTGGAACGATGGTAAGAAAATTCAGGTTTAAACACCTCGCCAAAGTCGTAATCCAGTGGATCGATGATTTCAACCGTATGCTCAGAGTGTTTATTCGTTAGGAGTTTTGCACACGCCTTACTGACTCTCATTCCTAATCGAGCAGGTCTTGGCGGTGTACTCTCACGTACAGAGCCAAGGAAAATCAAAAAATTCATACTATCCTTCTCCGTTGAGCTTGGATTAAATCTGCTAACCAGATAAACCATTTAACCTTAAGAGATGACCTAAATAAAGTTAACTTCATAAACTATCGGGCAATAAAAAAGGTGAATGATTGCTCATTCACCTTTTTTGTTATGGTCTAAATTCTACTGCTTATATCTATAACACATTACGCTGGTTGGACACGACGAAGTACTGCTTTTAGCGCTTCAAAATCGTTATCTAAATCTTCAGACAATAGCTCCATCGCCGCGTGTTTTGCTAGCGGGCCCGGTAATTCAATATCTGAACCTAGGATATCATCGACCACTTCTTTGAACTTAGCAGGGTGGGCTGTACATAGGAACAAGCCTGTTTCACCTTCTTGCAACTGTTCATCCAATAGACGGTAAGCGATAGCACCATGTGGCTCACAAAGGTAACCTTGCGCTTTAAGGTCACGTACTGATTCAGCACTCTGCTCGTCAGACACTTTACCTTTGCCCAGAGTATCCAAGCCCCAACCTTTCAGTTGGCAAAGCTCTTCGATACGAGGCCAGTTGTTTGGCTGGCTCACATCCATCGCGTTCGATGTTGTCGCAACGGTTGGCTTTGGATTCCATTCACCGGTTTCTAGGTAGCGTGGAACCGTGTCATTTTCGTTGGTAGCGGCAATGAAACGCTTCACTGGTAAGCCAAGCGCTTTCGCCAAAAGACCAGCCGTTAAGTTACCGAAGTTACCACTTGGTACAGAGATAACCAGGTTTTCACGCTGCTCTTTGGTTAGCTGAGAAGCTGCTTCAAAGTAGTAACAGATCTGAGCCATCAAGCGGCTGATGTTGATAGAGTTTGCTGAGTTAAGACCAATTTCTTCACGCAGTGCTGCGTCATCAAATGCATCTTTTACTAGCGCCTGACACGCGTCAAAATCGCCATCAATCGCTACCGTGTGGATGTTCTTACCCAGCGTACAGAATAGTTTTTCTTGTAGCGGGCTGATCTTGCCTTTTGGGTAAAGAATCACAACGTTGATGTCTTCCATGCCGTAGAAAGCATGCGCAACTGCTGCACCAGTATCACCTGATGTTGCTGTCAAAATAGTGATTTGACCACCATCTGAAACCGCCGCTAGAGATTGCGCCATGAAGCGGCCACCAAAATCTTTAAACGCCAGTGTTGGACCATGGAAAAGTTCAAGTGCGTAAACACCACCTTTTACTTGGTTGATTGGTGCAGGGAATTGGAACGCTGCATCCACCATTTGATCGATCTGCTCTTTCGGTAGTTCATCACCGATAAGCGCCGACAAAATCTTTGAGCTACGAGGGACAAAATCCTCTGCTAGCAGCGCATCGATATCATCAAACTTTGGCAGTTCAGATGGGAAAAATAGACCTTGATTGCGACCTAAGCCTTGACGAACGGCTTGGCCAAAAGAGACTTGTTCATCATTTTCTTTGATGTTGTACAGTTTCATAACTCACTTCCTGTAACGATCGAACCTTGCTTATCTAGGCGACAAACGTGAACGAATCCTTCTTCATTTTGTACGTAATTTTGTTCTAACCAGCGTGCAACACGCTCGGCGACATCTTGTTCTTTGCAAATGCTAAATAGAGTTGGGCCGCTACCGGAAATACCAGTAGCCAATGCACCAGCCGACAACGCATATTTACGTGCGTCAGCAAACCCTGGAAGCAGTTTCTCACGATATGGTTCAGCGATCACGTCTTTGATCATCTTCGCTGCCAGCTCAGGTTGGCCTGAGTGACACGCGTGGATAAAGCCCGCTAAATGGCGACCATGTGCAATGATATCTTGGCGACGGTACTGAGACGGTAAGATCTCTCGCGCTTCTGCTGTTGAAACCTTAATGCCCGGGTAAGCCATTACCCAATACCAGTCATCAAAACATGGGACTTCTTGGCTAATGATGCCTAGCTCTTCAAGCATCAATTGCACACCACCTAGGTAGCAAGGTGCTACGTTATCGTAGTGCACGCCGCCTGAAATTTTACCTTCCATTTCACCCATTAAGGCAAGCAGTTCAGTTTCATCCAGTGGCTGACCATGAAAACGGTTTAGCGCATCAAGCGCCGCTACGATTGAACATGCACTTGAACCTAAGCCGGAACCGATAGGCATATTCTTTTCTAGTGTCATTTCCAGTGGCTTAAGCGCAACGCCTTTCTTATCTAGCTCTCTAGAGAACACCACCCAACAGTCGTAGACGATATTTTCCTTCGCTTCAGCAGGCAGCTTAGAAACAAAGCTGCCTGCTGTTTTAAGTGAGAATGGTTCATCACCTGCTTGAACCATAACTCGGTCACCCAGCAGTGTGCCATCCACTGGAGACACGGCGGCCCCCAGTACATCAAAGCCTACACTGACGTTACCGATTGATGCAGGAGCATAAACGACAACATCCATTTCACTTGAACTCATTCCTAAACTCCTAATTTCCAACCAAGAGTACGCATCACATCAGAGAATACGCCTGCTGCTGTTACTTCAGTACCGGCACCGTAGCCGCGAAGAACAAGTGGGATTGGTTGGTAGTAACGGCTGTAGAATGCTAGAGCGTTCTCGCCATCTTTAATCTTGAACATTGGGTCGTCGCCATCAACAGCTGCGATACGAACCTTACACTTACCTTCCGCGATTTCACCAACATAACGAAGTACTTTGCCTTCTTCTGCTGCGATAGCTGATTGCTCTTGGAAGTAAGCATCCGCTTCAGGTAAGCGAGCCATGAACTCTTCAACCGTACCTGAATCATCAAAACCTGGTGGTAGAGCTTGGTCGACTTCCACATCTTCAAGTTCAAGCGCCATGCCAGCTTCACGAGCTAGGATAAGCAGCTTACGCGCCACATCCATACCTGATAGATCATCACGTGGGTCAGGTTCAGTAAAACCATTCTCTTTAGCGATGTTCGTTGCTTGGCTCAGTGTCATGCCTTCATCAAGCTTACCGAAGATGTAAGAAAGAGAACCAGACAGAATACCGTTGAACTTCTCAAGTTCATCACCTGCAGAGATTAGGTTCTGTAGGTTTTCGATTACTGGCAGACCTGCGCCTACGGTTGTCTCATACATCAGCTTACGACGTGAGTTACGTGCAACTTCACGCAGCTGATGGTAGTAAGACATGCTTGCTGTGTTTGCTTTCTTGTTTGGTGTTACTACGTGGAATCCTGCTGCTAGGAAGTCAGCATACTGCGCTGCAATATCTTCACTAGACGTACAATCAACCAATACTGGGTTGATGATATGGTTGCGTTGAACAAGAGCCGCTAAGCGAGCTAGGCTGAACTCTTCGGTCGCGCTCGACATGCGATCACGCCACTGTTCTAGTGGTAGGCCTTCACTGTCTAGCAACAAGCCTTTGCTGTTGGCTAAACCACATACGCGGATCACGATGCCTTTTTCAGCCAGTTTGCCCTGCTGACGTTGGATCTGGTCAACAAGTTCACCACCAACACCGCCAACACCCACAACGAATACATCAAGGAAGTGCTTAGAGTTAAATAGGTTCTCGTGACACGCTTTGATTGCTTCTGAAATTTTATCTTCAGGGATAACAGCAGAGATAGCGCGCTCAGATGAGCCTTGTGCAATCGCCACAATGTTAACGTTCACTTCAGCTAAAGAAGAGAAGAACTGAGAAGCAACGCCACGTGAAGTACGCATACCATCGCCCACCAGCGTCACGATAGCAACGTCGTCCATGAACTCAACTGGCTCTAACAGGCCATCTTTAAGTTCAAGTTCAAATGCTTCTGATAGCACTTGCTTAGCTTTTAACTTGTCAGCCGATTCGATACAGAAGCTGATGCTGTATTCAGAGGACGACTGAGTAATAAGAACAATAGAAACACCAGCTGAAGACATTGCACCGAATACTCGGCTCGCCATACCTACCATGCCTTTCATGCCAGGGCCAGATACGTTAACCATCGTTAGGTCACTTAGTGTCGTAATACCTTTGATCGCTAGGTTATCTTCACCAGTGTCTTGACCAATAAGTGTGCCCGCACCTTGAGGGTTAAAGCTGTTTTTGATCAGACAGGGAATATGGAATTGTGCGATAGGCGCAATGGTTTTAGGGTGTAGAACCGAAGCACCGAAGTAAGAAAGCTCCATCGCTTCTTGGTAACTTAAAGACTTAAGTAGACGAGCATCGTCAACTAAGCGCGGGTCACAGTTGTAAACGCCATCGACATCAGTCCAAATTTCACAGCAATCAGCACGTAGACACGCCGCTAACACAGCCGCTGAGTAGTCAGAGCCATTACGACCAAGCGTGACTAACTCGCCTTTCTCATTACCAGCAGTAAAGCCAGGCATGATGTTAACGTGGCCTTTCGGAAGTGGAGACTGTTGGAAGTTCTGAGTAGAGACATCCACATCGACCATAGCTTCTAGGTGATCACCTTTAGCATATAGGTATTGAACAGAGTCAATCAGGCTGGCCGGTTGGCCTTTCGCTTCCAATACCGCTTTCATTAACTGGATAGAGATTCGCTCACCTTTACTGATGATGCGAGCATTGACGTGATTCGGACACATACCAAGTAGGTTAATGCCATTCACGAACTGCTTTAACTGAGTAAGAGAGGTATCGACCTGCTCTTGAAACGCTGAACCATCAATAGAAGGCACAACCGCTTTGATCTCTGCAAACAGAGTATTAAATGAAGATTCGATCTCTGTAATTTGTGCTTCAGCTTCACCATTTTTCAGTGCAGCTTCGATAACAGCGACCAACTTATTGGTTGTTTTTCCTGGAGCCGATAGTACAACGGCTAGCTCTTCTTGCTGGGCATTATTAGCGATGATATCAGCCGCTCGTAAAAAACGATCTGCATCAGCTAATGATGAACCTCCAAACTTTAAAACGCGCATCCCTTTCTCCATGAGTCATAAAAATGGTACAAAAAAAAAGGCCTGTATCTTGTTGGATACAGGCCTTTTTTTTAAAATCCGTTACTTAGCAGCCTGCCCCAACAATGTTAATGTCGGTAATAATAATGGTTGTGGTCATTACTAGGTGGCTTAAGTGCTGCATATCAAATTCTCTGCTTGTGCTTTACTCTACGTTTATCAATTTTTACCACTAGACGTCAATGAAAAGTTGCGTTTTTTTACATTCGAAGCGTTTTTCAGAGCAAACCGTCATTTCAGTGATAAAACATCCATTGTGCACCGATAATTCGAAGATACAGTTTGATTAACGAACAAAGAAGCAACCAATTTCATATAGGTTCATAACAAAATGCTATATCGATTGTTCAGCAAGCATACAAGAACTGTGCTTTAATTGAACGATAACGTTCAAAAACAATAATAAATAACATCAGGAGTGGGAAGTGAAAAGATTACTTATTCTTTCAGCATTTGCTATGCCTGTTGTTTGTTCAGCGAATAGCTTGCCCTTATTACCTAGTCAGATTGATCGTTCAGCACACAAATTCTTTATCTCATCCCAAAATGCGTCCAACGAGAATTTCGATACGTGGAAAGTCGACAGTGGCTACGCCTATAGCTTGTTTGGCGATGTGGATCTGTATGTCGGTACGCGGATCAACAGTGCATCATTGAAACACGAAAATGGATTCTTGAGCGGTGTCAGTTACCAGTTCTCAGAAAGGATCTCTTTCAACAGTTCTCTTCATACCTATAAAGATGAAACTGAAGAGAATGAGCAGTCTGTCGCAGCTGAAGTATCGAGCCGAGTACAACTAACAGACAACTTGGATTTGCATGCCACCCTTGATTACGAAGAGTGGCAGCAAGGTGTCGAAGTAGGGTTAGGATTTCGCTTCTAACCTAATAAGCTTGATATAGGTAAATAAACTAAGATTCAAGCAACAGCTCAGATGAAATTAACACACCATTCCAATCTGCATAGATGTAATCACCAGGCTGAATCAATTGATTGTGCACTGTCAATGTCACATTCACTTGTCCCACACCGCGCTTCTCTGTTTTGAATGGTGATGCACCTAGCGCCTGAACACCCAAGTCCATTTGCGACATCATGCCCACATCACGCACAGCGCCGTTAACAATCACGCCCTCCCAACCATTTTCTATAGCAAGAATAGCGAGTTGATCGCCAAGTAGCGCTTTTTGACACGAGCCATTTCCGTCGACAACCAACACTTTACCGTTGCCGTCGGTATCTAATACCTCACGAACCTTGGAATTATCGTGATAACAACGAACTGTTACAATTTTTCCCCAGAACGCACCACGTTGTCCGAAGTTCTGCAAAGGTAGGTCAAGTAAGGTGACTTTGCTTTCAAACTCATCGCATAAGTCAGGTGTTATATCGTGCATATATCCTCCATGAGTAAGGCAGACCTGTAAATCAGGCGATCCCCTATGCTTTATATTGTTATTAAAAATTATTCCTTTGTTTTCATTGTTCTATGCTCAACCTAATACTGAATTAGGCTTGATTGAACATATTTATCTACTAGAATCTAAAGACAGCTTTCGGCTTCCTTGGTTCATAATCAGTTCGTTAGCAGGTGAGATGTGGTCACCATCTCGAATAATCATTCTTGTTCTCCTGCTAAATAATCACCATACCACTGGTTAAGTTGTAGCCATACTATTAAAGTTTGTTGCGATACGGCGATTGATGTAAATCAACAAAGTGAATGGAATTAACATTCTCACGTTGTTAGCATGCTGTTAACATTATAGAATCCGTTGCAATCACTAAAAGAATGATTGAAAGGCGTACTGGATCTACGTTGTTGGGCAATACTTCAAGGAAGGCAGATAGCTGGAAGTAAGTGTTTTTTTGAAAACTTTAAGTTATCATCAAAAATACATTACCTGTATGTTATGTTTTTGCCTAGAATTTATTCTATTAGCACAGTTTCGTCACAAATTTAGGTACCGCCAAATGCAAACCCCGCAGATTCTTATCGTTGAAGATGAGCAAGTAACTCGTAACACTCTAAAGAGTATTTTTGAAGCAGAGGGATATGCTGTTTTTGAGGCTAGCGACGGTGAAGAGATGCACCAAGTGCTATCTGACAACCAAGTTAACCTTGTAATTATGGACATCAACCTTCCAGGTAAGAATGGCCTACTACTTGCGCGTGAACTACGTGAGCAAGCAAATGTAGCGCTTATGTTCTTAACTGGTCGTGATAATGAAGTTGATAAGATCCTAGGCCTAGAAATCGGCGCTGATGATTACATCACTAAGCCTTTCAATCCTCGTGAACTGACTATCCGCGCACGCAACCTTCTTAACCGTTCAATGAGCACAAGCTCTGTTCAAGAAGAGAAGCGCAGCGTTGAGAAGTACGAGTTCAACGGTTGGGTACTAGATATCAACAGTCGTTCTCTGGTTAACCCAGACGGCGAAGGCTACAAGCTACCTCGTTCAGAGTTCCGTGCTCTACTTCACTTCTGTGAGAACCCAGGTAAGATCCAAACACGTGCAGACCTTCTTAAGAAGATGACAGGCCGTGAGCTTAAGCCACACGATCGTACTGTAGACGTAACAATCCGTCGTATTCGTAAGCACTTTGAATCTGTTTCTGGTACACCAGAAATCATCGCAACAATTCACGGTGAAGGCTACCGCTTCTGTGGTGACCTAGAAGACTAATTAGATTGGCGTTTCTAATCGTTTAGCACTGAGTGTTTTATTACAGTAGAAGCGCAATCAATAGTTATCAAAAAGGGAGAATGCCAACGCATTCTCCCTTTTTTGTAGTTCTGGATTGAATAAGGTTTAGTAAACCGTATCGACCTTAACGTCTTTCTCCACTAGCCACTTCACCGTTTCACCGTCTTTCAGTTCAACCGCAACATCAACCGGCTTTTCGCTGTCGATCTCTAGCTGCCATACAAACGCAACTTCCCACTGAGTCTCGCTGTGCGTTCTTAGCTCAAGATCGTCAGCCGTTACTAACAAGGTATCTGCACCTTGCTTAACGGTCACACTCTCCACAGCCAGCGTTGCCGGTAATTCTGAATCTGATTCTAGGTAAATAGCGCCATGCAGAGTCTTGTCTTGAGTCTCTCCGATGGTCGGCATCTTGTTGTGCCAAAGGTTGCTTTTCATTGTGACTGTCGCTGCAGATACTTCAACTTGGTTGTCCTGCTGCCACTCAACTTGTGGTGCAGCACAGCCCGCTAATGCCACTACGCATGCGGCGAATGCTAATTTTTTCATTATTCTTCTACCTTTGGTTTAACCAACTCTTTAAGACTTCAATATCATTCTGGTATTCGTTATTAATCTCATCGACCCAATCTGAAATATTTTCCCACCAAGCTGGTAGGTCTGGAGATTGAGCTTTCTGAGCCACTTGCTGGATGCGTTTCAAACCAATTGAACCTGCAGCACCTTTAATCTTATGAGCCTCAGAGACGATACTGGCTTGGTCTTTCGCGACCATGTTGGAGTTCAATATTTCCATATACTCCGGCATCATATCTTCAAACATCACGATGCTATCTAAAACCGGCTTCGATCCAACAATGTCAACGTAAGACTCTAGCATATCAATATCAAGCAAACTGGTATCAATAGAAGAAATCGTCGGCTTATTCTCGTTGACCTTTTCGGTCACTTCGGCTTCTTCAACAACCTCTGGTGTATCCTCAATGAGTTCGCTAATCACATCTTGAATCGCTCTCACGGATAGCGGTTTACTGATCGCCTCATCCATACCTTTCTGGAAGTACTCTTGCTTGTTGCTAAGTACATTTGCAGTCAATGCTACTAATGGCGGTAGTTGGCTGTATTTCTCACGGTAGTACTGAGCAATGTCGAAGCCTGTCATATCTGGTAGCTGGATATCCAACAATACCAAGTCATAATCTTCTGGGTTAAAGGCAATTTGCGCCTCTTTACCTGTCATCACCACAGTCACTTCATGACCTAAGCTTTCCAACAGCGAGCGCGCAACCGTGATATTGAGTTCGATATCTTCAACCATGAAGATCTTAAGGTTCGACTGTTTTCGAGGTGTCTTAATCAAGGCTTGAGTATCATGATTAACCGGCACACGAATCGAAACCGTAAAGGTACTACCAAAGCCTTCTTCACTGGTCACTTCAATGTCGCCATCCATCATGTTGATCAGCTGTTTAGAGACAGCAAGGCCGATACCGGTACCCACAGCATGCAAGTTATCGGTACCCGACTTCACCTGGTAGTACATCGCGAAAATCTTCTCAAGTTCGCTTTCAGGGATACCAATACCCGTATCTTCGACTTCCATGGTGATGTTGGCAAAGTCACCATCAATATCGGCACTGACAGTCATCACCACACCACCATCTTTGGTGAACTTCATTGCGTTGCTGACAAGATTCCATAGCACCTGTCTTAGACGAGTGCCGTCAACCTCAACAGCGACTGGAAGATCAGACAGTCGTTCTAAGTCGAACCTCAATCCTTTCTGTTCAGCCATTAGTGCGGAAATACTTTCGATCTCCACCACAAAGTCTTCAAAGTTGATTGGGGTTGGGAATAGCTCAAGCTTGCGACGGTCGAACTTATCCATATCGATAATATCGTTAAAGATATTACCCAGTGTTACCGCACTCACTTTGATGGTTTGCATCTGCTTACGCTGCTCTGTAGTCAATTGACTATCGAGCAACATACGGCTTAAACCAATAATGCCGTTAAGCGGTGTTCTTAACTCGTGGCTAATGGTAGAAATGAAAGTAGTCTTATCGCGGCTGGCTTTCTCGATAGACTCTTGGTGCTCTTTACGCTCGGTAATATCACGACCAAAGCCCACCAAACCAAGGTGGCGACCATCTTTGCTGTAGAAAGGGACCTTACGCAGTTCGAAGTAGCTCTTACGTCCATCTGGGTATTCAAGCCATTGATCGTAGGTCAGAGCCTGGTTATCAGCAAAAACTTTCTTGTCGGTTTCAACAACTTGCTGAGCGATTTCTTTACTGTAGACATCCCACGGCGTCAAACCCACCAAGTCTTTTTCAGCCTTTCCGGTAAGCTCTTCCACAGCTCGGTTACAACCCGAGAATACACCGTCTTCATTGCGGTAGTAAATAAGGTCTGGCGAGGCATCAATAAACGAGCGTAGCAACGCTGTTCGCTCTGCAAGTTCCAGCTGAGTCCGCTCACGCTGAAACACCTCATTTTCGAGGTCATGCATCGCTTCAGCACGCGCTTCTTCAGCTTTTTCACGCTCTTCAATTTCTTGATTGAGCTTCTCGATGTTGAGCTGAAGCTTATTATTCAACTCTTGATCGCGCTCTCGCATATCACCAAGCTTAGAGACTAACTTAGCTAAACGCTGACGAGACTCTTCAAGCTGATCAACCACTACAGAAAGGAAATAAACCGCCCAAGGTGTAATCACTAAACCAAAGAAAACAGAACGGACAATATCGATGTCATCAACATTGCCTTTAAGTGCGAGAGTAATGCCGACCTGTACAACAACGGCGAGGGCAACAAGCGCTAGGGCGAGTAAGATAGAAAAGCGGACAATCCCCAGTTTTACGAGTAGATCCACGTAATACTGGGCAAGATTTTTCATGGGTTTCATTTAGCGCTCCATGCGATAAGACTAGCAACATTCTACCCTGTTTGAAGATAGGAGGTAAGCTAGCTGCATCACATGCAGCAAGAGAGTTGGGTTATATTGTTTAAAACAGATAACCCTAGTAAGTAGTGGCTTAATCAGTAATAGATTGGCTTATCGGATCGATGATGGGTGCACGCTGGAACAGTTTCGGCCATCAGACTTAGCTTGATAAAGCGCACTGTCGGCTAAGGCTACCGCAGACTCCATCTCATCGTTAGGGGTAGGCACGTAGGAGATAATACCAATACTGACGGTAATGAACTCAGAAACGGTCGACTTTTCATGAACCAGCCCAAGCTTGAGCACTTCATCATGAATGCGTTGCGCCACCATTAGTGCGCCATCAGCAGTTGTGTTTGGCAAGATAAAGCCGAACTCTTCACCACCATAACGAGCCACACAATCAGACGAACGATTCAGTACCTGCTTAAAGGCTTGCGAAACCTGAATCAAAGCATCATCACCCTGTTGGTGACCATAAAAGTCGTTGTAGCCTTTAAAGAAGTCGATGTCACTAAGCATGATGGTTAACGGCAACTTCTCTCGCACATGGTAATGCCATAGTGTCGACAGCTGTTCATCAAAGCGGCGTCGGTTAGAAACCTGAGTCAAACTGTCCATAAAGCTGAGACGCTCAAGCTCCAAATTCGCCTCTTCGAGTTTCTGCTCTGCAAGGTAGCGTTCAGTGATATCACGAGCCATAATCAACACCCCGTTGGTGCTGGATGCAGGATCTCTAAATGGCGACTTCACCACGTCATACCAAGTGTATTCACCATCACTAGACATCACTTTATCGATATAGCGTAGTGATTTACCTTGATGAAGAACCTGGTGGTCGGTTTCAGAGGTTCGCACATACATACTGTTTGGCACCACATCTTGTAATCGCTTGCCAATCAAATCACTGACTTCAGAGATCCCTAGCGCAGTAACAAAAGGTTTATTACACGCTTGATAAACCATATTTTCATTAAAGATACCGATCGAATCAGGGCTAGCTTCCAAGATGTTTTGTAAGATAGTGTCTCTCTGCGCAAGTGCCACCTCGGTGTCTTTCCGCTTCTCCATTTCGCCACGCAGTTGTTGCTGCATGTCATGCCAATCGGTCACATCATGGCTAATAGAAAGTGTCCCTATGTTTTCCCCATCTTGAGAAAGTAAGACGCTTTGGTACGTTTCCAGTAGGCAGCTTTTACCATCTTGGTCGGTTGTCCATGAACGTTCACTAACGCGCCCTTTCAGTGCACTACCAGAAACACTCAAGGTGCCCTCTTCCGAGCGGCCATGCCAAAACTTTTTAAACGAGCGATTACTCGCGAGCAATTCACCCTTTTGATCTTTTACGTAGATCAGTTCAGACAAAGAGTCCAAAGCCGTTCGTGCGACGTTCAGTTCACGCAGCTCTTGGGACAACTCTTCATTAGTGTTCTTATAGGGAGATGCGTGAATCATCCACGACTTTTTGCTTCTAAAACGGATCTTACGCCCCACAAGATTGATCTTGAAAGATTCAAACTCAGACAGTGCCCACAACGAATTCTGCTCAAACGATCGAGAGTTGATATGGTTAGTAAGGTAATGGCGAAAGCTGTTCTCGCTCTCCACCGTTGGAAAACGAAAGTGAATACCAATCTGGCGGATACCAAGCAATTGCTTCGCTTGGCGGTTGGCGTACAAGATCTCCCCGGTTCGAACATCAACGAAAAAGAGAGGAGATGGCGTAGGGAGTAGCAGTTGTTCAATGTGCGACTGATAACGAGCATAAAGAAACCAGCAGATCAGGGCAAACAGCAATATGATAACGATATAAATACCGTAGCTATACACTCTATCCCACAACCAAGTCATTACCAGCTCCATCTACTCTCAATCTATTCCATAAAATCTATGAGGGAAATGTTACCACTATTTGTTGGTTTTATCTGCTGTTACCTACTCATACTTATTTCTATCAATCAGTCGCGTTTAAAACAGGTAATGTGTACTCGAATGCAGAGCCTGTTTTCATTCCCTGAGCTCCAGTTTTATCCAGTGACCGACCTATCTCTGTCATCGCCAGCCAACGGTTCTCACACCATAACGGAGAGAGTAACGTAGGGCGTCTTGCCGCAGATGAAACACGATGGTAAACCACGTTCGCAGGGGTACGTTGGATGATATCAGTAGCAATGTCGACATACTCTTCAAGGTTTGGCGCTTCTAGCTTGCCGGCTTTCCATGCTTTGGCCATGGTGCTTCCCTCTACTATATGAAGGCTATGAAGCTTGATGCCATCTGTACCTACTGCTAATACCTTGTCTAACGTTTCAAGGTTATCGGCTTTGGTCTCTTTTGGTAGTCCAACAATAAGATGAGTACACACCTTAATTCCGAGAGCGCGTGCACGCTGGGTGATCGTTTCATACACCGCAAAATCATGGCCGCGATTGATGCGCTTAAGAGTATCGTTATTAGCCGTTTGTAAGCCGAGCTCTAGCCAGAGCTCGTATCCTTTCTCAACATAACCGGTCAATAATTCCAAAACAGAATCAGGCACACAGTCAGGTCTTGTACCAACACAGAGCCCCACAATATCGGCGCCCGGTGCTTTTAACGCTTCTTCATACATGTTCTTGAGCACTTGCACCTCAGCATAAGTGCTGGTGTACGCCTGAAAATAAGCCAGATACTTCTTAGCACGAGCAATTTCACCCGCACGATCTTGTAATTGGTCGGCAATACTCTGGATTTGAGTTTGCTCATCGGCAAATGACGCCACATTACAAAAAGTGCAGCCTCCGCGACCAATGGTTCCATCTCGATTTGGACAGCTAAAACCACCGTGCAGCGTTAGCTTGTGAACCTTTTCGCCATAACGGCGTTGAAGATCTTGGCCGATAGTATTGACCAACTCATGTAATTGCATATTTTCAAAGCGCTCAAGTAAATAAGAATGAATATCAGTCTTTTTTTGAAAAAAAATTACATCCCTGCAGAATTCGACCAATTAGTTTACTCAAGGCTTTTTGCGAGCAACCTATCAAATATCAATAAACATGCAAAAAAGTCGCTCTATCCGCCTAATTTTGCACATTTATTAGACATAAAATTCAAAATAAAACGAAAAAAATGGTTCACACGGTTCAACTTTCATTGCAATTCTCCCAAACAAAATTGTAGGATACTTACACATATTGGCTATTTTTGTGTAATTTCTTACAACGAAAACTTGCTAATAAGTCGGTGATATCTAACTCCCACCGATATAAACCACTAGTTTGTGGCTAAAAATAAACGGATATCACCAAGGATTGTTTTTCTCGCAATACTTTTCCTGCGAGATACGGAAAGGATTCAAACCGCCAACACAGGTCGGTTTAGACTCATAAATATAAAAGGACAAGGCTGACTTTATACAAAGAAGTTGCGCCTAGATTTAACTGGAAGGATGTATCTATGGTAGATCAAGAGCAGAACTCACAAGGTCTGTACACTCCTGAACTTGAGCATGACGCTTGTGGTATCGGTTTTGTTGCGCATCTAAAGAATCGCAAATCTCATGATGTAGTAACTCAAGCACTCGATATGCTTGCACGTATGGAACACCGTGGCGGCCAAGGCTGCGATCCGTGTTCTGGTGATGGTGCAGGTATCCTGCTACAGAAGCCGCACGAATTCTTACTTGAAGAAGCCGTTAAGCTTGGAATTAAACTGCCGTCTTTTGAGAAATATGGTGTTGGTGTTGTACTTTTCCCTAAAGATGAACACAAACGTGCACAGTGTCGCGACATTCTAGAACGCAATGCACATCGCCTAGAATTAGAAGTGATCGGCTACCGTGAACTTCCGACGGATAATTCAATGATTGGTGCTGACCCACTGAGCACTGAACCTCAATTTGAACACGTATTTATCTCTGGCGGCCCTGGTATTACTCCAGAAGAGCTTGAGCGTAAACTGTACGTTCTACGTAACTACACCGTTCGTGTGTGTCTAGAAAGCGTTTCAAATATCGGTGATGACTTCTACATCAACTCTATGTCTTACAAGACGTTAGTGTACAAAGGTCAGCTAACAACAGAACAAGTTCCTCTGTACTTCCTAGACCTGCAAAACCCAACTATGGTGACGGCTCTAGCACTAGTACACTCTCGCTTCTCTACCAATACATTCCCACGTTGGCGTCTAGCTCAGCCTTTTCGTTACATCGCACATAACGGCGAAATCAATACGGTTCGCGGTAACCTTAACTGGATGAAAGCGCGTGAAGCAATCCTAGAATCGGATCTATTCACACAAGCTGAAATCGACATGCTACTGCCTATCTGTCAGGAAGGCAGCTCGGATTCATCAAACTTCGACATGGCATTGGAGCTTCTAGTTCTGTCTGGTCGTACTCTACCACATGCGCTGATGATGATGATCCCGGAAGCATGGCAAGAAAACAAAAACATGGACCCAACTCGTCGCGCGTTCTACCAGTACCACGCGAACGTCATGGAACCATGGGATGGCCCAGCTTCGGTATGTTTCACTGATGGTGTTCAAGTAGGTGCAACTCTTGACCGTAACGGTCTACGCCCTTCTCGCTACACAGTGACAAAAGACAATTTCCTGGTGATGGCGTCTGAATCAGGTGTTGTTGAAATTGCACCAGAAAACGTTGAATACCGTGGTCGTCTACAACCAGGTCGTATCTTCGTTGCTGATCTTGAGCAAGGCCGCATCATTTCTGATGAAGAAGTGAAAGGTGGCATCGCGAAATCTCAACCTTACGAGAAATGGGTTGAAGAGAACCTTCTGAGCCTGAAAAAGCTACCAGACGCGAGCAACGAATTTAGCCAACCTTCTCCAGAGAAACTTCTCCACAAACAACAATCGTTTGGTGTGAGTTCTGAAGAAGTAAATGAAATCATTCTACCTCTTGCGAAGACGGGCTATGAGCCACTTTCTGCAATGGGTGCTGACTGGCCGCTAGCGATTCTTTCTCACCAATCGCAGCACCTGTCAAACTACTTCAAACAGCTGTTTGCTCAAGTAACTAACCCGCCTATCGACCCGATTCGTGAGCGTCTGGTTATGTCTCTGAACACTTACTTAGGTAAAGATCAGAACTTACTTTCAGAAACACCTGAACACTGTCAAAAGGTAGAGCTTGAGTCCCCAGTACTATCTAACTCTGAGCTAGAAAAGCTTCGTGCTATCGATAACGAGCACCTTCAAGCGAAGACGCTGGATATCGTATTCCAAGCAAATGGAGATCAAGGTAAGTTAGAGCGTGCGCTAAAACGTATTTGCCAATACGCAGAAGATGCCGTGATTGATGGTTATTCAATCATCCTACTGACTGACCGTGCGGTTAACTCTAACCACGCCGCTATCCCAGCAATGCTGGCAGTTGGCGCAGTGCACCACCACCTGATCCGTAAAGGCCTGCGTGCTAAGTGTGACATCGTGGTTGAAACAGGTGATGCTCGTGAAACACACCACTTCGCAACACTTCTGGGCTATGGTGCAAACGCAGTTAACCCATACCTAGTGATTGAAACGATTGTTGAACTACAACGTACTAAGAAACTAGACCCGAACGTTCACCCACGTGAGTTCTTCGATAACTACCGTAAAGGTGTTAACGGCGGTCTACTGAAGATCTTCTCTAAGATGGGTATCTCGACACTGCAGTCTTACCACGGTGCACAAATCTTTGAAGCGCTTGGTATCAGCAAGTCAGTGGTTGAAAAATACTTCACAGGTACAGTTTCTCGTATTCAAGGCCTAACGATCGATGACATCGCTCGTGAAGTGCTTGTTCGTCACCGTGTTGGTTACCCAGCTCGTGAAATCCCAGCTCAAATCCTTGATGTTGGCGGTGTTTACCAGTGGAAACAACGTGGTGAGAAGCACCTATTCAATCCAGAAACCATCTCTCTACTTCAAGAATCGACGCGCAATAAAGATTACGCTCAGTTCAAGAAGTATGCGAAAGTCGTTGATGACCAAGGCGACAACGCAGCAACACTGCGTAGCCAACTTGATTTCATCAAGAACCCAGCAGGCTCTATTCCTCTAGCGGAAGTAGAACCAATTGAGAATATCCTTAAACGTTTCGCTACTGGCGCAATGAGCTTTGGTTCTATCTCGCATGAGGCTCACTCAACACTGGCTGTTGCAATGAACCGCATCGGTGCAAAATCAAACTCAGGTGAAGGTGGTGAAGATCCAGCACGTTTCGAACGTAAAGAAAACGGTGACTGGGAGCGTTCAGCAATCAAACAAGTAGCTTCTGGTCGCTTTGGTGTAACGTCTTACTACCTATCGAACGCTGATGAGCTGCAAATCAAGATGGCTCAAGGTGCGAAACCTGGTGAAGGTGGTCAACTACCTGGTGATAAGGTTGATGACTGGATCGGCGCAACGCGTCACTCGACTCCAGGTGTAGGTCTAATCTCACCACCGCCACACCACGATATCTACTCAATCGAAGATTTGGCTCAGCTAATCTACGATCTGAAAAATGCGAACCGTAACGGTCGTGTCAACGTGAAGCTAGTATCGGAGGCTGGCGTAGGTACGATTGCATCGGGTGTAGCAAAAGCGAAAGCTGATGTAGTACTTATCGCAGGTTTTGATGGCGGTACGGGTGCATCTCCGATGTCTTCTATCCGTCACACAGGTCTTCCTTGGGAACTAGGTCTAGCGGAAACGCACCAAACACTACTGAAAAACGGCCTGCGTAACCGTATCGTTGTTCAGTCTGATGGTCAGATGAAAACACCACGTGACCTTGCAGTAGCAACACTACTTGGTGCTGAAGAATGGGGCGTAGCAACAGCGGCATTAGTTGTTGAAGGTTGTATCATGATGCGTAAGTGTCATAAGAACACCTGTCCTGTTGGTATCGCAACACAAAACAAAACTCTGCGTGAGCGTTTCGACGGCCGCGTAGAAGACGTAGTGACTTTCTTCCAATACATGGCTGAAGGTCTACGTGAAGTAATGGCTGAACTTGGCTTCCGCTCTATCGATGAGATGGTGGGCCAATCGCACAAACTTAAAGTTCGTGACGACATCGGCCACTGGAAGTACAAGAACCTAGATCTAACACCTGTACTGCACATTGAGCAGGCTCGTGAAGAAGATGGTATCTACAACCAGACACAACAAAACCACAACCTAGAAGATGTTCTAGACCGCAAGTTGATCCAAGCTGCGATTCCTGCACTTGAAAAAGGTGAAACTGTAAATGCAACCTTCCCAATCATCAACACGGACCGCTCTGCGGGTACCATGCTGTCGAACGAAATCTCGAAGGTTTACAAGGACCAAGGTTTACCGCAACCAATGAACGTTAAGTTCCACGGTAGTGCTGGCCAATCTTTCGGTGCGTTCCTTGCGAAAGGCGTTAAGTTCGAAGTAGAAGGCGACGCGAACGATTACTGGGGTAAAGGTCTGTCTGGAGGTACTTTGGTACTGTACCCAGATGCGAAATCTTCTATCGTTGCTGAAGATAACATCGTGGTTGGTAACGTATGTTTCTACGGTGCGACCTCAGGTGAATCTTTCATTCGCGGTATGGCTGGTGAACGTTTCTGTGTTCGTAACTCAGGTGCGAAGGTTGTTGTTGAGGGCGTTGGTGACCACGGTTGTGAATACATGACTGGCGGTGTAGCCGTTATCCTTGGCTCAACAGGTCGTAACTTTGCTGCGGGTATGAGTGGCGGTGTCGCTTATGTTTGGGATAAAGGCGGTGACTTTGAAACCAAGCTTAACCCTGAACTTGTAGACCTAGATCCAATTGAACAAGAAGATAAAGATCTTCTACTAGATATGCTAACCAAGCACGTTGAATTCACAGGGAGTGAAGTTGCTCAGTCTTTCCTAGACAACTTTGAAGCAAGTGTTGCATCACTAATTAAAGTAATGCCACGCGACTACAAAGCAGTTCTTGAGAAGCGTAAAGCTGAAGCACAACAGGCACAAACGGAAGAAGTGGAGGCAGTATAATGGGTAAGCCTACTGGATTTTTAGAACACGGTCGCGAGCTTCCAAAGAAGCTCGAACCATCGGTTCGTATTGAAGACAACAAAGAGTTCGTACTTAACGAAGAGTTTGGCGACAAGATCAATACTCAAGCATCTCGTTGTATGGACTGTGGCGTACCTTTCTGTCACAGCGGTTGTCCAATTGGTAACATCATCCCTGAATTTAATGACGCGGTTTACCGTGATAGCTGGGAAGAAGCTTGGAACATCCTAAGCTCGACCAATAACTTCCCTGAGTTTACAGGTCGTGTGTGTCCTTCTCCTTGTGAGAGTGCTTGTGTACTAGGTATTAACCAAGACCCAATCACCATCTGTAATATCGAGAAAACGATTGTAGAAACTGCGTACCGTGAAGGGTACGCAAAACCAAAAACGCCTCGCTCTCGTACAGGCAAAACCGTAGCGATTGTTGGCTCTGGCCCTGCAGGTCTAGCCGCAGCTGAACAGCTAAACAGCGCAGGCCACTCGGTGACGGTATTTGAACGTGACGAGAAAGTTGGCGGCCTACTGCGTTTCGGTATCCCAGATTTCAAACTGGGCATGGACGTGATTGATCGTAAGATCAACCTAATGGCTGAAGCTGGCGTTGAGTTTAAAGTGAATCAACACATTGGTGTTGATGTTAACGCCCAGCAGCTACGCCAAGAGTTTGATGTGGTATTGCTAACGGGTGGTTCTACGGTTCCTCGTGACCTACCAATCCCAGGTCGTGAATTGAAAGGCGTTCATTTTGCTATGGAATTCCTTGGCCAAAACAACCGCCGTGCAAACGACATGGACCTAAAAGGTGAAGAGATTCACGCTAAAGATAAGCACGTTGTGGTTATCGGTGGCGGTGATACTGGCTCTGACTGTGTGGGCACATCAAACCGTCACAAAGCAGCGAGCATTACTCAGGTTGAGATCATGCCGATCCCACCAGAGAAGCGTCCAGCAAACATGCCTTGGCCTCAATACCCAATGATCATGAAGACTACGACTTCTCACGAAGAAGGCTGTGAACGTCACTGGAACATCTTGACTAAAGAGTTCATCGGTAACGATCAAGGCGAAGTGACCGGTCTACGTATCGCCGATATCGTGTGGAAAGACGCAGCGCCAGGTGAGCGACCTACTTTTGACGAAGTAGCAAACTCAGAGCGTGTGATTCCATGTAACCAAGCATTCCTAGCGATGGGTTTCCTACACCCAGAGCCAACCGGTGTACTTGCTCAACTTGATATCAAACTGGACGAGCGCGGTAATGTTGCTTCTGAAGGTTACGCAACCAACCAGAAAGGCGTTTTTGCCGCTGGTGATATGCGTACAGGTCAGTCTCTAGTCGTTCGCTGCATTAACGAAGGTCGTGAATGTGCAATTGCGATTGATGACTTTTTGATGGGTAACTCAAACCTAGAAGCAAAAGCCGATTCACTCATGCTTTCCGCATAATATTTCTCGGGCTAACGTCAATGACGTTAGCCTAGAGGAAAAGCAACACCCTTCCTAACTTTTATATTTGGCTAGCACTCGATGCTAGCCTTTTTCTATCTAGCACTCTGTCACTACAGATACGCCCTTACTATAAATGTTAAATATCATTAAAATTTCCTATTTATATCTAATTGATATCAATCGAGTATTTTAGGTTATTACGTGGTTAATCGCGTTTATACATGATAATTAATCATGAACTTGACCTTAAACACAATTAGCTATACGTTGTAAAACTGGTGAAAATAAAGCCACTGGGTTTTGTTAACACAAAGGATAACGTTGAACTAGCTAAAAAACGGTAAGTTTATAAAAAATAACAAGTACATGAATAGTTAGTCATTTACTGTCTGGATGACAGAGAAGCAAAGGGAGAATTGCAATGGCTCTATATGATCCTAGTCTTGAAAAAGACAACTGTGGATTTGGTTTAATAGCGCAAATGGAAGGCCAACCTAGTCATAAGTTGGTGAGAACTGCTATTTCAGCCCTAGATCGCATGACACACCGTGGCGGTATCGCCGCGGATGGTAAAACTGGAGATGGCTGTGGCTTACTACTACAGAAGCCAGATTCCTATCTAAGAATTATTGCAGAAGAGAATAATTTTAATCTCGGCAAGCAATACGCTATTGGCATGATTTTCTTCAGCCAAGACCCAATCAAAGCTCAATCCGCACAAGAGGTTGTCAATAAAGAGCTCGCCCAAGAGACATTGACCGTTGCTGGTTGGCGTGAAGTACCGACCAATACCGAAGTATTAGGTCCTATCGCAAAAAATTCTGTTCCAAACATTCAGCAAGTATTTATCTCTGCGCCAGCCGGTTGGCGTGAGCGTGATATCGAGCGCCGCTTATACATCGCGCGTCGCAGAATTGAAAAACAGATCACCGAAGACAAAGATTTCTATATCTGTAGCCTTTCAACACAAGTGATGGTCTACAAAGGCTTGTGTATGCCTGCCGATCTTCCACGATTTTACCTCGATCTTGCAGACTTACGTATGGAATCGGCGATATGTCTGTTCCACCAGCGTTTCTCGACTAACACACAACCACGTTGGCCGCTAGCGCAGCCATTCCGTTATTTAGCGCACAATGGTGAAATCAATACCATCGAGGGTAACCGTCAGTGGGCTAAGGCTCGTGCCTATAAATTTGCTTCACCACTGCTACCAGATTTGCAGACCGCAGCACCTTTCGTGAATGAAACGGGCTCTGATTCCTCAAGCCTAGATAACATGCTCGACCTATTTCTAGCCGGTGGTATGGATGTGTTCCGAGCAATGCGTATGCTGGTTCCGCCCGCTTGGCAGAACCACCCAGATATGGATCCAGACCTGCGCGCATTCTACGACTTCAACTCCAAGCACATGGAACCGTGGGATGGCCCTGCTGGCATCGTTCTGTCTGACGGTCGTTACGCTGCATGTAACCTAGATAGAAATGGCCTGCGTCCTGCGCGCTATGTCATTACAAAAGACAACCTAATCACGCTGGCATCAGAAGTTGGTATCTGGAACTACGCACCAGATGAAGTAGCAGAAAAAGGGCGTGTTGGGCCTGGTGAGCTACTGGTTATCGATACTCGCCGTGGCAAGCTATGGCAATCTAACGAAATCGATAATGACCTTAAAGGTCGCCACCCTTACAAAGAGTGGATGGAAAAGAACGTTCACAAGCTAACACCATTTTCTGAACTCGATGATGGCCAAGTGGGTAAGCGAAGCTTCGACGATGATACTCTCAAAACCTACCAAAAACAGTTTGCGATGAGCAACGAAGAGTCCGATCAAGTATTGCGCGTGCTTGGTGACATGGGACAGGAAGCGGTCGGCTCAATGGGCGACGATACACCAATGGCGGTACTTTCCTCGAAAGAGCGTCTGGTCACTGATTATTTCCGTCAGAAGTTTGCCCAAGTCACCAACCCACCGATTGATCCTCTGCGTGAAAAGCACGTGATGTCGCTCGCCACCAGTATTGGCCAAGAGATGAACGTGTTCTGTGAAACAGACGGTCACGCCTACCGTGTGACATTTGATTCTCCTGTTCTGCTTTACTCAGACATGCAGCAACTTCTACAACTGAATCAAAAGCATTACCGCCATGCGATCCTAAGCATGCACTATGATCCAGCTCAGCAAGATCTCGAACAAGCCATCAATGCGGTATGTGATTGTGCAGAGCAGGAAGTGCGTGATGGGGCGGTTTTGGTCGTACTGTCAGATAAAGGTTTAGAAAAAGGCAAACTGCCAATTCCAGCAGCAATGGCGGTTGGTGCTGTGCAGATTCGCCTTGCCGATACCAACCTGCGTTGTGATGCCAATATCGTAGTGGAAACAGCAACTGTTCGCGATCCACACCAATTCGCGGTACTACTTGGCTTTGGTGCGACTGCGGTTTATCCGTACCTTGCATATGAAGCGTTAGGCAAGATGCTCGATGATGGCTCTTTAGACAAAGACTATCGCGCAGCGATGCAGAATTACCAAAACGGCATCAACAAAGGTCTGTATAAGATCATGTCGAAAATGGGTATTTCAACCATTGCTTCTTACCGCTGTTCACAGCTTTTCGAAGCTGTTGGCCTACACTATGATGTCGTTGAGCTCTGTTTCCGCGGAGTTACCACTCGAATTCAAGGCGCAAGCTTTAGCGATTTCCAGCAAGATATTTACAACTTATCGCGTAAAGCATGGACCAAGCGTAAACCAATCGAGCACGGTGGTTTACTGAAATACGTCCATGGTGGTGAATACCACGCTTATAATCCAGACGTGGTCGGCACACTGCAAACCGCAGTAAAAACTGGCGAAGCATCGGATTACCTCTCTTTTGCGAAGCAAGTAAACGCTCGCCCTGCGGCTATGTTACGTGACTTAATGAGCCTGAAGAAAGCCGATAAACCATTAGCCCTTGAGCAAGTCGAGCCGAGTAGCGACCTATTCAAGCGATTTGACTCCGCGGCGATGTCGATTGGTGCCCTAAGCCCTGAGGCGCATGAAGCACTGGCTATGGCGATGAACCGTTTAGGCGGTTACTCAAACTCAGGTGAAGGCGGTGAAGATCCAAGACGCTTTGGTACCGACCGTAACTCACGCATCAAACAGATTGCGTCAGGTCGATTTGGGGTAACACCACATTACCTGACCAATGCGGATGTTCTGCAAATCAAGGTAGCGCAAGGTGCGAAGCCAGGCGAAGGCGGTCAGCTACCAGGTCACAAGGTCACGGCAGAGATCGCTAAGCTGAGATATTCAGTTCAGGGTGTCACTTTGATTTCCCCTCCTCCACATCACGATATTTACTCGATCGAAGATTTGGCTCAGCTGATTTTCGATCTTAAGCAAGTTAACCCTCAAGCCTTGGTTTCTGTGAAGTTAGTGTCTGAACCAGGTGTTGGTACTATCGCGACTGGTGTGGCAAAAGCTTACGCCGATCTGATCACTATATCTGGTTACGATGGCGGTACCGCAGCGAGCCCACTGACCTCGGTAAAATACGCAGGTTGCCCTTGGGAACTTGGATTAGCCGAAACCCAACAAGCACTGGTTGCTAACGGACTTCGTCATAAGATCCGCCTGCAAGTCGATGGTGGATTAAAAACTGGTCTCGATGTAGTTAAAGGCGCTATTCTCGGTGCTGAAAGCTTTGGCTTTGGTACCGCACCAATGGTCGCAATGGGTTGTAAATTCTTACGAATCTGCCACCTTAATAACTGTGCAACAGGCGTCGCGACTCAAGATGAGACATTGCGCCGCGAATACTTCAAAGGGCTACCAGACATGGTGGTGAACTACTTTACAGGCTTAGCCGATGAAGTTCGCCAATACCTTTCTGACCTTGGTGTAGAAAAACTCACAGACCTAATTGGACGCACAGATTTACTGGAGGCTGTTGAAGGCCTAACTGCAAAACAGAGTAAATTGGATCTCTCATCAATACTGGAAGCTCCGGTATCACCAGAGGGGCACCCTCTGTATTGGACTGAACCAAACGCGCCATTTGATAAGGCTCAGCTCAACCAGCAGATTCTCGATGACGCACTCGATGTGATTGAGAAAAGACAATCCACCAGCCTCTACTACAACGTTATTAATACAGACCGTTCGATAGGAGCACGTATCTCTGGCGAAATTGCTAAGCGATATGGCAACCAAGGCATGGCAGGTTCACCAATCAAATTGTATCTCGATGGTACTGCAGGCCAATCTTTCGCTGTTTGGAACGCAGGTGGCGTTGAGCTGTACCTAACAGGCGATGCCAATGACTATGTTGGCAAAGGCATGGCTGGCGGTAAGGTAGTTATCAAACCTCACCAAGGCACTGCATTTACTTGTAACGAAGCGACCATCATAGGTAACACCTGCTTGTATGGGTCAACCGGAGGCAAGTTGTTTGCCGCAGGTACGGCGGGCGAACGATTTGGCGTACGTAACTCAGGCACGGTTGCCGTGATTGAGGGGGCGGGGGATAACGCTTGTGAATACATGACGGGCGGTATTGTTGCCATTCTTGGCGCAACTGGCGTCAACTTCGGTGCAGGTATGACCGGAGGCTTCGCTTATGTCATGGATAAGAACGAAGACTTCCAAGGCCGAGTGAACAACGAGTCAGTTGAGGCGCTTTCTTTATCTGACTTATATATCCACCAAGAACATCTGCGTGGCTTAATTGCTGAGCACTTAGAAGAAACAGGCTCAGTACACGCTGAAGCTATTCTGGCGAACTTTGATGAATGGATTCCAAAGTTCTATCTAGTGAAACCAAAGACGGCGGATCTAAACACCTTGCTCGGTCACCAAAGCCGCAGCTCAGCTGAACTTCGTGTTCAAGCGCAATAATTGGAAGGAGCCAATAATGAGCCAGAATGTATACCAATTTATTGATGTGAATCGCGTAGACCCAGCGAAGAAACCAATCAAGATACGTAAAATTGAGTTTGTAGAGATCTACGAACCTTTCACTAAACAGCAAGCCAAAGCCCAAGCAGACCGCTGTTTAGATTGTGGTAACCCTTATTGTGAATGGAAATGTCCAGTTCACAACTACATCCCTCAGTGGCTCAAGCTTGCCAATGAAGGACGTATTATCGAAGCCGCTGAGCTGTCTCACCAGACCAACAGCCTGCCAGAGGTATGTGGCCGTGTGTGCCCTCAAGACCGCTTGTGTGAAGGCTCTTGTACCCTCAATAACGATTTTGGTGCCGTCACCATAGGTAACATTGAAAAGTACATTACCGATAAAGCCTTTGAGATGGGTTGGAAGCCAGACATGTCTCACGTTGAATGGACCGATAAAAAGGTCGCAATCATCGGTGCGGGCCCAGCTGGTCTTGCGGCAGCTGATATCTTGGTACGTAATGGAGTGAAAGCCGTTGTCTTTGATCGTTACCCACAGATAGGTGGTCTCCTCACTTTTGGTATTCCATCGTTCAAGCTTGAGAAAGGTATCATGGAGAATCGTCGCCGCATCTTTAGCGAGATGGGCGTTGAATTCCGAATGAATACCGAGATTGGCAAAGACATTCAACTTAAAGAGCTGGTCGATGATTACGACGCTATTTTCCTTGGTGTAGGCACTTACAAAAACATGCGTGCAGGTCTAGATAATGAGGATGCTCCGGGTGTTTATGATGCTCTGCCATTCTTGATTTCTAATACCTACAAGGTTATGGAGCTTGAAAATCCAACCCCATTCATCGATATGCAAGGTAAGAAAGTCGTCGTGCTTGGTGGTGGTGATACGGCGATGGACTGTGTTCGAACCTCTATTCGTCAGAATGCGGCCGATGTGGTGTGTGCTTATCGCCGAGATGAAACCAACATGCCGGGCTCTCGCCGTGAGGTGAAGAATGCACGTGAAGAAGGCGTGAAGTTCAAGTTTAACCTGCAGCCTATCAGCTTAGAGCTTGATAGTTCTGGGCATGTTGCTGGCGTTAAAGTCGTGAAAACCGCCTTAGGCGAACCTGATGAAGCAGGCCGTCGCCGCCCAGAACCGGTTGCTGGCAGTGAGCACATTCTTGAGGCCGATGCAGTGATCATGGCATTTGGTTTTCAACCTCACGCTATGGAATGGTTAGAACCTTTCGATGTCGAGCTTGATCAATGGGGCCGTATTAAAGCGCCCGGTCAACAAGAGTTTCAATACCAAACCACCAACAGCAAAATATTTGCCGGTGGCGATGCGGTTCGCGGCTCTGACTTAGTGGTAACCGCCATCGATGAAGGTCGTAAAGCCGCTGAAGGGATATTGGAGTACCTAGAGGTGTGAGTGGGTTTCCTTTATTACTCAAGCCGTTACTATAAAAAAGGATCCGCACGTGGATCCTTTTTTAAGTTCGACACGTTTATTAACGGCATAACAAAAAATACGTAAACAATTGCAAATTAACGAATACCGAGAACTACCATTAAAACTCTCCATAGGAAACACTATGAAAAAAGCCGCTCTCCTCTCGCTATCACTTTTAACATTAACCGCTTGCAGCCAAGGAATCACGGACATGAAAGACAGAACCTCATCACCTTGTGGTGACAAACCGAATTGCGTATCAACACAAGATGACCGTGAACAACATGCTTTGGCTGCTTACGAGCTATCCGATTCAGCAAACCTTGATGCCATTGAGCAAGTCGCTCTAACTTTGCCGGGCGCGAAAACGGCCAACAAAACCGATGATTACCTACGTGTTGAATGTACATCACGCATCATGCGCTTTGTCGATGACCTTGAGCTCAAAGTCGATCGAGATAAGCTCATCGTTCGCTCCGAGTCTCGTACGGGCTACTCTGATTTTGGTGTGAACCGTAAACGAGCAGAACAACTCCGTGCTAGCTTGCAAAGCGAAGGTCTAATCAAATAGACAAAGAATACTGGAGTAAATCCACACTATTCGAATGAGAAGTGCTTCTGGGCAGTCGCTCGACGCTTCTTATCCATGCTACAATTTCACTCTAATGTTTAAATATTTTTAATTAAGAGACTACACATGAAAATCGGCATCATTGGCGCAATGGAGCAAGAAGTTGCGATCCTAAAAGCAGCTATTTCAGACATTACTGAAGTTAATAAAGGCGGTTGTACCTTTTTCTCTGGTCAGCTAAATGGTGTTGACGTTGTTTTGCTTCAATCAGGCATTGGTAAAGTAGCTGCAGCAGTTGGTACTTCTATCCTACTAAGCGAATACCAACCAGATGTCGTTTTAAACACTGGCTCTGCTGGCGGTTTTGATTCAACTCTAAACCTTGGTGATGTGGTTATCTCTACTGAAGTACGTCACCACGACGCAGACGTAACAGCTTTCGGTTACGAAATCGGTCAAATGGCAGGTCAACCAGCTGCGTTCAAAGCTGACGAGAACCTCATGAAAGTAGCTGAGCAAGCGCTAGCTCAAATGGAAGACAAGCACGCGGTTCGTGGCCTTATCTGTACTGGCGACGCGTTTGTTTGCACTGCAGAACGTCAAGAGTTCATCCGCAAGCACTTCCCATCAGTAGTAGCTGTAGAAATGGAAGCTTCTGCGATTGCTCAAGCTTGTCACCAGTTCCAAGTACCATTTGTGGTTGTTCGTGCAATCTCTGATGTTGCAGACAAAGAATCACCAATGAGCTTTGAAGAATTCCTGCCACTAGCAGCACAAAGCTCTTCTGAGATGGTTATCAAAATGGTTGCCCTACTAAAGTAAGCGACCAAGCATGCAAACACTGTTTGATCAGGTATTTGCAAATGGCGTGCTCCTTGTAATGTGGGGAGCACTGCTTTTTCATTTGATTCTACCTATCCCTCATGCCGCACACCCCACGACCTTATGGCATAAGTTTGCTGAACTACTAGCAACTAAGGTAAACAACAATCAAAGTTACTCCCAAAGCCTTATCTCCGGCACATTAGCCTGGGGGTTAATGGTACTTCCAACTCTGATTATTCTCTTGGCACTGCAACCTCTAGTTTGGCAGACTCAACTCTTCCAACTGGCTCTTCTACTGCTCGCTATTGATTGGCGTAACAATGAAAAGCTGGCTAACCAGCTCATCAAAACACTTAGCCGAGAAGATAAAGCGACAGCGCGTCAATTACTGGCTCCGATTGTCAATCGCCAAACCGATTCACTATCATCATTAGGGCTTGGGAAGGCTGGGGCTGAAACTATCATCATGGGCTACGGTCGCAATGTGGTTTGTGTACTGTTTTGGTACACCATCGGAGGGGGAATCGCGGCGTTGATGTATCGCCTGATTGTCGAATTAGCTCGAGCTTGGTCACCAAGTCGTAAGCAGTTCTCTCCTTTTGGCTCAACGGCAATCAAGATTGTCGCTATCCTCGAATTTATCCCAATGCGTTTATTTGCTTTGATGGTCGTATGCGGTGATAAAGCATCTCACACATTTAAGATGATGCTCACTCAAAGTCGCTCTTGGCCTCTACCAGGCCCAGCGTGGTTGATTACAGCAGTGGGTAACAAGCTTGAGCTATCACTGGGTGGCCCAGCAATTTACAACGATACCAAAGCTATTCGCGCAAGATTAGGCGGCAGAATCGCACCCTCAGCACTGCACTTATCTCAGGTTCAAAAGCTGCTATTTGGACGCATCGCTACCTGGGTATTGTTACAAAGCCTAGCCTTACTCATTATTCACCAAGGGATTTAAAGTGAAACCCTCTCAACTTGTTACATCATGTGCAACTTTCGCGATTAGCTTTAGCTTATGGATACCAAGCACGCTTGCAACCGAAGTAACCACAGCAAAACGTGTGGTCAGCCTAGCCCCCCACGCCACAGAACTCGCATACAGTGCGGGTTTAGGCGATAACCTAGTTGCCGTAAGTGAACGAAGTGATTATCCACCACAAGCCGATAAGCTAGAAAAAGTGGCAAACTATCAAGGCATCAAGGTTGAGAAAATCATCGCGCTTCAGCCAGATCTTATCCTTGCTTGGCCTGCGGGTAACCCACCGAGAGAACTGGCGAAACTGGAGCAGTTTGGTTTTAATATTTATTACACGAAAACCAAAAGCCTAGACAGTATCGCGACCAATATTGAACAACTCAGCCAATACGCCAGCGATCCGAGTATCGGTGAGAATAATGCTAAGCATTACAAAGAACAGCTCAACGCATTACGGCTAAAGTACAAAGATGCGGAGCCGGTCAGCTACTTCTACCAGCTGAGTGAAAAGCCTATTATTACCGTGGCGCAAGGACACTGGCCAAGTGAAGTGTTTGAGTTTTGTGGCGGCCGAAATATTTTTGAAGACAGCGCTTCCCCCTACCCGCAAGTCGGTATTGAGCAAGTCGTGCTCAATAAACCGCAGGTGATCTTCACTTCTCAGCACGCTATTGAGAATGGGACCATGTGGCAATCGTGGGAAGAAGAGATCCCAGCCGTCACTAAAAATCAGATATGGTCACTCAACTCAGACTGGATTAATCGCCCAACAACCCGAACTTTGCAAGCGATCCAACAAGTGTGCGATTACTTCGATAGAGTCAGAGAAAATCACTAACTTTTTAGTCTGTTTTTTCGTACAATTCGCCAGCGACCTTTCCCTACAATTTTAACAATAAGAGCACCAGTATCATGGATTCCATGCTGCTTTATATTATCGATTTATTTGGCACTGCCATCTTTGCTATCTCTGGCGTATTTGTCGCTGGCCGCCTAAAAATGGACCCTTTTGGTGTCGCCGTTCTCGGCAGTGTAACCGCTATTGGCGGTGGTACAATTCGAGACATGGCACTTGGCGCGACTCCCGTATTTTGGATAACCGATACCACCTATCTTTGGGTCATTATCGGAACGTGCTTACTGACCATGATTATCGTGAGACGTCCCAAACGTTTGGCATGGTGGGTCCTACCCGTCTGTGATGCTATAGGTTTAGCTGTGTTCGTTGGTATTGGTGTTGAAAAGGCATTGGCGTACCAAGATTCAGCATTGGTTGCCATTATCATGGGCGTAATCACAGGCTGCGGCGGCGGTATTATTCGTGACGTACTTGCCCGTGAAGTACCGATGATCCTGCGAAGCGAGGTCTACGCGACCGCTTGTATCATCGGCGGTGCATTCCACACTATGGCTATTCGCATGGGCCACGATTCAGAGACGGCCTTCCTAGCTGGCGTATTCTCTACCTTGTTGATTCGACTTGGCGCCATTCGTTGGCACTTATCTTTACCAACGTTCGCGATTAAATAAGCTATCGCTAAAAAGAAAAGGGCTCCGCATAGGGGCCTTTTTTAATCTTGTCACCTCGGCGATCTGCTCTTCTTCTCCCCTTCAAATCACTTCCAAATATCCACCTCTAACTTAATAATATTTTTTATTTACTTAATCAATTAACAGGCTATATTAGTAAACAAATAACTTTATAAAGATATTCATTTACTAACAATGAGGGTTCTAGGATGACCAGTAATAAAATTGGAATTGTTTTCTTCTCTAAATGCGGCGCAACTAAGCAGGTCGCAGAACTGCTCGCTGAGGGTGTAAACACACAGCTAACTGACTCAGCCCTACTCATCGAAGTACTGCCTTCGGAGATCATTGAAGGTCGATATGACAATGACGAAAAGCTCAAACTCTTAGACACTTGCGATGCGATCGTTTTTGGCGCTCCAACCTACATGGGATCACCTGCCGCTCAGTTTAAAAGTTTTATGGATGCGAGCAGTGAAAACTACTGCAAGAAGCTATGGCGAAACAAGCTCGCTGCTGGCTTCACTACTGGAGGCAGTCTAAACGGAGAGCAACAACAAACCCTGCTTAGCTTTTTCACCTTAGCTTGTCAGCACGGTATGATTTGGGTTGGCTTAGACGCCTCAAAACACACAGATAATTTAGGGTTGAACCGCACTGGTTCAAACATTGGTTTAGTGTCTAGCATCGATGATGGTGAAGATAGCGTAAACCGCAATGACTTGCTTACGGCTCAATACTACGGTTCAAGAATCGCCACCTTGGTTCAAGAACTCATAAACAAAAGCTAGAGCAACGCCCTTGATTGAGATAAGTTGGGCGTATCATTCCCAACTTTCATGAATATCATCAAATGCTACTCGAAGGAATCGAAACTCTCTTGGTTTTGAGTAAAGCCAAAACCATGAGCCGCACTGGAAGCTTGCTGTATATCAGCCAATCAGCGGTAAGCAAACGGATTGCTAACTTAGAAAAGAAATTGGGAAAAAAACTCATAGAGCCAAGTGGTCGGCAAATAAAACTCACGCCAGAGGCGATAGCACTGATCGAGAGCATTGGACCTACGTTCAATGAACTTCGTGGTCTTATTTATGAACAGCAAGAACTGGAAGATACCACTCTCATTACCTTAGACAGCTCTAAGTCTCTGATCGCAGGCTATTTAGGTGAAATGATGGGGCAGTTTATCCAGCAAGATAAATACATCACTATTACCACCAACCATACGCCCAGAATCATCGAGCGCGTACAGTCCGGTAAGGCAACTCTAGGGTTATGCGCAGGCTTGTTGCCGCCACATCATGGATTAATGACGTTTCATCTATTCGACGAGCCCTTTTACATTGTAAGTAAGTTGCCGTTGAACGGTCTTCCACCCAATGTCATCACGAATGACATGACTAACCCAGCCAACTCTTACCAACTTTCAGTATTAGAAAAGTTTGGCATTAAACCTTTAATGGAAATGGACGCTTACACCGCAGCGGCGCAGCTTGCATTAGGTGGAACTGGTCCTGCTTTGATTCCGCTCTCTATCGTAAAAACACTCAATATTGAGTTTCAATATCTGTATAGTTTCCCAGAATTAGCAGGCTTAATCCGACCAATTCATGTTTGTGTAAGACCAAATAGCTACCAGTCTCCGCGGGTTAAAGCACTGATAGAATCCATTGTTGATGCTGTTCCCAAAGCAGTTTAGACGCCATGAGCATCGACATCACGATCACCAAGGGGCGAATCCACTTCTGCCCTTTTGACACCACCACTTTAGCACCTAGCTGAGCCCCCATAAAGCCACCAATTGCCATCACTAAGCCGAGTTCCCAAATTGGCAAGCCTGCCAAAATAAAGAAGATCAGTGCTGCTATGTTAGAAGTGAAGTTCAACACCTTAGTACGAGCGGTCGCATCGACTAAAGAGAAATGACCAATTGCGACAAAGCAGACAGTAAAGATAGAGCCGGTACCTGGCCCAAAGAAGCCATCGTAAAAGCCAACACCACCGCCAACACACAAAGCAAACATTGCTTCAGAGATCTGCTGCTTACCTTCAGAGGCTTTAGTTTGTGGTGCTAATAAGAAATAGAGTGAGATAGCGATCAGCAGCAGTGGGATCACGCTGGTCAATAAGCTCGCATCAATGAACTGAACGAGTTCTGCACCAATCGCCGAGCCAATGAAGGTACACAAAATGGCGAGGCGCATCTCCTTGATACTCACGATACCGTTACGCACGAAGTACCAGCTTGCGGAAAAACTGCCGAAAGAGCTTTGAAGCTTGTTAGTTGCTAGGGCTTGTGTCGGTGGGACTCCCGCTGCGAGTAGTGCTGGCAAAGTCAGTAGCCCGCCACCGCCAGCCATAGCATCGATAAAGCCAGCTGCCGTTGCAACAACAAATAAGATAGCCAATATTTCCAGAGTGATTTCCATATATCCAACGCCTCAAAGTCTCGTGTAGCGACAACTTACCATCCTGAGCAGGCGATCAATAACGAAACACAAGATTTTAACCTATTCCAAATATTCATCATTTAACTAACACTGTATCACAGGCATGAAAAAGCCCACTCCGAAGAGTGGGCTTTGAGCATTTATATCCGCTAACTTCAGTTCAGTTAGCTGAGCCAAGACAAGTTAAGCTTGAGAAGCTTTCACCTGCGCGTGTAGCTCTTGAACAGAAGTTACTGTCGTCTTCGCGTCAGCAGTGTGAGCCATACACGTTGCAAACGCTGCGTTTAGCGTTGTTGTGTAGTTCACCTTCTCAGCAAGAGCACCGCGACGAAGAACTTTAGAATCTTCAATCGCTTGACGGCCAGCTGCAGTGTTCACGATGTAGGTGTACTCGTTGTTCTTGATACGGTCAAGAATATGAGGACGCCCTTCGTGTACCTTGTTTACTAGACGTGGGTTGATACCCGCTTCGCCAAGAATCACTGCTGTACCGTGTGTTGCGTCTAGCTGGTAGCCAAGCTTAGATAGCTTAGACGCTAGGTCTACAACGCGCTCTTTGTCGCCTTCGCGAACTGAAAGAAGTGCACGGCCGCCTTCTGGGTAGATGTTGCCACAACCCAATTCCGCTTTAGAGTAAGCTTCTGCGAACGTTGCACCAACACCCATAACTTCACCAGTAGAGCGCATTTCTGGGCCCAATAGTGGGTCAACACCTGGGAACTTGTTGAATGGAAGTACCACTTCTTTTACTGAGTAGTAAGGTGGGATGATTTCTTTCGTAAAGCCTTGAGACTCTAGAGATTGCCCCGCCATTACACGTGCTGCAATCTTAGCAATTGGTGCGCCAGTTGCTTTAGATACGAACGGTACCGTACGTGCTGCACGAGGGTTAACCTCGATTAGGTAGACTTGATTGTTCTTAACAGCAAACTGCGTGTTCATCAGACCACGAACACCCAACTCGAACGCCAGCTTTTCAACTTGCTCACGCATTACATCTTGGATTTCTTGGCTTAGCGTGTATGCAGGAAGAGAACATGCTGAGTCACCAGAGTGAACACCCGCTTGTTCGATGTGCTCCATGATACCGCCGATAACTACGCGCTCACCGTCACAGATAGCATCGATATCCACTTCAACTGCGTCATCTAGGAAGCTGTCAAGAAGAACTGGAGATTCGTTCGATACGCTTACTGCTTCGTTGAAGTAGCGACGTAAGTCTTGCTCATCGTATACGATTTCCATCGCACGACCACCCAGTACGTAAGAAGGACGTACAACCAATGGGAAGCCGATTTCGCGAGATTTCTCTACCGCTTGTTCCATTGTTGTTACTGTCGCGTTCTCTGGCTGAAGTAGACCTAGACGGTCAACAGCAACTTGGAAGCGCTCACGGTCTTCTGCACGGTCGATTGCATCAGGGCTAGTACCGATGATTGGCACGCCAGCTGCTTCAAGTGCGCGAGCCAGTTTAAGTGGTGTTTGACCACCGTACTGTACGATAACGCCTTTTGGCTTCTCAACGCGTGCGATTGCCAGTACATCTTCCAGAGTTACTGGTTCGAAGTATAGACGGTCAGATGTATCGTAGTCTGTAGAAACAGTCTCAGGGTTACAGTTAACCATGATAGTCTCAAAGCCATCTTCACGTAGCGCTAGTGATGCGTGTACACAACAGTAGTCAAATTCAATACCTTGGCCGATACGGTTTGGACCGCCACCAAGAATCATGATCTTGTCTTTGTCGGTTGGGTTTGCTTCACATTCATCATCGTAAGATGAGTACATGTAAGCCGTGTCTGAAGAGAACTCAGCCGCACACGTATCAACACGCTTGTACACTGGGTGGATATCGTATTGGTCACGTAGACGACGGATTTCGCTTTCCGCTACACCTAGGATCTTAGATAGGCGTGCATCAGCAAAACCTTTACGCTTCAGCTTGTTTAGCTCTTCTTTGTTCAGACCAGCAAAACCTTTCGCTTTAAGTTCTTGCTCAAGCTTAACGATGTCTTCGATTTGAACTAGGAACCAACGGTCGATTTGCGTTAGGTTGAATACGCCATCTACAGACATACCCGCACGGAATGCATCCGCGATGTACCAAATACGCTCTGCGCCAGCTTCTTTTAGTTCGTGACGAATTGTTGTTAGTGCGTCTGGCGCATCTAGGTCAACCATTTCGTCAAAACCAGTCGCGCCAACTTCTAGGCCGCGAAGTGCTTTTTGTAGAGATTCTTGTTGGTTACGGCCGATAGCCATAACTTCACCAACAGACTTCATTTGCGTCGTTAGACGGTCGTTAGCACCTGCAAATTTTTCGAAGTTAAAACGAGGAATCTTAGTTACTACATAGTCGATGGTTGGTTCGAATGATGCTGGTGTTGCGCCACCCGTGATGTCATTTTGCAGTTCATCTAATGTATAACCCACAGCCAGTTTCGCTGCAATCTTAGCGATTGGGAAACCTGTCGCTTTAGATGCTAGTGCAGAAGAACGAGATACACGTGGGTTCATCTCGATGATAACCATACGGCCATCTCTCGGGTTAATACCAAACTGTACGTTAGAACCACCCGTTTCAACACCAATCTCACGCAGTACCGCTAGAGAAGCGTTACGCATCAGTTGGTATTCTTTGTCTGTTAGAGTCTGTGCTGGTGCAACTGTGATTGAGTCACCCGTGTGGATGCCCATTGGGTCAAAGTTTTCAATCGCACATACGATGATACAGTTGTCCGCTTTGTCACGAACCACTTCCATCTCGTACTCTTTCCAGCCGATAAGAGATTCATCGATTAGAAGCTCGTTGGTTGGAGACAGGTCCAGACCGCGACGACAGATTTCTTCAAATTCTTCTTTGTTGTAAGCGATACCACCGCCAGTACCACCCATAGTGAATGATGGACGGATGATACATGGGAAACCAACCATATCTAGAACGCCGTAAGCTTCTTCCATGGTTTTCGCCGTATCAGCGCGTGGACACTCAAGGCCGATAGACTTCATCGCTTTATCGAAACGAGAACGGTCTTCTGCTTTATCGATAGCGTCAGCCGTTGCACCAATCATCTCTACACCGAACTCTTCAAGAACACCGTGTTTCTCTAGGTCTAGTGCACAGTTAAGTGCTGTTTGGCCACCCATTGTAGGTAGAACTGCATCTGGCTTCTCCTTCGCAATAATGTTGCGAACAACTTCCCATTGGATAGGCTCGATGTAAGTTGCATCAGCCATATCAGGGTCAGTCATGATGGTCGCTGGGTTCGAGTTTACAAGAATAACTCGGTAACCTTCTTCGCGAAGCGCTTTACAAGCTTGAGCACCAGAGTAATCGAACTCACATGCTTGGCCGATAACGATCGGGCCAGCACCTAGAATTAGAATACTTTTAATGTCAGTACGTTTTGGCATTGTCTACTACTCCGAATTACGCTGTGTGCTTTTTAATTAGTTCAATGAAGTGGTCGAATAACGGCGCTGCGTCTTCTGGACCTGGGCTTGCTTCTGGGTGACCTTGGAAGCTAAATGCTGGTTTATCTGTACGGTGGATACCTTGCAGAGAACCATCAAATAGAGACTTGTGCGTTGCACGTAGGTTTTCAGGAAGTGTGTCTTCGTCAGCAGCAAAGCCGTGGTTTTGCGAAGTAATCATCACAACATCACGATCTAAATCTTTAACTGGGTGGTTTGCACCGTGGTGACCAAACTTCATCTTCACTGTCTTAGCGCCTGACGCAAGAGCAAGAATTTGGTGGCCTAGACAGATACCGAAGATTGGTAAGCCTTTTTCTAGGAACACTTTTGTCGCTTCAATTGCGTAAGTACATGGTTCTGGGTCACCAGGGCCATTTGAAAGGAATACGCCGTCTGGGTTTAGTGCAAGCACTTCTTCAGCAGAAGTTTCAGCTGGAACAACCGTTAGGCGGCAGCCGCGGTCAACGAGCATTCGTAGGATGTTTCGTTTTGCACCGAAGTCATAAGCAACAACGTGGTATGGCAATTCTGAGTCTGCTTTCGCTTCAGGAAGTCCACCCGTAAGCGTCCACGCCCCCTGTTTCCATTGATACGCTTCTTTTGTTGTAACTTCTTTCGCAAGATCCATACCTTTCAGGCCAGGGAATTCTTTTGCTTTAGCTAGAGCCAAAGCTTCGTCTAGGTTTCCGTCGTTTACTGAAGAGCCAGCTACAATACAACCGTTCTGTGCGCCTTTTTCACGAAGAATACGCGTCAGCTTACGAGTATCGATATCAGCGATACCAACAACGTTTTGCGACTTAAGGTAATCAGAAAGGGATTGTTCATTACGGAAGTTAGAAGCGATTAGAGGGAGATCGCGAATCACAAGGCCTTGAGCGTGGATTGAAGAGGATTCTTCGTCTTCGGAATTGGTTCCGGTATTGCCAATGTGAGGGTAAGTAAGGGTAACGATTTGTTGAGAATAGGAAGGATCAGTGAGGATTTCTTGGTACCCCGTCATCGAGGTATTAAAAACGACTTCACCAACTGCAGAACCTACAGCGCCAATGGCTTCACCGTGAAATACTGTCCCATCTTCTAGGACAAGTAGTGCTGACTTTTTCAAGACAACCTCCAGAAATAAATATGCATTAAAATTGATTTAATTTGCAAATCTACCTTCCTGTAACACCAGAAATTGCGTGTTTATGGAAATTAGACAAATTGGCGGTATTTTAGTGATGTGCGTGATACGTGTCAACATTTAACGTAAAAGAAATTAAAGATTTGTACGTACTAAATCAATTTACCCATCCAAAGCTCCAAAAGTTTAACTTTCATGGTCAATTAAGCACGATATTGAGGTTTTCCAATTTTATCCCATTACTTTTCTCTGCCTTTAAGTACTAAAAACATCACCAACAAAAAGCAATCGATAAATACAAACAGAAAACATGAATATTTAAAGATCTAATTCAAAAATAAGACTAAGACAACAAAACAACAAGAAAAGCGAGGTAAAAACGATGTTAAGAGGTAGGTTTAAGAGAGAGGTGAGAAACAAGAATACAGCGATAAAGGTAGCAAATAAAGAAAGCGCCGGCAATTGCCAGCGCATAATTATCTATTTATAGGTCATTCAAACCAAGGACATCTGTCATGGTATAAAAGCCCGCTGGTTTGTCATTGAGCCAAACTGCTGCTTTGATCGCACCATTCGCAAAAGTCATTCGGTCCGTCGCTTTATGAGTAATTTCTACTCGTTCGCCGATATCTGCAAACATAGCAGTGTGCTCTCCAATGATGTCACCGGCACGAATCGTTGCGAAGCCAATCTCATCTTTCGTACGCTCACCCGTGATGCCTTCGCGTGACCATACCGCCACATCATTCAGGTCATTGCCCATAGCACCGGCGATCGCTTCCCCCATACCAATAGCAGTACCTGATGGTGCATCTACTTTATGACGATGGTGGGCCTCAACGATTTCAACATCACAGTAATCCCCCATCACTTTAGCGGCCTTTTCTAGCAGCTTAAATACCAGATTAACGCCTACACTGTAGTTTGGTGCCATTACGATAGGCATCTCTTTTGCGGCAGCATCAATCACCTGCTTCTCTTCTTCTGAGAAGCCCGTCGTACCGATGATGAGTTTTTTGCCGTGGCGTTTACAAAGTTCAATATTCGCTAATGTGCTAACAGGTGCGGTAAAGTCGACAATCACATCAAACTCTTCGATGGCTTTGGACAAATCATCCACTAGAGCAACATCAAAACGACCTTCCCCACATAACTCGCCAACATCAAAGCCTACTAATGATGACTCAGGACGTTCAGAGCCAGCGCCAACGCTAGCTTCTGAGTTATGATGAGCGGCTTTCACCAAGTTGCGGCCCATACGACCCGCTGCTCCTGCTATTGCAATTTTTACCACTGCGAATATCTCCATTGTTTTGGTTTCCGTCACCACAGTTCTCTTGTGGCAACGTTCATTCGATTAATCTCTTTAAACTAACAACAATCTCATACTCAGGCTAGCAATTAAGAAAACTCTTTTACCACTCGCTCTAAAATTGGCACATTTGCTTCAGGAAAAGCGTACTGATTCAATGATTCAAGGCTGACCCATTCGCCCTGCTGACCTTCTTTGCCATAAGGCTGCCCTTCAAAATCAGTCACGAGGATGAAATCGAACTTAAGTGACTTATCCGTATAATCAAATTCAAGGTGCTCAAATAGAGACTGCTCAGTCACCTTGATACCGATCTCTTCATCAAGCTCACGAGTCATCGCTTGCTCAATAGTTTCACCCTCTTCAACCTTGCCACCTGGAAATTCCCAGAAGCCACCTTTGTGCTTGTCATCTGGACGCTTTGTAATAAATACCTGTGACTTATCTTGATTGAAGATAATACCCGCTACGATATGGATTCTTTTCATTGATGGTGTTCCTTAATTAAACGCTTAACTCACATAGTCCCTAAATACGTCATCCTCAAGAAAGAGGAACGACTGAGTTAGGGATCTAAAGCAGCGTAAGCCTATCTAAATGAGATTCCCTATTACGCTCGTTCCTCGCTATAGGGAATGACGACTTTCTTGTGTAACAAAGTAAGCCATGAAATTTACATACAAAAAGAGCCGCCTAAGCGACTCTTGAATAAATAAAATTATTTTTAGGCAAAGCTGTAATGGTTGAGAACAAGAAGGCGACGCGCAGTTTACAAGTGTTAATGAGCATCGCCGACGCAGTTATCAGCCTTTACAGCAAAGCATCAATTAATTTTACCGTGACACTGCTTGTATTTCTTACCGCTACCGCATGGGCAAGGCTCGTTACGGCCAACTTTGCGCTCATCACGTACTACAGTTTGTGGCGACGCTGCTTCAGCTTCATCATCGCCTAACTGGTTTTCTGCAGTTGCGTGTTGTGCTTGCGCACGACGCGCTGCTTCTTCAGCTTGAGCCTGACGTTGCGCTTCCATCTTTTCTACTTCTTCTTGTTGCTGAACGCGAACTTTCGAAAGGATAGTAATAACGTCTGACTTCAGCACATCCAGTAGACCTTCGAACAGTTCAAACGACTCACGCTTGTACTCTTGTTTCGGGTTCTTCTGTGCGTAACCACGTAGGTGGATACCTTGACGAAGGTGGTCCATCGCAGCCAAGTGCTCTTTCCATAGACCATCTAGCGTTTGCAACATTACAGACTTCTCGAAGTTACGTAGCACTTGTGCACCAACCACTTCTTCTTTCTGTTTATAAGCATCAACAGCCATGCCTAGGATACGTTCACGTAATGCTTCTTCGTAAAGCTTGTCGTCCTCGTCCAACCAGCCTTGAATATCAAAGTCTAGATCGAAGTCGTTCTTCAGACGATCTTGTAGACCAGAGATGTCCCACATATCTTCCAGAGATTGCGGAGCAATGTACTCATCGATAACCGAAGTAAACACGTCTTCACGGTTATGTTCGATCATTTCGCTGATGTCGTCAGAGCCCATTAGCTCATCACGCAGCTCGTAAACCACTTTACGTTGGTCATTCGCTACATCATCGTACTCTAGAAGTTGCTTACGGATATCGAAGTTACGACCTTCAACTTTACGTTGCGCTTTTTCGATAGAGCGAGATAGCATCTTAGATTCGATCGCTTCACCTTCATCCATACCGCTTTGGATAAGACCAGCCATACGATCAGATGTGAAAATACGTAATAAAGAGTCTTCCATTGATAGATAGAAACGTGAAGAACCTGCATCACCTTGACGACCAGAACGACCACGTAGCTGGTTATCGATACGACGAGATTCGTGGCGCTCTGTACCAATGATGTGTAGACCACCTGACTCTAGTACTTTGTCGTGAACCACTTTCCAATCCGCTTTGATCTGGTCGATCTGCTCTTGAGTTGGATTTTGTAGTTTCTCAACTTCAGACTGCCAGCTACCACCTAACACGATATCGGTACCACGACCGGCCATGTTTGTTGCGATGGTTACTGCACCAAGTGTACCTGCTTGCGCTACGATTTCCGCTTCTTTCTCATGGAATTTCGCGTTTAGTACGTTGTGCTTAATTTTTGCTTTTTTCAGTGCGTTAGACAGTAGCTCTGATTTCTCGATAGAAACCGTACCAACCAGTGATGGCTGACCTGCAGCAACACGGTCTTTAATATCTTCAATGATCGCATTGAACTTGTCTTCTTCTGTACGATAAACCACATCTGGCATATCGTTACGAACCATAGGTTTGTTAGTCGGGATAACAACCGTTTCTAGACCATAGATAGACTGGAATTCGAAAGCTTCAGTATCAGCTGTACCTGTCATTCCTGACAGTTTCTCGTACAGACGGAAGAAGTTTTGGAAAGTAATCGAAGCTAGCGTTTGGTTTTCATTCTGAATCTTCACACCTTCTTTTGCTTCAACAGCTTGGTGTAAACCTTCAGACCAACGACGACCTGGCATTGTACGACCAGTATGTTCGTCAACGATAACCACTTCGCCTTCTTCAGTTACAATGTAGTCTACGTTCTTCTCAAACAATACATGTGCACGAAGTGCAGCATTAACATGGTGCAGTAGGCTGATGTTGGTTGGAGAGTAAAGCGTATCACCCTCTTCCATCAGACCATTTTTCACCATTAGCTCTTCAACAAACTCTTGACCGTTTTCAGTCAGGTGAACCTGCTTAGATTTTTCGTCCATGGTGTAGTGACCTTCACCACGGTACTCTTCCGAATCTTCTTTATCTTGACGCTCAAGATGAGGAATCAATGTATTAATACGCGTGTAAAGATCTGAGCTATCTTCAGCCGGGCCAGAGATAATAAGAGGTGTACGCGCTTCATCGATTAAGATTGAGTCAACCTCATCGACTACAGCAAAGAAGCGCTCGCGTTGAACACGATCTTCAGCACGGAAAGCCATGTTGTCACGTAGGTAATCGAAACCAAACTCGTTGTTTGTTCCGTATAGGATATCCGCTTGGTATGCTTCTTTCTTCTCTGGCGGAGCCATGTTTGGCACGTTCACGCCAACAGTCATACCAAGGAATTCAAATAATGGGCGGTTAGTTTCCGCATCACGCTTAGCTAGGTAGTCGTTCACCGTTACTACGTGAACACCTTTGCTTGGTAGGGCGTTAAGATAAGCTGGTAGAGTTGCTGTAAGAGTCTTACCCTCACCAGTACGCATCTCTGCAATTTGGCCAGCATTTAAAACCATGCCACCAATCAATTGCACGTCAAAGTGACGCATTCCATAAACACGCTTCGACGCTTCACGTACCGTAGCAAATGCTTCAGGTAGAAGTTGGTCTAGTGATTCACCTTTATCTAAGCGCTCACGGAACTCAACAGTTTTTGCTTTTAGCTCTTCGTCAGAAAGCGCTTCAAACGTTGGCTCGTAGTTATTAATTTCTTTTACAATTTTTCTAAGGCGGCGCAGTGTTCTGTCATTGCGACTGCCAATTACCTTTGTCAGCAGCTTAGTAATCATGTGCTTGGAATCTCTTCGTTCTCAGATCGTCCGCGATCTATTTTAAATGCCGTCAGTCTCTACTAGCGATGAACCAGTCTTCAGTTACTAACCAAGGATACTGAGATAAATCTAGTATTTCTGATATTGTACTTGAGAGTAGAGTTTTCAAGGCTTGAGTTAAAATTATTGCCCCTTAGTGTAAGTAATTTTCACACCAACGACCATTTATAACCCCATTTGTTTGATGTGCTTGGAACTTTTCTTTCTAATTGCTGATGGATTAGCCAGACTGGCGCCCATTAGTCGATGACTTTCGGATGTTGATGACACTGTATCTGGAAAATAGATACAAAAAAACCAGGCCGATAGCCTGGTTTTCGAAATCTTACATTGTTGAAAACAACAATTAAGCTAGAACCATTCCTGGTTCAGCAAAAGCCACTGGCGAGCCAGCTTCTTCTTCGAATGTTGCCCATTCCCAAGCTTCTGCGTCAGCAAGCACTGCACGTAGCAATTGGTTATTTAGGCCGTGACCTGATTTGTATGCACGGAACTCACCGATAATAGCGTGTCCACACATATATAGATCACCAATCGCATCTAGCACTTTATGAGTTACAAACTCATTATCAAAACGTAGACCTTCTTCATTAAGAATTCGGTATTCGTCTAGTACGATTGCACAGTCAAAGCTGCCACCCAAACACAAGTTTTGTGATTGAAGATATTCGATATCACGCATGAAGCCGAAAGTACGAGCTCGAGAGATCTCTTTCACAAAACCTTGAGAAGAGAAGTCAAACAATAGATGCTGTTCGTCAGACTCAATTGCAGGGTGGTTGAACTCGATTTCAAAGTCCATACGGAAGCCGTTAAACGGAACAAACTCTGCCCACTTATCACCGTCTTCAAAACGAACTGGCTTTTTGATGCGAATGAAACGTTTTGGTGCATTCAGTGTTTCAACACCCGCTTGCTGTAGCAAGTATACGAATGGGCTTGCGCTACCATCCATAATTGGGATCTCAGGTGCATCTACTTCAACAATGATGTTGTCGATGCCCATGCCCGCTAGAGCCGCATTAAGGTGTTCCACTGTAGAGATACGTACGCCTTCGTCATTCACAAGAGCAGTACATAACATAGTGTCACGAACTGATGCTGGGTCAGCTGGAAAATCTACAGGTGGGTTTACATCAGTACGACGATAAACAATACCTGTATTTGCAGCTGCCGGGCGAAGAGTAAGTGTGACTTTACGACCAGAGTGGAGACCCACACCAGTTGTTTTCACAATTTCTTTCAGAGTACGTTGTCTGATCATCTGCTTGCCTCGTTATCAGTGCTACAAATCACGGCCAGTATTTACCGACCGCGAATTTTACCATTAATTCGACGATAGTCAAATTTTGGGTAATTGTTAATCAGCCTGACGTCGTAAGAATGCTGGAATATCTAAGTATCCGCTCTCTTTTTCAGCTTTAGGTGCTGCACTTTGGCTAGCCCCTGTACCTGAAGAAACAGGCGACGTTGTTGGCTGCGGCTTAACTTGAGGTTTTACCTCAGTTTTTTCTTGCAATGGCTGCGCCACTTTCTCTTCCACTTTTGGTGCAGCTTGTGCAGCTACTTGTGGTTGAGGGGTTGGTGCAACCTTAGCTTTACCACCAGCAACTAATGTAATATCTGGCTTTCTCTCTGTACCGATACCTGTTGCAACAACAGTTACACGGATTTCGTCCGTCATATCAGGGTCTAGAGAAGTACCAATCACAACTGTTGCGTTATCAGAAGCGAATGCCTTAACTGTGTTACCTACTGTTTCGAACTCATCTAGACGCATATCTAGGCCTGCTGTGATGTTCACAAGAACGCCACGCGCGCCAGCTAGGTCGATGTCTTCTAGTAATGGGCTAGAAATTGCCGTTTCAGCAGCTTCTTCAGCACGGTCTTCACCTTTTGCGATACCGCTACCCATCATTGCATGACCCATTTCCGACATTACGGTGCGAACATCCGCGAAGTCGACGTTGATCATACCAGGGCGAGTAATTAGCTCAGCGATACCTTGTACAGCGTTTTTAAGTACATCATTTGCACTTGCGAAAGCCTCTAGCAGTGTAACGCCACGGCCTAGTACTTTAAGTAGCTTTTCATTTGGAATCGTAATTAATGAATCCACATGTTTAGAAAGCTCTTCGATACCTTGCTCAGCAAACGCTAGACGCTTTTTGCCTTCAAAGCTAAATGGCTTAGTTACAACAGCAACGGTTAGCACACCTAGCTCTTTCGCAACTTCAGCAATAACTGGAGCAGCACCTGTACCAGTACCACCGCCCATACCAGCTGCGATAAATACCATATCGGCGCCAGTTAGAACTTCTTTAATTCTTTCTCGATCTTCGAGAGCTGCATCACGGCCTACTTGTGGGTTTGCACCAGCGCCAAGACCTTTAGTGATATCACCACCAATTTGGATCACGCTGCTCACGCTTGTTTTACGAAGTGCTTGCGCATCAGTATTAACACTGATGAATTCTACGCCTTCGATTGATTCGCGTACCATGTGCTCAACAGCGTTACCGCCACCGCCACCAACTCCAACGACTTTAATTACTGCATCGTCAGACATTTCCATCATCGGTTCAAACATGTGTTATCTCCGTTTTTTCCTGCAACTCAGGTTAAAACTCTTTTTGTATCCAATTACGCAATTTACCAAATAAACCAGACATCGAAGGTGCTGAACGCTTAGGTTCGCTGTAATCACCTTCATCACTTATCTGACAATCTCTTGCGTAATGAAGTAAACCAACCGCCGTAGAATGATACGGCTCTTTAACATAATCAGTTAAGCCACTAACTTCTAATGGCTTACCAACTCGAACTTGATTGCGGAAAACACGTTCCGCACACTCTACCAATCCGTCAATTTGTGCCGCTCCACCAGTGAGGACTACGCCAGCTGCAAGGTGGTGTTTAATACCTTCGTCTCTTAGCTGTAATTGAACCGTATCGATAGTTTGGTTAACGAGCCCCATAAGTTCAGTGTAACGTGGTTCAATCACTTCCGACAAAGTTTGTCGTTGCAAACTTCTCGATGGGCGACCACCAACACTTGGGACGTTAACAGAGTCATCCTTGCTAACGAGCTCACTCAGAGCGCAACCATGGTTTACTTTTATCTCTTCGGCATCACTCACTGGCGTACCGAAAGCGAAGGCAATATCACTGGTTACTGCATTTCCTGCGTAGGAAAAGACTTCTGTGTGTCGTAGTGCGCCGCCAGTCCAAATGGAAATATCCATTGTACCCGCGCCGATATCAACCACACACACCCCGAGCTCTCGCTCATCTTCAGTAATTACCGCATTACTTGAGGCAAGTCCTGAAAACACGATTTGTTCTACAGTGAGACCACATCGTTCAACAGCTTTAATAATGTTTCTTGCCATGTCGCTATGGCAAGAAATTAGATGAACGCTCACTTCCATTCGAACACCAGACAGACCAAGTGGGTTCTTAATCCCTTCTTGATAATCAATGGTAAATTCTTGTGGGATCACGTGCAGAATCCTCTGCTCTTCACCTATTTTAATTGATTTCGCAGTATGGATCGCTCGATCCATATCGTCTTGAGACACCTCTTCATCTGAGATAGTCCCCATACCTTTTTCAATTCGGCTTGCGATATGTTTGCCTGATAGCGAGATAAACACATTGCTGATTTGGCATTCTGCCATCAACTCTGCTTGATCAATTGCTCGCTGAACTGACTTAACTACCGACTCTAGGTCGTTCACACCACCTTTATCCATACCTCTGGATGGGCTTTGCCCAGAGCCAATGATATTGATTTGACCATCAGGCAGTATTTCACCAACCAGAGCTGATATGGTCGCAGTGCCTATATCAAGACCAACGATTATGTTGTCATCTGCGGTCTTAGTCATCTGTGCTCTCTTCTAACTCTTGCTCTGGAAACCAGCCTACAGCGGCTCCCGTATCATACCTGAGGTCGATGTAGCTCACTTGATTCGCCTTACTACCAAGTTCGTTATAAAGCGAAATGAAGCGTTCAACACGCTCATCTAAAGAATCTTTACCTAGTTCTAAACGGATACCGTTATCTAGGATTATTTGCCAAGCGCGACGTTCGTTGAGAACAAGTGAGGTAACCGTTAACCCTAGACTGTTAACCAAAGGGGTTATCTTTCTCCACTTTTCGATCACTTCTTGGCTGGTGCCATCTGGGCCGTAAAGCTTAACTCTATCGCCTTTCAGAAGGCCGATATCGCCATTAAACACCTGACCATCATCATTCAACAGCATGTTGCCGTTCCAGATTGCTGCCGCATGATACTCAGTCAAAAATACTTTTATTGTGTCTGGCCACTGCTTACGAATAGAGACGACGGACACCCAAGGCAATGCTTCTAAACTGTCTTGCAACACACCAATGTCTTGTGACATGAATGTACCAATATGCTCGAGTCTTCCAAAAGCATGTTGAACATCACCAGCGGTTACATAAGTTAAGTCACCTTGAATGACTATTTTGGAGAGAGGCAATCGTTGATCGTCCCACATCCAAGTCAGTGTGGTATAGAAAAGAAACCCAATGAATAGCAATACCATGACAAAAAAGGACCCGCCTAGGGCGTGTTTCTTTAACGATGGTAAACTGAATAGGTGGCGGTTTTCGCTAAAAGTACTTTCTACCAAAGCCCGCTTTCCCTGTCGTTGGTTCGCAATTCTATTCCCTATCTTCGTAATAGAGGTAAAAGCACTTACTTTAACCTATGAATTATACTGAGCAAAATCAAACTATCAAACGTTGATAATAAGATTTTTGGTCAATTTTAGGTCAATCGCAAGAAGTGAGCGATTGACCACAGTATGTAGACAGTATCCTGCTACGCGTTCTGCATTTTATTAATGTCTAACTGTAATGATTCTAGCTGCTTAGCAACACGACCAACATCACCGGCACCCTGCGTCAGTACAAGGTCGCCGCCTTGAATTACATTCGCTAAAACCGATGGCAGGGTATTAATATCAGCGACAAAAATTGGGTCAACCTTACCACGCCCACGAATAGTTCGACTTAACGAGCGTCCGTCGGCCCCTGCAATAGGTTTCTCACCAGCAGAATAAACATCCAGCAAGATTAGGACATCAACCTGCTCAAGAACGTTCGCAAAATCATCATATAAATCACGTGTTCGGCTATAACGATGTGGTTGAAAAATCATCACAAGACGCTTATCAGCCCAACCACTTCGAGCAGCCTGAATCGTTACGTCAACTTCGGTTGGGTGATGACCATAATCATCAACCAGCATTGCGACACCATTACTCGTCTCGTACTCACCTAGGTGATCAAAACGACGCCCAGTACCTTCGGTACCTGCCATCGCTTTTAGGATCGCTTCATCGCTGATGTCATCTTCCGTTGCCACTGCAATCGCCGCCGATGCATTCAGTGCGTTGTGACGACCTGGGATGTTCAGCGTAATATCAAGATTCGCTTTACCTTCACGAACCACAGTGAACTTGCCTTGCTGGCCCTCTTGTACGTAGTTCTCGATACGGATATCCGCATCCTCTGAGAAACCGTAAGTAATCACTTGGCGGCTAACTTGAGGGATAAGCTCACGAACAACAGGGTCATCCACACACATCACAGCCTGACCGTAGAATGGTAGGTTGTGTAAGAAGTCGATAAACGTCTGCTTTAGCGTTTCGAAGTCACCGCCATAGGTATCCATGTGATCGGCTTCGATATTGGTTACGATACTCACCATAGGTTGCAGGTGTAAGAATGATGCATCACTCTCATCAGCTTCAGCGATCAAGATACGGCTCGAACCTAAGCGAGCGTTGGTACCAGCACTTTTCACTAAACCGCCGTTTACAAAAGTTGGATCTAAACCTGCTTCAGAGTAAATCTGTGTAACCAAAGCGGTGGTCGTTGTCTTACCGTGCGTACCTGCTACCGCAATACCGTGACGAAAACGCATCAGCTCAGCCAGCATTTCTGCACGACGAACGATAGGCGTGCGCGCTTCACGAGCGGCAATAATTTCTGGGTTCTCTTCGTTGATAGCGGTGGATACCACCACCACACTTGCATCAGCAACGTTACATGCTTGGTGACCAATGAAAACAGTCGCACCCTTGCTAACTAAACGCTCTGTCACTGGGTTTTGAGCAATATCAGAACCAGTGATCTGGTAGCCTTCATTTAGCAAGACTTCAGCAATCCCGCTCATTCCAGCACCACCAATACCAATGAAGTGGATAGATTTAACACGGCGCATCTCTGGCACCATTGCACGGATTTGCGCTAAGTCTTGGGTATGTTCAATCGTCATCAATTCAGTCTCATTATTTTGCTAAAGCTTTAATCGCTTCAGCGACGGTAACGTCAGCATCAAGCTTGGCTGCTTTACGTGCTTTCGTTGCCATCATTTTTAATTCATTTCTATCAAGCTCAGCGATGGTATTCGCTAACTTTTCAGCCGTCAGCTGTGGCTGCTCAATCATTAACGCCGCACCACATTCAACTAAATGGTCGGCATTTAGTGCTTGCTGTCTGTCTTTATGCATGAACGGAACAAAAATAGAACCGACACCGGCTGCAGACACTTCTGATACCGTTAACGCGCCGGAGCGACACACTAGTAGATCGGCCCACTCATAAGCTTGCGCCACATCATCTATAAATTCAGTCACTTGAACATTATCTACAGAATGTGATTTGTATTGTTCAATCACTTGCTGTTGATTGTTCTTACCCGCTTGGTGCATCACAGTGAAGCCTTCTCCAAGCTGTGCCATCGCAACAGGTAAAGTATCGTTGAGGATTTTAGCCCCTTGGCTGCCACCCATCACTAAAATGCGGATATCGCCATCACGCTCAGCCATGCGCTGCTCAGGCTCCGCTAAAGCAACCACATCCTCACGAACTGGGTTCCCCACTACCTCTGCAGTAGGAAATGCACCAGGGAAGGCTTGGAAAACCTTTTTCGCAATCTTAGATAGCCACTGGTTGGTTAGACCCGCCACTGCATTTTGTTCATGCAAAACCACTGGAATGCCTGATAACCATGCCGCAATACCACCCGGGCCACTCACATACCCCCCCATACCAAGTACCACGTCAGGCTGCCACGCTTTGATATGCTGCTTTGCTTGAAGTATGGCATTAATAATTTGGAATGGGGCTTTAATTAGCTTGCTAATGCCTTGACCACGCAAGCCTTTCACTTTAATGAAGTCGATCTCAATACCATGCTTTGGCACTAAATCCGCTTCCATTCTGTCTGCTGTGCCTAACCAGCGAATTTCCCAACCTTGCTGCTGAAGCTTTTTAGCCACCGCTAGCCCAGGGAAAACGTGACCGCCGGTGCCACCAGCCATCACTAAAAGTTTTTTGTTTTGTTTCATCGCGTTAGATTCTTATTCTACTAATTCGTTTGGATTATCAGCTTGTTCTTTTTGCTGCATTCGACATTCATGGTCAATGCGCAGCAGCATTGATACCGCTACCGACATAATAATTAAACTCGAGCCACCATAACTGATTAGCGGTAGGGTTAGACCTTTAGTTGGAACGATGCCAGATGCAGCACCTACGTTAACAAGCGTCTGAAACGCAAACCAAATACCAATACCAAAAGCCAGATAACCACTGAACACCTGATCGTGTTCAAAAGCTTTTTTGCCAATCAGAATGGCTTTTAACACCAAGCTGAAAATCAACATTAATACCAAGGTAACACCGACAAAGCCAAGCTCTTCAGCTAAGACCGCGAATACAAAGTCGGTATGCGCTTCTGGTAGGTATTCGAGTTTTTGAATCGAGTTACCAAGCCCTTGCCCCATCCAATCACCACGGCCGAACGCCATCAATGATTGAGTTAACTGGTAGCCGCTACCAAATGGATCATTCCATGGTTCCCAGAATGAAGTCACACGTCGAACACGGTAAGGTTCAATTACGATCAAACCAACGACGGCAGCAATACCAGCGACCATCAAAGCAATAAACTGTGACAACTTGGCACCAGCAATGAACAGCATACCAAACAGTGTCACCAACATTACAACTACGGTACCTAAGTCGGGTTGACCAAGTAGCAAGACGGCAAAAGCACCAAACACCATGATAGGTTTTGCAAAACCACCAAAGAAGGTTTTTCTCACTTCGTCTTGCTTACGAACCAAGTAGCCCGCCATGAAGATAAACAAGGAAAGCTTAGCGACCTCGGCAGGCTGTAAGTTAAATAGCCCAAGAGGAATCCAACGAGATGCACCGTTAACTGACTTACCGACGGCTAGTACCACTACCAACAGGAAGAAGGATAAACCCAGCAGGTACATGCTGTATTGAAACCAGCGCTTCATCGGAATTTGCAATATCACACTGGAGACGCCCAGAGCGAGCAACAGGAAGATCGCGTGGCGGAACATAAAGTGAAACGGCTGATCGGTTAAACGAGCACTGATGGGGAACGAAGCAGACGTCACCATCACCAAACCTGTCAGCATTAGCCCAAGAGCAATCCACACCAATTGACGATCGTAAAGCGCCTCTGGAGTAGCACGGTTTAACCACTGCCAGATGGATTGATTAATCTCTTTGACTCTTTGCACTGAATGTTAGTCCTTCAACACGTTAAGCATACTCATGAGCAAGTTCAGTGAACACATCACCCCTTGCCATGAAATTATTAAATTGATCGAAGCTTGCGCACGCCGGAGACAGCATCACCATATCTCCAGCCACCAGCTGTGGTGAGATGGATTCGATTATCTGCTGCATGGTATCGAACTTTTGTGCTGATGGGTGTAGCGGCATGAATTGATCCGCATCTTCACCGAAACAACACAACTGAACACGCTCTAGTTGCGCTAATACTGGTCCCAGCTCACTAAAATCAGCGCCTTTACCCACGCCGCCAACCAGAAGATATAACGTACCTTGATACTCCAAACCCGACAGAGCCGCCAATGTGCTGGCTACGTTGGTTGCTTTGGAGTCATTAACCCATTTGATTTCACGCTTGTCAGCCACCACTTGGCAACGATGCGTCAAACCGTTATAGGCCTTTAAAGCCTCAAGACTTTTGTTGTAGTCGATACCAACTTGCTTCAATAGTGCAAGTGAGACTAACGCATTCGCCACATTGTGACGTCCAACTAATGTTAAATCTTGATTAGTAAGGACAGGTTTACCGTTATCAACTAGCCATTCACTACCATCAATCGTTGATACACCAAATTCTTGGTTATCTAGACCAAAAGTGACCAATGGCATTGTTTGGTCAGGATAAGTCTCTTTGTCTTCACGATTTACAATCGCACACTGCGCGTTATTAAAGATTCTTAACTTGGCCTCACGATAATCAGCCATGCCTTGATAGCGATCCATATGATCTTCAGACAGGTTTAAGAATGCCGCAGCGGCCAGTTTTAAATTCGATGTCGTCTCTAGCTGAAAACTTGAAAGTTCAAGAACATATAAATCGGCATCAAGTTCTAGGAGGTCTAGGGCAGGAATGCCAATATTGCCGCCAACACCAACGTTAAGCCCAGCAGCTTTAGCAAGCACACCAGTCAAATCCGTCACGGTACTCTTACCGTTTGAACCAGTAATCGCTACAACAGGCTTATCGACTGCCCAGCCAAACAGCTCAATGTCACCAACGACAGGCGTTCCAGCTTGAAGCACATCTTGAATTTCCGGCGTCGCTAAAGCAATTCCTGGGTTAGCAACTACCAAATCAGCCTCAGCTAGCCATTGGCTATTCCAACTTCCAGAATGCAGCTCTACCGATTCAGGCAAAGATTCCCTTCCTGGTGGCAGCTCTCGCGTATCAATGACCTTCACATGCGTATGAGGTTTATATTTTACGAGATGTTTAACGACAGAGAGCCCGGTAATACCGAGCCCCACAACCACTACATTTTGAATATTTTGCCAACGTTCCATTTAAACAAGATGCTCTTAATAGTTTTAAAGAGCCCCTATAACGGAGGCTCACATAGGATTAACGAACTTTCAGTGTCGCTAAGCCAATCAGTACCAATACCATTGAGATGATCCAAAAGCGCACGATAACTCGTGGTTCTGGCCAGCCTTTAAGCTCATAGTGGTGGTGAATCGGTGCCATACGGAAAATACGTTGGCCACGTAATTTGTAAGAGCCTACTTGCAGGATTACTGATAAGGTCTCCATAACAAATACACCACCCATGATCACTAATACCAACTCTTGACGAACAAGTACCGCAATCACACCTAACGCACCACCCAGTGCTAGAGAGCCAACATCCCCCATGAATACTTGTGCTGGGTAAGTGTTGAACCATAGGAAACCAAGGCCAGCACCAACGATAGCAGTACATACCACAACCAGTTCAGAGGTAAATGGGATGTATGGAATGTGTAGGTAGGCTGCGAAGTTAACGTTACCTGTCGCCCAAGCGATAACAGCAAAACCCGCTGCAACCATAACCGTTGGCATAATCGCCAAGCCATCTAGGCCATCAGTTAGGTTTACCGCGTTACTTGTACCCACAATAACAAAGTAAGTTAGAGCAACGTACAGTAAACCAAGTTGTGGCATCACATCTTTAAAGAAAGGCACCACTAATTGTGTTGCTGCAGTGTCTTGTCCGTGAGCGTACAGAGCAAACGCCACGACCAAAGCAATCGCCGACTGCCAAAAATACTTCCAACGTGCAATCAGACCATCAGTGTTCTTACGAACGACTTTACGATAATCATCAACAAAACCAATAGCACCATAACCGCCTAGCACGACAAGCACAGCCCAAACGTAAGGGTTTGATAAGTCAGCCCAAAGCAAGACTGTAATAATGATCGCAGCAAGGATCATTACACCACCCATGGTTGGTGTACCACGCTTACTGAAGTGAGACTCAGGGCCGTCATTACGAACAACTTGGCCAATTTGCAGCATTTGCAGACGCTCAATTAAACGAGGTCCCAGCCACAGCGACAGGCATAAAGCCGTCAAAATACTCGCGATTGCACGAAACGATAAGTATTCGAACAAACGGAAAAAAGAAAAGTGTGGCTGTAGTAGCTCTGCAAGCCAAATTATCATGAAAAGTTCTCCTTTAAAGCAGCGGCTATTTTACTCATTCCTGCACTATTGGCGCCTTTTACCAACAAGGTATGTGGCGTATTTTCTGGCAAGCTCAAGTGCTGCTCTATGTGCGCGATCATCGCTTCATGCGTTACAAAGTGAGTGCCGTTACACACTTCACTAATCACCTTGGTATCATCACCGTAAGTGAGTACATGCTCAAAAGCGAATGGGGCAGCATATTCACCGACTTGACGGTGAAGTGCAAGGCTTTCATCACCTAATTCAGCCATATTGCCTAAAATCAACCAGCGCTGACCTTTGAAGCTCGACAGTAATTTCGCTGCAGCCTTCATTGCCGGTACGCTGGCATTGTAACTGTCATCTATCAGCTTGATATTCTGACTTAATTGTTGAACCTCAACTCGGCCTTTCACAGAGATAAGATTCGCTAAACCGCTTTTAATTTCTTCAAGCGTGGCACCGAATTGAATGCTCAGTGCTGCTGCCGCTAATGCGTTTGCCACATTGTGCTGACCAATAATGCCAAGTTCGACATCGATGGCACCTTGCGGAGTCTGCATATCAAAGCAAGCATCACCCTGCTCATTGATGCGAATATTCGTCGCAAAATAATCTGCCGTGTAATCACTCTCAGAAAAAGTCAGCACGCTTTTATCTACAAGCACATCTTTCCAGAAATCACCGCCATTGCTCTCTAGGTTAACAATAGCAGTATCACCAGCAGCAAGCCCCTGAAAGATTTCGCCTTTCGCTTGCTTCACACCATCGATAGAACCAAAACCTTCTAGATGCGCCGCCGCGACATTGTTCACCAACGCAACCTGTGGTTTAACAAGCTGAGTGGTGTATGCAATTTCACCGATGTGATTGGCACCCAATTCGATCACCGCGTAATCATCACTTGACTCACTGCGTAGCAGAGTTAACGGTACCCCAATATCATTATTGAAGTTGCCTGCTGTAAACAGCACCTTGCCACGTTGCTGCAAAATGCTCGCAACCATCTCTTTTACAGTTGTCTTGCCGCAGCTTCCTGTAATCGCCATAGTTGGAACGTTACATTGCTCATGAATCCAAGCACTTAGCTGACCTAAAGCAAGTTTAGTGTCTTCAACAACTACTTGAGTAATATTTAGGTCAAGTTTTCGTTCGACTAATAACGCACTCGCATTAGCCTCAACAGCCTGACCGCAAAAATCATGCGCATCAAAACGTTCACCAACAAGAGCAACAAACAACGCACCTTCTTCAACAGTGCGAGTATCGGTAGAAACCGCATTGATCAAACTATTGCTCGATTTGCCAGCCTCCATCAGCTGGCCGTTCACCGCTGAGCAGATCTGCTCGAGTGATACATCAATCATTATGAAATACCTAAAAGTTGTAGTGCAGACTCTCGATCCGAATAGTGGATAGTTTCGTCTTTCAATACTTGGTAATCCTCATGGCCTTTACCTGCCAGAAGAATAATGTCGTTATTACCCGCCTGCTCTAAAGCAAACTTAACCGCCTGATAGCGATCGTGCTCAACAAAGGTGGCTTCAGGCTCACTTAAACCTGCCAGCATGTCTTTAACAATCAATGCAGGATCTTCGCTGCGAGGGTTGTCATCTGAAATAATAACTTTGTCGGCAAACCGCTCTGCGGTCACAGCCATCATTGGGCGCTTGCCAGTATCTCGATCACCACCGCAGCCAAAGATTGCCCATAGCTTTCCAGAGCAGTGAACTCGCAGTGCTGCCAGTGCTTTCTCTAGTGCGTCTGGTGTATGCGCGTAATCGACCACTACTTTTGCTTTGTTTGGTACTTGGAACAATTCCATGCGACCAATAACTGGTTGCAATTGAGGTGCTGTGTCGATCAAAGTTTGCTTGTCGATGCCTAGTGAAAGTAATGTCGCGAAAGCAACCAATACATTTGATGCGTTGAACTGGCCAATTAAAGGAACAGACAGTTGTCCCTGTCCCCAACTGCCATCAAAAGCGAGTTTGATACCTGTCTCTGCATAAGCCACATCCGATGCCCATACTGACTGCTGGTAACCCGATAATGGGAGCAATGATACGGCTACTGCATTGGACAGATCTGCCATCCAAGCTTTACCGACTTCATCGTCCACATTAATCACAGCGTGCTTACACTTATGCTGAGTAAACAAGCTCTTCTTAGCCAGTGCGTACTCTTCCATCGTACCGTGGTAATCCAAGTGGTCACGGCTCAGGTTGGTAAATACACCAACCTCAAAGTCCAACGCCTTGACTCGGCCTTGAACCAAACCATGAGAAGAGATTTCCATCGCGGTATAAATGGCGTTTTCTTCAGCTAACTCACTCAGTGTGCGCTGTATTTCAATCGCACTACCGGTCGTATTAGCCGCCGTTTTAAGGTTGTCTAGAAAACCGTTACCTGTGGTACCCATTACCGCAGAACGTTGACCCACTAGGTCTAGCCACTGAGCAATCAATTGAGTAATGGTGGTTTTGCCATTGGTGCCAGTAACGCCAATAAGCTTGGTTGCTTGAGAAGAGTAAACACGCCCCGCCAATTCAGAGAGAATCACATTTAGCTCTGATACATAAACCACCGGCACTTCATTTAGCCATTTAACCAAGCCGTGTGGTTTATCATCGCTTGCTTGTGCAATAACCGCCTTTGCCCCTTGAGCGACGGCTTTGTCGATAAAACGACGACCATCGACGGCATGCCCTACAATGGCAACAAAAATATCACTGTCCTTGATGGCACGACTGTCTAGCTCCAATTGCTCAACCGCAATCGACGCTAACTCGGGAACACTAAAATCTCCCCAAGGAGAAAGTAAAGATGACAGCGTGAGGCTATTACTCATATTGAATCCTGATTAGCTCTATTCTTGAAACTTGTTTTCATCAGCAGGGACATTCAGTATTTGCAGTGCGCCCTTCATGATTTCAGAAAAAACCGGTGCTGCAACTGAGCCACCATAGTAGAGGTCACCTTGAGGTTCATTGATCATCACAACCAAAGAGACTCTTGGATCACTGACTGGAGCAACACCAGCGGTATAGGCGAAATACTCGTCTCCATAACCGCCAGAAATCGCTTTTCTAGATGTACCTGTTTTTGCTGCTACTCGGTAACCCGGCACCGCAGCCCTTGTCGCTGTACCGCCCTTTTGGGTTACGCCTTCTAACATATTCAAAACCAACTCAGCATTTTCGCGCTTGATGATCTGTTTTGAGAAATCTTGGTCGTTGCTTTCAACGATATGGATAGGTTCATAAACACCATGATTCGCTAACGTCGCATAAGCATGAGCCAATTGAAGCGGAGTAATCGCTAGGCCATAACCAAATGATAAGGTAGCAATTTCAAACTTAGACCAGCGTCGACGGTTAGGGAAAATACCGGCAGTCTCACCCACTAGGTTTAGCCCAGACATCTCACCAAGACCAACAGAACTGTACATACCCAGTAGCGCTTCAAGCGGCATATCCAGGGCTAATTTCGCCACACCGATGTTACTCGACTTCTTAAGGATTAACGCCAAGTCTGCCTTACCAACTTTGGAAGTATCACGTACACGGCTACCGCCGATTTGCATGATGCCGTTGCCGGTATCAATCACAGTATCAGCATCCGCGGTGCCATTTTCGAGAGCAGCTAGAACAACAAAAGGCTTAACCGTCGAACCAGGTTCAAAAGCGTCAGTGATCACGCGGTTACGCATCTTAAAACTTTGTAAGTCAGCACGATTGTTTGGGTTGTAAGAAGGCGCGTTGACCATGGCCAAAACCGCACCTGTTTTTACATCTAACAAGATTGCGGAACCAGATGTCGCCTTGTGATCGGCTACCGCCTGTTTAATCGCTCGATAAGCGATGGCTTGCAAACGCTGATCGATAGTTAATTTGAGAGGTTTACCCTCTTCACGCTCTTCTAAGGCGATGTTTTCAACTACTCGCCCGTAACGGTCTTTACGGATTGTACGTTTACCTGCTTCACCCGTTAGCCACTTATCGTAGCTGCGCTCGACACCTTCTAGACCGTGTCCGTCAATTCCGGTCACACCAATAAGATGCGCGCTGACTTCGCCGGCTGGGTAATAACGACGAGATTCTGCTTTAAGACCAATACCCACCAGCTTTAAGTCGCGGATGTATTTAGCCATCGCGGGGCTAACTTGTCTTTGTAGATAGATGAAACGACGAGACTTGTCGCTGGAGATTTTGTTGATCATCGATTGTCGATCTAAGCCGAGTACATCAGCTAGTGCATGCCAACGATCAATTTGGGCCATGCCATTTTTATCGAAGATGGTTTTCGGGTCAGCCCATACCGCTTCAACAGGCACACTAACAGCAAGTGGTTCGCCGTTACGGTCTGAAATGATACCGCGGGCAGAAGGAATAGCCTTAACACGTACAGAACGAAGGTCGCCCTGACGAATTAAGTTATCTGGTTCAATGACTTGGATGTAAGCCACACGACCGACTAGTACAGAAAAGGCAACCAACACAAAGGCAATAACGACGTTGAAACGCCATTTAATCAGAATTGGATCCGAGTCTTTTTCGCTCTTCACTCGCTCTTTCGTTGGTTTCTTAACGGCTTTCGCGGGTGCTTTTTCCTTTTTTCCGGTCATTTCAGTGTGATCACAACTTCTTTGTCGGAGTCTGGACGTTTCATGTCTAGCTCTCGTTTTGCCGATGCTTGAACGCGACTGTGTTCAGCCAGAGCCGTCTCTTCAAGCATTAAATTTCGCCATTCATTATCAAGCTGTTCACGCTCACTCAATGCCATATCTTTTTGCGTGATTGCCTGACGTGACATATGTGTCGTGAGAACGACCCCCATCGCGCTCGCGAAGATACAGAAAAGCAACACCAATGGGAGTTTACCCACCGAGATCAAATCAAAAAATATTATCTTGGCTAAGTTCGGCTTGGAGGTCTTCATTGACTATAGCTTTTCTGCGATTCGTAATACTGAGCTACGTGAACGAGTGTTCTCATCCACTTCGCCTTTCGATGGTTTGATCGCTTTGCCTACCGACTTAAGATCAGCGCTGCCTAGTGCTTTGATCTGCTCTTCCGTTAAAGGAAGGCCGTGAGGTACTTGTGGGCCTTGGCTCTCTTTACGAATAAAGCGCTTCACCATACGGTCTTCAAGTGAGTGGAAGCTGATAACAGACAGGCGACCTTCTGGAGCAAGGATGCTTGCAGCGCCTTTTAGTGCCGTATCGATCTCTTCCAGTTCACTGTTAATGTAGATACGGAATGCTTGGAAAGCACGTGTTGCTGGGTGTTTTTTCTCTTTGAAGCTTTTTGGTGCTACATCAGAGATAAGCTTAGCCAACTGACCTGTGCGTGTTAGCGGCTCATTCTCTTCGTTTTCTTGATAAGCGATGATTCCTTTCGCGATACGACGAGCGTGCTTGTCTTCACCAAACTCACGAATCACCCAAGTAATGTCATCAAGATCAGCTTCTAGTAACCACTGAGATACAGGAATGCCCGAAGTTGGGTCCATACGCATGTCTAGTGGACCATCTTTCATGAAACTGAAGCCACGTTCAGCATCATCAAGTTGCGGTGAAGAAACACCTAAATCCAGCAGAACACCGTCAACTTTACCCACTAAATCATAACGCTCAGCGTATTCAGCCATGCCTGAGAATGGACCGTGGATGATAGTAAAGCGAGGGTCATCAATTTTTTGTGCTTCTGCAATCGCTTGTGGATCGCGGTCGATACTAAATAGTCGTCCATTCTCGCCCAGTTTAGACAGGATTGTACGGCTGTGACCACCACGGCCAAAAGTACCATCGATGTAGGTACCGTCAGGTTTGATCGCAAGTCCGTCAATAGATTCGTTAAGCAATACTGAAATATGTTTGAATGCTTCTGTCATAGTCTTCTCAGTGAGTGGATTGAGCCATTAGTTCGGCAATAATTTGTTCTGTTAACGTTTTAGTGTACTGATTTCGCGCTGTATCTCCACCATATTGTGTACAGGCTTTGGGAATTTTTGACCCAAGCTCATACCAAGGTGACGGATTTTAAGGAAATCTAAATAATTTACGTCAATATAAAGCAAAAAACCCATCACTACCGTTAGGTAATGATGGGTTCTTAAAATGGGTGGAGTTGACACATACGCCGGGTTCTGTTCCGCTTGCGCGGCGGTAACCATTCGTCTAGGCCTGCAATCGCTCACAGGCTCAAGCAATCTACCCGCCCCCATACGCGAGCAACGCAATGTGAGGGCCTATTTGATCTTGCTCCGGGTGGAGTTTACCTTGCTACGAACTGTTACCAGTCGCACGGTGCGCTCTTACCGCACCCTTTCAGCCTTACCTGTGCCCCTTCCGAAGAAATGAGGCCATCGGCGGTCTTCTCTCTGCTGCACTTGTCGTGGGCTCGCGCCCCCCAGACGTTATCTGGCACCCTGCTCTATGGAGCCCGGACGTTCCTCCCCTCTGCCAGTCTCCCGAAGGACTTCAACGTCAGTTTCCCGAGGGACCTCAACGTCAGTCTCCCGAAGGACATCAGCAAAGCAGCGATTACCCGTTCAACTCCAAGGGCGGATTGTATAGAGATTAGTGTGCAGTGTCTAGCGAGATCACAAATATCGTGCAAACCAATGATTAACTGGTGGGGAATTGACCTAAAGAGCGGATGCGGGTGGCGGGATTCGAGATAGAAAAAGAGCTAAGAACTAGGAGCGGGATAGAGTGCAGTGATGAGAGGTACAGATAAAAGAGGCTCATTACGGTCTCTTTTATCTGTAATCAGCGTTAGATCACTATAGAAGCATTAGCTATCAAGATGCTCTAGGCCCCATTTGTACAGCGCGTTCTTTTTCAGGTTATAGATTTCTGCTGTCATTGCCGCCGCTTTTTTAAGAGGCAGTTCTTTGGTCAAAATTCCCAGCGTGCGAGTCGCTTCATCTGGTAATTCAGTGCTCGCTTCTTCACGATGACCATGAATCAATAACACCATCTCGCCACGCTTGCGGTTCGAATCTTCCTCAATCCACTCAATCAGCTCACCGAGAGGCAGGCCTTGAATGGTTTCGAAAGTCTTAGTTAACTCACGCGCCAACACAATCTCCCGGTCAGGGCCTAAGATCTCAAGCATATCTTGCAAAGAGTCAGAAATGCGGTGCGGTGATTCGTAGAAGATGCACGTGCGCTCTGCTTTCGCGATCTCTAGGAACTTATCTTTACGACCTTTACTCTTAGGCGGTAAAAAGCCTTCAAAGCTGAAACGATCCGATGGTAAACCTGACGCACTTAACGCGGTAATCACAGCACAAGCACCAGGAAGTGGCACAACTCTCACACCCGCTTGACGACATTGTGATACAAGATGGTAACCTGGATCACTGATTAAAGGTGTACCCGCATCAGAGACTAATGCGATAGACTGACCTTCTAATAGCTTTTCGACTAGAACTTGAGCTTTAGTTTGTTCATTATGATCATGTAAAGCGAACGTTCTGGTTGATATATTGAAGTGAGCAAGCAGCTTACCCGTGTGGCGTGTGTCTTCGGCTGCAATAACATCGACACTTGATAAGATTTCAATTGCTCTTTGAGTGATATCTCCCAAATTTCCGATTGGGGTTGGCACAATGTAGAGAGTTGGGCTCTCTGTGAGCAAGGTTTTGTTATCTGTCATTTGTTTACCATCACTTCAACGATTAATATAGATACAAATTTATACGGAATTTAAAGAACTCATGGCAACGATGAACCATAAGAGACTCAGTGTACCACGCTTACTAACTCCAATTGCATTAGCAATTACATTGGCGGCTTGTTCTTCAGGTCCACAAGCACCAACAAGCGTAGATATTACACTAGATCCAGTGCAATCCACTGAAAGTTACATGATGCAGGCAGACAGTAGCAAAGGAAGCCTACAAAACGACTGGTTAATCATGGCGCTTAAAGCTTCTGTGCAAGCTGGCAAAACCGACCAAGCGACACTGCTTATCAAACGCTTGGCAAAACAAGAGCTCACTGAAGTTCAGCAAGCAGAATGGCAACTCGCTCGAGCTCAACTGTTGGTGAATAACTCACAGCCGGATCAAGCGTACAGCCAACTAAACTTCCAGCCTTGGTGGAAACTGCCAAACGAGCAGTGGAAAGATTACCACGAGCTGCGTGCGAATATTTCAGAGATGCGAAGCAAGTATTTCGAGGCGAGTCGTGAACTTGTTCTTTACTCTGAGTACGCAGAAGATAGCGACGAGATCCAACAGCAAACTGCTGATCGAATTTGGCAAAATCTAAATAGCTACTCTCAATATGAAATTCTGGAACTGAAAACGTCACCGACGGAAGACGTTTTAGCCGGTTGGTTACAGCTCGCTATTTATATGAAGACACTCAACTCGAACCTGCCAAACCTACAGGAAGCCCTGTCTGATTGGTTAGCCGAGAATCCTCAGCATCCTGCTGCTACTTACACACCGCAAGCGATCACGGACATCTTAGCCTTAGAGATCAGCAAGCCAACCAGCACTGCATTGCTACTGCCGCTAACGGGTAAATATGGTAAGCAAGCACAACTGGTACGTGATGGTTTCATCTTTGCGATGATGAACGACAAAGAACAAGAAGAAGATGCAACGCTAACGGTTATGGACACCAATGTTCAAAGTGCCGCTGAGATTAAAGCAACACTAGAAGAGAACAACGTTGATTTCATCGTTGGCCCACTGATTAAGAGCAACATCACTAAGCTTCAGCAAGCGCAGAAAAATCACGAGAACGCGATTCCAGCTTTAGCTTTGAACATTCCAACTCAGCTAGAACCTGACACCAATATTTGTTACCTCGCTCTATCACCTGAGCAAGAAGTTGCTCAAGCAGCGAAGCACCTGTTTGCTCAAGGCTACAAATACCCACTGATTCTAGCTCCGAAAGGACGCTTTGGTGATCGTGTTGAGCAAGCGTTTAAAGAAGAGTGGAAGAAATACAGCAACAACGATGTAGCAATCAGCTTCTTTTCTGACAAGCGCCAACTTCAACGCAACGTGAATCAGGTATTCGGCCTACAAGAGAGCCAACAGCGCATCGCGCAAATGGATAACCTACTAGAACTAGACCTAGAGACCGAGCCACGCAGTCGTCGTGATATCGATTCTGTCTACATCGTGGCGAAGAACTCAGAGCTAACACTGATCAAGCCTTTCATTGAAGTGGCGATCAACCCTGACGCTAGCCAGCCTGCTCTGTTCTCTAACTCACGCAGCAACAGTGGTGATAAGCAGTATGAAGACCTAACAGGTGTATTCTACAGCGATATCCCGCTGCTAGTTGAAAACAAAGGCGAGCTGAACAAAGAGCTTAACGAACTATGGCCTGCACATTCAAACGGCCAGAAACGTCTGCAAGCGTTAGGTATGGATGCATACTACCTAATGGGTGCGCTACCACAGATGAAAGCCGTGCAAGGTTACAGCATTCCAGGTGAAACTGGCGTGTTAACCATCGACAACAACTGTGTAGTACAACGTGAAATCAGCTGGGCAGAGCATGGGGCTTTTTAGCCGAACGTTCTTATCCAAAGCAAAGATCACCCATAAACAAGTGGGTGATCAATACGAGGCCGTGGCAAAGGCCTATCTGACCCGCCACGGTTTATCGTTAATTCAACAAAACTTCATAGCAAAATGTGGCGAGATTGATCTTATAATGCGCCATAACAATACGATTGTGTTTGCTGAGGTAAAATACCGTAAGCAAACTCGCTACGGACATGCCGCTGAGATGGTGACAGCGAAGAAGTCACGAAGGCTACTCAAAACAGCCCAAGTGTGGCTGATGCAGCAAGGCTTGTCGGTACACTCAACAGATTTCAGGTTTGATATCATTGCCATTGAAGGGCCGGATGATCATATCAACTGGATTCAAAACGCCATTTCCCAAGGATAAACATGCTAGACAGCATTAAAGAAAGTTTTACAGAAAGTATTCAAATCCAAATTGCGGCTGCAGAAGCACTACCAGACGCAATCACGCACGCCGCGCAAGCTATGGTTGCTACCTTGCTTAACGGAAACAAAATCCTATGTTGTGGTAATGGTGGCTCTGCATCAAACGCTCAGCAATTTGTATCGTGCCTACTTAACCGTTTTGAAACCGAGCGCCCTAGCCTACCAGCCATGGCCCTTACCGCTGATAACACCACGCTTACTGCGGTTGCAAACGACTACCACTACGAAGAGATCTTCTCTAAGCAGGTGCGTGCATTTGGTCAAACGGGTGATATTTTACTGGCTATCTCAACTAGCGGTAACAGCAAGAACATCATCAAAGCGATGGAAGCAGCGGTAACTCGCGACATGACTATCATCGCCTTTACAGGTAAAGACGGTGGTGAAATGGCAGGCTTGCTTGGTGAGCACGATGTTGAGATTCGCATCCCATCACACCGTACTGCACGCATTCATGAAGTGCACATGGTGACACTACACTGCCTATGTGACCTAATCGATCAAGTACTCTTCCCTGCTCACGAAGAGTGATATACGGAGCATCACAATGAAATCAATTACCTCTAAGACGCTATTTAAGCTGATTAGTGTTTCGCTACTTACACTATCTTTGTCTGGTTGTGCTGGCATTTTCATTGCTGGTGCAGCAACCACAGCAAACATTGTCACTGATACGCGTACCACCAAAGAGATTTGGAACGACAACAATATCGAATTTGAAGTCGCAGCCATCACCAATAAACAGCCATACCGCGGTAGCGTTCGTGTTACTGCCAGCTCTTACCGCGGCTCTGTGGTACTAATGGGTCAAGCAACAACAGATGCTGAGCGCCGCTCTTTTGAAAGCCAAGCGAAAGATGTACCTGGTATCGAAACGATTCACAACCAGATTCGCGTGAAAGAGCCGCTCTCTGTTAGTGCTATTAGCAAAGACAGCTGGATTACCACTAAAGTGAAATCTGCTCTGCTGGCTAACTCAGAGCTTAACGGCATCAAAGTAAAAGTCATCACTGAAGATTCAGAAGTATTCTTGCTGGGCTTAGTATCTCGTGAACATGCAGATATCGCGACCGAAGTAGCACGCAACATTTCAGGTGTGAAGAAGGTAATCCGAGCATTTGAATACGGTGAAGAAGAGACTGCCGTAAACTAGTGATTTAGTTGAAGCACAGAAAGCAGCAGGTAACAGAAAAGAAAAAAGCAGCGATGAGTCGCTGCTTTTTATTGAGTCGTTATTTATAACTAACGTTATTTGATAACACGAAGGCTTGGGCGACCTTTTGCTGGGCGAGGTGGCTCAGGATCTGAGTCTGGCTCTTCAGCTTCTGGTTCAACCGTTGCAACACTCAAAGATGGGCCTTTTTCTGGCTCTTCGAAAAGACTTTCTTCAATCCCTTCTTCAAGCGAAGTCATGTAAGCCTCTTCAGGTTCAAACATGGTACCAGCACCATTCTCACGAGCGTAAATCGCTTGTACGGCATAAAGTGGAACGATCACAGAGTGAGGACGACCACTAAAACGAGCGCTAAACGTCACAGCTTCGTTACCCAGCTCAAGTTGTCCAACTGCACGAGGTGCGATGTTCAGAATGATCTGACCATCTTGAACAAACTCTTCTGGAACTCGCACGCCTGGTAGTGTTGCTTCAACTACAAGGTGTGGAGTTAATTCGTTATCAACCAGCCAATCATAGAATGCACGAAGCATGTATGGTCGGCGTGGTGTCATATTTGAGATATCCATAACGCTTAGCGAACTAGTCGCATCTCGCGCTCAGCTTCCGTTAAAGAAGCTAGGAATGAATCACGTTCAAATACGCGGTTCATATAAACTTTAAGCTCTTTAGAACCAGGACCAATTAGCTCAATACCAAGCTCGGGTAAACGCCATAGTAGCGGAGCAAGGTAGCAATCGATTAGGCTGAATTCTTCGCTCATGAAGTACTCGTACTCTGCAAAGATAGGAGCTAGCGTCAGTAGATCGTTACGTAGTTTAGTACGTGCTGCTTCAGATTCTTCAGCATTGCCTTTAACGATCTTCTCTGCAACTGAGTACCAGTTGCGCTCAATACGGTACATCATTAGACGGCTGTTACCACGAGCAACTGGGTATACAGGCATCAATGGTGGATGAGGAAAACGCTCATCTAGGTATTCCATGATGATCTTAGAGTCGTAAAGAGCAAGCTCGCGATCAACAAGAGTTGGTACTGATTTGTACGGGTTCAGTTCAACAAGCTCTGCTGGAAGATTTTTTTCATCAACCAACTCAACTTCAACACTTACGCCTTTTTCAGCAAGAACGATGCGCACCTGATGGCTATACATATCAGAAGCACTTGAGAAAAGAGTCATTACAGAACGTTTATTGGCAGCTACAGCCATGGAGCCCTCCAGTACACTTTAAATAAAAACAATGGAGGCCTAAAGCCTCCATTGAACATTGACATAATTTGGGAATTAGCAAGGTATTATAGCACAATTAGTGCACATCACGCCAATACTCTTTCTTCAGCAGAACCACGATGATCGTGAACAATACTAAGAAAGCCATTACCCACCAACCCATTGCGTGACGCTCAAGTTTCACCGGGTCGCCTGAGTAAACAAGGAAGTTTACTAGGTCACGAACCGCGTCGTCGTACTCACCTGTACTTAGCTCACCAGAACCGTCAGTTTCAGTACCAACAACCACTTCAACCTCTTCACCATCTACGATATGAGTTGCGTAGATTGGCGTTGGGATACCTTGTAGTTCTTCAAGTACGTGTGGCATACCTACGCTTGGGAAAACAATGTTGTTCACACCAAATGGACGAGATGGATCCTCGTAGAAAGTGCGAAGGTACGTGTATAGCCAATCTGCACCACGAACACGAGCAACCAAAGTTAGATCTGGTGGCGGAGCACCAAACCAACTTGCCGCTTGCTCAGCTGGCATAGCATTAACTATTAAGCTACCAATTTTCGCTTCAGGGTCGAAAATCAGATTTTCTTTCATTAGATCTACAGGGATATCTAAGTCATTCGCAACACGTTCATAACGTTGGTACTGCGTCGAGTGACAACCGAAACAGTAGTTCATGAACATCTTAGCGCCATTTTGCAATGAGGCTTTGTCCGTTAAGTCATTGTTCGCTTTGTCTAATGGTACGTTTGCACCCGCTGCCATCGCGAAAGACGGCAACATAGCGAATAAAATTACAATCCACTTTTTCATTTGAATGTCACCCTTTCTGGTAATGGTTTCGTCGCCTCATTTTTACTGTAGAACCACAGTAGAACGAAGAACATGAAGTAACCTAAGCTAAAGATTTGTGCTAGTAGCGTGTAAGTTGGCGTTGCTGGAAGCGCACCAAGTACACCAAGCGCAATAAAGCTTATTGTGAATTGGATGATATTGATCAAATGCAATTTGCTACGGTAACGGTAAGAACGTACTTTACAACGGTCAAACCACGGTAGTAGGAATAGCACAACAATTGATGCGCCCATCGCTACAACACCTAGCAGCTTGTCAGGAACCGCACGTAGGACTGCGTAGAAAGGCGTGAAGTACCATACAGGAGCGATGTGCTCAGGTGTCTTCAGTGGGTTCGCAGCTTCAAAGTTAGGCGGCTCAAGGAAGTATCCACCCATTTCAGGGTTGAAGAACAGCACGTAACAGAATAAGAATAGAAAACCAGCAACACCTACCATATCTTTCACAGTCCCGTATGGGTGGAAAGGAATAGAGTCGATGATGTCGTATTTCTTCGTGTAATCCTTGTGGAATGGGAACTGAGTTTTGTAGCCGTCGCCCATTGTACCCTTAGGAAGTTTAGTCTCGATACCGTCTGGGTTATTTGAACCAACCTCGTGCAGTGCTAGTACGTGAAGTACGATAAGCAGTAGAAGTACGATTGGCAGCGCGATAACGTGCAGTGCGAAGAAACGGTTCAGCGTTGCACCAGAGATAATGTAGTCACCACGGATCCAAAGCGTTAGGTCATCACCGATAACAGGAATCGCACCAAACAGAGAAATGATTACCTGAGCACCCCAGTAAGACATTTGCCCCCATGGTAGTAAGTAACCCATGAAAGCCTCGGCCATAAGCACCAAGAAGATCAACATACCGAAGATCCAAAGTAACTCACGAGGTTTTTGGTAAGAACCGTAGATTAGACCACGGAACATGTGCAGGTAGATAACTACGAAGAATGCCGAAGCACCCGTCGAGTGCATGTAACGTAGTAACCAACCGTATTCTACGTCACGCATGATGTATTCAACTGAAGCAAACGCACCATCACCAGACGGTACGTAGTTCATTGTTAACCAAATACCAGTCAGGATTTGGTTAACCAATACCAACATTGCCAAAGAACCGAAAAGGTACCAAAAGTTAAAGTTCTTAGGCATTGGGTATTCAGATAAGTGCTTTTTGTAAGCATTCATCGCGGGTATACGTTTTTCTACCCAGTCTAGTAGTCCTTGCATTATGCATCTCCCTCGTCAATACCGATCAGGATCTTGGTGTCGCTTAAATACATATGCTTTGGCACAACAAGGTTCAATGGTGCAGGCACGCCTTGGAATACTCGACCAGCCATATCAAATTTCGAACCATGACACGGACAGAAGAAACCAGACTTAACACCTTGTACTTGTTCTGCGAAAGAATCAGGTAGGTAAGTCGGAGAACAACCTAAGTGCGTACAGAAGCCAACAGCAACGAAGAATTCCGGCTTAATTGAACGGAATTCGTTCTGTGCGTATTCGGGTTGTTGTTCAGTTTCAGATTGAGGATCACGAAGTTGACCACCGATAGATTTTAGGTTTTCTAGTACCGACTCAGCACGGCGTACAACCCAGACAGGTTTACCTTGCCACTCGACACGAACCATTTGTCCCGGTTCTAACTTGCTGACTTCAACTTCCACCGGTGCACCCGCAGCTTTCGCCTTGGCACTCGGATTCCATGATTTAATAAAAGGCACGGCTACAGCAGCAGCTCCCAAACCACCAACAACGGCTGTTGTTGCGGTTAAGAAACGCCTGCGACCGTTATTTAAAGGCGCGTTGCTCATCCAAACATTCTCCCATTTGCTCCTTGTGGATTGAAATTATTCCGATTAAAGAGCATGGCTAACAAAATATGTATTTAGTTCTATTTATTGACGGCGAATGATAAATAAAACCCTACTTTTTGACAAGATAAAGCTACCTTTTTGTAACAATCATGAGGCAAAGCGCACATTGAGTTACAAAAGCTTTCAAAATACAAAAATTTGGAAATAAAACGAGAGGGGGAAAGCGTTTAGCGGGGGGAATAAAAACAAAAAGCCCGGCATGTAGCCGAGCTTTGAACCACAATTCCAGTAATAAAACTGGAAGCGTATATTTTTTCGTAAAGAAAAATTAACGCTTAGAGAATTGAGGTTTACGACGTGCTTTACGTAGACCAACTTTCTTACGTTCAACGCAACGAGCGTCACGAGTAACGTAGCCAGCTGCACGTAGAGCAGGACGTAGAGTTTCATCGTACTCCATAAGAGCGCGAGTGATACCGTGGCGGATTGCGCCAGCTTGACCAGAAATACCACCACCAGAAACAGTGATGTAAAGGTCAAGTTTCTCGGTTAGTTCAACTAGCTCAAGAGGTTGCTTAACAACCATACGAGAAGTTGGACGACCGAAGTAAACATCAAGGCTACGCTTGTTGATTACGATCTCACCAGAACCTGGTTTGATGAAAACACGAGCTGCTGAGCTTTTGCGACGACCAGTGCCGTAGTATTGATTCTCTGCCATTTTCATAATCCCCAATTAGATGTCTAGTACTTGTGGTTGTTGAGCAACATGGTTGTGCTCAGCACCAGCGTATACTTTTAGCTTACGGTACATAGCGCGGCCTAGAGGACCACGTGGAAGCATACCTTTAACAGCTAGTTCTAGAACCATTTCTGGCTTCTTGTCAATCAGCTTTTCGAAAGTGATAGACTTAAGACCACCTGGGAACTCAGAGTGACGGTAGTAAACCTTACCCTTAGCTTTGTTACCAGTTACAGCAACTTTCTCAGCGTTAACAACGATGATGTAATCACCAGTGTCTACGTGAGGAGTGTATTCTGCTTTGTGCTTACCACGAAGGCGAGAAGCGATTTCACTTGCTAGACGACCAAGAGTTTTACCTTCAGCGTCTACAACATACCAGTCGCGTTTTACAGTTTCTGGTTTAGCAACGAAAGTTTTCATGCTAATAATTACCTATTTAAAAAATTTACACTTAAGGAATACTCGCGTATTCCCACTGTCTAAGAGTCACCATTCATCACCCCTTCGAGTGTTGGAAAACTCTTGGCATAACGTGATTTAACTCATCGTTAGAGGCCCGCAGTAACGGTAGGTCGCAGGATTATAGAGAAGAGCGAAGAAAAAATCACCTCTTTTTGAACAAAATCACGATTTTTTTATTTCTACTTCTCAATCGAGATATTCCTATCTAACTCAAGTGCTCTTTTGCTAAATATTCATGGCTCTGCATTTCGATTAAACGCGACTGGCAACGTTTAAATTCAAACTCTAGCTGGCCGTGGGTATATAAATTTTCTAGCTCTACTTCGGCGGAAATAATCAGCTTTACATTGCGCTCATAGAACTCGTCCACTAATGCGATAAAACGTCTTGCTGCATCATCAAAAGTCGCGCCCATTTGCAGAACATCAGCCAAGAGAACAGTGTGGTAAACGCGAGACAGTTCAATGTAATCATTCTGGCTTCGGGCAGACTGACAAAGCTGAGCAAAAGTACCATGCAACACACCATCGCTTGCTTCGATAACATCTAACTGACGGTGATTCACTTCAATCTGCTTGAGTCTCTCTTTATCTTCCCCAACCAGTTGGCTGTAGTACTTTTCAAGATTGATGTTCGCTTGGCTATCGAGTGGATAGTGATATATCTCAGCCTGCTCTAATGTGCGCAGACGATAATCAATACCGCTGTCCACATTAAGAATATGGCAGTTGTCTTGAATCAGCTTAATCGCAGGTAAGAAACGCGCACGTTGCAGACCATTACGATACAGGTCTGCAGGAGGAATATTTGAGGTCGCAACTAAGATAACGTTTCGTGCGAATAACTCTTGGAATAAGGTACCTAAGATCATCGCATCGGTGATATCCGAAACGAAAAACTCATCGAAACAGATAATATCCGCCTCTTGTTTCAACTTATCCGCAACCAAAGGCAGAGGATCACTTACATTGCCCAGCGCCTTTAATTCCTCATGCACTCGATACATAAAACGATGAAAGTGCACTCGCATTTTTTTAGTGGTCGGCAAGGCATCGTAGAACGTATCCATCAGATAAGTTTTACCACGCCCTACACCACCCCAAAAGTAAAGCCCTTTAGGTGGCGTTGGTAGCTCTGGCTTTTTACCGAGCAATTTCTGAAATCGAGTCAATTGAGGAATAGGAGTATTCATATAATCTTGGAACTGGTGAAAAAGTTCATCTAAAGATTTAACGGCTTGCTCTTGTGCTGGATCTCTTTGAAATCCATGCTCTTTTATATCTTGTTCGTATTTTTTGACGGGATTCATGACGACATTTCCACAATGAAAGCGATATCAGACAGCGAATAAAATTACGCTCAAACAGTAAGGGACGTGACATTATGCGGCGAATAATGCAGCATTAAACTGCTAAGTAGCGCACATGCATTTCTCTTTATACTGCGGCTTTCTCATAGTACCATGGAGCCGTAGCACGTGTAACTAAGCAGTAACAAACATGTTAAAAAACAATAATAAGGAGCTGTTATGCCTTGGATGTATGCCATAGCCGGTTTACTAGTCGGACTTATTCTAGGAGTCGCTATTTCTCGTCTCATGACACCTGAATACAAGAAGCAAAAGAACGTACAGAAAGAATTAGATAGCGCAAAGTTTGCCCTTGAACAGCAGCGACAAGAGCTGGCTGATCACTTTGCGAAATCAGCAGAGATGTTAGACACCTTAGGTAAGGACTACACAAAACTGTACCAACACATGGAAAAAACCAGCTCGGAGCTGATCCCTAACCTACCAGAGCAAGACAATCCGTTCGTGAAGACAGCGGCTGCTCATTCAGAAAAGCCACAAGAAAAGTCGGCAAACAAAAAAACAGCCCTGGAAGAGCAACCTAAAGATTACGCGAATGGCGCAACTGGCTTATTTACCGAGCAGAAGAAAGAAATCATTGATGCTCCTGATGTCGTCACTGCAAAAGCGTCATAAACATTGAAAACTTAGGTGAACTTTACAAAGGTTTTTGAGTCATAACTTTCACTCAGGTCATTTGAAACTTCTCAAACGTATTAGACGTAATGAGAGGGGTAAGACCTTAACTAGAGAGGAGTTTATGATGAAAAAACCTTTGCTTGCTTTATCTATACTAACTTTAAGCTTAAGTTCAATCATCACCCCCATTCAAGCTACTGCCGCACTCCCATTAAGTGTGGGTAATGAACAATTACCAAGCCTTGCGCCTATGCTTGAGCAAGTGACCCCTGCTGTAGTTAGTATCGCCGTTGAAGGCAAACAGGTACAACGTCAGCAAATCCCTGAACAATTCCAATTCTTTTTTGGCCCAGAGCAAACACGTGAGCGTCCATTTCGCGGTTTAGGCTCAGGCGTGATCATTAACGCCAAGAAAGGCCATATCGTCACCAACTATCATGTAATTGATGGTGCTAACGATATCAAAGTAAGACTTCATGACGGTCGAGAATACGATGCTGAGCTTATCGGCGGTGACCAGATGTCCGATATTGCCCTCTTAAAATTAGAAAAAGCCAAAAACCTGACTCAGATAAAGCTCGCAGACTCCGATAAGTTGAGAGTCGGTGATTTCACTGTCGCGATTGGTAACCCCTTTGGACTTGGCCAAACCGTGACATCAGGCATCGTTTCTGCTCTTGGACGAAGCGGCCTCAATCTCGAAAACTTCGAAAACTTCATTCAAACCGATGCCGCAATCAACAGCGGTAACTCAGGCGGTGCGCTCGTGAACCTCAACGGTGAGCTGATTGGTATCAACACAGCCATTCTTGGCCCCAACGGAGGTAATGTCGGTATCGGCTTTGCAATTCCATCCAACATGATGAAAAACCTCACAGAACAGATTATCGATTTCGGTGAAGTTAAACGCGGCATGCTTGGCGTTCAAGGTGGTGAGATCACCTCAGAACTAGCAGAGGCATTAGGTTACGAGTCCAGTAAAGGCGCCTTCGTTAGCCAAGTCGTGCCAGACAGTGCAGCTGATGATGCTGGATTAAAAGCGGGTGACATTATTGTCTCTATTAATGGTAAGCGTATTGATACCTTCAGCGAGTTAAGAGCTAAAGTCGCAACGCTCGGTGCCGGCAAAGAGATCGAGTTAGGTGTCGTTCGCGATGGTAAGAATAAAACCTTCGATGTAACGCTGGGTGAATCAACCAATAGCAAAACCAAAGCCGAGAAGCTTCACGAAGGGCTAACTGGCGCCGAGCTTACCAACACCACTAGCAATGACCCAGCAACTGGCGTGAAAGTATCAAGCGTCGCTCAAGGCTCTCCGGCAGAAGCTTATCAACTTCTAAAAGATGACATCATCATCGGAGTGAACCGTCAGCCGGTTAAAAACCTCGCGGAGTTTAGAGCGATTGTTGAAAAACAACCAGGCGTATTGGCACTCAATATCCAGCGAGGCGATAGAACCATCTATCTGGTAATTCGATAGTTACTTCTCTGACACAAACAAAGGGAGACTTTGTAAGTTTGCTTTAAACTTACTCAGTCTCCCTTTTATTTAGATGAATCAAAATGCTATGCTTCACAAGTAATTCAAACTAGTCACCCGTGCGTGGAGGCTCAATACCTTACCTGTCGAAGAGGGAAACATGCTGTCCTTTCTATTTCGTTCTATTTCCCTTGGACTCGTTTCAGCGGCGCTGATTCTTCTAGCATTTCCTAGCTTAAGGCCAGCGATTGTCGCAGATGTGACTAATCCCAAAGTCGATAATATTGGCTCTCTTCAGATTTCATTTAACCAAGCTGTACGCCGCGCTGCGCCTGCTGTGGTTAATATTTATAGCCGTAAATACGCAGAAAGTGATCGCAACAAACTCCTCACACAAGGCTTAGGCTCTGGGGTAATCGTCAGCGAAAAAGGCTACATCATTACCAACTTCCATGTTGTGGCTCAAGCTGACCAAATTGTTGTTGCACTTCAAGACGGCCGAGTGGCTGCTGCACAATTAGTGGGCTCAGATAAACGTACTGACATCGCGATACTCAGAGTCAGCGGCGACAACCTCCCAGTGATTCCACTCAATCCGAACTACAAAGCTAATGTTGGCGATGTGGTACTGGCTATCGGTAACCCTTACAACCTAGGTCAAACCACCACCTTCGGTATCATCTCGGCGACAGGTCGCTCCTCGATCAGCGCTGACGGCCACCAAGCCTTTATCCAAACCGATGCTGCAATCAATGAAGGCAACTCAGGTGGTGCACTGGTGAACTCACAAGGTGAGCTAGTCGGTATCAATACCGCTTCTTTCCAACAAGCGACCGATATGGAAACCTATGGGATCTCATTTGCTATCCCCTACCCACTTGCCAATAAAATCATGGAAAAGATCATTGCTGATGGTCGTGTGATTCGCGGTTACATCGGTATCGACGGGCAAGATATTAACTCAGTCACTTCTCGCATGCTGGGTACTAAGAATATTGGCGGAATTGTGGTGTTGGGTATCGATCCAAATGGTCCGGCTGCGGATGCAGGTTTTGAAGCTCAAGACATTATTGTAAGCATCAACAATAATCAGGTGAATGGACGTCAGAGCGTGATGGATATCGTTACTGATTTACGCCCGGGAACAGTGATCAATGTCGGCATCTTGCGCCAAGGTGAAAACAAGACACTTAAAGTGACAATTGCTGAAGATACTCGCCTGTAGAGCAGTCTCTGTAGCTAAGGTGCTCGAGCGACTAGATCTAAATTGCTAATAAAAAATACAAAAAACCCAGCTTATAGGCTGGGTTTTCCTTTATCCGAAGATTGCATCAAATGTTTTTACGATTCACTTGGCTCTTCGATATCAATGCGAGTCACACGCTGTAGGCCTCTTGGCAGTAGACCACCACGACGACCACGTTCACCACGGAAGTTCTCAAGGTCAGCCGGTTTCAAGCCAAGCTTACGTTTGCCTGCGTAGATAGTCAGCGTTGCATTCTCTGGAATAGCCATCAAGTGTGATACAAATTCTTCACGCTCTTTGGCTTTTGCAGAAGGAATGTTGATGATCTTGTTACCCTTACCTTTGCTCAATTGAGGTAGATCTTTGATTGGGAACAACAACATACGGCCTTGGTTAGTAATCGCTAGGATCTGGTTACTTTCCAAATCAGCAATCGGACTAGGCGCCATCACTTCTGAAGATTGCGGTAGGTTAACCAAAGCTTTACCACTCTTGTTTTTAGACAGCAGATCGCTACCCTTACAAACAAAGCCGTAACCCGCATCAGAGCCAACTAACCATAGCTGTTCATCTTCTCCCATCACCACTTGGCGAATAGAAGTGCCAGCACTAATGTTCAAGCGACCAGTAATTGGTTCACCTTGACTTCGCGCAGATGGTAATGAGTGAGACTCAAGGGAGTAGCTTCGGCCATCACTGCCAAGGAACACCGCTTGTTGATTACTCTTACCCTTAGCGCTCGCTAGGAATTTATCACCCGATTTGTAGTTCAAACCTTCAGCGTCAACCTCATGCCCTTTCGCATGACGAATCCAACCTTTTTCAGAAAGCACCACTGTGATTGGTTCACTAGGTACCAAATCACGCTCAGTCATTGCTTTTGCTTCAGCACGTTCAACTAATGGAGAACGACGGTCATCACCGTATTTCTCAGCATCCGCTTGAATTTCTTTCTTGATAAGCGTGTTTAGACGACGCTCAGAGCCCAGTAGCTTCTCTAGCTTCTCACGCTCTTTCTCTAGTTCATCTTGCTCGCCGCGGATCTTCATCTCTTCCAGCTTCGCAAGGTGGCGAAGTTTAGTATCAAGAATAGAGTCGGCTTGGATCTCAGTAATACCAAAGCGTTCCATTAGAACCGCTTTAGGGTCATCCTCAGTTCGGATGATCTCAATTACTTCATCCAAGTTGAGGTAAGCAACCAACAAACCTTCCAAGATGTGCAGACGTGCTAGCACTTTATCTAAACGGTGTTGCAGACGACGGCGAACTGTTGTGCGACGGAACTCAATCCACTCTTTCAGGATTTGAACCAAACCTTTAACTTGAGGGCGGCTGTCTAGGCCAATCATGTTCAAGTTAACACGGAAGTTCTTCTCAAGATCCGTTGAAGCAAACAGGTGACTCATCAGCTGATCACAATCGATACGATTAGAACGAGGCACCACTACGATGCGCGTTGGGTTCTCGTGATCCGATTCATCACGCAGGTCGTCAACCATCGGTAGCTTCTTAGCGCGCATCTGGTTAGCGATTTGCTCAAGTAGCTTAGCACCCGAAACTTGGTGAGGCAGAGCTGTGATAACAATATCAGAACCTTCTTTATGCCAAACTGCACGCATCTTGATGCTGCCACGACCCGTTTTGTAGATCTTTTCGATATCAGACTTCGGAGAAATTATCTCAGCTTCTGTTGGATAGTCTGGGCCTTGTACACTTTCCATTATCTCCGATAGCTCGGCTTTCGGGCTATCGATTAACTTAATCGTCGCATCAGCAATCTCACGCACGTTATGTGGTGGGATATCTGTTGCCATACCTACCGCGATACCAGTAATACCGTTAAGTAGGATATGAGGAAGACGCGCAGGCAACATTTGTGGCTCTTTCATCGTGCCATCAAAGTTAGGTTGCCACTCAACCGTACCTTGGCCTAATTCACCAAGTAGTACCTCAGCAAACTTAGACAGTTTTGCTTCGGTATAACGCATCGCTGCAAATGATTTCGGGTCATCAGGAGCACCCCAGTTACCTTGACCATCAACCAATGGGTAACGGTAAGAGAACGGCTGCGCCATTAGAACCATGGCTTCGTAACAAGCAGAGTCACCGTGTGGATGATACTTACCAAGAACGTCACCAACGGTACGTGCTGATTTCTTATATTTCGAAGCGGCAGACAAACCAAGCTCAGACATCGCATAGATAATACGACGCTGTACTGGCTTAAGGCCGTCACCGATATAAGGCAATGCACGATCCATGATTACGTACATTGAGTAGTTTAAGTAGGCGTCTTCGGTGAACTTGCGCATTGGCAATTGTTCAACGCCATCAAATGTAATTTCGTTAGACATCCATTATACCTCGGCCATATCACCGTTAGTCTGTAGCCATGTACGGCGATCATCAGCGCGTTTCTTACCTAGCAGCATGTCCATCATCTCTAGTGTCGCTTCGTTGTCGTCAATGGTTAATTGAACAAGACGACGAGTATTTGGATCCATGGTGGTTTCACGTAACTGAAGTGGGTTCATCTCACCCAGACCTTTGAATCGTTGTACGTTGATTTTGGATTTCTTCTTAGACAGACGCTCAAGTACGCCATCTTTTTCGTCGTCATCCAGTGCGTAGAACACCTCTTTACCACAGTCGATACGATACAGTGGCGGCATTGCTACATAGATATGACCCGCTTTAACAAGAGCGCTGAAGTGACGAGTGAATAGTGCACATAACAGTGTCGCGATATGAAGTCCATCCGAGTCCGCATCGGCAAGGATACAGATCTTACCGTAACGCAGGCCTGATAAGTCATCGTTGTCTGGGTCAATACCCAAAGCTACTGAGATATCGTGTACTTCTTGAGACGCCAACACTTGGTCAGCCGACACTTCCCACGTGTTTAGGATCTTACCGCGTAGTGGCATTACCGCTTGGAACTCACGATCGCGAGCTTGCTTAGCAGAACCGCCCGCCGAGTCCCCTTCCACGAAGAAGATTTCAGTGCGATTCAAGTCTTGTACTGAGCAATCGGTCAGCTTACCCGGCAGTGCAGGGCCAGATGCGACTTTCTTGCGTACTACTTTCTTGCTCGCGCGCATACGACGGTGCGCGTTGGCAATACAAGCTTCTGCTAACTGCTCTGCCAATTGTGGCTTTTCATTCAACCATAGGCTGAAGGCATCTTTTACAACGCCAGAAACAAATGCAGCAGTTTGACGAGAAGATAAACGCTCTTTGGTTTGACCTGCAAACTGAGGGTCTTGCATCTTCACCGACAGTACATATGAACAGCGGTCGAAGATATCATCACCCGTTAGCTTAACGCCACGTGGTAGTAGATTGCGGAATTCACAGAACTCGCGCATTGCATCCAATAAACCTTGGCGTAGACCGTTTACGTGTGTACCGCCTTGTTTAGTCGGTACCAAATTCACGTAACTCTCGGTGATCATGTCGCCGCCTTCTGGCTGCCAGATGATCGCCCAGTTCGCCATTTCCGTTTCAGCAACAAATTCGCCAACATAAGGTTCTTCAGGCAGTAAGGTGTAGCCTTTTACGCCTTCAGCAAGATAGTCTTTTAGGCCATCTTCATAGAACCATTTGTGTTCTTCGTTGTTCACTTTGTCACTGAAGGTAATTTCTAACCCTGGGCAAAGTACCGCTTTCGCACGCAGATTGTTGATCAGGCGAAGCGTTGAAAACTTAGAGCTATCAAAGTATTTGGGATCAGGCCAGAAATGTACTGATGTACCACTGTTGCGATGACCGCAAGTGCCAGTAACCGTCAGTTCAGTAACCGCTTTACCGTTTTCTAGTGCGATCTCATGAACTTGACCTTCACGGCGCACCGTAACTTCAACACGTTTAGATAGTGCGTTTACTACCGAGATACCTACACCGTGCAAACCACCAGAAAACTTGTAGTTGTTGTTCGAGAATTTACCACCAGAGTGGAGCTTAGTTAGAATCAGCTCAACACCTGAGATGCCTTTTTCAGGGTGAATATCGACAGGCATACCACGACCATCATCGGTAACTTCTAATGATTGGTCAGCATGAAGCACAACTTTGATTTTCTTAGCGTGTCCCGCTAGTGCTTCATCGACCGAGTTATCGATGACTTCTTGGGCAAGGTGGTTCGGTCTTTCTGTCTCGGTATACATACCTGGGCGGTGTCGCACAGGATCGAGACCTTCAAGTACCTCGAGGTCTTTTGCATTATATTGTTCAGTCATAATACGGAGTTTACTCAAAAAGTTTGCGTCAGTTCGCTGGCTCCAGTTTCACTAAAGCAGAATCATTACTATGAACCGTCATAGCAGAGCGAACGAGCGAAGTATTGGGGAATATAGTCTGGAAGCTGACTAATGATGTCAAGCTAGTTCAAAAACTAAGACATCAAACTATGATATTTCACCATTGATAGATGAAATAACAGGCAAAAAGAGAGACAACGGCTTAGTAAAGAAATCAGGTTATAGATTTAGAAAGGTGATGATTTGCTGTGGGTAGCGTTCAAAATCAACAAAGCTATGATCCCCACCCTCTTCTACTGTTTGGGTTGCACCTTGATACTTCTCTACCGCTTGTCGGTAATCCAGAACTTCATCTTCCGTTTGTTGAAGTAACCAGAAGTCACTTGGCTTTGCAATAGCCGGAACATCTAATGCCTTCAACTCATCGATATGCTTAGTCTCTAAAACATATCGTTCATTTGTGTATGGGTTCACTTGCTCACCCAAGTAGTCGACAAGTAACTCATATGGTGCCACCGCAGGGTTTACTACAACCGCTTTAAAACCATAGTGACTGTTGAGCCAAGTTGACAGATAACCACCTAACGAGCTGCCAACCAGTGCGATCTCGTACTGACCTTTATATCGTTCCACTAGCTGCTGCAGGTAAAGTGCAGCTTGCTGCGGGAAGCTAGGTAATTGAGGTGTTAGTACCTTAATATCCGCACGATGCTCGGCGCAATACTCCGTCATCACCGTCGCTTTATGAGAGCGAGATGAACTGTTAAAACCATGAATATAGAGAAGCAGTGATGGTTTTGCAGTGTGCTCGGTAGATTCAGACATCATTAGCTACCTTCATTAATAGCCAGCGGCTTCAAAATCAGGTAAAAACTGCCCGTTAGGCAAGCGACGAACTTGAGTGCTCACCGTACCGTCTTGGTGCAACTCTATTTCTCTCCAACCAGGAGATAGGGTATCTACAGCGAAGTCATCTGAGTTCGGTTTGAACTGAACACAAGTCGACGGAGTTGCCATAACTTGTACACCATGGTGCTCTCGGTTCATGTCTTGATGAACATGACCACACAATACCGCTCTCACATTAGAATGCTGTTGAACCACATCCCAGAACTGGTCAGCATCTTTCAAATTGTGTTGATCGAGCCATGCACTGCCCACTAATAACGGGTGGTGGTGCAACAAAACCAAAGTATTGCGCTCAGGGAATTCCGCCAGTTTTTGTTCTAGTAAATCAAGTTGTTGATCGCTCAGGCGACCATGTGGAACACCGACAACTTGAGAGTCCAACATGATCATTTGCCAGCTCTCGCCTAGCAATACATGCTCAACACACTGAATTTGTGGTGATGGTAAAACACTGCCCATATTAGGCTTAAAATCATGGTTTCCAGGTAGCCAGTAACACGGCTTCTCTAACGGTTGAATCCCTGATTCAAATTTCTGGTATGACTCTGCGCTGTGATCTTGAGAAATGTCACCAGTCGCTAAGATCGCTTGATAGTCAAAGCCTTGACTAACAATGCCATCGACTACAGCACGAAAGCTATCTTGAGTGTTGATGCTTAGTAAGCTGCCATTGCTCGGCGCAAATAAATGCGTATCCGTTAGCTGTACAAGCTTAATACTGCTCTCATCAAATTTTGAAGTGTGTGATAATTTCAAAATAACAAATCCAGATACGTTACTGTTTAGACGTTAAAAGTTTTCTTAGATAAGCTCAATTAAAAGGCAATAGGGCTACGGCTGATACCAGTTTTTAAACAAAACGTTAACCATTCCCCAAGAAATTTATTCAATTGAAATTTCTCATCCTTTTGCAGAAGCTTAGTGTTGGGATAGTCATATTTCGCCTTAACTCGCGAAAAATCCCCACTGGCGCACACTTCTGCAACTCGAGCGTCGTGATACAGCCTGACAGACATTTTTGGCAAAGGAAACACCGGCATCGCATCACTCTGACATATATCTATTAATGTGGTGTATTTTGTGACCTCATTCACTGTCAACTGATACACCATATTAACGGCTTGGTAGCAGCGGACATCACCAACCTCATGCCCAACCGGTAACAAAGCGTTTAGTTTGGCATAATTCGTCTCATAGACTCGCATCAATTCAGCAAGATCAACATGATACGGTTTCTTGACCGCTATATTTGGCATAACGTTAAACTACCCACTCTGACTGTAATTCTTGGTAGTTCAATTGTAGCCACTGCAGCGCAATGATCGTGGCCCCATTTTCAAACACACCATCCTTAACCAGTTGATAAGCCGCTTCACGACTCATCACTTGTACACGAATGTCTTCACCTTCGTAATCTAGCCCGTGTACCCCTTTTGCTGTCGTGGCATCAACACAACCAACAAAAACATCAAGCCTCTCTGAACAGCCGCCTGATGAAGGGTAATACGAAGTGATAGGCAGCACAGATCCGACTTCGATTCCAGCTTCTTCCATCGCTTCACGACGAGTCACATCTTGTGGTGATTCATCGGTATCGATAATCCCGGCAACAATCTCGTATTGCCAAGGGTGATCATGCTCTAAAGCACCAACACGGATCTGTTCTACGATCACGACTTCGTCACGCACGGGATCATAAGGTAACAAAGCGGCAGCATGACCACGTTCAAACATTTCACGCTCAATTGGTTGGCTCCAACCTCCCTCAAACAGCTTATGCTTAAATGTGTACTTAACCATTTTAAAAAAACCACGAAACAGCGTCTCTTTTGAGACTATTTCCACATCTTGCGGAGTAAACTCATGTCGTTGATTGTCAGACTGTTGCATTTGGTACCTCACTAAGTGATCTTTATATTTTACTCATTGTCCGAGTTAACTACCAAGGATAAGGTTCAACTTTTTATATAAAACTTACAATTAAAGTTAAGTTTTAAAAATCAAATATTGCACAAGTGGACAGTTAAATGTAAAAAAGTGCAAAGTTTCGAGTAAATTACCACCAAACTGGGTTAAACTCTTTTAAAGAAAATTCTATTAAAGGCAGGAATAGGAAAATGAAAAAACTGCTTCCACTATTTATCAGTGCAGCAATTGGTAGCCTGAGTTCATCGGCTTTCGCTGATACGCTAGCTGAAGTTTATGACCAAGCAAAACAGAACGACCCACAGCTTCTTCGTTCAGCAGCGCAGCGCGATGCCGCTTTTGAAGCAGTAACGTCAAGCCGTAGCTCTTTGTTACCGCAAATTAATCTAAATGCAAGTTACGATATCAACCGTGGTGACAAAAATGATGAAAGCAATGACAACAATCAATGGAATGTTGGCATTGGGTTTAGCCAAGAGCTATACCAACGCTCTTCATGGATCACTCTAGATACCGCAGAGAAGTCGGCTCGCCAGGCTGATTCAGCATACGCGGCAGAACAACAAGCGTTAATTCTAAGAACAGCGACAGCTTACTTCGACGTACTTCGTGCTCAAGACAACCTAGAGTTTGTTCGTGCAGAAAAAGCAGCCGTTGCTCGTCAGCTTGAGCAAACGAAGCAACGCTTTGAAGTAGGTCTTTCTGCAATTACCGATGTACATGATGCACAAGCTCAGTTTGATGGTGTTTTAGCAGACGAAGTATTAGCAGAAAACACTTTGACTAATAGCTACGAAGGTTTACGTGAAATCACAGGCCAAGAGCACTCAGAGCTGAGCATCCTAGATACTGACCGCTTCTCTGCAAGCAAGTCCTCAGAATCAGCGGCAGCGCTTGTTGAACAGGCTGAGCAAAAGAACCTTAGCCTACTCGCTGCACGTATCTCTCAAGACGTAGCAAAAGACAACATATCTCTAGCAAGCTCTGGTCACCTACCAAGCCTAACATTAGATGGCAACTATGGACTTGGAGAACAAACTAACAGCTCGAACAGCGATCTAGATTACGATGCTGATAACCTGAATATTGGTTTGAACTTAGTTGTACCGCTATACTCGGGTGGTAACACAACTTCTTTGACTAAACAGGCTGAATACAACTACGTTGCAGCAAGTGAAGATCTAGAAGCAACTTACCGTAGCGTTGTTAAAGACGTACGTGCCTTTAACAACAACATCAGTGCTTCAATTGGTGCTCTACGCGCTTACGAACAATCAGTTGTTTCTGCTCAATCAGCTCTAGAGGCGACGGAAGCAGGTTTCGATGTAGGTACTCGTACTATCGTTGACGTACTAGATTCAACTCGTCGTCTTTACGATGCGAACAAGAACCTCTCAGACGCTCGTTACAACTACATCCTAAGTGTACTTCAGCTTCGTCAAGCCGTTGGTACACTGAGCGAGCAAGACATCGTTGATGTAAATGCAGGTCTAAAAGTCGCAAGCAAATAACTCTGAATTACTCTTGCTACAAAAATGCCGCTCATTGAGCGGCATTTTTATTATCCATTAAGCTGGGTAATCAGGGCTAAAATTAGCCTCGACCACCTTTGATTGCTTTAATAATTTCAGTTGTCGAACAACCATCTTCAAAGTTAAGTACTTTAACTTCACCACCAGCTGCAATCACTTCCGCACCACCCGCGATCTCTTCAGGTTTGTAATCACCACCCTTGACTAAAATGCTTGGTAGCACTTCAGAGATTAAACGTTGAGGTGTATCTTCAGAGAAAGGCACCACCCAATCAACCGCACCTAACCCCGCCAATACCGCCATACGACGATCGGTAGGGTTCACAGGACGACCAGGACCTTTCAAACGCTTTACAGACTCGTCGGTATTAACCGCAACGATCAAACGATCTCCAAGTTCAGCCGCGTGGTTCATGTAAGAAACATGGCCAGCATGCAGAATATCAAAGCAACCATTGGTCATTACAACCTTCTCGCCTTTCGCACGAGCACGTTTCACCGCTTCAACCAGTGCCGCTTCCGAGATCACGCCGTAGTCTGTATCTTGGCTACCGTGAACCGCTTCCGCTAGTTCAATTGTCGACAAGGTTGATGTGCCCAGCTTACCAACGACAACACCTGCGGCAGCATTTGCTAATGCACAGGCTTCATCTAATGGTTTACCTGCAGCAACAGAAGCAGCCAGAACGGAAATAACCGTATCACCTGCACCAGTCACGTCATACACTTCTTTCGCTTGAGTTGGCAGGTGGAATGGCGCCTGACCTTTGCGTAGCAACGTCATACCATTCTCACTGCGAGTCACCAATAAGGCTTCAAAGTCATACTTTTCGATCAAGGCAATACCCTTCTCGATTAGATCTTCTTCTGATTTAACCTTACCAGCAACGAGCTCGAACTCCGTCATATTTGGTGTAAGCAAAGTCGCACCACGGTAGCGCTCTAGATCCGCGCCCTTCGGGTCGATAAATACAGGAACGTTCGCTGCACGTGCTTTTTGAATGAAACTCTGTACATGCTCTAATCCACCCTTCGCGTAATCTGACAAGATCACCGAGCGTACATTTGGCAATGCTTGCTCCATACGCGACAGAATAAGCTCCGGATTGGTGTTTTCAAATTTGTCTTCAAAATCGAGACGAATCAACTGCTGACCACGGCTCATCACTCGTAGTTTGGTGATGGTCGGATAGTCTTCTAACTCAACAAAATCACACTTAACTTTCAGCGCACCCAAGGTATTTTTCAACACCTCAGCTGGTTCATCTTTACCAGTTAAACCAACAACGTGAGCATGACCGCCAAGCGAGGCAATGTTCATTGCTACGTTAGCAGCACCACCAGGGCGCTCCTCGTTATTTTCTACTTTTACCACAGGCACTGGTGCTTCTGGTGAAATACGGCCAGTTGGACCATACCAGTAACGATCAAGCATGACGTCACCGACAATAAGAACACCTGATTGGCTGTAGTCAGGTAGAATTGGTTTCATTGTTGAGCTCCAAAAATCGAATCTGGCTAGAGTCTAGCACACTGATTACAGTGGCTAAACCATAGAAAAGTGAGTAAAGCCTATCGAGATAGGCACTGTGATAGCTAAGCACAAGACGAGTTAAGCTTTCATCCATTGCTTCCATGCTTGAACCACATGTTCTCTTTCCATTTCGAACTTCTCAATCGCCACATCCGCGTCTAGGTTGAGGAGATTACGGTGGTGTATTTCATCGCGTAGCGTTGTGTACGCATGAGTCAATGCCATGCCTTGTTGCTCGTCCATAATTCCTTGTGATAATAAGCTCTCAAAGATTCTGACATTGTCACACCAACGTGTCAGTTTCGGCTTCTCGTGGCTGTATCGTAACACCAAGTATTGCGCCAAAAACTCAACATCAGTAATGCCACCAGCGTCTTGTTTGAGCATGAATCGATCGACTTTTTTGCCGCCAAGGTGATCACGCATTTTTTCTCGCATATCCACCACCGCTTTTTTCAACGTTGCTTCATCACGTGGCAAACACAACACCTCATGACGTGTTTTGTTGAATGCGGAAGCCAATTGCTCATCACCATAGATCATACGAGCTCGAGTCAGCGCTTGATGCTCCCATGTCCACGCTTCATTGTGTTGATACTCATCAAAGGAATCGGTTGGACTAACCAACAAGCCCGAAGCTCCCGATGGACGTAAGCGAGTATCAACTTCATACAGGATCCCCGATGCAGTTCTAGTAGAGAATATATGAATAATACGCTGAGCCAACCTTAGATAAAATTGGCGTCCATCAATCTCTTTCTTACCATCAGTATAGATGTGTACCGGGCAGTCGTGCATAAACACAATATCGAGGTCTGAGTTGTAACCAAGCTCCCAACCTCCGACTTTGCCATAGCCAACAACCGCAAAGCCGCGACTTTCACGCTGTTTAAGGTGAGTAGGCTCACCAAACTTAGCCGACACCTGTAGCCAAGCTTGGTTAACACCGGCTTCAATAATCGCTTCTGCTAAGTAAGTCAGGTGATCACTCACCTTCATAACCGGCAGCACACCAGCAATGTCAGCTGCGGCAATTCGTAGGATACAGGTCTGCTTAAACTGACGCAGGCCTTCCATCTGCTGCTCCATATCGTCTTCAGGAATACGAGCAAGGTAATCACGTAATTCTGTCTTGTAAGACTCAAGCGGCACTGGGTTATACAGTTGCTGAGGGTCGATAAGTTCATCTAACAGAATCGGATAACGTCCAAGCTGTTCTGAGATCATCGGACTCGCAGTACACAAACGAACAAGTTGAGTCAATGCAGCAGGGTGCTCATCGAGCAACTCTAGATAAGTGGTACGCGTGACGATTTTATGCAGTAGATGCAGTACACGCGATAAGCCAAACTCAGCGTCTTTAGCGGTATACAGGGCCTGAAAGACTTTCGGCATCAGTCGATTGAGAACTTCACGCCCACGCGGGCCAAGAGTTCTCTTAGCAATATCCGCTTTAAATTGAATAATCGTTTTCGCGGCTTCTGGCAGGTTGGCGATAGCAATATCATGCTGCAATACATGCTCGATAACATCCGGCTTATGGGCCATATCCCACAACTCGCTGAAGTGACTCGCGATTGGGTTAGCGTCCTCTTCATCAACCCCAATCAGCTCTTCAAACACACTATGTACGTTCGCCATATGGGCGCGAGTTGCAGTAATCAAACTCTCCCAATCATTGAATTGCATGGCAACCGCAAGCTGAAGTTGTTCTAACTCACCATCCGGTAGTGTCTGGGTTTGCTTGTCAGCCATCGCCTGTAACAAGTTCTCTAGACGACGTAAAAATAGGTAAGCATCGCGCAGGTCAGCCACTTCTTGGGGTTCTAGTAGATGCAAAGAGTCAATGGCGGTTAAGGTCTCTAAAAGCCCTCGTCCACGTAGGCTAGGCTCGCGACCACCACGAATCAGCTGAAAGACTTGTGCAATGAATTCAACTTCACGAATACCGCCTGAGCCGAGTTTGATGTTATTAGATAAACCACGACGACGCACTTCACTGCTGATCATCGATTTCATGCGGCGCAGAGATTGAATTGCACTGAAATCGATATAACGACGGAATACAAACGGGCGTAGCATCTTGCGCAGTTCTTGATACTCTGGATACATCTCACTGCCCATCACGCGCGCCTTGACCATGGCGTAACGTTCCCAGTCTCGTCCTTGCTCTTGGTAGTAATCTTCCAGTGCAGAGTAGCTCATTACTAATGGTCCACTCTCACCAAACGGACGTAGGCGCATGTCGACACGGTAACAGAACCCATCAAAGGTTTGTTGATCAAGTGCTTTGATGATACGTTGCCCTAAGCGAGTGAAGAACTGTGCATTGGCAATACTGCGCCTTGTCCCTTGAGTCTCGCCATTCTCAGGGTAAGTAAAGATCAGGTCGATATCAGAAGAGAAGTTGAGTTCGCCGCCACCAAGCTTGCCCATACCAATAATAAGCATCGGTTGTGCTTCACCCTGTTCATTACAAGGTGTGCCCCACTCTTTACAACAAATATCGTACTGCCATTGATAAGTCTCGAAGATCATCGCTTCAGCCAACATAGAGAGATGATTTAAGCTCTGTTCAAGCTCCCAAGAGCCCATAAAGTCACGCCATGCAATATAGGTCATCTCTCGGTTACGGAATTGACGCAGCACTCTTTGGCCGCTCATTTCGTCAGTGCAACCTGAAAGCAGCTCAGCCAATCGTCGACGATACCCTTCTGCACGCTCCTCACATTTCAACATATCCGGTAGAGTCGTCGATAAGATCGTGTCACGTTGTAAGCAATCACCGATAAAGCAGCTTAATCCTAAGACATGTTTAAGGTCTTCAATTAGCGGCTCAGACCAAGCATTAATGGCTTCACTTTGGTGCGCTAATAATTGCTCAAAAGCTGACTGCGAATGAGTGACGAGTTGAGAAGGCAATGGCATGTTTCTTCCTTGTGTAAGCTGCGCGCGAACAATCAATTTGTTGGGTCAGTTTTTCAATAACGAGTTTTCATAACTAATACCAATCACAGCAAGTAAGTGTTCAGAGATAGCGTAGGAAAAAAGCTTGAGAACAAGGCTGCTCTTTTCAATAAATAGTTTCGATAAGTAGTTATTCTACACTCAAAAATTCTAACGCTGTTATCGAGATTTTTAACAAGCTAGGGTGACCAGTTATTTACTACGATTGGTACAAGATAAGTTATACCAAAGTTACGCCAATAAAAAACGCCCACATCAGTAATGTGGGCGTTTTATCGGTTAACTTATCGAGCTAGAACTTTCTCTTTAGAAAACAGGCACTAACAATAGGGATTGAGAAATTAAGGCTACACCTTGAATTGTTTAATCTTACCGTCCAGTTCTTGCGCGTTGCTTTCCATAAGCTGAGAGGTCTCTAGAAGCTCACCGACCACCACAACTGAAGCCTCAACAAGCTCACGAACATTGGTCAGGTTAACACTCATCTCTTCTGCAACACTGCTCTGCTGGCCTGCAGCTGTCGCAATCTGGAAGTTCATGTCATTGATTTGGTTCACTTGGCTCACGATGCCATCAAGTTCAGAGCCAGCATTGGTCACTAGATCTACACCTTCAGCAGCTTCAACAACACTCTTTTCCATTAGCTCTACCGCAGAGTTAGCGCTGCTTTGTAGATGGCTGATCATATCCTGAATTTCGACGGTTGCTTGCTGAGTACGCTGTGCAAGGTTACGAACCTCATCAGCAACCACGGCAAAACCACGACCAGCTTCACCAGCACGCGCCGCTTCAATCGCGGCGTTTAGTGCCAATAAGTTGGTTTGTTCTGAAATGCCTTGGATGGTGCCTACAACGCTACCGATTGAATCAACGCGCTCTTCTACTTGGTTTACCGCTGCTGCAGACGCTGCGATATCAGAAGAGAGTTCACTCATCTTAGATACAGAGCCCTGAACGAACTTCTGTCCCATCAATGCTTGGCCTGATGCTTGCTCTGTAAGAGAAGAAGCGTTTTGTGCATGTTCAGCAACCGTTTGAACGGTAGAGGTCATTTCACTCATTGCCGTTGCCAGTTGGTCAATCTCGTTAAACTCTTCTTGAGCAGACTCTTTGGTCTCTGACATACTGATGGTCATCACTTCTGTTAGAGCAAATAGCTCATCAGAAGAAGCCAATTGAGTTTTCACCATGTCGTGTAGCTGAACTCGTGTTTTTTCTAACTCACGTGCTACATCGCCGTATTCATCTTTACAATCCATGTGAATCGGCACAGATAGGTTTTTGTTTGCCATCGTTTTGATAGCATCACTGAGGTATTGGGTTTGACGCAGCATCACGCGAGCCGCCGCTAACAGAAGAACCACAAACACAATGATCATCAAGCCTGTCTGCCAAGCGACTTGCACTAGGTAAGTCTCATAATGCTGCTGTGCAACCTGCGCATTGTTCGTTGCAGCCAGCAATGAATCGTAAAACGAGCTCGCGTCCCATAGCTGTTTAGAAATAATCAAGATGGTACTGAACAGCATCAGTATGATCATTTTCGGAACGAGACGAACGTCAGAGATTACCCTTTCCCACGGCTTGAATGACAGTTTAGTCATTGTCAGTTCTCCATTAACTCATATATATTGATGGCTTCTATACCCGCGAGATGGCTGATTGAGTCAGGTTCGCGATTTATTTTGAGCCTCGTATGAATGTTAAATAGTATCAAAGACACACCTAAGCCGATGAGCTTATTAGCACTAATTCTCTCTTTCTTAGCGTTATTTGTGATCTCATGCTTGTTGTTTGCGCCGATTGATAAAGACTCGAAACAAGTCCTTATCGGCCTCGATTTTATAATCTGTAGTGTTTTTCTTTTTCAGCTCACCATTGATCTATTCAGATCACAAAATAAGAAAGAATTCTTCAAAGTACACTGGATCGACTTCTTGGCAAGTATCCCAATGATCGAACCTCTTCGTTTCGCTCGTATTTTTCAAATTCTGCGAGTCATCTTAGTTCTGCGTTCAAGCAAACGTATTTTCAGAGAGTTGTTTCGCAATAAGAAAGAGACCACTTTCGCTTCCATCATTCTGCTTTTGGTAATTTTACTGACGATCGGTGCTGGCACGATCCTGCTATTGGAACACAAAGATCCTAATGCCAATATCACAACTGGCCATGATGCATTATGGTGGGCTTTCGTCACCATCAGCACCGTTGGCTATGGTGACCACTATCCAGTAACTACTGCAGGTCAGTTAATCGCGTCGATTGTGATCATCTGTGGCGTGGGGGTATTTGGTATGATCTCAGGTCTAATCACCTCGCTAATTACCGAGCCAACCGACCTTCAAAACCAACAGTTAGAAAACAAAGAACGCAAGCTGGATCAGATTCTAGAGCAACAGCAACAGATACTTGAACGGCTCGAGTCGCTTGAACGGCAGACAAAAAAATAGGGCCAAGGCCCTATTTAAAAATGGATGTTAGTGTAGATACTAGTCTTGCCAGTATGGCTCAACTTCAACACTGATTTGGCGAGTCTGCTCCATCGCATGCAGAATCGAAACTTCTTGTCGAGCAAGCCAACGCTCTAGCTGATCTTTCTCATCACCTTCTAACTTCTCAGTAAGTGGCTGTAAGGTTCGCAGCATCAATAAATCGTCGATACCTTGCACCATGTCCGCCCAAGGCAAACGGAAGCTATTACGCTCATCGTCATCGTACAAGCTCGCAAAGCCAACACCAGAATACAGATTACGCATCAAACGATACTGCTGGTCGATGTAGGCTTGGCTTGTCATCACGCGCTCTGGTGGAAAGGCTTCCATCAACTCCGCCCAGGTGCGATCAAGCTGCTTAACAGAGAACCATTCAATTCCGCGTCCCATTTGCTCACGGGCTTTATCGTCCAAGAATGGCTGCCAGCCTCGGGTAAGAATCCAGCGGCTTAAATCAAGCAGAAGACCGGTGTAGCGAGCAGAGCTCAAGAGAGTCAGTAACTCTTCACGACCTGGCAATTGCTCTTGCATCTCTTTTAGCTCTGCCACTAAGAACTTACGAGCATCAAGCTTACGCAGAACGTGGCCTTTATCTTCTAGCAAATCCTCAAAGTGATCATAGCTTTTTAGCCAATCCAACTCTTGCTCTAACCATTTCAGCTCTTGACGCAAAATGGCGCTGGCACGTCTTGGCACAATGCCGCCATAAATGGTGAAAGTCTGGCGGATAAAGCTCAGTGAATGGCTAATCTCATGAAGAGCTTCAATCGATTGGCGCTCGGTGAAAATTTGCTCGTGGTAATGCCAATGAGCGAGAGCATGCTCTAAAGATTGAATGAAACACGATTCAACGGTGTCACTTTTGTCAGTATCAACTAAGGTCAAAGGAGTAACTTCATCACCTTGATAACCTTGAGCAAGTCGGTAACCCTTAGCAGCTTTACTTAAGTTTCCTAAGCGCATACCACCTTGTTCGCAGAATTGGCGAGACAGTGTAAACAGAGCATCGGTTTGACCGGATTTAAGTTCGAGTTCAACCTCGCAAATCGGCTCTTGTTTGTCGCCTGATTCAACGAAACCTTGGTCAAAAGCAACCTCAACTTGGCTACCGTCAGGCATGCCAATCAGCCACTGCTCTCGTATAAAGTTAGTAGAGAAGAGTGGAGTAAGCTCGAGTTCCAGTGTTTCGATATCTTTACCCTCAGGCCAGATATCTTCTGGATGCAAGGCAAGCTTGGGTTGATTGCTGTCGTGTTCTGCATTGTATTCAGGCCTTTGGTGTAGACCTGCAACAACGCGACCAGCTGTCTTTACCGTTTGTACAAATACGTCATCAAAGCGTCGAATGCGCAAGCCGGTATCGTGCTTGCGTAGCCAGTTGTCAGGGGTGTCAAAGTATATGTTACCTAGCTCACGACAACTGTGCTGAAGTACTTTAGTTTCAGCAATTTTATTGCGTAAAGTCTCTGAAAAGTCAGGAGAAACAAAAAACTTCAGTTCTATCTCGGTTTCCATAGTTATACCTTTCTGTGAAGATAGGGACAGGATATTGCCAATTTTCAAAGTCGGCAAGTCAGAAATATCGCCCTTATGATGATCTAAAACAGTTTTAATGAGAGATTGATTAGGTTAACATGCGCGACTTTGTAGCCATCGCTTAACATTTCACCATGAATATGGTGTATGTTGTTTTAAGGTTATTATTTATTAGGTTGGATGACCATGCCAGTAAATACAATTATGGGGTTATTTGCAAAGTCCCCAATTAAACCTTTGCAGCGTCACGTAGTATGCGTGAACGAATGTTGTTCTCACCTAGTTAATTTCTTTGAAGTTTCTTCAAAGGGTGACTGGGAAAAAGCAGCTGAAATTCGAGCTCAGATTTCTCACCTTGAGAAAGAAGCTGACGTACTAAAACGTGAAATTCGCCTTAAACTTCCTCGTGGTTTGTTTATGCCTGTTGATCGCACCGACATGTTGGAGCTATTAACTCAGCAAGACAAACTAGCAAACCTAGCGAAAGACATTGCTGGCCGTGTATATGGTCGTCAACTTGTCATTCCTGCTCCTCTACAAGAAAACTTCATCGCTTACGTTAAACGTTGTCTAGATGCAGCGAACCAAGCACAAAACGTAATCAATGAACTAGACGAATTACTTGAGACTGGCTTTAAAGGCCGCGAAGTAACACTCGTTGCTGAAATGATTCATCAATTAGATGTAATTGAAGATGACACGGATGCGATGCAGATCGAACTACGCCAACAACTAATGGCGATTGAAGGCGATCTTAATCCAGTTGATATCATGTTCTTATACAAAATTCTTGAATGGGTTGGTGGTATTGCAGATCAAGCACAGCGTGTAGGCGCTCGTCTTGAAGTAATGCTTTCTCGATCTTAAATCATACGTTAACCATATAACGAAGAGCATTTTTTGAACAAACGACTTATGCGTTGAGTATTTCTCTCGCTGAGAGGTTTTTTGCGTCTAAATTTGTTCCGCTTGTTATCAAACAACTAGGTATTACGATGGATATCCTTGCTAACTACGGCACTGTCCTGATTATTGTTGCAGCAGCTTTCGGTTTCTTGATGGCTATTGGTATTGGTGCAAATGACGTTGCGAACGCAATGGGCACCTCAGTAGGCTCTAAAGCTCTAACCGTTAAACAAGCGATCATTATCGCAATGATCTTTGAATTCGCTGGTGCATATCTTGCCGGTGGCGAAGTTACCGATACGATCCGTAAAGGTGTTATCGAGACGTCTCTATTCGCACATCAACCAGACGTACTTGTATTCGGTATGATGTCAGCGCTTCTTGCTGCTGGTACATGGTTACTTCTAGCTTCATACATGGGCTGGCCTGTTTCTACTACTCACTCAATCATCGGTGCAATCATCGGTTTCGCTTGCGTATCTGTCGGTACTGAAGCGGTAGACTGGGGCAGCGTTCAAGGTATTGTGGGTAGTTGGATTATTACTCCTGTCATCTCAGGTTTCTTCGCTTACGTTATCTTTGTGAGTGCTCAGCGACTGATCTTTGATACTGAGAACCCACTATTCAACGCTAAACGTTTCGTTCCTGTGTACATGTTCATCACAACGATGGTAATTGCACTGGTAACAATCAAGAAAGGCCTTAAGCACGTTGGTCTTCACCTAAGCAATACTGAAGCATGGGTTTGGGCTGCAGCAGTATCAGCAATTGTAATGATTGGTGGTTATCTATACATCCAGAAGAAATTCGCTAACCGCGAAGAAGACCACGGCTTTGCTGGTGTTGAAGGCATCTTCTCTGTACTAATGGTTATCACAGCTTGTGCGATGGCATTCGCACACGGTTCAAACGACGTTGCAAACGCGATTGGTCCACTGTCTGCTGTTGTATCCACGGTTGAGCATATGGGCGAAATCACAGGTAAAAGTACTATCGCATGGTGGATTCTTCCTCTAGGTGGTTTTGGTATCGTGGTTGGTCTTGCGACTCTTGGTCATAAGGTTATGGCAACGGTCGGTACTGGTATCACTGAACTAACACCAAGCCGTGGCTTTGCAGCACAACTTGCTACAGCATGTACGGTTGTTCTAGCGTCAGGTACTGGTCTTCCAATCTCTACGACACAAACACTAGTTGGTGCGGTATTGGGTGTTGGTTTTGCTCGTGGTATCGCGGCACTGAACTTAGGCGTTGTACGTAATATCGTGGCTTCGTGGATTGTGACACTGCCTGCTGGTGCTCTACTTGCTGTTGTGTTCTTCTACGGAATTCAGGCTATGTTTAGCATGTAATTGCCACTGCGTTAGCCAATGCTAGCGTCAGAGTTATGTGAGCTTCAGTAACGATATGTAAATGCTATGTCATTATTGACTCAAACGCGCAGAAAGGGAGGCTTTGCCTCCCTTCTTTGTTGCACCGCATAAAGAAACTAAATATTATTTGCTCATTGAGGCTGACTCATCCGCCTACCCAACTTGAATCGTTAAGGGATTTACTGTGAAAAAACTGATTAGCTTAGTTTTGTTCGCAATGCTTGCGGCTCCAGCTGCCTTTGCACAAGACCGTTATATTGCTGACAAACTATTTACTTATATGCATTCTGGCCCAAACAACACCTACCGTATCATCGGCAGTGTTGATGCTGGTGAGAAGATCACTTACCTGCAAGCAAACAAGAGCACAGGTTACACGCAAATCCAAGACAACCGTGGCCGTAAAGGTTGGGTTGAGAGCAAATTTGTAAGCACGAGAGAGAGCATGGCTCTTCGCATGCCTAAGCTTGAAAAAGAGCTGACAGAAGTGAAAACCAAGCTGGCTAATGCACGTCAAACAGCTGACAGCGAAAAGGCAGGTTTAGCAAGTTCTCTAGATTCTCGTAATAAGCAGATTGCTGAACTAGAGCAGAACTACAGCGAGATTAGCCAACAGCTAACAAGCTCTCAAACAGAAAACCGTGAGCTACGCGCTAAGCTAGACACGCAGAAAGATGACCTACTATTGAAATACTTCATGTACGGTGGTGGTGTTGCTGGTATTGGTCTACTTCTAGGCCTTGTTCTACCACACATTATTCCTCGTCGTAAAAAGTCACCAAACGGCTGGGCGTAAGCATTTCGTTTGGCTGTTTTGCGTTGAGCAAAGTAAATTCAATCTCGAATACCAAAAAGGAGCACCTAAGTGCTCCTTTTTATTTATCTCAGCATGCTATCAAAGTGCTTGTTGCAGCCTTGGGTTAACCCTTCCACTCATACAAAGCAGGAATTTCTATCTTCTGCTGGTTAAATTCAACAACTACAGATTGCGGCTTTATCTCTAGTAATTGCACATCGTTGCCGATCCAATCGCCCTGTGACACCTCTAGCCCATTCACTTTAACCCAGCGCTTGCTCTCACTGCTTGAATACATATGGGTTTGCAAGTCGAGCTTAGGTAATACACCAGACAAACTGTTAACGTGATTTTCGAGCTCAATCACTTGAGGTTCCATCTGGCTTGCTGGTCGCGAATCCATTGGCTCAAGCGTGTTTGGCTGCTGATCCATAATCGCTTCTAGCTTCAATGCCAAGTCAGGCGGTAACTCGGTCAAGTCTAGCCCTTGCAGTAGGTCGTTATCTGATTGCTGATAATTGCTTTCATTGCTGACACCAGGTTCAACTTTCGGCTCAACGAATGACAGCTTCGAATCATCGGCTGTTCGCGCACTGCTCTCGGCAGTGACTACCGGCACGGTAACTCCACCAGAAAAGTTAGTGCTGTCAGAATTAACCTGAGCATAAACCTCTTGGCGAGGTAACAATTTTAGCGTCTTGCCGGTCGGCGCTGGACGCACCACAAATAGAGGCTCATCTTCGACTTCTTCTTCGACATTCAAATCAGCCGTTTCGATATTCTTGGCTTGAACAGGCTGGGGTTCTGATTCTGAACTCGAACTAATAGCAGCTTGGTTAGCCGTTTGCTGTTGATAGTAGGATTGATACACCAAGGCACCACCTACCATCAGAGAAGGCACAAGTAAAACAAGCAACCCCATAGCCAACGACGAACCGCGCTTATTACTTATACCCTTTGCTGAACTCGGCGCTTGATGGTTTTGGTAACCCTTGAAGCTAGATTTATCTGAGGACTGATTCAACTCATGCATAATGCGTGACATTAGCTCGCTCCTCCGCTTAATGACATTAACTTTGGAGAATCTAGCTGAGCTAATCGTTGTAACCTTGCTAAAGTTCGTTGACCAGCAATACCGTCGACCGACATGCCCTGCCAAGTTTGAAATGCTTCGACTTTCATTTTTAATTCGTAATCAAATACATCACTACCAGATACAACCTCTCCAAGAACCTCAGAAAGCAACAAATCAAGCAAAGCGACAGCTTCACCCTGATATCCCTCTTTTAACGTTTCTCGCAATGGTTGTTTCCAAATCGCGACATAATCACCATGCCAGACCTTCTCTAGAGATTGCTTCGGCATGACTAACAGTTTTTCGTTCACCAGTAACTCGACAGCGTCTTGTGATGCGCCATAAAGCACAGCAAACACAGGCTCTTGCTCTACATCTAGGTTCAATACTACAGGAACGCCTAACTCTAGAAGGTCATTTAAGCTTGCTTGTTGTTGCTCACATACGAATACGCTTTGTGGCTCGCTCAGACATAAACCGTCACGCAGGGAGGATTGGTATCCCCAAAGCGTATATAAGTCCTTGATCGCCAGCGAACGGTTAGTTCCTTGCATCAAGTGTTGTTGAATATGTGCTGGTAGTGCGAACTTGTCTATCTCAGACTCAACAACCACCTTAGGCATATCTGCGACTAACGACCGCTGCATCTTTGCTGAGCTTAGTGCTTGGGCTTCATTCGAAGTTTGAGTTGTTAGCCATGTGTCAATGTAAGCTGGAGCAAAGTGGAAGGTCGCCATCGCAAGCGCGACACTCAAGGTAGTAGCACTCGCGTATTTTACTAGTTTTGGTAGCGCGCTCGCTACTCGAGGTTTTTCGACATGGTAAACCTCGGCTTGAAACGCCATGATCTGCTGACACGCTTTGTTGACCGTGTCATTGCTCGGTGTTGGCTCTCCATCATGAAAAGCGAGCTGCAGCGCCTTATCACACACCAAGTTAATCAATCTTGGAATACCATGAGTATATTGAGCAATCAGCTTAACGGAGCGATTCGAAAACAGCATCTGCCCGCCACCAGCCGTCTCTAAACGAAACGCGATGTACTTACCTGTCTCTTGAATGTTGAGCGGCAACAAATGGTAGCGCCCCGTAATACGCTGCGCTAGTTGGCGCAATTGCGTAGTCTGGAGGTGCTGTTGTAATTCCGGTTGGCCAACCAGCAATACTTTTAATAACTTGCGGCTGTCAGTTTCCAAGTTCGTTAAAAGGCGTAGCTGTTCCAATACATCGGCAGCTAAGTGCTGAGCTTCATCTATCACCAATAAGGTTTGAATACCTTCGGCATGGCTATCCAATAAGAAATAGTGAATCGCCTGACTCAGCTGTTTGAGTGATGCCTGCTGCGGGTAGTCGATCTCGAACTCATCACAGATAGCTTCAAGTAAATCAGTATTGGAAAATGTAGGGTTGAGTATAAGGCCTGCTTGAGTATGGCTATCAAGAGAAGACAACATCGCCTTAGCGACCGTTGTTTTACCTGTTCCCACCTCACCAGTGAGCATTGCAAAGCCCCCACCCTCACCTAAACCGGCTTGTAGGTTCTGCATCGCCTCTTGGTGGCGCTGACTTAAAAACAAGTAGCGAGAATTTGGTACAATCGAAAATGGCATCTCAACGAAGCCAAAATATTCCTTATACATGTGCTGCCCTATAATTACGATTAATGGAAAGTACCATTGCTTGCCGTAAAGTCCAGCAGTGATAAAACATTTCGAGGTGATAAGTTGCAAATATACGATAGCCTACCAAAAGAGAGTGGGCTAAAGCGCTATCTAGTCGGTGGAGCGGTGCGCGATAAACTACTCAATATTGATAGTTATGATAAAGATTGGGTGGTCGTCGGCAGTACCCCTCAAGAGATGGAAAGCCTTGGCTTCACTGCTGTAGGTAAAGACTTCCCGGTATTCTTGCACCCAAAAACCAAAGAAGAGCATGCACTGGCGCGCACAGAAAGAAAGTCAGGCTCTGGTTACACAGGCTTCGAATGTTACTTCGCACCAGATGTTAGCCTAGAAGAAGATCTCATGCGCCGCGATCTGACGATCAACGCCATCGCTCAAGATGATGCAGGCAACCTTCACGATCCTTACCACGGCCAGCAAGATCTCTCCAATCGTATTCTTAGACACGTATCCGATGCCTTTGTTGAAGATCCGCTTCGAGTGCTGCGAGTTGCGCGCTTCGCAGCCAAGCTTCACCATCTCAGTTTTAGCGTCGCACCTGAAACCATGGCCATGATGGCGACGATCGTTGAATCAGGAGAACTTGCTCACCTTACTGCTGAGCGAGTTTGGCAAGAGTGGCACAAGTCACTCAGTACACCACATCCAGAAGTGTTCCTTTCGGTGTTGAAAGAGTGTGGTGCATTAGCGGTTGTTTTGCCAGAGATTGACGCTCTGTTTGGTGTTCCTCAACCGGAAAAATGGCACCCTGAAATCGACACTGGTATCCATACTCTGATGGTGGCTCAACAAGCAGCGCTATTAAGCCCATCTCTGCCAGTACGCTTTGCCGCTCAAGTGCATGACTTAGGTAAAGGCGTAACACCACAAAATGAATGGCCAAGCCATAAGATGCATTGCCACACAGGTGTTAAGATCATCAAGAAACTGTGTGAGCGAGTGAGAGTGCCTAATGAATTCAGAGACCTCGCACTATTAGTGTGTGAGCAGCATTCAAACATTCATCGTGCAGGCGAGCTCAAGCCGACAACTTTCCTTAAGGTTCTCAACAAATTCGACGTTTGGCGCAAACCAGATCGCCTTAACAACATCTTGCTTTGTTGCCAAGCTGACCACGCTGGTCGCAAAGGGTTAGAAGATCAGCCTTATCCTCAAAAGGCTCGTTTTGAAGCGGTCTATCAGGCGGCACTTCAAGTTGAAGTAAAAGCAATTATTGCCGATGGCTTTAAAGGTAAAGATATTCGAGAAGAACAAGAGAAGCGCAGAGCGGCAGCCATTGAAAACGCGTTATCAGAGCTCACTAATAGTTAATCTTCAATCTGTTAGTCAGCACGTATTAAAAAGCCCGCAGTTAAGCGGGCTTTTTAAATTTTACGGCGAGACTGTTATCAGCGCCTGTTACTGCATCATTAAAAAAGCAAACAGACCACAACCTAGAATTAGGCGGTAGATAACAAACGGTGTCATGCCCATACGTGAAATAAGCTTCAAGAAGAAGTGAATACAGATGTAAGCGCTGATGAAAGACACCGCAATACCTGTTAGCAATGTGCCCACATGGATTGGGTCGCCACTGGTCACAAGCTTAAGAGCTAAGTAACCACCAGCTAAAGTGATAATTGGGATAGACATTAGGAAAGAGAATCGAGCTGCTGCTTCACGAGTAAAGCCAAGGTAAAGTGCTGCTGTAATCGTAGCGCCTGAACGAGAGGTACCAGGAATGATTGCCATGGCTTGAGCGAGACCAATAAACAACGCTTTTTTCCAGCCCGCTTGGTACTCATCATCACGTAGGCTTGAGTTCTTATCTACCCACCACAACAACAGACCAAAGACGATTGTCGTTGTCGCAATCACCCATGCACTCCGCAGGTAAAGCTCAACAATGTCCTTCATCAGCAGGCCAAAGATACATGCAGGAATCGTCGCAAGGATGATCATCCATGCCAATTTCGCTTCTTTGCTGCGGTCGCCCTTAAATACTGAACCGAAGAATGCACTCAACAACGAAATCACTTCTTTACGGAAATAGATCACGACCGCGGCCAGAGTACCGACATGGACCGCGACATCAAAAGCCAAGCCCTGATCTTCCCAACCTAAAACCGCTGATGGAAGGATCAAGTGTGCCGAACTGGAAATAGGTAAAAACTCAGTAAAGCCTTGCACCAACGCCAATATAAACGCTTCAAAATAACTCATTACTTACCTTTAAAATTATAGTTTTATATCTACGACAGAGAGCGAATCTAGTTGCTGCATCTTCTGCCATATTTCACTGACGGTTCTTCCGTCTTGCGGGATCACTCTCGCAGGACAAAGATCATAAAGTGGTTGTGTTACAAAAGGATATTTATAGATATCACTGCGCGGTAACTCTGGAGCAGACTCAGATATCTCATCGCCAAACAGCACAATATCAAGATCCAAATTTCGATCCTGAAGTTTGTGTGCATCTTGCGCACGCCCCCATTTGTACTCAATTTTACGAAGTTCTTGTGAAAATTCAGTCAATGAAAGTGGCGTGTCGAGCTCTATCACAAAGTTATAAAATGGATGGCTATTAAAACCAACAGGCTCACAGTGATAGATTTTAGAGCATTTAAGGTTAGTCCCTAACGATTGAAGCTCTGTCCATGCCACCCTTGCATGCTTGTCGCGGTCTATGTTCGTGCCAACACCAACATAGGCGATGGTCATGCTTGACCTCGTTCGATGATCACACCCACCGCTTTTGCTTGAGGAACAGCACCAGGCTTCGCTAGATGGATTTTTACCCAAGGAACAAAGAACTGAGTCATAATAAGTTCTGCGACTTCTTCGGCAACACGTTCTACTAGTAGAAAACGGCCATTTGCAATATGCTCAAGTACTGCAGTGCTCACTTTCGAATAATCCAAAGCATCAACCACATCATCACTCTTGCCTGCTGGGCGGTTGTCATGAGCCATTTCAATATCAAGCACCAGTTTCTGTTTGATCTCTTGTTCCCAATCGTAAACACCGATCGTTGTAATTACTTCTAGCTGCTCAATGAAAACTTTATCCAGTGCCATGACTTGTCCTTTTAGAGGTCGGATACCCAAATTTGGGAAAAAAACGTATTATTTGCGTAATTCGAGATATGATATCAATTACTCTTGGATTGAGCATTACTTTCCCATCGTTAGGCGTATAACCGTTAAAGGACAGACATGACTCCATTGGCACTTATCATGATCATTGCTGCCTATTTGCTAGGTTCAATCTCTAGTGCGGTCTTGATATGCCGAGTCTTAAGGCTTCCAGATCCCAGAACGGTGGGCTCCAACAACCCAGGTGCGACCAATGTATTACGTGTCGGTGGCAAAGGCGCAGCAGCAGCAGTATTACTCTGTGACATGTTAAAAGGCACCATTCCAGTCTGGCTTGGTTACTTTCTCGGTATCGACTCAATCATCTTAGGTATCGTTGCGATTGCAGCTTGTCTTGGCCATATGTACCCGATCTTTTTCCACTTTAAAGGTGGTAAAGGCGTCGCAACGGCACTGGGTGCTATCGCTCCAATTGGATTCGACCTAACCGGTATGATCATGGCAACTTGGCTAGTAGTCGCGCTTTTGTTTCGATACTCATCTCTGGCTGCATTAGTGACCGTGCTGCTTGCACCTTTCTACGCTTGGTTAGTCAAACCTCAATACACCCTACCCGTCGCCATGCTGTGTTGCTTGATCGTGCTGCGTCATCACCAGAACATCCGCCGCCTACTGGACGGCAGTGAACCAAAGCTCGGACAAAAAAAATCGGCTTAACCTTAAATTTAAAGTTAAGCCGATAGTTTTAAGGGGCAGGAAGCCTATAGCAGGTGCTTGCCTAAAAACTCTTTCAGCATACTGTTTACAAACTCAGGCTGCTCTAGTGAGCTAATATGTCCTGCACCAGGGATTACCACCAATTCACTACCCGAAATACAATCATGCATCAGGTAAGATTCAAGTACTGGGCGCGGTTTATCTTCCTGACCAACAGCAACCAATACAGGTAACGCAAAGTTCTCAATCGTTTCAATCATGTCACGACGTCCAAACACCATACGACCAATACGAGCTACTTGTTCTGCTTGCTCGCCCTGTAATGCCGATAACTGCTGAGTAAAACCTTCTACCAAAGCTGGCGTGTTATTTTGTGCATCATTAGCAAAGAACAGTGGCACAACCGCTTCTACTATCGGTTGAGGAACCATCTTAGTTTGAGAAATCGTATCGAGCATGCTGAAGTATTTCGTGTGTGCGACTTCTGGCTCTAAGCCGACGAAAGTATCCATCAGTACTAAAGATTTGATACGTGCCGGTACTAGCTCCGCAAGCTCTGTGCCCCACATGCCACCAACCGATAAACCCACCACAGAAAACTCTTCGATATTTAAATGGTCAAGTAGTGCCAAAACATGTTGAGCGTAGTCTTTTAGGTTACGCATGGCACTCGGTGCCGCTTGAGACTCCCCATGAGACCAAAGCTCAGGCACAATACAACGGTACTGAGATTTTAATGCTTCAACCTGTGGCTTCCACATCGCACTATCCCAAAGATAGCTGTGCCCTAGTACAACAACTGGGCCTTCACCTTCGTCTAGGTAAGCCATCGATTGATTATCTATAGTGAACTTGTTCATCTTCTTCCCTAATCTCTATCAGCAATTGTTTATCGACATGTAGTCGGTAAGCTAAGATATAAAAACGGCCGCACTAGGCGACCGTTTATCGAAACATTTTGATGTCTTACGCAATTGGCTTTAATTGGTCAATCGGCCAACGCGGTGTGGCTTGAACTGAAAGGTCAGCAGTCTCACCATTTTTCAGACGCTGCATACCGGCATAAGCGATCATCGCACCGTTATCAGTACAGAACTCAGTGCGCGGGTAGTACACCTCGCCACCAATTTTGTTTGCAAGTGCTTCAAGTTCAACACGTAATTGTTTGTTTGCACTTACGCCACCAGCAATCACTATACGTTTCATGCCCGTCTGTTCCAAGGCACGCTTACACTTGATTACCAAGGTGCCACAAACCGCCTCTTGGAATGCATGCGCGATGTCGGCACGAGTTTGTTCACTATCGTCATTGTCACGAATCGTGTTCGCAGCAAAGGTTTTTAAGCCAGAAAAGCTCATATCCAGGCCCGGACGATCCGTCATTGGACGCGGGAACTTAAAGCGGCCCGGCGTGCCTTTTTCAGCGAGTCGAGATAGCAACGGACCACCAGGGTAATCCAAGCCCATCAGCTTCGCCGTTTTATCAAACGCTTCACCTGCTGCATCATCAATCGATTCACCAAGGATCTTGTATTCACCAATGCCTTTCACTTCGACCATCATGGTGTGACCACCAGAAACTAGCAGAGCGACAAATGGGAACGGAGGCGGGTTATCTTCTAGCATAGGAGCAAGAAGGTGACCTTCCATGTGGTGAACTGGCACAGCAGGCACACCCCAAGCGTAAGCAATACTGCGCCCAATGGTTGCACCAACAAGCAGCGCACCAACAAGGCCAGGGCCTGCAGTGTAAGCCACACCATCGATGTCTTTAGAGGTTAAGTTCGCCTCTTTAAGAGCTGCTTTGATTAGCGGAATTGTTTTCTTCACGTGATCACGTGATGCCAGCTCAGGGACTACACCACCGTAGTCGGCGTGCAGCTTTACTTGGCTGTATAATTGATGAGAAAGCAGACCCTGCTCATCATCATAAATTGCGATTCCTGTTTCATCACAAGAGGTTTCAATACCAATAATGCGCATAATTTTCTCGGCACGCTTTCGTCTAAAATGGGAAATTAGCGCAATATTACCCTGCCTAAGCTCTTCAAACAAATATTGTACAGACTATAATCGACAAAGTGCTTTACAAAGCCACTCTGATCGGATTAAAATTCCGCACCATTTTTGATCAAGCTGGTTAGAGACCACACTTAATCGAAAGTTATCTACGGATAATTTTTCTGATTTGGTCATCAGTAGCCAGCGATAATGAATAACCCCTGAGGTGAAAGGCATATGCCAATAGTTAAAGTACGTGAAAACGAACCGTTCGACGTTGCACTACGTCGTTTCAAGCGCTCTTGTGAAAAAGCAGGTATCCTTTCTGAAGTTCGCCGTCGCGAGCACTACGAAAAACCAACTACAGTTCGCAAACGCGCTAAAGCAGCAGCTCAAAAGCGTCATGCTAAGAAGCTAGCTCGCGAAAACGCACGTCGCGTTCGCCTGTACTAATAACTTAATCCATAAGGACTGAGTTATGGCTCTTATTGAACAACTCAAAGAAGAGCAAAAATTAGCGATGAAAGCCAAGGACAAACCGCGCCTTGGCACTATCCGTTTAGCTCTTGCTGCTGTAAAGCAACGTGAAGTCGACGAACAGATTACTCTGAGCGATGACGACATTCTTGCTGTACTAGTAAAAATGGTTAAACAACGTCGCGATTCTGTTGCTCAATATGAATCAGCTGGTCGTCAAGATCTTGCTGACGTGGAACAAGCAGAAATTGCTGTACTTGAAGGCTTTATGCCTCAACCGCTTACTGAAGAAGAAGTAATCGCACTACTTGATAGCGCAATTGCAGAAACTCAACCTGCGGGCATGCAAGACATGGGTAAAGTAATGGCTATCTTGAAACCACAAATTCAAGGGCGTGCAGATATGGGTAAAGTCAGTGGTTTAGTTCGTTCTAAGCTCGCTTAATCCCAAATCAAATTGCAACAAGCCGTGCAATCCTTCGGAACGCACGGCTTGTTTGTATCTGTAACCTATTCAAACTATTATTATCCACATTCTCAGTTAGTGCATTTTTCTAAGGTTTTATGGCAGGACATATCCCGCGTAGTTTCATCGATGATCTCCTAGCGCGTCTCGACATTGTCGACATCATAGACGCACGCGTGAAACTTAAGAAAAAAGGCAAAAACTACAGTGCTTGTTGTCCGTTTCATAACGAAAAGACCCCTTCTTTTAGCGTAAGCCAAGAGAAACAGTTTTATCACTGTTTTGGTTGTGGCGTGCACGGCAATGCCATCGACTTCATTATGGAGTTCGAACGCCTTGAATTCGTTGAAGCTATTGAAGAGCTCGCCTCTTTCTTAGGGCTAGATGTTCCAAGAGAACAACGTAGCGGTGAGATATCTACCGCACCAAGAGCCAACACTGAACAAAAGCGTAACCTCTATGATTTGATGGGCGGCATTAGCCAGTTCTATCGTTCTCAGCTAAAAATAGCAGCCAATAAGCCTGCGATTGAATACCTTAAAAATCGTGGTCTATCGGGCGAAATCGTCCAGAAGTTTGGCATTGGTTACGTGGCCGATGAGTGGGACTTAGTTCGTAAGAACTTTGGCCAACAAAAAGAAGCCCAAGACATGCTCGTGACCGGTGGCATGTTGATTGAGAATGATAAAGGCAACCGATACGACCGATTCCGTGGCCGTGTAATGTTCCCGATTCGTGATCGTCGTGGTCGTGTGATTGGTTTTGGTGGTCGTGTCTTAGAAGATGGCACACCAAAATACCTAAACTCGCCAGAGACGCCTATCTTCCATAAAGGTAAAGAGCTTTATGGCCTTTATGAAGTATTGCAGGCATACCGTGCCCCCCCTCAAATCCTTGTGGTTGAAGGTTACATGGATGTCGTAGCGCTTGCGCAATATGGTGTTGATTACTCGGTAGCATCACTGGGTACTTCGACGACCGGTGACCATGTTCAAATGCTGTTTAGACAAACCAGCACAGTAGTTTGTTGTTACGATGGTGACCGAGCAGGTAAAGAAGCCGCATGGCGCGCTCTAGAAAATGCACTTGAGTATCTGAAAACAGGTAACACACTCAAATTTCTGTTCTTACCAGATGGTGAAGACCCAGATAGCTATATTAGAGAACATGGTAAGGCCGCTTTTGAGCAGCTCGTCCAAAATGCAACGCCACTGTCGACCTATTTGTTCGACAACCTGATAGAAATACACAAACTGAACTTGGGAACAACCGAAGGAAAATCGGCACTGCGCGCGCACGCAAGCGCTTTAATTAATAAAATTCCTGACAGTTATTTCCAAGAGTTGCTCGAAAAATTATTGGATGAGCGAACTGGATTTGATAACCAACTGAGACGTGCTCGTGTTCATACACAAAACCCGACACCTCAACCGCATAAAGAGCTCAAGCGAACTCCAATGCGTGAAGTTATTGCTTTGCTTATCCAAAATCCGAGCTATGCTGATATGGTACCGGATTTATCAAGTGTCAAAGGCTTACCATTACCTGGACTAAGTTTATTCGTCGAAGTACTTGATAAATGCCACGCGCATCCCCATATCAACACCGGCCAGTTGTTAGAGCACTGGCGAGATAATAAACATGAGGCTCTTCTGTCTCGTCTCGCGAGCTGGGAAATCCCCCTCGACGAAGACAATCAAGAAGACATATTTTTAGACTCATTGGACAAAATACTTGCCCAGTGCGTTGAAAAACAAATTGAAAACCTGCAGGCCAAAGCAAGAAGTGTCGGTTTATCAGCCGAAGAAAAAAGGGAGCTGCTAGCTTTAATGCTAGATCTAAAAGCGTAACCCTGTTTGATTAGTCAGCATTTAATAAATTTGTTAACATAATTGGTTTGCATTTGAGAATGCAACGTCCTTCACCAGACCTGAAGTTGGATATCATCTATGGATCAAAATCCGCAGTCACAGCTTAAATTACTTGTTATTAAAGGCAAGGAACAAGGCTATCTGACCTACGCCGAAGTAAACGACCACCTACCTGCAGAAATCGTGGATTCTGAACAGGTAGAAGACATCATTCAAATGATTAATGACATGGGCATCAAAGTAGTTGAAACTGCACCTGATGCTGATGATCTAGCGCTTAATGATGACGATGCCAATATAGATGAAGACGCAGCCGAAGCTGCAGCTGCTGCACTTTCAAGCGTAGAAAGCGAGATTGGCCGTACTACTGACCCAGTTCGCATGTACATGCGTGAAATGGGTACTGTTGAACTACTGACTCGTGAAGGCGAAATCGACATTGCGAAGCGCATTGAAGATGGTATCAATACCGTTCAACTATCTGTTGCTGAGTACCCAGGTACTATTCCATACATCTTGGAACAGTTTGACCGTGTACAAGCAGAAGAAATTCGCTTAACAGACCTAATCAACGGCTTCGTTGACCCAGATGACGATGGCACAGCTGCACCAACAGCAACTCACATCGGTTCAGAACTTGCTGAAACTGATCTGGATGACGAAGACGCAGAAGACGTTGATGATGAAGCTGAAGAGGAAGAAGAAGATACAGGTATCGACCCTGAGCTTGCTCTTGAGAAGTTCACAGCGCTTCGTACTAGCTACCAAAACCGTCAGCTAGCGATCAACGAATACGGCCATGAAAGCCCGAAAGCAATGCTTGCAACAACAATGATGCAAGACGTATTCAAAGAGTTCCGCCTAACACCAAAACAGTTTGATTACCTAGTAAACGAACTGCGTAACTCTATGGATCGTGTACGTACTCAAGAACGCCTAATCATGCGTCAAACGGTTGAGTACGGCAAAATGCCGAAGAAATCTTTCATTGCTCTATTTACTGGCAACGAATCAAGCGAAGCATGGTTAGATGAAGTTCTTGCTTCTGATAAGCCATACGCAGAAAAGATTAAACGTCACGAAGGTGATATTCGTCGTTCAATCCAGAAACTGGACATGATCGAGAAAGAGACCTCTCTGACTGTTCAAAGCATCAAAGATATCAGCCGTCGCATGTCTATCGGTGAAGCGAAAGCTCGTCGAGCGAAGAAAGAGATGGTTGAAGCAAACTTACGTCTAGTAATCTCGATTGCTAAGAAGTACACAAACCGTGGTCTACAATTTCTGGATCTAATCCAAGAAGGCAACATCGGTCTAATGAAAGCAGTTGATAAGTTTGAATACCGTCGTGGTTACAAGTTCTCGACTTACGCTACATGGTGGATCCGTCAAGCAATCACTCGTTCGATTGCCGACCAAGCTCGTACTATCCGCATTCCGGTTCACATGATCGAAACGATCAACAAACTAAACCGCATCTCTCGTCAAATGCTACAAGAGATGGGTCGTGAACCACTTCCGGAAGAGCTAGCTGAGCGCATGCAAATGCCTGAAGACAAGATCCGTAAAGTACTGAAAATTGCGAAAGAGCCAATCTCTATGGAGACACCAATCGGTGACGACGAAGATTCGCATCTAGGTGATTTCATCGAGGATACAACGCTAGAACTACCTCTGGACTCTGCAACGGCAACCAGCCTACGTGGTGCAACTAAAGACGTTCTTGCTGGCCTAACACCTCGTGAAGCTAAAGTACTGCGTATGCGTTTCGGAATCGACATGAACACTGACCATACTCTTGAAGAAGTTGGTAAGCAGTTCGACGTAACTCGTGAGCGTATCCGTCAGATCGAAGCAAAAGCACTACGTAAACTTCGTCACCCAAGCCGTTCAGAAACTCTGCGCAGCTTCCTAGACGAGTAATCACGCACATTGATGTGATTAGCTTTTAAGCATAATTAAGAAAAGGTGAGCTATAGCTCACCTTTTTTGTACCTATATGATTTAAGTGGCTAAGATATAAGCGGAATTACCCCTTATCATCTCTAGACACCACTGAATGGTTCCCCTATAATCTATGCCCTACGGCCCCTTAGCTCAGTGGTTAGAGCGCACGACTCATAATCGTTCGGTCCCCAGTTCAAATCTGGGAGGGGCCACCAAATTAGAAAAGCCAGAACAGTTCACGCTGCTCTGGCTTTTTGCTTTTCTAAGCTTGCTATTCTTTATACCCTATTCATTTTAATACATCCCTGAATGACTGAACTCCACAGTACACGATGCCAATTGCCTCTCTGTGACTAAGCTTACTTTTCTTTTATAAAAAAATCGGCAATATGGTTGTACATAAATCGCTCAACCATTCAGGGAAGAAACATGAAAGACGAAACACTCTCGATTCACTTCGGATACGAAACCGATCCCACCACTAAATCCGTTGCTACTCCTATCTACCAAACCGTTGCCTATGAATTTGACGATGCTCAGCATGGTGCCGATCTATTCAACCTAGAAGTACCAGGCAATATCTACACCCGCATTATGAACCCAACCAACGATGTGTTGGAAAAACGTATGGCTGCCCTAGAAGGTGGTATTGCAAGTTTGGTAGTGAGTGCGGGCAGCGCGGCAATCAACTACGCGATTCAGACATTGGCACAAATCGGTGACAACATTGTCTCAACACCTCAGCTTTACGGTGGTACTTACACCTTGTTTGCTCACATGCTGCCAAACCAAGGGATTGAAGTTCGTTTTGCCAAAGACGACAAGCCAGAAAGCTTAGCTGAGCTAATCGATGAAAAAACCAAAGCGGTTTACTGTGAGAGTATCGGTAATCCTGCGGGTAATATCATCGACCTAGAACGTGTCGCTGAACTCGCCCACGCACAGGGTGTCCCTGTGATTGTCGATAACACAGTCGCAACTCCAGTACTTTGTAAGCCTATCGAATTTGGTGCTGATATCGTGGTGCACTCACTAACCAAGTACGTTGGCGGTCACGGTACAACCTTGGGTGGTGTGATTGTCGATTCAGGTAAGTTCCCTTGGGCAGAGCACAAAGAGCGCTTCCCTGTCTTTAATCAGCCAGAGCCCTCTTACCACGGTGTGGTGTACACCGAAGCCTTTGGTGAGGCCGCCTTTACTGGCCGAGCACGAACAGTGCCATTGCGGAATACTGGTGCAGCCTTGTCACCAATGAATGCCTTCATGCTGATGCAAGGCTTGGAGACGCTATCGCTACGTATGGAGCGCCACACAGAGAACGCATTGAAAGTGGCGGAGTATCTCAGCCAACATGAGAAAGTCAGTTGGGTAAGTTACGCTGGCTTACCTAGTTCAGAGTTCTACCCGCTGGCTGAAAAGTACATGCAAGGTAAGCCATCGGCAATTTTATCTTTTGGCTTAAAAGACGGTTACGAAGCGGGTGTTCGCTTTTATGACGCGCTACAAATATTCAAACGCCTAGTAAATATTGGGGATGCAAAATCTCTGGCTTGTCACCCAGCTTCGACAACGCACCGTCAGCTAAGCGAAGTTGAACAGAAACAAGCTGGAGTATCACCAGAGATGATTCGCCTATCAGTCGGTATTGAGCACATCGAAGATATCCTCGCAGACCTAGAGCAAGCTCTTATCGCTTGAGACTTATAGCGACACCAGAAGACAGATGTACAAAGTAACAGTGATAAAAAAGCCCATCATGATGATGGGCTTTCGTCTATTTACAGGTGTAGCTTACTCTACCGTTACCGCTTTCGCTAAGTTACGAGGCTGGTCAACGTCAGTGCCTTTGATTAGCGCTACATGGTAAGACAGTAGCTGCATCGGAACCGTGTAGTAGATAGGTGCAGTTACTTCGCTCACGTGAGGCATCTTGATAATCTTCATGTTCTCATCGCTTTCAAAGCCAGCTGCTTCATCCGCAAATACATACAACAGACCGCCACGTGCACGTACTTCTTCTACGTTTGATTTCAGCTTTTCTAGCAGGTCGTTGCTTGGCGCAATAACCACTACTGGCATGTCTGCATCAATCAGAGCTAGAGGGCCGTGCTTAAGCTCACCTGCAGCGTATGCTTCAGCGTGGATGTAAGAGATCTCTTTCAGTTTTAGAGACGCTTCCATTGCGATTGGGTAGTACTCACCGCGACCTAGGAACAGTGTATGGTGCTTGTCTGCAAAATCTGTCGCTAGTGCTTCAATCTCTTTATCAAACGCCAGTGCTTTCTCGATGTCTGTAGGCAGTTGGTGAAGAGCTTGAACGATTTCCGTCTCTTTTGCTTCATCGATACGGCCTTGTAAGCGACCAATTGACGTTACCATCATCAGCATCGCTGCAAGCTGCGTAGTAAATGCTTTTGTTGAAGCAACACCGATCTCTGTACCTGCGCGAGTCATGAACGCAAAATCAGATTCACGAACCAGTGAAGAGCCCGCTACGTTACAGATAGTCATTGCTGACATGTAGCCTTTCTCTTTCGCAAGACGAAGGGCTGCTAGCGTATCTGCCGTCTCACCAGATTGAGAAAGCGTCACAAGTAGGCTGTTTGGACGAACTACGAAGTCACGGTAACGGAACTCAGAAGCGATCTCTACATCACAGCTTACGCCCGCTAGAGATTCAAACCAGTAGCGTGCAGTCATACCAGAGTTGTAAGACGTACCACATGCGATGATCTGAACGTGTTCAACCTTGCTCAGAATCTCTTCCGCTTTAACACCGATAGCATTGGTGATCACAGACGTATCTGAAATACGACCTTCCATCGTATTGATCAGTGCAGTTGGTTGTTCAAAGATCTCTTTCTGCATGAAGTGACGGTATTGACCTTTATCACCCGCATCATGCTCCGCGTTAGATTCAACGATTTCACGTTCAATACGCTCACCGTTTGCATCGAATACGTTAACTTCACGACGAGTTACTTCAGCTACATCGCCCTCTTCTAGATACATGAAGCGGCGTGTCACGCTAAGTAGTGCTAGTTGGTCAGATGCTAGGAAGTTTTCGCCAACACCAAAGCCGATTACGATTGGGCTACCAGAACGAGCAACAACAATACGTGAAGGATCTTTACGATCAACTGCAACTGTGCCGTATGCACCATCCAGTTGTTTTGCAGTTTTTTGCAGCGCTTCAACTAGAGAATCAGAAGTGCGAAGCTCCCACTCAACCAAGTGTGCGATAACTTCAGTATCTGTTTGTGAAGTAAACTCGTAGCCGCGCTCTTTTAGCATAGTACGCAGCGCTTCGTGGTTTTCGATAATACCATTGTGTACCACCGCGATATCACCAGATATGTGTGGGTGTGCGTTCGCTTCAGATGGCTCACCGTGCGTAGCCCAACGAGTGTGTGCAATACCAGTACCACCAACGACTTGTTGCTCTTCTACCGCGTCAGCTAGCTCTTGTACTTTGCCTAAGCGACGTACACGAGTCAGATTTGATTCGGTATCAACCACAGCGACACCCGCTGAGTCGTAGCCACGGTATTCTAGGCGGCGAAGGCCTTCTACTAAAATCTCGGCTACATCACGCTGTGCTACTGCACCAACAATTCCACACATAGTTTGACTCCATCAATTTCGTTTATTCCTATTGGCAGCAAGCAAAGGCCATATCTTTAATAAGATCAATTATAGGAAGTTAAATGCATAATAGTTAACAATTAGTTTTACGCTGGATCCGTTAAGATCACTCGAACATCGTGCGACTCGATACTTGCCTGAGATTCTTTGCTCAAGTCTGTATCTGTAATGAGGATGTCGACGTGATCCCATGCCAGCTCTAGATTGGGGATCTTTCGTCCCACTTTTTCAGACTCAACCATCACGATCACTTCTCGTGACACTTCAGCCATCACTTTACTTAGACCAACCAATTCATTGAATGTAGTTGTGCCTCTATCGAGGTCGATACCATCAGCCCCGATAAACAGTTGATCAAAATCGTATGCGCGAAGTACCGATTCTGCGACTTTGCCTTGGAAAGAGTCCGAGTGGGTATCCCAAGTCCCGCCAGTCATTAGCAACGTCGGCTCACTCTCTAGTTCATTTAGCGCATTAGCCACATGCAATGAGTTGGTCATAACAACCAAACCACGCTTAGTATTGAGCTGCTGAATTAGGGCACCTGTTGTGCTGCCACTATCAATCACGATGCGGTTATGGTCGCGAATTAAATCTGCAGCGGCTTTGGCTAAAGAAACCTTTCGAGTCGAAACCTTTTGACCCAATTCTTCGTTTACAACTTCTTTCGGTAGCGAAATAGCACCGCCATAACGGCGTAAAAGCTGACCGTTTTTCTCTAAAGACGCTAAGTCCTTTCTAATAGTGACCTCTGAGGTTTCGAACTTAGCGGACAATTCATCAACACTAACCTCCCCTTTTTCGTTCACTAGGTTAGAAATTGCATGTCTTCTGAGCTGAGTGTTTCGTTTCGACATTTAAAAAAGACCGGTAAGTTTCGATATGAAACATATTATAGTTACAACGAAACTATTTAGTCCATTTATTTTGATCCAAAAAATTAATAAATAGCGATAAAACCTTGTCCTAAGACAATTGTTAAGCAGTGATATTGAATTGATTAGGTGGTAGAATCCGCATCCGAAAAGAAAAAAAATTACAAAACTGACCGTTATTTTTTTGCAACTTTCACCTGATATATTGGTGTGAGTCACAGAAACCCGATGTTGAATCAAAATCTTTTGGTCATAAAATGACTAAAATTGATGAAAGACTTACAACTCTGAAGAGCATATTGGAAGTCCCGCGATTTTACTCAGCAGGCACAAAATGTTGATGTAGCGAACTAATCTTCAGAACTTAAATAAATTTCAAATTGTAACAATACTTACCGGAGAGTACCTTCCATGAAAAAGACCAAAATCGTTTGTACGATTGGCCCTAAAACTGAATCTGTAGAGAAGCTAACTGAGCTAGTAAACGCAGGCATGAACGTTATGCGTCTTAACTTCTCTCACGGTGACTACCAAGAGCACGGCACTCGTATTGCGAACTTCCGCGAAGTAATGGACAAAGTAGGTAAGCAACTGGCTATCCTTCTTGATACTAAAGGTCCAGAGATCCGTACTATCAAGCTAGAAGGCGGCAACGACGTAGATCTAGTAGCTGGTCAAGAATTCACTTTCACAACTGACACTTCAGTTGTAGGTAACAAAGAGACTGTAGCAGTAACTTACGCTGGTTTCGCAGCTGACCTAAACGCTGGTAACACAATCCTAGTAGATGACGGCCTAATCGAAATGGAAGTTATCTCTACTACTGAAACTGAAGTTAAGTGTAAAGTTCTTAACAACGGTGCACTAGGCGAAAACAAAGGTGTTAACCTTCCTGGCGTTTCTGTTCAACTTCCAGCTCTATCTGAAAAAGATAAGAACGACCTTAAATTTGGTTGTGAGCAAGGCGTTGACTTCGTAGCAGCTTCTTTCATCCGTAAAGCATCTGACGTTAAAGAGATCCGTGAGATCCTAGACGCGAACGGCGGTAGCGACATCCACATCATATCTAAGATTGAGAACCAAGAAGGTGTTGATAACTTCGACGAAATCCTAGAACTTTCTGACGGTATCATGGTTGCTCGTGGTGACCTAGGTGTTGAAATCCCAGCTGAAGAAGTAATCTTCGCTCAGAAGATGATGATCGAGAAGTGTAACCGTGCACGTAAGATGGTTATCACTGCGACTCAGATGCTTGATTCAATGATCAACAACCCACGTCCAACTCGTGCAGAAGCGGGTGACGTGGCGAACGCAATCATGGATGGTACTGACGCAGTAATGCTTTCTGGCGAAACTGCTAAAGGTAAGTACCCAGTTGAAGCAGTTACTATCATGGCTCAAATCGCGAACCGTACAGATTCTGCTCTTAAAGCTGAGCTAGGTTCTCGTCTAGACAGCCCACGTCTACGCATCACTGAAGCAGTATGTAAAGGCGCAGTAGACACAGCTGAGAAGCTAGCTGCTCCTCTAATCATTGTTGCTACTGAAGGCGGTAAGTCTGCACGTTCAGTACGTAAGTACTTCCCAACTGCAAACATCATTGCACTAACAACGAACCAAAAGACAGCTGCTCAGCTTGTTCTTACTAAAGGTGTTCGTCCAGTTCTTGTTGATTCTATCGACAGCACTGACGCATTCTACAAAATGGGTAAAGAGTACGCTCTTAACGCTGAATTCGGTAGCAAAGGCGACATCGTTGTTATGGTTTCTGGTGCTCTAGTAGCTTCTGGTACAACAAACACGGCATCTGTTCACGTTCTATAAGAATGAACCGATTCGCATAAAATATAAAAGAGGGCTTCGGCCCTCTTTTTTTATGAAACAAAATCTTGCCTAACTTTTCAGTACGCTGTATTATCAAACTCAATAGAACTACGTACTGTTAACTTCCAATGGACTCTTTCTAAGAGACGGATTAGCAGACTAGAAATCAAATATACATGAGGTTTGTAATGTCTAGTCCTACTCTCACTGACAAAGTATCAAAGATGATTCGCCAGGATATTCTTAATGGTGAGTTAGCCCCGGGCCAAAAGCTCGTTGTTGCTGATCTAAAGAACAGATACAACGTTGGCGCATCTCCAATTCGCGAAGCTCTAGTGCAGTTATCTTGGAGCAAATACGTAAAGCTCGAGCCACAAAAAGGCTGTTGGGTAGCACCAGTATCAAAGAAAGAACTGAATGATCTTTATGAGAGCTTACGTGTAGTTTCATCAGTACTACTGAAAAAAGCGATTTCTGCGGGCGATGAAACCTGGGAACTGGATGTACTGACCTCTTATCACAAGCTGTCTCGAGTACAGCATGTGTCTGAAGAGTTTGACTGTGTGGAATGGGAAGAGCGTCACCAACAGTTCCACGTTGCGCTACTTGAAGGCGCTGACTCAGAGAACATGTTTAGCTTCTTTGAAGATTTGATCAACCAAGTAAAGCGTTACCGCTTCTTAGCAATATCAGCACAGAGTACGTCAGAAGAGCTGTTCAACATTGATGAACACGAAATGATAATGAAGCTAGTACTATCGAAAAATGTAGAGCAAGCAACAGAACAGCTTGATCAACATCTGCTAGGCTCAATGAAACGAATTGAAGAAGTTATCGAAGCAGCATAAGGCAGCGATAGGTTTCAAACCAATAAAAAACGGAGCTATAGCTCCGTTTTTGCTTTCAGCATCAAGGCTACACTACCACCCAAAAAACTCTTTGTGGTGAGTATTAAGTAGCAAAACCATGGGTAAGAAATACAAGGCACTCAGTTTAAAACCAAGAATGGCTAATGTACCTATGGTTAATCTCACTAAAAAATCGACAAACATACCACGCCTCTTTCGACCAGACTGTATGATCCCCAAACTCTTGCTCCTGCTAACCTAATTCTACTGCTGCCTTACCACTCATTGAAAAGGCTAGCTAACCAGCTGAATTAAGTTAACGGTGTCATCCCTTTACTATCTGGTAAACACTCTATTTGTTACACCACTTAGCACAATGTAATCTGAAGCAACGTAGTTTACTTACTGTTCATTTTAGCTCAAAATTCCATCAATATTAGACTTTAGTCTAACTGTACAAAATTTGTGGCATAGCTCGCTCAAAAATGAGGCTCTTCTATCAACGTTAAGACAGCCTAATCACTCCCTTGGTTAAAGGACGCCAAGTAAACATAGTTGCGGTAAGCAAGGAAAATTAACAAAATAAAAGCCGCTTAAAAAAGCGGCTTTATCGCTACTTTTTTAAATACTTAACGTTTAAGCTTTCAGCGCGCGCTCACCACGAGCGATTCCGACCACGCCACTGCGTGCTACTTCAAGTACTTCCGTTACTTCAGATAGAGCTTGAATGAAAGCATCCAGTTTCTCGCTCGTTCCCGCCATTTGTACCGTGTATTGAGAAGCCGTCACATCAACAATTTGACCACGGAAAATATCCGCCGTGCGCTTCACTTCTGCACGAGCAAAGCCACTCGCACGAACTTTTACCATCAAGAGCTCGCGCTCGATGTGCTCAAGCTCAGAGACTTCCTGAACTTTAAGAACGTCAATCAGCTTATGCAGTTGCTTCTGAATCTGTTCAAGCTGCATTTCGCTTGAGTTAGTTGTCACGTTCAAACGAGAAAGCGTTGGGTCATCTGTTGGAGATACGTTCAACGACTCGATGTTGTAGCCACGTTGAGAAAACAAACCAACCACACGAGAAAGCGCACCCGGTTGGTTTTCCATTAGTAGTGAAATGATGTGTCTCATATTATGTTCTCTCCGTTTTGCTTAGCCACATGTTATCCATACCCTCGCCTTTGATCTGCATTGGGTATACGTGCTCGGTGTCATCCACACTGATATCGACAAATACCAAACGGTCTTTCATCGCCAGTGCTTTTTCCAAACCTGACTCCAATTCATCCGGAGATGAAATACGCATACCTACGTGGCCATAAGCCTCCGCGATAGCGGCAAAATCAGGGACAGAGTCCATATATGAGTTAGAGTGACGACCTTGATAAACAATATCTTGCCACTGTTTTACCATTCCTAAGAAACGGTTGTTTAGGTTAATAATCTTAACTGGGATGTTGTATTGCAGTGCCGTGGACAGCTCTTGGATATTCATCTGAATACTGCCGTCACCGGTTACCACAACTACTTCTTCATCCGGTTTAGCAAACTTCACACCCATGCCAGCAGGTAGACCAAAGCCCATGGTGCCTAGACCGCCAGAGTTAATCCAACGACGCGGTTTGTTAAATGGGTAATATAACGCTGCAAACATTTGGTGTTGGCCAACATCAGAAGCAACATAAGCATCACCATTGGTTACTTTGTGCAGAGCTTCGATAACTTGCTGCGGCTTAATGCGCTCAGAAGATTTTTCATATGCTAAGCAGTTACGATCTTGCCACTGCTTGATTTCACTCCACCAGCTCTCAAGAGCTTCAGAATCGTTGGTGCCACCCTGCTCAATCAGCAGGTTAACCATACTTTCTAGTACTTTTTCCGCCGAGCCTACGATAGGCAGATCCACTTTCACGTTTTTAGAGATCGACGATGGGTCAATATCAATATGCATGATCTTCGCTTTAGGACAGTACTTATCTAGGTTGTTGGTTGTACGATCATCAAAACGTACACCGACACCAAAAATAAGATCGGCATTGTGCATCGCCATATTGGCTTCGTACAAACCGTGCATGCCTAACATGCCTAGAGAGTTCTTGTGAGTACCAGGGAAAGCACCTAAACCCATTAGTGTGCTTACCACGGGTAGGTTCAGTGCTTCAGCCAATTTCATCAGCTGTTGATCGGCCTCAGAGATAACCGCGCCGCCACCGACATAAAGTACTGGCTTCTTCGCTTCAAGAAGTGCCTTTAGTGCCTTCTTGATCTGACCTTTATGACCCGTAACCGTTGGGTTGTATGAACGCATTTTGATCGTATCTGGGTATTCATAAGGAAGCTTGATTTGCGGGTTTAATACATCTTTTGGTAGATCGATAACCACAGGACCAGGACGTCCTGTCGTTGAAATATAGAATGCTTTTTTTAGAACTTCAGGGATATCTTCCGCTTTCTTAACTAGGAAGCTGTGTTTAACGATTGGGCGAGATACACCCACGATATCACACTCTTGGAAGGCATCATTACCAATGAGATTGTTTGGTACGTTACCTGAGATAACAATCATTGGAATCGAGTCCATGTACGCCGTTGCGATACCCGTTACGGTATTGGTTGCGCCAGGACCAGAACATACCAGTACTACACCAGGCTTGCCGGTAGAACGAGTATAGCCATCTGCCATATGAGTAGCGGCTTGTTCGTGTCGTACTAATACGTGTTTGATTTCGTCTGTTTTCGCATGCAGCGCATCATAGATATCAAGTACAGAACCACCTGGGTAACCAAAGATTTGCTCTACACCCTCTTCAATAAGAGACTGCACCACCATCTCAGCGCCGGATAACATTGCTGTTTCAGGTTTTGTTGTCATATTGCTCTCCTCACCAGTTTCCAATCACATTTGGTGAACGTGTTGGGCTGGTTTTTCATAGTCTAGGGCTTATTCGTAGCCTAATTCGAAATACTTCCACTTTTTCGGCTATGGCTGTCTGTCGTGATAACAACAAACAGTAATACGAAACAACTTTAACGCTTTATTATCATCTGGTCTAACACCCGCTATCCGGCGATCATGTTAAAAAACCAACCGTCAGCTTAGAACATTAAACAAACACTATTCCAAGTTAAAAAAGCAGTTATAAAAACCACAATATCACCCAAAAAAAGCACTTAATATTTATATAAATGACTAATTATCGATAAATTAAGCGCTTTTCTGTGTGCGCATTCGCACATTCTTCCAAGTCTTGAGCCATAAAAAATCCCCCTAAAAATGCAATTACATTCGTAGGGGGATTTTTAAACAACTGAAAATTTATCTATCCTAAAAACTACTTATCTTTAGGCTTTTCAGTGTACATTTCTTCGATTTCGTCTTGATACTTGTCGTTAATAACTTTACGACGCAGCTTCTGAGTTGGCGTTAGTTCGCCATCATCCATTGAAAACGCTTTTGGCAATAACTTGAATTTCTTCACTTGCTCAAACTTAGCAAGTTCTTGCTGCAAGTCATTCACTCGCTTCTCAAGCATCTCAACGATTTGGTGGTGCTTAATCAGTTCTACTCGATCGTGATACTTGATGTTCAACTCTTTAGCGTACTCTTCTAACGAGTCGTAACACGGAACAATCAGTGCAGAAACAAATTTACGTGTATCAGCGATCACAGCAATCTGCTCGATGAAGTGGTCTTTACCGATCGCGCCTTCCACTACTTGCGGTGCAATGTACTTACCGCCTGAAGTTTTCATAAGCTCTTTAATACGGTCTGTAATAAAAAGGTTACCATTTTCATCAAAATGACCCGCATCACCGGTCTTCAAGAAGCCATGCTCATCGAACGTTTTCGCAGTCTCTTCTGGCATTTTGTAGTAGCCACGCATCACCATTGGGCCACGAACAAGAATCTCATTCTGAGCACCAATTTTGACTTCAGCGCCCGGCATAGCCATGCCAATCGAGTCAGGGTTAAAGCAGCGATCATCCCAGCACGAAACCGTTGCTGTAGTCTCTGTCATGCCGTAGCCAAGTTTTACGTTAATGCCGATAGCATGGAAGAAACGACCAATGGTTTCATCAAGCTTCGCGCCACCGCATGGCATGAAATTGATGTTACCACCAAGCAGCGCTCGTAGCTTAGATAACACAAGCGTATCGGCTAGTGCATGGCTCTTCTTCAGCATCAGTGATGGTGTACGACCTTCTTGGTGACAAACCGAGAGCTTCGCGCCCATGTTTACCGCCCAAGTAAATAGCACTTTATGGATAAACGGTGCTTTCGACACTTTCTCGTGAATCGCAGAGAAGATCTTCTCATAGAAGCGTGGAACCGCACTCATTACGGTAGGTTTCACGTCGTTCAGTGCATCACGTACCTGCATTGTGTCTTGCAGATAGCAGTTAGTTGCGCCTTTGTAGAGTACGTAGAAAGTCCAAGCACGCTCAAATACATGTGATAAAGGTAGGAAGCACAACGAGACATCGTCTTTCGTTAAGCTCAAGCGCTCATCGTGTCCTTCTAGCTGGTAGCCAACATTGGTGTAATCAAGCATTACGCCCTTAGGCTGACCTGTTGTACCAGAGGTATAGATAAGGGTCAGTAAGTCATCCATGTTTGCATCAGCAAGACGAGCGTCGAATTCAGCCTGTTGTGACTCAACACCACGTGCCATGAAATCATTCCAAGATACCGCAAAGCTGTGACCCTGAAGATCGATATCGTCCGACATCGAGACAACTACTTCTAGCTGTTCGCACTCCTCAAATAAGCTAACGGCAGCATCGAATTGAACTTGCTCACCAACGAACAAGATCTTCACATCTGCATTTTGGATAATGTAAGAAGACTGCGCGGCGGTATTAGTTGGATAAATCGGCACAGTAACAAGACGAGCTTGTAAAGCAGCGAAATCTGCCACCGTCCATTGAGGCATGTTGTTTGAATAGATACCGATCTTATCTTGAACTCTCAATCCTTGAGCCAATAGCGCTAATGAAAGCGTATCGATTTGTTGCCCAAACTGCTGCCAGCTAATGCCTTGCCATACATTACCTACTTTGTGTTTCAAAGCTGTACGGTTGCCGCCTTGGGCAATTTGGTCACGAAGTCTTTTTACGATATGAAAATCTAAATTGGCCATCTCTTTACCTTTGGCTTACACCTGCAAGCTTTTTTGAGCGCACAAGTGTACCTCTGATTATGGAAAAGGCAACTGATGGGGCTCAAAGTTATAAGTAATAGTACGCCTCTCGCTAGGTTTTCTATCAGCAAAGATAGCAAGCACAAAAAAGCCCTAAGCCAGACTCCCAGCTTAGGGCTTATAAATCATAGAGTTTAGTGCTTAGTTAAGCGCCACTACTTCGCCACAGATCATCATTAGCTGATCTCGTAACCAAATGTGTCCCTTATCTTTCTCACTTGATTCGTGCCAGCTTAGGTAGCCAGAGATTGCCGCATTATCGAATGGGAAATCTAAGATCTGCAGATTATCTTTGTTTGCTGCGTGCTCTACCATCCAGCGAGGTGCAATCGTTACTAACTCAGATTGGCCAACAACGTAAAGTACGTTGCTTAGGCTAGTGCCTTCGTAGAAAGGTGTGCAGTCTAGGTCACGGTAAGCTTGTTCAGAGAAGCTACGTTGGCCGTGAATGCGAGACAGTTTCGCGTGCTTCTCATTCAATAGCTCTTCAGCTGTCACTTCACCGTTAATGCGTGGGTGAGAAGAAGAAGCAACCACAACCAATTCGTCTTGGAAGATCTCAGTACTTGAGAAACCTTGCTCATCGAAACGAGCGTAATCAATAACGAAGTCGATTTCTTGGTAGCGCATACGCTCAGAAAGTTGACGGTCGAATTCAGCATCCATATGCAGTTTTACGCTAGGTGCTTGCTCATTAATCGTCGACATAATCTTAGGTGCAAAACGCATGTCACAAGGGCTGCAAATCGCAAGCTTGAACAGGCGAGAAGAAGACTCTGGAGAAAACACCGAACTTGGTAATTCGTTGCGTACTAATTGTAGCGCTTGGCGGATAGGACCAAACAACTGACGTGCACGTTGCGTCGGTTGAATACCACGACCTTGGCGCATAAATAGTTCGTCGTTAAACATCACTTTTAAGCGAGCCACAGCGTTACTTACTGCCGGCTGAGACATACCCAAGTTGTGAGCTGCACGTGTAATGTTTTGCTCTTGCATTACTGCATCAAATACAGTCAAAAGGTTTAAGTCCACTCCACGAAGTGTGCTTTCCATTCTGTAGCTAGTGATAGCACTCATTGCGTCTTTTTTATCTAACATTCAAGTTGCCTCTTGTCGGTACGACAGCGTTAAGTTTGTAATGGTATGGGAATAGATAACCACTAGTTTTTATATTTACCAGACCGATGTTTTTCGGATTACACTTACTATTAACCAATACATCCCCAGCTACCAACAAGATTGATAAAGAATAACTTAATTTTACCTCAATAATTAATTAAACATTAAAAATCAACAACTTAAATAGTTATAAAAAAACATAAAATGCGCTAATTTGGAGTTTAATTTCGACTTATTTAGCTACTCTGTCGTTCAGTTACATTTGTTACAATTTATTTGGCTGATGAATTGATTGGCCACTCAATACAAAATCACCACTTATAGTTCAGGTGAGCGATGCGTAGCTCGGAAAGTCTACCTTGTCCCAAAGCTGTTTTCTTAGGTCATCTTGATTGGCCCAATCCCCGGCTAAAACCCACTCAACAAGCGCACTAGCGACATCTGGATAAGAGACTACTTCAGCTTGTTTTTCGTTAAGCCAACTACGCAAAATCGCTGGATCAAGAAAGCTCATGGTTTGAGCTAATCCAAGCGCCTCAAGTGTGGCCACATTGCTCTGCTGTTCAAACTGTCCATCGAGTGGTTTAAGCAATAATTTTTTGCCCAGAGTAAGCGCTTCAGATGGCAATTCAAATCCACCATTAGCCACCACACCAGAGCACTGGTTTAGGTCGAATTGGAACCCCGCATGACTGAGTGGTTTGAAGGTTATATTTTCGACTTTGCTATGCTCAATCACATTTGGGTGATAGCAGACGAAACTGTGCGAAACAAACTTCATTAACAACTCAGAAATCGCTTCAAGATTCTCAAACGGCAAATAGACCAATGTGAAATCCTGTAGCACTTCGGTCTGCTCATGGTGAGCTAAGGTGTGAACGATAGGTGGCAAAATTGGTTGCTCAAAATGATACCAGTGCAAACCGATCGAGTGCTCTGTCGGCGCAAAGTGTTGAATGACAGTATGCTCAATCCAATTTCCTCCCTCTTTAGGCACATCATAGCGAAAGGCATTTTGGTGGCTGATACCGATACAAGGAACGCCCTGCCTTTTGGCCGCCCAAGCCGTCACAGGTTCAAAATCATTGAGCACCAAGTCATACGGTGTAAGGTCCAGCTGTTTAACCTCATTAAGAAAACGCCAGAAATTATTCTTAATAAATGTCTTTACATATTTAACCTGCCCCTGCTCACTATAAAAAGTTAAGCCGTTACGCACTCGGTAGTTGCCAAACTCTTCCATCGAGAAATACTTGCTCGCTTCTCGGCCTGAAAAGAGAAAATCAACATCGATGTTCTGCTGACGAAACGCGACGGCCATTGCCCTTGCGCGTGCAATGTGACCATTTCCAGTGCCTTGCACGCCGTATAATATTTTCATGGGACTTCCTTTCGATTCGCAACTTAAGCGCTTGGTAGTGATGACTGATCAATAATTAAAGAACGAGGCTAATAGCGAAACTGGTACATGCCATCCCCAAAGCTGCACCAATGAGTACATCCGTTAAAAAGTGCACACCGAGTAGTATTCGAGAGACAGCAATCGCTGTGGCCCAAATCAAACTAAATAGATACAAGCTCGGATAGAAATGTCCGATTAATGTCGCCATAACAAAAGCAGCAGCGGCATGACCAGATGGCAGGCTGTACTTATCTGATGGGACAATATGAGAGTGAAGTAGAGAAGAGAATTCCGCGGGCCTGCGACGTTTCAGAGTATTTTTAGCAAACCAATAGATTGGCAGCTCAATCGCGAAGGCAGTTAAGCCCACCAACAGAAAATCGCTGCCTGTTTTGCTATCGGAAAGCAATGCAATCAAAGCAATCAATATATAGAGGTGACCATCCCCCGTATGAGAGACCGCCTTACTCAACGTCGCATATTGGCCACTAAGCCGGTTCTTTAAACAGAAAACAGAAAATGCCACATCCCAGCGGACAATAGGTTCAATAGTACGCATACGTTCTCCTTAACAATCCTTATTCAGTTAAGGGTCAAGTTATGCCCAAAAAATGACAGTTAAGTGACGTTTTGAATGAACTAAAATGAAATTTTCCACGGTTGATGAGCCGATGATTCAACCGTATTAGAGGCTTATTCACCTCATATAAAAATAAAGCGACCCTAGGCCGCTTTATTATTCACTTCTAATTTCTGACTTAAAACTCCTACAGCGAAAGGGGCTCGTGCTTTTTCACTAAACCGAAGTCAGCCAAGATTGCGTAAGCCGCAGGGATCATAAACAGCACCAGCAGGGTTGAAGCAAAGATGCCAAATACGATCGAGATAACCAAAGGCTGAATAACCTGAGCCTGTAAACTGGTTTCGGTGAGCAGAGGCAATAAACCCGCTGCCGTCGTCATCGAGGTTAAGAACACGGCACGGAAACGCTCACGACTCGCTTTCACCACCGAGTCATGTACGCTATCTCCTTCATCAACGTGATGACGAATGTATTGAACGAGTAAGATAGAGTCGTTAACTACAATCCCTGCAAGCGACACAAAGCCCATCATACTCGGCATACTTAAGGAATGACCAAGCACCCAGTGACCAACAACCACCCCAATAAAGGCTAATGGAATCGCGAGCATCACAACCACTGGCTCTAAATAGCTTCTGAATTGATAACTCAGAATCGCAAACACACCGAATAGACCGAGCAAGAAACCTTTACCCATCGAGGCGCCCGTCTTGGCTGCATCCTTCGCTTCCCCTTCGAAGTCAAAACGTAAGCCTGGATAATCTTGAATGAGTTTAGGCGCTTCATCTTTTTGGAACTGAGCTAAGATCGCTGAAGAGCTCACTTTCTTATTATCAATATCACCGAAGATACTAATGGTTCTCAGCCCATCAATGCGTTGGATACGTACATAATTACGCTGGAAATCGAGCGTCGCTAGAGTCGCTAACGGAATTTGGCTGCCGTCCGCGGTAATGATTGGAAAGTTAGCCAGCTGCTGTATGTCGCCTGCTTGCTCTTTATCAAGACGCACCTCTATCGAGATATTCTCAACACCGATTTGAATCTCGTCCGCTGTCTGGCCAAAGAAGGCGGCACGCAGTTGAGATGCAATCATCTTCCCGTTCACATTGTAGGTTTCAGCACCTGGGCGAAGCTTAACCAAGATCTCTTCTTTACCCATACGCATGTCATCAAGCACACCATGAACACCATCAAACTCATTCAGATAAGCTTGAATATCCAGAGAAGCAGCTTTCAATGCATTAAGGTCATCATGCTTGGCACGGATTTCAATCGCACGTCCTCCCGGCCCCATAGTCGGTTGCTTGAAGACCAGTGAGATTGGATCCGCAAGTTCACCGATTTCCTCTCGCCATGCATCGATGAAATCATCGATCACCGTATTACGGCTCTCAGCACCTCGAAGGTCTAATCGCACGGTAGCCAAATGCGGGCCAGACTCATTGGCATCGGCATTGGCGTTAAACTGGCTGGTGATATGTTCGACTAGCGTATTGCCCTCTTCAACTTCTTCGCTCCACAGCTCATTCAAACGCTCAGCAGACGCCACAATCTTATCGACCACTCTCTCGGTTTGAGACAGTGATGCCCCCGGAGGAAGGATAATACGAGCCTCAGCAATATCACCATCAAGCTCAGGAAATGGTTGAAATTTGACAATACCACCAGCAATCAAAGCGATAGACAGAAGTAGTAAGGTCAACACTCCGCCCATGAAGGCATAACGGAAGGTCACCACTTTCTCGACCATATTCATCAAGGTGGTATTACGGAAGTCCTCAAACTTCTCTAGTAGCACAGTTTTGAAGCGCAGCGCTGGCTTATCGTTTTTCTCTTTGTGTAGCGAATGCGACAAGTGATTTGGCAGAATTAAGAAAGCTTCAATCAAGCTCAACGACAGCACCAAAATCAGAACCTGAGGAACGGCCTTGAGTACCGCGCCCATTTCCCCGTCGAGAAATAACAAACTACCGAAGATACACACTGTGGTTAGGAAGGAAGACAACACACCGGGAAGTACCTTCTTAACACCGTTATACACCGCGTCATCCACGTTCTGTCCCCGGTCGAGGTGGGAGGCGATCGATTCGGCGATCACAATGGCGTCATCCATCATAATACCGATCGCCATCAACAAACCGACCAATGACATAATGTTGATCGACAGTCCTAGGTTAGCCATTAAGAACAAGCCACCAAGAAATGCAACCGGCAGGCCTGCTGCAACCCAAAAAGAATAACGTAAGCTGAAGAAAAGCCACATGGTTGCGAATACCAGCACGATACCTTGCCAGCCATTACGCACCATCATGGTCAGACGATCCCACAATACAGAGGAGAGATCGTTGGTCATTTGCAGAGTCACGCCATCAGGCGCAATTGCACGCTGGTCCTCAACAAACTGAGTGACACGCTCTTTAATTCTCAGTGCATCATCTTCTTTGTTCTTACTGATCTTTAGCAGCGCAGAAGGTTTACCATCAAACAGCACCTTCTGTTCATCAAGTTCAAAGCGGTCGGTGATCTTGGCAATATCTCGTAAACGGATCACAGAGCCATTTGGCCCTGAACCCACCACAATACTTTCCAATTCCACGGGCGTAATGCGCCTTTCATCGAAGCGAATCAGGAAGTTTTTGTCTGGCGTTTCAACGTTACCACTCGGCAGTTTCACATTCTGACGGCCAATTTGATCAGCAATATCACCGACACTCAAACCGAGTTGGCGAATCGCTTGAGTATCTAGCTCAACGCGATATTGGTGATCTGAGAATCCGCTAACATCAACCAGTGAAACATCGTAATCGAGCTTCATAGTGCGTTTTAGATCTTCAGCGTATGCCTTCAAATCCGGCCACGAGGTGTCCGCAGTAATCGCGATATCAACGACTGGCTCATTCCAATCCAGCTCTTGTACGACAGGTGATTCAATCTCAGTAGGGAAATCGTTGATCGAATTGATCTGAGTTTGCACATCCACCAGCATTCGACCGATATCCGCTTTCTCATTGAGCTTGAGAATTAGACGTGCGCTGCCTTCTATCGCCTCACATTGAGTTTCTTCAATGTTAGCTAAGCCATCGACCGCATCTTCCATTCGCACACACAGGCTCTCTTCGACCTCCTGCGGTGAAGCACCCGGATAAACAATTGCTGCCATAATGTAAGGCGGATCGTAGGCAGGAAAGGTTTCACGTTTAATGGTGGACAACGAGCTCAAACCCAATATCAACAAACCAAGCATCAACAAGTTGGCTGCAGTTGGGTGTCTTGAGAAGAACTTTATCATGAAGCGCTCTCCTGACGACTGTTAGAGGAAAGCTCATCACCATTTGAATACGACTCTTTCAACAGCATACCTTCAATGGCAGGCAGAACGTCGTTAAGAACCAGTTTGTCTCCCGTCTGTAAATCACCACGAATAACTACTTGGTTATCTCGTCGGTAAAGTACTTCGACATTCACGACCTTCAAACGCTGGTTCTCATCCATTAAATAAATCTTATCACCATGTAAGGCACGTTCAGGCACAACCCAACTCGGATTGGCTAAGCCTTCAATCTCCGCTTTGACGAACATACCATTTACCAAAGGGGTGGCAATGTTTGGCTGAAGCGCAGAATAGTCTTGATTGATTTCAAGGATGATGCCCGCTGTCGCTTGGTTTTCATCCACAGTCTCACTGATTCGTGCAACCTTGGCTGGCCAAGTCAGATTTAAGCTGCCACTGTTCAACTGAATGCTTGCCTTAGTTGGCGTTTGATATGGGTTTGGGATGCCTGATGCATCGCGAGGAAACTGAGTAAAGCTTGAGGCTAAAGTTTGCATATCGTGAATAGAAAGTTGTGCCTCAACCTCCATAACGTCGATCCCATGAGCAATGAACATCTCTTGCTGCAGATTAACTACTTGATTCTTTTCAATATCGACTTGAGCGATTCGCATTGGTCTAGGCAAGGTGATGGTTGTTTTATCTAAAGAGCGTTGCGCTTCTTTTACTTTAGAGACATTCACCTTAATCACCGCTTGCGCGACACGTTTTTCATCTGGCATCAAAGCGATTTGGTTCTGTATGTCTAACACCAACTTCTGTTGGGAGAGTGCGCTCTGTTGTTGTAGATCGACATCAGACTGAGAGGTCAGCCCTTTCTTACGCAGATCTTGTTTACGCTGGAGCTCTTTATTGCTAATCACTAAACGATTTTTTTCGATCTTTAATGTCTGTTTCAGATTCTCTTCTTCTTGGTTCAGTTTCTCTAGTGAAGTCTGGCTCGATTTAAGATCCGCTTCAGCTTGTACCAACTTCAACTCGTAGTCCAAAGGATCGATCTTAAGCACCTCAATTCCTGCAGAGATCACTTGTCCTTTCTCAAGATCAGGGTGTCGATAAACGATCTGTCCTGTTACCTCGGCAATCGCTTTCCATTCAACCTTAGGTACCACTTTGCCAAAACCAACCGCCAACGGCGCGATCATCTGCTTTTCTAAACTGACGGTTTCAACCAAGCGCGCCCTGTCGGCGGCAGGCTTAGTTGGTAAATCTGGTTTAAAGTTGATCGCCACTACTAAACCAATAACACCAACGGCTAAGGCTGGGAAGAAAAGGAGCTTTTTATTTATTCTCATTATTTTGGTTCCTGCAGAGATGAAGGGCTTGGTGCATTGATAAAGCCTTCCGTCATCAGTTGAATGTTGTGTTCGATTAATCTGTTCAGAAAAGCTTCATTAAGCTCGATGCCATGAATAGCCAGCAACGGCGGCGGTGCTATAAACGGAAACACCATCAAACTTATATACGACACGCGGCAGAGCTTAGGATCCATGTCCTTCCGCAAAACGCCCTGTGCCATCAGCTTTTCAAAAATGACATCTTGGGCGGGTTTAGTGACATCGAGAAAGACCTTCTCTAGCAGCTCTCTCTGCACCTCTGAAGGCGGCATATTCATCACTTGGGCAATTAAACGAGGAAACTTAGGAACCTTGACCATCTCTTTGTAGTATGTGCGCATTAAATCGAGAAAGTTTTCGTGGCTGCTCTCTTCTACCAGCTTATGCATCTGGAGTTGCATTGGTCGCAAGGTTTCACGCAGCATTGCTTCAAACAACCCCGCTTTGTTACCAAAGTAATAACGAATCATCGCGATATTCACATCGGCTCGTTCAGCAATTAAACGAGTGGATACCTTGTCATACGGTTGAACGACGAACAGATCACGAGCATGCTCAATAAGCAACTGCCTGACATCAAGATTCTGCTGCGGTCGTCCTGCTTTGCGCCCTGCCATCACTAAAACCTACTAACCTAATTAATCACACGATTAATTATAGGGATAAATCGACACGCTAACAGAAGATTAATTACTCACTATTTAATCAATTGATTAATTAATTTAAACGCGCTCGTGATTTTTTTGGTGAATCGTTCCATTAAAAAGATTTACTACAAAGTTTTAACCTACACATAAGCCAAGCGATAAACTAACCGCCCAACCTCAAAACCCCAAGTAGATGATAAAACTAATAAAATCAAACATGCCAGCACAAACTAAACACAAACGCCGTGAATGTATGCTGATATTGGATTTTCTTGTTTGACGCTCAGAATAAATTACGGTACATATGGTGTTAACAGTTTATTTACGGATATTTGTGTAATGATTTTTTCTTCTTCTCGACTGCTGAAACTTCTCCTTATCGTGAACCAATCGCGCGGGTAAGTTGTGGGTCAAGAACTACACAAATATTAAAACCCGCGCTGAGCGGGTTTTTTTGTAACTGGCACTTTTAAAAGAACATCATTCTCAATAATAATTCGGATAGCAATCGATACAATATCGATATAAGGAAGCACCCATGAACGATCAAGTGATAATTTTTGATACGACTTTACGTGACGGCGAGCAAGCTCTAGCTGCAAGCCTGACAGTCAAAGAGAAGTTACAAATTGCTTATGCACTTGAAAGACTGGGTGTGGACGTAATCGAAGCTGGCTTCCCAGTGTCATCACCAGGTGATTTTGAATCAGTACAAACTATCGCCAAGAACATTAAAGGCAGCCGAATCTGTGCGCTTTCTCGTGCGGTAGCGAAAGATATCGATGCAGCTGCTGAAGCGTTAAAAGTCGCTGAGCAGTTCCGTATTCACACCTTCATTTCTACTTCGACAGTACACGTTCAAGATAAACTTCGCCGCAGCTACGACGATGTTGTCGAGATGGCAGTCAAAGCAGTTAAACACGCACGTAACTACACAGACGATGTTGAGTTCTCTTGTGAAGATGCAGGGCGTACGCCTATCGATAATCTATGTCGTATGGTTGAAGCTGCCATCAACGCGGGCGCAAAAACCATCAACATTCCAGATACAGTGGGTTACACAGTGCCTAACGAGTTTGGCGGTATTATCAAAACGCTATTTGACCGCGTACCAAACATCGACCAAGCGATCATCTCTGTTCACTGTCACGATGACTTAGGTATGTCGGTTGCTAACTCAATCGCAGCAATACAAGCAGGTGCTCGCCAAGTTGAAGGTACCATTAACGGCATTGGTGAACGCGCGGGTAACTGTTCTTTAGAGGAGATCGCAATGATCATCAAGACTCGCCAAGAGTTATTAGGTGTTCATACCGGCCTAGATCACCAAGAGATCCACCGTACCAGTAAATTGGTGAGCCAGCTTTGCCACATGCCGATTCAAGACAACAAAGCGATCGTTGGTGCTAACGCATTCAGCCACTCTTCAGGTATCCACCAAGATGGCATGCTAAAGAACAAAAACACTTACGAGATCATGACTCCCGAGTCTATTGGTTTGAAGAACAAGGCGTTGAACCTAACCAGCCGTAGTGGTCGTGCTGCAGTGAAAAGCCACATGGACGCGATGGGTTACAAAGACAACGAGTACAGCCTAGATTCATTGTACGAAGACTTCTTGAAGCTTGCTGACCGTAAAGGCCAAGTCTTCGATTACGACTTAGAAGCATTGATGCACTTCGCGAATCTACGTGACGAAGATGACTTCTACAAACTGAACTACCTAAGCGTGCAATCTGGTAGTGTAATGTCTACAACCAGCATCAAGCTGCAATGTGGTGACGAAGAGAAGTGCGAAGCCGCTGTCGGTAACGGTCCTGTTGACGCGCTATACCAGTGTATCTACCGCTTGACTGGCTACGAAATCGTACTAGATAAGTTCGACCTAACCGCGAAAGGTGAAGGTGAAGACGGTTTAGGCCAAGCTGACATCATTGCTAACTATAAAGGTCGCAAGTACCACGGCACAGGCGTTTCAACGGATATCGTTGAAGCTTCTGGCCAGGCGCTTTTACACGTTATCAACAGCATTCAACGCGCTGACACTATTGCTGAAATGAAACAGCAAAAAATCGCGACCGTTTAAGAACCCAATGACAGAGCCCTAGAGTCGATGTTATTGGCTTTAGGGACAAAATTTAAAACGAGCCAAATAGCTCAGTAATAAGAATTAAAGGATTAACATGACTGATAAATCATACAAAATTGCCGTACTACCTGGTGATGGCATTGGCCCAGAAGTAATGCAGCAAGCACATAAGGTGCTAGACGTGATCGAAAAAAAGCATGCGATTAGCTTTGCTCGCGAAGAGTATGATGTTGGTGGTATTGCAATTGATAACCACGGTTGTCCACTACCAGAGTCTACAGTGAAAGGTTGTGAGGAGTCTGACGCAGTACTTTTCGGCTCAGTTGGTGGTCCTAAGTGGGAACACCTTCCACCAAATGACCAACCTGAGCGTGGCGCCCTACTTCCTCTACGTAAACACTTCCAACTGTTCTGTAACCTACGCCCTGCACAAATTCACAAGGGTTTAGAGTCTTTCTCTCCTTTACGTGCTGATATCTCTGAGCGTGGTTTTGACATCGTGGTAGTACGCGAACTAACTGGCGGTATCTACTTCGGTCAACCTAAAGGTCGTGAAGGCGAAGGCGCAACTGAAAAAGCGTTTGATACTGAGGTTTACCACCGCTACGAAATCGAACGTATTGCTAAGATTGCTTTTGAATCGGCACGCCTACGTAATAAAAACGTGTACTCAATAGATAAAGCGAACGTTCTACAGAGCTCTATCTTGTGGCGTGAAGTAGTTGAAGAGATCGCTAAAGATTACCCAGATGTAACGCTAAACCACATGTACATCGACAACGCAACCATGCAGCTAATCAAAGACCCGTCTCAATTTGACGTAATGCTATGTTCAAACATCTTCGGCGACATCATCTCTGATGAGTGCGCAATGATCACGGGCTCTATGGGTATGCTTCCTTCTGCAAGCTTGAACGAAAGCAACTTCGGTCTATACGAACCTGCGGGCGGCAGTGCACCAGATATCGCGGGCAAAAACATTGCTAATCCAGTGGCACAGATCCTTTCCGCAGCGCTGATGCTTCGTTACAGTCTAGGCGAAGAGGCGGCAGCACAAGATATTGAAACAGCGGTATCTAAAGCGCTTTCAGCAGGCGAGCTAACAGCTGACCTAGCAGGCGACAAACAAGCGCTAACCACCTCTGAAATGGGTGACAAGATTGCAGAGTACATCTTAGCTTCATAAGCATAACGCTCTTAAGCAGTACATAAGAATAATATCAAGCTAAGTCATCCAGAGTGCCTGACTTGCCTAGAAACAAACACTGGGACTGATGATCCCAAGGAAGAAAAGCTATGTCTACAAACCAGCAAGCCAAAACCTTATACGAAAAAGTTTACGACGCGCACGTTGCTGTAGCAGCGGAAGGCGAAAACCCGATTCTTTATATCGACCGTCACCTAGTTCACGAAGTAACGTCACCTCAAGCCTTTGATGGTCTGCGTGAAAAAGGCCGTAAAGTTCGCCAAGTAGGCAAGACTTTCGCGACCATGGATCACAACGTATCAACCCAAACCAAAGACATTAATGCTTCTGGCGAGATGGCGCGTATCCAGATGGAAACGCTATCAAAAAACTGTGAAGAGTTTGGTGTAACGCTTTACGACCTAAACCACAAATACCAAGGTATTGTGCACGTAATGGGTCCTGAACTAGGTATTACTCTGCCAGGTATGACTATCGTTTGTGGTGACTCGCACACTGCAACACACGGTGCATTTGGTTCACTAGCCTTTGGTATCGGTACTTCAGAGGTAGAGCACGTGCTAGCGACTCAAACGCTAAAGCAAGCTCGCGCTAAAACCATGAAGATCGAAGTAAAAGGCAAGGTTGCTCCGGGCATTACAGCCAAAGACATCGTGCTAGCGATCATCGGTAAAACAACGGCGGCTGGCGGTACTGGCTACGTGGTTGAATTCTGTGGTGAGGCGATTACCGACCTTACAATGGAAGGCCGTATGACGGTATGTAACATGGCTATCGAGTTGGGCGCTAAAGCAGGCCTGATTGCACCGGATGAAACCACCTACGAATACATTAAGGGTCGTAAGTTCTCTCCAGAAGGTGAAGAGTTTGACGCAGCCGTTGAATACTGGAACACACTAAAAACCGATGCTGACGCTGAATTTGATGCAATAGTCACTCTAGAAGCCGCAGACATCAAACCGCAAGTGACGTGGGGCACTAACCCTGGTCAGGTAATTTCTGTTGATGCACCTATCCCGGCACCAGAAAGCTTCGCAGATCCTGTTGAAAAAGCATCAGCTGAAAAAGCATTGGCATACATGGGCTTAGAGGCGGGTAAGTCTCTATCAGATTACAATGTAGATAAAGTATTTGTTGGCTCTTGTACTAACTCTCGCATCGAAGACATGCGTGCAGCTGCTGCAGTAGCGAAAGGTCGCCAAGTGGCTAAGCATGTGCAAGCGCTTATCGTTCCGGGCTCTGAGCAAGTAAAAGCTCAAGCTGAAGCTGAGGGCCTAGATGTTATCTTCAAAGAAGCCGGTTTTGAGTGGCGCCTACCGGGTTGTTCTATGTGTCTTGCAATGAACAACGACCGCCTAGGTCCACAAGAGCGCTGCGCGTCTACATCAAACCGTAACTTTGAAGGTCGCCAAGGCCGTGATGGTCGCACGCACCTAGTTAGTCCTGCAATGGCTGCCGCGGCAGCGATCGCTGGTCACTTTGTCGATATTCGTGAACTTTAATTAGAGGATTTAACATGTCAGGTTTTCAACAACACACCGGATTAGTCGTTCCTCTAGATACGGCCAACATCGATACTGATGCGATCATTCCAAAGCAGTTCTTACAGAAAGTGAACCGCATTGGTTTTGGTAAACACTTATTCCATGACTGGCGCTTTCTAGACGATGCGGGCGAACAGCCAAACCCAGAATTCGTGATGAACGCACCACGTTACCAAGGCGCTTCAATCCTACTTGCTCGTGAAAACTTTGGTTGTGGCTCATCTCGTGAACACGCACCTTGGGCGCTTGCTGATTACGGTATCCAAGTGATGATTGCACCAAGCTTTGCAGACATCTTCTACGGTAACTCAATCAACAACCAAATGGTTCCTGTTCGATTGACTGAGCAAGAAGTGGATGAGATTTTCCAATTCGTAGAAGCGAATGAAGGCGCAGAGGTCACTGTTGATCTAGAAGAAATGAAAGTAAGTGCAAATGGTAGAGAGTACTCGTTTGAAATTGATGAGTTCCGTCGTCACTGCCTACTGAATGGCTTAGACAATATCGGCCTAACCCTACAGCATGCTGATAAGATTTCTGCGTATGAAGAGAAGATTCCAAGCTTCCTAAAATAAAGAAGCCTTGCAATAGAAAAAGCAGTTTTCAAAGTTCGAAAAGGTTGGCTTAGCGCCAACCTTTTTTATTTGGTTCAGCTCTAGCTTAAAGTGTCTATCAAACTCAGATCTATTACTTAACTGAAGAGCCATGAAAGAAAACCGTAAAGCATAAGGTCTTAGTAGTCAGCAATCAGGAGAATGCCATGAAACCACTACTCGTTATTATCAGCCTACTTTTTTCAACCTTAGCTTGGTCGGCGCCGAAATCCGAACTATGGCCGTACTGGAATCAAAGCAATGAGACCAACTCAGGACAGGTTTCTCATCAAAGCTGGCAGCAATTCCTCGATAGCTATTTGGTTAAACAGGGGCAAAATACTCTAGTTCGTTATCAAGCAGTGACCGACACAGATAACACAAAGTTAAAGCGATACATCAAGCTGTTAGAGCAGGTAAACCCACTCGAATACTCAAAAGCAGAGCAGTACGCTTACTGGGTCAACCTATACAATGCAGTGACTGTTGATTTGATTCTCGATGCCTACCCAGTTAAATCGATCACCAAGCTCGGCGGCCTATTTAGTTTTGGGCCATGGGGAGACGATGTCGTATCAGTAAATGGGAAATCACTGACACTCAATGACATTGAGCACCGCATCTTAAGACCAATATGGCAAGATCCACGTACACACTACGCCGTAAACTGTGCCAGCTTCGGCTGTCCAAACCTTCAGCCTCAAGCTTTTACCGCAGACAACACCGAAACTCTACTGGAACAAGCGGCCTCTGAGTTTGTCAATAGTGATAAAGGTGTACTAGTTAAGAATAGTAAGCTTCAGCTATCCTCCATTTATGAATGGTTCAATGTAGATTTTGGAAACAGAGAACAGCTGATTCAACATCTAAACCAATATCGAACTAAGCCAGTACCAAGCGCCAACAAAATCAGCTATTACTACGACTGGTCACTCAATCAAGCAAAATAGCTTGCTGCCAGTCGCTCACGACTAAAACAAAAAAGAGGCTAGTGGTGTATTAGCCACTAGCCTCTTTTCATCTATCTCACTGTATTTTAGTGCTAGAAACTGGAACCAGGCTGCTGCAAAAACTCAATCTCTTCTGGCGTTGATGTTCTTCCTAGCACCTCATTACGATGCGGATAACGACCAAAACGCTCAATGATAACCTTGTGCTTAAACTCAAAATCAAGATTATTTTCTAAGCCAGTTTGAGAAAACAACTCAACCGCCTGCTCATGAATTAACAGTGACTCGCTGTGCATGTAAGGCATGTATAGAAAGCTTTTCTGTTGCTGGTTAAGTTGATGGTCAAAACCACCAACTACGGCTTCCTGAGCCAATGCTAGCGCCATAGAGTCAGCTGCAAATGCAGCATGGCTGTTTCTACCGAGGTTTCTTGAAAACTGGTCCAGTACAATAATCTCAGCTAAGCGCCCTTGCGCCGTTTGACGCCATTCAAACAGCTCTCCCTGAATCGCGGCTTGATGTAAATCTGAGAATCGCTCTTTAATCAAAGCATCAATATATTCACCGCCAGTAAACCAGTCCTTTGGTGTTAACTCGTCAAACCAAAAGTCTAGAACGTCTCGATAACTGATAGTCATATTTATTCCTTTAATTAAAAAAGCCGAGTAACCTCTTATCATTACTCGGCTTTGTATCCGATTACTTAAATCCTTTGACCTTTTTAATGAGGTCGTAAGCATTCTGAATTTCTTGTGATTTCTCTTTCGCAACGTTCATCATTTCTGGCGGTAGACCTTTTGCCATAAGTTTATCTGGGTGGTGCTCATTCATCAGCTTACGGTAGGCCTTTTTGACTTCTTTGCCTTCTGCGTTCTCGCTAACACCTAACACCTTAAATGCATCACCAAGTTGGTTTTGTTGTGATGCTTGTTGCCAACCTGACGACTGTCCTTGATGATGACCACCACCGAAACTCCCACCCTGTTGCTGGAAACGGAATGCCGCCTCTTGCATCTGTAAACGGCGCTCAAGTTGCTCTGCAGAAAAGCCAAGACCTTGAGCAATCTTATGAAGAACCTGACGTTCACTTGGGTGCAGGCTTCCATCAGCGAATGCAGCTGATACTTGCAACTCTAGAAAGAACTGAAGAAGGTCAAAACGTCCACCCGATGAGATTTTGACTCGTTCAAGGACATCATTTAACGGGAAGTCGCTCTCTTTCCCTTTGCGGAATGCATCTTGCGCCGCTCTGCGTTGTTCACCATGGAGATTCATACGCTCCATCATAGTAGAAGCCAGTTGAATCTCTTCGCGAGTTACTTGGCCTTTCGCTTTAGCAACATGTCCCATAACCGCAAATGCAGATTTGAAAAACTCATTTTGTCTTTCAGCTTGGTTGGGCCCACGCCCAAAACCAGAGGTATTAAACCCAGATTGGTTCAATCGGCGAGCTTTATCGAATTGGTGTCCTAAAAATAGGCCAAAAACTAAACCAAGTGGCCCTCCAAACAGAAAGCCAAAGAAAGCGCCCAAAATTTTGCCAAATATTTGCATTATGTGTTCTCTATCTATGAATTTTATCTGAGTAATGCTGTCTGATGATGCTGAATGCTAATATTTCCTTTATCATAAGGAAAATGTTTTATTTATTGGATTGATACTAGATCAACCCTTCATCTAGTGACACAGGATAGTTCAACTTCATGCAATCTTTTTCCCGCACCTTGTTAGCCGCGTCTATAAGTACGGCGTTATACGTGTCGACAACTCAAGCTGAAACAATAACCGATAGTAGTGTGCAGGAAATGCCCTCTATAGATCAATGCTTGATCGAGCCCGCTGCAGAAAACGAGACTCAACTACCCGCTCATGTTGAGTCCGATCGCTTAGAGGCTATCAATGGTGACAAGGCAATATATTCAGGTGACGTAAAAGTTACGCAAGGAAACAAGACCATCCTTGCCGATAATGTAACCCTTCACCAACAAGAAAACATCGTTGTAGCTGAAGGCAACGTTAACTTTAATGACGGTCAAATTAAATCAGTATCAGACAGAGCAACCAATAATCTGACTACAGATGAGATGACACTAGAAAATACCGACTACGAATTTCTATGTGAACCAGGCCGTGGCGATGCCGTTTATATCGCAAAAACAGGTAAAGCGGTTTATGAAATCGAAGACGGCTCGATCACCTCTTGTCCTATTGGTGATAACGCTTGGCGTCTGAGGGCATCGAGTATCGATGTTGACCAAAATGAAGAGCAAGCCACTTTTTATAATCCTCGCTTTGAAATTCAAAGTGTCCCTGTATTTTACCTACCTTACCTAACCGTCCCTATTGGTGATACACGTAAGACAGGTTTTCTGTACCCAACCGTATCATACGGTTCAAAAGATGGTTTTGAAACTGAGATCCCAGTGTATTGGAACTTGGCACCAAACTATGATCTAGAAACAACTTTGAAGTACATGGAAAAGCGCGGCACACAACTAAACAGTAAGTTCCGTTACCTAAGCGATTTAGGCTCAGGCAACATAAAGTCAGAGTACTTGCCCGAAGATAAGAAATTTAAAGATAAAGGTGACCGCTGGGGAACACAATGGCAACACACAGGTATCTTTAAAGAAGCATGGTTATTTGAGACAGACTACTCTAAAGTCAGTGACAATGATTACTTCACCGATATTAGCTCAAGTAGCATTGGTAAACGTGAAGACGGTCAATTGCTACAAGAAGGTAAAGCAACCTACCGTTCTCAAAACTGGAACGCATCCGTACTCGTACGAGATTTTCAAGTTTTATCTGACAAAAACCAGCCCTACCGACTAATGCCACAAGTTGAGTATGATTACTATGCCCCAAAGGTTATGGAGTATTTAGACTTTGACATGATCAGTCATGTTTCTCTATTTGACACTGACGCAAAAGGCAAACCATCTGCGACCCGCGTCCATGTTGAACCAGGGTTTACCATACCGATAGGAAATACTTGGGGGACTTGGACGACAGAAGCAAGGCTGCTTGGTACTTACTACCAGCAAGACCTTGATGGCGTTGATACAGCAATTGACGAATACAAAGATTTAGAAAAATCGGTAAGTCGAGTTATCCCTGAGTTTCGAAGTCATGCAGGTATCGTTCTTGAACGTGGTACCACTATTGTTGGTAACTACACTCAAACACTCGAGCCACAGGTTCAGTATTTGTACGTACCAGATAAAGACCAAAGCCATATTGGCCTATACGACACGACACTATTACAAACCGACTATTACGGCTTATTTAGAAGTCGAAAATACAGTGGTGTAGACCGTATTGCTGCAGCAAATCAAGTAAGCTATGGCGCCTCATCTCGTTTCTTTGATGATGAATATAAGGAACGTCTCAATATTTCTTTCGGCCAGATTTTTTATATCGATAAAGAGACCAAGCAAAAATTACACATCAATGAGCCTGATAAAGACTCAAACTACTCATCTTGGGCGGTAGAGGCAGACTTTAACTATGATGACTACCTATTCTACCATGGTGGTGTGCAGTACGATGTTGACACATCAGCAATGCAACTCGCCAATAGCACCATTGAATACCGTTTTGACGACGGCTACATTCAGACTAACTACCGCTACGTAACTAAAGAGTACATTGAAGATACTGTTGATTTTAATGTTGGCTCCATGACTAAAGATGGTATTTCTCAAGCAGGCTTACTCGGTGCTTACCAGATTTCGCCTAAATGGAATGCAAGTGCCCAATACTTTTATGATTTAACCACCAAAGAAGATCTAGAGTGGTTAGCTCGACTCAATTACAAATCGGATTGTTGGTACATCGGCTTTACCTACAGCAATCAACTAAGTGGTTGGAAAGGCGATTACATAAACACATCAAATGCGACACCTATCTATGAAAATAACTTCGGCGTGAACTTTGGCATTATTGGCTTCGGTACCAATCTTGGCTCAGACTCTGGGGCTATTGGAGAAAGCAGTTCTGATAACTCTTTGAGCTACGGACGCCCATTCTTTTTAAATAACTAATTTTCTTTATTGATAAAACATCGGTAAATTCAAAGGATTACACATGAAATTGTGGAAACACACACTAGTCGCTATCGCAGCAGCTTGCACTGTATCAACAAGCTTTGCTGCGCCAGTTGAGCTCGATAGCGTAAGAGTGATCGTTAACGAAGGCGTGATCTTGCAGAGCGACATCGATACGTCGATGAAAACTCTACGAGCAAACGCGAAGAAAAGCGGCCAGACATTACCCTCTCAAGACGTGCTTGATGAGCAAGTACTTGAAAAGCTGATTATCGATACCATCCAAACTCAAGAAGCAGAGCGTATCGGTGTTCGTATTGATGATGCTCGACTTGATCAAGCGATTGAAGGCATCGCCAAAGACAACAACCAAACAGTAGAGCAACTCACTGCTTCAGTTGCAGAAGAAGGCCTGAGCTACAACGCATTCCGTGAGCAAGTCAGAAAAGAGATCGCGGCAAGCGAAGCGCGTAACGCGCTTGTTCGTCGCCGTATCAACATCCTTCCAGCAGAAGTAGACAACCTAGCGGATATCTTGGCTCAAGAAACGAATGCGACAGTCCAATACAAGATTGGGCACATTCAACTTCGTTTCAGCGATGACCAAACCAAAGAAGAGCTAGAAGCTCAAGCCAAAGAGCTTGTAGAAGAGCTTAACTCTGGTAAAGACTTCAGCACCATGGCTTATACTTATTCTAAAGGCCCTAAAGCCCTACAAGGTGGTGATTGGGGTTGGATGCGTAAAGAAGAGATGCCAACTATCTTTGCAGACCAAATAAAAATGCAAAATAAAGGCAGCATCATTGGCCCTTTCCGCAGCGGTGTCGGCTTCCACATTCTAAAAATTGAAGATGTGAAAGGCTTGGAAACCGTAGCAATTACTGAAGTGAATGCTCGTCATATCCTGATAAAACCAACCGTAATCTTAAGTGATGATGGTGCTAAAGAGCAGCTTGAAGAGATCACTCGTCGTGTAAATGCAGGCGAAGCAAGCTTTGGAGATATGGCTCAGCAATACAGCCAAGACCCGGGCTCAGCCGTTCAGGATGGTGAACTAGGCTACCAAACACCGGATTTGTACGTACCTGAATTCAAACACCAAGTAGAAACATTACCGGAAGGCAAAATCAGTGCGCCATTTAAAACCGTTCACGGCTGGCACATTGTCGAAGTACTGGACCGTCGCGAAGTCGACCGTACTGATTCAGCGTTGAAAAACAAAGCTTACCAAATTTTATTTAACCGCAAGTTCAACGAAGAAGCTGGAGCTTGGCTGCAAGAAGTACGAGCGAGTGCCTTTGTTGAAATGGTTGAGGATGACCAAGATGACAACTAAACGTATTGTCATTACTGCTGGTGAACCAGCCGGGATAGGCCCGGATTTAACCCTGGCTCTATCCCAAGAAAGCTGGCCTCACCAACTTGTGGTTTGTGCAGATAAAAACCTACTGGCTGAACGTGCTGAACTGCTGGGTATTGAAGTAGAGTTGTTAGATTACGACGCTGCTGCACCAAAGCAGCAGCAACGCTCTGGCACACTGGTTGTGAAACACATTCCACTTGCTGAAAGCGCTGTTGCAGGCCAACTTAACGAAGCTAATGGTCATTACGTATTAAATACTTTAGAAACCGCAGCAATTGGCTGTATGAATGATGAATTTGATGCTATTGTCACCGGCCCTGTCCACAAGGGTGTAATTAACCGAGCTGGCGTTGCTTTTAGCGGCCATACCGAGTTCTTTGCAGAGAAGTCCAACACGCCACTTGTGGTAATGATGTTGGCAACAGAAGGGCTGCGTGTTGCATTAGTAACAACACATATCCCACTAGCTGATGTATCTCAAGCAGTGACTGAAGACAGATTAGAGCAAATCATTGCGATTCTAAATAAAGATTTGGTCGGAAAATTTGCGATTGAGAAACCAACTATCTACGTATGTGGTTTGAATCCACATGCCGGTGAAGATGGTTGTTTAGGGCGTGAAGAGATCGAAACTATCACCCCCACGCTAGAAAAAATTCGTCAAAAAGATGGGATTAATTTGGTTGGCCCTTTGCCAGCAGATACCATCTTTAATGAAAAATATTTGCAAGATGCAGATGCTGTTTTAGGTATGTATCACGACCAAGTACTTCCGGTATTGAAATACAAAGGGTTTGGTCGCTCAGTGAACATCACGCTTGGCTTGCCGTTTCTTCGTACATCAGTCGACCACGGTACCGCCTTAGACTTGGCCGGGAAAGGCCAAGCCGATACAGGGAGCTTTAGAACAGCGCTCACGCACGCCATTGAATTAGTAGAGAAAAAGCAATGAGAAATGATGTCCACTTAGGACACAAAGCGCGTAAACGTTTTGGTCAAAACTTCCTTAACGATCCATACATTATTGATGGCATCGTATCGAGCATTAACCCACTACCAGGTCAAAACCTAGTAGAAATTGGTCCAGGCCTTGGCGCAATTACTGAACCGGTAGGTAAGCTTGTCGATAAATTTACTGTTATCGAATTGGATAGAGACCTTGCAGAACGTCTTCGTAACCACCCGGATCTAGCTGATAAGCTGACGATCCACGAAGGTGATGCGATGAAGTTCGACTTCGAGCAACTTGTTAAACCAAACAACAAGCTTCGCATCTTTGGTAACTTGCCTTACAACATCTCGACGCCGCTGATGTTCCACCTTTTTGAATTCCATAAAGACATCAAAGACATGCACTTTATGCTACAAAAAGAAGTGGTCAACCGCCTAGCTGCAGGTCCTGGTAGCAAAGCATACGGTCGTCTGACGGTAATGGCTCAATACTACTGTAAAGTCACACCTGTACTAGAAGTGCCACCAACGGCTTTCGTTCCACCACCGAAGGTAGACTCTGCAGTTGTGCGTCTTCAGCCATACGAAGTGCTGCCTTACCCGGCTAAAGACCTAAAATGGCTAGATCGCGTATGTCGTGAAGGCTTTAACCAACGTCGTAAGACAGTTCGTAACTGCTACAAGAGTCTGATTGATAAGGACGTACTAGAAGAGCTTGGAATCAACCCAAGCATGCGTCCTGAGAACCTAACACTCGAACAGTTTGTCGATATGGCGAACTGGTTGCACGACAACCACAACGCTGACAAATAAAATAAAAAAGGCTCCTACACTTCGGTTAGGAGCCTTTTTTATGTAATACTTTAATTACATTAAGTATATCAACAACAAAAGGTGCGAATATGGATATATCTACGCCTTGTATCAAATGCCAAGTTCACTCTAAGTACATAGAGGAGCAGTCTGAGCCTACGAAGAATCGTTATGTCTTCGCCTATATCATTACTATCAAAAACTTAAGTAAAAGTACGGTTCAACTCATGTCACGTCGCTGGTTAATAACCGACTCTAACGGCAAGCAACTGACGATTGAAGGCGATGGTGTGGTTGGTCAGCAACCGATTATCGAATCCAACGACGAATACACTTACACCAGTGGTACGGTTATCGAAACACCTGTGGGCGTCATGCAGGGTCACTATGTGATGACCGATCATAAGGGCATCGATTTTATTGCCGAAGTCGACCCATTCAGACTCGCTATCCCTTACATCCTTAACTAACTACCTTTGCAGCAATAGGAAAATACTGTGTCTAATTATATTGTCGGAGACATCCAAGGGTGCTTCGACGAACTTCAGTTATTGCTCGAAACCATCAACTTTAATCAACAACACGATACCTTGTGGGTCGCTGGAGACTTAGTAGCCCGAGGCCCTAAGTCTCTAGAAACACTTCGCTTTATTCGTGGTTTAGGTGACTCGGCAAAGGTGGTATTGGGCAATCACGACCTACACCTGCTCGCGGTATCTCTAGGATTGTTTCCAGCAAAGCCTAAAGATAGGACGCAAGCTATAATTGATGCTGAAGACCGTGAGCCACTACTCGAATGGTTGAGGCATCAACCGTTAATTCAAGAACACCCTGAGTTCATAGTGTCTCATGCAGGTATTTCACCACAATGGGGCCTTGAACAAGCTCGCATAGAGAATCAAGCAGTCGTCGCCCTATTACAATCAGACAAGTGGCAGTGGCTCATCGAAAATATGTATAGCAATACACCTGATCTATGGGACGTGAATTTACGCAGTATTGAACGGTATCGCTATGCGATCAACAGCCTTACTAGAATGCGTTTCTGCTTTACCGATGCTCGGCTTGATATGGCATGCAAACTACCACCAAGTGAAATTACTAATGAACCATTAGTGCCATGGTTTGACCTTCCACAACGTATTAAGCTCGATAAAACGGTTATTTTTGGTCACTGGGCTGCACTTGAAGGCTATCAAGGTAAAGATGTCATAGGACTAGATACTGGATGCGTTTGGGGAGGGGAGCTAACGGCACTTCGCTGGGAAGACAAACAGTTTTTTACTCAAAAAGCGTTATAAAAACGAGATACGAGATACGAGATACGAGATACGAGATACGAGATACGAGATATTTTGAAGCTTGCGCTACTGATTTAGCAGCGCAAGCGTTTTTAAACTTTAGACCCTAGCGTTCGAGGATCACAAACTCCATATTGTGTTTGTTTTTCTCATCCGCTTGATAGGTATCGCTAAAGCTCTGCTTCCAACCTTCTCCCCAATCTGGGAATTGAGTATCACCATCAACGTCAAAATCGATATAAGTCAGGTACAGCTTGTCAGCTTTAGGTAGGCAGCTTTCATAGATTGAACCACCACCGATGATCATCACCTCTTCAACATCACTGACTAACTCCAGAGCTTTTTCAATTGAGGTAACCGTTGTCACACCTTCAATTTCCAAGTTCGCATCACGGCTAATCACAACGTTCAATCGGCCAGGTAAAGGGCGACCGATCGAATCATAGGTTTTACGGCCCATGACTACAGGTTTACCCATCGTTGAGCGTTTGAACCATGCAAAGTCCTCAGGCAAGTGCCAAGGCATCTGATTATCTTTACCTATTACACGGTTATTGGCCATTGCTGCAATCATACTGATGATCATAAATCGAAAGTCCTGTCCTTAACTGAGAGAAAGTTGATGCTAGACGATAGGTCTGCGTCGGTAGAATAACAGCCCAGGTACAGCTAAGCCAACCGCTAGCCCAGCGATAATGAACATCGATTTCAAAAAATTCTCCATCAACATCGCTAGAAGTTCGGGACTATACCCTGCCCTATTAATCTCAACCATGGCAATCATTGCCTTGAAGGCAAATACACCCGGCACCATAGGAATCAGAGCCGCGACTGTAAATACCTTGGGATGAGCCAACAGCTTATGAGACCAATGCACACCTATGAGACCAACCACTGTCGCGGCGAAGAAGGTTGCCCATTCAATTGGAATCCCAAAGTGCATCATCAAATAACGGCTACCGTGACCGATAGAGCCGCCGAGTGCACAATAAATTAAAGCGCGTTGCGGAACGTTAAACACCAATGCGAATCCAACAGCCGGAATCGCTGCGAAAAACATATCGTTGAGTAAGCCTAAAAACAGTTCGAAGATCCTCATTAGCTCGCCCAACCCCAAACACCAGATAGGCTCATCGCAGCAACAATGCCTAAGCTAGTCGCCAAAGTAAGTAAGCTTGCCATGGTAAAGCGAGCCAACCCCATATTGATGTGACCTTTGAGCATGTCTGCAACTGAATTAATCAGTGGGAAACCAGGTACGAGCATCAATACCGATGAAGCCATTACGATGGTTGGCTGGCCACCAATAGTGTAGAGGACTGCTTGGGCAGAGATAGTCGTGGTAACAAAAGCTGTGATCGCAAAGTTTAACAGTGGATTAAAATGGCGATGACCAATCTCTTGCCTGACGATCATGCCACAGGCAGAAGCAATAAAGGTCATCATGAACACCTGCCAATCACCGCCAGCAAGTCGACTAAAAGAAGCACAAGATAGGCCTATCATCACAACGACTAACCAACGGTTGTAACGCTCAGGACTGATATTTTGGATCTTTTTATACGCGAGTCCATAATCGAGGATCCCTTTCTCCATCATGATACACACTCGCTGAATGTCGGTGATCACTTGCATGTTGATACCACGATCTGCGCAGCTTCGCGTGGTCGTAATACAGTGATCATTCATTACTGTCGTCACAACAAGCGCATTAGCAGACAGCGCAACCTCTACCTCATCAACTCCACAAGCAATACCAATACGGCGCATGATGTCGCCAACTAAAGTGCTTTCCGCGCCGTGCGCTAATAGCATTTGCCCTGACTGAGCAACGAGCCTTGAGATCGCTCTTTGTTTTGATGCCATGATTTCCTTCCCATTGGCGCTAATACTTAAGAGGTAAATTTTGCCTTAACAATAAAACTCTGTTCATGATTTAGATACAAAAAAACCGCAATATTAATTGCGGTTTTTATCTAATAGGCTCAATTAGTCACGAACGTAGATAACATGACCGTCATCTTCTTCATCGTCCCAATCATCCCAATCGTCATCATCTTCGGTAACGACATTTTTGCCGCTCATTGCATCTTTATGGTAGTCATCCCACATAAAGTCGACTTTTTCTTCTTCTGCAACTTCTTCCACTTCACGTGGTAGGTTCTCCATGAACTCACCAAGTTTGTAGCAGAGCTCTTTAGTGCCTAGCTTGTTCACTGCAGAGATCTTGAAGTACTCGTCTTCCCAACCTAAAGCATCGATGATTTCTTGAATCTTTTCGTCTGCTTCTTCTTCTGGCATTAGGTCAACTTTGTTGAACACTAACCAACGAGGTTTTTGTGCCACTTTTTCACTGTACTGCTCAAGCTCATCAATGATCGTTAATGCATTCTGAATAGGATCAGAACCGTCGATCGGCATGATATCGATCATGTGTAGAAGAACACGACAACGCTCAAGGTGTTTCAAGAAGCGGATACCAAGACCAGCGCCATCAGCAGCGCCTTCGATTAGACCCGGGATATCGGCAACAACAAAGCTCTTCTCAGGAACCACGCTCACCACACCCAAACTTGGGATCAAGGTTGTAAACGGGTAGTCAGCTACTTTTGGTTTCGCTGCAGAAACAGAGCGGATAAAGGTAGACTTACCTGCATTTGGTAAACCAAGCATACCAACGTCAGCAAGTAGAAGAAGCTCTAAACGCAGTTCACGAACTTCACCTTTAGTACCCATTGTCTTTTGACGAGGAGCGCGGTTAACAGACGATTTAAAACGTGTGTTACCAAGACCGTGCCAACCACCTTTACCAACCATTACCTTCTTGCCGTGTTCAGCAACTTCAGCAACGATTTCATTAGTATGGATATCAACAGCACGAGTACCTACAGGCACTTTTAACGTGATGTCTTTACCACGTTTACCAGTACAGTTACCACCGCGACCGTTTTCACCACGCTCTGCGCTGTAAAAACGTTGGAAACGGTAATCGATCAGTGTATTTAAGTTTTCATCAGCTTGGATGTAAACATCACCGCCATCACCGCCGTCACCGCCATCAGGACCACCTTTAGCGACGAACTTTTCGCGCCAAAAGCTCACTGTACCATTACCGCCATCACCGGCTTCTATTTTTACTACCGCTTCATCAACGAATTTCATTTTTCAACTCCGCACTTACGTTGCGTTACCACTCATCAAGGAGTGATATAAATTCTAGCAGATCCGAGTTTAGATCGATCACCTAAGATCTAGGCCGACCTGCAACCAAGGAACAAATAAGGAGAGGTTCTTTGCTTAGGACTTGTTAAAGCTTAAACAAGAGCGTCTACTTTTTTATTCTCGTTATAAATAAAAAACCCTGCCGAATCGGCAGGGCTTTTGAATTCAGCTTTAAAGCTATAAATATAATCTAACTAAAGATTAAATTACTCAGCTTCGATGCTTACGAACTTACGGTTTTTAGGACCTTTAACAGCAAATTTCACTTTACCTTCAGTAAGAGCGAAAAGAGTGTGGTCTTTACCGATGCCAACGTTTGTGCCAGCGTGGAACTTAGTACCACGTTGACGTACGATGATGTTACCTGCAAGAACAGATTCGCCACCGAAACGCTTAACACCAAGACGTTTGCTTTCTGAATCGCGGCCGTTATTAGTAGAACCGCCAGCTTTTTTATGTGCCATTGTTAAACTCTCCTAATACTTAAGCGTTAATGCCAGTGATTTTCACTTCTGTGAACCACTGACGGTGACCAGCTTGCTTACGAGAGTGCTTACGACGACGGAACTTAACGATTTTTACTTTATCGCCACGACCGTGTTGTACTACTTCCGCAGTAACCTTACCACCTTCAACAAGAGGTGCACCAACAGCGATTTCTTCGCCGTTGGCAACAAGAAGAACTTTATCAAATTCTACAGTTGCACCAGTTTCAACGTCTAATTTCTCTAAACGAAGAGTTTGACCTTCGCTTACTCGGTGTTGTTTGCCACCAGATTGGAAAACAGCGTACATATTTTACTCCGCTTTTTCCGCACAGCCTATGGTTGTTATTTGTACAACTCGGGTGTGCGCTAAACTAATCAATAGGGCGCAGATTCTACGGGAATCATGGCGCTATGACAAGCCATATTTTTAAAAAATTGGCGAAAACCTGTTCGCCAAAGAAAAGTGCGGCAATCATGCCCTTAAGCGATGTATTAATCAACGTTTTTTAGTGTATTATTCAACAATTAATACAACGTATAAACCTTACAGGGTCTAACCTCAGCCGGATGAACAATGGATTTTAAAGCTATCCAAACGCTTACTGCCAATGATATGGCAAAAGTGAATGAAACAATTCAAGCCCAACTTAATTCTGACGTAAGTTTAATCAACCAGCTTGGTTTTTATATCGTTAGCGGCGGTGGTAAACGCCTGCGTCCTTTGCTTACTCTTTTATCTGCTCGCGCTCTTGGTTATCAAGGTGAAGCGCATATTACCTCTGCAGCCTTTATTGAGTTTATTCATACTGCGACTCTGCTTCATGACGATGTTGTCGACGAATCAGACATGAGACGTGGTAAAGCAACCGCCAACGCAGCCTTTGGTAATGCTGCCAGTGTTTTGGTTGGTGACTTTATTTACACACGCTCATTCCAAATGATGACTACACTAGGATCTTTAAAGATCCTCGAGTTAATGAGTGAAGCGGTAAATGTGATTGCTGAGGGTGAAGTTCAACAATTAATGAACTGCAACAACCCAGACACCACTGAAGAAAGCTACATGCAAGTTATCTACTCGAAGACAGCTCGCTTGTTTGAAGCCGCAACTCAAATTGGCGCAATTCTGACTGAGTCGTCACCAGAGATCGAAACGGCAATGCAAAACTATGGTAAATACCTAGGTACTGCATTCCAGCTGATTGATGATGTTATGGATTACACCGCAGATGGTAAAGAGATGGGTAAGAACGTTGGTGACGACCTAGCAGAAGGCAAACCGACCTTGCCTCTTCTATACGCTATGCACAATGGTTCTCCTGAGCAAGCAAGTATGATTCGTGAAGCGATTGAAAAAGCCAACGGTATGGACAAGCTCAACGATATTCTTGCCGCTATGGAAGAGACAGGTTCGTTAGAGTACACCACCAACAAAGCTTACGAAGAAGCTGATAAGGCGATTGCTGAACTGACTGTACTACCTGAATCCGATGATAAGCAAGCGTTGGTTACTCTTGCTCACATGGCAGTGAAGCGAACTCGCTAAGACTGAATAGAAATACCCTAGAGCAAAAAGGAAGAGCTGAGCTCTTCCTTTTTGTTGTCTATTATTTGTCGATAGCCGAATGGATGAATGTTCAAACTAATAGTACTTGTCACAATTTCCATGTAGTTGAGGATTATCTTCGATCTCATCAAAGCTTACCGCTAATTGCTCTTCCGAGCCCTGCTTAGCCAACAACACCGTTTCAGCTTCTTGGTCAACTACCAAGATAGTTCCCACTCCTTGCTGACACTCTACTACTAGACCTTTACGAATTCGATTTGCTTCCATCATCTTTTCCTTCACAAAGTGAATTGACACCATGTTAATACGCACATTGAGATGAAAAGATCAAAAAAGCCGACCTATGAGGCCGGCTTTTGTTATATCTATTTGGCTAAATGAGTCGTGTCTCGCTTACTTAGCGAATTCAACACCAATCTCGATATCGCCATTTAGCGTTTCAAGCATGCTGTCTAGAGCATTGCGTTCGAAATCGCTCAATTCACCGTAGCTAAGGATAGCTTCTGCGCCCTCTTTACCCAGCTTAACTGGTTGAGCGAAGAATGGGGCGTGCTCGCCTTCACCTTCAACGTATGCACACTCGATTACGTTCTCTTCACCTTGTAGTGCTTTCACTAGAGCAAGACCGAAACGACAAGCTGCTTGGCCCATAGATAGTGTTGCACTACCGCCGCCCGCTTTCGCTTCTACAACTTCAGTACCTGCATTTTGGATACGAGTCGTTAGTGCTGCGATTTCTTCATCAGTGAACTCTACACCTTCGACTTGAGAAAGAAGAGGAAGAATAGTCACACCAGAGTGGCCACCGATAACAGGAACGCGAATGTCACCTGGATCTTTGTCTTTTAGCTCAGCAACAAAAGTTTCAGAACGAATCACATCCAGAGTAGTAACACCAAATAAACGACGCTTATCGTATACTCCCGCTTTCTTAAGCACTTCAGCAGCGATCGGTACTGTAGTGTTTACCGGGTTAGTAATGATACCAACACAAGCTTTTGGACATACAACCGCAATCTTCTCTGCAAGAGACTTAACAATGCCAGCATTCACATTGAAAAGATCCGCACGATCCATACCAGGCTTACGAGCAACGCCCGCAGAGATAAGTACAACATCCGCACCTTCTAGTGCAGGTGTTGGATCTTCACCCGCGTAACCTTTGATCGAAACAGGTGTTGGGATATGGCTAAGATCGGCAGCAACACCCGGAGTTACCGGTGCGATGTCGTAAAGTGCAAGATCTGAACCTGCAGGCAGGCGATTCTTAAGTAGTAGGGCTAGGGCTTGACCGATGCCACCAGCGGCACCAATAACAGCTACTTTCATTGTTATTCTCCTTGAGAGCTTTCTCTTATAGATTCTTGGTAGGGTAATTCTTGAGCTAATTTAAAGTTAAAAAACTATATTAATCACAAAGTGATTACAATCAATTAACGCCAGCTTTGCGACTTCGCGCAAGTCAGTAAAATCGTGCTACACAGCAAGTTCGCATTATGGCGATAATCGACTGAAATAACAAAACAAGTCGTCGCAAATAGCACATTATTCTATTAAATATTTACAGTGATATGACTAACAAATTACCGGGTTGTTTTGGCTAAAATTGAATATGTATGCGAGAATATGCAAATATCTTTGTTAATGAATAAGAATGGCATATGCGCAATACAGAAAAACAAGACAACTTGGTTCGTGCTTTTAAAGCGCTACTAAAAGAAGAACGTTTTGGTTCACAAGGCGAAATTGTTGATGCCTTGAAGCATGAAGGCTTTGAAAGCATCAACCAGTCCAAAGTCTCGCGTATGTTAACTAAGTTTGGCGCGGTTCGAACTCGTAACGCAAAAATGGAGATGGTTTACTGTCTTCCTGCAGAACTGGGGGTTCCAACGGTTTCGAGCTCTTTAAGAGAACTTGTCCTAGATATTGACCATAACAATGCGTTAGTTGTGATACACACAGGCCCTGGCGCTGCACAACTGATTGCTCGCCTACTAGACTCGTTGGGTAAGTCGGAGGGCATACTGGGCGTAGTCGCAGGTGATGATACGATCTTCATTACTCCTACGTTATCCGTTACGACAAAGCAGCTGTTTGACTCAGTCTGTGAGCTATTTGAATACGCAGGATAATTGCTCATAGTTTCATAATTATCAACCGTATAAATGGATCACGAATATCTATTTGCTTCGTGATCCAACTCACATCCTAGAATATCTCCCCCCACTCCCACACAGCAACACTAAATCATTGATTTTAAAAAACTCAGTAGTGAATTAAACACAAGATCCAAGCATCATTTGTTAGATTTTTTAGCTATATCTTTTAACATTCTAGTAATTTTCTGCCAATTTTTGATATTATTCAGACACTTTTTCATCACATGGATTGAAAAAGGTGCCGTTTCCAAATAGGAAACTCCAGAAACAACTACACTTGTTTCTGGGTTAATAATGAATAAAGGAAGGGAAATTCATGGCATTTACCAAACTTATCAAAGTTGGTGCTATTGCAGCTGCTGTAATGGGCGCTGGCGCTGTTAACGCTCAAGAGTTCATAACAATTGGTACTGGTTCAGTAACGGGGGTTTACTACCCAACTGGTGGTGCAATTTGTAAACTAGTGAACAAAGGCCGCAAAGACCACAACATTCGTTGTTCTGTAGAGTCTACTGGCGGTTCAATCTACAACGTTAACACCATCCGTGCTGGTGAACTAGATTTCGGTGTTGTTCAGTCTGACTGGCAATACCATGGCTACAACGGTACAAGTAAGTTCAAGGATCAGGGCGAATACAAGAAACTTCGCGCGATGTTCTCTCTACATACAGAACCATTTAACATCATCGCTCGTACCGATTCTGGCATCAACAATGTTGCTGACCTTGCTGGTAAGCGTGTAAACATTGGTAACCCAGGTTCAGGTGACCGCGCAACTATGGGCGTTGTAATGGACGCTATGGGTTGGACAAATGACAGCTTCAAGCTAGCTTCTGAGCTTAAAGGTTCTGAGCGTTCACAAGCACTTTGTGATAACAAGATTGACGCATTCATCTACATGGTTGGTCACCCAAACGGATCAATCAAAGAAGCAACAACATCTTGTGATGCAAAACTGGTTTCAGCAACAGGTCCACAGATCGACAAAATCGTAGCTGAAAACCCATACTACGCATACAGCACAGTTCCTGCAGGCATGTACCGTGGTACAGATGCTGATGTAAACAGCTTCGGTGTTGCAGCAACTATGGTAACCACTTCTGACGTTTCTGATGAAGTAGCATACAACGTTGCTAAGGCAGTATTTGAAAACTTTGACACTTTCAAACGCCTACACCCAGCATTTGCAAACCTGAAGAAAGAAGACATGGTGAAAGCAGGTATCTCTATCCCTCTACACCCAGGTGCAGAAAAATACTACAAAGAAGTGGGCCTTCTAAAGTAACTCTACTTTAAGCCTACTACACCAATAAGGAGGCTAGCCCTCCTTATTGGCTTTTCACGTTTTATAAAAATAACTTAAGTGAAAAGAGCAAACCTTTAAGTTTCTCCAATTTGACGAACTTACCTTCGTATCAAGCCTAAGACAAAGACGAACAAAAAACGCATTTCCCTATCCATTCACTACACTAGATAGGAAAGAAATAACGTCTCGTTGTTCGTAAGAAAGGCAGACCATCAATAATAAGGATAAAGTACATGACGCAGACAACATCACCGTCTCCAGATGTGCAAGAAATGGTGGCACAATCAGACACTGGTGCGCGTAGCCCTCGCGGTATCCAAGGCCGTATTTTATGGTTTGTGCCTCTATGTTGGTCACTGTTCCAACTTTGGTATGCATCTCCGCTGCCGTTCATTTTTAACTTCGGGATTTTAAACGACACCGAAGCTCGAGCAATTCACCTTACCTTTGCTATTTTCCTTGCTTTTACCGCTTATCCAGCAATGAAGAACTCGCCACGGGACTACATCCCAGCAGTCGACTGGATATTAGCGCTTGCAGGTAGTTTTTCAGCTTCTTATATCTATATTTTCTATACAGAACTTGCTGGCCGCTCAGGTGCGCCAACAACATTCGATATCGTTGCTGCTGTATTTGGTATGGTTCTACTGCTTGAAGCAACACGACGCGCTTTAGGTCCACCTCTTATGGTTGTGGCAGCAGTGTTCCTACTTTACACCTTTGGTGGTCCACACATGCCAGACGTTATCGCCCACAAAGGTGCGAGCCTGAACAAGGCAATGTCGCACTTGTGGCTAACAACAGAAGGTGTATTCGGTGTCGCTCTGGGTGTTTCAACGTCATTCGTCTTCTTGTTTGTATTGTTTGGTGCAATGCTTGAACGTGCGGGTGCTGGAGCCTACTTCATCAAAGTCGCATTCTCACTGCTTGGTCACATGAAAGGCGGCCCTGCGAAAGCAGCTGTTGTAGCATCTGGTTTATCTGGACTTGTTTCCGGCTCTTCGATTGCTAACGTAGTAACCACTGGTACCTTCACTATTCCACTGATGAAGCGTGTTGGCTTCCCCGGTACAAAAGCAGGCGCGGTAGAGGTTGCGGCTTCAACCAATGGTCAACTTACACCACCAATCATGGGGGCTGCGGCATTCCTGATGGTGGAATATGTAGGTATCTCATATGTCGAAGTAATCAAAGCTGCTCTATTGCCAGCTCTGATCTCTTACGTCGCTCTGATTTACATTGTTCATTTAGAAGCATGTAAAGCCGGTATGACTGGCTTACCTCGTCGTCACACACCAACTATTGTACAAAGCCTACTCTCTTTCACTGGGACTGTTTTAGGTCTATGTGTTATCAGTGCCGCGGTTTACTACGGTGTGGGTTGGACGAAAGATGTATTTGGCGAAGCAGCAACACCAATCGTTACTGTGGCTCTGCTGATCGCTTATGTTGCTCTTGTTCGTGTTTCTGCTAAATACTCAGCTGAAGGTGGTATGGAGATTGATGCGGATCTAAAAGAAGTTCCGGATCCAGGTCCAACGATTAAATCAGGTTTACACTTCCTGCTGCCTATCGTAGTGCTAGTTTGGTGTCTGACGGTTGAACGTTTCTCACCTGGCTTATCTGCATTCTGGGCAACAGTGTTCATGATCTTTATCTTGATCACCCAGCGTCCTTTGATGACTCTGATGAACAAAACAAACGATCTTGCAGAACAAACCAAAGCTGGTTTCGTTGATCTGGCTGAAAGCTTGGTGTCAGGTGCACGTAACATGATCGGTATCGGTGTGGCGACTGCAGCTGCTGGTACTGTTGTTGGGGTAGTAACGCTAACGGGCATCGGTCTTGTAATGACTGACTTCGTTGAGTTTATCTCAGGTGGTAGCATCATCCTTATGCTGCTCTTCACTGCGGTAATCAGCTTGATCTTGGGTATGGGCTTACCGACTACAGCAAACTACATCGTTGTATCGACACTGATGGCACCTGTAATTGTGACCCTAGGTGCAGCACACGGTCTTATCATTCCACTGATTGCAGTGCACTTATTCGTGTTCTACTTCGGTATTCTTGCCGATGATACACCTCCGGTAGGTCTAGCAGCGTTTGCAGCAGCGGCAATTGCGAAATCAGATCCAATTCGTACTGGTATCCAAGGCTTCACCTACGATATCCGTACCGCAATCTTGCCGTTCATGTTCATCTTTAATACCCAACTACTACTGATGGGCATTGATTCTTGGTGGCACTTAGCACTGACTATCTTCTCATCTGTGACGGCGGTACTTATCTTCGCAGCTGCAACACAAGGTTGGTGGTTCACTAAGAACAAGTGGTGGGAAACAGTGCTGCTTATTGCATTAACCTTCACTTTCTTCCGCCCTGGCTTCTGGTGGGACATGATTTACCCAGAGAAAGTTCTTTCACCTGGAGTTGAGATTGCTCAAATCACGGAAAAGCTGGATGTGGGACAATCACTTGAACTTAGAGTGGGTGGTGAAAACTTAGAAGGTGACTATTCTGAAAAGACAGTTCGCCTGCCGTTTGAAGATTCTGCGACCTCAAGTGAAGATCGCATAGCCTCTATGGGTCTAATGCTGACTGAATCAGAAGGCAAGATGATTGTTGATATGGTTGAGTTCGGTAGCCCTGCAGAAGCGGCTGGTATTGATTTCGATTGGGAAATCAAATCCGTTATCCAAGATGCAGATCGACCAATGAAAGAGTGGGTATTCTTACCAGCTCTGATCATTTTGATTGGTTTAGCTATGAATCAAAGAAGACGTGCTCGTAAGGATGAGATTAGCGCGTAATGGATAAGGCTGAGTAGTGCTTAGCGCTATTTGGCTTTATTACATGGAAAGGATAATTACAGTGCTAAGTGACTACTTAGCACTGAGTAAAAAGAGACGAATACATGTATAAACAAATCCTTGTTCCTGTTGATCTTAATGACAAAGGCTTTTCTGATAAGGCAGTCGAACTGGCGGTATGGCACGCAAAACACAGCAATGCTGAAATACACATTCTGAACGTACTACCGGGCATTCACATGTCGATGGTGGCGTCTTACTTCCCGAAAGATGCAGCGAACCAAATGAAGCTGGATGTTAAAAATCAGCTTAAAGAGTTCGCCGACAAACACATCGACGATGAAGTGGTTTACAAGGTTCATGTTGCTGAGGGTAAAACCTACGCGACGATTCTTGATTTCGCAGAAAAGCTTGGCGCTGACCTTATCGTAATGCCTAGCCATAAGCGTTCAAAAATCGACAAAGTGGTACTTGGCTCGGTTGCAAGTAAAGTAGTACAGAACTCACCAATCAATGTATTGGTGGTTAAACCGCAAGGTTAAGTCATTTAATCGGCACACAATCTAAAAAGGTTGACCTACAAGCCAACCTTTTTGTTTTTAACTCATGCTACATAGCTTTAAAGTTAATTCACTATGTTTTGTGGACGACCCGCGATAAAGCCATCAATGGTATCCATTAAGATATCAGACAGTTTTTGAATCGAGCTGTCGCTACCCCACGCCACATGTGGAGTGAGTAATAAGTTCGGTAAGTGGCTATTAGCCAACAGTGGATTTGAGTTGTCAGCAGGCTCTTGAGCGAACACATCTATACCCGCTCCAACGATTTGATTATTCTTCAGAGCTTCAACTAGGGCCTGTTCATCTACTAGACCTCCACGTCCGGTATTGATTAGTACCGCGCTCGTTTTCATCATATTCAGCTCTCGCTCTGAAATCAGATTTTGGGTCGCATCAGTCAAAGGGCAATGCAGGCTGATCGCATCCGCTTGCTGTAATACCGTATCAAAAGGCAGATACCCTTCTCGACAAGAATCTGCTCCTTTTCGCTCGGCAAACATCACCTTCATACCAATTGCTTTAGCTAACATTGCGGTGGCTTGGCCTAAGCTGCCACTGCCCATTAAACCCAATGTACTGCCAGCCACATCTTGAATCGGATGAGTAAAGAAGCAGAACTGCTTGTCCTTTTGCCACTCGCCCGCCTCAATATCTTTATGATAACCAACAAGGTTTCGTTTAAGTGCAAACAGCATTGCGATGACATGTTCAGGAACCGATTGAGTTGCGTAGCCTTGCACGTTTGTCACTGCAATGTTTTTAGATTTGCAGTATTCCACATCGACATTATTGACACCGGTCGCTGAAACCGCGATCAACTTGAGTTTTTTCGCACAAGCGAGATTCGACTCATTGAGCACTACCTTGTTAGTGATCACCACATCAGCTCCTTCAACTCGCTCCGATACTTGCTCAGGAGCTGTGAAATCATACTCTACCCATTCATGCTCAAAGCTAAAAGGCTTTAAATGAATTTGAGATGGGATAGTCGCTCTATCGAGAAACACAACTTTCAGCGTTGGCATTCTTCTTCCTTGGTTAGATCTATGAATCAGTCCATTCTAAGCTTTTAGCTTACTGTAGTCTGGAAGCTCAAGCGCAATTTCAAAGTGCTGTTCGATTTGTGGGGATGCTTGAGGATAAAAGTCACAGGGAACAAAGGCTTTAAACAACTGATTATTAGCTGGATGATAAAAGCTCAGCTCACACGCATGCAAAGCCAGCCTATCACTATATTCAAATGCTTCTGGTGTTGCGTAAAACTCATCGCCCACAATCGGTGCACCTATTTCCATGCAATGTACTCTCAATTGGTGAGAACGCCCGGTAATTGGCAGTAACTTAAGTAAAGTCGTTTGGAGTTCTTGCTGTTCTACCACATAACGAGTCTGTGATGGTTTGCCGTCTTCAAAACAGACTTTCTGCTTAGGGCGATTTGGCCAATCACAGATGAGTGGCAGATCGATCAATCCTGCTTTTTGTTCAACCGCTCCCCATACACGTGCGTAATACAGTTTGTGTGTCAGGCGGTATTGGAACTGCTTCTTCAAGTGACGCTCTGCCTGCTTATGCTTAGCCAACAACATCAAGCCTGAGGTCGACATATCCAAGCGGTGAACTACTTGAATATCAGCGAACTCATCTACCAAACGACTCCACATACTGTCGTAATGCTCTGGCAACCTACCCGGTACTGAAAGTAAGCCCGCAGGCTTATTCACCACCAGAATGTCACCATCTTGATAAATAATATCAATCCAAGGTTCGCGTGGTGGTGTGTACTGCTCTAGCGCCATTAAAGCCTCTTATTTACTAGTGAACAAATAATTTACAATTAATTCGTTTATTAATAAATACAATTTTTAAATGTTTTTGTACATAAAAGTTGACGATTTTACAAAGCATGGTATTGATAGGGTAACGGAAAATAACAAGTCAAAATCAAAGGAACAATGATGGACAGTACGGTTAAAACAACCACAACAAAAACCTCAGCTCCCCTATCCAGTTTAATTAAGTCTCTTGGCCCAGGTATCATGATGGCCGCTGCTGCTGTCGGCGGTTCACACTTAGTCGCCTCAACCAAAGCTGGAGCCATCTATGGTTGGCAACTGGCAGCTCTAATCATCCTAGTAAACCTATTCAAGTACCCTTTCTTTCGTGCCGGCATTCAGTACACGCTTGGTACAGGACAAAGCTTGGTTGAGGGCTACTCAAACCTAGGTCGCCTTTACCTAGTGACCTTTTCGGTACTAAGTGCTATTTCAGCCGTCGTAAACACAGCCGCACTACTGCTGTTTAGTGCGAGCTTACTTAACTACTTCATTCCTTTTGAGCTAGCAACCAGTACGCTTTGTATGATCGTACTCGCGACCTGCTTGATCATCTTATTTGCAGGGCATTACCGTGCTCTGGACACCCTTTCAAAAGCAATCATGGCGATCCTAACGATCACTACTCTGGCCGCCGTCGCAATCGCTATTGGCTCACCTGTCGAACCGGATGCTGCTTTTGTCCCTCCATCACCTTGGTCATTGGCTGCTATTGGTTTTATCGTGGTGACCATGGGTTGGATGCCTGCCCCTATCGAGATTTCAAGCATCACCTCTATGTGGCTAAAAAGCCAAAAAGAGAAGCAAGAAGTCACAGCTCAATCTGCCTTATTCGATTTCAACGTCGGCTATATTGGTACTGCACTGCTTGCTTTAGTATTTGTCGCTTTGGGGGCTCTCGTACTTCACGGTTCAGGCGTGGAGCTGTCTCGCTCTGGTATGGGCTTTACTCACCAGCTAGTTGGTATTTACGCGTCGACGATTGGTGAATGGTCGCGTCCACTAATTGCTATCATTGCTTTCTTCTGTATCTTTGGCAGCACGATTACGGTTATCGACGGCTACTCTCGCGTGCTTGCGGAATCACAACGTCTGTTACTCAATAAAGAGTCAAGCCCACGCATGCTGCAAGGTTGGATCATCATTGTTTCTATCATAGCACTCGCGATTGTGGTGTTCTTTAGCGCGGCATTAATGCCAATGCTCGATTTTGCAATGGTACTTGCTTTCGCAACGACGCCATTCTTCGCTCTGCTTAACTTCATCTTGGTGAACAAAGCTAAGCTTCCAGAAGCGCTAGCCATCGGTAGTAAACTTAAATGGTTGTCTGTCGCAGGTCTAGTTTACTTATTTGGTTTCTTAGCCGTATTTGTTTGGTGGAAATGGTTAATGTAACCCACCAATCACCACCATCTACAAACTCAAGATAAAAATAAGGCCTTCATGATGAAGGCCTTATTTGTTGCTCGCAGACTAGCTAATATTAATTGTGAGAAACCACAATCAGGCGTAGCGAGTCTAGCTGAACCTGAGCTTTGCTGATGTAGCCTGTCAGTTCGTTTATCTGAGCTTCGATCACTTCTAACTCTTCATCACGAATATTTGGGTTCACCGCTTTCAGTGCTTGTAGACGCTCTAGTTCACCGTTGAGGTTTGTCTGCATATCTCTTTGCGCTTGCTGACGCACTTCTTCAACTTTAGGAAGAACTTGTGCCTCACCCGCTTCGATTAGCTTGTGAATTTCGCCTTGTACCGAGTTAACTAACTTACTTGCTAGGTGACGGTTCACTGGGCTTAACTGGCGGTTAAAGCTATCAAACTCAACCTGAGCAGATAGGTCGTTACCACGGCCATCCATCATCAAACGAATCGGAGTCTTAGGTAAGAACTGGCTGATACCACTGCGTTTTGGTGCTTGTGCATCCACCAAGTAAACTAATTCAAGCAAGATAGTACCGACTGGTAGCGCTTTGTTCTTAAGTAGTGACACCGCAGAAGTACCAACGCCTTCGCTAAGTAGTAAATCAATACCACCCTGAATCATTGGGTGTTCCCAACTAATGAAGTTCATGTCTTCACGAGAAAGTGCGGTATCACGGTCGAATGTGATAGTTGCACCTTCATAAGGTAAGCCTGGGTAGCTTGGTACCATCATGTGCTCGGACGGTGTTACTACTAGGGCATTTTCACCTTTGTCGTCTTGGTTCAATCCAATAGTGTCGAACAAGCTCAACGCAAAAGTAACTAGGTTAGTATCGCCATCGGTTGATGCGATCTTATCTGCGATCTCGTGCGCTTTATCACCGCCGTTTGAGTGCATCTCTAGCAGGCGATCTCGGCCTTTTTCTAGATCCGCTTTTAGGCTTTGGTTTAGCTTAGCTGACTCTTCGATAACTTCATCAAGCTGTTCTGTGTTACCAGAAGCCAGCATTTCAATAAGCACATCTGAGAACTTGTCGTAAACCATGCGACCAGTTGGGCACGTTTCTGCGAATGCATTCAGGCCTTCATCAAACCAACGCGCTAGTATTGCCTGTGATGTGCCTTTCAGATAAGGAACATGAATATCGATATCACGCTGTTGACCAATACGATCTAAACGACCAATACGTTGCTCAAGCAAGTCTGGGTTGAATGGAAGGTCAAACATCACTAATTGGTTAGCAAACTGGAAGTTACGACCCTCAGAGCCGATTTCACTACAGATAAGAACCTGAGCGCCGCCCTCTTCTTGAGCAAAATAAGCCGCCGCTTTATCACGCTCTAGAATCGACATGCCTTCGTGGAATACAGTTGCACGCACACCTTCACGCTCACGCAGTGCCTGTTCTAATTGAAGAGCAGTACTTGCACGCGATGCGATCACCAGTATCTTTTCGCTACGCTTGTCTTGGATCTTTTCAATCAGCCAGTTAACACGCGAATCGAACTGCCACCAGCTTGAATCTTCACCTTCAAACTCTTGGAAGATCTCTTCAGGGTAAAGCATCTTCATCGCACGAGCTTCTGGTGCCATCTTGCCACCGATCATGCCTGATACACGCATCGATGTGGTGTACTGCGTTGGAATGTCCATCGGCAGTAAGTTAACGTTACGCTTAGGGAAGCCTTTGATAGCGGCACGTGTGTTTCTAAATAGAACACGACCAGTACCATGGCGATCCATAAGGTTATCAATCAGTTCTTGGCGAGCTAATGCTTGCTCTTCTTCGCTGCTATCACCTTCGATAACACGGAACAAAGGCTCAACATCTTGTTCAGAAAGCAGCTCTGTAATCTGATTCTTCGCGCTGTCTTCAAGTTTCACGCCTGAGAATAGTGCGGTAACAGCATCAGCGACCGGTGCGTATTGATCTTCTTCTTCAACAAACGCTTCGTAATCGTAGAAGCGGTCAGGATCCAATAGGCGCAGACGTGCAAAGTGACTCTCACGGCCCAGTTGCTCTGGAGTCGCAGTCAGTAAAAGCACGCCAGGAGTATTTTCTGCCAAGCCTTCTACCACTTGGTATTCACGGCTTGGTTTGTCCAGGCTCCACTCAAGGTGGTGCGCTTCATCGACAACCAATAGATCCCACTCACCTTCAAGTGCTTGCTCATAGCGCTTGCGGCTCTTACGTAAGAAATCTAACGAACACAGAACGTATTGCTGGGTATCAAATGGGTTATCTGATTCTGCAAAGGCTTCAATACAACGCTCTTCATCAAAGATAGAAAAGTGCAGATTGAAACGGCGCATCATCTCAACTAACCATTGGTGTTGTAGTGTTTCCGGTACCACGATCAGAATACGTTCAGCGCGGCCAGACAACACCTGTTGGTGAATGATCATACCCGCTTCGATGGTTTTACCTAGACCAACTTCATCAGCTAATAAAACACGTGGCGCATGACGACGCCCCACTTCATGAGCGATGTACAACTGGTGAGGTATTAGGCCTGCACGCATACCACACAAGCCACGCATTGGGCTCTTGTGCTGTTGGTATTGATTGCTTAGAGCGCGGTAACGCAACACAAAATTATCCATACGGTCGATTTGACCTGCGTACAGTTTGTCTTGTGGCTTGTTAAAACGAATCTGATTGCTTAAGAAGATTTCACGCAGAGTCACTTCTGATTCTTGAGTATCTTCACGTGTACCTAGGTAGGTCAGTAGCCCTTTATCTTCGATTATTTCTTCGACAGATAGAGACCAACCTTCTTGGCATTCGATGACATCGCCTACATTAAATGTTACTCGGGTTACGGGAGCATCCGTACGTGCATACACACGGTTTTCTTCTGATGCTGCAAACATTAGTGTCACTGTGCGAGCATCCATTGCTACAACGGTACCTAAACCTAAATCGCTCTCCGTATCGCTTATCCAGCGTTGCCCCAAAGCAAATGTCATGAATCGACTACCTCAATCTTATAGTTGGAATTTGGTCTTTTTAACTGATATTTGAAACAAGAACCTTACCGCTCTTGAACTAAAAATATAGCCAAAAATGCCTAGTTTGCAGCCACTTTTTAAGTGCGCTCTAGATAATAAATATCTCGAGAAAATGGTGCAGAAAAAGGTCGCTAATCTTACTCGATGCTGTGATTTAGGTCACGTCTAAAGGCGAGGATTTCATACTTTTTTTCGGTTTTCGCCAATGCAATCAAACTGTCAAAAAAACATGGTTAACCTATTGCTAGTAGATTACTGGCATTAGTAAACATGCCATATTCACCGATCACAATATGGCAATATTTATCTCGTTGAACTTTAGGTGAGCAGTTGACTATCACCAGAGTGAGAGACTAACCTTTAAGTGAGCTTAATCTACGTTCAATCGATGCAAAGCAAGCCGTACGCGGCAAGGAGATGCTATGGGCGAGACCAACCGGAAGCTATTTGTTTTAGACACCAATATCCTACTTCACGAACCCTTCGCTATATTTTCTTTCCAAGAGCACGATGTCGTTATCCCTATGACAGTGCTAGAAGAACTAGACAGAATCAAAGACAGTAAGAGGGACGTTGCAAGAGATGCGAGAATTGCGATTCGAACTCTCGAAGATTTATTCAGGGAAGCCACACCAGACCAAATATCGGAAGGCATTCCGTTCACCAAAGACATTAAGGCCTCAGGCAGTATCTCAATACTCGCCGATTACGAACTTCAAGAAAGCATCAAAGCCTTTGCCGACGACAAGGCAGGCGATAACCGAATCCTCAACGCTGTACTCTACCTTCAAAATAAACGCGCGCCACGTGAAGTGGTTCTCATCACCAAAGACATCAACATGCGTTTACGTGCAAAAGGCGCTGGCGTACGCTTCGTTGAAGATTATCAAACCGACCAACTCATCGATGATATCCAATACCTCACCAAAGGCTTCCAACAGCTCAAGGGGGCATTTTGGGATGGTATCGACAATGTGGAAAGTAAAACCTTAGCTGGCAAAACCTTCCATACGCTAGCAAGAGAGCCTTTCGAGCCTACCTTCCTCAACCAATATGTGATTGATGAAGAGAGCGACTTTGCAGCAAGAGTTGAAGAGATTAATACCGAAACCGTCACACTCAGAGACTTAAGCCGTGAACGTTTAATGAATCGCAGAGCCTGGGACATTACACCAAAGAATATTTATCAGGGAATGGCGATTGATGCGCTACTCGACCCGGATATAGACTTGGTGATCCTAACTGGCGCGGCAGGTAGTGGTAAAACACTGCTCGCAATGGCCACAGCACTTGAGCAAACCATTGAGCGTAAACAGTTCGATAAGATCATCGTCACCCGAAACACGCCTGACATTGGTGAGTCTATTGGTTTCCTTCCAGGTACCGAAGAAGAGAAGATGCTGCCTTGGTTGGCTGCCGTGACCGATACACTGGAAGCGCTGCACAAAAACGACCACTGCACCGAAGGGTCACTGAAGTACATCTGTGATAAAGCCAATATCCAGTTCAAATCGATCAACTTCATGCGTGGCCGTTCTATCCAAAATGCGTTTGTGCTTCTCGATGAGTGTCAAAACCTGACGGCTTCACAAATCAAAACCATCATCACCCGTTGTGGTGAAGGCACCAAGATTGTCTGCTCAGGTAACCTAGCGCAGATAGATTCGTCTTACTTAACCCCTGTGACTTCAGGTTTAACATACATGGTTGAGCGTTTTAAAAACTTCGAAGGCAGTGCAAATATCCACCTCAATGGCGTGGTACGTAGCCGACTGGCAGAGTTTGCCGAAGAGAACATGTAATCGATTTTTACTACTAACTCTACTTCAGAAACAAAAAAGCGCCTCACAATGGAGGCGCTTTTCAATTCTATCTTTATGCTAACGTTGCTGCAGCGGGCCTGATTTACTCAGTACCACCAACCGTTAACGAATCTAGTTTCAATGTTGGTTGACCAACACCTACTGGCACGCTTTGACCAGCCTTGCCACATACACCAACACCACGGTCGATGCTTAGATCATTACCCACCATAGACACCTGCTGCATCGCTTCGATACCAGAGCCAATCAACGTTGCGCCCTTCACTGGGTAAGTGATCTTACCGTTTTCAATCATATACGCTTCAGAAGCTGAGAACACAAACTTACCGGACGTAATATCAACCTGACCACCACCGAAGTTTGGTGCGTAGATACCTTTATCTACTGTCGCGATGATCTCTTCTGGTGTGTGCTCACCCGGCAGCATGTAGGTGTTAGTCATGCGTGGCATTGGAAGGTGCGCATAAGACTCACGACGACCGTTACCTGTAGGAGCTACACCCATTATACGAGCATTCAGCTTGTCTTGCATGTAACCTTTTAAGATGCCGTTTTCAATCAACGTGTTGTACTGACCGTTAACACCTTCATCATCGACGTTCAATGAACCACGAAGATCAGTCAATGTACCGTCATCGACAATCGTACACAGACTTGAAGTCACTTGTTCGCCAACTTTACCAGAGAATACTGAAGACTCTTTACGGTTGAAGTCGCCTTCTAAACCGTGACCTACCGCTTCGTGCAGTAGAACGCCCGGCCAACCAGAACCAAGAACCACAGGCATTGCACCAGCAGGCGCAGCAACGGCTTCAAGGTTAACAAGCGCTTGGCGAATCGCTTCATCCGCAAACTGATAAGCAACTTGAGTACCTTTGTCATCGCTTAGGAAGAAGTCGTAACCAAAACGGCCACCGCCACCAGCACCACCACGCTCACGGCGATCGCCCTTCTGAGCAAGAACACTGATTGATAGACGAACCAACGGACGAATATCGCCAGCATACGTGCCATCTGTCGCGGCAACCAGCATCTGCTCATGTACACCGCTTAGGCTCACTGATACTTCAGTCACCATAGGTTCTTTAGTACGAATGTAAGCGTCCAATGACTTAAGAAGTTCTGTTTTTTGCTGTTTTTCCCAGCTTGCTAGCGGGTTAACTGCATCATAGTAAGTTTGATTGGAGTTACGCTTGAAGGCTTGCACCTTGCCGTTTTGACCTTGCTTCGCGATACCACGAGCTGCAATCGCGCTTTGCTTTAGACCATCGAGTTGGATTTGGTCAGAGTAAGCAAAGCCAGTCTTTTCGCCAGATACTGCACGAACACCCACACCGCAATCGATATTGAAAGAGCCGTCTTTGATGATGCTGTCTTCTAGCACTAAAGATTCGTGCCAGCTTGACTGAAAGTAGATATCAGCATAATCAATTTGGCGGGTAGCAATGCTCGCCAATGTATCTGCGATATTTTGCTCCGTAAGCCCTGTTGGGTTCAGTAGCGCTTCTTCAATTTGATTAATGCTCATAGATGGCTCTTGTTTGTAATTAAAATTGATTGGTAAATCGAGTATGCTGTGTGATGGGCATATTTTGCCTAATGGATTCACAACTGGACTTGTCTATCTCGACCACCATACTTTTAGGATCTTGGTCTAACTGTGCGACCACTCTTCCCCAGGGATCAACCACCATAGAGTGTCCCCATGTTTCTCTTTGGCAAGGGTGCTTACCGCCTTGCCCTACCGCAACAATCCACGATTGTGTTTCGATTGCCCGGCATCTTAACAGTGCTTCCCAGTGCGCCTGACCGGTTACCGCAGTAAACGCAGCTGGTACCACGATGATCTGCGCGCCTTGCTTGCGTAACTCTGAATACAAGTGAGGAAAGCGCACATCATAGCAAATACTGAAACCTAAGTGACCAAAAGGCGTTTCCGTTGTCACAACTCGGTCACCTGGAGTAAAAATATCGGACTCTCGATAGCACTTATGGGCATCAGCGACGTCCACATCGAACATATGTAGCTTGTCATAGTGAGCCACTAAGCTGCCAAAATCATCAATCACCAGAGTCGTTGTAGTGACACCCTTCGCTGTACTTATCGGCATACTGCCCACAATGATCCAAATGCGATGAAGCCTAGCTAACTCAGCCAGTTTTGTCTGTAATGGGCCACTATTCAATGGCTCGGCATACTGGTGATAATCCGCTTTGCTACCGAATACCAATGCATTCTCTGGACACACGACCCATTTAGCCCCTAACGCTTTACACTTAGCTACCTCTTTGGCGAGATAATCAAGGTTACTGTCAGGGTCAGGGCCCGAAGTCATTTGAATCAAACCAACACAATCCATGTGTACTGCTCCTCCATTCATTATGATTCAGAAATCACTATTTATCTGTATATTAGGCCTTACTTTTACTCTGCCAACTTTCTTAGATTTTCTGGAAGTTGGAACTCACCAGAGCTACGAGAAAGCTCACTTACCGTTGGTGAATCCAGAGGCCCTTTCACCGAGTAATTAACCTGAGTAAAGACCTCAACAACCGGAGAAATCACAGTAGTTACCGCTAACACATACAACGCTGTTTGAGGCGTTACCGCAAACGCTGTCAGTACAGGAATACCCGATGTGATATCTGGCGTAAAGTTTACTTCTGCATCTACCTGACGAGTATTTAGGTTAGCGATGCCTTTGATTTTCATCTCACCCGCCACGGCATCCATGTTCAGGTCATTGGTCAAGAAGATACCATTTTGAATCTCGCCAGTGCCTGTAATGCTGTTAAATGCCATGCCTTTATCAAACACATCAGAGAAATCGAGCTGCATCTTACGAATGATCGAATCTAAGCTAAACAAGCCAAGTAAGCGAGCTGCCCCGCTCACATCTGAGATCATGCCTTTACCAAACTTGGTTTTTACGTCGCCATCCAGAGTATCCATCTTGATACCCCAAGGTGAACCGTCCCAGTCAAGTTGAGCTTCCAGCTCAAATGGTGCTTTTTGAATGCCCGACGTGATACCAAAGCGCTCCATCAACTCACTATTGTTTTCACCTTCAACGTCCACTTTCAGCGATGAATGACTCTTGTCACCATTCAATTCCCACCAGCCACTGACATCCGCTTTGTTGCCGCCGCTACGTACCTGAATTTTCTTCCACGCAAGGCGGTTTTCTTCTCTCGCTAGCTCAACATCCACCTTGCCAACTTTATAGCCTTGTAGCCAGAAGTCGTTCAGGGTTAGCTTGAGGTTCGGCATCACATCGTGAATCTTTCTATCCAACTCAGAGATCAGCGGTGCTTCTTGCTCTTTGCGTTGCAGCAATGATTCTTGCTTTGATTTGTCGCTCCATTCAGGAACAAACAGGTGCAAGCGATCCAACGACACGGTTAAATCATAAGGAGGCAGATAATTAATATCCCCTTCTAACTCTTGGCTCGATACTTCCATTTGCCAAGCTTGTTTATTCTTGCGTGCACTAAAGTCAACATCATTCCAAGAAATACCACCAAGAATCAGCTCTTTACTTTCAAAAGTCACACGACTTGGAGCCGGAATAGTTGGTGTGTTCATTTGGTTTAGAACAGCCGTTGATGGCTCTACTGGCTCCATGATCACCGAAAGCCAATCATCAGCATTAAACTTATCAGTACGAATCAATGCATGGTGCCCAACCACAGGGCTAATCTTATAGCCGCCTCGACCTAATACTAGGTTGGTCGCGGTTAGTTCAGGCACATCACCCGTGATATCAATTTCAGCTTGGAACTTAGTATTCGGCAACTGCAAACGTGCAGTAATCGCTTCTTGGTTACCCGATGCTTGTAGCCTCGCAGAGCCACTCTCTAATGACTTCTTCGCCAATGGATATGGATAGTCACTTGCCAGATACTTAAGATCAGACTGTAAATCCAATTGGTAAGTAAAGCCGATGTCATTCAATTGGATATCTATCTGGCTTTGCCATTGTGCATGACCAGATAAGCGACTCAGCCACTGCTCACCAATGTAAGGCTCTAAAGGCTTCACATCCCAGTCGCCTAGCACATCGATATCAACAGCGTAGCCAGGACCATCATTCTGCCCTTTGAAATCAATAGAGATGCCTTGTTTAAGTAAGTCTGCCGCTAAACCATTTGCAGTCACCACATCATTATCAAACTCTATCCGACCCGTGGTGTTTTCTAACACCATTGGTGGGGCTTCAATTTCAACATGGTTGCCGCTTAGGTCAGCGTAACCCCACGCTCTGGCTTCTTTATCAGAGTCGAATGGGATATTAAGCTGGAATTCAGAAGAGACATCACCGCTCACTTGAAGTGCGGTTAACGCAGCGCCCACCGAGTCAACCAGTGGCGAAGCTGTCATGTAATCACGCACCGCATTACCTGACGCGGTGGCCTTAGCTTCTATCTCGATATGACCGCCTTCACCCAAGTAAGGAATACGACCTGTGATTCGATCGGCAGTCACATCCATTAATTGTGCAGACCGAGAATCGAGATACATCGCATCATTCTCAAACAATAGGTCAAGTTGTAGGTCTGTAATCAGCGGCCACGCGGTATCAAAGCTAAATTTAGCGTCATCTAATCTAGCCCAAACTTGAAAAATACCATCGTGATTGGTGTACGGATAGTTATCCAATTGACCGTACCACAGCAACTTCACAGTATCAGCCTTACCCGCCTGAATCGCGGTGGAAAGGTAATCCGTCAACTCTTGTCCAAGTGCTAAGGTCGGTAGATAACGCCATGTTTCACCGACGTTATAAGCATCGACTTCACCGTAAAATGATAAGTAAGGGCTTGAATCTTTAGGAAAATCTAAGCGAAATGCACCGAGCACCTGTAAATCTGGCGTGGCTGCCGTGACTTTATCAGACCAAAGCTTCCAGCCGTTCTCATCTTGCTGCCATACAATATCAACCTGACCTTGCTTGATGTTTAAAGGGGCTTGGAAAACGTCGCCATACGGGAATACATCGTCAATAATATATAAACTGGCTTTTGCTTCTGTCATAGAGCCGAACACGCTACCAGAAACTTGGCTAAAGCCCGGTACTAAATCCCACTGCTCGACCGCAAAATCAGAAAAACTAGCCGAGTAACGTAAGCTCTCAATACCAGACTCCATCGATAGACGAATATCAGACACCGTACCGCCCGGAGACAGCACATTTATCATTTTGGTTGACTCTTCTGAGTCTGGCAGCAGCTTAATCAGCGGTGTAACTGTAGAAACATCGAGCTCGGAGACGTTAAGCTGCCAAGGACCTTGTTGCCACTTAAATACCACATCGAGTTCAGGCCACGGCGTGTCATCGGTTCTTAAATTAAGTGAGTGACCATTAACTTGCCAGCCTTCATCAATCGGAGACAACTTAAAAACGCCAGATTCAAACATCAGGTCATGCTTACCATCTTCGTTCCAGGTCAATTCTGAAGGCAGCACTTCGACATAGGCGCTGACTGGCTTGCTATTCCGTAGCGTAAGCCAGCTATTTAAGCTTATGGTCCCCTTTTCAATACCAGACTCAGCCTGTATGTAACGGGTTAACCAAGGTTTAATGGAGATGCTATCAGCGCTGACATAAAACTCACCCGTAACATCCGTCAGTGAGCCACCATCAATAAAGTTAGCACTTACTGATAAAGAATTGAGGTTAGCATCTTTTATACTTACTACGCCTTCTGCCTGGTGGTGTTTACCTGAGTTCTGCCACTTTAAAGTTTCGATATCAAGCTGACGCTCTTCATCAGAGACAGCACGATAAAAGATAGTAGAATCTTTCGCGGTGAAATCGACCAGTGTTTTTAGCAGCAGGTTATCCAGCTCTTTCATTACTCGCTTAGAGGAGCCAGAACCTTTAGGTTTATCTGTCTCGTTTTGCCCAGCAAATAGGTCAATAGATCGGATATCAAGATACATCTGGTTCATAACCAGATCAGCTACAACCGGACGCATTTGAATGAGTGATTGAATCAAGTCGAACTCGACTTCAACACGCTCAACAGAGAAGGTCACATCTTCTGCATTAGGAAGGCTAGCTTTTACACCTTGCAGCGCGATGGAGGGGTGAGTGTTACGCCAAAAACCACCCACGTCTTGAATAGAAAACTCAAAACCAGAATGTTGATTTACCCAAAGCTCAATTTCAGATTGATACTTATTTAAATTGGGTAAGGCTACACGTAGTGTAGTAACAGCAATGGCTAGCGTTACTAAGAGAGTAACCACTAACCATAAGCATGCACGTAGAATCAGAGTAACGCTTGAGCTCACAAAATTTCCATTACATCATAACGACATCAAACTGCTCTTGTATGTACAGAGGCTCAGCCTGGATTTTAACTTGTTTACCAATAAACACTTCAAGCTCAGCAAGCGCATGAGACTCATCGCCTTCTAGCGCTTCAGCAACCGCTGCAGCAGCATAAACCACAAACTTGTCAGCGTCGTAGGCACGGTTGACACGAGTGATCTCTCGAAGTATCTCGTAACAAACGGTTTCAACTGTCTTCACTCTGCCACGACCTTCACAAGCAGGACAACTCGAACACAGAATATGCTCAATGCTTTCACGAGTGCGCTTACGCGTCATCTCTACTAAACCAAGCTGTGTGAAGCCATTAATGTTGGTCTTCACACGATCTTTGTCTAGCGCACTTTCAAGGGAAGTTAGTACTCGCTTACGATGGTCTTCCGATAGCATATCAATAAAGTCGATAATGATGATGCCACCTAAATTACGCAAACGCAGTTGACGAGCAATCGCTTGTGTCGCCTCTACATTGGTGTTGAAAATCGTCTCTTCTAGGTTACGACGACCAACAAACGCGCCAGTGTTAATATCAACCGTAGTCATTGCTTCCGTTTGGTCGATGATAAGATAGCCACCAGACTTGAGCTCGACTTTACGATCCAGAGAGCGCTGAATTTCGTTCTCAGTGTCGTACATATCAAAGATAGGCTTATCACCTTCATACAGCTCAAGCTTATCAGTCAGCTCTGGCACGTATTCAGAAGTAAACTCTTTAAGGTTTTCATACTCAAGGCGAGAATCGACCTGAATCTTGCTCAGTTCCGTTCCCACAAAATCACGCAAGATACGCTGACTTAAACACAACTCACCGTACAAACGAGTACGTGCTTTATGCTTGCCACGACGTTCCAATACCTTTAGCCATAAGCGCTTCAAGAATGCCGCATCTTGTGCCAGCTCGTTCGAATCAGCGCCTTCTGCAGCAGTACGGATAATAAAGCCACCATGCTCATCACAGTAATGAGAGACGACCTTCTTGAGACGATTACGCTCGGATTCGCTATCGATACGTTGAGAAACACCAACGTGACTCGCTCCCGGCATAAACACGAGGTAACGAGATGGCAGAGTGATATCAGTGGTTAGGCGGGCACCCTTGGTACCAAGGGGGTCTTTTACGACTTGAACCACAATGTCTTGCCCTTGACGAACAAGCTCTGAAATATCGCGAACCTGAAATTGCTTCTTTTCATTTTCAGCGACACATTCAGTGTGTGGGACAATATCAGAGGCGTGTAGAAAAGCTGCTTTCTCAAGACCGATATCCACAAACGCAGCCTGCATTCCCGGAAGAACACGACTAACGCGACCTTTATAGATATTTCCTACGATTCCGCGTCGAGCGTCTCGTTCGATGTGGATCTCTTGAAGAGTTCCCCCTTCAATCATGGCCACGCGAGTTTCACTCGGGGTCACGTTCAGCAACAATTCAGCACTCATGGTGCACCTCAGATTAGTAATTATAAGAATTCTTGCAGTAGCTGGTCCGTTTCAAATAAAGGTAAGCCGACAACGGCGTAATAACTACCTTCGATTCGGGTGACAAAACGCCCACCCAAACCTTGGATCCCATAGCTACCGGCTTTATCGCATGGCTCCCCTGTTTGCCAGTATTGTTCTATTTCTTTTTCACTGAGGGGTTTAAACCATACGTCGGTAATAACGATTTCTGTTTTTTGTTTTTCTTTTGAAACCACTGAAACAGCCGTCATCACTTGGTGACGTCCATTCGCTAATTGAGTCAGCATACGCTTAGAGTCAGAAAAATCAGCAGGTTTCTCGAGCACTTGCCCTTGGCTTACCACTACAGTGTCAGAGCCAAGCACTACAGTATCAGAACCAGAAGCTACATGCTGCTTTTCAGAAGGATTCGTTGTTAATAAAGACAGCGCAGCTAGAGCTTTATCTAAAGATAGTCGCTTAACGTACTCTTCAGCGGTTTCTTGAGTGTGTTTACACTCTTCAACATCGGTGACTAAGACAGAAAACTCATAACCGAGTTGAGATAGTAATTCTTTACGACGCGGCGAACCGGATGCCAAAACTAAATGTTTCTTTTCCATCGTCTCGTTACCTCACATGCCAATGGCGACGTACGCGTCTCATCAACAAGAACATCCAAGGCCAAAGTATACAGTTTATCAATGCACTCCATAACGATAATGGATTGAAGACAACATCTTGAATCAAATATTCACCGAAGAATATCAGCACTTCAAACAATACAGTTAACGCCGCAATGATCATGGCTTGTTGCCACAGCGCCATATTACGAATGACGAGGAAGTTTAACGCAACAATGTACATCACTATTGCCATCATCATGCCTCGAATACCTAATGTCGAACCAATCAAAAGGTCCCACAAAAGGCCCAGAATCAAAGCACTACCTACGTTAACACGATGAGGTAAAGCCAGAACCCAGTAACAAGTAACCAGCAGTAACCAAGACGGCCTGAACAGGTCTAAACTACCCGGCCATGGAATAGTCTGCAGAATAAGCGCGATCAATAATGAACAGCCAATTACTGTCTTGCTTCTTAAAACGCTATTGGCCATTTTCATCCTCTAACATTGCTTGCTCTATGCTGGATTGATCGGTCTGTTTCTGTTTGTTTTCGTCAGGCCACACAAGCAGCAGATACCTAAGCTTATCAAACTCAACCACAGGTTCCGCTTTGATTAACGCAAACTCGCGTTTCGGATCGTAATCAACCTTAGAAACGTAAGCGACTGGGTAACCCTCTGGATAAACACCACCAAGGCCTGACGTTACCAAGAGATCTTCTTCCTGAATGTCAGTACTGGTTGGAATATGCTCTAGCTGGATTTCATCAATCATGCCATTACCAGAAGCAATCACACGGATATCGTTACGGATAACCTGAACGGGAATCGCATTGTTTGCATCCGTCAGTAGCAAGACTCGGCTATTGTGAGCCGCAACAAAAGTCACTTGACCAACAATACCTTTCTCGTTGATCACCGGCTGTCCTTCATACACCCCATCAATCTGACCTTTATCGATCACGACTTGATGACGGTATGGAGAGGTATCAACAGCCATAACTTCAGTAACGACTTTCTTTTCATCGCGGATAAACGGAGAGCCTAATAGCTTACGAAGGCGCTTATTTTCTTCTTGATATTGCTCAAGCAAAATAAGCTCGCTCTTCAGTCGCAAGACTTCTCGCTTCATATTATGGTTTGATTCGATCAGTCCTTTACGAGTGCTAAAACGGTCATATACACCGTCAAACATCGTACGAGGTAGGTTAGCTGCATATTGAATTGGGGCAACCATGCTGTTCAATAGATAGCGGACATTTGAGAAAGCATCTAAACGACTATCAGCCAGCATAAGGCTGGCTGATAAAATTACAGCAAAAAACAGGCGCAATTGTAGAGAGGGACCTCTACCAAAAATTGGCTTCATTCTATATTTGATCCTAGATCTACATTTGATCCTATAGACAAGGTCCTAGGCTCTTTACATAAAACTAGATAATAAAAGAGCCTAACACTAGATATTATTCTTCGCTAAACAGATCGCCGCCGTGCATGTCGATCATCTCTAGGGCTTTACCGCCACCTAGAGCAACACACGTTAGTGGCTCTTCTGCAACAACAACAGGAATACCTGTCTCTTCTGTTAGCAGGCGATCAAGGTCTTTAAGCAGCGCACCACCACCTGTTAGTACCATACCGTTTTCTGAGATATCAGAAGCAAGCTCTGGTGGACACTGTTCAAGTGCAACCATTACTGCAGATACGATACCAGATAGAGGCTCTTGAAGTGCTTCAAGGATCTCATTTGAATTCAGGCTAAAGCTACGAGGCACGCCTTCAGCAAGGTTACGACCACGTACTTCGATCTCTTCTACTTCATCACCAGGGTAAGCTGAACCGATTTCGTGTTTGATTTTCTCTGCCGTCGCTTCACCGATCAAGCTGCCGTAATTACGACGAACGTAGTTGATGATCGCTTCATCAAAACGGTCACCACCGATACGTACAGAAGATGAGTAAACCACACCGTTTAGAGAGATAACCGCAACTTCAGTAGTACCACCACCGATATCTACAACCATTGAACCCGTTGGTTCGGATACGCGTAGGCCAGCACCAATCGCTGCCGCCATTGGCTCATCGATTAGGTAAACTTCACGAGCACCAGCACCCAGTGCAGATTCACGGATAGCACGACGTTCAACTTGCGTTGAACCACAAGGTACACAAACCAAAACGCGAGGACTTGGTTTAAGTACACTGTTGTCATGCACTTGTTTAATGAAGTGCTGAAGCATTTTTTCCGTTACGTAGAAATCAGCAATTACGCCATCTTTCATTGGACGGATCGCTGAGATATTACCAGGCGTACGACCAAGCATTTGCTTAGCAGCGTGGCCAACAGCAGCGACACTTTTTGCAGAACCCACACGATCTTGGCGAATAGCTACAACTGAAGGCTCATCAAGAACAATGCCTTGGCCTTTGACATATATAAGGGTATTGGCAGTACCTAAATCAATCGATAGGTCGTTTGAAAACATGCCACGAAGTTTTTTAAACATATTCTTCGCTCATCCTGCAAGAATTAGAAGACAAAAATTGCACTAAATGTACCAATGCCTTGCTGTCACGGCAAGGCATTGAAGTATAAACATGGACTGAAATCCGTAATTTCTTACAGATTCCTAACTTAACCATCAAAAATTATATTATTACTGACCTGTTAAGCCAGTTTCACCTCGGTAGATCACTCGATCGTTACCACGGTAGATGCCGAATGTGACGACGGTTGAGGGATCTTCATCGCCTAACTGACGCCAATTGTATTGCAACCAAGGTTGATCTTCGTAATCTGTCGAACATGATATCTCATTTTCGCCCGTCTTCTTGCTTGGCTTCGAGTTGCCCATTCTTGACCATAAACGCACTTGCTCGCGCGGTGTATCTTTACCAGCAGGCGTATTTTGATCCGCGGTGACCTCTTCTTCACCATTATCGACGCTGCCACTGCCGTTAAGCGAAGCTAACGTGGTTATCGCCCCGTCACTGTGCCAAATCACTTGTTTACAAGCTTTTGAACCATCAAAGGCGCTGCGACTATCATCTTCATTAGCAACAAACTCACTGCCATCCCAGAACTCAGCTCGCAATGGAATAGTTAATGTAGTACCTGAGTTTCCACCAATATCATCTAGGGCCATTCGACCATAACGAGCGGGAGGCTGAACCGGAAACTCAACTGTATTTTTCAAAATATCAGAATCAGTAAATGACACAGGATCAACGCCGTCTACCGTTAAGCCAAAATGTGTGACTGTAGAATTAGAATCCGATGTATTAAAAGGATTATCCTTGCGGCTAACGCTATCAGAATCCGTAACTCGCTTAAGAACAGCAGCACCATCGTTCAACAACCAATGCTTGCGATCAGTAGACCAAGTACCTGCCCCTGTATCCAGTAAGAACTCGTTATCGATAGCGGTATCATCTAAAACACCAAATTTCGCCTGTAAGTCTGAATGAAAGAAACGATAATTGTTAAGCGCACTACCAACACTGCTTTCCCCAGATGCCATTGGATACACTTGATGAACAGTTGAGTCGTAAGTTTGACCTAAGTAAGCAATGTCGTTTTGATTAGCGACATGCCATTCTGGGTTCTCTTGCAAGAAGTATTTCGGATAGAAACGGCCAATGGCTAAGCGGCCATCCTCAATCTTAAATGCCTGACTGCCCAAATACACTGACTTACCAATGTCCCCACTACCAAATTGGCGTGCAATCGGAGCTTGGACAGTCAACTCAAAAGCACCCACTTCTGATACGGCCTGAGGTACTTTAATCTCTCCCTCCTTCCAAACAGCTCCTTCCGGAAGTGTCGTATTTAACAACTGTCCATCAACGCCTTGCACAGGGTATAAAACATGGTTACCCATCAACAGATCACTTTCTTGGTAATTTCTCGCAACTGAATTATCGTATTGATAAGCAACTACCGTTGTTTCAAACACCTCCCCTGCCGCGACAAATCCTCTAGAACACTGCTCAGTTGTATCCGAGCAATCCCCCTTGGTTCCCGCATGATTGTAAGCACTTAATCTGAGGCCAGCAGGAAAACTTACAAAACTCTTAAAGCCTGAAGAATCATCAATATCAGCCACACGTGCTTTAAGTTTAATTTTCCCTACTTCAGCGTATCTTATTTTAAACGCAGCGCTTCCTTTGTTATCAAAATACACATCCTTTAGCTTTGTATTACTCGTATTCAACTCGAAAGGTTGGCTCCAAAATAGCTCTCCACTCTTGCGTTTTTTCTGATAGATAAACGAAACAGGTTTTGAACGATCAACAGGTGCTACTTCATACTCGATCGACATATTAACGTCTCTTGAGAGCCCTTCTTGACTGGTGTTTTGACTACAAAATGACAAATAATTATCACCAGGACTCTGTTTGCTCGCCACAATATCCTTAACTTTTACAGCTAGAACATGACTTGAGAAAGTGACTTCACAATTGGCAACAGATAACGGTCCTCCGTTAATACGGCATCGTGCTTCATCAAAACCAGATTGAGGGATTGAACTTTTGGCAATACCCAATTTGACTTTACCAGCTCGCTCTCCTTTCAATTTAAGACGAACTTCATTATCGAATCTAACTGATGTTCCTCCTTCCCAGTTTGCGACATCACTCCCTTGCGCAGGCAACAAGTCAACCGAAAGAGCAGGCAGAGAACCATCGTTATATGCATCTCGAGGATACAGTTTAGAACAACTCTCATTTAAACAAGCCCTCAAAGTAATATCTGAGCTTTGGCAGGTACTGCCCGACCCCGCGTAGTCAAACTCAAAATGATGGATACCTTCTGTGATTTTTTGGTGCTTGTCGGCACAGACTTGAAAGTTGTCGAGATCATGGACATTGGTCAACGACCCAGTTGAAGCCGTAATAGATACACGAAAGTTTTCCGGTATGACGGATTGACCATAACGCTGCATTACATCGAATCGAGGGATCACTGTTTGCCAGAGGTTAGTATCTCCAACCATGCGCTTTACTGTCACGAACACTTTCCCAGAGTCTCGGGAATCAATGATCATTTTATAGCGATGTGCTTGCCCTTTACGCCCATCTAAATTGCCCAGGCTATGATTACCTTTTATATAACGATACCCAGCGACCCAATTACCAGCTGCATCCTGTCGCCCAGAACCTCGTAGCGCGACATTATTGGGGGTAAAACCAGGACCTATATCGGTTCCACCCGAGCGAGCATAGTTACCATACTCATCAATACCCAAGCCAAGCCACCCCCCAGCAAAGCCCTGAATCCCGGGTTTGAGCCCGTAACCCAAAGGGCCGCCAAAAGCCCCCGTTTGCGGTGGAACACTCGCATCAGAAAGTACCAACGCTAGGCCATCGGCACCGCTACCAGAGTGAGCATAATGATCAAATTCCACTTCCAAATAGTTATCGTCTGATGGAAACAGATAGTTATAAACAGCGGCCGTAGCTTGATCGTACCTCAATGAATTCATTCTAAAGCGACCATTTTCCACATGCGGTTTAATGCTATTTTTATAAGCAACGATCGACCAATTGTCGGTATTACTCGAGCTGAATGTTTCTTTTGGCAAATATTCACAACGAGCAGGCTGTATTTCTTGGTCTTCAATCACACTCTGATCACTGACGGTCAACATTTGAGTATTCACCCTGCCACTGATCACAGAGCCATTATTGAGGCTTACATAAGACTTGGCGTATACATACCCTGATATTTTTGACTGTTGCTGAGATGACCAACTGTAATTTAACTCAACACCATTTCGAGAAACCAATATCAGTTGAGCTTTAGAATCTGCATACTCAATCTGTGAGCCATTTAACTGGGCTGTTTTTTTCACGTGGATTTTGACATGGCCGTGTATGATGATCCGCGAGCCGTCATGCATACCTAGATCTTCAATCCAATGCTCACCATCAAAAAAATGAATCACAGAAGCTTCATGAAGCACTAAGCTTTTTATTTTATGCTCAGAAGCCATAAAAGCAGCATGACACCCCTTAAAACCTGTAAAGAATTTCACGTCTGGTGAATAAATGTTTTGCGGAGCAGTACAACTAACACTGTCACGACCACTGGCCTTTTGAAATGGCTTTAATTGCAATGCTGGGTATTGCGTATAACTTATCGAACAAGCTCTACGGCCGCCATATTGATCGTCGCATGAGGTAGAGGGCATATAGTTAAAGCCACGACAGAAATGCAAATCGAGGCCTTTTGTTCCTTTGATGGTGGCATCATTGTAGACAAAAAGCTGACTCGCATTTCTTGATAAACTACACTGTATACCTCTATTCGCATGTCCCTGCACAACATTTGGAAAGTGCTCAATACCGATTTCATCGTAAGCGTACGAAGGTGTAGCCACACCTAATACCACAACACACAAAAAGAAAAAAATCACCGAGGGAAAGCGAATGAATATACTAATCACGAAGCCATACCTCTTGAATACGCTGCACTTGGTTGATACCCGACCCACAGATTGCTGTGGATTCAATTTTGAAAAAGCCTACCCCATCTAACATACCGATCTCTCGACAAGTTAATTGTTCGATAGAACAGATGGTCGACATACCACTACTCACTTGATTAGCATTTAAGCTACTGCACACTGTACTTACACTCGTTGAGACTGCAGGCGAAACGATTAATGGATAGACTTGAGTAAGTGCCCACTCATTTGCTGAGTGTGCTAAGAACCAAGCCTGGTTTCCAAGCTGCTTGCGCGTCAATGTATCGTGATTTGACCATTGAACTTGCATCAGAGAAGTCGCAAGAAAGCCCATCACCACAATAACAAATACTGCGACGACCAAAACACTGCCTTGTTGAGTTGATTTTCTATGGTGCATTGAGTACCTGCACATCTTGTTGGTAAACACTTACTTCACTGTTTTGTTCAAGAACAAGATCGATGTGTATAACACCGCCTCTTTGCAAACTTGGCTCTTCATAACGAAAATTACTTTGAGCATAATTAATACTGTCTGCAACAGTGACTCCATTACGTTGAATTAAGCCTTGATTTTGAATAGTGTCATTCACTAAACAGTAGCTAACTGCAGCATTACCATCATAAATATAATGGCGTTGAGCAATAGATCGACTGCTAAGACTAACACCGGAAGCAGTAAACACATTATTAGCGGAAGCTAAACCGGAGACTGCAATTCGCTTAGTTGAACCAGCTCCCAGTTCAGAATTGGTGGTTGGATTAATAATTAGGAAATCGTTTGTATCAAGTATTGGCCTGTCTTGTCCGATAATAAAATTCAGCTCATCAGACGCTTCATCAAAGTGATAAAAGCCCGAATACTTAATAGCGTAAAAAGTGAGGCATTTCTGAGCAAAAGCCGAAGCAGGCATAATGCTCGTATCAAAACTGTTAGGAACTGCGTGGCTTATCTCGCGCGACATTTTCTCTACAACAAACTGCCCTTTTACTTGCACCTTTTGTCGTTCGATAGTGTCGACATACCCTTTCATTCCGTATTCAACAAAACCAGCAATCGCTAGCCCAATCACGGCAACTACAACGATCGTTACTATCATCTCTATTAGAGTGAAACCACGTTGCTTCATTAGTAGTTCCCCTTGTAAGCAATAACACTGTAGCGATTGTTACCACCAAATATCTGTATCTCAACACGCTTCATCGTGCCAATCGTATTGTCATCAATTCCATCCATATTGGCATCGTAAAAAACAGACACTTCGACCCGAAAATTGGCATAGCTGCCCTCAATATTTTCATCTAGGATATTAGCAAGCGGATATTTTACAAGGGAAATACAAGCTGACTCTGTGGTATCTGTATACCAACATCCAATATAGTCATCGACGTCATTAAAAGCAGCAGGTGTTGCTTCAGAACCATCAACGCCGAGCTCCCCCGGAGCAGAGCAAGCTACTGCACCCGCATCACCACAACGTATGATTCCACCATCAAAATCACTATTTTCATCAAAACTACGAGCCAATATTTGATTCATCAAACTTTGCCCTAACGCGACTGAGCGGTTTTGATACTGTTGGTCAGCTGAGCTTGCCACTTGTGGTGTTAAAAAGCTGGTAATTGTGACCATCGCAATACCTAGGACGATAATCACAACAATACTTTCAATCAGAGTAAATCCACGTGAGCGAATCATAGACAGGCTCCTTCACGCACATAGCCTTGAGAATTAATACAGACTTGGACGCTATTGCTCGAAGTGATTGAGTTAATCGTAATATTTACCCCAGCGCTTACTGAAGGATTCCCTAATAGGTCAAAATCGATAATCGTATTGGCAGGAGAAAATGTAATATCCGACTCTCGAACATAATCACTGCGCGCATCGGCTTGTGATTTTTGAGCGCTATTCGATAAATTTAAACTGCATGCCGAAAGCGAACCTAAGCAGTCACTATTGATCGCAAGACGGAAACTATCATTAGCAGAAGAAACGTTTGATTGCATTCGATTAACTTGAATTTGACGAATGACGGAAATGGCTTGCTCTTGCGCAGAAAAAGTAGAAAAGCTAGAAGTACCAACGAAGCGACTTGCGGCAAAAGTGGAAACAATACCGAGAATAATAATAACGATTATCAGCTCTACCAGAGTAAAGCCTTTAGGTATGGGACTGCTATCCATCATTAGCCTCTAACTGCCTAGCGAATACCAATTATATAAGATAACGAAGTTTACGATCTTATGTATATGAATAGTTTTAACACTTATGTGTTTTGGATAGAAAAAAGGCCAGCAGGTGCTGGCCTTTACATTCTAAAATAAAATTAACACGCGTTAGTATCAGGAGAAGTAATTACCGGAGCTCCTGTAGCACCTTGAGTCGTATAAGTGACAACACAAGTTGAATTTGTCGCAGTGTCACCAGCAAAACCATACACAACAGTTGCAGCAGCTTGACTGACATGACTAGGGATTAAGTTGAAATCCCCACCAACAGCCAATCCATCAACAGCGCGACCAATACCATCAGCTGAAGCTTCTGGGTAACCAAATACTAGGTTAACACCACTTGCACTTGAAGCAGCAGTTACAGTCGGTTGAGTTTCTTGACCATTGATAGCAGCAGTGCCATATACTATGCCAGCAGCTCCAGCCATAGCGCCTTTTAAACCTTGAAGTGATGCTGAACGGGCATCTGATTGAAGGTTAAGGAAACGTGGTGCTGCAGTTACAGCAAGAATACCCAGAATAACAATTACCACCACGAGTTCGATTAGGGTGAAACCGCCTTGTCTTTTCATAGTTAAGCTCTCTCTATGTTTTATTTTACGCAGACTTACTGCAAAGTTACGGTCACACGACCAGTTTTAATTTCGTAAACAAATTCATGCTCGGTACTACCCTCTAATTGAACGTAGGTACAGGTTGCATCACCAGAATTTGCTTGCGCTGAATACTTGTAGTTTGAGTTGTTCGCGATATCTACAATAGGACCTACTTTCGGTGGGTTTTGCAGCAAATTTTCCATCAACTCAGAGCATGCTTTATCTGAAATAGTTTGTGGAGCTGTGCCCGATTTATTATTCAGAGTCCATGGGTATCCGTCTCGGAAGCCAGTCTCAAGATTGCTACTGTTCTTCGAACGGGTTAACCAAAAATCAACACCATCGTAATTAACGGTGTTGTACCTTTCGGAACCGATCGTCTCTGAGGGTCTAGCTTGTGCTTCCCACTGTGCTCTCGCCGACAAAACGGCGGTTGCAAAACCACCGGCTACACCTTCAATACTGGATTTCTTGGCTTCATCCGTCACATCGAGAAAACGAGGCAACGCAGCGACCGCCAATAGCCCCACTACAACGATCACGATCACTAACTCAACAAGGGAGAAACCCCTTTGATTTTTAAGCATTTCTACCGACTCGCCTTATTATTAATTTGCATTATACATCCACCGATTTCTAACACCAGATAAATACGTCAAATTATCTACAAAGCCAAAATATTGGCTGTAATATTGAATCTTTCGTTCTTGAGTAGGATATCTATATGATATTTATCGCCATAATGATAAACACAATGAAACTGCATGTTATCACTTTGGTCTTCAACCCTCGGCGAGTTTAACCCCAGAATGCTCTTCGGTGGATATAATTGATCTAGCCAATAATGACAGTCTACCTTCGAGCCCTGAATCGGTATTACCCACCCTGTTCTGCTGTAGTTTTTGGAGGGTTCCGAGTCGCTTTCTTGCTCTACACCTTTTAACAAATATTGTTGTTTGAACAGATTTGCTTGCTCAAGGATGCGCTTACTCGCCACGATTAATGCCGTATTAGTCGCTTCTTCTTCTACTGACTCCCATGCAGAAAGCAGCCCTATAATTAGAAAAAGAATCACCACAGTCCAAATAACAAAACGTGAACGTTGTAGGTTATTTAGCATTCCTTAGCCTTTGATCGCATCGAGCATTCCCCACATCGGTAAGAAAATACCGAGAGCAAGAATCAACACCATGCCCGCCACTATGGTTAGCAAGATCGGTTCAATTCTGGCGGTTAAAGTTTTCAGATCATAATCGACTTCTCGATCATAATAGTCAGCCACTTCAAGCAATAGCTCATCGATACGACCAGTTTCTTCACCCACCGAGATCATTTGTATCACCAACGGTGTGAAAATTTCGCTGTTAATCGCCGTCGATGAAACCGTACTACCCGCTTCGATAGCCGATTTCATCGCTTGCACCCGCAGCTCTAAAAAGCGATTATCCAGGGCTTCAGCCGATAGCGCTAAAGATTGGTTGAGCGGCACACCTGCTTTCAGCATCAACGCAAAGGTACGCGAAAAGCGTGAAAGCAATGCTCGGTTCACGACACCACCGATGACAGGTATCTTTAAGCGAACTCTGTCCCACTTCTCTAGGCCTTTATCCGTCTTTACCCAGGCTTTAAACGCAAAGATAAGACCAAAAATCACGCCGAGCATGATTCCCCAGTAATTCACAAAGAACTCAGACATACCGATTAAGATACGAGTCGGCAGTGGCAAATCGACACCAAACCGTGCAAACATACTGGAGAACTGTGGAATCACCTTGATGTTAAGTATGAATATCGCGATCAAAATAAAGCTAATCACGAAGGTTGGGTAGCGCATCGCGGTCTTGATTCGCTTTCGAGTCTCGACTTCTTGTTCGTAGTAACCCACTAATTGCAGCAAGGCTTGATCAAGACGACCTGTATTTTCACCAACCCCTATCATAGAGACAAACAGCGGGCTAAACACTTTAGGGTGCATCTGCATCGATGCCGCCAGTCCACGACCATTGGTTAACTCTGCAACCACCTCTTCAAGCGCAGCTTTCAACTGCTTATTCTCACAGTTTTGGGTCAGGCCTTTCATCGACCTTAATAGCGGAACCCCTGCTTTGGTTAAGCTGTATAACTGACGGCAGAACAGCACTAGGACCTCAAGTGGTACACGCGGCGAGAATAGAGCCGATACATCCATATCCAATACGGAACCGCCACTTTTACCAAGCTTAAGCGAGGTTGGGATTATCCCCTTACTCATCAAGCTTTCAGCGGCAAGATCTTCGTTATTCGCGTCTAATTGGCCACTTACTTGGCTGCCATCAGAGCTGCGACCTACATAACGATACGTTGGCATAGCGCTCTACCCCTACAGATAAATTGGGTCAGTTGAACCAGACGCGTCACCTTCGCCGAGGTTCATTATCTCGTCGAGGCTCACGACACCTTGCAAAGCCAACTCCATCGCAGATGCTAATAGTGGTTTGTAGTTTTCAGACTGTCTTGCGGTTTGAGCAAAACCTACCGCATCGTTAGCTCTCAAAGCATCCATCATGTTGTGCTCAAGCTCCAACATCTCGAATACACCGATACGCCCACGATAACCGGTTAAGTTGCAATTCTGACAACCACGACCTTTCATGAAAGGCACGTCGACCTGATTAGGGAAACGAACACTCAGCCATTGTTTGCGCGCTTCGTCCAACTCATCATCAACTTTACAGTCGGTACACACTTTACGAACCAATCGCTGTGCCACGACCGCACGAACCGCACTCGCGACTAAGTAGCCTGGCGCGCCCATATCCATCATACGCAATGCACTGTCTACCGCATCATTGGTGTGAAGTGTACTTAGCACTAAGTGACCAGTAAGGGCTGCTCTCAAACCAATCTGAACGGTTTCTTGGTCACGCATCTCACCAATAAGGATGATATCAGGATCCTGTCGAAGGAAAGTTCTGAGGATAGTAGAGAAGTCGAGATTGATTTTAGGGTTTACCTGAACTTGGTTCACACGAGGGAGGCGATATTCCACAGGGTCTTCCGCGGTAATGATCTTTTTAGCCGGCTCGTTCAATTCACTTAACGCGCCATAAAGAGTGGTTGTTTTACCTGAGCCCGTAGGGCCAGTAACTAGTATCATTCCGTGAGGGCGACGCAATTGTTTACGCAGACGAACCAGCAGATCATTCGGTATGCCCGACGCTTCCAATTTACGTAAGCCGACAGATTGATTGAGCAGACGCATAACCACAGATTCACCGTGCTGTACTGGCATGGTCGACATACGAATATCAACAGATTGACCTTTGGCTCTAATATTGAAGCGACCATCTTGAGGAAGACGTTTCTCTGAGATATCCAGGTTTGCCATCAGCTTTAAACGCAATACCAGCGCTGGTGCGATATTGACTTCGTTTAAAAGAGTTTCATGCAGCACGCCATCAATACGTTGGCGAATACGCAATACATTGGTCTCCGGCTCTATATGGATATCGGAAGCATCAACTTGAATCGCATCTTCAAACAGTGAGTTAATCAGCTTCACCACTGTCACTTCATCACTGTCGTCCTCTGCAATATCAAAATCAAAGGCTTCACTAACTTGGTGCTCAGCATGAAGCTGCTCAGCAAATGAGGCGATCTCTTTCGTCCTACGATAGTAGCGATCAAACCCATCGACCAGTTGTTTTTCAGGCGCGATAACAAACTCAAGTACGTAATCGCCTAATTGACCAAGCAGCGATTCTTGGGCAAACAGATCCGCAGGGTCACTCATCGCCACACGTAGAGTCTCATCTTGACGACCAATGACTAAAGCTCGAAGGCGGCGAGCATGTACTTCAGGTAAGAGCTGTACCGCTTCAATATCAACGTTCGCTCGGCTTAAATCAATAAGAGGAATAGCAAGCTGTTGCGATAGAAAGCTCAACATTTGCTGCTCAGATAAGAAACCAAGTTCGATCAATGTATCACCGAGCTTACGACCACTACTCTTTTGAGAGGCAAGTGCTTGATCAACATGGGCCTCGGTGATGATGCCTTCCTCAACAAGCAAATCACCAAGCCTTTTTCTTAATCTAATCTGCATGGCTGCTCTCCTCTAAAACAGTGATTATTTTCAATCGGTCACGAACAAAGCTTTGTGATTGTGATGAGATACCGACTCGAGTTAACGCACCTTGGTATGATTGTTTTGCTGCAGTAAAATCTAGCTGTCGCTCTTGCTGTATCGCTAAACCTAACCACCAGCGAGCGTTCTCAGAGTCAATCTCGACCAGCTTTTGGTAACTCTCCAGTGCAACCTCTTCTTGCTGTGACTTTTGGCTCAGCGCAGCACGCATTGCTAAGTATGCTTGGGTTGGATGTGGAGGCATGTGTATCAGAGGGCTTAACGCTGCTTCTGTTTGGTCCACTTTCACCAACAATTTAGATAAGCCTAAACGTAACTTTTCACTATTAATGTTGAGCTTAATGCCCGACTGAAGAAGCTCGTAAGCTTTACGACTATCACCTTTACCGAAATAGAGAATAGCGAGCTTTTGACGAACATCCTCATTTCTTGGTGTATAACGAAGTGCTTCGTTATATCCCTTCAATGCACCAGTAAGATCATTGGCATCCAGCGCTTTCTGAGCTCGCCCTTGAGCATTTACAGAAAGTTGCTCTGGGGTCAGTTCTACTTGCTCTATCAGTATTCCACTATTTTCTGAGTCTTTGGGTTCATCAGAAATAGAAGCAGGGCTGCTCTTCGCAACACTCGCAATCAGGGTAGGCTCAAGCGCTTGTGGCGTATTTGCTTTTGTTGTTATTAAAGGTTTAGCTTGCGCCTGAGGTTTTGTTATTTGTGGTGTTTTAACCGCTGAATCCACAACTGGTGCCTGATTTCGAGAGCTTGTTTCTGGGCTTACTTGAGTTAGATAAGAAGAATCGACAGTCACTAACTTCTTCGTTGGCGATGACGGAGCTTGAGTAACAATTGCTGGCACTTCTGCCAAGCTATCTACAACAGAAACCTGAACCTGCCTAACTCGAGTAGAAATTGAGTTATCGACCGTTGGGCCCTGTGATATCGCCCAACCGCCCATGGCCAAGCTCAGAGTAAAACCTGCAGCGACCCACACCAATGGTGAACGCGTTTTTACCTTAGGCACGACCGCGGCTTCTATTGCTATCGCTGATTTTTTCTTGGCCAATTCAGACAAGGCGTTATTAATGGCGCTCATAGTTAATTCCAACCCCAAAATATTGGCTTTTTAAATTTAGGCTTACATACATCGTATGTTTCGTGCATAGCAGCAAATAGATGTTGGTTTTCAACCGTTTTTTTATCTTCGCCAAATGAAAGTAATAAGGCTTTATGGCACAACTGATTAATCAACCTTGGAACCCCTAGAGAAGAGCGCCAGATTGCTTTTTTATGATTCAAACTAAATAGATTTTGATTGCCACCCGATTTAGCTATTCGGTTATCGATATAAGCCACCGCTTCGTCAAGGTTAAGCGGTCTTAGTGTTGAGCCAAACGTGATTCTTTGACGAAACTGCCTAAAATGATAGGCTTCTAAGCGGGTATCCAATTCAGGCTGTCCGAGTAACACTATCTGTAATAATTTCTTATCTTCTGTCTCTAAATTACCGAACAACCTTAGTGTTTCGAGCGCCTCATCCGATAGAGCTTGAGCTTCATCAAGTATCGCGACGACTCTAAGCCCCGAGCTGTGTAACTCAATCAATTTATGCTGAATGCTATCGACTAAGCTCGCTTCGTTTTCAACCACAACATCAAGCTCTTTCGCAACAGCATGACGCAAGTCGGTTCCGGACAAAACTGGGTTTGGCAAGTAAATTAATGCGGTACAGTCTTTTAGGTGATTGACCAACATCCGGCAAACCATTGTCTTACCGGTGCCTACTTCTCCAGTCACCTTGATGACGCCCTCTCCCATTTCTAGCGCCGAAATGACCGTTTGAATCGCCTCAAAATGCGGGGCTAATCCGTAAAAAAAATCGGTATTCGGCGTTAAAGTAAATGGCAGCTGTTCAAAACCAAAATGAGTTTGATACATAGGTTCGCCCAGCTTAGTAAAGCGCTGCCAGCTTACAAAGTGCGCATTTACTCTTCATCTGGGAACCATTCCTGAAGTAAATTACGAGAACGCTCCAGCTCAGTTTGCCAAGTATTCACACCCACAACCGTCGGTTTAAGCAAAATGACAAGCTCAGTCTTTTGTGTCAATTGGTTGGTGTTGCGGAATAAGTGCCCTAAAGCTGGAATATCACCTAAGAATGGAACTTTAGAAGTCACATCACTGGTGCTGGATTTCATCAAACCGCCAATAACCACCACATCACCATCTTGTGCACGAATCACCGAGTCAGACTCACGAATAGAACTTTTCGCTAGCGGAAGCTGCACGACCCCTGTAGTTAAACCAAGGTTAAGCTCTTTAATTTCTTCGTTGACCTCGATAACCGCAGGGTGGACATGAAGAAACACATTGCCTTTATCATCAATCTGAGGGGTCACATCCAAGGAAATACCTGAGAAAAATGGTGTCAACTCGACTTCAGGAACCACATTAGCATTATCACCACTCCCGACTGCGCTTGATAACTCAGTCACGTAGTATTCGTCAGTACCGACTTTGATCACCGCTTTTTGGTTATTTGCAGCTGTGACTCTTGGACTGGAAAGCACATTGAGGTCGCCTTGAGTATCCATAAAGCTCAATACCGCCTCGAAGCTACCACCAGAAACAACGAGATTAGATTGGCCCCCCAAAGCAAGACCAATTGGATCCATCCCTGGTAATGAACTTGGGATAATAGTACCTGCCGCATCCTTGACGATAGACCCCATACCAATCGTGTAATTGGTTCCGTTCGACGAGAACATTTTCGTCCAGTTAATACCTTGCTGGTAGCCATCACTCAACGTCACTTCCATGATTTTGGCTTCAAGGATAACTTGGCGTTGCAAGCGCTGTTGGGAAACACCTAAGAACTCGCGAACCTCACGAATTTCATCAGGGAAAGCACGGACTGTAATCACACTCGCTTGAGGTGTTACGACAACACTTTGCCCGTTTCCAGAACCAATTAGGTGTGCAACCGCAGCTTCAAGCTGTGGCCAAAAGTCACTTTCAGATGTGGTCTCAATCTCAGTACCACCGTTCGAGGTAGAGTTTGAATTATTTGAAGAGTTAGATGAATTCGACGAATTTGAGTCAGAACTTGAAGAGCTCGACGAAGTATTATCTGAATTGGAGATCGTCCCCGTCGTTATCGTAGTCAATGAGCGACCAGCACGTTTAACCTGTAAGTAGTCGACAGGGATCGTCACAGTGCGAAGGCCTGCAGGGTAGACTTGAATCACTTTGCCGCGCTTTTCAATATCGTAGCCATACATGTCCTGAGCTACAGCCAGCACCTCATCTAGCGTCACATCCGTTAAGTTCAGCGTAAGCTTTCCAGACACGCTAGGATGAATCGCTGCACTGTATTCTGTGCCTTTCACTAAACTGGCAAAGAAGGTTCTCGCTTCGACACCTTTTGCTTGAATACGGAAACGCTTTACGGTTTCCACCACAGGAGACATAGCATCAGTATTAAGCTGAGGCATAAGGTCATCTTGTACAGACAAAGGCAGTTCATGAAGCGCCTTGCTGTTCGCTTCATTAATAGATTCGTTTAAAGACTCTTTTATCTCAACAGGATCACGATGCCCCATCGAACAACCGACCAAAGATAACACTAGGATTGCTACTACAAGTTTACGCATGTCTTCACTCAAACCTTAATTATTCTTAATATCTAAAGAGAACATCTCTAATTTCCACTGCTTAGAGCTTCTCTGCAGAGTGACGTATTCTGAATCTATTTTCTTAACTCGATACCCTCTTATCATCTCCCCTTGAGCAACAATTTCACCATTGAGAATGGCGTAGCAAGGCGTATCCGCTTTACACACGATACTTTCCAAAGAGGGTAAACGATAATGAGTTAGCGCTTTCTTCGCCGGCGCTGTTTTTTGCTGAGGTGTCATCCAACCCAGAGGAGCGGTTGGATCTTGCTCTGCCGACACCAGTGAGCTGGCAAACAATAGTGACAACAATAGAGTTCTAACCACCAATAAACTCCTGTCTGGTACCTAGTGTGTAAACCTCAAATATAAGCCGAGCTTCCGGGTATTCTTCTACTGTGTATTCAAATGTACGCCAATAGTAGCTCACAGGAAGAGATTCAAGCGCCTCGAGGTAAGCTGCAATATCAAAGTAACTGCCAGTTAATTCCATTCTCACCGGGTGAAGAAAATAACCTGAATATTCACTGGTCTCTTTGTTGTTCGAAATCGCTTCTGGCTTGAGTGACTCCAACGACGCCAATTTCAAGCCATTACCTGCATTAAGTACACTTTCGAGCAATTGCGACATTTGGGATGGCGAAATCAACCCATCAACCATTTCGGCAAGTTCGAGAGACAGTTCTTGACTCTCTCTCATCAGTTTTTTGTATTCGAGGTTGATCTCTTTATCAGGGTCTTTGTTCAATTTAGCTTGCAGAACAAGTAACTCACCTTGCTGCCTTTGATTCGACTGAGTCAAATTCGTCATCTTGGCGTTTTTAGCTTGCAACTCGAGGTATGCAGGCTCCACCAGTAAGGTAAATAGCAACATGGAGAGGCCAACGAAACCACACACGAAAAGCAGCCACTTCTCTCTTAGGCTAAATGCAAGAAACTTATCGCTAAGCTGATTCCACTGCTGCATTACTTGCTCTCCCTACGAGTACTTAACTCAAAGGTCACCACATCTTGATCATTACGACCTATTTTCAGTTTTTCAAAAGAACGACCAACAAGATTAAGCTCATTTTTAAATTGGCCAATCCAGTTAGGGACGACATTAGCATTACGAGCTAAGCCACTCATATCTAGCGTGTCATGGGTCATATAGATGTGCGAAAGTGAGATGTCATTTCGGCCTAATTGAGCTAAGGAGTTCATGACGCCAGAATACCCGACTTGCTGAGATTCATCGTATTGCCCAACCGCCTTTAAAGCCTCTTTTTTTGCTTGAGTCTCACGTTTGAGACGCTCAACTGCCGCTACTTTATCAGGGGAAGCTTTATGTTGAGTTAGCTTACTATTCAATTGGTTAAGCTGCTTGTTAAGCTGATTCGAGTCTTGTTGTAACACTGTTAATTCAGTATCTAGATTGGAAGCTTGATAGTTCATCACAAAGTAACTGCCAAGTAGTAAAGAACCAACCACTCCCCAACTCGCAGCGACATTCGCTAAAGTAAAATACTCTTTTTTAGGTTTTAAATGCTCAGGGTAGAGGTTGACGTTGAACGTCTCTTTTTTAGCCGCAAGTTGAACCAACAAGCTTTCAGAGTTTTCACGCTCTCCTTCAACAAGCAAAGAGACCGATGAACTCAACGTGTTGTTTAACGCACTTTGTAATTCAGCTTCATCTTCTTCATCACAACAGATTTTTAATTGATGAAGCTGCGTACCTTTAATTTGAGAAGACAAATAATCAATAGAGCGTTGAAGCTCCAAGGCAAGGCCATCTAATTGCAGAGCACTGGACGCCACTCCAGTTAAGGGGGACACAACACTACGAATGGTTCTTTGGAAACAAACGGTATGTTCAACAAACGCACCCAATTTAAAGTGCGAGTTAGTACTGCGTTGTAAAAGAATAAAGTTCGACAGTTCACCAGCACTATAACCCCAGATTTCGTCTTCTGGCACTACGCCTTTGAGCTCAATTTGCGCCGAGATCGTAATATTAACCAGCTTGTCCAATAGCTTTTTCGGCAATACATACACTTGTAGCTTATTCGAAGTTGGTAGAGCAACCGCACTCGCGGTGATCTCCGTAACTCTCTCCGCAACAAGGTCTTTGAGTAGAAATGGTAGGGCTACCGACCATTCGTTTTCTGGGATGTCCGGCTTATCAAGCTGATGGGTTTGGTAATAGTTGGTACTAACAATAAGTTGAAGAGTATTGCTGGTAAACTCCCCACTATTTAACGACTTTTTCAGCGCACTTTCCCAGTCACCATTAACTAAAGGAATACTGGTTACTTGGGATTCTTGCCCTGTCGATGAAATATAGACAGCATCGTTGCCCAGCATGACAACTTGAGTGTTGCCATCGCTTTTGCTTGGCTTTAATTTGTCTACAATCGCTTTAAAATTCATACTTAGCTACTACTCTTACGCCATCGATTTCTTCGACCAATTTTTACTAACGATTCAGTTTTCACTGACTTTGAGTCTTTATTAGGCAAAGGGATAATTTGTTGTTCTTTGTCGAAATACCTTCCCTGATAGCCGTTTATACCTATTTCTATCAAAGTGTTCTTTTCTTGTTTTGTCTCAACTCCCACCGCAATTACTTGAGTTGGGGCGTCACCACATGCCCCGACTAAACTACGGACAAACAGCTGATTCTCATGCCGTTGATCGATTCTCTTAATCAAACTTCGATGAAGCTTTATATAGTCAACCTTCAGGTCCTTGATGTAATGAGTGCTGACAATAGTTCGCCCAGCTTGACCAACAATGATTTTGCACCCCAGTCCGCGCAGCATCTTAGCCACTGGCCTCATATAATCAAGATGGGCAATGAGATCCCCCTCAGAGAACTCAAAAGCGAGTTGCGAACGATGCTGTGCAGAGAGCTGCAGCAATTCACTCCTAAACCATTTAAAATGTTGCTTACTCGCAAATGGCGTGACATTGAGGTTAATTGAATAATAAATAGGTTGAGTTGATTCTTTTAATGATTTCAACACCACCTTCAAAACCGATTGATCCATTTGAGCTTGATAACCCACTTGCTCTACCGCAGGCATGAATCGAGAGGATTTCAATAAGCCTCTCTCTGGGTCCTGAATTCTAGTAAATATTTCTCTATGTAATTCATTAACTTGACCCAGCTCTGACATAAGATAACACCGCTGGCCAAAGATTACTAAATTATCAGGAAGCAACGCTGTATCAAGCAGCGTCCTCCAGCGAACGCTACCTCTATCAAGATCATTTTTGTTTTGTTTCGGGAAGCGGCTCCAGTTATTAATACGCTCCAATTGCGCACTTTTTAATGCCGTTTCTGTTTCACTCATGATTTGGCTGTGACGTTCACCTTCGGTGTACATGGTTACACCGATATGGCACCAATTATCTGACTCTAAAGGCTCTGGTGGCGTTAGCTTATCAAGTTGTCTTAAACACTGGGCTGCCAGTGTTGCAATATCTTTAGCACCTTGATGCGGAATAAATACAGCAAAATCGGCTTCGTAATAGCGAGAAAAAATTACATCTGGATATCTCTGAACGATATTCGATAAAATTTCACCAACCTCAATAATAAAATCATCTGTAACTTGTTTATCATTATCATCACGTACCTGTTCCCACTCATCGATACGTATCAATAACACACCACCACGAGCGCCACTTTCATGCAGTGCCGATTCGAGCTTGTTGTCAAACAATACTCTGTTGGCAGTGCCTGTGAGTTTATCTAAGAAGGCATGGGTACGAATAAAGGTATCAAAGCGACTACGCTCTTGCCGAGCGTCTTTTAACTCTTCAATAAGAACATCGAGAGCTTCACTCGCAGTAAAAGGCCACTCTCGCTCATCACCTTTTGCATGAGCTTCAACCTGACCAGCAAGAATCATCCTTCCACGCTCTTCCAGCATTTCAGACCCCATCAATTGCTCCTTTAACCATCGAACGCCACGAGCTAAACAGAAAATGATCAAAGTGACCGCTAAAGTGATCGACCACATCGCCTCTAATGAGTAGCTATATCCAATGTAAGGAGGCAAAGCCTTAAATTCAATTTGGTAACCGGTATTTCGCTCTAATACATAACTTTTTAGATACAAGCGGCTAGGATCAATCTGTGGGGAGGTGTCTTTGAAACGATAGACAATGCCGGTCTTATTTGTCAGCTTCATCTCAACAATGTTGCTTGCTTGCAACATCTTAGGCATCCAACGTTGCATTGAATATGCGGCGTCAGGATCTTCCATTTCCTTATCTACGACGTCGACAATACCCTCCAAATAGTGGTCTAAATACTCTTGTCCGATACGCTTAAATGATAGGGTGCCACCAATAAAAAGAATGAACATCGCACTGATCACTATCACAGTGACAAATGCGACCAAACGGGTGCTCAATTTTAGTGTGGGGGTATATCTCATGAATAAAGAAATCCTTTTCAACTCACATTACACCGTATTACTACTTATACTATAAATTGAGATTGTTAATAAAGCGTTAAGAATTATAGGCAGCAAAAAGCCGCGATTATCGCGGCTTTTTCCAATTTAATAATGCCTTTATAATATACTAAAAACAGGGCTTAAAATGGGATGTCATCATCAAAATCCATCGGAGGCTCATTATATTGAGGTTGAGCCTGCTGAGGAGCTTGTTGAGGTGCTTTCGGCTGCTGTTGAGCTGGGGCGCTGTATTGCTGCTGTTGCGGCTGCTGAGGTTGACCCCAACCGCCTTGCTGTTGCTGGCCACCCATGCCGCCTTGAGCTGGTGCGCCACCTTGAGCACGACCGCCTAGCATTTGCATTACGCCGTTAAAGCCTTGAACCACAACTTCAGTTGTGTAGCGATCTTGACCGCTTTGATCTTGCCATTTACGAGTTTGCAGTTGACCTTCAATGTAAACTTGAGAACCTTTACGTAGGTACTCTCCAGCAACTTCAGCTAACTTGCCAAACAGAGCAACACGGTGCCATTCTGTTTTTTCACGCTGCTCGCCAGTTGCTTTATCACGCCATGACTCTGACGTTGCAATGGTAATGTTCGCTACTGCGCCGCCATTTGGCATGTAACGAATTTCTGGGTCATTACCTAGGTTACCCACTAATATAACTTTGTTAACTCCACGGCTAGCCATGATTTGCTCCGTCTAAATTCATAGTCTCAGAAAATTTTTAGCGCACAAGAATAGCATGCTTTTCTGCTGTGATAAATCGCATTCCTATTCTCACTTCACGACAAAGAATAAAAACGTAACAAATCATGATATTCAGAGCGATGTTGCTTTTTTCTCCACTGATAAACCACTCATTTACTTTAAGAGTTGATATTCAACGCAAGTAACAACGATGGTGCTAGAGAAGCAAAAGTCTGCATGACAACGTGAAACCTCATTAAATTTAGACATGGAGTTTCAATGAGAAAGTCTCGATACGCTCGCACTTTACACTTTATGTGCATCGACCCAAGTGATACTTACTTACACGTAAAAGAAATAGAAAAACACCTGTCTATTATCTTGTACAAGATGACGCCAGGCGACTTAATGTTAGTAGACAGAAAGCAGAGTAATCGCATTCTTCTTGTCGACTATAAGCAAGTGCCAGAGCTATTAGCAACCTGCCCTAACTTGACCGTGATGTGGAAAAATCATGAGATCATTTTGTTCAATGTCCCCCAGCAACTACCGACATCAGAGCTTTTGATTTTTGGTGTGTTAAAAGGGCTGTTTTATAACACAGATAAAAAAGACAAAATTGCTCATGGTTTACAAGAGATAATCAATGGCGAAAACTGGCTACCAAGAAAGGTTACCAATCAATTGCTGTTTTACTACCGTAATATGGTCAATACCAACACAACGCCTACTAATGTTGATCTCACTATTCGCGAGATCCAGGTCATTCGTTGCCTCCAATCCGGCTCATCGAACACACAAATAGCTGACGACCTATTTATCAGTGAGTTCACCGTGAAGTCCCACCTCTATCAAATATTCCGCAAACTGGCGGTAAAAAATAGAGTCCAAGCGATCGCATGGGCAAACCAGAACCTGCTTGCATAATTGATCGGCTTCTTAAAGTAACGATAATTTTGAGGGAAGCTCTGGTTAGCCATACGGATTGTTGCTGAATTTTCGACAAAATTTGTGCTAGAGTTGCCCTCAGAAATATCAACCGCTCAGGTTGAATCAATAATTATTATAGATAAAGGGTCTTACGATGATCAAAAAGTGCCTTTTCCCGGCAGCTGGCTACGGTACACGCTTCTTACCAGCAACCAAATCAATGCCGAAAGAAATGATGCCAGTAGTCAACAAACCACTGATTGAGTACGGCGTTGAGGAAGCCATCGAAGCTGGTATGGACGGAATGTGTATCGTAACGGGTCGTGGCAAGCACTCGATCATGGATCACTTCGACAAGAACTACGAGCTTGAACACCAGATCAGTGGCACCAATAAAGAAGACCTTCTGGTTAATATTCGTGAAACAATTGAAGCTGCAAACTTTACCTATATTCGTCAACGTGAAATGAAAGGTTTAGGTCACGCTATCTTGACTGGTCGCGAACTTGTGGGTGACGAACCATTTGCAGTAGTACTTGCCGATGACCTATGTGTGAATGAACAACAAGGCGTGTTGGCGCAAATGGTAGCCCTTTACAAACAGTTCCGCTGTTCTATTGTTGCGGTTCAAGAAGTACCTGAAGAAGAGACGCATAAGTACGGTGTTATCTCAGGTGAAATGATCAAAGACGATTTGTTCCGTGTTGATGACATGGTGGAAAAGCCAGAGCAAGGCACCGCACCAAGCAACCTAGCAATTATTGGTCGTTACATCCTGACTCCAGATATCTTCGAACTGATCGAGCAAACGGAGCCTGGTAAAGGTGGTGAGATCCAAATCACCGATGCGCTGCTTAAACAAGCAAAAGCAGGTTGTGTATTGGCATACAAATTTAAAGGTCAGCGTTTTGACTGCGGTAGCGTAGAAGGCTACATCGAAGCAACAAACTACTGTTTTGAAAACTTATACAAGAAAGACCAGCAGCAAGTTGAGTTAGGCAAACACGCAACACAGAAAGAAGCATAACTACTGACCGGTAAGTAACATTTCATACGATGTAAAGGGCGGCTTTAGGAGTCGCCCTTTTTAATTACTGTTTTTTTATCCAGTAAAACTTTGCACAAATCTCACTCTATGTAATACTTTAGCCACTAAAAATTACATGGTCTGTTGAGATGGATAAAATAGAAATTAGAGGCGCTCGTACGCATAACCTCAAAGACGTAAACCTCACCATCCCTCGTGATAAGTTGATTGTTATCACAGGTCTTTCTGGTTCAGGTAAGTCATCACTTGCGTTTGATACCCTCTACGCAGAAGGACAACGCCGTTATGTTGAGTCTCTGTCTGCCTACGCTCGCCAATTTCTATCCCTTATGGAAAAGCCTGATGTCGACCACATCGAAGGCTTATCTCCCGCTATCTCGATAGAACAGAAATCAACGTCTCACAACCCTCGCTCAACGGTCGGCACAATTACAGAAGTGTATGATTACCTGAGACTCCTTTACGCGCGAGTCGGCGAACCTCGCTGCCCAGAACACAATACACCGCTTGCCGCACAAACCATCAGCCAAATGGTAGACAAAGTACTTGAGCTACCTGTTGGCTCAAAGATGATGCTGTTAGCACCAATCGTTAAAGAACGTAAAGGTGAGCACGTAAAAACACTGGAAAACTTAGCGGCTCAGGGCTTTATTCGCGCGCGTATTGATGGTGAAACATGCGACCTATCCGATCCACCAGCACTAGAGCTGCATAAAAAGCATACCATTGAAGTCGTCGTTGATAGATTCAAGGTTCGTCCAGATCTTCAACAACGTTTAGCCGAATCTTTCGAGACCACTTTAGAGCTCTCTGGTGGTATTGCCGTTGTCGGTTGGATGGACGAAACGGATCAAGAAGAGATCGTATTCTCTGCTAACTTCGCTTGTCCCAAGTGTGGTTACAGCATGCAAGAGCTTGAACCTCGCCTATTCTCATTCAACAACCCAGCAGGTGCATGTGGCACGTGTGATGGCCTTGGAGTTCAGCAGTACTTTGATCCGAGTCGAGTGATCTTAGATGAGAATCTTAGTATTGCAGATGGAGCCATTAAGGGCTGGGATCAAAAGAACTACTACTATTTCCAGATGCTAACATCGCTCTCGGAGCACTATGGTTTCGATCTATTTGCACCCTTTAATTCTCTACCTAAGAAGACTCAAGAGATCATTCTCAAAGGTTCAGGTCGCACTGAAGTTGAATTCAAGTACATCAATGATCGTGGTGATATTCGAGTCAAACGTCACCCATTTGAAGGTATTTTGAACACGCTGGAGCGCCGTTACCGTGATACGGAATCAAATGCAGTCCGTGAAGACCTTGCTAAGTACATCTCAACGAAATCATGCTCGAGCTGTGACGGTACTCGTTTAAGATTAGAGGCTCGTAATGTCTTCATTGGCGATACTACATTGCCTGAAATCGTTGAACTGAGCATTGCTGAAGCATTGCAATTTTTCCAAGAGTTGAAGTTAGACGGTCAACGTGGACAAATCGCCGATAAGGTAATGAAAGAGATCAATGATCGCCTGCACTTCTTGGTTAATGTCGGCTTGAACTACCTCAACCTATCACGCAGTGCTGAAACCCTATCTGGTGGTGAAGCGCAACGAATTCGTCTCGCAAGTCAGATCGGTGCAGGCTTAGTGGGAGTTATGTATGTATTGGATGAACCATCGATTGGCCTCCACCAACGTGACAATGAACGACTGCTACAAACCTTGGTTCACCTAAGAGACTTAGGCAATACAGTGCTTGTCGTTGAGCATGATGAAGACGCGATTCGCTGTGCAGACCATGTGATCGATATCGGCCCTGGTGCTGGTGTGCACGGCGGCCACGTCGTCGCAGAAGGCACGATGCAAGATATCATCGACAACCCGCACTCGTTGACTGGTCAGTACTTAAGTGGCGTAAAAGAGATTGAAGTACCAAAACAACGAACGCCGATCGACAAGAAGAAAGTCGTCGAGATCATTGGGGCTACCGGTAATAACTTGAAAAATGTCACAGCGACTATCCCTGTTGGCCTATTCAGTTGTATCACAGGAGTATCGGGGTCAGGTAAGTCGACACTGATTAATGATACCTTCTTTAAGATTGCTCACACCCAACTCAACGGTGCAACGACAGCAGTACCGGCACCTCATAAGAAAATTAAAGGCTTAGAGCATTTCGATAAAGTCATCGATATTGACCAAAGCCCTATCGGTCGAACACCAAGATCAAACCCTGCAACCTATACAGGGATCTTCACACCAATTCGTGAGTTATTTGCGGGTACACAGGAGTCACGTTCGCGCGGTTACAAACCGGGTCGCTTCAGCTTTAACGTACGTGGCGGACGCTGTGAAGCCTGTCAGGGCGATGGTGTTATCAAGGTAGAAATGCACTTCCTACCGGACGTTTATGTGCCGTGTGATGTGTGTAAGGGCAAGCGCTACAACCGTGAAACACTAGAAGTTCGCTACAAGGGTAAAACCATTGACGAAGTACTGGAAATGACCGTAGAAGACGCACGTGAGTTCTTTAATCCGGTTCCAGTAATCGCACGTAAACTGCAAACTCTCATGGATGTTGGTCTGTCTTACATCCGCCTAGGGCAAGCCGCCACGACCCTATCTGGTGGTGAAGCTCAACGTGTTAAATTGGCGCGAGAGTTGTCGAAGCGAGATACAGGAAAGACTTTATACATTCTGGATGAACCAACAACAGGCCTTCACTTCCACGATATTCAACAGCTATTAACCGTATTACATCGATTGCGTGATCACGGTAATACTGTTGTGGTCATTGAACACAACTTGGATGTCGTGAAAACCGCAGACTGGATACTCGATCTCGGCCCTGAAGGTGGTCAAGGTGGTGGTGAAATCGTTGCAGAGGGTACACCTGAAGATGTGGCACTAGTCGAAGGTTCACATACCGCACGCTTCCTTAAGCCTATGTTAAATTTGAACTAGGTGTAAAATAGCGTCCTGCGGACAGACAGAAAAATGTTAAAGTAACGGAGCTTGTTTCAAAGGAACAAGCTCCGTTTGTATAAGGTTAGGAATTTATGGCAACAATACACACTAGCGGAACCCAGCTAGAGCATCAGGTTACTCCGCTACCTCTCAACAAAGCATTCCTTGCTTCACTAGCTGTTGTGTTCTTACTCGCCATGCATTTTTTCATGCCTAACCCTGGAGGTTCGGGCCTTGCTCTATCATTTAATCCGACGACTTGGCTGGCTCTAAGCTTCACTTTAGCCATTGGCTTTTATCAACTAGCGACCAATCGAGTAGTCAAGTATTCCAAGTTAACCATAGGTTTACTGATAAGCTGCGTGATACTTACATTACCTATTCTATACAGCAATGCTTCACCACAAGGGGCTTCAGTGCGATTACTTGGCTTATGGGGTGGCTTTGCCTTATTCGTGGTTCTTCAACAATTCAAATTCAGTAATAAACATAAACAGCGCATGCTGTGGTTCATCGTACTTGCTGTCGTCATACAGGCATTGTTTGGCTATGTGCAATATTTTTTGCTGGAGCCTGGTAACTTATTTGGTTACAACACTGAAGCTAATCGTCCTTATGGAATCTTCCAACAACCAAATGTGATGGCCAGTTTTTTAGCGACGGGTTTCGTCCTTTCTGCTTACCTATTAGCGAGGCAGCCAGCCAAGTACAACCACAAGGTTAGTGAATCGTTTTTACTCTACCTGACACCAACTTTAACGGTACCACTGCTGATCATCATCGCATCACGCACAGGTTGGTTAGCAGCATTTATTGGGTTCGTGTGTATTCTGCCTTACCTCTACAATTTTTCGACCAAAAAACGCTTCCACGGATGGTGTGCATCCGTTGCTATCGGTATCGTGATTGCGTTTTCAGTAATCAGCCTTAGCACGACAGATAGCTTAGCAAGTAAAAGAACGAATCTAGAAAGCCCGCGCGCTTACACCTTCCCGCAAACATTACACATGTTGGTGGAGAAGCCATTTACTGGTTACGGATACGGAAAATTTGAATCAGAGTACACCCTCTATACCGCTCGTCAGCACCAACTCAATTCAAACTATCATCCGGGGCTTCCAGCAATGGATCATCCCCACAATGAGTTTCTATTCTGGGGAGTTGAGGGCGGCATTGTACCTATCATAGGAATATTGATTGCCGCGGTATTAGTATTGTCGCGTATCTCGAGCTCAGCGAAAGGAACACGCTTAGCTTTACTGGCGCTATTCATACCGATACTTTTACACTCTCAGCTAGAGTACCCGTTCTATCACTCGGCAATACACTGGATAACCTTTATCATATTGATTTATTGGGTCGACCAGCGCGCTTCACGTCATTATCAGCAGCCGTTCAGTATCATCAGTAAAACCTTATTTAGAGTGACCAGCTTAGTGTTACCCATTCTGGTGAGTGTTTACATGTTGAGTGCACTACATACCAACTATGTACTGACGACATTTGAGCAAACTAAACCTAAAAATCCAGATATCCTCAAACAAGTCACCAATCCTGTGGTTTGGAAAGATCGCTACGATTGGGATATATACAGCACTTACCTAAACATTGGTCTTTATAAAGGCGATCCTAGCCTTATTCGGCCCTATGTTGATTGGTCACTAGAGATAATAAAGAGTAAACCAAGACCAGCGTTCTACAGTAACCTGATCCTTGCTTATCAAGGGTTAGGGGAAGAGAGCAAAGCAGAACAAATCCGTAGCGAAGCAAAGTTTTTATTTCCAGACAGAGACTTTTCACAAGTTCAGTACAAGAAAGTATCTCAAGCAGACAGCAATGTTTCATCCGTAAAATAGCTAGGGACTGGCGAGCAATAACTCTTACACCTTACCTCCAGAACAAATACAAAAAAGCGCACGATCCTCGTGCGCTTTTCTTCGGAACTAGTCTAATTTGATTATTTAAGTACGTCTTGCAGTGCTTTAAGACACAACGCGACATTCTCTTTACGAGCACCGTAGCCCATCAAGCCGATACGCCAAGCCTTACCAGCCAAAGAACCAAGCCCGGCACCAATCTCAAGGTTATACTCTTCTAAAAGCTGTAATCTGACTTTCGCTTCATCGATTCCTTCAGGGAAGTAAAGAGCATTAAGCTGTGGTAAACGGCTCTCTTCATCAACAACGAACTTCAGCCCTAATGCTTCGACGCCTTCTTTTAATTCTTGATGCATGGCGTGATGACGAGACCAAGCATTATCCAAGCCTTCATTTTTCAATAGCACGAGAGACTCATGCAGTGCATAAAGACTATTGACTGGTGCCGTGTGGTGATAACTACGCTTACCTTCACCGCTCCAGTAACCTAATACTAGACTCTGATCCAAGAACCAGCTTTGTACCGGTGACTGACGTGCTTTCATTTTATCAACAGCATGCTGAGAGAAAGTCACTGGTGATAAACCAGGAACACAAGACAAGCATTTCTGACTACCAGAATAAACCGCATCGAGCTGCCATTCATCCACTAGCAGTGGAACACCGCCTAACGAGGTTACCGCATCAACAATCGTCAGTGCATCAAACTGGCGAGCTACCGCAGAGATTGCTTGAGCATCCGATAATGCACCAGTAGACGTCTCAGCATGTACAAACGCAACCGCGACTGCATCTGGATTTTCTGATAATGCTTGCTGTACTTTTTCGACGGAAACAGGTTTACCCCATTCGTCGTCAACAAGAATTGCTTCGCCACCGCAGCGCACGACGTTCTCTCGCATACGTTCGCCAAACACGCCATTGCGACAGACGATGACCTTTTCACCAGGCTCAATCAAGTTAACAAAACAAGTTTCCATGCCAGCACTGCCTGGTGCTGATACAGCAATCGTAAACTCATTCTCTGTCTGAAAGGCATACTTAAGAAGTTGTTTAACCTCATCCATCATTGTAATAAAAAGTGGATCGAGGTGACCAATGGTTGGTCGACTCAATGCTTGAAGCACTTGAGGTGAGATATCAGAAGGCCCTGGCCCCATTAACGTTCGATGTGGTGGATAAAAGCTATCGATAATAAAAGTATTTGTTAAGTTAGACATGTAAATCCCTTACGTTAATGGTGTTGATATTCCACCCTAAAGCAAATCGAACATGTCAGCAATTAGCCTTAGGTCTTGAGGTCAAACCACTGTCACATAATTGTTAAAATTATTTTTTATAATTATCTCAAGTTACCAATTGACATTGTGAGCGCAAACACGTTCAATGAAATGGCTATCTAGCAGAAGAGGAGCACTGCCCAGGCAGGTGTTTTGTGGAACCGCATTTCCAATACAAAGCATTTATGGGGAGCAGTGCCGAGATAATAAAAGGATGCAGGACCTTTATTATCGGTTGAGCGGGCTGAATCCCGGCAACTGTCACCATTTCTATATGGTGAAGGGCTTCTGAGGTTACTATTCACATAATTTCTCTCTTTTTGCTCTAAAACTCTCTTCGAAAAACATTGGACGTTGGATTACCCAACCGTAATTTTATTTTAGGAAGTCGTGGGAGATATATCGTGAGTGCATCTAATGTAGCTGGTTCTTTTAATGTCGCTAAGTTTGGTGGTACAAGCGTTGCCAACTTTGAAGCAATGAGCCGTTGTGCTGCCATTATTGAAAACAACTCAAATACCAAGTTAGTCGTAAGTTCTGCGTGTTCAGGTGTAACCAATTTGCTTGTCGAACTGGCAAACGGTGTTCAAGACAAAGCTCGCCGTCAGGAAGTGATGACCCAGTTGACGGACATCCACAATGCAATTCTTGATCAACTTACTGACCCAATCAGCATCGAAAAAGAAGTTCACTCCATTCTTGATGACATTGCGAGTGCTGCTGAGGCCGCATCATTTCAAACAAGCACTAAGCTAACCGATCACTTGGTCGCATGTGGTGAATTGATGTCGACACACCTTCTTGCTCAAATCCTTCGTGAACGCGGTACATCGGCGGTTCGTTTCGATATCAGAGAAGTGATGCGCACCAATGATGACTTCGGAAAAGCAGAACCTCAGCTTGAAGAAATTTCAGTATTAGCGAAAGGGAAACTGATTCCACTGTGTCAACAACAAGTTGTAGTAACACAAGGCTTTATTGGTGCAGACAATGACGGCAATACAACAACCTTAGGTCGTGGTGGTAGTGATTATTCAGCTGCGCTTATTGCAGAGTCAGTACAAGCGATTGGCTTAGAAATTTGGACTGATGTTCCAGGTATTTACACCACCGACCCTCGTATCGCACCTAAAGCATCTCCAATCCCAGAAATCAGCTTTAGTGAAGCCTCTGAGATGGCAAACTTTGGAGCGAAGATCCTCCACCCATCGACTCTAGTGCCTGCACTACGTCACCAAATTCCGGTATTTGTCGGCTCTTCAAAAGCACCAGAATTAGGTGGAACTTGGATTCGTCAGCAGGTGGAAAGCTCTCCACTGTTCAGAGCCCTTGCTCTTCGCTGCAACCAAACCATGGTTACATTGCGCAGTGCAAATATGTTTCATGCTTACGGCTTTCTTGCAAAAGTATTCGAGATCCTTGCTAAACATAAGATCTCCGTCGATCTGATCACTACCTCGGAGATCAGTGTTTCACTTACCCTAGATCAAACGGATACGTCAGGTGGTGCACCTGAGTTACCAGAAGCTGCACGCCTTGAACTAGAAGAGCTTTGTTCAGTCGATGTTGAACACGATCTTTGTTTAGTGGCATTGATTGGTAATAACATGAGCGACAGCAAAGGCTACGCTAAGCAAGTATTCAGTACCCTGGAAGACTTCAACCTACGTATGATTTGTTACGGAGCAAGCCCTCATAACTTATGCTTCCTGCTCAATGAATCCGTCTCTAAACAGGCGATTCAAAAGCTGCATCAAGAGCTATTCGAATAAGGCGGTTGTGAATTAATAAGAGTTAAGCACTCAAAATATAGGTACAAAAAGGGTTGCGACTAAGCAACCCTTTCTCTTTCTAGTTTTACGAATAACTCGCTAATTTAATAACTAGTTAATATTTGGACCTAGCCACTTCTCAGCTTCCAACATATCCCACCCCTTACGGTCAGCATAGCTGTCTACTTGGTCCTGTTGAATCTGAGCAATCGCAAAGTATCGAGAATCCGGGTGAGAGAAGTACATCCCAGACACTGAAGCACCTGGCCACATCGCGTAACTAGAGGTCAGTGACATATCGATGGTTTTCTCAACATCCATTAACTCCCACAAACTGCCCTTCTCAGTGTGCTCTGGGCAAGCTGGATATCCAGGAGCAGGACGAATACCTTGGTATTTCTCTCTAATCAAATCATCGTTAGATAAATTTTCATCTGGGGCATAACCCCAAATGTCCTTTCTTACCTCTTGGTGCAGATACTCAGCAAAAGCTTCTGCTAGTCGGTCAGCCACGGCCTGAATCATGATGGCATTGTAGTCGTCACCATTAGCCTTATATTCATCCGCTAGCTCCCGCTCACCAATACCACCTGTCACTGCAAAACCACCAATCCAGTCCGCTTTACCACTTTCTTTTGGAGCAATGTAGTCTGACAGACAGTAGTTAAAACCTTTAGGCTTCTCTGTCTGTTGGCGAAGGTTATGCAGAACTTTTAGAACTTCGGTACGAGACTCGTCGGTATACACCTCAATGTCATCACCAACACTGTTGGCAGGGAACATCGCACACATACCCCGGGCTTCGAGTAGCTTCTCTCTCTCTACACGATCAAGTAACTCGTTCGCATCTTTGAATAAACGTTTTGCCTCTTCGCCCACTTCTTCATGGTCAAGAATAGCTGGGTACTTACCGACTAATGACCATGTCATGAAGAATGGCGTCCAGTCGATGTAGTTACGCAGTGTTGCCACATCAAAATCATTGAATACATGCACACCCGGTTTAGCTGGTACTGGCGGAGTATATGTACCCCAATCAATCGCCACTTTATTTGCGCGAGCTTGCTCTAGAGTCACTGGCTTAGTACGAGGCTTCTTACGGTTATGCTGATCACGAACGCGCTCATAGTCTAAGTCCAACTTCTCAACGAAGGCAGGTTTTAGTTCTTCAGAAAGTAGTGAGGTACAGACGCCAACTGCACGAGAAGCGTTGTTAACGTAGACCACAGGTTCTGAGTAATTCTGCTCAATTTTAACCGCAGTATGCGCCTTAGATGTCGTAGCGCCACCAATCAATAATGGTAACTTAAAGTTTTGTCGTTCCATTTCTTTGGCAACATGAACCATTTCATCAAGAGATGGAGTAATCAGACCCGAAAGGCCAATAATATCGACATTCTCTTCTTTCGCGACTTTGAGAATCTTTTCACATGAAACCATCACACCTAGGTCTATGATGTCATAGTTATTGCACTGAAGAACAACGCCAACAATATTCTTACCAATATCATGAACATCGCCCTTAACTGTCGCGAGAAGGATCTTACCGTTACTCGCGCCGACTTGTTTGGATGCATTGATGAACGGTTCTAAATGGGCTACTGCTTGCTTCATTACACGAGCTGATTTAACAACTTGAGGGAGGAACATCTTACCTGCACCAAATAAGTCGCCAACCACGTTCATCCCGTCCATTAACGGGCCTTCAATCACCTCAATTGGACGAGCTGAATTAACACGCGCTTCTTCAGTATCTTCAACGATGAAGTCAGTAATACCTTTGACCAAAGAATGCTCTAAGCGCTTTTCTACAGGCCAAGTACGCCACTCTAGCGCTGATTTATCTTCAACTTTACCAACAGCTCGTTCTAGGTACTCGGTTGCCATATCGAGCAATCGCTCCGTCGAATCATCACGGCGGTTTAGTACAACATCCTCAACAGCATCACGCAGATCTTCTGGCACGTTATCGTAAATTTCCAGCTGACCAGCATTTACGATGCCCATATCCATACCATTTTTAAAACAGTGGTATAGGAATACAGCATGGATTGCCTCACGAACGTAGTTGTTACCTCGGAATGAGAATGACACGTTCGATACACCACCTGAGATCATCGCATGAGGTAGGTCACGCTTGATATCCTCTACCGCACCAATAAAATCAACTGCATAGTTGTTGTGCTCTTCAATCCCCGTCGCAACCGCGAAGATGTTCGGGTCAAAAATAATGTCTTCAGGTGGGAAGCCAACCTCATCAACAAGAATGTTGTAAGCATTGGTACAGATCTCGACTTTACGTTCACGTGTGTCTGCCTGACCGACTTCATCGAAGGCCATTACGATGACGGCAGCACCATAACGGCGAACCAATTTAGCTTGCTCGACGAACTTTTCTTTGCCTTCTTTTAGAGAGATGGAATTAACAATGCCTTTACCCTGAATACACTTCAGGCCAGCTTCAATAACCTCCCACTTTGATGAATCGACCATCACTGGGACTTTTGAAATCTCTGGCTCAGAGGCACATAGATTAAGGAATTTAACCATGCACGCTTCAGCGTCTAGCATCCCTTCATCCATGTTGATATCGATGATCTGAGCGCCATTTTCGACTTGTTCACGAGCAACGCTCAGCGCTTCATCATAAAGCTCCTCTTTAATCAAACGTTTGAAGCGTGCAGAACCAGTAACGTTAGTACGCTCACCAACGTTTATAAACAGAGACTCTTTAGCAATGGTCAGAGGTTCTAAACCGGATAAACGACATGACACAGGTAGATCTGGCAATTGGCGAGGAGTTATACCTTCAACCGCTTCTGCCATTTGGCGAATATGCTCTGGCGTAGTACCGCAACAGCCACCAATCAAGTTCAAGAAGCCACTTTCAGCCCACTCTTTAACGTGTTCAGCCATGTCTTCAGGAGAAAGGTCATACTCGCCAAACGCGTTAGGTAAACCTGCGTTAGGGTGAGCGGAGACATAGCTCTCTGAAATACGGGACATCTCACCAACATACTCACGCAACTCATCAGGCCCTAATGCACAGTTCAATCCAAACGAGATAGGTTTAACATGACGAAGTGCGTTATAGAAAGCCTCCGTTGTCTGGCCTGAAAGTGTACGACCTGATGCATCTGTAATGGTACCGGAGATCATGACAGGTAAAGTGACACCCACTTCTTCGAAGACAGATTCAACCGCAAAGGCACAAGCTTTGGCATTGAGTGTATCGAAGATAGTTTCAATAAGAATAAGGTCTGAGCCACCTTTAATCAGTGCACGAGTCGATTCAGAGTAAGCCTCGACTAATTCATCAAAGCTCACATTACGATAGCCTGGATCATTAACATCTGGAGAGATAGAGCAAGTACGGTTTGTTGGACCTAATACGCCTGCAACAAAACGAGGTTTTTCAGGAGTCTTTGCAGTCCATTCGTCGGCGGCTTCACGTGCTAGCTTGGCTGCTGCAAAGTTAATTTCTTCACTAAGGCTTTCCATATCGTAGTCGGCCATAGCAATAGTTGTAGCGTTAAAAGTATTGGTTTCAAGGATATCAGCCCCGGCTTCCAGATATTGCGAATGAATACCTTTGATAAGCTTAGGTTGTGTCAATACCAAAAGGTCATTGTTGCCCTTTAAGTCACTATGCCAATCCGCAAAGCGTTCACCACGATAGTCTTGCTCTTCCAATTTATAGTCCTGAATCATAGTGCCCATACCACCATCAATCAGTAAAATTCGTTGCTTCAACAGAGCGTCAATCTTTTGCCTTACATTACTTCCCACGGTACAACCTCATTCCTTTAATTATATTTCCATCCTATCACACATTAAAAAGGAGTCTAGACGTCTAAATGAGGAAATTGATTACCAAGTCCTGACAAAAAGTGTTTGCTATTTGAGCATGAGACAACGAAAATTCACCTTCATACTTTGTTACATGTTGGTACCCCAATGTCGGTCTATTACACTTTATGCTTCTTGTCTGCCGCAGCCATGCTCATTGCCTTCGTTAATAGCAAAATTGGTAAAATGCAAACAACCATCGCCATCACAGCTGGCTCAATGATGCTCTCCCTTCTAATTATCATTGCGGGCCAAAACAACTGGTTTCAATTGGCCGAAATTGCCTCCGAAACGGTTGCCAGTATCAATTTTGAAGACTTCCTACTCAAAGGGATCTTGGGCTTCTTACTATTTGCTGGCGGTTTAGGGATAAAGCTACCAAACCTAAAAGACCAAAAGTGGGAGATCACAGTACTTGCGCTCGGTGCTACTCTTTTCTCGACTTTCTTTATTGGTTTTGTTCTTTATGGATTTTGTCAATTCATTGGCATCCAGTTCGAGCTTATTTACTGTTTACTGTTCGGTTCTCTTATCTCCCCTACCGACCCAATCGCCGTTTTAGCCATTGTAAAGAAACTCGACGCGCCAAAACGAATCTCTACTCAGATTGAAGGTGAGTCTCTATTTAACGATGGTTTTGGTTTAGTAATCTTCGTCACTCTGTTCACCATTGCGTTCGGAACAGAGGCACCGACAGTAGGCAGTGTAACCATGCTGTTTATCCAAGAGGCCATTGGCGGCATAGTTTATGGCTTTGCTTTGGGGCTTATATTCCACTATTTAATCAGCAACACTAATGACCACTCAATGGAACTACTATTAACAATAGGTGTGCCAACCGCAGGTTATGCTTTTGCAGAAGTACTTCATGTATCAGGACCACTAGCTATGGTGGTATCAGGTATCATGATTGGTAATTGGACTCGCTTTATCGGCTTCTCAAAAGAGAGTGAAGATCACCTAGACCACTTCTGGGAGCTAGTAGATGAGTTTTTAAATGGCGTATTATTCTTATTGATTGGTATGTCGATGCTACTATTCAAATTCCACCAAGAAGACTGGATCTTAATGGCATTCGCCGTTCCTCTAGTATTGAGTGCACGCTACCTAAGTGTTTTCTTGTCATACATTGGATTTAAACGCTTTAGAACTTATAACCCGTGGTCAATTAAGATTTTAACTTGGGGTGGCTTACGTGGTGGCTTAGCGCTAGCAATGGCTTTATCAATCCCTTCAGGTATCTGGGTAATTGAAGACAAGGCGATAGATGTTAAAGAGATAATCCTCGTTATGACCTATGCCGTAGTAGTGTTCTCGATTCTAGTTCAAGGCTCAACGATCACGCCAATGATAGAAAAAGCCAAACAAGCTGAAAAAGAGTTAGATTAACAATCATATAATAAACAGAGGCCACTTATATAAGCGGCCTTTTTTGCACCCGTTCTTTACCAACGTTTCTACCTTAGGTTATCTCATATCCCATCAGCGCGAGAGAGCCCAATACAACGGCTAAACTCCTAGGATTATCTAATCGAACTACAATTTCAGTTGCAAAGATTCAGTACCATACCTTTTCCGAAAGAATTAGATCTGGTTCGAAAAATACCGAAACTATGAGTAGTAACTTAAAAAGTAGTGGATCAACTACTTAGCAAAACTATTTACCCGGTTGTTTTGAAGCAAACTAAAAGCGTCTTACGGCTAGAGGGGACTCAGGTCATGCTTAAAGACCTGACGATCCTATTTACAGAGCAGCTAGAAGCTTGCGAGCTAACCTATTGATAAATCTCTCTTCTAAAAAACTACAAGCCAGCTTCTTATTTATATTAGACTCAATAGCAACAGAAAGCTCATAGCTATCTCAACACTTACTTTATTTATCGTTGGAGAGACCAACCAAATTAAAAGGCGAAACGCACCGGAACTTAAGCTAAAACCAGAACATTATAGATTGGAAGGTGGAGCTAACCAGAGATAGCCTCCATTATCTAGGAATAACCTTGCAGCAGAACAAGCGTAAAGCCCCTGCACATCTTCATATAACGCTTGAAATATTCAGCTTAAAACAATCATTCAGCTTAAAAAAATCGCTGCTGCAGTAAGTTGTGGAAATAAGTGGCGCTACCGATAGCACTAATTCGTACCTAGAAAGCAAAAAGGCTCTAGCATTTCTGCTAGAGCCTCTTAATGTGGCAGGGGTGGAGAGATTCGAACTCCCAACACGCGGATTTGGAATCCGCTGCTCTGCCAATTGGAGCTACACCCCTAAAACTTTTTGTACTTTAGATTCGAAAAAACCTCGCATTAAGCGAGGTCATCGAATAATTGGCGGAGTGGACGGGACTCGAACCCGCGACCCCCGGCGTGACAGGCCGGTATTCTAACCAACTGAACTACCACTCCGCAGTGGACTACTTGTCGTCGCTGACAAGTCGTTCATAACACTTTTGTCTTCACTTTTGAAAAGTGAAAATAAATTTGGAGCCTGGCGATGTCCTACTCTCACATGGGGAAGCCCCACACTACCATCGGCGCTATTGTGTTTCACTTCTGAGTTCGGCATGGAATCAGGTGGGTCCAC
>NZ_LWEH01000124.1 GCF_001635455.1 Vibrio sp. HI00D65
ATACCGCACACAAACTCCAAGGCCTAGCAAATGACATCGCATCTTTAACCGATAAAATTGAAGTAACTCGCGATGATAGCGCAAGCACGCGTAGCCCTATCATGCAGGTAGTGAACCAAGAGAAAGGTACTGCGATCGGTTTCGCCGGTTTACCAATGGGTCACGAGTTCACGTCACTGGTACTGGCACTGCTTCATAGTGGTGGTCACCCTATCAAGC
>NZ_LWEH01000125.1 GCF_001635455.1 Vibrio sp. HI00D65
TGTGTGTCGCGTAACGCAGTGCAAGATTCAAGTCGTGCAGAATTACGATGATTCCAACGTCTTCTTTCTTATTGAGTTCAGATAGCAAACCCATCAATTGGAACTGGTGATGAACATCTAGCGCGGATGTTGGCTCGTCGAGAATCAATATGGGAGACTGTTGGGCGAGCAACATCGAAACCCACGCTCGTTGGCGTTCACCGCCGGA
>NZ_LWEH01000126.1 GCF_001635455.1 Vibrio sp. HI00D65
TCTTGAATCACTAAGCCTTCAAATAGGTCACGTAGAATGTGCATTTCCGGTAGGCCCTCAGCCTTTGCAGGGTCTAGTGTCGCCGCTTCCGCATCATTAGCGCGCACTAAGTGTTGCTGCTTTGCCAGAGTAGTTCCCGCAGGCAATGTGTCAGCAACGGCAGTTACTGAGATAAAAGGGGTCAATAGAGATGAAATGAGTAACGCCGTTGAGTGTTTCTTAAAATCCATATGTTTTTGCTCTCCTAGCCTATCTTTGAAGCAAGTAATAAAATTAACAATGAGACTGTTGACGAATTTTAATGCTTTCGTTTATCTAAGTAGTTCTTTAATCGTTAATACTTGATAGTACTTGATCAATCAGGAGATAAAGGTGAGTTTAATTCCAAGAACGGAA
>NZ_LWEH01000127.1 GCF_001635455.1 Vibrio sp. HI00D65
GGTGGTATGACAATCAATCAAACTCACCAATTTAGTATTGGTTATGATTTACGTGGTATCAGTATCGAAAATGTTGAAAATTACGAAAACAGCGATGTTCTTGATGTAGGCACACTATTTACTAAATACAACTACATCGTGCCTATTACACAAGAACTCGCTTGGACAGTGGGTGGCAAACTTGGTTATGAGATGTTCGACGGAGACTATGATGCAGATG
>NZ_LWEH01000128.1 GCF_001635455.1 Vibrio sp. HI00D65
CAAGCAGCCGTGTTTTTCGCGTTGGTGTAGAACTCAACAAACTCAAATGCACCTTTCGCTGCTGCGTCGTCTGTGCCTTTTGGCATTACGTAAACCAGCGCACCCGCTTGTGGTGCAGAAGGGTTTGAGCCCCAACCTGGTTGCGTGGTTGCTGAAAGCTTAGTGAAGTCCAAGTCACCTTGGTCACCCGATGAACCGGTGTAGCCTAGTGCGTTGTCTTTCATCACATCATCAATGGTTTTGTACCAGTATTCCCAACCTTGACCACCGTAGTGAATACGCATGATTTGATCATCGTGGATCCACTTACGGAAGCTGTCCCACACCTCAACCCACTCAGGAGAGTCAATCAGCACTTTCTTACCGTCATCACTGATGATCTTGGCGCCGTTAGAAAATGCCGCGTCAATCATGTTGTCTTGACCCCACATCGGCTCCCAACCGTA
>NZ_LWEH01000129.1 GCF_001635455.1 Vibrio sp. HI00D65
ATTGATCACAATGACCTCGACATCCAACCAAACGAAATGGGTCACATTCACTCCAAGCAACGATCGGGGCTATTTCATCGTTTAACATTGGAAAGCCGAAAAGTATGTGTGCTAAAAAACGATCGTATCGTGACAGATGAGTCATGCTTGCCAGTTATCCACCCCTCTGTCTTATTAAGAAAAAAACAAGACCCAGATTATGAACCAAAGGGGTTACAAG
>NZ_LWEH01000130.1 GCF_001635455.1 Vibrio sp. HI00D65
TCGTTGCGACTTTTGGCGCTCGCATGAAAAGTGCAAATGAGATCATCACGCAGCACAACACTGCAAACACTTGCATAGCACTCTGCCAATCAAATCCGTTCAACATGTATTGCGCACCCGGAATGACAGCAAACATGCCAAATGAACCCGCAGCCGTAGTTAAACCAAATGCTTTAGCAGCGTGTTCTGCAGGTACCACTTTCGCTACTGCACCTAATACGATCACATAGCTTGTTGCACTTAGTCCAAGGCCAACCAGTGCGCCTAACGAAACGTAAAGCATGCTCGATTCGGTAGAAATTGAGGTAAGAAGTAAACCCAAACCGT
>NZ_LWEH01000131.1 GCF_001635455.1 Vibrio sp. HI00D65
CGTTGAAGTGATTCGTAGCAAGCTAGTGAATTTAGCGACGAAACAAACGGGATACACGAGCGTATTAATGCAAGGTAGCGGCACCGCTTCAGTTGAAGCAACAATTGGTAGCGTTATCTCAAAAAATGGAAAACTTCTTGTGGTGGATAACGGTGCGTACGGCGCTCGTATTGCTCAAATCGCAGAATATTTAAACATTCCATGCCATGTCGTTTCTCCTGGTGAAACATCACAGCCTGACTTGAACGAAATGGAAACGGTATTGGCCATGGATTCAGACATCACTCATGTTGCGATTGTGCATTGTGAGACCACAACTGGCATGCTGAATTCAATTGATGACATTGCTAAATTGGCAAAACTGCACAACAAGACTGTAATTCTTGA
>NZ_LWEH01000132.1 GCF_001635455.1 Vibrio sp. HI00D65
GTTGGTTTAAACCACCGCCCATAGAAAACGCCGAGCGAATCGAAGCAAACAGCGGGAAGTCATACGCTGAGTGGTTGGTGTTGTTCAAGTAAGGTGCTAAGAAAGACTCGTAGCCACTGTTGCCAGCCCCATCATTGGTAATCACCTCACCAAACACATGCATGTTCGATGTGATTTCAGCCGTAAATACTTGGTCGATTTGGTACTGGCTCATGTG
>NZ_LWEH01000133.1 GCF_001635455.1 Vibrio sp. HI00D65
ATGTGATCACGCACTTCATCAAGCAATTGAAGAAGGATTACAGCCAATATCCAGACATTAAAAAGTATCTAACCGCACTGCGTAAAGACATTGTCGATAACGCTGATATTTTCTTAGAAGAGAGTACTGAGCAGGCAGAAGTTGCGACGGCTTCTTTGGACAAGAAAATGCCGCGTCGCTACAAAGTGAACGTGATTGTGAGCCAGAAGGAAGACACTCTCCCGATTGTGGTCGAGGAGAATCCGAATTATCACTCTCTGTTTGGTTATGTAGAAACGGCAACGTTTAAAGGTACTGTATTTACTGATTTCTCATTGATTCGCGCGGGTAGCTTACATCGAGCGAACGGTGGCGTGCTGCTAATGGACGCAGTCAAAGTGCTAGAACAACCTTACGTATGGGAAGGCTTGAAACGTGCGCTGCGTTCTCGTCAATTGAGCTTCACTTCATTAGAGAAAGAAGTGACGCTAACAGGTGCGGTATCGCTTGACCCAGAACCTATTCCTCTGGACGTAAAGATCATCTTGTTTGGTGATTACCGCACATACCAACTGCTGCAACATTACGATGCGGAGTTTGGTGAGCTGTTCCGTGTGACGGCCGACTTTGAAGATGAGATGAAGCGTACTGCTGATTCTGAAATGCACTATGCGCGCTTCATTTCGAGCATCGTCCATGACAACAATATGCTCCACTGTGACCGCAAGGCGATTGCTCGCATCATTGAGCACAGTTCTCGTCAGGCGGGTGACCAAGGTAAGTTGTCACTGCATTCAGCACACATTGCTAATTTGCTTCGTGAATCCAACTACGTGGCGAGAGGTTCGAAATCGAATTTGATTCGTGCATCGCACGTCGACCAAGCGTTATCAAACCAAAAGATGCGTGTTGGACGACTGCAAGACAGCGTCATGGAAACCTTCACCAACGGCACAACGCTGATTCATGTGGATGGGGAAGCAATAGGACAGGTCAATGCGCTTTCGGTATTGAGCACAACGGACCACATGTTTGGTGCTCCAAACCGAATCACGGCGACTACCGCTTATGGTGATGGCGAAGTGATTGATATTGAAAGAAACGTTGATCTTGGTGGCAGTATTCACTCGAAGGGGGTGATGATCTTGTCGGCATATCTCTCTTCTGTGTTTGGTAAGACGGCTAAAGTCCCGCTTACCACTAACATTACCTTCGAGCAGTCTTATGGTGGCGTTGATGGCGATAGTGCGAGTATGGCGGAGTTCTGTGCCGTTGTATCTGCATTTTCTAAGCAGCCAAACCGTCAAGACATTGCGATTACTGGCTCGATGAACCAGTTCGGTGAGTCTCAGCCAATTGGTGGTGTGAATGAGAAGATTGAAGGCTTCTTTGATGTGTGTGAAATCAAAGGTCGCTCAAATGAGCAAGGGGTTATTATCCCGCGATCTAACGTTCATAACCTGATGTTGCGCAGTGACATCGTGAAGGCGGTGGAAAAGGGCGAGTTCAATATTTGGGCGATTGATCATGTGACAGAAGCGATTGAGCTGTTCACCGGCAAACCGGCAGGTGAAGCGAGCGATGAGGGTAGTTACCCTATTGATACCATCTTTGGTATCGCGCAAGCCAAGCTTAATGCCTTACGTAAATAGTAAAATCTGGTAGGTGGGAGCAGGAAAATGCTCTCAACCTATTATCGAGCTGAAACAAAAACAGCTATCGACATTATTGATGGCTGTTTTTTATTTGGGAGTCTTTTCGCTCCGTTTTTATCGAGGGCTTCTAAGTATTACGCAAACGAAGTTTGATGCCGTCGAATTTCAACTTACTGAGCAGGTTCTTGACATTGACCTTACCGATATCATCAAACTCGACACCATAACGTGCGTAGTGCGTTGATCTTTGCAGATTACACACAATCCCTCTTAGTAGTGGAATCAAAGGACCGTTGTAGTTCTCAGGTGTAATTTCGAGCGAGACTCGGTCGGCAACCTGAATTGGACGAGAGGTTGGTGATGTGACAAAGCGACATCCACTCTTCGAGAGATCTCTAATCTCGCAGTTCATGCGTTGATCATCAAAGATTACTCTAGAACTTAGGTTTACTTCATAGCGTGTTTCTTTACGCAGTTGCGTCACTTGCATGGTACTTGGTGTGGAAAGCACTATGATCGGAAAGGGTTCGCCAATGGTGTGGTGAATCTGAGATCTAAAATGGATCAGAGCGCCTTCGCCTCGCAAAGAGTAGGCACGAGCCGTCATCCAAAAGCCTTCCTGAAAGAAAAAGCGTAGGTCGTCACTAGAGACTTCCGGTACCTCAATCAGGATACAGTTATCACTGTGCGTGCCAATAAATTTAGTAGTAGTGATAAACTTGGTGCCAACAGGTGTAGAGACATTTAAAGTCAGTTCACTGCCATGCTCAATCATAGACAAAGCATCAGTGCTATTAATGGTGGTTCCGGTTCGATTTCGAGGATCTTGCAGTGCCTGATTATGCTCCAAAGGCTTCTTCAGTGGTGCGTTCATTATAGGTTCTCCATGTGCCAACATGCGTCTGTTAGAAATTGATAATTTGCTAACAAGGGGTTGTTACGTGCTAGATTGAGTAGGCGTACTAACGCAATTTATAGAGTGCTTTTAATGGGTTTGAATTTTATTTATAACCACACGCTATAATAATATTTTCTATTGTTTGTAAGTACTTAGTTTTATTTATATGCACTTGCGTTAGTCTATTACAAGGAATTCATACTTCAAACTTTAATTGTTTGTCGTATCCATTATTTGCAGGAGTTGAGAATGCAGGCAGTTAAATGGATTCAAGGTGCGAACCAGATCACGGTTGAATTGGAACCCGATCAGTTTGCGGTAGTGAAGTATAAAAAGGACGGCGAGGTACTGCATATCACCTCCACTCGAATCCCTGATGAACTACAAGGCAAGGGTTTTGGTAAGGTAATGATGGAGTCGGTACTCCCTGAAATTGAGCGTTCGGGGTACACAATTGTCCCAGTATGCAGTTATGTTGTTCATTACATGAATAGGCAGCCACAATGGTCACATCTTTTAGCCAATAAGGCTTAGCAGCGAGTTATATGTCTCAATCAATACCTTTAAAACAGCCTGTCGAATCCGATGTTAACCCCAGTCAACAACCTCCTGAGCTTTATCAAAAAATAGCCACGTCACTTGGTTGCCATCGAGGATTGGATATTCACGTGATTCAACGATTGTGGGGCGGCTATGGCGAGTTAGTGCGCTTAGTCTTCACAGATAGTAGTGATGCTGGATTCAACAGCGTTATCGTTAAACATGTCGCGTTGCCCGATAAAACTGAACACCCGAAAGGATGGAACACTAAGCTGTCTCATCAGCGTAAAGTGCATTCCTATCAAGTAGAGACGGCTTGGTATCAGTCGTTCACTCAGCAATGGGATGAGCGCTGCCCCGTGCCTGTGGGTTTGCAATGTGAATTAGCAGATAACGAATGGCTTATCGTGATGCAAGACTTAGCCTATAGCGGTTTCCCATTAACCTCTCAGTTTGATGTACTGGCCGCTTCTGGTGAATCAGCTTCAGGCGAGGAGCATCATGCTTATACGCCTGTTGAAGTTAAACAGCGCAACGCTTGCTTAAAATGGTTGGCTAACTTTCACGCAAAGCACATCAACATCAATCATAAGCAGTCTGTATCCTTGTGGTCAGTCGGTACTTATTGGCATTTAGATACACGTCCTGATGAGCTAAGTGCCTTGGCGGATTTACCTTTGAAACAACAAGCGCAACGTATCGACCGTTTATTGAAACAGTGCCCGTATCCAACCTTAGTGCACGGCGATGCGAAGCTCGCAAATTTCTGTTTTGATCTGGAAAGTGAAAACGCGGCTGCAGTCGATTTTCAATACGTTGGCCATGGGTGTGCGATGAAAGATGTCGCCTTGTTCATGAGCAGCGCGGTTAGGCCACAAGATTGCCAAGAGTATGAAAGTGAGGTGCTAGGTACTTATTTCCAGAACTTGAAAGAGGCGCTTGCACACTATCAACCACAGCTCTCATTTGAAGACGTCGAACGCGCATGGCGACCACTGTTTTATGTTGCGTGGGCTGATTTCCAACGTTTCGTGAAAGGTTGGAGTCCAGATCATTGGAAGATCAACCCTTACACTGAGCAGTTGACTCAAGCGGTTATCCAACAGTTAGAGAGAGCTGAGTAACAGGGTTATCATCAATAGACCAAATAAAAACGCCCAATCATTGGTTGGGCGTTTTTGCTCATTGAGCGACGGTCTAATTTATTTGGCTGTCTTGCTTCGCTGTACGGGCTGCTACAAGCTGATTAGCAAGTTTGAGTTTGCTTTTAAAGCCAGCCTTGTCGATATCCCCCAGGACTCGCGCTGGTTCTAACTCTCCGCTAAGGGGAGAGTAAAAGAAAATGGCTGGTGGGCCGAACACGTTCTTATTGTTGAGCCATGCCATTTGTTCCGGCGAGCTTTCTGTCACATCTAGCTTGATGGTCTGCCACTCTTTGAGTTTTTGGCTGATTTGTTGGTCGTTGAACACGTTAGTTTCAATTGCCTTACAAGACACACACCAGTCTGCATAAAGGTCGACTAGTACCTTTTGGTCAGCATTGGCTGCTGTTTGTAATTGCTGTTCCAAGTGAGTGACTGAATCGGTTTTCTCAAAAGATGTGATGGCCATAGGTTGTGCGGACTCTCGGTTCGCAAGCGGGTTGAGAGGATCGGAATTTCCTAGGAAATAACCCACGAACAGAATCAAGCCATAGCTCAGTGGCAATAGCGCTGAGAGCTTACGAGTACGAGCCCAGCCTGGTTGTGCCGCTTCTAGCGCGCCGAAGTGTACACCCGTACCAATAGCAAGGAGCGCCCACAAAATCATAATGATTGATGGGTCAACGAAGCGACTTAACAAGACGATAGCCACCGCGAGTAGCAGTACGCCAAATACTTGCTTAACCGATACCATCCACGCGCCACTTTTTAACAGTAAGCGTCCGCCACTAGCACCGATCGCGATAAGCGGAACACCCATGCCTAGAGCCATGACAAACAGGGTAGCACCGCCAAACATCCAGTCTTGAGTGGTGGATACATAAAGCAATGCACCTGCCAATGGCGCACTAACACAAGGCGAAACCACTAGGGCAGATATCGCGCCCATCGCGAACACGCTAGCAATTTTATCGCCTCCTAATTTGTCTGAACCACTGTTGAGTTTCTGCTGTAATGCGGCTGGCAGTTGAAGTTCATAGAAGCCGAACATTGCTAACGCTAGCAACACGAACACGGCGGCAAAAATGCTGAGCAGCCAAGGTTGTTGCATGGCTGCTTGTAAATTGATGCCTTTTGCTAATGTGGTGACCAAAACCCCTGTTATGGCATAACTGGTCGCCATACCAAGAACGTACGAGCTAGAAAGCGCTGCACCTTTCTTGCCTGTCATCGCTTTTTCACCACCTATGATGCTGGCTAAGATAGGAATCATAGGCAGCACGCACGGCGTGAGAGATAGGCCGAAGCCAAGCAAGAAGAACACAAGCAGTGCCTGTAACTTACCTGCTTGAGAGAGAAACGACGACAAGCCATTGGTATCGTCACTGATCTCACCTAGCGTTTGAACCAGAGAATTTGATGGCTTCTCAGTAGCGACTTCTGCCAACGTCTTGAGCGTAGGTAAATCCAGCACTAGCTTTTGTGGCAGGTAGCAAAGCCCTTTGTCTGCACAGCCCTGATAGCGGGCGGTGAGCTTGCCACTTCCGGTGTAAGGCACGGTAATGGTAAGTGGTTCGTGAAACACCACTACATTACCGAAGTTAGGGTCTTGTTTTTCTTCACCTGGCAGAGAGTATTGAGGAGCTAGTGTCGATAATGAGGACTCTTCTTTAAACGAGAAGCGAGATTGGTAAAGATAGTACCCAGGGTGTGTATCAAATCGGATAACCGCGCCTTGGTCTGTGGCTTCCCATGTAACAGGGAAGGCTTCTTCAACCGGAAGAAACTCGCTGTCTTGAGCATGCAAAAAGCTGCTAAACAATAGAATTAACGTGAGTAGGCAGTTTTTCATGAATGCAAAAACTCCGTGCTTTGGTGAATGTGTAATTGATCGTCGATATAAATAACGGCACTCTCTTCCAGCAATGAAATGTTAGGGTTGAGCGTCAAGGAAGTGCTAAGTACACCTGCTTCCAAAGTTGAGGAAGCTATTGCAGTAACTGACAGAATCTTCTTTTCCACGTCTTGTTTCGACAAAATATGAGACGTGGTTTTATCGCCGAACTGCATCTGACGTTCGCTGTGGGCAGATGTGGTCAGCGCCAAGTCGGTAATCGGAACGGCAAAAAAAGGTGTCTTGTTGTCTCTTGGATCTAGAACTGCAATATTGAATGGCGAACCGTCTGGCTTTGTACCCAATGCATAGATATCGCCGCCAAAATTTACCAACATTGAAGTTGCACCAAGTCGCTTACCTATCTTTACTGCTTGGTCGACCGCATACTCTTTGATGACGCCACCAAAATCGAAGCGAGTGCGTGAATCAGGAACGTGTAGTCTTGTCCTTTGTAGATCGACGCTCTCTTCTTGACCTATTGCCTCTTTTAGCTCCCACGCCTGCTTGCCCAGTGCGGAAGAGAGGGCTTGAAAGGCATGGCTGTGTGACATCTTCGGTTTCTGTTTTAAAAGATGTTTGATGCTGCCAACAGTGGTATCAAACGTGTCGAATGTCAGTTGGCTTAATCGGTCGAGATGCTCAAAAACTTCCGCAGACTCCGAATCGAGTTCGACTTCACTGGTTGTGCGCTGATTAATCTGTCGCGTTAGCCATGAATTATCGCTGTAGAAGTTATATTTGCCCTCTAATCGATGTGTGTTCTGCTCTATCTCATCAGCGATGCTTTTTGCGCACGCCTTTGGGAAGTGGGTCAAATCAAGCGATAAGATCTGCACTTCGCAAGGTACTGTCATGGCATGAAAGCGATGGACAAAGGGCAGCTTAGAATTCATAAGTTGCTCCAACCGCCCACCACTGCGCTTCAAATCCGTTGCTCTGTTCGTAGTAAGCCGCCAGCGCATTTAAACGCACAGTTTTATGGACCTTCACGCTCGCGCCAAGCTCATAAGTATTCGCGGTGAAGTTACCTAGGCGTAGGTCAGAAGTCGCGTAACCTGTCGAAGCAAAAGAAGGATCAGCGCTGCTCGGATCGCGATAGAAATCTGCCGCATCTTGCGTATACCAGAAATAGCCTGGCGCTAGGGTTAGCCACTCACTGACACGCCAAGATAATTTTCCGCCTATTTGATGAGACATCACGCCCCAGTCATCCATGAACCATTTGTAACGTGGTCGGATTTTGATGCTATCGGACAGCGAGTAGAAGGCCTGAAGGTTAATACCGCCAGACAGTCGGGTATCTGGTCTAGAGTCTTGCCCCAAGAACACTTCGTCATCATCGATTTTACCATCGTCATTAATGTCGACTTCACGAAGCACCGTCAAATAGTGGTTGCTCAAGTAACCGCTACGGTAGCCTGCATAAGCGGTAAAAATGCTGTACAGATTTGGTGTAAAGGTTTGAGATAACCCTGCCTCTAAGCTACCGGTGAAGATGTCTTCCCAGCTTTGGCTGTTAGAAGAGTTATCAACGTATTTGCCAAACGCCTTCGTTTGGTCGAAAAGAGTAGAGCCCCCTAAGCTGTACGAACGATTTTTAGTGCTATCGGCATAAATCAAACCTTTACCATTGATACCAATGCTTTTATAGTCTTCTTCTTGGGATATATTGCCACCAAAAGTCCATTCATTGCGCAGTCTGTCACGATAGGTGGCACTCAAGCTGAGCGCTTTTCTGGTGTCTTCTAGACCGACTTTCTGGATCTTATAATTGTCACGGTGAGGATCGTAACCCGCACGGATGACTTCGTCAGTTTTGTCTTGAGCTTGCTGGGTTTTCAGGGCGCGATTTATTTTGTCGGCCTCCGAAGCTGTAGGCGTCGTAGGGCCCCATGCTGGAGAAGCACCTGAAACACTGTCGTAGCTTATTTCTGCGTTTAGGGTCCAATCTAAGCCGATACTTTTTTCAATCGAAACCATGGTGTCCTTGGCTGAAACTCTGTCGTCATACTCTTCATAGTTAAGGTAATGCACAGAGACATGATCTTCAGCTAATGCCACATTAGCCACTGCCGCTGCACTTAGCAGCGTAATTGGTAGTTTTTTCATTTTGTTCTTATTTAGTTTTTGAAGTACTGAATATTTTTTTATTGATTGAGTGTTTTTTCGATTGAGTTTATTGGATCGATTTAATGGTTAGTTACAGCCGCAGCCGCCAC
>NZ_LWEH01000134.1 GCF_001635455.1 Vibrio sp. HI00D65
GTTAGCAATGTCGATGTCTCTACTGGACACGTAAAGTTTAAAGGTAATGTGCTTGTCTCTGGCAACATTGAACCAGGCATGGTTGTGAAAGCCACTGGGAGTATTACCGTCGGCGGCTTTATTGAATCTGCTGAAGTTCAGGCGCAAGGCGATATCAAAGTCGCGAAAGGAATCATCGGACATACGACGAAAGAGGGAGAACCGAAAAGTTGTAAGGTATTTAGCAAAGGTTCTATCACGGCAAGCTATGCTCAAAATGCCGAGTTACAAACGGCGAGCGATATGCGCCTTGGCGTACACAGCATGAGTAATGAAATCCGCTGTGGTAACAACCTTATTGTGATGGACTCACTCAAGAAGCACGGCACACTCAGTGGCGGTGAA
>NZ_LWEH01000135.1 GCF_001635455.1 Vibrio sp. HI00D65
GAAGAGACGGGTGCAAAGAACATTCATGGCATTAAGCCGTTTGGCATTTTTGAAGAGTTTCGTCCTTGGTACAAAGATGATGCCGATATAATGCATATGATTTCCTACTGCTATTCGTGCAAGATCGATCGTGAACTTGGTGAGACAGCTTACGAAGACTACGAGGTAAAGAATGGGATGAAGCCTGTGTGGATTAACATTCATGAGGCCATTGCCCAC
>NZ_LWEH01000136.1 GCF_001635455.1 Vibrio sp. HI00D65
CTCACATATGGTTGCACAACGTTAAGAAGCTCGAGTTATGCTAAACCATTACCATTGATATATGTCAGATTTATCACTTGTAACACACAACGTTTACACTCAGCACCCGCGAACTATGTGTATTAGCAACGACTCTTTAGTTAGTAAAACAGGAACAAACTCTATAAGTGTTCCGGTTTTGTCTTCCTGAAATCATTTAGCCTGTCTATGCTTTCATTCA
>NZ_LWEH01000137.1 GCF_001635455.1 Vibrio sp. HI00D65
TTCAGCTGTAGGAGCGCCAGACTTGTATAGCACTAGGAAAGGACGAGCAACTTTATAAGAACCGCTCTTAACATTAGCCACTGTCGCAGCTGCACCATCGATAGTTAGAGGATGTACAGATTCGTCAACCGTACCCAAAGAGATAAAGCCGATTGCGTATGGGTTGCTTGCTACAGAAACTTTAAGTGCGCCGTTGCCGTTCGCAACTTGTGCACGCTGAGAGATAGCCGATACTTTCTTATCACCAATTTTCTTCTTAAGCTTCATGATGTCCTCGAATGCACCACGTGTACCAGATGCAGTATCACGAGTGATT
>NZ_LWEH01000138.1 GCF_001635455.1 Vibrio sp. HI00D65
TTGCAATCATCTGGTAGTAAGAAGAAACGTCTAGTAGGTTTAGGGCGTTGTTTAGGAAGCCGATAATCAGTGCACCAATCAATGTGCCCATGATACGACCACGACCGCCAGCTAAGCTTGTACCGCCAAGAACCACGGCTGCGATAGCGTCTAGCTCATACCCCATACCTGCGGTTGGTTGAGCTGATGACAAACGAGAAGCCACAATGATGCCCGCAACCGCT
>NZ_LWEH01000139.1 GCF_001635455.1 Vibrio sp. HI00D65
GGTTCAGTGGCTTTTTTATTACCTGTGGTGCTTTTTTATTGTTGTAAAGTATCCATACGAACACTACGCGTCGTTTGGTTGGGCGCCTTTCTCAGTGACATCTATATCGCTCTTAGCTTTATTAACAATTGGAAGGACCTGTTTTACGTAATTACCTGGCGCCTTACCAATCACAGGATACAACTCAGAACCTTGATTGAACGGTTCAACCCTTTCACCCG
>NZ_LWEH01000140.1 GCF_001635455.1 Vibrio sp. HI00D65
TTTATTAAATGAAAAATAATTATCAATAAGATCACCCAAAGAATTAAAGTTTATATTTTTCAACGTTACCTTTTAATAAATTCAGATCCATTAATTTAGCTGGAAGCTTAAAATATATAAAATGTTAATAATTTATATAGTATCACCAGTTAGAAAATATAAATTATAGAACCAAACCAATCAAAACATGATGAAAATAGATGATACCGGGCCACTTGGTAAAAGATTTTCTCTAAAGATTTTTGTGGGTGGTGAACCTTAAAGTAAGAGCAATAATGAGAAAAATTTAAATCTCATATTATCACAAAAAAGCAACAAGCAAGCATAAACTCTTAAAAAAGGCTTTTAATGAACTGCATCTCCTCCTTATAAATTAAATGAATGAATGAATGGCATAAAAACGATAATAGTTGTCACAAATCAATAATCAATGCTTTTTAATACCACATATAATGACAATTCACCCAACGAGGTATTAATAATGAAAAATAAGCTACTCCACTCAACAATTGCCCTATCCGTTCTACTAACTGCAGGAGCAGTGATTGCGAAGCCATCACCAACTCTGAATTCAGATCCTATATTAAATGTTAAATTTGAAGATAATACAAACCCTAAAACCAATCAATATCTAGAAAAGATGTTCACTGCTTTCGTTGCTAAAGATAAAACTGACTTAAAGTCCATTTTATCAGATAACTTCGTTCAAAAACTTGGTATAAAAGAGAATAAATATGATGACTTTGTACAACACTCCTCTTTTATCAGCAATAATATAAGCAAAATAAACCTTACATTTAAAGATGTAAATGTTGATGCTGATGGAACCGTATCTGAAATACATATTGTAGAGGCCACAAAATTAGATGGTAGTATAACTAAAGCTAAGCTTTATGTTTTTCATTATTTTGATGAAAATGGAAATCTTAAAAAAATCGATGAGTTATCCACTATGATAGAAGGTTCTGAAGCTGACAAGGATTTGGGGTTTAGAACAAAATAATAATATAAATCAATATTGATACTATAGATATTAGAGCGACACTGGCTTGCTCTAATATCATTAATTTTAGTAATAATTTACACTTTGCTATTGATTGAATTTCGGTCATTACTCTCCAACATATCGAAAATATCTTTATTCGATTCAAGTAAAACCTCAAGTTGCATCAAATAACGAAGGCGTAAATCTTCTTTAATTGTTCGTAATCATGTAATTCTCCACAAAACTTTGAACTGATTGTGTACCTTTGAATATAGCATATCAATAATGCGTAATTTATTGTTAGGTTCTTGTGCTATAAATCCATTTAAAAACCAAAAAAACGCTCATTATCTTGGTTGAAATGCTTCTCTAATACAGAATTTAGGAGCCAATACCCCCCGGTTAGATTTTGTAAGATTCACCATGCATTACCTCATCTAAGTAATGGTTCTCCTGCGTTTAATAAACGGCTTTTCAGGCCAATTAGTTAGCAAACGGTGGCTTGTTTCTTACAGCACAAACGCATGATTCCTGTTTCGAATTAACATGTATAAAGTATTTTTATTTCTCGAAGATGATTGAAGCGTTGACGAAACTGAGATGGAATCTGAAAGCGAAGTTGCCACTTTCAATTCGGCTTTATGGTCTGATAGCGCATAGTTCAGTTCCATCTTTTAGTACCAAGCATATTTTCGCGCTTTAACTTACTTTTTACTGTGGTAAGCACATGATTTGAAAGGCTTCAGATAGCAAAAAGCCGCTCGTTAAGAGCGGCTCTTTTAAAGTGATGCTTGCAAGATAAGTCAGCATAACTCGAGCGAACCATCAAAGACTTACAATACTATTTGCAATATAAGTTCGCATAACATTGCATCGAAAGTCTGCAAATTTGAACAACGACTAAGATTCAACGTAGTAAATTTACCACGATCCAATTAATCCTCTAGCAGACAGGATCGCTTGGTTATCACAACATAATCGACATGTGTGTAACAAACTTTTGGACAAAAACGACTTAGACCTATAGCTCTAAGTCGTTTACATAGGAATAGAAAAAGTATCTTGAAACCTTAAATGCTTGCTATATGTGGGCCTCAAGGTGCTGCTTCAAAGACTCCAACAAGAAATCCCAAACCTTCCTTTCAATGAGATCATAGAATCCGTCTTAAACAGCCTATTAGTTGCCAGCCCCACCGAATTTGGGATGATTATCACTAAGACTAAGCCATGGAGCTTTAGATGTTACATATATGTGCTTCTGTTTATTTCTGTGAAATGGTGTGTCTAACAAAGACAAGGCAAATGTAGACCAACCATTGCTCTCCTTAGTATCATGTATCCATTGGATATTTGACCCACAATGCGCGCAAAATGTGCGAAAGTAATTTGGCGATGACTCGAAGCGTTTAATAGAATCACCCCCTTGAACAATCATAAAATCTTCATCACGACAGGCTGCAAAAGTTGCAAACGCAGCACCGTGAGCTTTTTGACACATATTGCAATGACAATGTGTTACAGCTTTAATATCGCCTGTAATTACAACTTTCACTGTGCCACAGAGACAACTTCCTTCGTACATATCTATCTGTATCCTCTTGGTAACTAACGTTTTCTATACGGCACGGTTTTGACTTTCTTTTAGCGTCCTAAAATACAGCCTTTCCAATCACAATTCAATTGAAAATCAATAGGTTAATGAGAGGGGGTGAGTGTTAGACCGCTAAATGACGCATAATTTTGAAAAAGCCTGATACGGCACTTCATCGAATAACTTTAGGTAGGGTAAACGTACAGTGTAAGATTTTGAGTAGATATTCGCGCTGAGAAGGAATGGGGCACAACTGAGTTAGGAAGTGCCAACTATGAAGGTTCTGGACAAAAGTGTTTTAGAGAGTTAACGCTAAATGACTTCTACAACATTAGAAAAAGTATCTTGAAATCTTAAATGCTTGTTATATTTTTTATTCGCCAAACCATTCACGATTATCAACGTCGATATCACCCTCAAATATTTGGACATCATCGAAATTGCCTAGTGGAATGTGTGCAATGAAGTTCAACGGAAAATCCTCGTCCATAGTTGCACCGTTGTCATTACGAAAATCACTACGTGATCCCCAGACCAATGTACAATAAGCGTACCCGTGACCATTAACCACTAACCATCGACTATTAATGTCAACGACAGACAGCCCCGATACTTCAACTTCATTTACGTGACCATGAGAAGATAATATATCCAAACCATCTAAGGTTGTGCTAAGTGCTTCTTGAGTTACAGTTTCACTTATTTGCTCACGAACCAAGTCTTGAATTTCAGTTCTACACTGCTCCACAAGACGGACAATATCACTTGTTAACTTTAAAACTTCTCTCGATAATTTTTCGCACAATTCATTACTGATGTTAAAGGTTTTATCAGAACGAACGTGAGTATATTTACTTAATTCATTAAATTTTTTGCTGAAAATTCGCAGTGTTTCATCGAGGATATTTTCCTCGTCTTCTTCGATCTGTAGCACTTCATGCCTCACGAAATCTAGCTCTAAACCACCACATATTGCATACGTAACACGCTGTAATCGTGTTACCTTTGTATCTGATGGAGGAACAAACCAAGAACATTCTTGTATTTCCTCATCGTCTGAGTATTTAGCGAGAATAATACCGATAATTTCTCGCATACAGTATGCAAAGTTATTGAAACGTACTGGGTTTCCCTTATCTGATAAGTTCTCAAGAGATGCTAAAAACAGATTTTTTTCAAACCCAGCGCCTAAATGAGACAAAATACTTTGGGAATATTCGTCGTTTAGGAGGTGGTTGAACATGGTACTTCTGCCACTTCTAGTACGTACTCTATAAGTCCTATTCTGAACTTTAGCCATACGCTTTCTAATTTTCTTTATTTTAGTTATCACCCAAACTCTCCAAAAAATATAACGCCCAATTAAGGTGTGAAGCACGCGACCACGACACTTAATTTGACCACCATAATCACTGAACTCGACCCAAACTAAAAATGCCAAGCGTGCTGAATCGCTCTTAAATTGTTTGTTATGCTACTTCGGAATGCTTTCGATAATCTCTGAGATTTCTGAAAATTCGTTTACCCACACAATCTCTGCACCAAAAGATTTCGCATCATTTTCTTCAAACTTGTGTACTGTCTTAACCAGCCCTGATGCAACAGCATCTAGCTCATCAGAATGATTGAGCACATCTACTAACTTTTCCTTTACTAACAACTCCTTAAGAGTTTCTTTAACTTTATCAACGTTATATCTACGTTTAATGACATAGTGCTGAGTTCTATCATGCCCACGTTGAGATTTTGCTATATCCAATAAACGCCTTAGGTTCGGGTCAGAAAAAGAATGGCCAATAAACAAACAGTTGGAATCTTTAAACTTATTTATCTGAACCAGATTACTCAAATGATAAAGATCCATATATTGTTTATGATAACTATCGTCAGAAAGGATCACCGCATGTTTATCTGTAACATTTCCAGAGCGAGGGAGGTAGCCATGAACATGGTAAATGGGAAGCTCGTCTTTCTTAGGGTTCATTCCCAAGGTATAGATACTCTTATATTTAATCCCTAGATCCAATGCTTTCAACTTATTTTCTAAGATGTCATCGTAGTTATACGTTATGACAGAATCCAGGCTTGGATTTTTTCCCGGCGAAACACATAGTTGGACAATTGCTTTATAAATAGGTGTTTCTACCTCGTTAAAGTTTTCATATAGAGCTTTGCGCACTTCAGTTTCAAATGGATACTTCCTGCCATTCTTCTCGTGTTTCTCTTTCTCAAAGTGCAGCTTGAGATAGCGTGCAGCAATTAAACTACTTGGACCAAATACCGAATTAAACATTGCTGCCATCACAGTGCTTTCTTTGTCTGCACTATCAAGTGTTTTTGCTAGAAGTCTGCGTAGAAGCTCATCCCATGAAGGTAAGCCGAGGTCCATCGAGACACCTGCTCCTAAGATCAAAGTTAAACTTTCATTGTTGTAATGATTTTTTAATTCTCTGATTACTTTCTTACGATTCGCCTCATCGTCAGCAATTTTTACTAATGAGTCAGAAACTTTAGAGGATATATTTTTAAATACGCTATCAAATACATCGGAGAAAATATCGTCAAATTTACCGTCATCTCTATCACTACTAAGGCTTTTCCAAATCCGTTTTGTATACTCGCTTTCAGACTTAGGTTTCGTGTACTTTATGTCGATGAACGTCTTCACGCCATTTTCACCTTCGACGATAAGATCTGGTCCTTTATCATCTTTCTTCATTCTAATACCTTATTTTTATTGTTTTTCTTATGCCAGACTAAACGTAGGGTACTCGGTAGCATAACGCCCGGTTAAGATGATGAGATGGTCTCCCCCTACCACTTCACATGACTGTAAGCCATGCTTGGAGTGTTCAGGTCCGAAGTAAAAGGAGAAGACCATGACTCAGCATAAAATCATCGGCATCGATTTAGCAAAAAATATCTTCTTTCTTTTTGAAATCAATCATAAAGGAAAGAACCTTTCTCGTAAAAAACTTCAACGAAGTAAGCTACTTAGCTACATCGCCAATAAAGAGCCTTGTACCATTGCTATGGAAGCATGCTCTGGTGCCCATTATTGGGCTCGTGAATTCTCTCAGTTCGGTCACAAAGTGATACTCTACGCACCCCAACATGTGAAAACTCAAAGGCGTAAACAGAAAAACGACTATAACGACGCCAAAGCCATTGCCGAAGTCGCGCTCTATAAAAGACATCACCCTGTCCCTCATAAATCCGTCGAGCAACAAGACATCCAACCTCTTATTCGAATGAGACGGCTGCTCGTCACTGAAAGAACTCGCATCGTTAATCAAGTGCGTGGCCTTATCTCTGAATACGGCATCATTATGCCCAAAGGAGCCGCTGCCTTTAGAAAGGCCATACCCGAAATACTCGAGAACGATGAAAACCAACTGTCTTGTATATTAAGAGAGCTGATATCCCATCAGTACGAACGATATTTATACATCGACGAACAAGTAAAATGGTTCGGCGATAAACTTAACCAAACCATCAAGCAGTTCGAAAACGCAAAGCGACTCATGTCTATTCCAGGCTTTGGGCCACTCACTAGCCAAGCCGTTGCGGTATGGCTTGGCTCTGGACAACAGTTCAAAACCGGTAGAGATGCCTCCGCCGCAATGGGCCTTGTGCCGAAGCAAGATACCAGCGGTGACAAAGTCATTCTTCTTGGGATAACCAAAAGGGGCAACACGTATATCCGCTCCCTAATCGTTCATGGAGCAAGAGCAGCGCTGAGGCGCGCCAAATTTAAATCCGATAATCTCAGTAAGTGGATGCTTGAACTTCAAAAGCGACGAGGACCAAACAGAGCCGCTGTCGCTTTAGCAAACAAACTCATGCGCATAGCGTGGGCAGTTATCACTAAAAATGAAGAGTATCGACCAACACAAAGCTAATGAGAATCACCAACCCTTTGCAAAGTACGTAGTAAGATGAATAACAGGATAAATTCTACACGTTGAAAACCTTATGCTCACACTGTCTTATAAAGTCGATAAGGTGATTAGGACTTCGTGTTCGACTTCCTCATCTTGGCCAAGGCAATAGCCGTTAAACAGGCCGTATATATGGAAGTTAACCTGCGCTTTTAATCATACTGCTGGCTTGCAAAACTGGGGGAGACCATATATGTGAGCAGCACTTGGCTATACTTGAGCGTAGCGAAAGCGCCAAGCGTTGCGAATCACTCTTAAATGCTTTGTTATGAGTATTTTGGTTTCCGCCGCTTTTTCCTTTGTTCCAACCAGAGCTCATATTTTCCTTTAAATAGAACTTTGAGCTCTTGATTTGATAAAGGCTTCATTTTGTCAAAGTCAGCTGGTGGCACACCAACTAATTTTTCATCCCAACTTTTAGGATAGTCCTCGGTAGAGATACTAAAGCCAGCCCCACGTACTTTTGAAAAGCCTTTTAATTTGGCAATACGCAAAGTGCATTGAGTTTCAACCAGTTCGGATTTCCACTTAGTCTTTGGGAGTATTTCACTACAATGAACAACTTTAATTGGCTTATGTTTTTTCGTCCAAGCTGAACCAACTTTGTCGCCCATTTTAAAATGAGTCCAAAGCCTCAAGCCAATATCTTCAGCGATGCCAACGTAATAATTTTGATTTTCTAGTTCTAAAACATAAACGTACATACTGATGAATACTCATAACATTCTTAATAACAGGCAGTCTCGTTTTTCTGTCTGCCTGTTTATTAAAAAACTTTAAAAATTAACGCAAATACATCGAGCTATGCATTCTGTCATCATATAGAAACGCGCCAGCGTGTTATCACTTTTTAACAGCACCTGTTATCTAAGGCATGATTCTCACAAACATCCTAACAAACAATAGCTTATCAAAAATTCCATTGACAAAACGAGACTAAGCACTCAACAAAACAAGCCATTATTCATACTCAAACCAGATTAATACTAAATAAACTGTATAGATACACAGAAAAGAAAGTAAAGATGATGAGTAAATTATCCAAAACTTGATATTAGGATTTGTAGGGCAAACGCACGCCCTTCTGAATTGAGCAGAGTATTTAATCTAAGTGATTTTGGGGCAAAGGTGTGTTTGCCACGATTAGCTTTAGCACACCTCTGGACAAAACCGTGTTAGAATAACCACTTAAATTAGAGAAATACGGATAACTTTTTGTATCATAAAATCACGTCGTAAAGTGCCACGTATAACTGGAGCAAATCACTTTAAGATCTGGACAACAATCCTGACACAGGGGGCAGCCACGACCTTGCTATTTATTAAGATAGGTTCAGCAGTATTAAATCGATGATATGGAACACTTGTGGTTCTCACTTTCCAAACATATTCTTGGCACCATTGTTCCACCGTCAAAATCATAAACAATCACCTTAGGGTGGTGTACATCATATGCTTGCCCTATAAACACTGATGCAGCGTTTGATGCACAAGGAAACAAATGGATAGTTTGTGCACCATACTCTGATTTGAGGACATGAAACATAGACTGAAGAACAGCAGTAAAAGCCTTTCCGTCATCTGGATGCGATACTGCGCCATTGCCCATAAACTGTTCCTTCGCACGAATTGTAATCTTTTGGGCGCCTGTCTTCGCACAAACTGAACTAGAGGCTTGAACTAAACTTTCTGGTTCAGCCGTTAAGGCAATATTTATTACAAAATCACTTCCTTTTTTTAATTCATTAAACCCGAGCACTTCATAAAACTCCCCAACAGGATCTACTGCAGGCCATGACCAAGTACCAGACTCTCTAAATCTAAGCATCGGAGTAACCGCATTCTTATTCCCAATTTTTGCGCCGAAACCAATAAGCGCAGAAGTTGGTCCAAACCCAAACAACGCAGCATTAAATCCAAACTCTTTGGTTTGTTGGATAATCTTATCGGCGGAAGCCTGAATAATATTCGGCATTAGAGCCCAAAATACATCTGGTGATTCAACTAAAAGCTCTTCATTATGACTTAATATGTTGACCTGCTGGTGCATCCTTCTTTTAATTCTAGAAAGACTATTGGCAACTTGCAGGTATGAAGGGGGAGAAACTGCTTGAGAATTTACAGGCCACAATACTGCGTAAACAGGGATTGGTTGGTACTTCAAGCCATCCAATAAACTATTTGCGATAAGACCGAATTCCTTCCTCATCGCAGACAGTGTCGATGCGGGATAGTCACTAGCGGCAACCTTATCAATTAACCGATGGTGTTTATCACATAAAAGCAGCACATTGCTCGGATCATTTGACAGTTTTTCTGATAACTCGGTAATCCCTCTTGCGCCTTTTTCAGACGATGCAACATTGTGAGCCAAGTATGCATAGTTACCTGAAGTACCTGAAACCTCATCGTAATCAAGCTTTTCACCGCACCCCGTAAACATGCAACGGCCAAAACTATCCCGCCAAACTGTCTCCTTGGTGCCTTTTGTGAAGTCTGGACCACGGCCCGTTTTTTTCCTTTTTCCTTCAAAACGAGTGAACAACGATTCTAACTCATCTAGCGTTAGCTCAGCGCTCTGTGCCTCCGCTTTCACCCAAATACTCGCTATACTATGTAAATGAATTAAATCATCGCGCGTTATTGCATAACCTTGAAGACATCGGTAAGTAACTGTTTCAGATCCAGCAGATAAGGTATTTATACAAGACTTAATCAGATTTGGCTCTAGGCAAAGGCGCATTGTGGCAGTTAATTCTTCGTTTAACATTAGCAAAATGACGGTATTCCTATCACCTTCGTCAGTTAAAATCCCTACACGGTTCCAACTGACTAAGTTTCGCAGATTGTCGGAATACAGGTCAAAAGTATCCATCGAATCTAATGGTGAGTTTGCTGCTTGATTACAGAATTGATCCGCCTTGTTACCCATCAATGTTCCTCCGTGCTATTTCTAAATTACCGTTAATGTTAATGTAAACATTTATTTGCTTATTACCCACTATTGCAAACACAAGTTGCCTGTCGGGGTTTCGCAACGTACATTGAGCCCAGTCATTCAAATCAATAACTGAGGGTTCTGGTACACATTGTGGGTGCGTATGCCAAGTTCCAATATAACCCAACTCACCATTTGATTGTTCAAATGCTTTGTATATTGCCTGTTGATGAAATGGGTCTTTCATCACAAACCTTGCTCGCTGGCTGATATCTTTTTTCTTTGGTGTTGTACACCTGTCAATCCAAATCTTGCATTCACCTTCAGCTCGTGAGCCAATCAACGCCCCAAACTGTTCCGTATCCTTCCGTTTGATTTGACGGTGTTCCAGCCAACATTCATAGACCTGCTTATTGACTCGCAGTTCGACGCTCGAACCTACAAACAAGATATCTTCATCAGTTACAGACATCACAATCCTCATGAGTCAAAGGCTTAACCTGCAAAGAGTCACTAAATTGATAGAACCTATTAGTCAGCGATACTCCATGAGCTACTGCATCATATTCACTGCCCTTCCAGCTAACTTTTGAACTAGCAGTAATCTTCCCTTCCAAGCATTTGATAGCCAAATCGCTCGCAATTAGAGCCGTTTGCGCGGAACAAATAGCGCTATAGGAAATAAACTGCTCACCACAGCCTGACATGTTAATAGTGACGTCTTGGTTTGGCTCGATGAAATTAAGGTTAGAGCTGAGCCCTCTGCTCAACGTATCAGGACAAACATAGGCGCAAAGTAAGCAACCAGCGCTATCCGGAATATCTAATACAGCATGCCCGCCTACGCCAAAACCTTCAAGCCAAGTGTTAATGACCGGAACTTTTATGCCTTTTTCCAAAAGGTACTCTTTAAAAATTCGCTCATGAGTTGGGCTCCCAATGGCTATAACAATCAAATCATAAGAGCTAATCAACTGAGAGTTTCTGAGTTGCAGTAGTTTCTTTTTCGAGGGAGCAGCTTTGGACCATAGGAACTGGCGTGCTAGGTGATAACTGAGACCATAAGATTTCTCTAGATTCAAATACTCCTCGGGCAAGATATGTCGGTATAAGTTATCTATCTGATAAATATCATTGTCATAGATATCTAAGTTTTGAATCCCGGCCGCAGAAAGCTTGTGTGCTATCTCGCTCCCAACAGATCCAGCTCCAATCAAGGCAACCTTGCTTGTCGCTATATCTAAATTTGCACCACCTCTTGGCAGCACTGCTTCTTTATTGAACAGCCTTATAGGAACAGCCTTAACCTTCCAGTGTCTTAGCTGAGCTTCAGTTAACGGCAGAGAGTACTTTTTACCTTTTTTGCTTTTGAAATATAAGCAAAACCAGACTGTCCCTGATGGTACTAGAGCATTGAAAACAATCCAGTACTCATGAGTCTTCCACCTCCCATAATTCTCACTCAACTTTTTCAGAAGGTCAGGTTCTTGTTTCAACAAGACTGCTAAATACCAAGTTGTAAGCTGCTCTTTTTCTAACGGTGCTGGCTCAATTTCAGTTAGAGGCAAAACAACAGCTTTACCAGCAAGATTTCTTCCAGAACTATCCTGCCAGTAAACTTTCGCCGCAGCTGCTAGATCAGTTTTTTCAGATTGCGCCAAATAGTAAGACCTAACGCCAAACTTAAAATTCTTTACAGGCTTATAAACATCTATCTCTTCCAGTGCCCCGCTATCATTAGTAAGAAGTACGGGTCTTTCATCAAAATCACAAACATTTAACCAGCAAGACTTGAACTCTCGTAACAACTCTTTCCGGTTCCAGTCGGGATCAGTAATCGCTCTATCCAAAATACCTATGTGGCGATTAAGAGACTCCTCAATCGCCAGCAGTGGCATATTGAAATTTACTGAAACAGAATCCTTATCATTGACGCAGATGCTGCCATACTCAACATCAGCAACTTTGAAAAATAGGACATGCGCCAAATGCCCTACATCGCGCGGATTTATAAGATAAAAAACAGGTAAACGAGTGATCTCTGATGATAGAAAATGTATCAGATCTATTTTTTTCTCTGCAATTTCAAGGCTGATTACAATAGCGCCAACCCCATTAAAATCCTGTGCTTTACAATCAAAGCCTCTACTGCTCAAATGTTCGACAATATCCTCAGATGCTACCATTAAGCCCCCTGTGATGTACCCGATGCTCCGGCTGTGGCGTATGCAGCCTTTTTAACATTGGATGAACTACTAGGTACTTCAAAATCATTGCCAAACACTTGGTTTAGTATCTTGCACTGCTTAACCAAATCTGTTTCATCAATAGCTTTATCTAACTTATCTCTTAACGATTTCAGCTTGTTATAGAACTGAGTACCGGTATTTAAACTGCTACCATCAAAGATATCTCTCCATGGTGATTTGGGTAAATAAACCATTACCTTATAAAGATCGTCACCTTGATAAGTAAAATAACCACCACTCAACATGGCATTTACAGTGTTTCTAAGTGCGACTAAATCGTTCGCTTTATCACTATCATCTAGGCTTGGCGAGAATTGCTCTTTTGCCATCACTGTTAAGCCGATGGAAAACACTTTCTTAGCAACATCTGTACTAAATTTGTGATCTCTCCAGCGCTTTAGGTACCGAACAATACGCTTATATTGCCCAAGCTTTTTACTCGCTGAACCAAGGTAGGCTGAAGAGTCATTAATCCAGTCCTTTAGCCCTTTAGGATCTGAGTCAGACCATTCCTTATTGCCTTCGCTAGAGTTCTTTTTGCCTACAGCTAACTCATACTCACCGTTTTGCTCCCGATAAATCGGGATGTCGATATGTAGATTTTTACTAACGTAGTCGGCGGTTACACATGGCTTTTTAATCCTGGCGTTTTTGAAGCCTCGGTCCTCCAGGACCTTCAGAACGATTTTTTTAACTTTAACAGGATCATCTGGTGAGCCATCAAAAGCAATCACTATAGCTCTATCAATGTCGAAATCTTCACCCGGATTCTTGACCCCAGTCGCTGTTGACATAGATCCTTGAAGAAAATCTTCTATTACTGGGTAGCCTTCGACCTTCAAGGTACTTTTAATAGCCTTTAAGATACTGTCATCCTTTTCACGAGCGTCTTTGTACTCACTATCTTCACGGCTTATCTTAATCTTATCGTGAAACTTAATAAATTTTGCTTGAATGCTCATAGATATCCTCGATATTCCGAATTTGATAGCACTATATGTAGTGACCAACACGTTACTAAAGCACAACATATCGCATCCAAATTGACTTTACAAGTTAAGTCAATTACATCTATCTGTTGATAAAACGCATAATAAGCAGTCACTTACCGTATATGGTGACCAAGTTGAAGCATTCCTAGAACTACCTTGAATTAATTGGTGTCACATGCCTTCCAAAAAGCCGTAGCTATTGACCACTCAATACAATTTACTGAGGTGAGTGGCAACATTAGAAAAAGTAGGTCAAACCACCTCGCAGTGGTCTGTGAGATTAAGCGTGCTGACACCGAAAGGAGCAAAGACGTGTTTGCCGAGATCGGCATCAGCTTGAAGCTACAGTGTGATCACCAAGCGCTTAATTACCGAAGAGGCTTGTCAAAATTCGATAGCTAAGAGCTTTCTTTACTTTCCTGTACTCCACCATCATCGTCGGCTACGGTTAAACATATCTTCTCAAACTGGTTTAACGTTGCTTGATCTACAGCACCACATTCGTGTAGATCGTTTACTGTCTCATACACCATATTCAAAACATCACTCATCTCATACTACTCACTCTACTACTCAGAAAAATTTTGTCTTAACAGTTTAATATCAACAAACCCAACAAAAAACCATCAAGCCTAAACATGATGGTTTTGATTATTAACTGCTTGTTCAGCAGGAAGGTTGCTTTCTTCCTGGCCTATTCTTAGCTGCCTATGCGGCAGGTCACCAACGGATCACAACACTTGAAGAATTAAAACATTTCTTAGCTGCCTATGCGGCAGGTCACTGTTAACTATAGTCACTAAGCTGTTAATTCCATTGGTTTTACATCTCAAAATCCCAAAATACCCTTTTTCTCCTTACTTCTGTAAGTCCTTGTTTTTACTTCTCTAAAAAAGAGCTTTAGAAAAAGGGTTTAAAAACGTAACTCAGGTACCGTCCCTTTTCTTTCTTGATTGGTGGCTAAACCATAGCTGTTAAAGTTTGCTGCATCGCGCTCACTAACAAGCTCCTTTTGTACAAACAAAATATAACTCTCTCCAGATGAAGCGCTGGAGATTGGTATTCGATTAAAACTATCGATGACCCGCTCTTCGTTCGTTACTGGTAACGATGGTTCAACACCAGATAGCTCCCCTCTCGCCATGCTTCGTTTGATTCGACGTTTTTTGGAACCCAGAAAGCTTTTCCCGATCGTTTGGTTACGGATAAACCTCACCTCAACCGCAGGGTCTGGCACCTCACAAACACTAGATACCTCAAATAAACCCTCATTTATCATCAAAGAAAAATAGGGCTGAAAAGATAGCCCAATCAGCATCTCTTTATCTTCAGCAACAAAGGCAATGGTTTGGCCAACTGTAGATTCGTTCCAGTCCGGAAAACTCACACCTATTTTATTCATTGCTTGTCGGTTATTGACCATAAACAAGTGCATTTGGGATATACACCGTCCTGCCAATAACTCATGGTCAGCTTGTGCAGGTATGTAACGTATTAAGAAATAGTAACGCTTAGTCATATCTATCCCTTACTTCGCTTTGGAACAATTGAATAGGCCACCTTTAATCAAGACAGACATAATAAAGTGCACGTCATTTGGGATGGTCTGAGAAGCTGTCATTGTCTCAATCCAATTCTCTGTATTTCTGACTAACTGGTAAAAGTCATTTCCATAGGAAACATGTCGCCTTGCTATAACGTACTCTCGGTCAGCTCCATACTCATTCACTCTTAATGGCTTATCTGCTTCTTCATGCCACCAATCGTCAATCGATTGCAACGCTGCACCAATTTTCTGACCATGAAAAGCAGCAGTTTCTTTTCCGTTCAATAATTCTACGGTAGCTAACTGCCTAGTAGGAACACCATCTTATCGGCTATCTAAAAACTCTTGGCTTGGGTAAACCTCATCCCCCCAACCAACTCCAATTTTAGCTTTGACATCCATATAGAAATATTCGGTTGGGTCAGACAGGGCTCGCATCAAATAGGCTGTGAGCTTTTCTAGGCATTCTGCTGAAGCTTCATCCCAATGACCATACCAAGAAAGCCTTGTTGCGTTTTCTACAATCAAGGTTTGTGAATCACTGGTGGTCACTTCTATCGACAATCTTCGACACTCTCTGTTTCTCCAAAGCCAAGTACCAAGCAGAATGTTCTTCGCGTATCTAAGAGCAAGTTCCTGATACCCATTGAGCTCTTCATATGTTTTAGCAAGTAACGAAAGTTTAGAACGCACTTCATCATCACTACAGGTATCTGGAGTTAGAGAGTTGGCTCGAATTCGAAGGGGGAATGCACAGTAGATATCATCAACACCAGGTTTTACATAACACTCTTCGATGAACTGAGGATTGGAGTAAGCTAAATCTTGTGGAGCAACATTCTTTTCTACGAACTTGCCCCCTTTATATGCTTCTGCATAACCACCTTTTGGTGCGCGCAACCTAGTTCTATCAATTTCGAGGGGGCACATCTCACCACTTTTAGATAGATAGTAGAAATATGCTTTGCCAGCAGAGAGTGATCGAACGTAGTTCAGCTGAGTGCAAAGTTCCATAAACGATTAATCCCTATAGTTTTTTATAAGAATAGTTTCGCTACTGCATTCTATCGACCAAAAGGCATGGTTGAAAAAGTGATCTCTTCCACTAAAACGTACTTCTATCGGATTCACTTTCTTAGCTAACCCTATCGCATTTTCTGCATAGGCGTGACAATCAGTGATCGAGTTGCACCGTTTAGTTGGACGTTCTAACAAATGGCAGCCAATAGAAACTGGCAAATTATCAGCGTCTTTCGTTATTAAATGCTCTAGGTCATCAAAGTCACTCGGCTGGTTGTCACTTGGATATAACCAGCGCCCGTAGGCTGGCAAACCTTTTATGACATGGAAAAGCTCGCTCCTACTGGTAAACGTCCTTAGCCACTCAATCTGCGTCGAGAGCTGTGGTTGGTATAATGCCCCTCCGGCGAAAACAACGGGAAGAGCCGTTTTAAGAGCTGTCTTAAAATCTGAAATGCGGCTTTCACTATGAACTCTAATAACTAAGTCTATTTCTAGGTCCGCCAATCGTTCACTACGAATGGTAGGTCGTTTCGCGTTTGAAACCGTTCTAGCTTTAGCGACCGAGTTAGGCTCGGTAAGCTTGGCCGTAGGTTGAATGTTCTCGCTTCGGACATAAAAAGAGAAACTCGAAAATTCAAACAGGGAATTACAATTAACTAGCTTATTGAACTCTCTTTGATAACGGTGCATAAAGCCCCAAATAGCAGTCAAAGAAGGAGCACCACACAGATATTGGCTACTCATTGCGACCGCATCTTGCACTCTCATTGATGATAAATAGATATACTGCTCACCCGTTACCTTATCTTGATTGCCATTTGGTTTACTAAGTTGTTCAAGTACCCATACGATTTGGGCTTTGGCGACCTGCATAAGCTTAGGATGATAGGCAAACTTTGCGGCATACTTATTATTCTGCAACGTAAGATGTAAACGGCGATTAAACTCACTGGCTAAGGAGCCTAGGTCCGATTCTGGTAGAGCCAGAAAGGCTTGAGCTAAAGTGTCATCATGTTCCAATTGCTGTTGATTAGGATCAGCATCAACGATATCTCTTAACTCAATTAAAGGAAGCATCCAAAGGGCTATCTGCTTTCGCAATATCTTACTTCTAACCTTGCGAGCACTCTCTCTTTGCTTCTGTGTTTTTGATGGTTCTGATCCAATTAAGTGATTTAACACCTGACAAATTTTGGCGTTAGTTACCTGATAGTCATCAAAGTAGTGGCCACTCTTTTTGCGACTTTCAGGTAACGTCCCACCCTGTGCTGGTTTAACGTCTAGCGGATAGTTTAGGACTTTCATATGCCCACCTAAACTGCCACACAGATTCCCGATACTTGCCGAGTTTGGCAATGACGAAGACACAAAGCTGAGCTTACTTTCCTGACTTCTAGATCTCACTTCTAGCTCACTTTGAATAGCATGACTGACCACTGGTGTCACCGAAACATAATCATCCCCCCATGGAAACCGAAGTTGCTTGCTGTAAGAACTGACACTATCGGGAAAATGATTATCAGGGAGCTGCTCTTCAATTGTGTGTTTTAAGCGAGCAAGTGCCTTAGCACCTAACCCAAATTCTTTGAGTAGCTCAATCCAAATAGAGCTTTCTTGCTTGATAAGTGAAAGAATACATACCGGTTGTGATTGCCAACTAAAAGGATTCAATAACCACAATGTGTGACGGTACACCGCAGAGTTATGCGCCCACCCCAAGCGTTGCTCTGATACTCCGCTTGAAATGAATACCTCAGTTGTCGTAAGAGGCTGTGCAATTATTCGCTGATCTTTAACTCGGCAGTCTGGAAACTTGAGATTATGTGTGTGGAACCATTTGATTTCATCAAGGGACGCCTTTAGGTTCTCAGCCGCTTTTAAATGCCTTTTAGCTCGGGCTACATCCAACCAATCCGAACATCTATCTGATTGATGGCTTGAACTGAGATTAAGCAAGATCGTTAATGCTTCTTTTTCATACCCTTCAACACAGACATCTTCCGTATAGGGCATGAACATCTTCTTTAAAGCAGACTGCTTTACTGCTTCGTCTTCAATTGCCAATAAGTCACTTAATTTCGTCATAATTACCACTCAGGCAGATACACGCTTAAACCATCACTTTCAGAGCTCATTCGAGTCAACTTTGTCTCGATGACACTTCGTAAAGTAAACGTCGACTCGTGACTCGCTATCTTTGTATGCATTCTCGGCCTAATAGCGGCTTTGATCTCACCAAACTCATACAACCGATATACCTCATCTGTGGTGCAAGAAAGCAATGTAGAAGCTTCTAAGGGGCTGAGCAGTACATCACCGATATTTCCTTTCGCGCTTGAAGGTACAGTTGCCATCAGCTGTGTAAAGTACGCTAACACCTGAGTAAGCACGATATTGTGATTCAACTGCCGACTAGGTAACTGACGACAATCTTTAAGCAGAGCGCCAAAGGCTTCATTGAAAAACATCTTCTTCCAATCTTTTACTCGAACAAGTTCTGCCTTCTCTTTCAAGGCGTCGAGGTCTTGCCACAGTGCCGTTGGCCAAGCGCCACAATATTCAATGAATGATTCGAAACTGAGGTCATCGATATCACCATAGCGATCTACATACCAAAGTAAAAAACCATAGCGCTCAGATAACGTCATTTCCCCCGTTAGTAATCCCAAAGGTTTTGAATCATTTCCTGACAACCATTGAGCGATCAAGAGCTCAGCTTCTGGCGCATCCTCTACTGGCGAATTTCGGAGCTCAAAACCACACTCACATTGGCTAATACTCTCGGTACTTTGGTATTCAAGTCTCAACTTACACTCAGGACAATGATGAACCAGTTTACAACCATGGTGTTCACAAGCTTGGTGGGAGATAAATTGCCACTGCTGGCGAATATAGGGTGCTTCGTCAATACACAGAGGGCAGATGGGCGTAAAGCGTTTGCGAAGAAAAGCATAAGGGTAGTCAGAACCGAATCTATGTACTGCTTTATATTGCGGAGAGAATTGAGCTTTCGAATGTGATAGCGCGAGACGCAGTACACCAAAGTTATTGAGCTTTAGTTGGTTCTCAAGATGAATAAGAACCCGCACTCGCATTTGGCTTGTGGTTTGAGCATGGTAGATATTGACTCGGTTGAGCTCTAAGGGGAAAGCACCAGCAATAGCTTCATGTTGATTCAACGTGTCGAACCAGATGTCTTCTGCGAAATGAGAAAATCGCTCGTAGCCTTGCTCTTGCGATAAGCGCAACAAGAGGCTTTCGAGCGATTCATCAGGGTAAAATTGAATGTCCGTTTTCACATGCTACCACTAAAACTTAGAATTTCTAAGTTTTAGTATCGGAGATATTTCATGCATTGCAACCATAGAGGCCAACATAATTTGAAAAAATGCCTATGAACTCATTCAAAATACGACATAATCGCTTGGTGATCACAAACTATGATGCGAAAGAACTAAGAAAATTCTGCCCCAATACGTGTTTAGAACGCATAAAACCATCACGAGATTTATTTGTGAAACAGGCTGCTGCACAAATTACTCTGAATCAAAAATGCCCCAAAATCACTTACCAAATGCTCTACAACATCTAGGGGCGTGTGTTTGCCCTACTAAATCTAATCAAACGAAAGAAGATAAGATCATGCTCAGTTGGAGTGCAATCAGGGTGAAAATCGTATTTCTCGGAATCCGCCGGAGTTATACGGAAACTTTCGGCAATTTCTGAAGCTCATGCCTTAGACACTAGGCTGTACGGGCTTTCGATTGAACGTGAATATAATTAGCGATACTATTGATTGCATATAATTACGGAAAAAATCCGTCTATAAAGCGTTAGGGCTATAGATAACAATAAAGGTAAGAAATGTCTAAAAAACTATATAAATATGTTGGTCCAGATATATTGGATATTGCATTTAGTGAAACCGATTACTGTGGTTTTAAATTCTCATATCCTAAAGATTATAATGATCCCTATGAACTATTTTTAACCATTGACTTTGCTGATAATTCAGATGTAGTAGCATTTTACAATGAGATTGTGCAAGAAATCCCTCAGTATCCGACAACATGCTTTTCTAAATCACCGATCGTTACTCCTATGTGGGCTCATTATGCTCATAACTCTAAAGGTTTTGTAATTGAAGTTGATGAAGAAAAACTAGAGTCATATGTAAAGGATGTGAGAATAGACGATGTAATCTATCAAGATACCCCTCGTGAAGAACTAAAAGGGACATTGCAAATGGCAATGTATCGTGGAAAACCTCGAGATATCATGTTCCTGCGTAACGGGGTTTATAACGCAGCATATTTCACAAAAAAAGAATGTTGGGGTTATGAGTTGGAACGACGAGTAGTCGTCTCTGACAGTGATGTTAAAGACATCGCGGGAAACATGATTTTGCAAATACCAACAGATTGCATTACGGCAATAATTGCTGGACCGAGAACAAAGCCAGAATATTTGGATAAAGGTGAAGAATGGAGCAGTGAAATAGATGCTGATTTCTATTTGGCAAAGGTTGGGAAAAGTGTCTCTGAGCCATACTTTTTGAATGCTCAAAATGAAACATTCTTATTTAATGGTCATGAAATAGTTCAATCTAAGTCAGCATGTGTCACTTGTTATGAGCCAACAGAGCAGTTCAAGGAGGAGTGTTCCTGGTGTTCAATTAGTGAACACCAGGAACATGTGGCAGCTGCGAATAATCCATTACGAGCTTTGGCTGATGCGGGCGCTTTAGAAACATATATCGAACGTTTCAATGCAATTGGACGCAAATAGCCCTAACAAATAAGGATTAAGCGTTGCGTAGCCAACGTTAAATCCCAAGTGTTGAACAAGCCCGAGCATTTATAAAGTAAATTGTGCTCTATAAGGGAGGCGGGGTGTTTCCCATACTTTTAGTTATTCATGACTTGCTAATGTAAGTTTTCGCGAAACTCATTACTGTCCAAAACCTTCACAGGCTGAATTTTTACCCGTGGCACTTTCTAACTCAAAAGTGTCCAAAAGTTTGTTGCAAACGTGTCTACTATGTCTGTGATCACCGAGCGGTAATGTTATTGGTTATCTAGGGCACAAATTATTGGAGCCGAGAGTATCTCAAGCCGCCGCAGTACTACTTGGTTGACTTTGCAGCGGACCCGATTACTGGATAAGTGCTACAGGCAAAACACTGAAAGAGATTGAAGCGGAATCTATTTAGATAAATGCAGCGATGACTCGCTGTTTAAATTGGCCTAACCTCAGCTCATCGATGGCTAAAGTGAGTCCTACATTATTTGAGTCAATAACATCTGAAGCTTCTCCCCAACTAAGTAAGCTTGGTTGAGGTCGATTAGATTGAACGCTTTCCGATAAGGCACTAGGTGGTAGGCGCTTTTCATCAGTAGCGCTAGGCACATTATTCTCTTGTTTAATGTACAAGCAGCTATCAGGAATATCCTGCTCAATTCTTTCAGCAAACCCAATCAAATTTTCTTCAGCAAAGGTATACAACCACGCTTCTTGATTGGGAGAAACATTGATTCTTAAAATTCGCCCTAGCACTTGCCTGAAGTACAGTTCCGTTTTTACCGAACTCATATGACAACAAACCTGAAGCCGAGGGATATCCGTTCCTTCACTGATCATTCCAACACTGACTATCCATTGAACATTCGAGTGACGAAAAGACTCAATTTCATTTAACGGATTATCCTGGTGATAAGTCACGATGCATGCTGATTGATTAAAGTGCTCAATCAGTCGCTTTTGAATATGTTTAGCGTGCTTTATAGAAGCAGCGACGACTAAATCTCCTGCATTTGGGGACTCTTGCCTTATTTGGGCTAGCTTTTGGCAACCACTATTTAATATGTAGTTCATAGCGTCTTCATTGTGAATGACACTGTGATATGAGACATCGGATTGTTTAAGGCAATCAAGAATAGAAGCGAAGTGTTGATTGTCCCTGCCAGCATTAACACTCAGGTGTTCATTATCAATTAAAACGATTTTAGGGCGGCGACACACCTTATCAACAACTGCCTGTTGCAAGCCATATTGATAATCACAAATGAGCATACCATCAGGGTCGGAATACTCGGCCATAACTATCGGTAACCGATCAGAGCGCCAAGGAGTACCCGACAGCGCTAATGTGTAACGGGCAAAACCTCGGATCTTACTGACAATTTCTACCCCCCATGAATTTGACCTCCCCCCATCATCAAACGAGCAATGGTGGATCTCATCAAATACGACTAGTACCCGATATTTACTGACGGTGTTCCAGAAGTTTTCATCTAAAAAACGGATGGATTGATAGGTATAAGACCCACCTAACGAGCCCAAGCCTCCATTAAAGGAACATTCCAGTTTCCATGAAAAGGTCTTTTTCATCCCTTCAGCGACCGAAAGTGATGGTGAGAAACAGAGCAATAAATCAATCATACCTTCTTGAAAAAGACGCTTAGCAACCTCTGCAGCCATAACGGTTTTACCTGCACCAGGAGTAGCTTGACAGAAGAAGTGTGAACGTTTGTTTGAAGTGAATTTATCGATAACTTGAGCTGCACATTCAGCTTGCCATGTTCTTAACATTGGGAAGCCTTGCTTTGGGCGACTTGCATCCAGTTGGTTAGTGCATTGATTTTGCCCAATAGCTTAGCTGATCGCTCTCTCGCTGCATTGAATAACGGCTCCATATCATGCTTGTTGTTTGGAAAACGCGTTAACAAAGATTGGTATTCCTCAATCTCGCCCAGAGTAATCGCTAACTCACCTTCATGTTGTTTTTTCTCTTGTTCTAGTGCATTTAGAGAGAACTCCGGAGTTTGAACAGTTATTGAATCAACTTTAGCTTTCTTATTTCTAGCTGCTCGAGGCTCAATTGTAAGCGCTTTGAATTCATTAGTTTGATGGTAACGCTTGCCTCTGCGAGTCCCAATGACAGAAAGCCAGCCTTTCTCCTCAAGTGATAGAAGTTGCTTATAAACATACTTTCGAGCTTCGTCACTGCTCGTAAAGGTTGAAGTACTATTTAACAAAGCATCCCTAGCTTCTATAACAGAGAAATCATCCATCCCTTTTTCAATCAATAGGTTAAACATATCAGGGTTAATTCTTCTTACTTTCTTCATGTGACTCTTGCATGCAATAAAAACTTAGGATTGCTAAGTATACAAAAATCAGTAAAACTTAGACAATCTAAGTTATCTAAAGGTTGAAAAGAAATGTGTAAGTGCAGAAAGACAACCCAATCCCAGCGAGGCTCAAAGCTGCGCGTAAAAAAGCCAAAATCACCCAAAAAGATTTAGGGGTGAAAATTGGCATGGAACCAAGTTCGGCTAGTGGGCGAATGAACCATTATGAGAAAGGTAGACACGTACCCGATATTGGTACGCTAGAACGTATGGCTGAAGAGTTAGGTGTGCCGCTAAACTACTTTTTCTGTAGGAGCGAATTGAGCGCTGAGTTAGCGTGCGCCATTGATAAGATGAGTGATGAAGAGAAGGTGGTGCTGTTGGAGAGCCTAAAGAGCGAGAAGTAATGCTTAAGCTTTAAGTCCATTTTTGCTCAATAACATGCTCAACGGAATTGCATCCGTAAATCGTGGAGCTAGTATCTTATCTTCTGACGTAATGGCATTTAGGTTGTAAGACGATCCAGAGTCAATTTGATGAAGACGAAGCTCCTCTACAGGACAATTAAACGGGTTGTCCAAGTAGGGAAACTTAAATGAAAACGTACATGACAATATCTCTTTGTCTATAGTATCAACGTTCTCATTGAAACTCATAAGTAATGCGTCTTTCAAGAAGTGCTTTAACGCTCGGCACTCCCCTCTACACATAATAAACAAAGGATATAACACTTCATTTTTTGTAAGCACTGGCGGTTCATCAAAGCCCATTCTCGCACTCAAACCAGCAACAAATTTAGCAAAGTGCTTTTTTTGCCCCAAGTCAAAACTATAAGATGCCGTTCCACTCGAATGGCTGTTAGCTTTCAACAGCTTGAAATAGTTAATCTTTCGTCTCCAACTTAATCGTGAGTTCCATTGTGGCTCTGTCGCTATTACATCAGCATATGGCATACCAACCAGCACAAACGAGACTTTTGCTTCTTCACTTATATATTTGAACGTATTAGCAATAGCTTGCCTTTCTTCTGCTGTAGAAAACTCCACAAGCTCTTGAATTTCATTGACGATAATCAGCTCAACAGATTTACGTTTAAGTTGCTTTACAACTGCTTCACCAAGAGCAATTTCATTACGTCGTCGGGTACCTCTTCCGCCTGACTTTCCATCTAAATCGACTAAAAACTGCGTAAGCGTGTTCTGTTCATTTATGCGGCTTGGCACTCTGGTGCTAAGAACAGGTTGTTTGCTCCAAGTTGAACTCGCCGGAAAGCGTGATAAGTAGTTGTTAATCAGCGCGGTCTTTCCACTGCCGGCCTCACCTGTTAACAAGAAAGACTCAGGTTCACCACCAAGAGAGTGGTTAAAACGAAGTTGATCGAAAATAGAGTAGATTTCAGCAATTGCAGGGTATTCAATAAAGCAGGTTTCAAAGGATCTTAACTGTTCAAACTGCCTAGATGTTAAGTTCAAATTAATACCCCTCAATATCTTCAAAATCATCATCAGATAATTGCTCTGAGACATCGAACACTGCCGTGGTTTCTTGTTTTACTGGAGTCGCATTGATTGAGCTTGGCCCTTCTGAGCCCACATCATTAAACTTTGCTAATTTCGAAGTATTGCCCGTTTTAGGCAAGCTAGCCTTATTGCTTTTTGCACCGCGGAATCTATCGGTTTCGTCCTGAATACGTTTCTTCATATACAGAAATGTATCCGCAAGCGCCTCATCATCAGTAAGCTGCTTAGTGTTAAGCCTGCGTACTTTTTGTATGCGCTCATGTTCAAAAAGGGACAGTCCTTTTGTATATCCACTGTTGTCTACCGCTGTAACTTTTATGTACCTCTTTTCCGATTCTAGGTAAACATGGATGTAGCTAATATCTGAAGGGTCTGTTTTGGTCTTAACAAACAGCTTTTTGCCATTGTTGGACGCCCAATATTTACGGTATTCAATAAGTTCTGAGGACTGATAGCGTAGGTTATGAAGCCTGATCCCTGCCACTCCAATAATTCGGTGTCTAAGCAAACCTAGCTCAACTCTCAACTGCTCCTTCTCAGCACCAAGGTAGTAGGAGGGAGTCCATTCCGATTGGTTCCACTTATGGTATGGAATATCACGTTCTCTTGAATCTGGTGCCATGTGGTAATAATCGACAATCCATTTATGAAGTAATTCAAGAAATACAGAAACTCTAACCACCGCATCTTTCTTTGGGTTGTAATCTTGAAGTTGAGTAGGATTGGTGAACGTTTTTCCAGGTAATGCGTTCACTAACCCTTTGTTCATCTGATCAAACAGCTTTTCTATCCCAGACTTTCGCCAAGGCTTAGCTGCTTGACTATATTGGATATCAGACACTAGAGGCCGTAACGAATCTTCTAAGCTTTGACTCCAAAATTCGGCACCATTATCGACAACTAAACAGTCAATCTTACCGTGGCAAGGCCATTCATTATCAATACATGGATATCTTGGCTTTACCCAACTCTTATCTAGTAGCGAGTTCAATAGCGCCTTCCTGACAGAATCAAAACTAGGCTCTCTAAAGTTGATACTGCACCCTACGATACATTTACTGAAGCGGTCATATAGCATCGTCAGGTAGGGTCGCCCTAAAGGAATATCTAGCTCGTCATCAATCAAAATCACTGGAACTGGGGTATGGTCAATTTCGACATATTCCATTGGTTTGGTCGCAGCTACTTGCTGACCAACCGAACGAAATTCTCGGTCTGCGTATCGTTTGCCAAACCTTGCGATCGCGACCTCATATGGAGGTAAGCCGTGTATTCGATTGTAAAAAGAGCGCTCTGAAATTGGTTTAATTTTCCCCTCAACAATCCCACGATTTATTTGCATCACTCGACTCTTATAGTATCGGTATGCTTCTGCAACGCTAAGTCGCTCACGTGTCAGGTATACGTTCTGAATTGCCTCGTCAATCAAGGATTGAGAATCCATTTCTTTTTGTCGGTTGCCCTTAAATGTATGCTTCGGAATAAGTGCACATGGGTCTTTACCCGCTTCAAAATAATATTTTTTCCAAGTTGCTAAAGTTCGCCAACTCGGGGGAGTGAGCTGTAATTCTGGTTCAATGAGACTTAAAATAGGGTTCAAGTTTTTCTCGGTCCATCCACCTTTTAAACGCTTCTCCACGAAATCGATAATTTTAATACGACGGATAACTTCTTTCTGTACCTTCGGTGATTGAGAATCAATAGTTGAAGAGATTTCAATAGGTTCTTGCATTAGCTCTATTGGAAGCGGCTGAGACTCTCCTTCTGAAGCTTCAAACTCATCAAAGAACCCAAATATGTTATTAGAGTCCGATGGCATAGTTAGCACCAAACGTAAGTTTCGAGGCCAAAGCCAATATTGTTGAGGTCTGTTTTGACTTGCCCCGAAGAGATCCAAGGAAGAGTAGAGATAAGTGTGTCCTGTTCCGATAAACCGTAATACAAAGACACCTCCTGTAACTTCACCATTTGTTTAAGTTTAATAAACGCCAACACTAATTTTTGAAACTCAGTCACGGTTCGCAATCCGGAGTAACGGTGTAGTAGCTTGAAGTTATCTAAAGTTGGTCCCAGTCTAATTTGCTTTTCGGTAACTAAAACCAAGCTTCTGTTAAACTCATTCAAGGCAACTCTTTGCTTCTCTTCAAATCTACTCCTGAAGTCAGATTTAAGAATCTGGCTGGAATGCTTTACTTCAAAGAATGTTGATTGACCGTTGTGATCTGTAACTAAAAAATCGGGGGTATATCGGCACTTCCGATTATTGAATTGATAGTGGAAGCCAAAAGGTTGGGACGTGAAGCTTTTGATGTCTGCGTTATATTCGAGGTGAAAACAGAAATCAAACTCTAAAATAGACAGAGTGCGAACAACAGCATCATTCTTCAAGCTCATGAACTTACAGATGTTGTGTACGTGAGACGACTTCTTGGTTTGGTCGAACATAGCGAAATCACTTTTGTTGTAAACCTACAACAAAAAAATAGACTATGAAGACTTATGGTGCAAATATGAAGAAAGCCTGCAATTTATGCGAACATATATTGCAGGCTTCATAAAGGGTGGGAACCCAGCCACATCCCGGCACACAAGTCACACGCTGCGGCTGCTTCCTTCCGGACCTGACCGAGTTCACGAGCTATTGTTGCGGGAGGACCAGGCCCCCATAGATTCGTTTTCTGAGAGGCTTGCCTCAAAGAGTGAGTGAATTATTAAGTATCCCAGCAACCATTGCAAGCCCTTCCCCCTTCTTTTTGAGCAATTGTGGTCTAAGTGCTTATCCTTTATTCAAACCACCACTAAATCGCTGGTAAATTCGCCATTTACCTGCGATTTGAAGTTCTCGTACAACATCATCTAGATTGAGTAGATACTAGATATCGATGTCTTCGTTATCTTCAGTGCGAATGATGTAGTCCGTCATCCATGCCGTTCCTAACAAACATAGCCAGACTACAAATACAGGGCTTGGTACTTCAATGCTCGGTGTAATCACTAGTGCTGCGAAGCCAGCAGTTGGTAGCGTCCAGCACAGTAACTTATTCCAGCGGAAGGTTTTCAACTTCGTCATCGCTTCCATTGACGCCATGATGCCCGTCACACACAGGGCCACAAGCGCAGCATAAGGCAAGTCAGCTATCCAAAGAGGCAAGATTAACCCTAATGACCACCAGCTGTGTCGACTCGCGGGTTTAAGATGATTAGCAGCCCACCAAATAACCATAATGGATAAGACTTGTAATAGAGTCATCCATGGCGTGCCATCAAGCTTACCTGCTGATTGCGTAACCATAATCCCGACCTGCAAAGTAGTCACGATCAAACCCGAAATAATTACCACCGATAAACTACTGCGTCTTGAGAAAACCACCATTAACAGTGGGAACAACACCCACGCGCTAACAGAGAGTGTGATTGGCTGTAGAGGAAGGGTTAAGCCATAAGTCGTCATGGCAGCAAGCAAAGCTAAACCTGCGATACCACCCTGCGGTAAGATCCATAACGCAGGAATCACCATCGCCAGTACAGGGATGTCTCCCTCACTTAAACTGATTGCTCTCGCACAAACAACAGCTAATAATGTTGTAATTAGAAATTGAAACGTTGAAAAGACCATAGCTCTCTCCTTCTACCGATCCGTGGTATTCATGAACTAGGAACATTTAGTATGGACCAATTTTTAGCCCAAATCTTTGCTGTGATTCACCAAATTCCATATGGAAAAGTAACAACTTATGGAGACATAGCACGTTTCTCGGGGTTTCCGGGCTATGCGCGCCATGTGGGAAAAGCATTGGGTAATTTACCTGAAGGTAGCAAACTCCCTTGGTATCGAGTGATCAACAGTAAAGGCGAAATTTCCTTAAAAGGCGACTCGTTTGAACGCCAAAAGAAGCATTTGGTGGAAGAAGGAATTGAAGTGAGCGACGCAGGAAAAGTTAAACTCAGAATATACAAATGGCAGCCCTAGAGCTGCCATCATTCGCCGATTCATTTGACTACATCAAGCCAATCAAGATGCCTTAACACTGGCATCCATTTCTACTTAGCGAACACCGACCAAACGTAGGTCAGCGTGTTGTGTGTTTTCTACATCTGTAATCACAGACTTGATGGTATCTGTTGTGAAACGTAATTTGCCGTCAACATGAATTGTTGCGCGCATGTTGTATCGGTGGTTGGGCTGAATCTTGTTGTCGTCGTAGCTTAATTCGAACGCAAACGGTACTTGCTTACCATCGGTTGTGAACTCTTGAGTCGCGATAACCGTTGATGGAGCATCCGCTAGTGAAATATCTTCTAGCGTTACAGTAACCAATGCATTCTCTGGTAATGCCATTCTTTCGCGGTAGCTAACTGTTCCTGAAATCACTTGAGTATTCTCTGCAACCACTTCCTGAGAAGCGTTCGTTTCAGATGTTGTTTGGCAACCGACTAACATGCCAAACGATACTAAAGACATTAGAAGAATTAGAGCCTTTTTCATATTCAATTTCTCTCAACATGTTTGCCGGACTCGGCAAATCTCCAGACTAATTATAAGAGGGCTTTCATATTCTGTCTTGAAAACCTATGATTTATTGACAAATATATGACTAAGCTAATTGATTAACACCATAATCTGACACTCATTTTACGAAGAGGAATGCTGACGATGAGTCAACCTTTAAAAGAATTACTCAGTTTACTTCAGCTAGAGAAGCTGGAAGAAGGTTTATTCCGTGGGCAAAGTGAAAACCTCGGTCTCCCACAGGTTTATGGCGGTCAGGTCTTAGGGCAAGCGCTTTCTGCTGCTCGTTATACCGTTGAAGACGACCGCAGTGTTCACTCGTTCCACAGTTATTTTCTATTCCCAGGCGACTCTGAAAAACCGATTATTTACGATGTTGAAAACCTCAGAGATGGGCGCAGCTTCAGTACCCGCCGTGTTAAAGCGATTCAAAATGGCCGCCCTATTTTCTATCTGACGGCTTCTTACCACGGTGACGCACCGGGCTTTGAACACCAAAATCCGATGCCTGATATTCCAGGGCCGGAAAACTTTGCATCTGAAACTGAACTTGCAAGCCATATTGCGGAGTTCTTACCAGAAAAACTGCGTAAAACCTTCTGTGGTGAAAAGCCAATTGAGATGCGCCCTGTAACAGTGGTTAACCCACTAAAACCAAAGAAGACGGAAGCGAAACAGTACCTTTGGGTTAGAGCAAATGGTGCGGTCCCAGACAACCACTTGATTCACCAATACTTGCTTGCTTACGCTTCAGATTGGGGCTTTTTAGTCACTGCGCTTCACCCACACGAAGTCTCTCTAATGACGCCAAACTTCCAAGTGGCGACGATAGACCACTCAATCTGGTTCCACCGCCCATTCAAAATGGATGAGTGGCTACTCTACGCGATTGAAAGCCCAACAGCGGCCAACACTCGCGGTCTAGTACGCGGTGAGATCTATAACCAGAGAGGCGATTTAGTCGCGACAGCCGTTCAAGAAGGTGTGATGCGCTTTACTAAATAGTCATCAAATACTTCTGAGCGTCTGCAAGCAAACGCCTTAAACGAAAAGAGGCTAGGTATCGCCCCTAGCCTCTTCTCTTTTTAATCACAATGGCAGCTCAACGAAACCGTATTTAGTCACCCTGCTCGGCCGGCTTAGACTCACCTTGCACTCGATTTTTTATGCCATCACCCGCATCGCGCAATAAATTGAATGGCGATAACACCACGCCTTTTACCGCACCTTCTGCCGCACTTTGAGCAAGTTCCTTACTCTTGTCAGCCAACAAGTTAGCTTGCACCAAGATCGCAGGGACTTCGGCTCTCAGCATCTCAGACTCGGCAATCACCACAGGAATCGTTTGTTCTCGGTAGGACTTACTTTCAGCAAGCATTGGTGGCATAACATCAACACGGTAGCGCTTGAGTTCGGTCAACGTTGGCGGAATCACATCGCTTCTCACCTGCCCGACTTCAACTCGAACATTTTTCACTTCGTCTAGTATAGCTGGTATTTTGCTATCGACCGATGCGACCGTTTTGTTCACCTTCTCGACCGTCTTTCTTACATCTTCGACGGTATTCAGCATCTGTGGTGCTAACTCGTCGACGTGCTCCGCCAGTATCAGAAACTCTTCGACTTTTAGCTCTTTAGTAAGCACGGAAAGATCCTCGATAACCTGTGGATAGGTATCGACAATTTCACCGACTTTATTGGTAAATGAATAGATAGTGTAGCCAAGGTAAAAAATGGCGACAGCTAACACGAGCTGAATAGCAGTAGAAACTTTTGCAAACATGAATAATCCTTTTCTTCATCGCAGATGAGGATATCTAAACTCGAAACACAATCTTTAACAAGGTTATAGCGGTAGCGCGGTGGTGTACTTTAACGGCTCCATCGCAAAAGTAGAAGTAACGTTCGATATACCGTCCACACTATTAACTAAGCGCTTATAGAACTCATCAAAGCATTTCATGTCTTTAACCTGCACCTTCATCATGTAATCGTACTCGCCCGCCATGCGGTAGAACTCCATGACTTCTGGGAACTCCGACACAGTATTCACAAAACGACCATACCACTCATGAGAATGATCACTGGTTTTCACCAATACGAACGCGGTAAAAGAAAGATCTAACTTTTCCGGATTAAGCAATGCCACTCTTTTTTCAATGATGCCGTTCTCTTCAAGACGTTTTAGACGCTTCCAGCAAGGCGTGGTGGTAAGGTTGACGGCTTCAGAAATATCGTTCAATGACAGAGTGCTGTCTTCTTGTAATAACGCTAATATTTTTTTATCTACGGCATCTATCATATTTTCACCAAATCACCTTTAAATAGAATAATTTTCTACATTTTAGTCAAAAAAAAGCAAATATGGCAAAGTTTTTCTCTCCAGATTTAGCTAAATTAAAACCATACCAATTACAAAAAATTCCTACACTCGATCAGGAGAACGCTTATGTGCACTGACCATCAATGGATTAACAACGCGATTCGTAAAATTGAAGCGGACTACCAACGCTCTGCGGATACGCACCTTATCAAACTAGACCTTCCAAGCATTGAAGGCATTGATATCTACCTTAAAGATGAAAGTACACACCCAACAGGCTCTTTGAAGCATCGTTTGGCGCGTTCTCTGTTCTTATACGCTATCTGTAACGGTTGGGTTGGCTCAGAAACTACGATCATTGAATCTTCATCTGGTAGCACGGCGGTGTCTGAAGCTTACTTCGCTCGCCTACTTGGCCTTCCATTTATCGCGGTAATGCCAAAATGCACTGCGAAGAAAAAGATCGAGCAAATCGAATTCTACGGTGGCCAAGCACACCTAGTGGACCGCTCTGACCAAATCTATGATGAGTCTCGCCGTTTAGCAGCGGAACTCAATGGCCATTACATGGACCAATTTACTTACGCTGAGCGCGCAACCGACTGGCGTGGTAACAACAACATCGCAAACTCGATTTTCAATCAAATGCAGATGGAAGATCATCCGGTTCCAACTTGGGTTGTAATGAGCCCGGGAACTGGCGGTACTTCAGCAACGATCGGCCGTTTCATTCGTTACCAACAGCATGAAACTAAACTTTGTGTTGTCGACCCTGAAAATTCAGTATTCCATGAGTATTACAAAACTGGCAATACAGAAGTAAAAGGCAGCACATTCAGCAAAATTGAAGGCATTGGTCGTCCACGTGCTGAACCAAGCTTCATTCCAGGTGTGATTGACGAAATGCGTAAGATCCCAGACGCGGCAAGTATTGCAACGACACACTGGTTGTCTGACATTCTAGGTCGTAAGGTTGGCGCATCTACGGGTACCAATATGTACGGTGTGCTTCAACTGGCAAGCGAGATGAAATCGCGTGGTGAGAAAGGCTCTATCGTGACTCTGCTTTGTGATAGCGGCGAGCGTTACCTAGACACTTACTTCAATGACGAGTGGGTGAACAACAACATTGGTAACCTTCAGCCTTACGCAGCGAAATTAGAAGCTTTCTCTCAAACTGGTGAGTTAGCTTAAGCACTAAGCAAAACACAAGCTTTCAAATAAAAAAGAGCCCTTAATGGGCTCTTTTTGTGTGTCTTTGGTTAGCGATAAGCAAAGGCTATTCTGGCTTCTGCTTCGCTTCAAAAGCAGCCAGTTGCTCTGGTGTTGCTTTTGGTTGGTGGTTTTGTTTCCACTCATCGTAAGTCATGCCATAAACACGCTCACGAGCATCATCGATATCAAGGTCTAAACCTTGTTGTTCAGCTTCTGCTTTGTACCACTTGCTGAAGCAGTTACGACAGAAGCCAGCTAAGATCATCAGATCAATGTTCTGAACATCTTTGTTGTTGTCTAAGTGTGCTAATAGGCGACGAAAGGTTGCTGCATCCAGCTTGTCTTGTTCTTCTTGAGAAAGATCTTTGTATTTAAATTCAGCCACTTTGATGTCCCTTAATAGTTTTCATTTTTTAATGTATTGAGCAGATATTGTTATACAAAAAAAGCCCGCACTTCGCTAGGAGCAAACTCAGGCTTTTCAAAACATTCACAGATAAACCGGAACTCTCATGAAACGATTACAAAACGTATTTATCCTTTTAGCTTCTCTTATCCTAAGCGCTACAGCTTTTGCATCTCCATCAGAGGGAAAACAATACACGCTTTTGGAAAAACCTTATTCGACCGAGTATCAAGTAGACAAGTTCTTTTCATTGACCTGCATGCCTTGTTGGCAGATGACAGAATTACTCAAAGATAAAGAAGGCTCTGGTGAACTGGAATTACATCGTACTCACGTGATTTTTAACGACTCGACCTTACAAGCTGCGGGTATTTACTACACCGTGTTGGCTCAAAAACCGGATCTGCCTCATGAACTTTTGAGTGAATTATTCTCGCTGGTTCAAACTAAAAAACCATTGCAAGAAACGGATATCGACGCCTTTTTCAGAGAGCATAACCTTGTGAAACAAGAAGACATGACTCAAACCCAACAACAGCAATGGGCTAAATTTATGGAAGATGCTGTTTCTAAAACCGAGCAAGCGTCGATTAGCAGCATTCCGAGCTTTGTTATTAATGGGCGCTATATTGTGAAACTAAGAGGCCACCGCTCTATGGAAGAACTGCTCGAAACCATTCAATACCTCAAAGAGCAATAGGATCTCACTCTTTTCTGACACCATTCGCAAGCCAAATAAAAAGCCCGACAACGAGTAAGTTGTCGGGCTTTCATCAATTATTTATACCACTAAATTAACCGTGGCTAGTTCTACCTATGTTGTCATGGCTTAGCTCTTTGTTGAGCACTGCTTCGACGTGACCAGGTGAACGAGTTGTACCAGAAATCAATCGATACATCGCAGGGATTACAAACAGAGTCACCAAGGTCGCAAAGCCCATACCGAAGAAGATAACCGTACCTACCGCCACACGGCTTTCGTAACCCGCGCCTGTTGAAGTAATCAATGGGATAGCACCTGCTAGCGTGGTAAACGCCGTCATCATGATTGGACGCAAGCGTCGAGCAGAAGCATCAATAATGGCTTTTTCAAACTCAATACCGCGGTCACGCAGTTGGTTGGCAAACTCAACGATCAAGATACCATTTTTGGTTACCATACCGATCAACATGATCATACCAATCTGGCTGTAGACGTTGAGCCCCTGACTCATCACTACCAAGCCCAAGAAGCCACCAAAGATACCCATAGGTACAGTGAACATCACCACTAACGGGTTAATAAAGCTCTCGAACTGCGCCGCCAGTACCAAGTACGCCACCAACATCGCTAATGCAAACACAACTAAGATGCTCGACTGGTTCTCTTTGAAGTCTTTAGACTCGCCCGAATAGCTTACCGAAATATCACCCGGTAGTTGCTCAATCGCTTGTTCATCTAGAAAATCCAGAGCTTCACCTAACGTGTAACCTTCCATCAGGTTCGCTTTAATCGTTATCGACTTCTGCTTGTTGTAGTGCGACAAACGAATCGATGATGCGACTTCTTCAATGTGAGTCAAAGTATCTAGCGTCACCAACTCACCAGACTGAGTTCGCATGTAAATTTGGCTCAAATCATTAGCATTGTTGAAGCTGTTTTCGTCACCACGTAGGTACACATCATACTCTTCACCACGTTCCACAAAGGTTGTCTCACTGCGACCGCCCAGCATGATTTCTAAGGTATCGGAGATGTCAGAAACACTCACACCCAACTCTGCTGCTCGCTGCTTATCTACAGTAACCAGTAGCTCAGGCGTTTTCTCTGAGTAGTCGATATCCGCGCCTTCCATCATCGGTGAACCTTCAGCAGCTTGCTTTAAGATCTCCGCCCACTTTTGCAGTTCAGAGTAATCAGAGCCACCAAGCACGAATTGCACTGGCTCACTCGACCCGCCTCGGAAGCCTGGCATGAATGGGAACACTCGTACATCAGGAATACCGACTAGTGACTTACGAACTTCATTCAGCGCGTCTTGCGCGGTCACGTCACGCTCATCCCAATCTTCGAGGATCATGATAACGAAGCCTGTTTGGTCACCGGCATTACCACCAAATGCTGGCGATTGAATACTGAATGACTTCAAGAAGCCTTGACCAAGCAATGGCATTAGACGTTCTTCAACAATGTCCATGTTGGCAGACATGCGGTTGTAACTGGTTGCATCAGCACCACGAACAAACGCAAACATAACACCGCGGTCCTCTTGGGGAGTAAGTTGCGCTGGCACTTGCTGCATCAAACCATAGCTACCACCCAAACATGCGATAATGATGATAGGAGCAGCCCACCGCCAATTTAGCGCGCGGCGTAATACCGAGCGGTATCCAGACTCTAATTTGCCAAATACACGTTCAACAAACAGATTAAAGCGGTTTGGTTTCACGTTCGCTTTAAGGATCTTACTGCCTAGCACTGGCGTTAATGTTAATGCCACGAGCGACGAGAAGATCACCGACATAGCAAGCAACACCGAGAACTCGGTAAACAGCAGACCTACCATGCCGTCCATGAACGAGATTGGCAGGAATACCATTACTAATACAAGCGTTGTTGCGATTACCGCAAAGCCTACCTCTCGCGTCCCTTTGTAAGCCGCGAGCAGTGGCGACTCACCACGTTCAATATGGTGGAAAATGTTCTCAACCACCACGATTGCATCATCAACTACCAAGCCAATCGACAGGATTAGTGCCATCAGGGTAATCAAGTTGATAGAGAAGCCAAAATAGTACGCAGCGATAAACGACGAGATCAAAGATACAGGTACCGTTACTGCAGGAATCAATGTTGCACGAGCTTGACCAATAAAGATGTAAAGTACGAGGATAACCAAACCACCTGTGATAAAGAGTGTGCTATAAACCTCTGAGATAGAACGATCGATGAACACGGTCGAGTCATAGTCGACAGCCAAACGCGTACCATCTGGCAAGAACTTCTGAATCGCTTCCACTTCTTTGTGTACTAAGTCAGCAACCTCAAGTGGGTTGGCATCTGACTGAGGCACGATCCCCATACTGACGTTAACAACGCCGTCACTCTTAAAGGTCGAGTTTTCGTTCTCTGCGCCAATGTAAACATCAGCAACATCTTTAAGATAAATCGGCGTGTTGTCAGAAGCGCGCTTGACCACTAGGTATTCAAAATCTTCCGCTTCTGTGTATGAGCGAGCAGTACGAACGGACATCACTATCGCGTCGTTACGAACTTCACCACCCGGGCTCTCGATATTCTCATTGTTTAGTGCAGACGTAATATCAGATGTGGTCACACCACGCCCTGCCATTTCCGCAGGTTTTAGCTTCACGTACATGACTTTGTACAAGCCACCCGAGATATCCACCGAACTTACGCCGGAGATCAAACTAAAGCGGTCAATCAACACACGCTCTGTGTAATCGGTCAACTGCGTTCGGTCCATCTCAGTAGAGCTTAGGTTGATGTAAACCGAAGCCTCACCGCTACCGTTGTTCTTGTAAACAATTGGGTCATCAGCTTCGTCAGGCAAAGATCTCTGCGCACGAGCAACGGCGTCACGAACATCACTAACACCAGTATTTAGGTCATAACCCAATTCAAAGGTAATCGTAATACGCGACATACCGTTACGAGTGGTGGACTCGATCTCATCTATACCACTGATACCGGATAATTGGTCTTCAAGATTGGAGGTTATTTGACTCTCGATGATGGTCGCTGATGCGCCTTCGTAACGTGTACTGATCGATACCACAGGGCTTTCAATATCAGGCATCTCACGAACGGCAAGCTTATTAAACGAGACAATACCAAACACAACCAATAGCAAACTCAATACGACAGCGGCTACTGGTCTCTTTACTGAAACGTCAGATAACAACATTAGTTAGCGCCTTCTTGTACTGCTTTCTCGGCTGCTGAGTCAACCGGCCGATTTATAGCAAGCTCCTGAACTTGAATACCATCACGCATGTTGACAATGCCCTGGACGACAATTTTCTGGCCAATTTCGATACCCTTTTCAATCACAACTTCGTTGCCGATACGAGCGCCAAGGAAAACTTCCGTTCGCGTTGCCTTATTATCTTCACCAACCACATAAACAAAACGTTTAGTACCTGAGTACTCTAGGGCTTGAACGGGAATGATTGGTGCTTCAATAGGAGGGAAGTCCATCGCTGCCGACACCAACATGCCCGGCTTTAGGTAATCATTGTTGTTATCAAAATTGATTCGAACTCGAAGATTTAATGTCTCCGCGTTAATACGAGAATCAATGCCAACCACTGAACCTGTAAATTCCGTATCTCCCCACGCACTGGTGCGAGCCGCCACTTTCATGCCTTTAGATAGCTTAGAAAGGTAACGTTCAGGGATCTGAAGGTCTAACTGCATGACTGAAAGGTCATCTAGGGTTAACAGTTCAGTACCTGCGGTCACCATTTTACCGCGGCTAAAATCGATAAAGCCGACTGTGCCTGAGAATGGTGCACTAATGTGAAGATCTTTTAGGTTGGCATTTGCTGCCGCCAAACGAGCATTGGCGATCTCCACATTGGTTTTCTGTGCGTCAATTTCTGTTTGCGTGATCGCATTACGTTTCACCAAGCGCTCAAATTCCGCTAGTTTACGTTTCTCGTCTTTTAGATATGCTTGCGCTTCTGCAACTGCAGCTTTTGCTTTATCGTCATCTAACTGAACCAACACCCGACCTTTAGTCACATCTTGATTCGCTTTAATGTTGATAGAGTCAACGCGCCCAGCCACCTCAGAAGTGATCACCACTGATTGCTCAGCTTCTAGTTTTCCAACTAGAGAAAGGGATTGGCTAACTTGGTGAATATCAACCTGCTCAGTAACAACAGTGACAGTGCTCGGGCCCATGCGCTTTGCAAGTACGGCTGGAGACGCTATAAGAATAGACAAGCTCAGCAGGGTTAAAACAGATTTATTTTTCATAATTATGGTCTGCAAGTAAGTTTTGTAGCAATCACAGTGAGTAAGTGGTCAGCAATAGCGTAGGAAAAAGGCTTGAAAACAAGGCTGCTCTTTTCAACAGGATAGCTTCGATAAGTAGTTATCCTACAATCAAAAATCCTAACGCAGCTGTCGAGCATTTTAATAAGCTAGAACGAAAAGTTACTTACTACGATTGGTATTATTCTCTATAAATGAAATTAACCGTATTCTATCAACTGATGAATGCTGTAACGTCAAGAAGTGTAAATCTAGATTAAATTTCGTTTACGTTTCGTGGTGGTTTAGCCAAAACAACAGCAAGAAAGAAAGCCAATAACCTCAAGGCGTTACCCACCAGTACGTAAACCTTAGTACAGATGTTCACTTCACGAGCAATGTGCGTACTTTTCGCCATCTTTGCCCAAAAAGGCAGCATTTAGCACAAAACCATAAGAAAAACCCTTTACAGGTTTAACGTGTTTGCTATGATGCGCTCCGCACTTGAGAGATGCGTTGGGAAAAACATCTCTTTAGCCTATCCATTATGAGTTAGGAAAAACACCCTGGAGGGGTTCCCGAGTGGCCAAAGGGAGCAGACTGTAAATCTGCCGGCACTGCCTTCGATGGTTCGAATCCGTCTCCCTCCACCATATTTCTTCTTACCTCTACCTAAGAGTTAAGAGACCAACCTAGTTGATGGGCTTATGGGAAAACATCAATTTAGGCTTACTTTGTGAAAAGTAAGACACACCCTGGAGGGGTTCCCGAGTGGCCAAAGGGAGCAGACTGTAAATCTGCCGGCACTGCCTTCGATGGTTCGAATCCGTCTCCCTCCACCATATTCTTCTTACCTCTTTAAGAGTTAAGAGAACAACCTGATTGATGGGCTTATGGGAAAACATCAATTTAGGCTTACTTTGTGAAAAGTAAGACACACCCTGGAGGGGTTCCCGAGTGGCCAAAGGGAGCAGACTGTAAATCTGCCGGCACTGCCTTCGATGGTTCGAATCCGTCTCCCTCCACCATATTCTTCTTACCTCTTCATAAGAGTTAAGAGAACAACCTAATTGATGGGCTTATGGGAAAACATCAATTTAGGCTTACTTTGTGAAAAGTAAGACACACCCTGGAGGGGTTCCCGAGTGGCCAAAGGGAGCAGACTGTAAATCTGCCGGCACTGCCTTCGATGGTTCGAATCCGTCTCCCTCCACCATATTCTTCTTACCTCTTTAAGAGTTAAGAGAACAACCTGATTGATGGGCTTATGGGAAAACATCAATTTAGGCTTACTTTGTGAAAAGTAAGACACACCCTGGAGGGGTTCCCGAGTGGCCAAAGGGAGCAGACTGTAAATCTGCCGGCACTGCCTTCGATGGTTCGAATCCGTCTCCCTCCACCATATTCTCCTTAATTGGAAAATCGAAAAGCCAACTCATTGAGTTGGCTTTTTTCGTTTCTAATGTTCCATATCTCTCAGCGTAACTTCTCTTCTAAACATTAGAACACTGCTATAGCGATCTTATCGTAAGGTAGTTGATACCTTTGAACCCACCGATGAATCAATCACTCCAAACTTCTCTATGACGCTTACAAACCAAATAAGCTGCGCAACCTAAGCAGTTTGTAGAAACAGGGTCTTTGCAATTATCCACTACTTTCTGCTTCTGCTACGATGAAAGTTCAGGCTCTAATATAGGCTCAAAAAACCTCGTCATATCAACCAACTCCTAAGTTTCATTTGGTTAAGTAACTAATTAAAAATATTAAAATGAGTAACTTGCATTGACTTTAGCCCACCTTACTCCCAATCCTTACCTAGTTAGCTCTCTTCCCAACTCTTGCAAAGTAAAACGACCAGAAACAAAAAAGCCCCTGTAGGTTTCCCTGTAGGAGCTTTCAATAATCAAAGTACTGGTTTGCTAACGTCTTCTGTTAGCTATGCCGAGATTAACCTTGAATACCAACAATCAACCAAGGTGCGTTGTCGGTTGTTAGGTCACGCTCTAAGTGCCAGATGTCAGTAATATCTTCTTCGATACCTTCCGCAGAATCACGATAGCGACCACTAAACTGTAGGCTTAGCTGTGCTTTGCTTCCGTCATGGTCTGCACGAACGATTTCAGCATCAACATACATTACGTCTGTGTGCTGATCGCCGGCTAGCTTGCTACACTCAGCTTTTAGGTCTTCGAAAAGGCTTGGAGACACGTATTCTTCAATCGTGCTTAGCTCGTTGTGGTTCCATGCACCTTGCAGTGTACGGTAGTGCTCTCGAGAGCCGTTGATAAATGCCGCTTGATCAAAACCCGGTGGGTAGTTATGTGGAACATCGCTTTGCGCACCAAAACCAAAGCCACCAGCAGTGCCTTGTGATTGAGGTTGTTCTTGCTCGAAGTTATGAACATTTGGCTGTTGCGTTGGTTGTTCAAACTTGTTTTGTCCCATACCGCCGAATGCTGGCTGTTGGCCACGTGCATTCTGCTGATTCATAGAACCCTGCTTCGCGCCAAGCATGCCACGTAGGAACTTAAACGCTAGGAAAGCAATCAGACCCATAATAAGAATATCCATGAACTGGATACCTTCAAATGCGCCACCGAAGAATGCTGCTAGTAGACCACCTGCAAGTAAACCGCCTAGCAGACCGCCCATTAGGCCTTTCTTGCTAGAGTTAGCCGCTGTGTTCTTACCGGCTTGATCTTGTCGGATTGAATTCGTGTTCTGTTGTTGCTGTTTGGGTGCAGGAGCCGTTTTGAAACTCTTACCAAAAGACTTACCACCACCAAACTTTTTCGCTTCCGCGATTGGTGTCACCGCGACTGATACCATCAGAATCGCGACTAGTGAGAAAAATCGTTTCATTATTATCCTTTATAGGTTTCTTTATCTTTCGACACATTAATCATACTCGTTAACAAAGCACAATGAAATATTCACTGTGTTTACACATGTTTCATAATATTGCGGCGATTAGTTGATTGCTAAACTAGCGAAAGGATTGACGGCACTCAGGGGCAGCATTAAAATATTGAACGACGTTCATTTACTAGAAACTACTCATGGCACGCAGAAACGACCACACTCGAGAACAATTAATCCAGCTGACTTTGAATACAGTGACAGACTTTTTAGAGCAGCACTCCTATCACGAGTTGAGCCTACGAAAAATCGCGAACATGATTGGTTATGTACCAAGTACACTGGTAAATGTATTCGGTAACTACAACCTTTTGCTTCTTCATGTCGTAGCCAAAACGCTAGATGAACTCGCCGCTGAATCTGCAGCTGCCGTTGAACAATCAAGCAATGCGCAACAAGCATTATTTAATCTTGCATACTGCTACCACGATTTTGCACAAAAGCATCCACACCGTTGGCAGCTTATCTTTGAGCACAACATGAACGGTGAAAACCTACCTGAATGGCAATCCAACCGTATCGATAAGATGACTGGCATGCTAGAGCAGTTGTTAATCACAATTGCACCTGAACATACCGAAAGCGAAGTCGTTAAAGCGAGCCGTGTATTATGGTCTGGCGTGCACGGAATTACACTTCTCAGTGTTGACGATAAGTTTTTCGCAACTGAGCCTATCGATGGTAAAGAGTTGATTAATAACCTAGTCTCAAACTACTTAACCAACTGGTAAGCATTCAAGGAAAAGCAATGAACAACAGCAGCCAATCTTCGCTGTTAACGCAAAAAAGGTTCCTACCCTACTTTATTACCCAGTTTCTGGGAGCCTTTAACGACAACATTTTCAAAAATGTTCTGTTGCTGTTTGTTGCTTTCGCAAGCGTAGACACACTACCGATCTCTAGCAACCTATTCATAAACTTGGCGGCTGGCCTATTTATTCTGCCCTTCTTCCTTTTCTCTTCTTTGGCTGGTGTACTGGCTGACAAATACGAAAAGTCTTGGTTTATCCGTAAAGTTAAGCTGCTTGAAGTGGTGATAATGTCGCTTGGTGCGGTTGGTTTTATCTACGAAAGCTACGGGATCTTACTTCTGCTTCTGTTTCTAATGGGGACGCAGAGTGCCTTCTTTGGACCAGTAAAATACGCCTTACTCCCTCAACAACTAGAAACAAAAGAACTCGTTTCAGGTAACGCTTTAGTTGAAACTGGCACATTTCTAGCCATTCTAATTGGTACTTTGGGTGCCGGTATCATTGCATCAGAAGAGAACGCGAAACTGGTTGCCGCAATTTGTGTTGTGTCATTTGCTGTACTTGGCTATGTATCAAGCTGCTTTATTCCTGAAGCACCAAGCAATGCACCAGATCTTAAAGTGAAATGGCAACCGATCAAGCTGACCAAAGCCACACTCGCGATTGCAAAAAAAGACCGCCCAACCTTCCAGGCGTTAATGTCTATCAGCTGGTTTTGGTTCCTTGGCGCGACCTATTTAACCCAATTCCCAAACTTCACGAAGCTGCATTTGAATGGCACTGAGAGTTCTGTTGCCTTTTTGCTGGCCCTATTCTCTGTGGGTATTGCCATTGGCTCTCTAGCCTGTGACAAACTTTCAAATCACCGAATTGAGATCGGCATTGTGCCAATGGGCAGCTTAGGGATTTCAATTTTTGGCTTACTGATGGCGACATCCATCCCCGAGTCTTTGCCCGAGTTTGGCTCTTTCCAGCAATTTGTGACTTACTCAGAGCTATGGCCGCTGTTTGCTTATCTACTGCTGCTTGGCATCTCTGGTGGTATCTTTATTGTGCCACTTTATTCACTGATGCAGCTACGCGCGAAACCAGACGAGCGTGCTCAAGTGATTGCTGGACTGAATATTTACAACTCACTATTCATGGTGGGTAGTGCTGTAATGGGTATCGTATGCTTAAGCGTGCTGGAGCTATCCATCCCACAGCTGTTTGCACTACTGGCGCTGTTGAACACCTTCGTGATGCTTTACCTATTCTATCAGGTACCCATTTACGCCTTCCGCTTCTTCACTTGGGTCGTCACTCACACCATGTACCGTGTTAAGCACAAAAATCTGCACAACCTACCTGAGAACGGTGGAGCGTTGATTGTTTGTAACCACGTCAGCTATATGGATTCACTGCTGCTCAGCGCGGTATGTCCTCGCCTGATTCGTTTTGTGATGGAGGAAGACTATGCCAAGCTTCCACCATTAAGACGCTTCTTGAAAAGAGCTGGAGTGATTCCTATCTCATCCACCAACCGCCGCTCGATTCGCAACGCTTTCAACGAGGTTGAAAAAGCACTGCATGAAGGTCATATCGTGTGTATCTTCCCGGAAGGTAAACTCACCTCAGATGGCGAGGTTGCGGAATTCATGCGTGGAATGGAGCTGATTATCCGACGCTCTCCGGTACCGGTCATTCCAATGGCTCTCAAAGGATTATGGGGCAGCTACTTTAGCCGCTATAAAGGTCGAGCATGCAAAGGATTACCAACTCGTTTCTGGACAAAGCTAGAGATCGAAGCGGGGGAGCCAATTTCGCCGACCGATGCGTCTTGTGAAACTCTGCGTCAGGCCGTTACGGGTCTGCGTGGCTCTCAAAGATAATTAGTTAAAAATAAGTCCAAATGCCCCTCCTGAACAGACGTTTAGTTTTTCTTAACGTTTGTTCGATTCATTTAGACTTACTTATCATCAAGTTAAGCGTATAGTCTTCGCTAAGCTGCCATAACCAGAAACGATAAAAACAATATAATTAAAATGAATAAATCCATTCCATTTTATCTCGCTGCTCTATTTTGCTTAACCCCATGGGTAAGTTCACCTACCGCGCTGGTTGTCGGTTTTCTGCTTGCAAGCTTAGGCTTAGTGCCTGAAAACGTAGAGGTTGGCAAAATCACTAAAAAGCTGCTGGCCTACTCAATTGTCGGCTTGGGCTTTGGCATTCAGTTTGAGAAAGCACTAGCGGTGACTGGTGACGGTATTGGTTTGATCATTACCACTATCATCGGCACGTTGGTTATTGGCTGGTTCTTAGCAAAACGTATGGGGCTGGACCGTACTACTGGTTACCTGATTTCTTCTGGTACTGCTATTTGTGGTGGTAGTGCGATTGCTGCGGTAGCTCCAGCAATCAAAGCAGAAGACGAACAGATTGGTTTAGCATTGGCTACCGTCTTTGTATTGAACTCTGTAGCACTATTCTTATTCCCGATAATTGGCCATGCACTTGAATTGAGCCAGCAAACGTTCGGTACCTGGGCAGCGATCGCGATTCACGATACTTCTTCAGTTGTTGGTGCTGCCTCTGCATATGGTGAAGAAGCACTGACAACCGCGACAACACTTAAGCTCGCTCGTGCACTGTGGATCATCCCAATCGCGTTGGTCAGCGCAATGATCTTCAAGAGTGGTCAAAAGAAGATTACCGTACCTTACTTCATTTTCTTCTACTGCGCAGCTATCGCAGTCAGCGACTTATTACCACAGTTTGAAGTGGTATACCAAGGTATTTTTGATGTTTCCAAGCGTGCATTAGTTGTGTGTCTATTCTTAATTGGCTGCGGTATCTCTGTAGAGAAACTGAAAGCGGCGGGACCAAAGCCATTGATGTTTGGTATTACGATGTGGGTGATGATCTCTACAGGTTCGTTAGCTTGGTTGACCCTCGCATAACCCCTACGGAGTTCATTGTCTAAAAAAAGCACGAATATCGAAAAAGGAAACAAAAATGCAAAGCTCACCATGGGCTTTGGCTTTATCGTTTTTGATACATTTCGACCAAATCACTATTCAAACAGGGGCTTATCACTCTTCTTGCTCTCTCTTTTCATCAAAACCAATACCACAACTAACACAAATGCAGTAAGTTCAGCTAACGAACGCGTCAGCCCTGACGATGTGATGGCTTGGCCTATCTGCAGTAGCACTGCAATGATGAGAGCAATTTTCATAATAAGGCCTTATTTCATAATCCGTTATTTATATGGCTTATTATGATGGTTGGTTATAAAGATAATAAATTCTGTTTTGAACTATCTAATTGCTAAATTAACTAACCTAGTTTAACTGCCCTTCTAACCACTTGATAAAAGTTCTGACTTTAGGCCGCTTCTCGGTACCTAGCGGACAAATGAGATCATACCCTTTATCTGTCTCCATACTTGGGTAAGGCGTGATCAGCTCTCCCGTCTCAATGTATTGCTTCACGAAGTGATAGCGCCCCATCGCAACACCAATGCTGCATAGGGCACTCTTAACGCCCATATCTCGGTGACTCACACAATAAAACTGCTCGAACAGGTTTACATCCAGGTTATTGTGCTCAATCCAGCGCTGCCAAACATCGGAACCTAACGCATGAATAAAGTTAATCCTATGAAGCGAATCCAAAGCATCATCAAAGATTTTGTTTTCTGCGGCATAACTAGGTGTACAAACCGGAATGTACTTCTCACCAAACAGGCGTTGCCGGTGCATGTCTTTAAGATCTTCACCGCCGTAATAGATCGCTATATCAAGGCGATTTTGGTGAAAGTCTTGTTCCTCTTGTGAAAAGATATTTAGATTAAATTTAGGGTATCTTTTCTTAAAGTCTGCAAGCCTAGGCAACAACCAGCTACTAGCAAATGCTGGGCTAGTGCCAATATTGATCTGCCCATAGAGATCGGTGTTAGTGATATCTTCAATCTCACCAAAAATCGAGCTTAAAGACTTAGACAAGGTTCGTTGAAAGCGCTGCCCCTCTTCGGTCAACTCAAGCTTACGCGTACCTCGCACAAACAAGTTAAAGCCAAGCTCGCCTTCTAACACTTTAATGCGATGACTCACTGCTCCTTGTGTTAAATGAAGCTTTTTAGAAGCCAGCGTAAAGCTCATTTTCTCTGCAGCGACATTAAAGGTATGTAGATTTCTAAGTAAAGACTGATAGTTTGCCATAACGCCAACTCATTAAAAATTTTAATCCATAGTACTACCCGTTTCGTTTGTTTGCACTAAGAAATAAGTTTCTAATAGCTGCTGTTACTTAAAATATTGTATTGATCAATATTTAGTTGCAAATACTGGTGAGCATAAACATTAAAATAATTAATTTCAAAATTTTAGGGGCACGTATGAATATACTGGGGTATATGCAAAAAGTAGGTAAAGCATTGATGGTTCCCGTAGCCACACTGCCAGCTGCGGCAATCCTTATGGGTATTGGCTACTGGTTGGATCCTGTTGGGTGGGGTTCGGAAAGTGTTTTGGCCGCATTTTTGATAAAATCGGGTAGTGCGATCATTGATAATATGGCCGTTCTCTTTGCCGTCGGTGTTGCATTTGGCTTAAGCCGAGACAAAAATGGCTCTGCTGCACTATCTGGTTTCGTGATGTTCCTTGTCGTAACCACTTTGCTAAACCCAGGCTCAGTCGCACAGTTGCTCAATGTCGAGACAACTGAAGTGCCAGCCGCTTTTGGAAAAATCAGCAATCAGTTTGTCGGTATCATCGTAGGTATCATCTCAGCTGAGATCTACAACCGCTACTCAACCGTTGAGCTGCCGCAAGCTCTCGCATTCTTCAGTGGTAAACGCTTAGCTCCTATCCTAACTTCGGTTGCAGGAATGGCGCTTTCATTTGCTCTTCTCTACATCTGGCCTGCAGTTTACGACGCACTTATTGTGCTAGGTATCAAACTGGAAAGCATGGGCGCGGTTGGTGCGGGTCTATTTGGTTTCTTCAACCGCTTGTTTCTATCCATAGGTATGCACCACGCACTATACCCAGTATTCTGGTTCGACGTTGTTGGTATTAACGACATTCCAAACTTCTTGGGCGGCGCACAATCTATCGCTAACGGCACTGGCATCCCAGGTAAAACAGGCATGTATCAAGCGGGCTTCTTCCCAATCATGATGTTTGGTCTACCAGCAGCAGCATTGGCTATGTACCACTGCTCTGATGCCAAAAATAAGAACCAAGTATTCGCTATCATGCTTGCGGCAGCTATGGCTTCATTCTTCACAGGTATCACTGAGCCGCTAGAGTTCAGCTTCATGTTCCTTGCTCCGGTACTGTTCCTACTACATGCTATGCTGACAGGTCTATCACTTTACATTGCGGCAAGCATGAAATGGATGGCAGGCTTCGGATTCTCAGCTGGATTTGTTGACCTAGTATTGTCTAGCCAAAACCCACTAGCAGTAAACTGGTATATGCTATTAGTTCAAGGTGTTGTGTTCTTCGTGCTGTACTACTGCATCTTTCGCTTCGCTATCATCAAATTCAACCTACGCACCCCAGGTCGTGGTGAAAAAATGGAAGCTGAAGGCGAGACTACTTCTCCTGAAGAACTCGTGAACCTAACTAACAACTACATTGAAGCCATTGGCGGTGCAGACAATATCCTTGAAGTTGATAACTGTATCACTCGCCTACGCCTAACGGTAAAAGATTCATCAATCGCCGACAGTGACAAACTGAAGAAACTAGGAGCAGCTGGTGTGGTTCCGGTGGGTAAAGGTGGACTGCAAGTAATCATTGGCTTAGGAAAAGTGGATAAGGTCGCGGAACAAATGAAGAAGGCTATAGCTTAACGCGATACCTTTGATGACAAGATAAAACAATAAAAATTTGTGTTGGCTTCACCACCATCACACCCCCTGAAGCGCAATTACGACTAGTCACCGTGTATTGCGCTTCGTTTTATTTGGAACGAACCTCTTGCAACCACTTCGCTAATCCTACTCTCGATACCTTGATGCCTAATTGTTCTTGCTCTGGCATACGGTAGTAGTCTATGGGGAACTTAAATCGCTCTAGGCTTCCTTGTAGCTGTTCGGCAAACCACGCTTTGGGTGGCATTTCATCACAATCGATAACCGCAACAGGTCTAAAGCCGAACTCGCTATCTTCTACGGGTATGATAAAGGCTTGCTTAATCTCAGGAAGTTGACTGAGTGCTCGCTCAATTTCTTCACAGTGAATATTCTCACCACCAGAAATAAACTGATTATCAGCTCTGCCAATAATCGACACTTGCTCGCCATTCCATTGCCCAAGATCTTTACTATCAAACCAGCCATTCTCATCCATTAATGGGGTTAAAGTACCTTGATAGTAGTAACCAGAAGCGAGGGTATAACCTCCAATATAGATACGTTGGTTTTCAATTTTTAATTGGCGATGATTCAGCACAAAACCGGCAGTGCTGCTCGCATCAACAGGCTTTGCTGTCACCGTTGAGGCAGCTTCCGTCATGCCATAACCAAGCCAAGTCTCAATACCCATTTGCAGAGCTTCAAGGCCAAGCGCTTCTGGAATGTGGCTACCACCTAACAGCACATGAGTTAAAGTAAATGCTTGCTTACTCTTTAACAACCTATGTAGCTGAGTAGCAACCAACGAAGCATGACTACAGCCCTTAATATCGGATTCAAGCGGACCAATACCCATTTTTATACAGCCACCAGCAACGAGCCAACGATGAACAATCGCCAGCCCCGACACATGGTACATTGGTAAACTCAGCAGCCAAGTATCACTGCATTTAAATTGGAAAGCATCCATTAGCCCGGCAGCAGAACATAAGTGCTGCTCAAGTGTGTGAGCTACCGCTTTAGGGTTTCCGGTAGAACCCGAAGTAAATACGATACTCACGAGGTTTTGAGGACTGAAACAGGAAAGTTCTGGCGTTGCTGCTGGTTTGTCATCAACATTCAAGTCACTCAAACAAGGCAATGTAAGTAACTGAGTGTTTGGTTCGGCAAGGTTTGATTGATTTAAACCACTGCTCTCTAGCAACCATAAATAACGTCTATCCGACGGCCTGTAAAGCGATTCAAGCTTTTGCATTAAGCGAGCTACAGGTTGAGGCATGGTGAACGCACAAAGCACGCCTAAATTAAGTGCCGCAAGATAAACGGGAATCACTTCGGCTCGGTTCCTACCAACAATGGTCAACACATTGCCTTCAGAGAGGCCTTGTTCTGATAGCTGTTGTTGGTAATCACTCACTAACGCCACAACTTGCAGCCAAGTATAAGCGCAGTTGGGAGTAACGAATGCTATTTGATGTGGGTTCTGCTGCGCCCACTGTACCCAGAGCGGGCGATGGTTAGATTGTGGGCGCATCATAAGATAACCAAGTTAAAGATTGAAAACTGATTAAGCCAACCGAACAATGGGCCTATGAAGACCAAATTAGTTGCTGCTGTTCAAGCGTCGCAACAGGAAGTTGGCAACCTGGCCAAGGCACTTCTAGCTGTTGTTGATACAAACCAATCGTATCAAGCCCCGGCACTTCATTAGGCAAGTACTGCTGTGCCAATCGCGCAATCTGAGTTAGGCCCAGGCTCGACTCAATACTTGAGCTTAGAACAGGCTTAATACCAAGTTGCTGTGCGCGCTCAATGATTGCCACACAACGCTCTACCGAGCCGATTAAGGTTGGTTTAATTACCACAGCTTTAACGCCAGTTAAATCACTTAAATCAAACTCAGGGTTGCGCACCGCCTCTTGCAGTGTTTCGTCCCAAGCGATTGCTACGCCATGGTCGATGGCAAAGGCCAAGCTATCTTCTGGCTTTTGGCAAGGCTCTTCAATAAAGCTAATGCGCTGACGCAGTGACGGCGAAATGTATTTAATGAACTGCTTCGCTTTTTCAGGCTTCCACGCCCGGTTAGCATCAAGTCTTAGCGTTAAATCAGGAATCGACTCTAGGAATAAGCTAACTAGCATGCCATCACGGATCGCTTCGTAAAGACCAACTTTGACTTTAGCGACCTTCTCACCTTCCATCTCATTGAGCACTGGGATCAGTTCATCTGGATCACCCGTACATAGAGGCGCAGCTTGGTAGTTGCCTTCCGCATTGAGTTCGCCTTGAAGTTCCATCAACGCCATTGAAAAACCGAACGCCACTGACGGACAAAGCTCATCGAATGGGGTGTTAGGTTTGTTATGACTCCAAAGCTCTAGCTCGTTTTGTAACTGAATACCGGCTTGCTCTGCATCTTCTTGGCTAAAGCCCGGCAAAGGTGCGATTTCGCCAAAACCAGACTGCCCATCACACCCAAGATGGATAATGTAGCCAACACGTTCGTTCAACTTATTATCACGCAGCACCACGCCACTATCCATAGGTAGTTGATAACGATACAGTTTAGCGTGACGCTGGGAATTCATTGAATTCATAAGGTTTCCTAAAAAACGGGAACATTAAAACAAAACGAGCCGCTATTTAGCGACTCATTCTGAAGAGGATAAAACTATGGGTTACGCGGAAATTTGTCGAAATCAGGTCGACGTTTCTCGTTAAACGCATTACGGCCTTCTTGGCCTTCCTCTGTCATGTAGAACATCATGGTTGCATTACCTGCAAGCTCTTGCAGACCAGCTTGGCCATCACAGTCGGCATTCAGCGCTGCTTTTAGACAACGTAGAGCCATTGGGCTGTGTTGCAGAACTTCACGACACCAACGAACGGTTTCTTTTTCTAGGTCAGCGACAGGCACAACCGTGTTTACTAAGCCCATATCTAATGCTTCTTTAGCGTCGTAGAAACGGCATAGGAACCAGATTTCGCGCGCTTTCTTCTGACCAACGATACGAGCCATGTAAGAAGCGCCCCAACCGCCGTCGAACGAACCCACTTTAGGGCCAGTCTGACCAAATTGAGCGTTATCTGCTGCAATAGTAAGGTCAGCCATCATATGAAGCACGTGACCACCACCTACAGCCCACCCCGATACAGCTGCGATTACTGGCTTAGGACAAGTACGGATTTGGCGTTGGAAATCAAGCACGTTCAGGTGATGAGTACCTGAATCATCTTTGTAACCGCCGTAGTCACCACGAATACTTTGGTCACCACCAGAACAGAACGCCTTTTCGCCAAGACCCGTTAGAATGATTACGCCAACTTTCTCGTCATAACGAGCATCAGCCAGTGCATTGATCATCTCTTTTACGGTTTGTGGACGAAACGCATTGTGCACTTGAGGGCGAGCAATCGTGATTTTCGCAATACCATCATCAGACTTGTGGTATTGAATATCTTCATATTGACTGCTTTCATCGCGCCAGTTAACGGCTGCGTAAAGTTCTTCTTCTGTGATGCCTACTGTTTTAGCCATGGTGATTCCCATTGTTCTATTAGAGAGCGCGACTAGCGGGGAGTCGCGACGGTGTTGCTCTGCTTGTCATAGCGCTTGATACGAGAGACACGTTCAGTCAGTTCATCAACGACTGGCGATACATTGGATAATCAAGTTTGAAAACATCTCTGGTTGTTCAAAATGAACATTATGACCAGCGTAATCGACCTGACTATATTCAAAGCCACTATTCTCAGCTAGCTCCATAAATTTACGATCTTTTTCACCACATACATAGTGCAAAAGATGCTCATGAGATTTCAATGTAGCACGTAAATCAGGTTGCTTCGCTAACGAAGTAGATAACAACATATTTGCTACGGATACTCCAAGGTTACCACTACGCTTTATGACCAAAGTTTGTCTTTGCTCATGATTTAGTGAAGAAAAGACGCTTTGTTGGTACCAATCGTCTAAAACATCCTCTATCGACTGCTGTGCAAAGCGCACGGCCCATTGCGTATCATGCACTAACCTTTGTGCTCTTTCTTCGTCACACTCCAAGCCAAAGTTACCACCTTCGATGATGACTTTTTCAAGGTTAAGTGTTTCAAAACACGGGCTTGTCACCCCATACATGGCGAGCCTTCCTCCCATTGAGTAGCCAATCACCACGATAGGATAATCTGCAGGAAGATCGTTCTCATCCAGCTGAGAAGTGATGCACTGAACGACCTTGGTGCAGCAGTGTTCAAAGCCTACTGGATCGATAAAACGGCTTTGTCCGTGTCCAGGTAAATCTATGCAAAGACGAGGAAAATCTTCGAGAAAGGGGTGACATGCACTCCAATCATCCCCGCTTCCGAGTAAACCATGTAAAAAAACAAGTAAAGGTTTGTCAGAAGGTACTTGTGCAGCTGGGTAGTAATTGGAGTAAAGCATGTAAAGTCCTTAGGCTAATGCCTCGGTGAGCATTGAGCTGAATTGCTTCAGCAAAGTAGACGCTTGTTCGGGAGGCGTCTTAACTTCCACGAGCAAAGTACCCTGACCTTGTTCGAAATGTTTTTCGATGAGCGTTTGATAACAGTTTAGAGTTTCAGGCGCGGCATAATCGAGCTTGAACTGCGCGGCAACATGTTTAAAGCTGAAGCCATGAGGCATCTGATAAAGCGACTGTTTTTGTTGCTCAGGTATCGGCAATAAATCAAAGATCGCCCCACCATCATTATTGGTGACCACAATAACCATTGGCGTTGTGCTATGAGTGAGTAACGCTAGCGAATTGAGGTCATACAACAAAGAGGTGTCGCCAATCAGCATCATCAAAGGGGTCTGGTTGGCTTTTATCACGCCCGCTGCCGTTGCCACCAAGCCATCAATACCCGAGGCACCACGGTTACTGTAAACCTGAGTCGCAGATATTGATGACAACATATCCACCAACCTCACCATCAAGCTATTTCCCACAAATAACTCTCTGCCCTTAAGTCTAGACGACAAGTCAACGGCGACGCTCAACTCTGTAAGTTGATCATTATTAGAGATTTGTGCCAATGCCAATTGTTGAACTGTGTTCGCGACTTCAGCCAAAGGTGCCGCCCAGTCGGCATGTTCTCCCAAGAGCGTCGGTAAATGCTGCTCTGATAACCAATATTCGATATCAGCGACGATGTGAGTTTGAGGCAGATGATCTTGATTAATACGATGCGCATCTGGTGAAACAACGATGTACTGCGATGAACAAAATGTGTCAGCTTGCCCTTTTACCCATTGGTTAAGGCGCTTAGAAACGATGCGCTCACCAAACTGGATAATAAAGTCACACTGGCTAATCTGTGCTTTGGCTGCGTCACTTTGCATCCATAAATCATAGTGTTTCCAGTCACTGCTGACACCCGATTGAGGGTCACAGAAAACTGGCCAGCCCAAGGCTAACGCAAACTGCTTGGCTTTAATTGCAGTTTCATTCTCGATAGAACCAATAATCACCGCGCCTTTACGAACGACATAATCACTTGCTGAAACAGGCTGAGCGTTTAAATAGCTTGGCAAATACGTGTTCGAGTAAAGGCTGGTTGAAGCTCTCCAAGCTGCCACGCTCTTTGTATAATCCGCATACATCTCAGCGCTATTGGCTGAATAAAGAGGCTCTGGGAACGGACAGTTGATGTGAATGGCACCACCAACACTGCGTTGTTTCGCCAGTGCGTGATCAAGCGATGTCAGCAGCCAGTTCAAAGAAACTCGTGTCGACGGGCTTGGAAGGTTTAGTGACGTTTCAACGTGAGACGAAAAGATCCCTTGCTGTTGAATTGCTTGGTTTGCACCACAGTCGACTAACTCGATTGGCCGATCGGAGGTCAGTAAGATTAGCTTTTCTCGCGTTAATCCAGACTCAGCGGTCGCTGGTAGGAGGTTAGCTACGGCAGTACCGGACGTAACAATCACCGCAACTGACTTGTTACTGGCTTTTGCTAAACCTAGAGCAAGAAAGCCAAGCCCGCGCTCATCAAAGTGCGTATGTAAAGTGAGCTTAGAGTTGGCTTCAGCTTCGAGTGTTAGTGGTGTTGAACGAGAGCCTGGCGCGATGCAAACATGTTCAACACCGCCGCGGACAAGCTCTTCAAGTAATGTGTTACACCAAACTCTGTTTAATACCGCTTGGTCGTGACTCATGATGCCACACCCAGTGGTGGGTGATCAGAGATTAAGCTCAGTAAGGTCGACATCTTCTTATTCAGTTCTTGCCACTCGTGCTCTGCTACCGATCCGGGCACGATCCCCGCGCCTGCAAACAGCTGTACTTGATCGTTTACAATCAATGCACTTCGAATCGCCACACAGAATTCCGCTCGTTGATGACTGATATAACCGACAGAACCGGCATACCAGCCTCTAGCAAACGGTTCATGTTCCAGGATGAAGTCCATTGCTTCTTTACGCGGTAAACCTGCTACTGCTGCGGTAGGTTGTAAAGCGGCAAGTAAGTGAACGCCATTCACGCCGTTATTAAGCTGCGCGTGAATATTGCGTTTTAGATGCTGCACCTTACGCAAACGAACAAGGCGCGCTTCTTTCTCTACGTGCACGGATCGTGAATGAGGCGTGAGACGCTCAATGATATCATCGACCACATATTGGTTCTCATTGAGGTTTTTAGTGTCTTGAGAAAGCCAATTGGCTAGCTCCATATCCTCAGTCGCGTTCTCTCCACGACCAATAGTCCCAGCCAGCGCCTCTGTATCGAGCTCGGTGCCATATCGGCTATATAGGCGCTCGGGCGTCGAACCAATAAAGCTGTGTTTTGAATCCAGTACCAACATAAAGTGGAAGCTGTGGTGATTTTGCAGATAACTCGCTTTGAGTAGTTGAGCAGCACAAATAGGCGCGTCAAGCTTTAGCGTCGTTTTACGTGCCAAAACCACTTTCTTATATTCTTCGTCACTGATGCCTTTAAGCACCTTCTCAACCAAACCACCCCACTGCTCTCTTTCTGGAACGTGGTTGATCTGTTCAATATGAGCAGACAATGGAGCCAATATCGCAGCATCAACAGCCAGCTTATTCAGAGCATTAATCGACGCAACGCGATCGGACGATAAATTAACGGCCAGCGACCAAGTGTCGTCAAAGCGGAGCAATTCTATCTGAGGAAGAAAGAAGAAAGACTCCATGCAACGACGATTTTTTTCAGTGTGACCGTCAAATGAACGCCCACCCCAAATTCGTTGGTCTTCACCAAGAATCGCATACGCGGGTGCTGGATCTGAAAATGTGTGCAACTGACCAAGCGCAACCACCTCTTCACGAGTGTCGCGTGACTGCCAGTAGAACTTAGGAAAGAGCGGTTGAGCATGAAGCCATTCGATAAATGCAAACGATGGTTTTTGCGTGAGAGCTTCAACACAACGAACTTCGCTTGCTTGGGCATTTTGTGCTCGCTCAATCAAAGCTGAGATAGTTTGCTGGAAATGTGACAAATCGACCTCGTTCACATCTAAATTCTTATTATATTAGTTTGATAATTTATGTGTAGCACCCACTTAGATCAAGAATGTCCGATATCTTTTCAAAATTCCTGTGACTTTAAGCGAGCCCCCCTATCATTCTAGACAATAACCATAAAAGCGATGAATTAAAACTTAGAGAAGGGTGACAACAAAAAGACCAAACGTGACACTGAAATGCGACATTCATCAGATTTTTATTCTATCAAACGTCATTTTGCGGTACTTTAATAAAGTATTTAAATTAATTTCAGGAAATCGGCAATGCAAAATATCGGGATGTCGTCAAAACTCAACAGCGTATGCTACGAAATCAGGGGGCCTGTACTCAAACATGCTAAGCGCATGGAAGAAGAAGGGCATAAAATACTAAAGCTTAACATTGGTAACCCCGCCCCATTTGGTTTTGACGCCCCTGATGAAATCCTTGTTGACGTAATCCGTAACCTGCCGACATCTCAAGGTTACTGCGACTCAAAAGGTATCTATTCAGCCCGTAAAGCGGTTGTTCAACACTACCAAAAAAAAGGCCTACGCAATCTTGACGTAGAAGACGTTTACATTGGTAACGGTGCTTCAGAGCTTATCGTTATGTCTATGCAAGCGCTACTGGATAATGGTGATGAAATCTTAGTTCCCGCTCCAGACTATCCACTATGGACAGCATCAGTGGCACTTTCTGGTGGTACTCCGGTTCACTACATGTGTGATGAAGATGCAGACTGGTATCCAGATCTGGATGACATGCGTGCAAAGATCTCTCCAAAGACTCGCGGCATCGTTCTTATCAACCCGAACAACCCTACAGGTGCGGTTTACAGTCGTGATTTCCTACTTCAAGTTGTTGAGATTGCACGTGAACACGGCCTAATCATCTTCGCTGATGAGATTTACGACAAAGTCCTTTACGACGGTGCTGTACATACCTCTGTTGCAACGCTTGCTGAAGACGTACTGATGGTAACATTCAACGGCCTATCTAAAGCTTACCGTGTTTGTGGTTTCCGTGGCGGGTGGATGTTCCTAACGGGCCCCAAACATTTAGCCAAGGGCTATGTTGAAGGNCTTGAAATGCTTGCCTCGATGCGTTTGTGTGCCAACGTACCAATGCAGCACGCAATCCAAACGGCACTAGGTGGCTATCAAAGTATCAATGAACTGATCCTGCCTGGCGGCCGCCTACTTGAGCAACGTGACCGAGCATGGGAACTGATTAATAAGATCCCAGGTGTTTCTTGTGTGAAACCAAAGGGCGCGATGTACCTGTTCCCAAAAATCGACACCGAGATGTACAACATCAAAGACGATCAGAAGTTCGTACTCGATTTCCTAAAGCAAGAAAAGGTACTATTAGTACAAGGCACTGGCTTCAACTGGCCTAAACCAGACCACTTCCGTATTGTGACTTTGCCACACATTGAAGACCTTGAAGCAGCAATTGGTCGCCTAGAGCGCTTCTTGCAGACTTACAATCAAGACGACCTCATCGAAGGTTAATAAGCACAAAGAAAGGTGGCTACAGTTTGCTGTTTTAAAAGACTTTAACTTGTATTCATTCACTTCTATGCTTTAAAGGCTCCAGTTTAGGAGCCTTTTTTGTATCCGCTGTCTCGTACTGTTTGTAGCAAACACAAGGTACGAGTGGAGCACTCTTTAGAAAGGACACTTATGAAACAGAGCCATTTCTTCGCCCATCTCGCACGTATGAAACTTATCCAGCGCTGGCCTCTGATGCGCTCCGTCTCCAGCGAGAATATCTCGGAACATAGCCTACAGGTCGCATTCGTTGCCCATGCCTTGGCACTTATCAAAAACAAAAAGTTTGATGGCAAACTTAACCCAGAACACATTGCCCTAATGGGGATGTACCATGACACCAGCGAAGTACTAACTGGGGATCTACCTACCCCCGTCAAATACTATAACCCAGAAATCGCTCAAGAATATAAGAAGATAGAAGCTGCTGCAGAGCAAAGGCTGCTTTCGATGCTGCCAGAAGAACTTCAAGACGACTTCGTCCCCTTCTTAATCTCCGGCACCGCCAGTAAAGAAGAGCAGAACATCGTAAAACAAGCCGACACTATCTGTGCTTATCTTAAATGTCTAGAAGAGCTCAGTGCTGGCAACCATGAGTATGAACAAGCTAAACGTCGGCTAGAAGAGACTCTCGAACAGCGCAAAAGCCCTGAAATGAACTACTTTCTCACCACCTTTGCCCCAAGCTTTGAATTATCACTAGACGAGATAAGCTAGCTGGGTATAAGTTGCCTGTAGATAGTTAAATAAAATTGATTTGATAGGTGATATTTTGAATTCTCAACTCGAACCTTCTTTTGCACTCGAACAAGAGTGGCAACACAGAAATGATGATGAACACAAAATAAGACGTGATGATCACCGTAGCCCTTATCAGCGCGACCGAGCACGCGTGCTTCACTCTGCCGCTTTTCGTCGACTACAAGCAAAAACTCAAGTGCACGGCACAACAGTTAATGATTTTCACCGCACGCGCTTGACTCACTCGCTAGAAGCGGCGCAGCTTGGCACTGGCATTGTTGCGCAGCTCAAGAAAAAGCAACCTGAGTTTCGAGACATTCTGCCTTCAGATAGCCTAATTGATTCTTTATGCCTAGCTCACGACATCGGCCACCCACCTTATGGACATGGTGGTGAAGTCGCACTTAACTACATGATGCGCGAACACGGTGGCTTTGAAGGCAATGCCCAAACGTTTCGCATTGTCACACAACTAGAGCCTTATACTGAGCATCATGGGATGAATCTATCTCGACGTACGCTATTAGGGCTGATCAAATACCCTTCACTACTCAGTGAAGTTGAGGCAAAAGAGCAGCCTGAACCCGTTAAGCACCAGCGACAGCTCCGAGCTAAAGATTGGATGCCCGCGAAAGGTATCTATGATCATGACGAAACACTCTTTAACTGGGTACTTGAGCCGCTTTCTGCTAACGATCAACAACTTCTCAAACAGAAAAGAAAATCACACACAGAGCCACTTGAACACAACAAGACGAAGTACAAGTCACTCGACTGTTCCATCATGGAACTTGCGGACGACATCGCCTATGGCGTGCATGATCTGGAAGATGCGATTGTGCTTGGTTCAGTGACTAAAGCGCAGTGGGTTGAATCTGCTTATCCGCAGTTAAAAGAGATGGCTGATCCATGGATTTGTGAGCACCTAGACTCCATTACAGAAATGTTGTTTTCTGGCGAGCAGTACCGCAGAAAAGATGCCATTGGTGGGATTGTAAACGCGCTGCTGACGAGTATCTCGATTAAGCCCGTCAATGAAAGTTTTGATAACGCACTGCTTGCCTACAATGCCGTATTGGAACCAAGCATGGATGCCACCCTAGACAAACTGAAGCACTTCGTCAGCGAATTTGTGATTCAAGTGCCGCAGGTTCAAGTTATTGAGTACAAAGGTCAGCAGATCATCATGGATATGTTTGAAGCCTTCAGCGCGGACCCTGAACGCCTGTTGCCACTGCCAATCAGGAAACAATGGCTACAACATCAAGATGAATCCAGAAAGATGCGCGTGATTACCGATTACATCTCATCAATGACCGACGACCTTGCTCAGAAGATACACCAACAGCTGTTTTCAGCACATACTGAGTTCTAGGCTTACTCGCCGTACTTAGACAAGTATTAGTGAGATTACGCTAAGTAGTTTTTCTCAAATACGCCTGGCGGCATTTGATTGATTTGAAACTGAATCATTTGGTCAAATGCCGTTAGCAGCGGGCTGAAATCTCGGTCACCTTCTAATAAGTTCAGCAAATGGTACCCAGCCTCTACCGTCGACAAGCTATTTTCGCTTGGCGCTTTACGGATTCGGTAATTACCTTTGAGATCTTTTGGCAGGTGGACCGTGCTTAGCGCATGCAAGTTGCTAGACACTTGCCACATCTTGAATGCCTTTTTCCAAGTGCCATCGAGTAGAATCACACGCAGCTTTTTATCAAGGCGTGTTAAAGACTCGACAGGCACAGAGTGTTCACTCGGGTACAAAATCACGTGCTGATATTGCTCATCAGCCAGCAATGCATTCAGTCGTTCATTGTCTGAAAAATCTTCTCCGACAATCGTCACACTGTTTTTTAAAGATAACGAGAGGATACGCGCGGTTCCCATCGGACGATGCTCTTCTGATGGGTGCTGAAGAATGATAAGCTCAACGTTCGACTCTAGTGGTGTAACCCACTGACAAATACAAGCTCTCAAAGCCTTGCTGCATTGGGGGCAATAACGAGACATGGATGTAATGTGTACCCTGTTTTAATTTTCACTTCACTTTTATGCGTCATATTCCAACTAGAGCCAGTGCAGACTTGGGTAGTTTGGGATAAAAGTGCGATTGTCGATGGACAATGGTGGCGGATCCTAACAGGAAACTTTTCACATACCAACTACTCACACCTGCTAATGAATCTAGCGGGCTTATGGATCATCAGCTATCTGTTCCAACCCACACGAAAACAACTTACCTCGGCTTTAGCTGTAATTAGCTTAGTTACAGGGTTAGCTCTATTACTTTCAAGCATTCAGATTTACGTAGGCTTATCGGGAACACTGCATGGATTGTTTGGCTTATTCGCGCTTAGAGAGACGCTAAACGGCAGGAAATCGAGTTGGCTTTTGGTATTAGGGTTAGTCGCTAAAATCGCTTGGGAGCAGCTTGTTGGTCCTTCTAGTACGACTGGTGAACTGATCAACGCGAGAGTAGCAATTGAAGCCCACCTAGCAGGTGCACTGGCAGGCGGCTCCATGGCAATCATTTCATTTTTAATGAGTAAAAAAGCGAACTAAAGCTGTATCCTTTCGCGATTCTTTTCAACCGTTGCTTCTCCAATCCCTTTCACACTCGCCAAGTCATCAGCACTCGCAAACGCGCCGTGCTCAGTTCTGTAGTCGACAATATCTTTGGCTTTCTTATCGCCCACGCCTACCAGTAACGCTGATAGCTCTTCTGCGGTCGCAGTATTAATGTTTACTGTAATCTCAATACCTTCGTAGAGTTCAGCTTTGGTTGGTCTGTCTGCAAATACGGTAGGGCTTAAGAAAATCAAAAATGAAAGAAGTAGTGTTGAATATAGAGTGCGCATAATCTATTCCTTTGTGAAAAAAGGTAACTTATGCGTTTGTATCAAGAGATAACATGATCGCTAGATAAAAATAAAGCGGGCCACCTAAGTAACCCGCTTTGTTCTACATCTTATTTTCATCAGCTTGCTTGTTGGCTCACAAATCTGCTTGAGAGCTCGACTAGCGACACAATTGATGATTATTGACCTTGGCCTACAACGTAGTATTCAACGTCTGCGTTTTTGCGTAGTACGTTTAATACGTTAGTCAGATCTTGCTGGTTACCAACACGCTCTAACTGAGCACCAATTTGAGTGCTATATGCAGGGTTAATTTCAGCCGTTACTTTAGATAGCTCTACAACAACGATATTGCCGTTTTGGTCTTTAGACTGGCCGAATACCACTTTGCCTTCTTCTGGCTTCGCTAGAGCGAATACAGACGCAGCTAGTGGAGAGTTGCGGTCAATTGTCTCAAGTTCTGTGAAGTCAAGGTTATTTTCAGCTAGCACTGCTTCGTTACCAGCTTTTAGGTCGTTAACAAGCGAAACACCTAGCTCAACAGCTTGCTCTTCCGCTTTAACAGCAGATAGCGCAGCTACAACTTGATCTTTCACTTCTTCAAGAGGAAGAACAGTCTCATCACGAGTCTCTTCAACACGTACAACGATTACGTGCTCAGGAGCGACTTCGATAACTTCAGAGTTTAGGCCATCTTCTTTCACTTCAGGGCTCAAGATAGCTTGCATTACTGCAGGCGTCTTCAACACTTCAGGTGCATCTACTTGAGAGATAAAATCAGTTGTTGTGATCTTAGCGTTAATAGCCTCTGCAGAATCATCTAGTGAATCAGGAAATTCAAACGCTACTTTTTCTAGCTCAGTTTGCATTTCGTAGAACTGGTCTACTGCGTGTTGGTCTAGAAGTTCTTGCTTAATCTCCGCTGCTACTTCTGCGTATGGCTGAGATTCAGGCGCTTTTAGTTCGTCTAACTTAATGATGTGGAAGCCGAAATCAGACTTAACCAAGCCAGTAGTATCACCTACATTCTGAAGTGCGAAAGCTGCGTCTTCGAATGCTGGGTCCATAACATCACGTTCGATCCAACCTAGGTCACCGCCAACATCCGCACTGCCGAAGTCGTCAGATTTCTCTTCCGCTAGCGTAGCAAAATCAGCGCCTGCGTTTAGCTCGTCTAGGATTGCTTGCGCTTTCGCTTCATCGTCGCCTTCAACAAGAATGTGACTAACTTTACGTTGCTCTGCCGTTGAGTACTTGTCTAAGTGCTCTTGGTAGTATTTTTGTGCTTCTTCGTCGCTTACTTCAAGCTGAGACTTAAGTGATTCAGCAGAAAGTTCGATGTAAGATACTTTAGCTTGCTCTGGACGAGTGTACGCTAGAGGGTTTTCAGTGTAGTACTGTTCGATTTGCTCGTCAGTTAGCTCAACGTTTTTCGCAAGGTCAGCAACAGAAAGAGTTACTGTACGAATATCACGAGTTTGTGCAATTAGCTTGCTTTGCGTGTCGATTTCGCCTTGAAGAACAAACTCACTGCCTTGAAGTGCAGTGACAAGCTGGTTACGCATTAGGTCACGACGCATGTATTCAGCGAAGCTTTCTGCGCTGAACCCTGCACGACGTAGTGCTGCTTGGTAAACTTCTTGGTCGAATTGACCCGCAGTTTGGAACTGAGGCATTTCTAGAATCATAGTACGGATTTGAGAATCACTGATTCGTAGGCCTAGAGACTCTGCTTGCTGCTCAAGTAGAACATCGTTGATCATGCGATCAAGTACTGATTTACGGAAAGACTCTACGTATGCAGGGTCTGCAAGCATTTGAGCAAAGTAATCGCCAAGCTGAGATTGCATGCGATTACGTTCGTTTTGGTAAGCTTGTTCGAACTCACCACGACCGATTTCTGTACTGCCAACTTTAGCTGCTGCGTTGTTACCGCCACCGGTGATGTAGCTACCTACACCTGCGAATACGAATGACAGGATAATCAACCCAAGGATAATTTTTACCGCGATGCTATTCACGCCTTCGCGTAATCGATCCATCATAATTTAAGTGCTCTCCGGATATGAAGCATTGGCTTCAAAATAAAAATCTATTCACGCGATATTATCAGAAAAAGAAATGCGCATCAGTAGGATGCGCATAATTTAAATTAGTTCAATGTGCTTCGCACATATACTGTTTAAGAATGAAACATCATTTTTCAAACAGTAAACGCATTTTACTACCTTCCCCTCTTTCAAATAGAGGTTTCAGCAATAGGAATTAGTTACATGCGTCTTTAAGTGCTTTACCCGCTTTGAAGCCAGGTACTTTAGCTTCTGCGATTTGGATCTCTTCACCAGTTTTTGGATTACGACCTGTACGAGCTGCACGAGTACGAACACTGAAAGTACCAAAGCCAACAAGTGCAACTTGATCGCCTGATTGTAGCGTTGTACCAACAGCTTCGATGAATGCGTCTAGAGCGCGGCCAGCTGAAGCTTTAGAGATGTCTGCGTTTTCTGCGATTGATTCTACTAGTTGTGTTTTATTCACTGTTTTTCCCCTATGTGTCATCTGTGACTACTTCTCGATGACTGTACGTTCCATTTTGGTTTTAATTTAGCCGCAAGCCTTATTGCAAAAGGGCTGCCGCTTTGATCAATAACTTAGCGTCCAAAAAAAACGCTGACAAGCCTTTTCGGGCCTATCAGCGTAATTCTTTACTTATTTTTGCTATGCATCACTATTTTTTCACGTCAAACTCGACCCCTGACGGATCTCGTTCTAGCGCGACTTTCAGTACTTCGTCAATCCATTGGACAGGGATCACCTTCAAGTCAGCGATTACGTTGTCTGGAATCTCTTCCAAATCACGCTCGTTGTCTTTCGGAATCAGTACTGTTTTGATGCCACCACGGTGCGCAGCAAGCAGTTTTTCTTTCAAGCCACCGATAGGTAAAACTTCACCGCGAAGGGTAATTTCACCAGTCATACCAACCTCAGCTTTCACCGGATTCCCCGTTAAGCTAGAGACAAGTGCAGTACACATCGCGATACCCGCACTTGGGCCATCTTTCGGTGTTGCACCTTCTGGTACGTGAACGTGAATATCACGTTTCTCATAGAAATCTGAGTTGATGCCTAGTTTTTCAGCACGAGAACGAACCACGGTCATCGCAGCTTGAATCGACTCTTTCATCACATCGCCAAGAGAACCAGTTTGCGTTAGCTTACCTTTACCCGGCATTGCCTCAGTTTCGATAGTCAGCAGATCACCACCAACTTGAGTCCAAGCTAAGCCTGTTACTTGACCAATACGGTTGCTCTCATCCGCTTTACCGAAGTCGTGACGCTGAACACCTAAGTACTCTTTTAGGTTATCCATCGTAACAGTCACAGACTTAAGGTCGCTGTCTAACAGGATGTTTTTAACCGCTTTACGGCAGATCTTAGAAATCTCACGCTCTAGGCTACGTACACCTGCTTCACGTGTGTAGTAACGGATAATACCGATGATTGCAGAATCTTCGATAGTAATCTCGTTTGTCTTTAGACCGTTGCGTTTCACTTGCTTATCAACAAGGTGACGCTTAGCGATGTTTAACTTTTCGTCTTCTGTGTAACCAGACAGACGAATCACTTCCATACGATCCAGTAGTGGGCCAGGAATGTCCATCGAGTTAGAAGTTGCTACGAACATAACGTCTGAAAGATCGTAATCTACTTCTAGATAATGATCGTTAAACGCGTTGTTTTGCTCTGGGTCTAGTACTTCTAGTAGTGCTGAAGATGGGTCGCCACGCATATCAGAAGACATCTTGTCGATTTCATCTAATAGGAACAGTGGGTTCTTAACGCCAACTTTAGACATCTTCTGGATTAATTTACCCGGAAGAGAACCGATGTAGGTACGACGGTGACCACGAATCTCAGCCTCATCACGGACGCCACCTAGTGCCATACGTGTGTACTTACGACCTGTAGCAGCCGCGATAGAGCGCCCCAGTGACGTCTTACCCACACCTGGAGGACCAACAAGACAAAGGATTGGACCTTTCAGTTTATTAATACGGTTCTGCACCGCCAAGTACTCAAGAATACGTTCTTTAACACGCTCTAGGCCATAGTGATCTTCGTTTAAGATCTCTTCCGCTTTCGCTAGATTCTTCTTAACTTTTGAGCGCTTAGCCCAAGGAACGCCAACCATCCAATCGATATAGCTACGTACTACTGTTGCTTCAGCAGACATTGGCGACATCATTTTCAGTTTTTGCAGCTCTTGCTCGGTTTTTTCACGAGCTTCTTGAGGCATTTTTGACTCTTCGATCTTCTTCTTCAGAGTCTCGAATTCGTCTGGAGCGTCGTCCATCTCGCCAAGTTCTTTCTGAATCGCTTTCATTTGCTCATTCAGGTAGTACTCACGCTGAGATTTTTCCATCTGCTTCTTAACACGGCCACGGATGCGTTTCTCAACCTGCAGGATATCAATCTCTGACTCCATTTGGCCCATCAGGAACTCTAGACGCTCAGTCACATCTAGAATCTCCAGTACGTGCTGTTTGTCTACTAGTTTAAGTGGCATGTGTGCTGCGATGGTATCAGCAAGACGAGCTGCTTCATCAATCCCATTCAGTGAGGTTAGAACCTCTGGTGGAATCTTTTTGTTTAGCTTAATAAAGCCTTCGAACTGATTGATCGCGCTGCGAACAACCACTTCTTGTTCTTTTTCGTCAAGTTCTGAGGTAACAACGTATTCGGCATCCGCTAGGAAAAATTCACTCTCTTTGAACTCGTGAATTTTTGCACGTTGCTGACCTTCAACAAGTACTTTAACCGTACCATCAGGGAGCTTAAGTAACTGAAGAATGGTAGCGACGGTACCTACTTTAAATAGGTCGTCAATTGAAGGCTCATCAGTATCCGCTTCTTTCTGCGCAACAAGTAGTACTTGTTTGTTAGCTTCCATAGCCGACTCTAGGCAAGTAATCGATTTTTCACGACCAACAAACAATGGAATAACCATGTGTGGGTAAACCACTACATCACGTAGAGGTAGCACGGGGATTTCGATACGCTCGGAACGTTCCAAGTTCATATATTTCTCTCTTCCGCTTTAACTTATAAAGCAGTATATGGGGCTTAAACGACTGGATTCAATGGAAGAATAAAAAAAAGGAGGTAATTGCTTACCTCCTTTTTCAATTTGAGCGACTTGTCTAAAAAAGACCTACTCTGCAACAGCAGCTTGATTGTCTGAGTTGCTGTAAATCAACAGTGGCTCTGACTCACCATTGATTACCGACTCATCAATCACAACTTTGCTTACATCAGTTGAAGATGGCAGTTCGTACATCGTTTCTAGTAAAACACCCTCCAAAATAGAACGTAGACCACGAGCGCCCGTTTTACGGCTCATCGCTTTCTTAGCGATCGCACGTAACGCGTCTTCGCGGAACTCTAGCTCTGTATCCTCTAGCTCAAATAATGCTGCGTACTGTTTAGTCAGTGCATTCTTCGGCTCACAAAGGATTTGGATTAGCGCTTCTTCATCAAGCTCTGTCAATGTGGTCGTAACAGGTAGACGACCAATGAATTCTGGGATTAGACCATACTTCACTAGATCTTCAGGTTCTACTTGAGTGAACAGTTCACCAATCGTTTTGGTTTCATCTTTTGAACGCACTTCAGCGCCAAAGCCGATACCAGAACCTGTTTCTACACGTTGTTCAATCACTTTATCTAGGCCAGCAAATGCACCACCACAGATAAATAGGATCTTAGACGTATCCACTTGCAAGAACTCTTGCTGTGGATGCTTACGACCACCTTGTGGTGGAACAGAAGCAACTGTACCTTCAACAAGTTTTAGTAGAGCTTGCTGTACACCTTCACCAGACACGTCACGCGTGATTGATGGGTTTTCAGCTTTACGAGAAATCTTGTCGATTTCATCGATGTAAACAATGCCGCGTTCCGCTTTCGCTACGTCGTAATCACATTTCTGAAGCAACTTCTGGATGATGTTTTCAACATCTTCACCCACGTAACCCGCTTCGGTTAGTGTAGTTGCGTCTGCCATTGTGAAAGGAACGTCTAGGAAACGAGCCAGTGTTTCAGCCAGTAGCGTTTTACCACTTCCGGTAGGACCGATAAGAAGAATGTTACTCTTACCTAGTTCTACGCCTTCAGCTGTCGTATCACCATTACGTAAACGCTTGTAGTGGTTATATACTGCAACTGCTAGCACTTTTTTCGCGTATTCTTGACCGATTACATAGTCATCAAGGTGCTCACGAATCTCACGCGGCGTTGGCAGCGATTCAGATTCTTTCTTAGGAAGAACATCTTTGATTTCTTCACGAATAATGTCGTTACAAAGATCGACACATTCATCACAAATGTAAACAGAAGGACCTGCGATTAACTTGCGAACTTCGTGCTGGCTTTTGCCACAGAAAGAGCAGTAAAGCAGTTTACCGCTACCACCCTCTTTGCTTTTATCTGTCATTCGCTAACCTCTTAGCCTTTACTCTCTATGGTTTGAGTGTATATCAATTTGCATCACTTTGCGTCAAACAATTGCCCTGCAATTATTGACCGCGGTGATTAAGAACTGAATCCACTAAACCGTATTCTACTGCTTGATCAGCAGACATGAAATTGTCACGATCTGTATCACGCTCAACAACTTCTAGAGGCTGACCAGTGTGCTCTGCCAATAGTTTGTTTAGCTTTTGTTTGATCGTTAGGATCTCTTGCGCGTGAATCTGAATATCAGACGCTTGGCCTTGGAAGCCGCCAAGTGGCTGGTGAATCATTACGCGTGAGTTTGGAAGCACGTGACGCTTACCTGGAGTACCACCCGCTAGTAAGAATGCGCCCATAGAACAAGCTTGACCCATACATACTGTGCTCACGTTTGGCTTGATGAACTGCATTGTGTCGTAGATTGACATACCAGCTGTTACGCTACCGCCCGGCGAGTTGATGTAAAGGTAGATATCTTTGTCTGGGTTTTCAGATTCCAAGAAAAGCAGTTGAGCCACGACAAGATTTGCCATGTGGTCTTCCACTTGACCTGTTAAGAAAATGATTCGTTCTTTTAATAGACGAGAATAAATATCGTAAGAACGTTCACCACGGGAAGTCTGTTCAACCACCATAGGAACTAGTGCGTCCATAATCGATGGCATTGTATTTTTTTCTTGGTAGCTCATATTCTTATGTCCCTAAAATAAATGGCCCGAATGATAAAATCATACGGACCATTGTTAGCAGAATTGTCGACCGTACGTCAACCTTCTACGTCAGATATTACTATATTAAGCAGGTTGCTGATTCATTAGCTCGTTGAAGCTAACTTCTTTATCAGAAACTTGAGCTTTAGCAATGATTGCATCAATAGCTTGCTCTTCTAGAGCAACGTTGCGCATGTTGTTCATCATTTGCTCGTTTTGCTCGTAGTAAGCAATAACTTCAGATGGATCTTCGTATGCTGTAGCCATCTCTTCAATGATAGCTTTAACTTTCTCGTCGTCAGCTTTTAGTTCTTCAGTCTTGATTACTTCACCAAGTAGAAGACCTACAACTACGCGACGTTTAGCTTGCTCTTCGAACAGCTCACGTGGAAGTTGGTCAGCAGCTTCAGTGTTGCCACCGAAACGTTGAGCAGCTTGTTGACGTAGAACACCGATCTCTTGATCGATTAGAGCAGAAGGTACGTCGATGTTGTTTTCGTTAACTAGACCGTCGATAGCTTGCTCTTTGATGCGGTTCTTAACAGCTTGCTTAAGCTCACGCTCCATGTTCTTACGAACTTCAGCTTTAAGACCTTCAACGCCGTCAGTTGCACCGAACTTAGCAACGAATTCTTCGTTTAGTTCTGGAAGTTCACGAGCTTCAACTTTGTTTACTTTGATTGCAAACTTAGCTGCTTTACCCTTTAGGTTTTCAGCGTGGTAATCTTCTGGGAAGTTTACGTCGATTTCGAATTCCATACCTGCTGTTTTACCAACGATACCGTCTTCAAAACCAGGGATCATGCGACCAGCGCCCATCTCTAGTGGGAAGTTCTCAGCTTTACCGCCTTCGAACTCTTCACCGTCGATAGAACCAACGAAGTCGATAGTTGCACGAGAACCAGCGTCAGCTGCAGTGTCAACTTCAGTCCAAGTTGCTTGCTGCTTACGTAGAGTTTCGATCATCTCTTCAACGTCTGCATCTTTAACTTCTACTGCTGGCTTCTCAACAGCGATGTTTTCTAGACCTTTCAGCTCAACTTCTGGGTAAACTTCAAAAGTTGCGTTGAATACTAGGTCAGCGCCTTCGTTGTTTTCAACTGGTGCGAAAGTTGGTGCGCCAGCTGGGTTGATTTTCTCTTTAACGATCGCTTCGATGAAGTGACGTTGCATTACTTCGCCCATCACGTCTTGACGTACTGCTTTGCCGTACATTTTAGCAACCATCTTCATTGGCACTTTGCCTTTACGGAAACCATCGAAACGACGATTTTTCGCGATGTTGCGTAGTTCAGCTGTAACTGCATCTTCGATGTTAGCAGCAGGAACAGTAATATTTAGACGGCGCTCTAAGCCTTCTAGCGTTTCAACAGTAACTTGCATTATATAAACCTCAAAACTGGCTCAGTAATCTGAGCATATGAGCCGTAACTTAGCTTTAATTCAAAAGCCGACGTTGTTGGCTGCATCCTTGTGTAGTGCTCTATCCGAACACCTAATTTAAAATCGAGCATTGATGTTTGAATTGATCATTCAACCAAACAACAGACTAATCAGCGATATCTTCATCTTCACATACTTATTAAAATCTCAGTTTTCACTCGCTATTAAAAAGCAGCGAAGCTTGTTTTCGGAAACAAGAAAGGTATCTCCGATTAGCCTCAGGACAGAAATTTTAGACGCGACATTCTAGCGATCTGTTTAATCTCTGTCGAGCCGTTCACCTCTGCTTAATGATGAATGCTCTAAATTCGTCCAACTAAATGATACAAAAACGTTCAGAACATCACTTAGCACAACAGAAATGGGGACAATAGCGACTTTTTCAAGGGAATCGAGGGCTTTTTTTGCTAAAAAACTTAAAAAGAGATCTTGCTCTTGTTTTACCCCTCAGAGTCGATAACTTTTTCAACAATCTCCTTTACAAAGCCTTAACCTAACTCCATCTACTGGCTCTCTATTTTCAGCAAAAACTACCGCTAATTGCTGTGCTGAATGAGAGAAAGCAAGCTTTATATTGTTGCCCCCCGATTTAGCGGAGAACCTGCATGTTTCAAGCTTCGAGAATTCGTATCCTGTTATTGAGCGCCTACAGCGCCTTGATGATCCTTGGTGGCCACTGGGTATGGAATACGAGCCATCAAAGTTTGTTGAATGATCACCAATCTAACTTAGACCGCTTTTCCGTCCACATTGCCAGCCAATTAGATAAGTTTGCCCATATCCCTGAGCTGCTTTCGCAGGATAAAGAGCTGGTTGATGCCCTGCACTCACCAAGTAACACTGCTCAAATAGAACTCACCAATCGCTATCTAGAGCACGTTAACAGTGTGATTCAGGCGTCTGACACCTACTTATTGGATAGCATCGGTACCACTATCGCGGCCAGTAACTGGAACCTAAAACATTCTTTTGTTGGGCGTAACTTTGCCTTTCGCCCTTATTACCAACAAGCCATTCAAGGGCATGAAAAGCAATACTTTGCTTTAGGTTCAACTTCAGGAAAGAGAGGCTACTATTACTCTTATCCGGTCTCTTATGCTGCGGAAATAATTGGTGTAATTGTAGTAAAAATGGATTTGTCTTCGATTGAAGCGAGCTGGCAAGGTAAACAGAGCTTTTTTGTCGCGGATGATAAAGACCAGATTATTTTTATGTCGAGCAATCCCGAATGGCTATTCAAAAGTCTTCAGCCTCTCGATGATGCACAACAAGTTCGCATTCGCGAGAACCAGCAATACCTCGATACCCAGATTGAAAGCCTTCACTTCTCTGGCGAACTTGAGGGCGCGACCAGCAGCATTCGTTCACCTCACCCTTTAGTTAGAGAAAAGTTTTTTACCTCTTCACGCTTTCTACCTGACCCTGGATTAACGGTCAGGGTCTTCTCTCCTACCCACTTGGTTTGGTGGGATTTAGTCGCCTACATGGTGGTATTGAGCTTAGTATTCGCGATTATTTATCTTGTCATCCAGCTTAACCTTCATCGCCAACACCGACGCGCTCAGATCGACAGATTACAGTCTGAAGCGAATCAGAAGCTAGAGTTCCAAGTACTCGAAAGAACCTCTGAGTTGCATGGAGAGATCAAACAACGTATTGAAACCGAGCGAGTATTGAGACATACCCAAGACGAGCTCATCCAAGCAGCCAAACTTGCGGTATTGGGTCAGATGTCAGCCAGTATTAGTCATGAGTTGAATAACCCTCTCGCGGCTATTCGCAGCTATGCCGAAAATGGGCGACTGTTTCTGGCTAAAGAGAAAATAGATCGAGTCGATGACAACTTATCGCGTATTTCAGCACTTACCGAGCGTATGGCTAAAATCAGCGACCAGCTACGCTCCTTTGCTAAAAAGTCAACCGCTGAAGAGCTGCACACCTTGCAAATACTGCCCATTCTTAACTCATCTAAAGAACTGATGAAACCTCAGTTCAAAAGTGAGCGAGTTAACCTTAATGAACTACCCGAAACCTTTGATGCCTCAGTGCTCGCTAACGCCATTCAACTGGAACAGGTCATCATCAACCTGCTCACCAATGCAGTTCAGGCAATGGAAAGCCAAGACGATAAGCAATTAGCCGTTTTGTTAGAACTCAAAGAAACGGAAGAGGCTCAAGATAACACGCTACTGATTCACATCGATGACAACGGGCCTGGCTTTACATCTTCATCAAGCGGTAACTTTTTCGAGCCTTTCCACACCACCAAGAAGAACGGACTTGGACTGGGTTTATCGATATCTCAGCAAATAATCAGCGGAATTAACGGCAAGCTCACAACAGGAACCAGTCCACAAGGTGGTGCTCGATTTAGCATTGAGTTACCCGTTATTGAGTAACAGCAAGAGCAACAGCGAGAACTTCAAAGACAAAAGAATAAGCACCAACATACTAAGCAAAAACAACAGACTGAGATTCGCCCACTCAAATAAGAGCGAACAAAAACTCAGCAATAATTAGCATAAAAGAGCAAAGGAATAACTATGTGTCACGTCTATTTCATTGATGATGAATCCGACCTAAGAATAGCGATTGAGCAGAGTTTTGAGCTCGCGGATATTAACGCCGAATTCTTTCCCGATGCGGAATCAGCTTTGCTCGCGATTCAAGACAACGGGTTACCTCATGTGATCATTACCGATATCTGTCTACCCGGTATCTCTGGCCATGACTTGCTCAACACTGTCATGCATAAAGACACAGAGATTCCCGTCATCATGATCACAGGGCACGGTGACATCTCGATGGCAGTACAAGCGATTCAAGACGGTGCCTACGATTTTATCGAGAAACCTTTTACCAATGAGCGCTTGATAGAGACCACCAAACGCGCCATTGAAAAGCACCAGCTTACCTTGGAAAACCTCGAGCTAAAACGCTCACTCAAAGCCAGTAAAACCCTTGGGCCAAGAATCATTGGTGATAGTCAGTCCATGACTGAGCTTCGCTCTGTGATTACACATGTCGCCGACACCAACGCCGATATCTTGTTATTTGGCGAGACAGGCACAGGTAAAGAGCTGGTCGCACGCTCCCTACATGAGCAAAGCAGCCGCAGAGAACAAAACTTTGTCGCTCTAAACTGTGGAGCCGTTCCTGAAAACCTAATTGAGAGTGAGCTCTACGGCCATGAAAAAGGTGCATTCACAGGTGCAGAGAGTAAACGTGTGGGTAAGTTTGAGTTTGCTCAAGGTGGAACCCTGTTCTTGGATGAAATAGAATCCATGCCGATGCAAGCACAGATACGCCTGCTGCGCGTGTTACAAGAGCGAGTGATTGAACGCATTGGATCTAACCAGTTACTCCCTTTGGATATACGCGTCATTGCTGCTACCAAAGTAGACCTTAAGAGAGCCGCAACGGAAGGCACTTTTAGACAAGACCTCTACTATCGTCTTAATGTTGTAACTCTTGATTTGCCGCCACTTCGCAGCCGCAAAGAGGATATCGCTACCCTCTTCCACCACTTTTTACTGGTTGCCGCAGCTCGCTATGGCAAAACCGCACAGGCACTTCCACGCAGCGACCTTCACAAGCTCATCACCCATGACTGGCCGGGAAACGTACGAGAACTGAGGAATACCGCTGAACGCTTTATCTTACTTGGTAAACTTGCACAGCTGGGAGATACGGTTGAACAGGAATGCTGTCCTAGCCTCGCTGATCAGGTCGCAAGCTTTGAAAAGTCCGTCATTGAACAAGCTTTGAGCGATAACGAAGGCAGTATCAAGCTAACAATGGAGCTGCTTAACGTACCGCGTAAAACGCTCTACGACAAGATGCAACGCTACCACATCGACAAAGACGATTTTAAGTAATGAACGACCTTCTGCAGATTTAGGCTCTAAGTTGGCAGAGATGCATCAGCTCAACCATACTTTCATTATCTAATTAACAACACAAATACAGTTAGGTCATGAACGAGAAAACAACAGTTCCTGCGATATCCGATACCGTTTTGATCGATGGGCATTACGAAGAAGAGAAGCGTTCGGGGCGCGAGCGACGAAAAAGTAACGTTCGTTGGAAAGGTTACGACAGAAGAAACAAAACCTCTCGTCGTGATCCAGGCAACAAAATAGATGAAAAGGTTTAACTTTTCATCTATTCATTGAGGGTAAAGCTGCAAATAATTGTGTTATTTAGTGATGATTTCCGGCCCCATCAAGGTGGTTGGCAACCAAGTTGATACCCAAGGCACGTAAGTTACGATTATCAAGAACAAGAACATCACACCAACCCACGGCAGCGCCGCCTTCACCACATTCATCATCGACATCTTGGCGACACCAGCTGTCACAAATAGGTTAAGCCCAACAGGCGGCGTTATCATGCCAATCTCCATGTTAACGACCATCATGATACCAAGGTGAATTGGGTCAATACCCAGCGCAATCGCGATAGGGAAAACCAGTGGTGCAACAATGATCAACAGACCTGATGGCTCCATGAACTGACCACCAATCAACAGGAGCACGTTCACCACAATCAAAAAGGTGATTGGGCCAAGACCCGCCGATAGCATAGATTCTGTGATCATCTGTGGAATACGTTCTTCTGTTAGAACGTGCTTCAGAATCAGAGCGTTCGCAATGATAAACAGCAGCATGATCGTCAGCTTACCTGCGTCATACAGCGTATCTTTGGTATCTTTGTGGAAGAAGGTTTGGAACACTTTAACCAGTGCTGGCTTGGTGTTGTTCTTATCCGCAAAAGGCCCCATATCTTTGTAGATAAAGTTAGCGATAAAGAAGGCATACACCGCTGCCACTGCCGCAGCTTCGGTTGGAGTAAAGATACCACCGTAGATACCACCAAGAATGATGACAATCAGTAGCAAGCCCCAACTCGCGTCTTTTGCAGCGGCGAACATTTCACCCCACCCAACAAACGGCTGAGCTGGGATCTTCTTAATACGAGCTGCAATGTAAATAGCGATCATCAGCATCACGCCAGCCAGCAAGCCTGGGATCACGCCACCAAGGAACATACGACCTACCGATACATCGGTTGCTGCTGCGTAAACCACCATTACGATTGATGGCGGAATCAAGATGCCCAAAGTACCGGCATTACAGATAACGCCTGCAGCAAACTCTTTTGAGTAACCATTTTTGATCATACCTGCGATAACGATACTACCGATTGCCACTACCGTTGCTGGTGAAGAGCCAGACAGCGCAGCGAACATCATACATGCCACAACCGACGCCATCGCCAAGCCACCACGGAACCAGCCAACCATCGCGATAGCGAAACGAATAATACGTTTCGCCACGCCACCAGTGGACATAAAGCTAGAAGCCAAGATAAAGAAAGGAATCGCTAACAGTGTGTAGTGACCTGCAAAAGCATTAAACAGAGTTTGTGCAACCGATGCCAATGACGCATCTGAATGCATCAACAAAAACAGGATGCTTGATAAACCGAGGGAAATCGCAATTGGCACACCGACCAACATAAAAGCAATTACCATCAAAAATAGATATAACATTGCCATGATTAGTCTTCCTTACCGTTAGGCTTTGTACCCGACACGTTGGTCTTGTTGTTCGTAGTCGAATCCAATACTGCAGTCGCGTCTTCGTCAGAACCCGCAAGCACATCCGCTTTCAACGCATCCAGCTCTTCTTCGGCCTCATGACCTGCAATCATGCGGTCGAGTTTGCCCGTCACAACTTGGTAAGCAATTTGGATGAATCGGAACGTTAGTAATGCCATACCAATCGGCAATGCCATGTAAGGAATAAAGCGTGGCAACTTTTCGTATCGCTCACCTTCATTCAGCCAGTCAGCAAGAAACTGCAGCATCTCTGGCATTGGGATATCATCGGTTTCATACCATGCGCGATCGGTCGCGAATGGGTACCAATAATTCCATGAGCCGATGAGAAGTAAGATTGAAAAGACAAGACAGCTAGTAACAGCAATTAACGCGTACACCTTGCGTAGCTTTTCAGGGGCAAGGTTGATTATGACATCAACGCCAATGTGAAAGTGTTTTTTAACACCGTAAGAAGCGCCTACTAATACCATCCATGCAAACATGAATACTGTCAGTTCCAATGCCCATAAAATATTGTCGTTGAACGCGTATCGAAAGACCACGTTCGCAAAAGTTAGCAGGGTCATAGCACCTAGAAAGAAGGCTATTAAAAACTCTTCAATTGAATCGGTGACTCTTCCGACTTTGGAAAATAAAGACTGTTCCATTTGAGACTGTTCCATAAAATGCTCCGCTTATAATTGTTTTAATAAAGGGCAGCGGTAGAGAGCCGCCGCCCTATAGCGGTGTTATTGGTTTGAAGCTAATGCTGCATCGATAAGATCTGAGCCGATGTCTTTTTCAAACTTCTTCCAAACTGGTTGAAGTGCCGTTACCCATGCTTGACGCTGTTCAGGCGTCAACGTACGAACTTCACCACCAGCTTCGATGATGTTGTTTTTGTTCGCTAGGTTAACTTTTGAAGATTCAGCGTTACGCGTTTCAGAGACTTCCTGAACGATGGTGCCAAGTTGTGTACGTACATCTTCAGGTAGGTCTTTCCAGAAGTCGTTTGACGTTACGACTAGGTAATCCAAGATGCCGTGATTGGTTTCAGTTACGCCGTCTTGTACTTCGAAGAACTTCTTACCGTAGATGTTTGACCATGTGTTTTCTTGGCCATCGATAACCTTAGTTTGCAGGCCACCGTACACTTCTTTAAAAGACATCTTCTGTGGGTTAGCGCCTAGCTGTTCAAACTGAGCCACTAATACGTCTGATGCTTGTACACGAAATTTCAAGCCGTCTGCATCTTCTGGGCTGACAAGCGGTTTGTTCGCAGACATCTGCTTCATGCCGTTGTGCCAAAATGCCAAGCCTTGAAGACCACGACGCTTCATTGCGTTTTTCAGCTTTTCACCAGATTCTGAGTTTTGGAAACGGTCAACAGCTTCTACATTTTCAAACAGGAACGGAAGGTCAAAAATGCGGTATTTCTTAGTGAACTTTTCAAATTTAGACAGTGAAGGTGCCGCCATTTGAACATCACCATTTAACAGGGCTTCCAGTACCTTGTTATCATCGTAAAGCGTTGAGTTTGGGAAAACTTGCATACAAGCTTTACCATTCATTTCCGTGTTTACTCGCTCTTCAAGTAGAGAAGCAGCGATGCCCTTCGGGTGCTTATCCGTGTTGGTTACGTGACTGAATTTAATCACGATTTCACCTGGGTCACAGTTTGCAGCAGCATTAAAACTGGTGAGTGCCAGAGCAGATACAGAAAGCAGGGTAAGAGGCTTAAACATTATTATTCTCCTTATTAAACAAAACAGCCCTTCAATGGGAACTGCGTGCTTTCACTAAGGCAATTAGCGCGCCATATTGACACAAACCATTAACAACCCTTCAACCACAAGGCTTGGCAATATCGAGTCGCTCATCAGGCAGCTCAGCTATTAATATTAATGGGTGGGAAATGACCCATAGAATATTCATAAATGGGTGAGAGTTGACCAAACTATCAGTGATGAAATAAATGGGTGAGAGTTGACCAAACTATCAGTGATGAAATAAATGTAAGGAGGAAAAATAAAGGCCACCACTTCGGTAAACAAAGTGACAGCCTCATATAGAGATTCTTTGGAGCTGGTTATCTCAATAGGATATTGAAATATTTTCTGAATCAGTTGACTACGAGTTCTGCATACGCTTTTTAAGTCGTGCTAAATCAATGGCACTTGAACGTACCGTCAGCTTAATACACTCGTAGTCATACTCTTCTTTCACCACGCTCATGTTTGAGCGGATCTCACCAATGATACCTTGTCCAGAATAAGGAATCGTAATCTCTTCTTCGATCATCCCTTGCTCTGCCACGCCCACGATGTACTTATGAAGCTTGGTGATATCCATTGGATCGCGAGTTGACGTCAGCATCGCATCTGGAAATTCGTCCATCAACGCAAGCTGCTGCTCTTCACTTAATCTGTCGCACTTGTTGAGCACCAAGAGTTTTTCGCTGTCTTCGACGCCAACTTGCGCCAATACTTCGTGTACCACATCAAGCTGAGCGCGAAATGAAGCGTCAGATGCATCAACCACATAAAGCAGTAAGGACGCGTCATGCGCTTCTGCGAGCGTTGAGTGGAATGAAGCAACCAGATCATGTGGCAGCTTCTTGATGAAACCAACCGTATCTGACACTAGGATACGCGGTTGAGTGATCGGCTGAAGTGCACGAACTGTGGTATCTAGGGTTGCGAACAGCTTGTCTTCACCACTCACTTCGGTTGCGGTCATTGCACGCATCATCGAAGATTTACCCGCATTGGTGTAACCGACTAGAGCAACGGTGAAAAGCTCCGAACGCTTGGTGCGTCGGTTCTTCATTTCATCTTGTACACTTATCAGCTCACGCTTAAGCGCAGCAATTTGGTCGCGTACTTTACGACGATCAAGCTCTAGTGAGGTTTCACCAGCACCCTGACCCATCTGACGCTCTTTGTCACCGTCGGCTGTTTCACGAAGCCGAGGTACTAAATAATTTAGGCGAGCGATTTCAACTTGCAGACGTGCGGTACGAGTACGAGCGTGGCGACTGAAAATCTCGATGATGATACCGGTGCGATCAAACACCTCGACACCTAAGTGAGCTTCCACGTTGCGCAGTTGAGAAGGGCTCAAATCACAGTCAAACACCACAACATCAGCGGTACCAAACTCCATCTGTTCAGATGGCAAGTCATCAAAATCGAGCTCATCAATCCCAGCATGAAAGTCAAAAGACTCATCGATGAAATCTTCGTCTTCCACTTCTTGAATCGAACCTTGGTAACCGGTTAGATGAGCAATTTCTGCAAGCTTACCAACACCCAACACGTTTTGTCGTTGAGTGGAACTGTGGTGTTGTGACTGAGTACCGACCACTTTAAACCCTAAGGTTGTCACTAATCGAGCAAGTTCAGCAAGAGACTCTTTTGCTTCGTCACCTTTAAAATCAGGCGTCGTAATAGAGATAAGTAAAGCGTTACTAGCGGAGGGTTTTGCTGTTAGTTTCATGTTTTATTCTGTCTATGCACAAAAGTGCACCTAGTATTGGGTCTAAAGTAGCGCGATCCTACGCTGTTCTCAGTCCGCTTTATAGAGCTAACCGTGACTAATTGGCGATATTATTTCAGTTAATCTATTTATCTCGTTTATCCCTCTGTTTTCATAAGGAAATAAAATGAGCTAAAACAGAAAAAGGCAGCATCACGTTTTCAATTACGAATTAGTGATACTGCCCTACTTTAAGCTTAGCCTTTAATTGAGCGACTGACTCAAAAACTAGAAATCAATTCTCGCTTCAGTCTGTGCATCAAAGAATACCGCTTTCGACAGGTCAAAATGCAGTGGTGCCATCTGCCCTACCGAGACTTCAAATTCCGATGATAAACGACACGCCACTTCTTGATCGTTTACTTTCACCATCGCAATCGTATCTGGCCCTGTCGGTTCTAGCACTTCCAGTTGCAAGTCCAGTTTAGTGGTTGCTGATAGATTATCACCTTGTTGCTCAGTAATATGCTCTGGGCGAAGGCCAATCACCACTTCTTTGCCGTCTTGTTCACGCATACTTTTCGGCAGTCGAATATAGTGCTCTTGATCAGCGGTACCAATCACCTTAATGATTGGGTTCTGCTCCTCGTCGAGATCTACCATGGTCTTGATGAAGTTCATCGATGGTGAACCCATAAAGCCTGCCACAAACATGTTGCTTGGTTTGGTGTAGATCTCTTGCGGTGTACCTAGCTGCTGCAATTCACCATCTTTCATTACCGCGATGCGATCAGCCAGCGTCATTGCCTCAATTTGGTCATGGGTTACATAAACAATCGTGGTATTAAGCTTTTGATGTAGGCGCTTAATCTGGTGGCGCATTTCCACACGCAGCTTCGCATCCAAGTTGGAAAGCGGCTCATCGAACAAGTACAGCTTAGGACGACGCGCCAGTGCACGTCCCATCGCCACACGCTGACGTTGACCACCCGATAGCTGTGATGGTTTACGATCCAGCAGTTGTTCGATTTGCAGCATTTCAGCGACTCGATTCACTTCAGCATCGATCTCGTCCTGCGGCATCTTGCGTATCTTCAAGCCGAAGGCGATATTGCCGCGAACCGTCATGTTTGGGTATAGCGCATAAGATTGGAACACCATCGCGATGTCGCGGTCTTTAGGTTCAACCTGAGCCACGTCGACACCATCAATCACTATCTCACCTGAACTAATGTTTTCTAGCCCAGCAATGGTGTTCATTAGGGTGGATTTTCCACACCCCGAAGGGCCGACAAGTATCAAGAACTCCCCCGAATCGATACTAATGTCGATGCCCTTTAACGTTTCGTTGTCCGCGTTGCGATAAGTTTTACGGATCTGTTTTAAATCTAATGTTGCCATGGGTAATTATCCTTTTACTGATCCTGCCGTTAGGCCACGAACAAAATATTTTCCTGCGAAGACATACACCAACAGCGTTGGCAATGCGGCGATGATCGCAGCAGCCATATCAACGTTGTACTCTTTAACGCCCGTGCTAGTGTTGACTAAGTTGTTTAATGCTACGGTGATTGGTTGAGTCTCTGAGCCTGAATACACCACCCCGAATAAGAAATCATTCCAGATTGCAGTGAACTGCCAGATCACCGTCACCATGATGATCGGTGTTGAGATCGGTAATAAAATCTTAAAGAAAATGGTAAAGAATCCCGCACCATCCAGTTTTGCCGCTTTGATCAATTCATCAGGAATCGAGATGTAGAAGTTACGGAAAAACAGTGTTGTAAACGCCATGCCGTAGATAACGTGTACAAGTACCAAGCCAATAGTGGTGTTTGCTAAACCCATTTTGCCCAGTACGGTCGCCATAGGTAACAGCACCACTTGGAATGGAATGAAGCAACCGAACAGCAGCAAACTAAAGAACAGGTTTGAGCCACGGAACTGCCACTTAGTGACAACATAGCCATTGAATGCGCCTAGTAGTGTTGAGATAGCCACCGCTGGAATCACCATTTGGAACGAGTTCCAGAAATAGCCTTTAACTCCTTCGCATTTTACGCCAGTACACGCGCTGTCCCACGCTTTGTACCAAGCGTCGAACACCCACTCTTTGGGTAAACTCATCAAGTTACCCGCCTTGATATCTGGCAGGGTTTTGAATGAGGTAAGAACCATCACAAACAGCGGCATTAGGTAAACCAAGCAGAAGAAAAGCAGCGCCGAATAGATAAACATTCGAGCAAAGTTGATGTTGTTCATCATGACTTTTTCTCCCTAAGCTCTGAGTAAAGATAAGGCACCAGAATCGCTAGAATACCGGCTAGCATCATCATGGCACTGGCAGCACCTAGGCCAATTTGTCCGCGTGTAAACGAGTGTGCATACATGAATAGCGCAGGAAGATCCGACGAATAACCCGGGCCACCCGCCGTCATTGCTGTCACAAGGTCGAAGCTCTTAATCGCAATGTGTGAAGTAATGATCACCGCGCTGAAAACCACAGGTCGCAAGCAAGGCAAAATGATTTTGAGATAAATAGTGGGTAAGCTTGCACCGTCAATTTGCGCCGCTTTAATGATCGAAGAATCGATACCACGCAGGCCAGCTAAGAACATCGCCATCACGAAACCTGACGACTGCCAAAGCGCGGCAATCACTAAGGTGTAGACCGCCATTTCAGAGTCAACCAACCAGTCAAATTTAAAGTCGGTAAAGCCCCAATCTTGCATCAACTTTTCAATACCTAGACCCGGATTCAGAATCCACTTCCACGCTGTACCCGTCACGATGAATGACAGCGCCATTGGGTAGAGGTAGATGGTACGTATCGCGCCTTCTTGACGAATGTTCTGGTCAAGCAAAATCGCTAAACCGACACCCAAGACGATAGCAATCACCATGAATAGGATCCCAAACGCACCGAGGTTGGTGATTGAGGTTATCCAGCGATCGTTCTCCATCAGCTTTTCATATTGAGCAAAGCCAACAAAATTGAAGCTCGGCAGAAATCGAGAATTAGTAAACGACAGCGCTGCCGTCCAGAATATGTAGCCGTAGATACATACCACAGTCACCAACGCGGTCGGTGCCAGCACAATCTTAGGTAACCAATGCTGTAACCTGTCAGCAAAACTAGGCTTTGGTGCAGGCTGGCTCCTTGTCGGTTTTGGAGTCGACTCAGTCAAAACATGCTCCATAACTTTTCCTTGTTGCACAATTGAGCCAATGGCTTACCTCTCGGCACCACATCAGCATCACGCATATCAGAATTGAGGTGAAGAGCGGATAGGCTCCCTACGAACCTACCCTTAGGGATAAGCAACATACTCAGTAACTCATGTTCTGTTCATATTGCTTGTCAAGCTAGGTTAGATAGCCGCTTTTACCGCTTTCGCTAACTTAGCTGCTGCCTCTTTAGGATCCGCATCTTTTTCGTTGAAGAAGTTAGTCACAACGTCATAGATAGCGCCTTGGGCATAGCTTGTTGTAGACAGGCCGTGAGCCATACTTGGTACAAGGTCACCAGATTCCGCACTCGCTTTGAAGGTTGCCATTGAGTCCAACGCACATTGGTCGAACTTAGACATATCCATATCGAGGCGCACTGGAATCGAGCCTTTGTTTAGGTTGAAGACCTCTTGGAAGTCTTTAGTAAGAATGGTTTTCGCAAGATCTTGTTGCGCTTTTTGATTCTCTTTATCGCCTAGCTCGAAGAAAGCAAAGCTATCGATATTGAAAGTAAATTGGCCGTCAGTACCCGGAGTTGGTGCACAGATGTAGTCTTTGCCTGGCACTTTGCCTGCTGCGGTAAACTCGCCCTTCGCCCAGTCACCCATGATCTGCATTGCCGCTTCACCATTGATAACCATTGAAGTTGCTACGTTCCAGTCACGACCTGGAGAGTTGCTGTCGATGTAGTCACGCATCTTTTTGAACTTGGTGAACACTTCGACCATTTTGTCGCCAGATAAAACGTCCATATCTAAATCAACGAACGCCTTGTTGTAGTCTTCACTGCCGAGTACATCAAGTGCCACCGCTTCGAAGACTGTCGCGTCTTGCCAAGGTTGACCACCGTGTGCCAGAGGGATGAAACCTGCTGCTTTAATCTTGTCTGCAGCGACAAAGAATTCATCTAATGTCGTTGGAACAGTCACACCCGATTTCTGGAGTACTTCTGAGTTTGCCCAAAGCCAGTTAACACGGTGAACGTTCACAGGAACGGCTACGTACTCGCCGTCCCATTTCATTACTTTGGTAACAACAGCAGGAAGTAAGTCATCCCACTTTTCTTGTTTCGCGGTTGCATCGAGAGACGTTAGAAAACCTAAACCACCCCACTCCTGAATATCATGACCTTTGATCTGCGCGGCAGATGGCGGGTTACCAGATACTGCTCGTGTCTTTAAAACGGTCATCGCACTTTCACCGCCGCCACCAGCAACTGCGAAATCTTTCCAAGTATGGCCTTGTTCTTCAATCATCTCTTTAAGTACTGCAGCGGATTTGGCTTCACCACCAGCAGTCCACCAGTGAAGGACTTCCACTTCACCAGCTTGAGAAAATGTTGAGGCAGCAAGAAGAGATAGAGTAAGTAGGGTTTTATTGATTTTCATTATAATCTTCCATGTTTAGCGGACTCGACGCCCGGTTCAATAAAGAGTCTACTTATTCTGATTTATAAGATTGAAACAAAAGGTAAGCCCAATGTAACACAATTGTTACATTACACTTCTAGACCACGTGGGATATAGACTTTGGCTTCTAAGCCACCTTGAGGGGAGTTGCGAATAATGAGATCTCCGCCATGTCCGTGCAGGATATTTCGGCAGATTCCAAGCCCTAGACCATGTCCTTGATCGTCGGTTGCAAGCCTAAAGTAGGGTTCAAAAACCAACTCAAGTTTATCTTCTGGGATGCCTTTGCCGTAGTCCTGAATCGTCACGATTACCCATACAGAATCGCTACTGATATCGACTTTTGCTGATGAACCGTATTTCACCGCATTGTCGATAAGGTTGGTCAGCACACGTTTGATCGCCAATGGTTTAGCGACTAACGGCTCCACCACAATGGGTTCAAACTCTACTAAGGTTTGATGCTGATTATGCGACTCAATAACCGAAGCAACCATATCATTAAGGTCAATAATGGCGTTGTTTTCGTGAAGGTCGGTATCTCTTACAGCTTGCAGAGCCCCCTTAACCATCATCTCTAGCTCATCTAAATCCTTGTTGAACTTATCTTTCTTAACTTCGCTTTCCAACAGCTCAGCTCTCAGCCTAAGCCGAGTTATGGGTGTCTTTAGATCATGAGAGATAGCAGAGAAGAGATGCTCCCTATCGGCCACATAACGACGAATACGCTGCTGCATCCGATTAAACGCCCGAGTCGCCGTGACCAGTTCAGTCGCTCCCTCTTCGTTTAGCGGAGGTTGTTGAATATCCATACTCATCTCGTTAGCTGCCCTTGCGAGCTTTTTAAGTGGGCGCACCTGGCGGCGAATCATTAAGTACGTCAACACCAGCAGAATCAACGTTGATGATAGCAAGAAGATCACCTGCTCACGACCAAGAATAGTATCATCCAGTTTGACGTAGGGAGCTGGCAACAGTGCTGCAATATAAACCCATTCATGACTGGCTAACTCAATCTGAACAACTAGAATCGGTGGATTAAGCGGCTCTAAGGTTAAGGTATGATGCGCCCACGATCGCGGGAGATCGCTCAAGTAGATATCATTTTTAAGCAAGCGAAGGAGTTCTGGGCGAGAGAAATCGACACGAACTGATTCCACCTTATTAAGCTTGCTACTCAAGACACTCTCTATCGCTTCTATCGATGTGATTTTTAAGCGGGTATCGGGGATCGGCTCAACAATCAAAGCCTCTTTATTGAAAGAGACGAAGAATCGCGTCCCCCCCATATTGCGGATTTGGTCTAACACGATATGACGATACTTGACGGGCAAAGACTGAAAGAAGGTCACTGTGGAAGCAAACATGTTAGCCATGCTCGATGAAGCCGAACGAATACCTTCTAACTCTTTATGTTTGGATTCGCTATACCAAATCGAGGTTGCGATACCTTGCGCGATGACGACGGCTAGCAAGGTCAAAAGCAAGGTTCGAGCAACCAAGGAATTTGGCTTTAAACTTCTCAACCACTTCATAAGCAGTTCTTCTTAATCAATGTTCATAATGCACAGGTACAGCCAATATATAGCCGTTACCACGCATGGTTTTGATGTAGTGTGGGTATTTAGCGCAATCACCTAGTCGGCTTCTCAAACGACTTAACTGCACATCAATGCCGCGCTCAAAAGGCAGTGCTTCACGTCCTCTGGTCGCAAAAGAGATGGTGTCTCGGTCTAGCACCTCATTTGGGCGAGTTAGAAACAGCATTAACAGTGAAAAATCACTGCCCGATAAATCCATCTCTTCAGCGCTTTCATTGTGTGAGATTCGGTGCGCAAGAGTATCGAGCGTCCAATCACCAAAGATGATCTGTTTAGGTAATGCGTCACTCGGCTTGTCATCGACCACTTGAACACGTCGTAGCAAGGCCTTAATACGAGCCATTAACTGGCGCGGACTGAATGGTTTGGCGATGTAGTCATCGGCACCAATTTCCAAACCAATGATCTGATCGGTTTCATCCGATACCGCAGTCAGCATAATGATAGGCACATTAGAATTTTTACGAACGCGCTGACACAAGGTAAAACCATCGTCACCAGGAAGCATTACATCGAGAAGTATCAGGTCAGGATACCCTTGGCTTTGTAGATGAGTTTCTAGTTCAGCCCCATCTCCAACCGAAGAGACATCGAAGCCCGATTTTGAAAGGTACTCTTCCAGCAAGTCGCGGATTTCTTGATCATCATCCACCACGAGAATTCGAGTATTTGTTGGCATCGCCCAAACCTATAAAATTTACAACCTATTCACATAGTGTATAGGCAGGTCGACTTTTTGATTATTGATATGTTTGTAAAATTAGAAGAGCAAACAGATAGAGATCACAACTAAGCGACCGCTATCTGTTGGTTTTGTACTGATATGTCGATTTAAGACGAACAGCTGATCTCCATGCCTTTACCCCATTCCGGTGGCAAGGCTGCTAAGTATTCGTAATCGGGGTGCTCTGCATATGGGTCCGCAAGTACCACCATCAGAGCATCAATATCGCTACTATCGCCACGTTCGGCCTTTTCAATCGCCAGCTGAGCCAAATAGTTTCTAAGAATGTATTTAGGATTTACCTGCTTCATCTTTTCGCAGCGCTCTGTAGCCGAGCTCTCTTCGAGTTCACAGCGTTGCAAATAGTTATCTAGCCATAGCTTCGCGGCATCACGATCGATGACTAAATCAATGACTTCCTGAGCAGGTAAAGTGTCTAGATTCGACAGAGTTCTAAAGAACCTAGGGTAATCCACTTTATTTTGCGACATTAACTCGAACATAGATTCAAACAAGCGGCTGTCACCTTCTTGCTTGGAAAGTAAACCGAGCTTTCTACGCATCAACTGACTAAAGTATCCGTTCATTTGTGGCTCGTACTGTTCCAGTGCCGCTTCTAAGTCAGCCCTCTCCACTAACGGTGACAACGCATGTGCCAACGCCGATAAATTCCACATCCCGATTCTTGGTTGCTGATTGAACGCATAACGACCTTGGTAGTCAGAGTGATTGCAGATCAAGCGGGGATCATACTCATCAAGGAAGGCAAACGGACCGTAATCGAAGGTTTGTCCAATAATCGACATGTTATCTGTATTCATCACCCCGTGGGCAAAGCCATTCGCTTGCCACAACGCAATCATCTCCGCAGTACGATCGACAATTTGATTAAACATAGCAGCGTATGGCTTTTCTTCATCTAGGCACTCAGGGAAGTGCCACTCGATGACTTTGTCGGCCAACAACTTTTGTTCAACCAACTGATTTGTGTAAAACAGGTGCTCAAAGTGACCGAAACGGATGTGTGATTCTGCAGCACGTACCAGTAGTGCACCCCATTCTTGCTTCTCTCGGTAAACCGGCGTGTCACTGGTCATCATTGCCAACGCACGAGTCGTTGGGATATTCAGCCCCGCCATCGCTTCACTGCACAAATATTCGCGCACAGTCGATCGGATAACCGCACGCCCGTCACCCATGCGCGAATACGGTGTTTTTCCTGCACCTTTTAGGTGTAAGTCGAACGTTTCGCCACTTTTAGCGACAACTTGAGCTAACAACAACCCTCTTCCGTCGCCCAAATCAGGGTTATAAGCACCAAACTGATGGCCTGCGTATTTCATAGCTAACGGGGAAAATTGCTCTGGTTTCACATTGCCAGACAAGGTATCTAGCAATTCTTCTGAAGCGCTCTCAAATGAAGGAAAGCCGAGTTCAGTCGCAAGGTTTTGATTCCAAGCGAGCCATTGTACATTGCTTAACGGAGTTGGTTGGATTGGGGTATAGAACAGTCGAGGTAATGCAGTAAATCGATTGTTAAATGAAATAGAATCCCAGACAGACATGAGAGATACACTGTAAATAAAAGATAATTTAAGATTATCACAGTTTAGTAACAACTTCAGATCAGGTTATAGGGATAGATAATTTTGGAGAAGGTTGCTTGCTTAATAATAGATCAAGAGAAAGGCTTTGCTAAAGGAAAGAAGGAATTTAGTGGCTAAGCTGTTGAGAAAAGCCACATTTATTGAAGAAAGAGTTCTAACTTTGAAAACTTTTTTACAAGTATGTTCATAATAAAAACAGGAAATATAGAGCCATGAAGCTGACTACATTAGAGCAAGAATACCCACTAGAGATAGAGTAGAGAAAATCCAAGTGCGGCTGATAACGCCAAAGTTGCTGTGTTGAATCATTTCTTGATGCTGCATATGCCTCTCCTTGAGAACGTGATGGTGTAACTACAATATATCGGCTTTTTATTAAAATCAGCAAGCATATTAATGTTAACCTTTTATGACAGCACCAAGAAGTTTCTGTAACTATTCACCCTTTAATAAATCATAGAGTTAAGCTCGACTAGTCGTTGAAAGCAGCGCTCCAGCTCCAATAAACACGCCCCCTGTCACACGATTGAAAACCTTGGCACGACCTTTAGCAAACAACCAGTTCGAAGACTTTGCGCCTAAATACGCGTAGACCAATAACCAAGACAGCTCCATCACAGCAAAGGTTGAGGCAAAGACGGCAAACTGTGGTAATAACGCGAGTGATGGGTCAATAAACTGTGGGAAAAGTGCGGTAAAAAACAGAATCGCTTTAGGATTACTGGCGCCGACAATAAAGCCACTTACGTAGTGAGAAAGGACACTCTCTTTAACGACTTTAGATTCTGATTCCTGACCCGGTAGTTGGTCATAATCTTGCTGGCTCGAGCGTAACGACTTCCATCCAAGGAAAATAAGGTAAGCAGCACCCGTCCATTTAATGACATTAAATACCACTTCAGAAGAAGCAATAATTACACCGAGTCCCGTAAACGATAGCGTGAGGATTCCGGTAATCGCCGTTAGGCTACCCAAGGCAGTAAATATCGATAATTTGAAGCCCGATTGCACACCTTTGGTCATGCACAATAAAGAACTTGGGCCTGGGGATGCCGTCAAGATCAGCACGGCTAGCAGATAGTAAATCCATGTATCAAAGCTCATCGTGAATTCTCCTTAACTCACTAAAACGACTAAATATTAAACACCAATATGTAATAAGACCTCATCTTGATCAACTAAATATTGCACTTAACGTCTTCGATATGAATACAAACATCTTTAATCTAGGCAATAAAAAACGCCATGCAGCAATGCATGGCGTTTAAACAAAACGTTTCAAAGCGAACGTCTTACTAGATTTTAGGTTCTAAGCTTACAGCCCGATGACCGGATCATTCGCTTAATAGCTACAAACTAGTCTTTGTAGATAGAAAACTCATCAGCACAAGCAACTAGCTGCTCGCGAGTCATCATGAATACACCGTGACCACCATTAGAGAACTCAATCCAAGTGAATGGAATCTCTGGGTACTGATCCATCATGTGAACCATTGAGTTACCTACTTCACAGATCAGAATACCGTCATCAGTCAGGTAGTCTGGCGCGTTAGCTAGGATACGGCGAACCAGTTTAAGTCCGTCAGAACCTGCAGCTAGGCCAAGTTCTGGCTCGTGAGTGAACTCATCTGGCAGGCTGTTCATATCTTCCTCATCCACGTATGGTGGGTTAGATACGATCAGGTTGTATTTCTCTTTTGGCAGATCACGGAACAGATCTGAACGGATTGGGAACACTTGTTGCTCCATGCCGTGATCTTGAACGTTCTGCTCTGCAACTTGCAATGCATCTGTAGAGATATCAATTGCGTCAACTTCGGCTTCCGGGAATGCGTGTGCACAAGCGATAGCAATACAGCCACTGCCCGTACAAAGATCCATGATGCGAGTCGGCTCTTCAGTTAACCAAGGTTGGAATTGAGCTTCGATAAGCTCACCAATTGGCGAACGAGGCACGAGTACACGCTCATCAACGAAGAACTCAAGGCCACAGAACCAAGCTTTGTTCGTCAGATAAGCCGTTGGTGTGCGATCATTGATACGCTTGATTACACGCTCAACAATGCGTAAACGCTCGCTGCTCGTCAGGCGAGAGTTCAATACATGTGAAGGAACATCAATCGGCAGATAAAGAGTTGGTAAAATAAGTTGTACCGCCTCATCCCACGCATTATCAGTGCCGTGACCATAAAATAGGCCCGCTGCATTGAAGCGGCTAACAGTCCAACGAATCACATCTTGAAGCGTGTGTAGTTCTGATACCGCTTCTTCTACAAAAATCTTATCCAAAATTGTCTCCGAAAAGCGCTACAATACTGCTAATTACGTTTCAAATTAGAATTCATAACCTGATGAGCAAAAAAGACACCGATTTCGATGACGATTTCGCCCTGTTCAGCGATGCAGTAAAGGGCGTTAAAAAGTTGCAACAGGATACCATAATCCAGCAGCCAAAAAGAAATGCCAAACAAAAAGAAATTACTCGAACGGCAAGACAAGCCAGTGACAGCGAGTTTTATTTCTCAGATGAGTTCATTCCGCACCTTAGCGAAGAGGGTCCAACACGCTATGCGCGTGACGATGTATCCAAGTATGAAGTGAAACGACTTCGTCGTGGTGTCTATGTTCCAGATGTCTATTTAGACATGCATGGCATGACTCAACAAGAAGCCAAACGCGAGCTTGGCGCAATGATCGCACATTGTGTCAAAGAAAGTGTCGCATGTGCCTGTGTTCAGCACGGCATCGGTAAGCACATCTTAAAAGAGAAAGTGCCTTTGTGGTTGGCTCAACATCCAGATGTAATGGCTTTTCACCAAGCGCCTCTTGAGTTTGGCGGCAATGGTGCACTGTTAGTGTTGCTCTCTATTCCAGAGAAATAGAACGAGTCTTGAACACATTACACTAAATAACAAAGAGCACCTCAATTACTGAGGTGCCCTTTTCTATTCTGGCCGTCGCACTATGTCTTATCAACCCCTAAGTTATGGGTTGATGTTCCACAGCAGCTCGCCTTTTTGTGTCTCAAGGTCGAATTCAATACACGCTAAACCTGATGTTGGGAACATCGGTGGCGCCATACCGGTTGCGAATTCAGCAGTTAAGTAGCCCACTAGAGGTAAATGAGAAACAAATAAAATGGTCTCTAGTTTTTCTACTTCAGCCATTGCCACGGTCAAATCAAACACATCGTCAGACATTCCATAAGGCGTGATGTCATCACAGGTTTCTACTTTCTTTCCAGAAAACGCCTGAGAGATCTCTAACCACGTTTCTTGTGCCCTCAAGTATGGGCTCACTAGTACTTTATCGAACTGGCTGATGCCCTGCTCGTTTGCAGCTTGAGCCACCGCAAAAGACGCTATTTTACCGCGCTTAGTTAACGCTCGTTCTGCGTCCGAGTTAGCAAAATGTTCTGCTTCACCGTGGCGCATTATGAATATTTTCATGTTCAGTCCTGTCTACGTAACATTTCGAAAGTCGATATATCCCATATCAGCGATACGCTACTTAGCGTTTGGCCCTCAATCCAGAGGGAGCCGCAGTCTATATAAATAATTATATCAAGTCACTTGCTAAAGAGTTCGACTTTCTTAACAATCTTATTAAAAGAAAATAAATCACTGATAAAAATCGACAAAGTGATTTAGAAGTCGCCAAAAAAAGCACTTCATATCCCAAAATATGACCACAAGGTTTGCATGCCGAACCATCGGGTACATAATTTAAAAACCACCTTCTTCGGAGATGATCCAGTGCACTTAAGCCCCAATGATGAACACCAGTACCGTTACCTCACCTTACATAACGGATTGCGAGTACTTTTGGTTCAAGATCATAGTGCTCAAAAAGCTGCAGCTGCACTCGCCATTAATGTCGGGCACTTTGATGATCCTGCCGACCGAGAAGGATTAGCACATTATCTAGAGCATATGCTATTTCTAGGAACTGAAAAGTATCCAAAGGTCGGAGAGTTCCAAAGTTTTATCAGCCAACATGGTGGCAGCAATAATGCCTGGACTGGAACAGAGCACACCTGCTTCTTCTTTGACGTTGAATTAAATGCCTTTGAGAGCGCCCTCGATCGATTTAGCCAATTCTTTACTGTTCCTCTATTTAACGAAGAAGCGCTAGATAAAGAGCGCCAAGCCGTTGATTCTGAATACAAGATGAAACTCAACGACGATGCGCGACGCCTTTATCAAGTTACCAAAGAACTGGTTAATCACAACCACCCATTCTCGAAGTTTTCTGTCGGTAATATCGATACGTTAGGTGACAGAAATGGCGTCACCATTCGTGAAGAGATTTTCACATTCCACCAGCAACAGTACTCTGCAGACCTAATGACCCTGACGCTGTCTGGCAATCAACCATTAGATGAGATGCAAAACTGGGTTGAGGAGCGCTTTAGCTCCATCCCCAATCACAACCTTCAAGGCAAAAAGGTTGAGGTGCCCATTGTTGGCGAATCGAGTACTGGTGTTCAAGTGCACGTAGAACCGATTAAGGATGTCCGCAAGCTTACCTTAACCTTCCCTATGCCGAGTATGGATGAACACTACGGTGTCAAACCACTGTCATTCTTCGCACACCTATTAGGTTACGAAGGAGAAGGCAGTTTGATGATGAAGCTCAAAGAGAAAGGCTGGATAACATCACTTTCTGCTGGTGGTGGCGCTAGCGGCAGTAACTACCGTGATTTCACAATGAGTTGCTCACTAACTATCGAGGGCTTAACCAAAACAGACCACATCATCCAAGCGGTGTTCCAATATATCAAGTTGATTGAACAACAAGGGATTGAAGAGTGGCGTTACCTTGAAAAACGTGCCGTTTTAGAATCCGCTTTCCGTTTTCAAGAGCCAGCAAGACCGCTCGATGTCGTTAGCCATTTGGTTATCAACATGCAGCACTATCAAGAGCAAGATGTGGTTTATGGCGACTATAAAATGTCGCATTTCGACGAAGATCTACAACGTTCACTGCTTCCTTACTTAACCGTCGACAATATGCGTGCGACCATTATTGCCAAAGGTTTTGAATATGACAGGGAAGCAAAATGGTACTTTACGCCCTACTCGGTGACTCCTTTTACAGCTGAGCAAATACAATGCTTCACCTGCATTAATCCCGGTTGGCAGTTTGAGCTACCCGGTAAAAATCCGTTTATTTGCTACGACTTAGATCCAGCAGAACTTGAAGGTGACGCTGAGCATCCGCAGCTGTTACAAGAGCTCGATGGTTTTAAGCTATGGCATCTACAGGATCACCAGTTTAGAGTGCCAAAAGGCGTAGTGTATATCGCCATCGATAGTCCACATTCAGTTGCGAGCCCAAGAAATATCGTTAAAACACGCTTATGTGTCGAGATGTTCCTAGATTCGCTGGAAAAAGAAACCTATCAGGCAGAGATAGCGGGCATGGGCTACAACATGTATACCCATCAAGGTGGTGTCACACTGACACTCTCTGGATTTAGCGAAAAGCAGCCACAATTGCTCAACATTATCCTAGATCGCTTTCAGGCACGCGACTTTAGTCCAACACGCTTCGAGACCATTAAGCATCAACTTCTCAGAAACTGGAATAACGCATCCCAAGACCGTCCAATTTCGCAACTGTTTAACGCAATGACGGGGATTTTACAGCCCAACAACCCACCTTATGCGGTGTTAATTGAAGCGTTAGAAACCATTGAAGTCGATGAACTCTCTTCATTTGTTCAATCTATTTTGGCCGAGCTTCATGTTGAAATGTTTGTGTATGGCGACTGGCGACAAGCTGATGCTCACAAGATGGCTGAAACACTCAAGGATGCACTGCGAGTTCAAGATCAAGCTTATGAAGAATCGCTACGTCCACTGATCATGCTGGGTGAAAACGGGAGCTTCCAGCGTGAAGTAGTGTGCAATCAAGATGATTCGGCGATCGTGGTTTATTATCAATGCCCTGATATTTCGCCAAAGAATATTGCGCTGTATTCGTTAGCCAACCATTTGATGTCGGCGACATTCTTCCATGAGATACGCACCAAGCAGCAACTGGGCTACATGGTTGGCACGGGCAACATGCCACTCAATCGACACCCTGGCATTGTTCTTTATGTGCAATCGCCGAATGCGGCTCCTGCTGATTTACTCGTTTCAATCGATGAGTTTCTCAACGCCTTTTACATGGTGTTGCTGGAGCTGAACGACTACCAATGGCACAGCAGTAAGCGAGGCCTTTGGAATCAAATATCGACACCAGATACTACATTGCGAGGATGTGCTCAGCGCTTATGGGTCGCGATAGGCAATAAGGATTTGAAGTTCAATCAGAGAGAACGAGTACTAGAAGAGCTCAAAGGGCTCACTCGTTCAGACATGATGCGTTTTGTGGTTAGTCAGCTTAAGCCACGCACTGCTAACCGACTGATTATGCATGCACACGGCAACGCTCATAGCGAAGAAGAGAAACTATCGGCAGGTGTCGAGATTGGCTCTATTGATGAGTTTCAGTTGCGCCCGAAAGATACTGAACTGGGCTAATTAACGGGCTAACAATAAAAAAGGTTGATGTGAAAACATCAACCTTTTTTATTGGGTGAAGCACAAAAACAGATCTCCTATTACGCTCCTTCGTCGCTTTAGGAGATGACGTTAGTTTTGATTGAGATGCGTTTGATTACCTGCCTTATCAACGCAATAGCTTACTTACTTTCTATCTCTCTATCGTCATTCTCGAGAAAGAGGAACAACTGAATTGAGAACCTCCCACACCGAAAACACTACCAGACAAAACACATCACTCTCCCCGTCATTCCCGAGAAGGAGGAACAACTGAGTCGGGAATCTCACTCTTTCCACAATCATTCATAAAACAAAAAGCCCGCATCAACTTCTTGATACGGGCTTAATAGTTAGCGTACTAGAGAATTACTTGTAGAAAGATTCATCCAGACCAGCACGCGTCAGTAGGCCATCACATGGCGCGAAACGATCACCGTACTTCACAGCAAAGTCGTTCATCATCTCAACCAGTGACTTAATACCAATTTGGTCCATGTAACGGAACGGACCGCCCAGGAATGGAGGGAAACCAATACCGAAGATAGCACCAATATCGCCATCACGAGGGCTACGGATAATGCCTTCATCCAGACAACGAACCGCTTCATTCAGCATAGGCAACACGCAACGCATCGCGATGTCGTTATCACTTAGCTTAGGCTCAGGTTGCAGCTTAAGTAGCTTGTAAACAGACTTATCAACTTCCTTCTTCTTGCCTTTATAAGTGTAAAAACCTTTACCACTCTTACGGCCTTTACGGTTGTCATTCAGAAGAATGTCGAACACATCAGGGCCTTGGAAACGGTCACCTAACTCATTGACTAGAATCGGGATGATCTTAGCACCGATATCCACACCTACCTCATCTAGCAAGGTAATTGGGCCAACCGGGAAACCAAAATCTAGCAGTGCACTATCCAGTTTTTCAATCGGCTCATTCGCTAGTAGCAGGTGTGCCGCTTCATTCATGTATGGAGCAAGAATACGGTTTACGTAGAAACCTGCCGTGTCTTTAACAACAATCGGTGTTTTGCCTTGTTTCTTCGCTAATGCCACTACCGTCGAGATAGTCTCTTCTGACGTTGTTTCATGAGGGATGACCTCAACTAGCGGCATTTTCTCTGCAGGACTGAAGTAGTGCAGACCTACCACGTTTTCTGGGCGCTGTGCCTTCTCTGCAATCTTATGGATTGGCAGTGATGAAGTATTCGTCGCGAAGATAGTATCTGTCTTAGCGTTTTGTTCAATGTCTGCAACCATAGACTGCTTAAGGTCGAGATCTTCAAACACCGCTTCAATCACTACATCTGTGTGGTTGAAGCTCGTAAAGTCGATACCACCAGAAAGCTGAAGCATCTTACTTTCAAGGCCAGCACGGCTCAGAATGCGACGCTTACGCTGCTTATCGAACAACTTGTAATTATAGTTAAGCGCGTTCAAGACACCATCATTTGATACATCTTTAATACGAACCGGTACTTTTGCTTTCGCCACACTCACATGGCTAATACCTGCCCCCATTAGACCACCGCCTAACACACCAACACGCTTAACCGCTTTTGGTTCTGCGTCTGCACCGTGTTCTTTCTTCATTTCAGTAGTAGCAAAGAAGATAGAACGAAGTGCTTTTGATTCAGAGGCCATGACCAGTTCAGAGAAACGCTTCGCTTCATACTGAAGACCTTTTTCAAAGCCGTTTTCTAGGCCGTAACGAATCACATCGAGAATCGCGTCAGCTGCTGGGTAGTTACCACGAGTTTTCTGATTGGTTTTCTTGGTAGCTTGTTCGAAAATAACTTTACGACCAAGACTATTGCGAGAAATCAACTTCTCTTTAGTCGAAGCTTGGCTCGTAGAAGCAAGGCGCTTGCCTTTTTTGCTGCCCGTATTCTTTTCAACATAGCTTTTCGCTACTTCAAGTAAAATAGTATCTGGCACACAAGCATCCACAACACCAAGCGATTTCGCTTTCTTAGCGCGCAGTTGCTTACCGGTAAGAATAAGATCGAGTGACGGTAGCAAACCAATTAAACGAGGCAAGCGTTGTGTACCGCCAGAACCTGGCAGTAAACCTAGCTGAACTTCAGGTAAACCAAGGCGCGTCTTATCAGAATCGGTACATACACGGTAGTCACAAGCTAATGCGAGCTCTAAACCGCCACCAAGACATGGGCCGTGAATTGCAGCAACAACTGGGTAAGGAAGATCAGACAACGCTTGGAACATCTCCTGACCTTGGCGTGCTAGAGATTGTGCTTCATCAGCGGTTTTACACGCATCCAGCATTCGAACATCAGCACCAGCGATAAAGTTATCTGGCTTAAGAGAATGAACGATTAGGCCTTTAACACGGCTTTGTTTCTCTTTTAACTGCTCAAAGATCGCTTTCATCTCTTCAGCAAAAGCCGCTTGTAGCGTGTTCATTTTCTCGCCTGGTACATCAATCGCTAGCCAAGCAATGTCTTGGTCATCGATGTTAAGAGAGAATGCAGTCGCTTTCTTTTTCGGTGCTTCAGTCATTGGAGTTGACTCCGCGTTAGTAACTACTTCTTTTTCTGTTGTTGCATCAAGAGTCGTAGACATTATTCTACCTCCAAGATCATTGCTGCGCCTAAACCACCAGCTGCACATGCTGTATTCAGTGCCAAGCCGCCACCGCGACGTTTTAATTCACGTAATGTTTGAGTCATCATACGCGCGCCAGTTGCTGCAAACGGGTGACCGTAAGCAATTGAACTGCCCAGCACGTTGAACTTATCCATATCAATCTCACCGATCGCTTTATCACGGCCAAGATTCTTCTGCGCGAACTCATCACTCGCAAACATCTTCACATTCGCTAAAACTTGAGCTGCGAAGGCTTCATGCATCTCGATAAGTGTCAGGTCCGATAGCTCTAAGCCAGTGTTTTTCAATACTTGAGAGGTCGCGTAAGTCGGGCCCATTAGCATATCCGTTTCAACGCCAATCGCTGAGAACGCGTAGCCACGAATATAACCTAACACTTCTAAGCCTAGCTCTTTCGCTTTGCCTTCGCGCATTAACATCACAGCTGCACCACCATCAGTCAGCGGTGTTGCATTAGCAGCAGTCACACTGCCGTATTTTCTATCGAATGCAGGACGAAGTTTGGCGTAACCTTCAACCGTAGAGTCATGACGAATGTTGTTATCTTCCGCTAGGTACTTTTTGTATGGTGCCGGAAATGCCGTCATTACTTCATCTTTAATCTTGCCTTCTTTCCATGCTTGAGAAGCCAAAGAGTGAGAACGGTGAGCAAGCGCATCTTGAGCTTCACGAGTAATACCGTGTGTCTTTGCCATCTGCTCAGCAGTTTGTCCCATCGATAAACCAGTCGAGTACTCAGCAACCGCAGGAGGCACTGGCATCAAGTCTTTCACTGAAAGTGTTTTAAGGATTTTCAGTTTTTGGCCCATGGTTTTCGTTTTGCTCAGCGCTAGTAAGTTAGCGGCAAGCTTTTTAGAAACACCAATCGGCAATACAGAAGAAGAATCTGCACCACCAGCAATGCCGACATCAATCGTGCCAGCCATAATGCTTTCAGTCACATTAACAGCAGCTTGGAAGCTGGTCGCACATGCTCGAGTCACACTATAGGCATCGGTATTGATATCCATGCCTGTACCCAACACGATTTCGCGCGCGATGTTCGGTGCTTCTGGCATTTGCACTACCTGGCCGAACACGACTTGTTCGATAAGCGCAGGATCGACATCAGTTCTTGCAAGCATTTCACTCACAACCATTTTGCCTAAGTCGACCGCAGGCACTTGACTAAATTCGGTGCTCTGGCGAGCGAATGGGGTTCGTAATCCAGCGACAACGGCAACACGTTCTCCAGAACGCGTTTTGACTTCCTGTTTGCCCATGGTTTCTCCTTAAAGTTAAGAGGTCAGACCTGAAGCATTGTAAAGAAGTTGTTAATTAAATCAAACGAGCGTTTAAATAAACGTGATACGAGTATCTCACTGTCTGAAAATATAACTGCAAATTCAGGCGAACCTTTTGAGGTGAAAGGTTGTCGTAAGATACTAAGCTATTGTCGGTAAAGACTGTTATAGCGGTGTAGGAGATGGGTTTTCTTGAGGAAAAAAAACCACACAATACTGTGTGGTCGGAATGTATAAAGCAATTAACTTAACGCCAATTGAAATAATCAGTTTCCTGATTAGGAGAAAGTAAAGTCAGCCTTCAAAAGGAAGTGCCGTCTTGCTCAACATGCTAGTCATCAATGACTAACTAGACGACAAGGTGTACTATAACTTTTTCAGGGTCTTAGATTTTGAAGTAGATCAATTTTAATGTGATTTTACGAATTCCTGCCTCTCGTTCGCTCTAAAGACGAAACAGATTATAAAACGAAGCACAACGAATAGAGCACAACTATACGCAGAGCAATTATGGAGGCTCGAGTGTCAATAATAAAAATGTTTGGAAAGAAAAAAGCCAAACGTCCGGTCAACTCTGATATGGACAAACAAAGAAAATATGAAGCTCTCGTACGTGCCTATCACCGTGACCTCTTTCGCTACGCCTATTGGTTATGCAAAGACAAAAGCATTGCCGAAGATTTAGTGCAAGAAACTTGCCTCCGCGCATGGAAATCACTCGATAACCTAAAAGATGAAAAAGCCGCGAAGTCTTGGCTGATTACTATCTTGCGCCGCGAGAATGCTCGACGTTTTGAACGCAAACAATTTGATCTGGTTGATATCGACGATCATGGTAACGATGCCAGTGTCAGTGATGACCCGCACCATCAACACCAATGGTTGCAAGTCCAGATAATGAAACTTGAAATTGATTACCGTGAACCTCTCTTCTTACAAGTGATTGGTGGTTTTAGTGGTGACGAGATCGCGGATATTCTCGATCTCAACAAAAACACGGTGATGACACGTTTATTCAGAGCTCGAAACCAATTGAAAGAGATGCTGGATACAGAAGAAGCAGAGAGGGGGCAACATAATGGATGATTTAGAATTTCGTCGTCGTGTATTGTCGGAACCTAAACAACGCACACAAGATATTGTTGATGCAGCCGCGAGCAGTGAAGCTAACAGTCACTTTTTAGATGACGTACTGTCGCTTGATAAACAGATCCACTCTGCAATGAATGTAGATGTGCCAGACGATCTTGCCGATCGTATTCTGTTCAATCAAACCTCAAGCGAAGAGAGCAAAGTCGTAAGGCCCACGTTTGCGAGACGTGCAATGGCAATGGCGGCCTCTGTAGCGTTTGTTGCTGGTCTATTGGTTGGCCAGGTAAACTGGGGGAATGCGTTAGTATCTCCAGCACACGCAAGCTTGGCTGATACGGCGATGCAGCATGTTATCGATGAAAAAAGCTTTGTCAGCACCATTGATGAACAAGTTACATCACAGCAAATCAATGCAAAAATGAACCCATTTGCTTTTCAGTTTGATGAAACTTTCCCATACCACGTCTATTACCTGAACCATTGTGGTTTTGGGAAGTCTACCGCAGTACACATGGTATTCCAGGGTGAAAAAGGCAAAGTTACGCTATTTCTGACTAGCATCCCGTCTGACAAACCAGTCGACTTTGATGAAAAAGGAATGTCAGGTTCGGTGACACCAATTGATAACAGCAGTTTGATACTCGTCGGTGAAAATGGCGAGGATGTGTCTAAAATCTCAGAAAAGCTGACGAAAATGATCAAACCGATGAGCTAATCAGCTCTCAAAGCCCCTCAATTAAAGGCCCAGCAATTATACTCTTGATATTGCTGGGCTTTATTTATAAATAAAACACCAATCCATTCACAAAACAAATAGCCTTAGAGTTAAAACTCTAAAAAACAGCATTTAGCGCCATTTTCGTGCCAGATAGGCGTCATTTCCATAATTTTCCACTCAAATTTTCCAATGGTCGGATTTGTATATCGTATACTTGCGAATAGGATCAGCCACCATTGAGCAATTGCTCAAATTAATCGCCCTGTAGAGGCGGATATATAAAGGAATAAATGAATGACTACCAACAACACGCGTCTGTTTAAAAAGTCTCTTTTAGCAGTAACAATTACACTGGCGTCTTCGCAAGCGATGGCAGCAGGTTTCCAACTTAACGCACAATCAGCAACCGGTATCGGCCGTGCTTTCGCTGGTGATGCAGTAATCGCAGATAACGCGTCAGTAATGGCACGTAACCCTGCAGCAATGGCACTATTTGACAAAACCGAGCTATCTCTTGGTTTTGAAACAATCACTTCAATGATTGAAGTAAAAGATGCTAGCTACAACACTCTTGGCGGCGCTATGCCGGTAGATAACGTTGATGATGTTGGTGATACTTCAGTAGCTCCAAACATCCACCTCATTGTTCCTGTTAACGAAAAATTTGCTTGGGGTGTGAACGCTTACTCTAACTTCGGTACTAAAACTGAATTCTCAGATGATTACCTAGCTAGTGAATATGGCGGTTTAACCGATGTAATGAGCATCAACTTCGGTCTTGCAGGCTCTTACCGTCTAAACGACCAATGGAGCTTTGGTGCAGGTCTTGACCTGATCTACGGTGAAGGCACAATGAAGCGTACTGCTGGTGTAGGCTTTGGCCCAGCCGCAGGACAAAAGCTACTTGACGTAGATGGTGCAACTGGTTGGGCTGTCGGCTTCAACGTAGGAACAGTTTACGAGCTCGATGAAAACAACCGTTTTGGTTTATCTTACCGTTACAGCCCTGAATTCACTGCGGAAGATGACAATGGTCAAGAAATCACATTACCTCTACCAGATATGGCAGAGTTCTCTGGTTTCCACAAAATTGAAGACACTAAATTCGCTGTTCACTACTCTGTTCAATGGATTGGCTGGAGTGCATTCGACTCGATTGATTTCGAGAAGTTAGATCCTACTCAATCGACACTAGCTTACGCATTAAGCGGCGGCACAGGTGCATACCAGAAAGATTACAAATGGCAAGATGGTTGGCACTACGCTATTGGTGGTACATACTACCTGAACACTGATTGGACGCTTCGTGCTGGTTACATGTACGACACAAGTGCACAAGATTCACTAACTTCTATCTCTGTACCAGATTCAGATCGTCAGTGGTTCTCTGCTGGTTTCACATACCACATTAATACCGACTCTAACGTAGACTTTGGTTTCACTTACCTACTAGGTGATGATACTAAAGTTGAAGAAAGCTTAGGCGCAACTTCTGTTAGCGCAACAACGCACGCTGATGCAATCCTACTAGGCCTACAATACAGCCGCAGCTTCTAATATAAGCTAGGTTATAATTCTCAAAGGGTCGCTTTATGCGACCCTTTTTTATTGTCTAAGCCACTGACTAACATTAATTTAAACTTACAGCTGTAGCCTACACGGGCTATTTATAGCTACAAGTGTACGCTCAAATTCGATCACACACTCGAAACATTCAGACTATTAAGCTAATAATCAGTCATATTTTATCATTTAATCGCTAAAACACTGTTTTACTCGAATTTCATTTTTAATGTAATAACTCTAAAAGTAAAATTGTGGCACTAAATACTTATAATTCAGCGAACATAATAATGAAAATGAATAAGACTCTTCTATCTACTGCAGTGGCAGTTGGACTACTTTCAACTTCTACGGTGACTCAAGCAGCGGGCTTTCAACTAGCAGAATACTCAGCAACAGGCCTGGGCCGAGCTTACGCTGGTGAAGCAGCAATGGCTGACGGTGCAGACGCACAATGGCGTAACCCTGCAATGCTAACTTACCTAGAAGGCACTCAAGTTTCAGTTGGTGCTATCTATGTTGATCCAAACATCGACATCGACGGCACTTCTACCTCTATGATGGGACAATCGACTCCATCAAATTCTAGTGATTTTGCACACAGTGCAGTAATTCCAAACTTTTATGTTTCTCATAAGTACAACGACAAATTCGCGTTAGGTTTTGCGGCTGGCACGAACTACGGCATGGAAACTGACCTAGGTACAGACTTCGGTGGCGCAAACCACGGCAACGAAGCAAGCGTTAAAACCATGGAGCTAAACCTTAACGCCGCTTACCAAGTACTTGAAAGCGTATCTATTGGCGGAGGTATTCGCTACGTAATGGCTGAAGGTAGCTTTGGTGCGGTATCTACTGCGAATTCTCTAGTTCAGATTCCTTTTGGCACAGCTTTAAAATACATGGAAGGTGATGACACAGCGTGGGGCTGGCAAGTTGGTACAGCTTGGCAAATCAATGAAAATAACCGCTTAGGCTTTACCTACAAGTCAGAAGTAGACCTAACGCTTGAAGGCCACGCTAACGGTGTCGCTTTTGATGTTGTTGCTGGTACTTTAGGTTCTCCCGTGAAGTCAAAATACAACGGCTCAATGGAACTAGCTTTACCAGCTACAGCGGAACTGGCAAGTTTCCACCAACTTACCGACAAGGTAGCGGTTCACGCGAGCGTTAACTGGACCAACTGGAGCAGCTTTAAAGAGCTAGTTGCAGACATTCCTGAATTCGGCCCAGCTCGAACTCAAGATATCAAAGAAGAAAACTGGGAAGACAACTACCGCTTCGCTATTGGTACCACATACCAAATGACACCTAAGCTGGCACTACGTTCTGGTATCGCCTACGATACTTCAGCAGTAAGTGATGAGCACCGTACCGCGACGATTCCAGAAACTGACCGTACTTGGTTAAGTATTGGTGCAGGTTACCAATGGTCTGAACAACTAACATTAGACGCTGGTTTTACTTACATTCTAGCTAAAGATGCAAAAATGGTTGAAGCGGACACAGCTTCTGCACCATTTGGTGGTAACTTCGAAGGTGAAGTTACTGGTAGCATCTGGCTAGTTGGTGTACAAGCTAACTACCGCTTTTAATCTGTTGATTTAATCTATAGTCTCAAGCATTAAAAAGGCTCGATGTTATTTTCAACATCGAGCCTTTCTTTTATCGCTTTCTTCATCTAAATCTAGTAGTCGTCTAGATATCCATCGATGAAATCTTCTTGTTCGAGATCCACCTCTTCAGGTTCAATCTCAGCTTTAAAGTCACGGCGTTGGATGTAGACATCACGTGTTAACGCGTATGGATCTGGAGAGTCATCTAACAAGGCTTCTTGAGATACTAACTGAGCACGTGTTTCCATCCCTTCAAAGGCCCACTTGCCCAGACCGGCCCAAACGTTCAACAAAGACAGAGGCACATAGAGGCTGTCCACCTGACTCGTCACTTCACGAGTCGTGACAGGACCGTAACCTGGCACCATAAAATACGGCCCATTTCCTACACCGTAATGACCAATTGCATCAGAGAAAGATTTATCATCATATTTAGTGATCCCGGCTTCGCTAGCAATGTCAATCAAACCTAACAAACCAAACGTCGAGTTAATCCAAAAACGATTAAAATGGTCAACTGCTTTTCTGCCATTACCCATAAGTAAGTTATTCACCATACTGGCTGGTTCGTCTAAATTGGCGAGAAAATTGGAGATTCCTGTGCGAATGGGGGCAGGTGTGTAATCAACATAAGCGACAGACACCGGCCGAACCAAATAAGGATCTAAGTAGTCATAATTGACCGTCCACATCGCTCGGTTGAAACCTTCAAAAGGATCATTAGGGTGGGACTCTTCGACGTATTCAGAGGTTTCAAGATTATTATTGCTTTCATCTGGCGCACTAGAGCAGCCCACCGTAAGGCTTGCGATAAAGAGTAAACTCGAGAGTCTTAAAACACTGACAGACATATCACCTTTCCATAAGGAATAATAAAAAGGCCAGCAATCGCTAGCCTCAATTGTTGGCGTAAGTCTATACCGTTTATATAAAAATCGGAATAGCTACCCCCTATGCAAAATGCCAATTAATATTGCTTATTGATGTTAATTGTTACTGGCGTACCCAATTCCACCACTTTACTTTCGCCATACCAATCACCATCTCGGGTTGAGACATTACCATCAGAATCAAGCCTCGCTCTCACCATCAAAGTATCAAGACTAGACAATTTTTGACTTTGGATCATGCTATTACCGTCATCAAGTACAACTGTACGAGGGAATGAACCCAGCGGATAACGTGCCGCAGCAATGGGCATACGTGAGCCATCCGCTCGGTGCACAGAGACAACGAGCACTGACTTAGGGTCCGCATCCACCTCTGCGGATAGTTTAAGTGTTACTGCCACACTTTTGCCTTGGTCAACACCCATCACGTCGCCCATTTTCTTCTGAGCGCTTTCGATGCTGCGAGAAAGCATTTCATAACGGCTGTCTTGTGGACCAATCATTTGTTGCATGATGCTCCAGTACTTAACCGCACCTGGGTAATCTTGACGCTCAAATGCATCGAATGCGAGTAGCGAGAACACACGAAGATCAACGTAATCGTTTTGAACCAAACGACTTAGAAGCAAGCGAGCTTGGTTTTGCTCTGCCTCATCTGGAGATAACATCAGTGCTTGTGCAAAGCCAAGTTGAACGTCTTCGTCCTTAGGCTCTAGCTTGTAAGCACGCTCCATCGCATCAATCGCGGTTTGTGCATCACGGTTAGCTAGTGCAATACGCCCTAGTAGCAACCAACCCGTTGAATCTTTTGGTTGGTAATGCAAGCGGGTACGTAGTGCTAGTGTCAAATCTTCAAGTTCATCATCAGTTAGCGTACCGCCTTCTGATGACATTAGCTTTTTAGACAGCTCAGGAAGGTTGCTAGTGACTTCTTGCCAGTGTTGCACTTTGTCTAGCGCACCAAATTTAAAGTACATACCGTAGGCAACTGCAACAACCAAGATAATTGACGGAACAACCACGCCGAGTGTTGAGATATGAGTCTTTTTAATTTCTTGTTTAACAGGAACATCGTCAAGCAGAGATTGTTTCAAATCAGCGATCAGCTCCTGTTGGTTATCAACAAGACCTTCTTCAGCTTCTACTTCTAACTCATCAAGACGATCTTTGTAGAATGCTTTGTTCAATTCATCGCGAAGCACATCATCGTTGTTTGCCTTTTTATTTATAAAAGGCATAACGATCATCAAGATTGCTGCTAGCGATAGAATAATGGTCGAAACCCAAAATAGAGTCATTACTGTTTATCTCCGTCGTTCTCTTCATCGAGTAACGCTTTTAAACGTGCTTCTTTGTCTGCATCCCAGTCTTTGTCTGACTCTGTTGCCGCTTGTGATTTTGACTTTCTGCTTCGTAAAATGATCAAGCCAAATCCAAACACAACCACTGCAAACGGACCAATCCAAAGGATCGACGTCGCAAGTGTTAGTGGCGGATTGTAAGTAACGAAGTTACCGTAACGAGCAATCATGTAATCAATGATGTCTTGCTTCGACTTACCATCTTTTGTCATTTCGTACACTTTTTGGCGCAAGTCGACCGCTAATTCAGCATTCGAATCACCAATCGTGTTGTTCTGGCATTTAGGACAACGCAGCGTGTTGCTCAGCTCTTTAAACTGCTGTTCTTGGTCAACGTTATCGAATTCATGAAATTCGATAGGCGCTGCAGACACAGTCGCTGAAATCGCCAACGTAGCAAATAAAGTAATCAGAGCCTTCTTAATCATTTCGCTTCCTCCAACAACTCGTTATACATCGGCTCAAGCGTCGATGCCCAGTTCGTTGGGTTCACATCCCCCACATGGCGATAACGAACAACGCCATTGGCGTCGATTAGGAAAGTCTCCGGAGCACCATAAACGCCAAGATCTAGGCCTAACATGCCGTTACCATCGAATAGGCTTATCAGATATGGGTTCCCCAACTCTTTTAACCACCCCACAGCCTTATTACGTTCGTCTTTATAGTTTAAACCAATAATCTTAACGCCCTTGTCAGCAAGCTGATTTAAGTAAGAATGCTCTGCATAACAAGTGGGACACCAAGTTGCCCAAACATTTAGTAACAGCGGTTCGCCTTTAAAGATAGCTTGGTCATGAAGCTTGCCTGGTTGCTCTAAGTCTTCTAAATCAAACTTGGGTACAGGCTTACCAATTAACACTGATTCAAGTTTAGTCGGGTCATCACCCGACTGGTTACGCATCAATTGTGTTGCAAATATTCCGGCTAGAACCATAAACGCAATTAATGGAATGAATAAAATCTTTTTGCTCATTCGAGTTAAATCTCCTGCTCTTTAGCCGACTTTTTGGATGGTTTACGGAAGCGGTAACGACGATCACTGATAGCAACAATACCACCTATTGCCATGATCAAAGAGCCCGCCCAAATCCAGCGCACAAATGGTTTGTAGTAAATACGAACAGCCCAAGATTTGTTGTCGTCTAAACGTTCACCCATTGCGATGTAAAGGTCACGAGTTACCCCGCGGTCAATTGCTGCCTCAGTCATCATAGACTTGGCAGTGCTATAAAAGCGTTTTTCTGCATGAAGTGTGTTGACGTACTTACCTTGTTTTGTGATTTCAAAGTCAGCAATGTAGCCATCGTAGTTTGGACCGTCTTTATCTCGAACACCCGTGAATAAGAAATCGTATCCTTCAAGCTGATAACTCTGCCCAGGCGCTAGACGAACATCACGTTCGATACTGTAATTCTGTACCATCGCAATACCAATTACAGTGACCGCTAAACCAATGTGACCACACACCATAGCCCAATGGCTGCGTGGTAGCTTAGTCAGCCCCTTCATGAACGTGTGGCGGTGAGTCGCACGCTCGTGCAGTTCGAAGCCATGCATAAAGATGATCCAGAATGCCATCACCCAGCCTGCAAACGCAGTACCACTGAAACGATCGGCCAGTACCATCACCAAAAGCGCACTCAAGCCCAACGAGAATACACCTGAAATAACCATCGGCTTAACGAGCTTAGATAGGTTGTCACGCTTCCAACGAATAAGAGGACCGATACCCAATAGGAACGAGAACGGAATCATTAACCAGAAAAACAACATGTCGAAGAATGGCGCCCCGATAGATACCGAGCCCAAACCTAGCTGTTTGTGAACGAGTGGTAATAGAGTTCCTACTAACACCACCACTAAAGCAGCGATTAACAGGATATTGTTACCGAGTAGTGCGTTTTCACGAGAGACTAGATCGAAGTTACCGCGAACACGTACTGACGCACCTTTAACAGCGAACAGCAATAATGAACCACCGATAACGAATACCAAGAAGCCTAGGATGAACATACCACGAGCCGGATCCGACGCGAACGCGTGAACCGATACTAAGATGCCCGAACGCACTAAAAACGTGCCTAACAAGCTCAATGAGAATGCAGAGATCGCAAGTAATACAGTCCAAGCTTTGAACGTACCGCGCTTTTCTGTAACCGCAAGCGAGTGCATTAGCGCTGTACCTGCCAACCAAGGCATAAACGATGCGTTTTCTACTGGATCCCAGAACCACCAGCCACCCCAGCCAAGTTCGTAGTAAGCCCACCAAGAACCTAGCGCGATACCAATTGTAAGGAATAACCAAGCTGCAGTTGTCCAAGGGCGAGACCAACGAGCCCAAGCCGTATCCAAGCGCCCACTCATTAGAGAGGCGATAGCAAAAGAGAAGGCTACTGAGAAACCTACATACCCCATGTAAAGCATTGGTGGGTGAATAATCAAACCCGGATCTTGCAGAAGTGGGTTTAAGTCACGACCATCAACAGGGAAGAAAGGCAGTGTACGTAGGAATGGGTTAGACGTTACGATAATGAACAGCAAGAAGCCGACACTGATCAAACCCATGATAGCCAATACGCGAGCTACAGACTCTTGAGGCATACCACGGCTGAATGTTGCGACTGCTACCGTCCAACCAGCTTGAATGAGTACCCAAAGCAGCAATGAACCCTCGTGTGCCCCCCAAGCGGCGGTGATACGATAATACCAAGGTAGTTGGCTATTTGAGTTACTTGCAACATACTGAATCGTAAAATCATTTGTGTAAAATGCGTAACACAGAATAAAGAACGAAATCGCTAAGAATCCGAACATGCCCCACGACAAAGGTCGTGCGCTGTTCATCAGTAATGTGTTGTTTCGAGCGGCTCCATACAATGGGAGCACGCTTAGCAGCAATGCAAGTCCCAAGGACAGGATCATCGCAAAATGGCCGATCTCGGCTATCATTGAGCTTTTCCTTCTTTTTGTTTAGTCGTGTATTGCAAAGGCTCATGTGTTTTCTTCATTGCTTCCGCAACTTCAGAAGGCATGTATTCTTCATCGTGCTTCGCCAACACCTCAAACGCTTCGATTGTCGTTGCGTCTTTTAAGACACCTTGAGCAACAATACCTTGGCCTTCACGGAAAAGATCAGGAAGGATACCATCGTATAAAATTGTTACTTTTGGGCCAACATCAGCTAAATCGAAGCTAACTCGCAATGATTCGTTATCACGGTTCACAGAACCAACGACAACCATGCCACCAATGCGTAGGCGCTGACCAACTTCAGGTTTCTTACCATCTTTGCCGTTCACAAGTTCAGTTGGCGTGTAGAACAGATCCATGTTCTGGTTTAGTGCATAGACAATCAATCCAATAGTTGCACTGATACCAAAAAAGATCGCTAAGACAATGCCCAGCCTCTTTTTGCGTCTTGGGTTCATAGAGTGTTCTCCATATCTTTTGCTGCATCAATACGAGCTTGACGGTCTACTTTAGCTTGTACTTCAGTTAGTAACTGCTTACCACGACGAACACTTACTATCAGTAAGATGATCATCGAGAAAAATGTGATTCCAAATGCGCTCCAAACGTATGAGGCGTAACCACCCATAGAAAAGAAATCACTCAAAGATTCAAAATACATAAATACCCACCCTACTGCGCTTGATCAGCCGCAAGCTTGCGAACCCATGGACGATGACTTTCTTTACTGATAATTTCATTGCGGAAACGAATCATAGTCAAAGCGCCGAAGAAGAAAGCGAAACCGAAGATGTTAAAAAGAAGCGGCCATAACATGTCACTTGAAATCGAAGGTTTTGCAAACTTAGTGATCGTTGCACCTTGATGAAGAGTGTTCCACCACTCTACCGAGAAATGAATGATAGGGAGATTAATCACGCCAACAATAGCCAAAATACCAGCCGCTTTAGCTGCTGTTTTTGGGTCATCAAACGCGTGGTGCAGTGCAATTACACCCAGGTATAGGAATAGAAGAATCAACTCTGAGGTTAGGCGTGCATCCCAAACCCACCAAGCGCCCCACATTGGCTTACCCCAAACTGCACCAGTCAGTAGTGCGATAAAGGTAAACACAGCGCCTATCGGTGCCATCGCCAATGCAGCCATGTCAGATAGTCTTACCTGCCATACCAATCCAATGAACGCTGCGATCGCCATCGACATGTATACGCCCATCGACCAAATGGCAGAAGGAACGTGAATGTAGATAATTCGGAAACTATCACCCTGTTGATAATCAGAAGGGGCAAACGCAAGGCCCCACACCGTACCGACGGATAGACACAATAGCGCTAGGATTGAGAACCACGGCAGAAGTTTACCAGCAAGCTGGTATGACGTTTCTGCTTTGGCATAGGGATGGAGCCATTTCCACATGTTGTAATCTCACTCTTACTTCATATTGCTTACAGCTACTAAAGCTATAATTATAATAATATCTTTGTTCTGCTATCTGCTTTGCTGACTCTATGAGTCTCATCGAACACTTTGGTTATCTATAGCTATACGATACTGGTACCGTTATCAGTTCACACTCACACGAAGTGCGGCACTAATCGCAAAAGGAGTTAGCGTCATCGCACCCATCAACATTGCGCCGAGAATCGCTAATTGACCATTGTATGCAACGCCCAACGCCGCAGCGTCAATCGCTGAGGTCGCGAAAATCAAAATAGGGATGTACAGCGGTAAAATTAGCAGGCTCAGTAACACCCCGCCCTTTTGCAACCCAACCGTCAATGCAACACCAATCGCCCCAATAAAGCTCAAGGCAGGTGTTCCGACAAGCAGAGTCATTACGACAGATAGCCAAGTGTCAAAATCTAATGACAACAAGACAGCCAACAATGGGCTAATTAAAATTAATGGTAACCCGGTCAATAACCAGTGTGCTATGACCTTGGACAATATTACTAACTGCAACGGGATGGGCATCAGCATCATTTGTTCAAGTGCGCCATCTTGAAAATCATCACGGAAAAGACGCTCAAGAGAAAGCAATGCAGAGAGCAACGCGGCAACCCAAACAATACCCGGAGCAATACGTGCAAGTAAATTTGGCTCTGGGCCAATACTCAAAGGAAAAAGTGTAATCACAATAATGAAGAACCATAGCGGGTTAAAGATATCCGCTTGGCGTCGAAAAGCGATAAGCAGCTCACGTCGGATAATCGTGGTCATTGAAGAGATCATATTACTCACCCAACTTTATTTTTCTTAGTTTCGGGCTATCAGCAAACATATCTTGGTGAGTAGTGAGTAACACAATCCCACCGTTATCCGCATGCTGAGAAAAAAGCGATTCTAGAACCTTAACGCCCTGCTTATCAATCGCAGTCAACGGTTCATCGAGAATCCACAACATCTGCTTACTCAACCAAAGACGAGCTAAAGCTACGCGACGTTGTTGGCCAGCAGACAACTGACCCGCAGGCACATCTTCTCGGCCTGCAAGCCCTACCTGAGCAAGTGCTTGATAAAGCTCTTCCTTGTTCGTTTCGCCACAATGAATTGACTGGTAGAAACTGAGGTTCTCATAAGCGCTAAGCTCGCGCTTTACACCAGTTTGATGGCCAAGAAAAAGCAGATTTTGATGATACAGATCTCGACTAGATTCAATCGGCTCGCCATCCCAAGAGATAGTACCTTCATCACGATCACCTAAACCAGTAATAATCCGAAGGAGTGTTGTTTTCCCTGTACCGTTTCGACCTTCAACTTGAACCAGTTCTCCCGGTTTCAATTGAAAAGACAGCGATTCAAACAGAACCCTTTCGTCACGAACAGCTGTTAAATTTGAGACTTCTAACATAGGTAAATTTAGTCGAGTAATAAGAGGGGTATAGTAACACACCAATATAGCGACAAAACAGGACTAGGCGTTTTCAGTAGAACAAAGTCGGTAAGAAACTGTTACTACTGCATCACAATTTACACATTTTGACCAGAGATGAGATATTACAATAGTAACAAGCACTTATAAACTTCGTTCTACACACAGTTACTCAGGCACAAAAAAAGAAGCCGAAGCTTCTTTTTAAAGGAGTGTGTAACAAACAGAATGTGCTTGTTACGAGTAGCGCTCAATTTAACGGCGTCGAGGTGAATCCCTGCGTTCACGAGAGGTGGTGGGGTGCTCATCAAACGAGGAAAGGTCACTTCGTAATGACGGAATCTTCTCTTTACCTGCAAGCTTGTTCTGTAGAGACATCATTAGCTCAGCTTCAGCTTTGGGTAATTCACATTCTTCAATTAACTCGTTAATCCCAGCGCCAAGCTGAACCATTTTCGTTGCACGAGTATACAAACGTCCATCGCTATCCGCATGTTCCAGTTCGACAATACGTTCATTCAGGTGTTTGATTAGATCTTGTTGTTCAGTCACTTTCTGGCCAAGGCCAACCACAACAGAGCGAACTTCTAGCAATTGCTTACTCGATTTTTGTAGCTCTTTGTCCAAGTTTCGGACTTGCAGACGTGACTGAGCCAATTGCTTTTGAATCGCACTTTTTACTTTGCTAATCAAAATCACAATGAATAACGTAAAAACCCCAACTCCAGCAATCAGTGCAGCAGGGCTTAAAGGAAGCGCTTCAAACATTATAGGTGAGCCATCTCATCCCATTCGTCTTCGCTTAGTAGTTTGTTCAAATCGACTAATATAAGCAGCTTGCCATCGCGGTTGCTTACGCCCTGGATGAACTTCGCGCTTTCATCAGTACCTACACTTGGTGTTGTATCGATTTCAGAAGAACGTAGATAAACCACTTCAGCAACGCTATCAACCAGGATGCCAATAACTTGACGCTCAGATTCAATAACTATGATACGAGTGTTATCCGTGATTTCACCTTGCATCAAACCAAAGCGAGAGCGAGTGTCGATAACAGTAACAACGTTACCACGTAGGTTAATAATACCTAGCACGTAGTCAGGAGCACCTGGTACAGGAGCAATCTCACTGTAACGCAATACTTCACGAACTTGCATTACATTGATGCCGTAAGTTTCTTCTTCTAGCTGGAATGTTACCCATTGAAGTACTTCATCATTCGTTTGATCTTTTCTTACTTCAACTTCACTCATTTGAGACATAGATAATCCTCTTGCCGTCGTTACCGGCCACTATTATTAACTTGATGCTTTTGTTGTACCAGTCGTGGTACTAGCTCAATGCTTTTACATCTAGCCCTGCATTTAGCATGGCGATTAATGCTTCGACATGGATCAAAGCACACATTTTTTCTTTTACCATACCAGCGAGCCATGGCCGTTTACCTGCCATTTCTCGCCAACGTACTTTGTCAGTATTCAGCAGCTCGGTGCCTTTAAGCTCAGTGCTTGCAAGCCCCCACAAGCTTTCTCCAAGCACCACTATATATTGATAGTTTTCTTTGTATTCGTCACTGGCTAACTTCTCAGCCATCACCCATTTTGCGGTGTCGACCACATCTAACTGGCTTTCTTGGTTGGTTTGTAAACCCAAGTACCAAGATGGTTTGCCAATAATATGATTGACCTCTTCGAGGCGATGGATGCCACCCAGTTCATCTAGCGGTACCGCAAAGGTCACGCCATTGACATCGAAATACAAAACTTGGAAGTCTTCTGTTCGAGACGTACTTTCCCAAGAAGTAAACTGCCCTGCACCGCCCGCTTGTGTTTCTGGCTCAGTCGCGGAATCAGTGTCAGGAGCATCGGCTTCGATTTCAGAGGCTTGCTGCTCAAAGACTAGAAGTTCTGCTTCTGCTGTTGGCTCTTCGATTGGCTGCAGTTTCACTTGAGGTTCTGCCGCTATCGATAAATCGGCTTCCGGAAAATTCCAGTCTTGAATCTCTGGCTCTAATGAGACTTGAACCGACTCGACCGCTGCATCAAACATTTGCATGTCTGCTTGCTGAGCGATTTTCTGCGTGTTCTGGTCCATAAGCTCGTCAAGGTTCAGGTCCTCAACAACATTGGTTGCCTCTAGCCGACTCAGTAGCTTCTGAACGTCCTCTAGATTAGGTACTTCAAACTCAGCTGCACGTATTTCGGCGTAGCTTGAGTAATGACTCGCTAATTGACGCTCTGGCTCTGGCTCTGGCTCTGGCTCTGGCTCTGGCTCTGGCTCTGGCTCTGGCTCTGGCTCTGGCTCTGGCTCTGGCTCTGGCTCTTCAAATTGTGACTCATCATCAGACTCGTCAACTAAAAATTCTTCAGTTTCAAAGCTATCATCACCTAATAGCGCAGTAAAATAATCATCCAGTGCTTGTTCACTCGATAAACCTGGTCGCGCTATTGTTGATTCTTTATTCTCGCTCATTTATCGCCAACCTTTCGAGATAAATAAGCAGCTGTTTATAAGCAAATACACCTCGGCTACCCGACGCAAAGTGAGAGGCTGGCAAGCGCTTTAAGCTTGCATCTCTAAACTTAGTATCAATCGGGACAGCTGATGTCCAAACTTGGTTTGGATAATCATCTTTCAGCTGCGTAAGAGTTTGCAGCGATGCCTTAGTTCGTTTGTCGTACATGGTAGGGACAATCGTCACCTTAAACGGCGTTTTACGAGACTTCTGCATAATGGTTAGCGTGCGAATCATGCGCTCTAAACCTTTCATTGCCAGAAACTCGGTCTGGACCGGAATCAAAATACGGTCACTCGCCGCTAAGGCATTTACCATCATCACACCAAGAATTGGTGGGCAGTCGATCAACACATAGTCGTAATCGTCTTTCAACGCCGTTAAAGCACGCTTCAAGATTAACCCCATGCCGCTTCGATTTCCCATCACACGGTCAAGTGTTGCCAGTGACATATGTGCTGGAATGATATCGATGCCTTCAACTTCGGTTTGTAACGTCAGTGGTCTTACCGTCTGCGCAGAAAACTCACGAAGCTGAAACAGATCGAACAAGCTAGACTCCACCGTATCTGAGTCGTAACCCAGATAGGTGGTCAGTGATGCATGTGGGTCAGTATCAACCAATAACACACTGTGCCCTTTTAGAGCAAGCAAGCCTGCCATGGTTACAGTCGTGGTTGTTTTACCAACACCACCTTTTTGGTTTGCAACACTCCAAACAATCATCTTGATTTACCTAAGCTAACCCAACTTCAACCAAGATCCGTTCCGCGATGCGGTCCAGAGGTAGGTCTTCAGTAGAAATGCCAGCTTTTGCTACAGCTTGAGGCATACCATATACAACGCAGCTATCTTCATCTTGCGCCCAGACAGTCGAGCCCGCAGCTTTCAACATGCGTGAACCTTCACGACCATCTGCGCCCATGCCTGTCAGTATCATAGACAATACTTTGTCGCCGTAGATCTTAGCTGCAGAACCGAAAGTCACATCGACACATGGTTTGTAGTTCATGCGATCGCCGCCATCAATAATTCTTAGGCGAGCCGAACCTGCACGACCATCAACCATCATCTGCTTACCGCCCGGAGCAAGGTAAGCAACACCAGGCTTCAACACATCTCCGTCTTGAGCTTCGCGAACTTCGATCTTACACAAGGTGTTCAAGCGACTAGCAAAAGCCGCAGTGAAAGTCGCAGGCATATGCTGAACTAGCGCAATCGGATGCGGGTAATTCGCAGGGATGCGCGTCAAAATTTTCTGTAGTGCAACAGGGCCGCCAGTCGATGTGCCAATGGCGGTTAGTTGATACTTTTTGCCCGAGGCTCTGAACTTCGCAGCACTTGCAGCAGCAGGTCTAGCGGCTGGAGCCGCATTAGATACCGATTGACGCAATGGCGTTGATGTTGAGGCTGCTGTCACTCTCGGTGCAATTGGCGCACGACGCATAAAAGCACGTTTAGCCGCAATCTGAATCACACGCTGTTGAAGTAACGCAACGGCATCATCGCGGTTACGTGCTATGTCTTCAAACTTCTTAGGTAGGAAGTCTAAAGCACCCGCATCTAGAGCATCTAATGTCGCTTTAGCACCGTCATGCGTTAGCGATGAAAACATCAAAATAGGCGTTGGAGACGCCGCCATAATTTCACGAACGGCAGTGATACCGTCCATGACAGGCATTTCGATATCCATGGTAATTACGTCAGGTCTTAGCTGTTTCGCTTTCTCTACCGCTTCCTTACCATTTACCGCAACATCGATGACTTCTAGGCGAGCCTCTGAATTGATGATCTCGCTCACTCGACGACGAAAGAAGCTCGAATCATCAACGACTAATACTTTAATCGCCATATTTATCCTTAAATTAAATTCTTGACGCAGCTGCGTACTGCTTCAACAAGTCCGGCACATCTAGAATCAATGCAATGTGACCATCACTTGTAATTGTTGCACCTGCCATGCCTGGCGTACCTTGCAACAGTTTATCAAGCGGCTTGATAACCACTTCTTCTTGACCGATAAGCGTATCAACAACAAAACCAACACGCTGGCTACCTAGTTGCACGATAACCACATGACCATGTCCTTTACGTAGCTCAACATCGCCAGCCTTCGGTGCAAGCCAGTTCTGCAAGTAGAACAATGGAATCGATTTATCTCGAACGATGATGGTCAACTGGCCATCAACCACGTTAGTGCGGCTTAAATCTAGGTGGAAAATCTCGTTAACCGAAGCCAAAGGCAGCGCAAATGGGTGACCAGAAACACCAACCATCAAGGTAGGTAGGATCGCTAGTGTCAGTGGAACCTTGATCGTAATCTTGGTGCCTTGTCCCATTTCAGAATCGATATCAATTGAGCCATTCAGTGTGTTGATCGCTGTTTTCACAACGTCCATACCTACACCACGACCAGAGATATCAGAGATCTGCTCTTTACTTGAGAAGCCTGGTGCGAAGATTAGGTTGAAACACTCTTTATTTGATAAACGAGAAGCAGCATCTTCATCCATCAGACCACGCTTGACCGCAATAGCACGAAGCTTATCAGGGTCCATACCGCCACCGTCATCAACGATAGCCAGTTCAATGTGGTCACCCTCTTGAGAGGCAGATAGAATCACTTTACCGGTTCTTGATTTACCCGCTATCACTCGGTCTTCCGGCATTTCAATACCGTGGTCAACTGAGTTTCTCACCAAGTGAATCAGTGGATCAGCAAGCGCTTCTACTAGGTTTTTATCTAGGTCCGTTTCTTCGCCGCGCATCTCAAGAACGATGTCTTTTTTCAGGCTACGAGCAAGGTCACGGACAACTCGAGGGAAACGACCAAATACTTTCTTGATCGGTTGCATACGAGTCTTCATTACCGCACCTTGTAGGTCTGCAGTAACAACATCTAGGTTAGAAACAGCTTTCGACATTTCTTCGTCGTTGCTATTTAAACCAAGGCTAACCAATCGGTTACGAACCAATACCAATTCGCCAACCATGTTCATAATGGTATCCAGCGTAGAGGTATCTACACGAACGGTCGCTTCCGCTTGTTGCTTTTTAGCAGGCGCTTTCACTTCCGCTTTCGCAGGGGCATTTGGTGTAGGTTCAGCTTTAACTGCTACTGGTGCAGCTGGTTGCGGCTTAGGCGCAGCTTGTGGTGCCACTGGTTTCGCTTCTGCTGGCTTAGTTGCAGCATCAAGTTCTTCAGCCGATGGACCGTTACCTGAACCATGTAATTGGTCAAGTAACATCTCAAACTCTTCGTCTGTCATCAGGTCATCACCTTCAGACATCGCCGAAACTGGAGCAACAGGAGGAGCTGGCGGTGGAGGCGGCGTCGAACCCGTACTTGTCGGGCTGTTACCCGCACCATGCAGTTCGTCCAATAACTTTTCGAATTCGTCATCAGTGATATCACCACTATCAACCACAGGTTGTGGCGCAGCTGGTGCTGGCGGCGGTGTTGGTGCTACAGATGACGTTGGTGAACCACCTTTACCATGAAGTTCATCAAGCAGACGCTCGAATTCATCTTCAGAGATATCGTCTACTGAAGAGGCGCTGATGCTCGGACTTTCGACAACCGGTTCAGGTTCAACAGCGATAGGCTCAGGGATAACAGGTGCAGGCGCTTCTACTGGTGCAACTTCATCCGCTGACTCTGGCTTACAAAGACGGTGAAGTTCATCCAATAATGCTTGATCTGCTGGCACTAAAGGTTCCTGATCTTGCACGGCTTGGAACTGTGTATTAACAGTGTCTAGAGCCTGCAGCATAGTATCCATCAAACCTGATGTTACGCTGCGTTGGCCATTGCGTAGAATGTCGAACACATTCTCAGCACCATGACAAGTATCCACCAGCTCAGTTAATGCTAGGAAACCAGCACCACCTTTTACTGTATGGAAACCACGGAAAATAGCATTTAATAGGTCTTTGTCGTCAGGGTTATTCTCAAGCTCTACCAGCTGCTCTGATAGAAGTTCAAGGATCTCTCCTGCTTCGACTAAAAAGTCCTGAAGAATATCTTCGTCTAAATCGTAGCTCATACGTTACCTTTAAAATCCAAGACTGGATAACAAATCGTCGACTTCATCTTGAGAAGCAACAGCATCTTCACGCTCTTCTGGATCCATGATTGGTCCTTCTGGAGTAATCGATGCTTTCTTCTCTGATGTTGGAGTTGGCTCAATCTGATTCGCACCAAAGACGGTGAGAATCTCAACCAAGCGCCCTTCAACCTCATTCACCAAGGTAATAACTTTGCTAATAATCTGCCCAGTTAAGTCTTGGAAATCCTGAGCCATTAAGATTTCAGTCAGTTGTCCACGTAGTTCGGTACTATCGCCCTCTACTTGGACAAGCAATCCATCAATGCGGTGACATAAAGCTTTAAATTGTGCCAGCTCAATGCGGCCATGCATCAGTTCATTCCATTGAGGCCTTACTTGAAGTAAACACTCGTGTAGGTTGTCTGCGATTGGCATACAGCGATCGACAGCGTCCATCGTTTTATTTGCCGCAACTTCCGTTTTATCAATGACATACTGAAGGCGATCCCTTGCATCAGGGATTTCATCATTTGCGATAACGCTAATGCGCTCGTCAAAGTTGAATTGTGTCAAAGAGTCATGGAGGTCGCGAGTCAGACTACCTATTTCTTGAAGCATTGGATTGTCTTGAAGACTAAAGTTGTCCTCATAAATGCTTCTAACAAGAGAATCAGCACCTTGCTGCTCATCGTTTTCAAGCAGCTCTACTAATTTTTTTGCTTGTTCTAATGAAATCATCCTGAGTTCGGCCTTACTCCGCATATTTGTGACGCTTCAACGTTTGAGAGAAACGGGAAACTAAAAAGTTAATCTCTCTCTAGAAGCGCCTAAAAATAGGTTATTTTTAATGCTTATAATCGCTCAAAAATCTTATCTAGTTTCTCTTTAAGAGTTGCGGCAGTGAAAGGCTTCACAATGTAACCATTTACACCCGCTTGCGCAGCTTCGATGATCTGCTCACGCTTCGCTTCTGCTGTGATCATTAGCACTGGAAGGTGCTTAAGTTCAGCGTCTGCACGAATGTGTTTTAGCAGGTCGATACCTTGCATGCCCGGCATGTTCCAGTCAGTTACCACGAAATCAAATTCGCCTTTTTTCAGCATAGGTAACGCGGTCAAGCCATCGTCTGCTTCTTGTGTGTTGTTGAAACCTAAGTCGCGAAGTAGGTTTTTAACAATTCGGCGCATCGTTGAAAAATCATCAACAATGAGAATTTTCATGTTTTTGTTCAAATTAGCCTCCACTGAATAAAAATCAGTGTTGTTAGTCGTTCTGTGTCCAAGCACTTAATTTAGTGCGTAAACGCTGCATAGATTGGCTCAATATTTGGCTGACACGAGATTCGCTGACACCCAATACTTCCCCAATCTCTTTTAAATTGAGTTCTTCGTCGTAATAAAGCGAAAGCACTAGGCCTTCTCTTTCCGGAAGCTGTTTTATCGAATCGATCAAAGCTTGGCGGAATGACTCATCAGCAACTCCTTGAAAAGGCGCGTTATCTTGAGAGTCTTCATTCGGAGATATTACATCATCTGAGACGCCTAAATCTTCGATCCCGACCAGTCTTGAGCAATTAATATCAGTTAAAGCACTATGATACTGCTCTAAACTGAGTCCCATGTGCTTTGCCACTTCGGCATCGCTTGGGTCGCGGTTGAGAGTGCTCTCTAATTCCGCAATTGCACTGCTGATTTCTCGATTGTTTTTATGAACCGATCTCGGTACCCAATCTCCTCGGCGAATGTCATCCAACATTGCACCACGGATTCGAATACCGGCATACGTCTCAAAGCTTGCGCCTTTGGTACCATCATAGTTTTGTTGCGCTTCAATCAAGCCGATCATGCCAGCTTGAATCAAGTCATCAACCAATACATTAGGCGGTAATCGCCCCAACAAGTGATGAGCGATACGTTTAACCAACACAGAGTACTTCTCAAAAAAAGCCTGTTGGCTATTGTGATTAGCGTGTTGGTCGTAGGTAAGCGCTTTATTCACCAAATGGTTCCTCTACAAATTCAGTACGGTTCAGCAGTCTTTCAACAAAGAACTCCAAGTGTCCACTTGGTGTTTTTGGTATTGACCAGGTCAATGCTTTATTTGCCAATGAGCTGATTGCCAATGCAGCTGGAGAGCGAGGAAACGCGTCGACTACAATTTTCTGCCTCTTGACTGATTGACGTACTTTATCATCTAAAGGAATACATGCTACGAGTTCGAGGCTCACATTCAAGAAGCGCTCTGTGACCAAAGTCAATTTTGCAAATAATTCTCGGCCTTCACGGTAGCTTCTGACCATATTTGCGACAACTTTAAATCGCTGAACTTGGTGCTCTCTGCTCAAAAGCTTAATTAATGCATATGCATCTGTGATTGAGGTAGGTTCATCACATACCACAACCACCACATCTTGCGCGGCTCTTGAGAAACTGATCACCATGTCCGAGATACCAGCCGCGGTATCTACTAGCAAGATGTCCATCTCGTCTTCAAGCGTACCAAATGCGCGAATCAAACCAGCGTGTTGTGCGTGCGATAGCTCTGTCATGCTCTGAGTACCTGAAGTCGCTGGAATGATTTTAATTCCGTGCGGACCTTCCACAATCGCATCTTTGAGTTCACACTCACCCGCTAACACATGTCCAAGGTTTCGCTTAGAGCGAATACCCAACATGATATCGACGTTTGCAAGGCCTAAGTCGGCATCAAGCACCATAACTTTTTTACCTTGGCGCGCCATACAAATAGCCATACCTAACGTCACGTTAGATTTACCAACGCCACCTTTACCGCCCGTTACCGCAATAACTTTGGTGATAGAAGGCTTGGTTAAGCGACGGAGGCCGCTAGCTTGATCGTGTATCATATTTTCATTCATATTTATCCGCCGCCTAGAGCCCTTCAGAATCGCTGTTCCAGTAATGAGGTTCATTCTCTGTAGATTTCTCTAATAGCTCATTTGCCTTAGCAATCATGTACTTTGGTTGAGCTATAACGATATCTTCAGGAACTCGTTGACCATTTGCTATATAAGCAACTGGTAATGCATTTTGTATTACGACACTGATGAATTCACCAAGACTGAGGGATTCATCCAATTTAGTCATGATGCATCCCGACAATGGGATTCTTCTAAAGTGTTCAATTGTCTCTTGTAGTACTTTGCGTTGTGCTGTAGCCGGCAAAACAAGGTAGCTATTGATAACGGAGCCACTCTCTTGCATCAATGTGTCTAACTGCTCAGATAGACGAACATCTCGTTGTCCCATACCTGCAGTATCGACCAGAATCAGGCGACGATTACGTAACTGGTATATTACATCGGCCAGTTCGCTAGAATCTTTAGCAACTCTTACAGGACAACCCATAATTCGACCATAAATCGATAACTGCTCATGTGCACCTATACGATATGTATCCGTTGTCACTAGTGCGACGTTGTCTGCGCCATATTCCATGGCAGCGCGAGCCGCAAGCTTTGCAACCGTCGTCGTTTTACCCACGCCAGTTGGGCCAAGTAGAGCCACAATTCCGCCGCGTTTTAGAATGTCTTTTTGTGTCACGGAGATCTGGTCAGCAACCAAGGCTAACAACGCCTTCCATGCACGAGCTGGTTTGGTATCTTCTGGAATGTAACAAGCCATCTGATCAGCAAGCTCTGCAGACACGCCCATTCGTTCCAGACGTTTGATAAGCATGGCTCTCAGCGGTTCACGACGCTCAACCTCCTGCCACATCAGTCCTGACACTTGATGCTCTAACAGACGGCGAATTGAGGTCATCTCTTCGCGCATCGTTTCCATTTCAGTATCAGAACCTTTGGATTGACCACTGTCACGGCCACGATCATAGCGAGTCGGATCTAAACGAGGCGCAGGGCGCTCAACTCGGCGATCTTCAGCAATCAATTTAGAAAGACCGGTTTTGCGAGCAAATGCTGAATCTAGGCTACCGCTCGATGGCTGGCTGTTGTGCGACAAGTTGCTATTGCTAGATTGGCGATTGAGTAATGCTGACAGAGAGTCTTCGTTTTCAGCGCGGTGCTGAGGTTCATCGTCCGTACCATGACTGTATTGCTTAAGCATGTTTGCAAAGCGCTTAGTCATTGAACGTCCACCTTCAGAATTTGACCGGAGGCTTACCTTGTCATCATCTAATTCGCGACGTCCTGCCGGAGCTGAGGGAGCGGCCATTTGCGTGTATTGGCTATGCACAGGCTGCTGAGGTTTGTTGAGTCTTGGGCTCGCTGCTGACGGGCTAGATTCGCCATCAATAGCGGCAACAATTTCCACGCCACCTGCGACCTTTTTGTTAGACATGATCACAGCGTCTGAACCAAGTTCTTCTTTCACTTGGAGCAGAGCAGTTCGCATGTCTTTTGCAAAAAATCGTTTAATTTTCAATTCGATCGTCCGTTCTAATTAGGCGGCTTAATTACCAACAGCTTGTACTATACGTATCTGCTTTTCATCCGGTATTTCTTGGTAAGACAGCACTCTTAAGCTTGGGATCGTGTTCTTCACGAATTTAGCTAGAGTCGAACGCAACACGCCTGAAGTCAGTAGCACTGCAGGCTCTCCTTTCAGCTCTTGCTCTTGAGTCGCTTGGCTAAGAGAGGTCTGTAAACGTTCCGCTAAACCAGGTTCAATACCAGCAGATTCTCCGCCGGATGCCTGCATGGTTTGATGCAAGATTTGTTCCAGCTCAGGGATTAAGGTTATTACAGGTAACTCTGGCTCTATCCCATTGATTTCCTGAACAATTAGTCGTTTCAATGAGATGCGAACTGCCGCAGTTAATATGTCAGGTTCTTGACTCTTGCTCGAGTACTCCGACAAAGTTTGGACTATGGTTCGGATATCACGGATTGGGATGGCTTCGTTGAGCAGATTTTGTAGCACTTTCACTACCACACCAAGCTGCAGTTGATCCGGTACAAAGCCTTCAACCAACTTAGGTGTTGAGCGACTGAGCATCTCAAGTAGGTTCTGAACCTCTTCATGACCAATAAGCTGCGACGCATTATTAGTAAGCAGCTGGCTAAGGTGGGTTGCTAACACGGTCGACGAATCAACCACTGTATAGCCGAGAGCCTGAGCGTGTTCACGTTGTTCCTCACGAATCCATACCGCTTCTAGACCAAATGCTGGATCGATAGTCGGCTCACCGTCGATCATCCCGTACACTTGACCTGGGTTAATCGCGAGCTCCATATCCGGCTTTATCTCAGCCTCACCCACTGCGACACCCATCAAGGTGATTCGGTAGCTGTTTGGTGTCAGTTCTAAGTTGTCACGGATGTGTACTGCTGGGATCAAGAAGCCGAAATCTTGAGACAACTTCTTACGCACACCTTTAACGCGTTCTAGTAGTTCTCCGCCTTGGTCTCTGTCTACCAGAGGAATCAAGCGATAGCCTACCTCAAGGCCAATAATATCAACAGGTTGTACGTCATCCCAAGAGAGCTCTTTTTGCGAACCTGTCTCTCCACTAGCCTCAACAGCCACAGGGAGATCCGGCTCCAATGCCTTCTTCTTCTGTTTCTTATCGATGTAATAAGCCGCACCACCAGCAACCGCAGCTAAGCTCAAAAACGCGAAGTGTGGCATGCCAGGGACAATACCCATCACGCCGAGAATCGCCGCAGTGATCATCAAGGCTTTTGGATTGTCGAACATCTGGAAGATGAGCTGTTGGCCCATGTCTTCATCGGTATTTTGACGCGTTACCATCATAGCAGCAGCGATCGACAGTAATAGAGATGGAATTTGTGCAACCAGACCATCACCGATGGTCAGTAGAGTATAGATTTCGATAGCTTCACCGAAACCTAAATCAAATTGAGCCATGCCGATGCTCAAGCCACCAATGATGTTGATGAACAGGATCAAAATGCCCGCTATCGCATCACCTTTAACGAACTTCGAAGCACCATCCATCGAGCCATAGAAGTCGGCCTCTTTGGTAACTTCAAAACGTCGCAAACGCGCCTGATCTTGATCGATCAAACCCGCATTCAAATCGGCATCAATTGCCATTTGTTTACCCGGTAACGCATCCAAGGTAAAACGCGCACTTACTTCCGAGATACGGCCAGCACCTTTGGTAACAACCATGAAGTTGATGATCATTAAGATCAAGAACACCACTAAACCAACCGCGTAGTTACCACCGATAACTACGTTACCGAAGGCTTCAATCACGTTACCCGCAGCATCGCCACCTTCGTGACCGTGCAGCAGAACCACACGAGTAGATGCTACGTTCAAAGCCAATCGAAGCAGAGTCGCAATTAGGAGGACGGTCGGGAAAGCGGCGAAATCTAGAGGTCTTCGGGTATAAACCGACACCAGCAACACAACCATAGCGAGTGCGATATTGAAGGTGAAGAACATATCCAGCAAAAACGCAGGAATTGGCAACACCACCATCGCCAGCGTGGCAAGTACCATAACAGGCGCACCAATAGCAGGCATGGCACGGTTAGGGATTTTTGGTAGCTTGTCCGCAAAAGGCAGGGAAAATTTCATAAATCTAGATAGTTTCGCTAAGTTGTCGCCATTCGCCAACAAGTCGGGCTTAGGGCTAAGCTATGTTGCCAACGTAACAGCAACAAGGTTTATTATTGATCAAGTTTATCATGACCGGCTTATAATGTTCGGGATTGATACAGCAAACACTGTACCAATATCGAACGTCAATATATCAGCGCTTAGTTGTCAAATAGAAGCTAATTAGTTCCTCTATTATTAAGCTTCATAAGGCTGAGCTCAAGTAATTGATCTAATGACGTAAATCAGGTGGGATCGGCATATTAGAATCTTGCAGTTTTGGCCTCTCACCGCCGCGTTTTCGATATTGTTTTAGCTGGAACACATATGCAAGCACTTGGGCTACAGCGGTAAACAGACCGTCAGGAATTTGTTGTTCGAGCTCTGTAGTGTGATAAAGCGCCCTTGCCAACGGTGGTGCAGGAACAATATAGATATCATGTTCTCGAGCGATTTCACGGATCTTCATCGCCATGTGATCAACACCTTTCGCAACCACAATTGGCGCTTTATCTTGATTCTGCTTGTAGCGTAACGCCACTGAGAAGTGCTCCGGGTTTGTGACAATCACGTCCGCTTGAGGTACATCAGCCATCATACGACGCTGAGCGGCTTCCCTTTGCAACATACGAATTCGACCTTTCACTTCCGGCTTACCTTCAGTGTCTTTGAATTCGTCTTTCACTTCTTGCTTGGTCATCTTCAATTGATCGGCGTGTTGCCAAATCTGGAATGGGATATCGATAGCCACCACAATCAGCAGAGAACAACTTATCAAGAGAATGAAGTTAAGCAAAATATCCAAGGCGTGAAAGATATTCTGCGGATAAACATCCATGCTCAGCTGCATTAAGTCATGTTGAGAGGCCTGAATCAGATAAACAGCCATTCCCGATACTAGCGCCACTTTCAAAATCGATTTAATCAGTTCAACCCAGCTTTGCAGGCCAAACATACGCTTGATACCACTGAGTGGATTGAGCTTAGACGCCTTTGGCATCGCAGCTTGCATCGAGAAGTTAATCCCGCCAACACCTGCTGCGCCAATAACAGCCGCAATAAACAAGGTGATCAGAATTAAGAACAGCGGAAACAGCAAGTTCACCAATGAACCACCAGCAATTTCCAGTAGTTTGTTGGTATCAAAGATTTCATCGCGGCTTAAAGAAAACAGGCGTTGCATAACCTCGAACAGCGCCTTCGCCATCGATTCACCAAACCACATTAGTGCAACGGCACCGACAATTAATACCGATGCTGACGCCAGCTCTTTTGACCTTGCAACCTGCCCTTTCTCTTTGGCCTGTTGCAAGCGTCTAGGCGTGGCGTCTTCTGTGCGTTCTTGAACGTCAGACTCTGCCATTTCAGTCTCCTAGCAATCTAACCGGATTAGACGACATATCTGTTGCTCACCTTGCATCCAAAATAGCTCATAGTGACTATATAAGCCGCCAAGGATGTACCAACAAAGCAACAGACCCACGAGTAGCGCAAATGCAAAACCCAAAGAAAAGATGTTTAGCTGAGGCGCGGCACGTGTCATTACACCGAATGACAGGTTTATCGTCAGCAACGCGATTATTCCCGACAGCGACATCGCCAATGCCGCTTTGAACATGATGCCGAGCCATAATGCCAGCTCTCGAAAATCGACCGAGGTCAGAGAGCCACTACCAATCGGCAGAGTTTTAAAACTGAATACCACCAGCTGCAACATCTTCAAGTGACCGTCGGTTGCCAAGAAGAACATAGTGGCAAGTAGCATGAAGAGCTGACCCAATACTGGCGTGTTCTGGCCGTTTGCTGGGTCGACCATAGAGGCGAAACCTAAGCTCGATTGCATACCAAGGATTTGACCGAGCATAACAAAGGTTTGAATCATAAACTGAGTGACAAAACCCATCGCCACACCAATCACAATTTGTTCGAAGACGGTTAGGAAGCCTTGGAAAGAGAGCAGTTCAATCTCTCTGGGAACCGCGGGAATCGCAGGCATGACTGCGAAGGTAATCGCCAAACCTAAGTACAGACGAATACGCGGCGACACAAAACGTGCACCGGTGACCGTCATCACCATCAGCATGGCTGAGATGCGAGTGTAAGGCCAAAAATAATTGGCTAACCACTCTAGTACAAGGCTCGTTGGGTATTCCATATCGGTTTAATACAGAACTTGAGGTAAACGTTCGATGAGTTCAAAAAAGAACTCCATCATCATCTGAGTCATCCAGTGCGCAAACAGCATCAAGGCTAATAAAGTCACGATCAAACGCGGCAGGAAACTCAATGTTTGTTCGTTGATAGAGGTCGCTGCTTGGAAAATAGCGACGACTAAACCAATAAGCAGGCTGGGAATAATGATGGCGCAAACCATGATTAACACCATCCAAAGTGCGTCTCGGAACAACTCTACGAATATTTCAGGATTCATGATGTCCCCCAGCTACAAGGCAAAACTGCCGGCGAGTGTGGAGAGTATCAGGTTCCAACCATCAACAAGAACGAACAGCATCAACTTAAACGGTAGCGATACGATCATGGGTGACAACATCATCATACCCATCGCCATCAATACCGACGCCACCACTAAGTCGATGATCAAAAACGGCAAGAACAGCATAAAGCCAATCTGGAAAGCCGTTTTGAGTTCAGAGGTGATAAATGCAGGAATCAGCACCGCCATTGAAACGTCTTCAGGGTTGGTCACTTCCGAACCGGAGATCTCAACAAAAGTCTCTAAGTCTTTGATTCGGGTCTGCTTGAGCATGAATGATTTGATCGGCCCTTGGGCGACATCAAATGCTTGTCGTGCGGTGATCTGCTCATTCAAATAAGGTTGAACCGCCTGTTCATTCACCTGATTGATCACCGGTGACATGATGAAGAAGGTCAAGAATATCGCGATACCGATGATAACTTGGTTCGATGGTGTTTGTTGCAAACCCATTGCCTGACGCAGAATAGACATCACAACAACAATACGGGTGAACGAAGTCATTAAAATAACCATTGCCGGCAAGAAGCCAAGCATGGTCATCAACGCAAGAATTTGCAGGTTGATCGAGTAGTCTTCACCACCGTTAGCATTGGTCGTCATGGTGAAGGCTGGAATGCCGCCCCCGCTACCCGTCAAGCTACCCGTGGTCATAGTGGTCGATTTGGCTTGGTCTTGTTCCATCGTGCTGATGGTGACCGACTCTGAACCAGCTGTGTTGGCAGGAATAACAGTGCCGTCTTCAGCCTGTGCAAATACCGATACACTAAACAAAAGGGTACAGAGAAGAGTAAGCTGAACCAGCAACACTTTCGCCACTCGGAAAGCTCCGGCTTGGCAAAAGTAAGATGAGTTCAAAAGTCCGTTATTTGTTTGCATCTTTTTTCATGAGCTGGGAAAGCTGACTTGAGAATGTACTTTTTTCCAGCATCTCCTGTGTAAGAGGTTTATCAAGCTTAGAGATCAGCTGAATAGATTGGGTAGTAATGCCCACCAAGAACTGCTCATCACCCGCTTGTACAATAGCGATACGCTCTTTGGTACCCACAGGGATTTGCCTAACAATCACCAAACCTTGTTGATTAGACATCGTTGGCACTTGCATGCGCTTAAGCAACCAAGCAATAAATAAAATGAAGGCTATAACGAAAATTAGCGACCCAAAAGTAGTCGCTAAATCAAGAGAAGGCGGCGTCGCTGCAAAGGCAACAGAAGGAATTGAGAGTAGCCCCATTCCGACTATTGCTCGAGATAAGCTCTTCAACCTTAGAGAAGATAAGCTCATTAACGTAGCTTCTTAATACGTTCTGTTTGGCTAATTACATCGGTCAAGCGAATACCAAATTTGTCGTTCACCACAACCACCTCACCGTGAGCGATCAGGGTACCATTGACCATCACATCCAGTGATTCACCAGCAATGCGGTCTAGCTCAACAACCGAACCTTGGTTCAATTGCAGAAGGTTACGGATACTGATCTGAGACCGGCCAACTTCCATAGAAATGGTGACTGGGATATCCATAATGGTATCCAGTTTACGACGCTCGTCTTCAGAAATCGGAGACGATGAATCAGTTAGCTCATCAAGTGGTGCCGCAAGCACGTCATCAATATCAATTGACGGCGCAGAAGGATCCTCACCAAGTGCTGCAGCCCATTCGTCCGCTAACTTTTGATCTTCACTAGGTTCCATTACCAATTCCTATACTTTTATCTATTTTGCTATTCGTTATCATCGCTATTTTCTAGTTCAGACATTAAGTCTTTGCCTAGGAAAGCGAGATCAGTTTTTACCACATGAGGTCTTTGAATTTTTTCAGAAATCTGTACCGCGAGTTTTTCACCCGAGCGCCCCATCTTTACACGGTAGGTCGGCAGCTCCTCTACGAACATAGTCGCGTGCTCAGGCATGTTCATTGGAATGACATCACCAGGGCGCAGCTCCATTAAGTCACGTAGTGAGATATCTTGCTCTAGAAGGTTGACGCGGAAGTTAACAGGCACGTCCATGATTTCATCACGCAGTGCTGTGCTCCAACGAACATCGGTTTCCATTTTGTCTGATTGAACACCCGCATCAAGCAGTTCACGGATCGGCTCAACCATGGAGTAAGGCATGACTACGTGGAAGTCGCCACCGCCGCCATCCACTTCGATATGGAATGAGCTAACTACGATCACTTCGGTTGGGCTCACAATGTTCGCCATACTCGGGTTCACTTCAGAATCCAAATATTCAAACTCAACCCCCATTACTGGTGACCAAGCTTCTTTGTAATCTTCAAATACAATCTTCAGCAGCAGCTGGATAATACGCCTTTCCGTTGGCGTAAATTCACGGCCTTCAATCTTGGCGTGGAATCGTCCATCGCCACCAAAGAAGTTTTCTACAAGAATGAAAACAAGCCGCGCTTCCATGGTGATCAACGCCGTACCTTTAAGCGGACGGAAACGCACCATGTTTAAACTGGTTGGTACGTACAGGGTGTTTTGGTATTCACCAAATTTCATCATCTGTACACCGTTGATCGACACTTCAGCCGTTTTACGCAACAAATTAAATAAGCTAATTCGCATATGACGTGCGAAACGCTCGTTAATAAGTTCAAGGGTCGGCATTCGACCACGGACGATTCGATCTTGAGAGGAGAAGTCAAAATTAACCGCACTATCATTGTCGGTCTCTAAGACATCTTCAACTTCTTCAACATCATCAACGCCGTGTAACAGCGCATCAATTTCGTCTTGGCTTAATAAATCGGTCACAAATTACCTATTGAATTACGAAGTCAGTGAATAACACTTTTTCAATCACAGGCTGGCCAACAGCTTGAGCCAGACTTGCTTTAATATCTTCTGTCGCTTTGTCACGCAGTTCTACTCGCCCTGTTGGTGAGCGAAGTTGATCAACCGTTGCCGAAGCGAACGTTGCGAGCAATGTGCTTTCTACAAGTGGAGAGTGGTAACGCGCCAGGTCTTCATTCTTGCTACCACGCACCATCAGCTGTGCTTTTATCTGAACTAGGCGATCTTTTTTATCACCTGTCACATTGAACAAGAAGGGCTGAGGGATGTTCACATACATAACAGGCTCTGCTGCAACCACAGCAGTGGCTGGCTGGGACTGAGATTCTGAGGCACTATCATCGGAGCCTAAGAAAAAGAACAGCGCACCACCAATACCAAGCAGTAAAACAACGACCGCTATAATGATAATAAGGAGCTTACTCTTCCCTTTAGGTGCATCTTGTACTTCTGCCATACTTTACTCTAACTTCCTGTTCTTTCGATTAACTGACGGTTCTGTCTATTAGCTGGTTCTGTCTGTTAACTCAGTGTGCTCAGCCTGGTATTAGGCATAATAACTAATTCCATCACGCTTTGATGCGACATTCAATTCAAGATTGCTGCCACTATCAAGGTTTTCATCACCTTGCGTATCATTTGTGCGGTTAGAGCCTGATTGTTGCTCACCACTGTTGTATCTGTCTTGCCCTTGACCTGAACTTTGCTGTTGAACTGATGAATCGGCAAGCTGCATACCCTGTTGAGCAAGCATCTCTCTCAATCGAGGTAAGGTTTGTTCAATCACATCCCTCGCCTGTTGGCTGTTCACTGTAAAGTGCACGTTAGCCACGTCATTATTCATGGTCATGCGGATCTTCATATGTCCCAGCTCTGGTGGGTCGAGTCGAATGTCTAAGTTCTTAAGGTTTTTAGACATCATCATTTGTACTTTTTCAGCGACCTGTTCGTTTGCTAGCTCTTTAGTCAGCTGCAACGGTGCCTGTTGAGCGGCTTGAATCTCGGCTCGTGTTGGTGGTGAACTTGCGTTCGCTGCACCTTGTACACCAGACGCAGAAGCTATCTGCTGAGCAAATGTGGAGTCTTTCGAATCTTCCTTAGCACCGGCTTTGCCTAGGCCAAAAAGAGCAGCCGCACCTGCACCGGCCTTAAGCAACATATCTGTTGAACCCGCTTTAGTCGCGGCTGGTGCTGCATTCAGCGCCACACCTTGCGCGGTTAACGCCGGATCCAACGCAGCTTGTGGCTGTTGTGCTGCTACATTAGCTTGTTGAGCAGCTGCCTGTTGGGCTACATGCGTATTATTAGCGTGCAACATTGCTGCTTTATCCGTCGCTGCATGAGTGGTAGCCGCATTACTTGCAGCTTGTGCCGCAGTTCGCTGCGCTGCTGTTGAAGCTGCCGCTGCTAAGGCTTTGGCTTCATTTGAATCTGTATTATCCCAATCAATCGCAACAGGCTCAGCAGAGGCATTGTTTGCACCCGGAGCTTGGCTCAATAAAGCCGTTGCTTGTTGCTGAACGTTTACGAGTTGTTTATTCAAAACATTTAACTCAGCGGTCGTTTTAGCCAGCATCGCTTGTTCATCTGTTGTCAAACTTGCGCCACTTTGCTGCTTCTGCAGTAAACCATCAATAACAGACTGTTTTGACTCAATCTGAGCGTTAAGTTGATTGAGCGCTTTGGTGTGAGCATCTACCTGTTTTGCTAACTCAATATCCGCTGAAGACAGTGCTTGGCTTTGCCCAGCAACTGCTGCTTGTGCTGCATTTTTCTGGCTGAGCTCTCGGCTCATGCTTGCTTCAATCTGCTCTGGAGTAACGCCTTTATCCATCAACTGACGAATTTCATCATCTGTTAATTGGGAAACGCCTTTCCCGCCAGTAAGCACAGCAATTTCAGAGTCCACTTCTAGCGCGCTACCTTGATTCGCTGCGTTAGTTTGCTGTAGTTGCTTACCCACGTCACCTTCAACAGAAGCTCCTGGAATATTACCTTGAGCTTGATCCAACTGAGCCAGTTCTAACTGAGACTGCTGTGGCAAGGCTTTGCCGTTTGGCGTCTGATTCAGCGTGTTATTTGCCTCATCCAACTGGCCTAATAACTTGTTTCCTTCATTCATCACAGCCGCCGCTTGCGATGCTTGGGTCGATTCGTTTACCGCTGATGAAGCCTGACCTTGGGGTGGAGCTGTCTGCTCCTTAGAGCCGTTGTTGTTAGGCAACTCATCTTTCTCACCCGCCTTGTTAGCGGTAGCTGTATCATCGGCTGAATTCGCTTTAAGTTGAGACTCTGAGCTAGAGACTGCCTCTACAGGAGTTTTGTCTGTGGCTTGCTCACCCTCAACTTCTGAAGCCACTTGCTTACTTTGTGCTTGGCTTGACTCATCCGTAGTCTCAGCTGTTGAGTTCGTTTTCCTTGCTTCATCTGAAGCTTCACTTTCTTCAAAGCCGAGCGCTTCTTTAAAAGATTCAAAGAAACCTTTTGAGTCACCGCTTTCCTCCACCTTTGAAGCGGCAGAACCAGTATCCAACAACGAAGACGTTGTATTGGTCGCTGAATTTGAAGAAGGACTAACGTTCATATATACAAGCTCTATCTACTAGCTTTGCCACCATAAACAGGTAACAAAAAGAAAGTCGGATGCTTTCATACCTTTAGCAGGCACAATGCGCAATTTTATATAAAACAGAGCAAGAAACATGCCTAGAAACCTCAGCTAATCACCATCTGAATAGCGCCAGTAGGATTCGTGGCTCAGGATCACATCTTCTTTCGGCTATAGAGCAAAGTTGAAAACTCATCCATCTGCTTTTGCTCTCTTTGATCCTGCAGTTTGGCTCTCTCTTTCTGCTTCTTCTCCATCAACCACTCGTAGGATTTGCGCTTCTTACGCAATTCCATCCAGTAGTTCTGGCAGTTATCGACCTGATTTTTAAAGTGATGCTCCGCTTCTCGCTGTTTAGAAAGCGTTTCATCCAATTGAGTTAAAAAGCGATTCAAATGCCCATATTGGCTGGCTGTTAGTCCAGCCTTGCCTCTATCAACAAGTTGCTGGCAATAATCCAGTCGATACTTTTCAATCTGCGCGACCTGTTCGTAGTAACCTTGCAACTCAGCATTCGCTTTGTTAAGCGCTAGGACTGCTTGGTTTTCTTGGTCTTTTGCTTGGTCGAGAAGAAACTCTAATGCGTTATCCATGACTAACCTTAATGACCTGCTAGCCACCTAGTACGTGCTTCAACATGTTGACGCACATATCGTAAGGAACTGTTTCTTTCATCTTCTGCTGCAAGTACTCATCTAACTTCGGCTTCAAGGTGAAGGCGCTATCAATCGCCGTATCGGTACCCGGCTTGTAAGCACCAATCGACACCAAGTCTTGGTTCTTGCGACAGATAGAAAGCACTTGTCTTACGGCTTTCGACATCAACACATGTTCTTCGGTGGTGATTTGAGGCATCACACGGCTGACAGATTTCTCAACGTCAATCGCAGGATAATGGCCCGCATCTGCCATTTCACGTGACAACACAACGTGGCCATCAAGAATCGCTCGTGAAGCATCGGCGATTGGATCTTGTAGATCATCGCCTTCGGTTAGTACGGTAAAGAAAGCGGTGATTGAACCTTGCTTATCATTGCCGTTACCCGCACGCTCAACCAGCGCTGGCAACTTAGCAAATACCGATGGCGGATAACCTTTAGTTGCTGGCGGCTCGCCAACAGATAGTGCGATTTCACGCTGAGCCTGTGCAAAACGGGTCAGTGAGTCCATCAGGAGCAAAACATCTAAACCTTGGTCGCGGAAATATTCCGCCACCGTTAGCGCCGTTTGACAGCCTTTCAATCGCATCAATGGTGATGAATCGGCAGGCGCAGCAACCACAACCGATCGCTTACGGCCGTCTTCACCAAGAATCTCTTCGATAAACTCTTTTACTTCACGTCCACGCTCACCGATTAAGCCCACCACAACCACTTGCGCTGTGGTACCTCGAGTCATCATACCTAGTGTTACGGATTTACCGACACCAGAACCGGCGAACAGACCGATACGTTGCCCTTTACCTACCGTCAGCAGGCCGTTAATCGCTTTCAAGCCAACATCAAGTGGTTCAGAAATTGGCTTACGTGCCAGAGGGTTAATCGGTTCGGCACTGAATGATGCGCGTTGCTCAGTGTAGATAGGACCAAGCCCATCCAGTGGGTTACCCACACCGTCGATAACACGGCCGAGCAATTCCATACCCACCGGGATACTACTTTCAGAAGTCATAGGAGTGACGCGAGCACCGGGTAAAATCCCTGTGATTTGTTCACTCGGCATCAGAAACAGGTTATCACCGGAGAAGCCAACGACCTCAGCTTCCATCTGGCCAGACATGGTTTCAACTAAACACAGACTGCCGATCGGGGCTTTACAGCCAGTTGCTTCAAGGGTTAGTCCGACTACCCGCAACAATTTACCAGAGGCAACGGGACGTGATTTTAGCCCTTCGACTTTGTATTGGCTGAGACGATTCGCTAACTCAAGCATTACGCATGACCTTGATGGCGATTAGCACCACAGAAGCTCTGGATAACGTTCTTCACACGCTCTTCCATTCGATAGTTCACACTCGACTCACCCGCTTCAATTTGTACATCGCCACGGTTGAGCGCAGGCTCTGAAACTAATGTCCAATTGCGGCAGTCCAGTTCAGTATCCCCATGTGCAGAGCGAATGATCGTGACGTCTTCTGGATTAAGCTTCAACGTAATAGCGTGACCAGAGATCGGCAGCGACTCTACTGACTCTTTCACGGTATCTAGGATGATTTGTGGATTGGTCTGAACTTCAACGTGCACCACCTCTTTAACCATGGACAGCACCATGTCCACCAGCTGCTTTTCAACCTGAGCGTTCATCAGCTCTAAAGGTTGAGCAAATTGATTCGCGAGCCCCATAAAAATAGCAACTTGTTGTTGAATATACTCTTGACCAGCGGTGACACCTTCGAGCTTTCCGACTTCATTACCTTCGGCATGGCCTGCGGCGAAGCCTTCTTCTTTACCCTTTTCATAACCTTGCTTGAAGCCAGCTTCCTGACCTTGATGCAGACCTTCTTGGTAAGCGCCTTGCTTGATCAGTTCGATTTGTTCTTCGGTCAGAATTAGCTCTTCTTCTTCGATCGCTTCTTCAACCGTTGGCATCCAACCTGGGTCGTAGTTAAACGCCGTTTCTTTGGCTTGTATACTCACATCAGAGGTGTAATCAGGTAGCCCCCATTTCTGAGGTTGGGCAACCGTATTATCTTCTTCAGGGCGAAGGAAGCCGCGTTTTCTATCACCTGACATATCAGTACCTATTTCTGAGTGAGTCCAACTGCTCTTAAATTCAGGCAGTTAAACTATAATTAATCTGTGGTTCGAGGTTGGATAAAGAAAAGCCCCAATGGTGTGGGGCTGTTGAGGTTTCTGTATTAAAGGAACTCATCGGCGCCACCAGACAGCATAATCTCGCCACTGTCTGCCATCTTCCTCGCAATACCCAAAATCTCTTTCTGAGCTGCTTCTACGTCAGAGACTTTCACTGGCGGCATCGCCTCAATATCGTCTCTCATCATATCGGCAGCACGTTTAGACATGTTCTTGTAGATCTTCTCACGTAGGCCTTCATCAGCACCTTTAAGTGCTTTCTGGAGAACGTCTTGTGGTACGTCACGTAGCAGTTTCTGAACGCCTTGGTCATCCACTTCAATAAGGTTTTCAAAGACAAACATAAGATCTTGAATCTGCGTTGCCATGTCTTCGTCTTGATCGCGGATTTGATCCATCAAGACACCTTCTACGTTATTATCCATGTAGTTCATGATCTCTGCCGCTGCCTTCAGACCGCCAATTTTAGCTGCTTGGGCACCAGCTTGACCCGCGAATTGTTTCTCCATGATTTCATTCAACTCAGCAAGCGCCGAAGGTTGAACTTCTTCAAGATTGGCAATACGCATCATCAGATCTAGACGTACACGTTCAGGGAACTGAGACAGAATCTCAGCAGACTGATCGGCCTCTAAGTAAGACAACACGATGGTTTGAATCTGCGGGTGCTCGTTAATGATGATACTTGCCACCTGACGAGGGTCCATCCACTTAAGAGAATCCAAGCCTTTTGAACCGGTTCCTAGAAGGATTTGGTCGACAAGGTTGTTGGCCTTGTCTTCACCCAGAGCAGCCACCAACGCATTACGCATGAAGTCTTCACTGCCCATACCGATGTTGGTGTACTTCTGAATATCATCTAAGAAAGCACGGTGCACAGCGCCGACTTTTTCTTGAGACAAATCTGTTGCACGAGCCATTGCACTACCCACACGTTGAACCTGCTTAGGTTCTAGATGGCGAATAATTCCGGCCGCGTCCTCTTCGTTCAAACTTAGCAATAAGATCGCAGCACGTTCATCGCCTGAGATAGAGCCGATATCCACACTTGAGACATCAAGCACTTCACCGCCTTCAGATTGTTGTGGAACAATTTCGTTAGCCATCTGCCATCCAATTCTTAACTACTTGAGCTGCTAGCTCTGGTTCATTCGCTACAAGTGCACGTACTGCTTTCAGCACGTCTTCATCTTTGTGAAGGTTCGGTAAGTCGATGCTTGAACCAAATTCAAACAGCTCGCCACCTTCAATGTCACCACCAATTAGGCTGGTCTCGCCATCGGCACCAATTGGCATGCCGTCTGGGCCGTACATCTGGTCATCACTGTCTGCGGCTGGGTTAAGCAGTTTCTTCATCGCTGGACGAACAAGAACTAACACCACCACAATAATAACCAACGCGCTTGCAAACCAACGTACCCAATCATTGAAGTTAGGGTGTTCCCAAATTGGTACATCAGGAACCACATCTGTGATTTGTGGTGCGAACTGCATGCTTAATACATTCAATAAATCACCGCGGCTTTCATCAAAACCGACCGTACCAATAAGTACTTGGCGAATCGCGTTGATTTCGCTAGCAGGGATTGGCGTGTGCACCACTTCACCCGTATCTGGGTTGATGGATTGACGATCTTTAATCGCTACCGATACCGTTTGACGGTTCACCGTACCAGTCTGCTTACGCTCGTGGCTGATAGTGGTGTCTAATTCGAAGTTTCGCGTCGCTTCTTTATGAACAGAGCCCTGACCAGTCATCGCGCCATCTTTCATCTGAGCCACATCTTGAGGGATAGACGCATCTGATGGAGGCTGATTGCTCAAAGCCCCCGGAATACCAGCGACAGTGTTGCCGTTGTTGTAATCTTCTAGGGTGTATTCGCTTCGCGTTGCCGGTGTGTTAGGATCGAAACGTTTTCTGGTTTGCTCAACTGCGTTGAAGTCGAGCTGAATATCAACCTGAGCCGTGTAGTTTCCAAAACCAAGGATAGGAATCAAGATAGAGTCAATTTTCTCACGCAGTGCTTGTTCTTGGTTGCGCTCTAACTCATGTTCTTTACGACGCGCTGCTGATGTTGGGTCTTCAGAACCAGAACTCAGCAGTCTACCATGCTGATCTGTCACGGTAATTCGTGAAGTATTCATTCCCGGAACCGCACTGGCGACCATATCAACAATAGATTCGACTTCTTGCTGCTTGAGGTTAGTACCCGTTTTTAGTGTTAAAAAAACTGAAGCAGAGGCTTCTTGATTATGACGGACAAAAACACTTTGTTTAGGCAAAGCCAATAGGACATGAGCCTTGCGTACTGGCTGCATCTCTTCAAAAACCGCCTCCAACTGCCGTTCACGGCTCAACTTGAGGCGCTCTTGCTCTAAACGCTGTGAGACTCCAAAGCCCATATCTTGCATAAGAATGTCATCACCTTCTCTTGTCTCCTGGTTCAAGCCAGCTCGAACCATATTAAGCTTCAGAGAATTATATTCACTCGCAGGTACAGAGATAGTATTGCCTTCAAGTGAATATTCGATCTTTTGCTGATCTAAGTAGTCAAGAACTGGGATCAATTCTTCTGTTTCGTAAGCCCCTAATGGACGCATTTCTGGCTCTTTTACCCAGAAAAACAGCATCACAATAAGCGCGACACAGATTGAGATAGACAGCACTAAGACAACCTGACGAAGTAAATCTAGGTCACCTACGGCCATATCAAATTTAGATGAACTACGTTCACCTAGATCGGGATTTTGCCCTTCTCCGTCCAGCTCAGCACTCGCAATGAGTGCGTGGTCGTTACCATCGCTCACGGTTAAATCTGTTGTTTGACTATTATCTGCCACTACTTAAATACCCAACTTATACCGGCATATTCATAAGCTCTTTATACGACTCAACCAACTTATTTCTAATTTGAATTGTCGCTTCAAAGGCCACACTAGATTTATTGCGAGCAATCATCACCTCAGACAGCGACACACTTTGGTCACCGCTATCAAAACGAGTTTGAAGATCCCCTGAGGTCTTTTGCAATGAGTTCACATTGTTGATGGCTTGCGTCAGCATGTTGCCGAAGTCTGCACCGACCGTTTGTCCTGTCGCAGCAAGGCGCGAGCTCGCAGCTTCGGCCATCATTGCCTGCATTTCGCCATGTAAACCATCTATTCTCATTTACTACCTCAAGGAGTCAAATTTATGACTATCTATTTTGCTGTATTATTGACGCAGCAATTAGCGTGCCATACCTAAAACGACTAGACACCCAATTACACTAGTCAGAAAGCTTACACTACTAATCAGTGTTTAGTTTGGGATATCTATTCCAGCATCGCGCATTTTTGCTAATTTATAGCGCAATGTACGAGGGCTAATACCTAGTTTCTCAGCCATATCTTTACGTCGGCCATTACATACGATCAAAGTTTCGAGGATAATCGCATACTCTTGATCTCTCAGCTCATTCCCTAACCCTTCACTGCTTGAAGCGATTTTATTAACCGGGCTTGCTTCTGCAATAGGCTTGATATCCGGCGTTGCTACATCGCTACCTTCTACAATCTTCTGTAAACCACCAGCATCTTGCCAATCAATCCCTTCAAGTAGAATATGCTCACAAGAAATTTTTTCTTCTTCGCTCAGAATCAAGGCACGCTGCACGACATTATCAAGCTCACGGACGTTCCCCGGCCACGGATAATTGACGAGTTTGCTGATCGCTTGAGTTGACATAACCGGTACTGGCATACCCAGTTTGGTACAGTGGCGCTCAACCAAGTGCTTCGCCAAAGGCTCAATATCACCTTTACGTTCACACAGTGGAGGCCAAGAAATTGGGAAAACATTCAAACGGTAGTACAAGTCTTCACGGAAATTACCCTCAGACACATACTGCTTGAGGTCTCGGTTACTGGTCGCGAGTACACGAACATCAAGTTTAATACTCTTGCGACTACCTAAACGCTCAACTTCACGCTCTTGCAGCACACGGAGTAACTTAGCTTGTAGGCCAAGGTCCATTTCACTGATTTCATCGAGTAAAATAGTACCGCCTTGAGCTTGTTCAAACTTACCCGGACACGCCTGAATAGCGCCAGTAAATGCGCCTTTCTCGTAACCGAACAGAGTCGCTTCCAACATATTGTCAGGAATTGCAGCACAGTTAATCGCGACAAACGGACCATCTTTACGGTTAGAGGCATTGTGGATGTAGCGTGACATCACTTCTTTACCTGAACCACTTGGGCCAAGAATCATAACATTTGCGTCCGTTTTGGCCACTTTATCGGCCAGCATCATTAGTTTGATACTTTTCTCATCGGCAACGATGGCATCACCATTGTCGTCCGACTTAACGGGAGCGTAACGGCTCACCATATTTAGCAGTACTTCCGGCGCAAATGGCTTTGCCATGTAATCGATAGCGCCCTCTTTCATTGCAGCAACGGCATCTTCGATGTTGGCATAAGCTGTCATCAACAATACTGGGAGATTCGGCCAATGCTGCTTGATGTTTCTTAATAGTGCTAATCCGCCCATACCTGCCATCTGAACATCAGAGACAACGATATCAACAGAATTCGATTTTAGTTTGACCAGAGCATCTTCAGCACAATCTGCTTCTAGCCACTCATAGCCAGCAAGCGCGAGTGTATCGACAAGGGCCTCACGTAGACCTTCATCATCTTCGACGATTAACACTTTGCTTTGAGCCATAGGGTTCTCCAGTGTAAATTCAGTTAAAACTTATTAGTCTTCAGTAGAAGCGTTTCTTTCTAGTGGCAAGCACATGGTAAAGCATGCGCCGTCACCCTCTTCTGATATCAATTCCAATCGGCCTTCGTGTGCTCGACATACCATTTGTACAACCGCCAAGCCTAAGCCTGTACCTTGCGAGCGAGTGGTAAAGAATGGTTCCATGATTTTACCTTGAAGCTCTCTCGGTACGCCGGGACCACTGTCTTGTACTGATATCTTAAGCTCGCCGTTGACCGGCCTAAAAAACACATCTATTTGTGATTCTTTGCCGGCAATTTGAACCGCATTCAAAACGAGATTACTCAAAGCAGAGGCAATCGCGTTGGCATTGCCGAACATTTGAGTCAGTTCGCCTTCCACTTCTTGGCAGTAATCAATTTTGTTCGATTTCAACGCCGCTTCGACCATTGGCTGAAACTCTGTGATCAATTCAGCCACAGTAAAAGGTTTCACCACCTTGTTATCGCCGCCCTTAGCAAATAACAGCATGTCATTGACTTGCTTCTCTAAGTCATGAAGTCTATCCATGAGCTTAGATTGAAAACGTGTCTTCGTTGCCGCTGGTAGATTCGGTGCGGCAAGGTTTGACGCATACAACATCGCGCTAGAAAGCGGTGTACGAACCTGGTGAGCAAGTGACGCCACCATTCTGCCTAATGACGACAAACGCTGAAGATCACTAACCCGTGATTGCAGCAAACGCGTCTCAGTCAGATCGGTAATCAAAATCAGCTGACCTGTGGTAGACGCAGAAATAGCCAAACGTACCTTTCGACCGTTCTTTAATGAGATCTCATGACCATCATCGTCTTTTGGATCAAAAGCACTTTGGATAACAGAAAACCACTTTTCTCCAACTAACTCTACGCCAAGAATGCGGTGCGCTTCAGGGTTTGCTTCTCTTACTTCACCATGGGTATCTAGCAAGATAACACCAGCGGGCATAACATCGAGCACTTGCTTGTAACGCTCAACCTGTTGTTCAACAGAATCTAAGTGTGATTGATTTTCTGGTTCGTTAGAAACGTGCATGTCAAAAATGTGCCTCAGATACTAAAACAGCCTGACATGCACAAAACGAGCCAGGCTATTTGCTTTATTTATCAAATAGTTAAGCAAGCAACAACTCGACTATGGTTTATCTTATCGCTTAGCTAAAGTGAACGATTAGCTAAAAACTTCGTGTTTGTTTTTTCGTTTTTCGAAAAGCAGAACACTAACGCTGCAGATTGTATTTACGCATTTTCTCAACCAGAGTGGTTCTTCGCATGCCTAACATGTCTGCCGCTCGAGCAACAATACCGCTCTGCGCTTCCAAGGCTTGATTGATCATATTCACTTCCATATCAGCGAGCAGCTCTTTCAGGTTAACCCCTTCTGGTGGTAATTCCTGAGGTGCATTCGCGTTGTCAGTCATATCATCTTGCTGATCGAAGCTGAAATCTTCCGAAAACAGGTCGGCTAACGCGTCACGCTCTTGCTCTTCCTCAGACACAAAGCTACTAAACTCTGGTTGGAATTCAGGAATATCACTGTATCGATACTTAGTTGGTAGGTGGTTTACGTCCACTAAGCTATTCGGGTAGAGAATAACCATACGTTCCACCAAGTTCGCCAGTTCACGTACGTTACCTGGCCAGTCATGTTCCATAAGAGAGTTAATCGCGCGAGGCGTAAAGCAGATAGGCATGCTACCTTCCGCTTCCATTCTCGTCATAAGTTCCTGAAGAAGAAGAGGAATGTCTTCTTTACGCACTTGTAATGCCGGCATTTCAATCGGGAACACGTTCAAGCGGTAGTAAAGATCTTCACGGAATGAATCATCGTCGATCATATCTTCAAGGTTACGGTGTGTGGCCGCAATCACTCGAACGTTCGCCTGAATAGTACAATTGCCACCTACGCGTTCAAAGCATCGCTCTTGTAATACGCGTAACAGCTTAACTTGCATAGCCATTGGCATGTCGCCAATTTCATCAAGGAATAGTGTGCCACCTTCAGCTAACTCAAAACGCCCTTTACGTGCGGTAATTGCGCCAGTAAATGCGCCCTTTTCATGACCGAAAAGTTCACTCTCCAACAAATCTGGCGGGATTGCGCCACAGTTCACTGGAACAAACGGGCCAGAGCGGCGCTTTGAATGATAATGGATGTTACGTGCAACCACCTCTTTACCGGTCCCGGACTCACCAAGAATCATTACATTCGCTTCAGTAGAGGAGACTTGTTCAATAAGGTGACGAACTTCTTGAATACCTGCACTTTGACCCACTAGGCTGCGAAACAGTGTGTTCTTGCGCGCTGAAGAGACAACTTGAACCCCTTTGCGACCTAGGAAATCTTTGCAGTGTCTTAATGCGTCACTTAACTGGGGGTAGTTTAGGGGCAGCTCGAGTTCACCAACAAAATTGGTAAGCTCATCAACAGGATGGTTGTTTTTGCCAATCACAAGCAAAGGGATATGATTCGCGTGAACAAGCTTATCATTCAGTGATGCGTTGAAGCATTTACCTTTTATTGAGCCGATAATGCAACCTGCCCACTGCAATGACCAGTCGACTTTGCGCGCTTGTTCAGAGCTGATAACTTCGCAGCTCTCTCCTACAAACTCTAATATTGTGCTTAAATTGTGACGATCTTGAGCGTTATCGTCTACGACAAGCAGTTTTGCCAAACCTTGCATAAGTAGGAATTATTGCCTTTATTTTGGTGCGATGCGGAAAAACGGTGAGCAACGTAATCCATAAAATTTAGAATTCTATCTGTGATCATGGTTTACGAGGACAAATTTATGAAATCAGCAACGAAAAAAGCCATTAGGCTATCTAATGGCTTCTATTTTATTTGATTAAAAAAATAAGGCAACCAACCAATTAGCGGATCTAAGGTTGGCTAAAACAGCAATTTTTCTTTAAATACCGACTTCAGCTGACGTCAAGTTGTGATATTCATTCGGAATTTGGTCCCAAGCACTCTTAATTTCGCGAATAATATCGATAACATCATCAATAGGCTGAGGGTCATTTTTGTGATTTGCCGCAGAAATTTGCGTGATCATGAACTCATAAAGTTGATCTAGGTTTTTCGCAATATCACCACCATCGTCCATAGAAAGGCAGCTGCGTAGGCTAATAATGATATCTAGAGCCTTGCCAAGACGCTCACCTTTAACAGGAATATTGCCCGCTTGCATTGCCGCTTTACCTTGGATCAAACGCTCGATCGCGCCCGCCATCAGCATTTGCACAATCTTATGCGGTGAGGCAGCCGTTAACTGACTATCCACTGATACCTTTTTATATGCCTGTAAAGAACCGCGCATAGTAAACCTCTTCTATAAAAACTTTTTGTATTGTTGAACTGACTTGGCACCGTGTCGGTACTTGTGCAGGTTTTTCCCTACCCGACCAGTTTCAGACTGCATCAATTCGACTAATTGTCTTGTTCTCGAAATGGCTTCAAACCACTCCGAACTTTGCTTAACGTCAGGGTATGAATCGATGAATTGAAGCACGTTTTGCAATAACTGTTCTCTGTTATCGACAAGTGTCGCTATTTCTTCAGCATTTATTTCACTAAATTCGAGCTTAGAGATAATTAATTGATCTAGTTCACAAAGCTCTTGAAGCTGATTGGTCATCTATTAACCCAACGCATTCATCATGCTGCCAAGCTGAGACTGCATCTTACTGGTTGCATCTTGCATTGCGGTGAACTTAGAGTGAGTACGACTTTCGAGACTGTCCATACGGCGGTCTAAGGCGTTTTGGTCGTCTGCTAAACGGTAGTTCTGTTCAACCAAACTCTTTTCTCGAGTACGGATTGAACCCGTAATACCAGTGATACCCTGAATCGCATCTTCGACTTTTTTAGCAAAGCCATTATTGCCGCCAAAGAACTCACCCAGCTTATCAAAGTTATTGTTTAGCTGGCGGTCAAGCATGTCGTAGTTGATCTCTAACGAGCCTTGTCTTGTGGTCGTGATACCAAACTCTGTTAAAGACTTAAGGTTCTCTGGCGCCCCTTCTATACTTGAAGAGAATACCCCTTTCAATCGTGAGTCGGCGTTACGAACCGTACTATCGCCAGAAAGTGGGCCTTTTTGTCCGCTCGCAGGATCGACACCTGCCAAGTTTTTAGACACTTGGTAAAACTGGTTGTAGGAATTCACAAAAGCTTCAATGTCTTGGCGAACACTATTGCGGTCGTACTCAACACCAATTTCTGCCGGCGGCTTATCTTTTGGCGTCTTTCCTTTCACCGTAATATCAATGCCTTCAACAGCATCTTCAATCACATTGTTGTTACTCGAGAGCTGAGCGACACCGTCCAGAACGACCATTGAGTCTTGGCCAGCTTGAACTTCGGTCATGCCGCTGTAACTATCAAAAGATTGCTGAGCAAGCGCCAAATCAGCTTGTGCCTTGTCGACTTTCTCTAAGCGGTCTCGCTCTTCAGGCTCTAATTTGGCACGTTCGATATTTTTCGCTTGCTCTGCGGTCAATTCACCGTTTTCTACTTTCTTGGCCAGATCCGCTTTTTCTTGAGCGATCTTCTCTTCAATACGTGCTTGCTCTGCTTCTAATTTCTGCTGAGCTTCTTTCGGTGTCACATATGAATCAGTCAAAGTACCAGAGGCCGTGTTCGACCAACCAGGAACATCAGGCGCCTTCTCGATCGCTTTTTCGTCAAGCTCAAGCTCTGGTGTGTAATAAGAATCTAACAACGTGCCAGAAGCGGTTTCCGTCCAACCTGGGATATTGTCTTCAGGCATGACAGATTTTGCCGCTTGAGCGGCGTCTAGGGCAGCTTGGCCATCTGCAGCGGCTTGTTCACCGAAGCTAAGGCTTTGAGAGCCATCTTCTGCAGGGGATGTTGAGTCCGCTTGAGAACCTGGAATGATATTGCCGTCTTCGTCGACAGCTTGATCAGCTTTCGGATCATCATCAGAGATAGCTTCACCGATAAGAGCAACGGCTTTTCCAGCAGGTGTGAGGCCAAGTACGTCTTGAGCGGCAAGGCGAGCTTTCTCTAGCGCTAAAACACGTTCTTCAAGGGTTTTGTATTCGAGTTTTTTTAGAGGATTTGACGCATCAGATTCTACATTGATGCTGATCTGTTGGTCTGCGCCAGACTGGTTGGAGGCGACAATAAGTCGGGGGCCTTCGGTATCATTAATAATGGATGCACGAACGCCTGGGTTTCCATCTGCACCGTTTATGCTGCGAACAATATCGATTAGCTTTGATCTATCGCCAACTTGCACATCAAAGCTATTATCACCAAGCGAAACCTGCAGCTTACCCGGGCCAAATTTCATATCATCAGATAGAACATCAGACGCTACTTTATGACTCTGGGCAAGCTGCAACACATCGATGGCATATTTGCCAGCGATCGCTTCAGTAGTCGCGGTTGCAGAAACAAGCGCTTCATCAGTACTTTCCACTGTACGTACAGCGAAAGCTTTTTCCTGACGAAAGTTTGTCATCAGGTTTTTCATCGAATCGAGAGATTCTCTGAGTCTTCCATAGGCACTAATGCTGGTATCGATTCGCGCTCTTTCATTGTCGATTCGTTGCTGTTTAGGTACACGCTCTGAATCCACAATTTTGCTGACCATGGAATTGATATCCATGCCAGACGAAATCCCCATTGGGCCAAAACTCATTAAACCACCTCAATAATACGACTTAGACCTTCACCTCAAATATTCTACTATTCGAGTTTTGGGCTGCTAGGCGTCTTAGAATTTCAAGCATTTCTTCATCAGGTATCTGACGAATAATATCGCCGGTTGTGGTTTCATAAATAGTCACCACATCCCTTCCCGATTCTTCATCGACCTTAAAGGCAACGCCCTTATTGAGAGAGGAGATAAACTCGTTTACCTTCTCCACCATTTTGACTCGCTCTTCATCATTTAACTCTTTTCTCTCTTGAGCTAATTGAATCGCAGCTTCGGTAGCTTCTTCTTTCGATTTCTCTACCTTACCATGAGAGGTTGCTTCTTTCAGTCGTGAAATGCTCGACGCACTACTACCTTCATCGCTTGCAATTTTAATGCCATTAGGTGAGCCATAAGGCTGGATGTTCGATGCGTTAGATGGTATTTCCATAACACTCTCCCTCCCTCCTTCATGAGCCAACAGTAAAACTCCACTTAAAGCGGAGTTTACCGCTACTTACCGAGGTAAGTTTAGCCCAATAAGCTTAGAGCTGCTGATGGCGATTGTTTTGCTTGAGCTAGAATAGACGTACTCGCCTGTTGTAGGATTTGAGACTTGGTCATTGCTGTTGTTTCTTTCGCGTAATCGGTATCTTTGATACGGCTCTTAGACGCATTAACGTTTTCGTTGATGTTGTCTAAGTTGCTGATTGCGTGGTCAAAACGGTTTTGGAATGCACCAAGAGATGCACGTTGGCTATCTACAGATTTTAGAGCGCCATCGATGATGGATACCGCTTCGTTTGCACCCGCAACTGATGTTACGTCGATGTCGTTTACAGTTACATCTTTGCCTGCACCAATACCTAGCTCACTTGCAAGACTGCCACCAAACTCAACATCACCCTCAACTTTTTGGCTAGAAGCGAAAAGTTGCAGTTTACCGCCTTCACCTACAGACGCTTTAACGTCTTGGCTTTGACCGTTGATGTAAGTTGCTAGCTCTTCGATATCGTTGCCTTCTTTAGCAGAGATAGATAGCTCTTGAGCTTCACCGAACTTATCGTTGTATTTGATAGTCAGGTCAGCACCAGCACCTACACGCCATGATGGATCTTTACCTTCAGTAACACCATAGCTCTTACCACCCATTTCTTGAGTGTCGGTACGCATGTTGCTCATAGATAGCATTACCGCTTCACCTGAGTCAGCACCGATTTGGAAAGATTGGCTACCGTAAGTACCGTTTAGAAGCTTGTTACCACCAAAAGAGGTTGTTTCAGCGATACGGTTAAGTTCTGTGTTAAGAGCAGATACTTCTTCTTGGATAGCGACACGCTCAGACTTGCTGTTTGAACCGTTTGCAGATTGAAGAGAAAGGTCACGCATACGTTGCAGAATGTTGGTTGACTCATTCATTGCACCTTCAGCTGTCTGTGCAATAGAGATACCGTCATTTGCGTTTTTCACAGCCATATCTAGGCCGCGACTTTGTGACGTTAAGCGGTTAGAGATTTGTAAGCCTGCAGCATCATCTTTTGCGCTATTGATTTTATAGCCAGAGGACAAACGCTCCATTGATTTTTGAGTACCTTCAGCCGCGTTGTTTAGGTAACGCTGAGCCGTCATTGCAGACACGTTAGTGCTTACATTAATCGCCATAGTTGATCTCCTTTAGGCATTTTTTAACGCACTTATGTGACTCTCACCTCACACAAATACATATCAATTTGTTTACGCACCACTGTCTCTCTCACCTTACATTGGTACATATCATTTCTCTCAATCCCTTTAACGGCGCCTTAATTAGAAGCTTTAATGAAAAATGTGTTTTTTTTCGCGTTATTTTCAATAACAAAGAAAAGTGTGATCGCCGTTCAATTAATCGACCGATATGCGCTAAAGTTTCCTGTCTTCACTCATTTATAAGTGTTGCATTGCACATAAAAAGAATAAAGCGGATCCCTGATATCTCGTTCTACTCGACTCTGGGATGACGGTTAATTACCTCACCGACTCACAGATAGCTCTTCATTTCTGACAACGGTAAACCAAAACTAAAAAATCACCTCCTCTAAAAGCTAGATTCCTGACACTTCGCTCTATTCGGTTCTGGAATGACGGTTAATTACCGCATCGACGTACAGATAGCTCTTCATTTCTGAAAGTGGCAAACAAAAACTAAAGAAATCACTTCCTCGAAAAGCTAGATTCCTGATACCTCGTTATACTCGGGTCTGGAATGACAATAAAATATTTGGTCTAACTGCGTCGTTGCTTACTCTAACCACTAGTGATGCAATTAAAAACAATTGGATAACCTTCGTCCGGCTCCCGTCATTCCCTACAAGGACGGACGACCGTGACCGGGAATCTCACTTATTACCCATTACCCAATTTAGGCATTCCCGCATGCACTTTAGCCACCCGCAGAAAAGCAAAAACCCAGCCGAAGCTGGGTTTGTTTAGCGCTCATCTCTCACCACGAGCTAATTTGTGGAGGCCTTCCGTTAACGCTTTGTCTCAACAACGCTTATAGTCAACGTGGCTTTTCAATCGATTAACCTAGTAGGCTAAGTGCCGAGTTTGGCGCTTGCTTCGCTTGAGCAAGAATCGAGCTTGAAGCTTGAGAAAGGATCTGAGACTTAGTCATCTGAGTCGTTTCTTTCGCGAAGTCGGTATCTTTAATACGGCTCTTAGATGCGTTAACGTTCTCATTAATGTTGTCTAAGTTGCTGATTGCATGGTCGAAACGGTTTTGGAAAGCACCTAGCTCTGCACGGTGGCTGTCTACGTACTTAAGTGCCGCATCGATGATTGCTACAGACTCTTGTGCACCGCCAACAGATGTTACGTCGATAGTATCAACCGTCACTTCTTTAGATGCTTGAATACCTAGCTCACCAGCAAGACCACCAGAGAAAGACACATCGCCGCTTACTTTGTTGTTACCAGCGAACATTTGTAGCTTACCGTCTTCAGTTACAGACGCTTTCACAGAGTCTTGTTGACCGTTGATGTATGTCGCTAGCTCTTCGATGTCATCACCCGCTTTTGCGCTGATGTCAATTTCTTGAGCTTGACCAAAGTTATCTGTGAACGACAGTTTTAGGTCGTTAGAACCCGCTTGTACGTTCCAGTCTTTGTCTTTAGCGTTCTCAGTTTGGTAGCTCTTACCACCCATCTGAGCATTATCAGAGCGCATATCTTTCAGGTTCAGCATTACCGCTTCGCCGTTATCCGCACCGATTTGGAATGATTGTGTACCGTAAGTACCGTTAAGCAGCTTGTTACCACCAAAAGACGTCGTTTCCGCAATGCGGTTTAGCTCGTCGTTCAGAGCCGTTACTTCTTCTTGAATCGCTACACGCTCAGCTTTTGAGTTTGAGCCGTTTGAAGATTGTAGAGACAAATCACGCATACGTTGCAGGATGTTAGTCGTCTCGTTCATTGCGCCTTCAGCGGTTTGTGCAATAGAGATACCATCGTTCGCGTTACGAACAGCAACATCTAAGCCGCGGCTTTGAACGTTCAAACGGTTAGAGATTTGTAGGCCCGCAGCGTCGTCTTTTGCGCTATTGATTTTAGAGCCAGAAGATAGACGCTCCATTGATGTTTGTTGTGCGCTGTTTGCGTTGTTTAGGTAACGTTGCGCAGTCATCGCTGAAACGTTGGTATTTACATTCACTGCCATGGTGATTTCTCCAATTGATTTTCCGGTATTGCGGTTTCCGACGTCTCGGAAAACCAAGTAGTTCTCTCAAAGTTACTTTTAATAACGGCGTAACTGACGAAACCTTTAGGAAAAAAACAATAAAATTAACGAAATAGTGACAAAGAATAGGAAAGCGTGACTGGTAGTAAAATTATCAAAAAAAGATAAGAAAAACGCTAAAGTTGTCGAGAAGTCAGTCGAGCGATGTTTTGTTTTTTTAATTAACCAAAGAAGCCAAATAAACTGAAATGGTATTATGAGATTTAAAGTAATTGATTAACCCAACAAGGTTAAGGCAAGGTTAGGTGCTTGTTTCGCTTGAGCCAGAATGGTGGTGCTCACTTGCTGCAAAATTTGCTGCTTTAGCATCTGAGTCGTCTCCTTGGCGTAATCGGTATCTTTGATACGACTATTTGAGGTCGCCAAGTTTTCATGAACATTTTCAAGGTTGTTAATGGCGTGGTCGAAGCGGTTTTGCATTGCGCCTAGTTCAGAGCGATGGCTATCCACATACTTCATCGCAGTATCTAGAACAGAGACAGCGCGCTGTGCCCCACCCACATCCGTAACATTGATGTCATTCACCGATTCATAGTAACCCGCTGACATCGACAGTTCACTCGCGAGTGAACCAGAGAAAGAGATGGTGCCAGAGGTATCTTCACCAGACATGTAGATCTGAAGCTGCCCATCATCATTAACCGAAGCTGAGACCAGATCCGTTTGACCATTGATGTAGGTCGCCAACTCTTCAATGTCATCGCCGACTTTCGCATTAATGGTGATCTCTTGAGGCTGGCCAAAACGATCGGTAAACGACATCGTCATATCATTCTGATTGGATTTCACTGCCCATGAGTCATTGGCCATGCCATTAGCAACATAACTAACCCCCCCCATGTTGATGTCATCGGTACGCATACTTTTGAGGCCGATTTGTACCGCCTCGCCAGAGCTACCACCAATCTGAAATGACGTACTACCAAAATTACCATTGAGAAGTTTTTTGCCACCAAAAGAAGTAGTCTCTGCAATACGATTCAGCTCATCGTTTAATGCGGTAATCTCTTCTTGAATGGCCGTTCTTTCCGACTGACTGTTCGAACCATTACTCGCTTGCAGTGACAAGTCACGCATACGTTGCATGATATTAGTGGTTTCGTTCATTGCGCCTTCGGCAGTTTGCATAATGGATATACCATCATTCGCATTTCGAACAGCGACATCAATACCACTCATCTGCGCTTCTAGACGGTTGGAGATTTGAAGACCTGCAGCATCATCTTTGGCGCTATTAATACGGCTCCCTGAAGCCAAGCGCTCCAAAGATTGGTTCAGCATGTTGTTGGCATTAGAGAGATTCCTCTGAGCAACCAGCGCTGAGACATTGGTATTAACAGTTATCGCCATAGACCTACACGTACAAAAAGATGAATTACACTCACGATGGCTTTTATATCGACCAATTCAGATAAAGCTTTAATAAAAAAAGAGCCCTGAGGCTCCCTTTGTTTATTCTTTTGAGACGACTTACTTAATCGTTAATGCGCTCAACATCACAGTTGAAGGAGCGAAATAGTAAGCACCTGTCACTGCCTTAGTAAAGCGAAGCAATTGGTCTGTTTTGCCATCGGTTACACCGTACATGCTCTCTAACATCGCATCAAAGTTATGACGAACGTTACAGTAAGCAATGAACAGTAAACCATGGTCGCCTGTTGCTGTGCCGTAAGGTAGGCTGTGACGAACGATCTTAAGGCCTTTGCCCTCTTCTTTGATATCTACACGACCAACGTGAGACGCCGCAGGAACATCATCTAGCTCAATTGAGTCAGGCTTAGTACGACCAACCACTTTTTCTTGCGCCGATACGTTCAATCGATTCCAAGCTGGCAGGTTATGAACAAAACGCTGCACCATCACGTAGCTACCGCCTGCAAATTCGCCTTCAGGAACAACGGCAACTTCCGCGCGTTGTGCATCTTTCGGGTTTTCAGTACCGTCGACGAAATCCGTCATATCACGAGAATCTAGGAAGCGGTAACCGTAAGTTTCATCAACCACTTCAACATCTGCCGCTACTTCAGATAGCAATTTACGTAAGATGAAGAAATGCAGATCGTGTCGGTTTGAATGGCAATGAATTAACACATCAACTGGCGTACTGGGTGCGGTAACATCGCCTTCGCCAAGCGCTGGGAAGTCGATCAGATCAGTAGGAGCTTCCTGCTCAAACTTGTCCCAAAACGCCTTAGAGAACGCAACCGAAGCCGTCAGGTTCGCGTCTGGTTGAGTTTGGTTTAGTTCTTCGATTAGCGCTGGAATCTTTTGGATTTCTGCTAATACATTAGCAGTATTAGCATTCACTTTCAGTTGAACATAAAGAGCGAAAGGCCCTGCTTCAGGCAAAATAGCACTTTGAACGTTAGGCTGCTCATTTGAGACATTAAGCATAGATTATTCCTTCCAGTTTTAGCTTCTAAGTATAATTGTGAATGGGACAAATGTTTTGATGAGAATCAGTCTTCGTGCTCAACCACTTTAAAGCAATCCCTTGCTGCATGGCTATTGATTAGATAAAGCGCTAACCACAGTAGCAACAATAGAGTCATACCATTCGACCAACGGAACCAACCATTATCCAAATAGATTAAATAAATCGTATGGGAGCCCTGCGCTAAAATAGCAGCCATGGTCACCCAACGCCCCCATGACACCACTTTATTGAGGCGTTTTCTCTCTGGAGATCTTAGTCCAAATAACCACATCAGTAACAAGCTAGGGACACTCAAGGCAATCCCAACATAAAACATGTGATGATCCGGATAGATGATCTCGAGAATATCGGTTCCCGACTCTCTACTTGCACCTGCAACGATGAAAACGACGAGAGCTTTCGCAAGAAACAGCCAACCTAACCATAATAAGATTGGCGCCTTTAAGAAGCCGTGCTTGTCGTATTGTTCTATGGAGTACCGCACAAATCTCACTTTCACTTGTTTTCAAACCAACACTTTAACGCAAATCATTCATACTTAGTTAGGTTTACGTTATCTTATTGGTTAATACGTTTTAATTATCGAACTTAGTATGAAAAAGAAAACTAATACACCGTCTGTTGAATCTCAACAAGAGGCACTGAAGATAGCCAAAGCGACTCAAAAGCCCGCTCAAACTAAAGAACAAACAAAATTGATTGCTCAGGGTATTGAGAAAGGCATCGCGCTTTACAAGAAACAACAGAAAGAACGCAATCGCCAAGCAGATAAAGCAAAGAAACGCGTGCAAAAAGAAAAGCAAACTCAACAAGCGGCGATAGAGCAAAAGCACAATGCAACAGCTAGTGTTGAAGCGACATCAAATCACTCAAGTAAATTGCCATGGGTACTATTAATCGCGAGCTGGGTCGGTTTTGCGATTTATTTGATGCAATAACAGGACAAATTTATGAAAAAGGAATGGATGGCACTAGCAGTGAGTAGCATGCTGTTGGGATGCACCACACACACTTCAGTACCTCATGATGAGGCCGACGGAGTGAGAATGGATTATCACGGCATCATTAATATCGACCAGTGTGAGTATAAAGGGGAAGTCACTGGTAGCGAAGGCCATTGGTACAGCTACCTGTTTTACCCGAATGATACCTTGATTCAGGGTGCGATGAATGAGCTTAAAGCTAACGCTATCCAACTTGGTGCAGATACGGTCATCTTTACCCTACCTCAAGATTTTTCAACTTCGGTTACCATGCTTGGTACCGCTTATCTTTGTAAGTAGTTAGCCTCTCTTTTAGCCGCCCCCAAAAAGAAAGCCAGCTCTCGCTGGCTTATGCACTAAATCCGAGGCTTGTTGCTATATCGCCTTTTCGTTCAAGAACCCACTGACTGTCAAATGGCCCCCAGTCGGATAACTGGTAATAACCATCATTATGACGTCGCCCATCTTGAACAAACATAAGTTCGATACCGATCCCCGGTAACGCCTTGAGTACATCTTGAATAGTACGACGAGGCCAACCCGTTTTTTCGATGAGTTTAGGCACATTTGGCCTATCAAGGCTTTCAACTAACAATGCTAAATATAGCCGCCTTGCAAAAACAGGACTCAACTCCATTGACACCTCCTATATACGTGCAACCCAATTATTTCTTTTTTCGCTGACAACATGTTGAGGCTGATCAATAAGTCTCCAATAGTGACATTTTCTTACTGTTTTTTTTCGTTCAATGAAATATTCCTCACTCTATTTTGTCTGAATTGCCGCTTCCTGATAGGATTCAATTCATAACAATGAAAGAAAATCACCCAGAGGAAGAATAATGACTATCACAATGTTTGGTATCCCAAATTGCGACACGATTAAAAAAGCTAAGAAATGGCTCGAAGCTGAAGGTATCGAGTTCGAATTTCACGATTATCGCAAACAAGGCATCACTGAAGAGTTAGTAACAAGCTTCTGTTCAGAGCTTAGCTGGGAGCTTGTACTAAACAAACGTGGCACGACTTATCGTCAGCTTTCTCAAGAGCAAAAAGACACGTTAACAGAACAAAAGGCAATCACTCTGCTTGTTGAACAACCAGCGATGATCAAGCGCCCTATTTTGAAAGTCGATGGCAAACTTCACATCGGCTTTAAAGCTGACCAGTACGCGGCTATTTTTGCGTAATAAGCAATTTGCGCAATAAGCAACATTAGAACAGATAACAAGGCGTTGAACGTACTCTGTTCAACGCCTCAAATTAATGACTCGACGTTTTATTTAAACAAGGAATTCAAGGATGACAGATAGCCCAACTCTGGCTCTGGCAAAAGACCTCATTAGCCGTCAATCGGTAACCCCTGAAGATGCGGGCTGCCAAGAGCTAATGATTAATCGCTTAAAAGCACTCGGTTTTGAAATCGATATAATGGTATTTGAAGATACGACGAACTTCTGGGCTCGCCGAGGGACTGAAGCACCTCTGTTTGCTTTTGCAGGCCACACAGACGTGGTACCAGCGGGTCCAATCGAACAATGGAGCACCAAGCCATTTGAGCCAACCATTGTTGATGGCTACTTACACGGTCGTGGTGCGGCAGACATGAAAGGTTCTCTGGCTTCAATGATAGTTGCCGTTGAGCAATTCATCGAGAAATATCCAGACCATTCAGGCTCAATTGGTTTCCTTATCACCTCTGATGAAGAAGGCCCTTTCATCAACGGCACGGTACGTGTTGTTGAAGCTCTCATGGAACGCGGTGAAAACATCGACATGTGTATTGTTGGTGAACCATCAAGTACTGAGTTTGTTGGCGATGTGGTGAAGAACGGCCGCCGTGGCTCTATCACAGGCGATCTAACGATCAAAGGAACGCAAGGTCATGTTGCCTACCCTCACCTAGCGAATAACCCAGTACATAGCTCTCTGCTGGCAATTCACGAACTAGCGACGACGGAATGGGACCAAGGTAATGACTACTTCCCACCAACCAGCTTCCAGATCCCGAATGTGAGTGCGGGTACTGGCGCATCAAACGTGATTCCAGGTGAGTTTAATGTTCAGTTTAACCTGCGCTTTAGTACAGAATTAAGCAATGATGTTATCGTTGAACGTGTGACAACAACGCTCGATAAATACGATTTCGAATACGATCTTAAGTGGACCTTCAATGGCGACCCATTCCTGACAGACGCAGGCTCATTGCTTGATGCAATTGTTGATGCCGTTGGTCACGTTAATGATGTTAAACCAGCACTACTGACAACTGGCGGTACGTCTGATGGTCGCTTCATTGCCCGCATGGGTGGACAAGTGGTTGAACTAGGTCCAGTTAACGCGACCATTCACAAAGTTAACGAATGCGTGAAAATAGCGGATTTAGAGAAACTAACCGACATGTACGAAAGAACGTTAGTGAACTTGTTCGCTAAATAGATCTTTCCTCACGAAGTATCACCTCCAAACATTAGAGATTCGTTATGACCCCAGAGCAGCTTACCGGACAATCAGATTCTCACCTGGTACCGACACTAATTGGTACTAAGAGCTTCTTGGTGCATAGTGATGTTATCGATGACCTAAACAGTTTGATTGAAGCTGCTCAGCTTGCTGGTTTTAAATTGGAGATTGCAAGTGGCTTTCGTGACTATGAAAGGCAATCTCTGATTTGGAACCGCAAGTTTTCTGGTGAAGCCCCAATCTTGGATTCAGATAGCCAACCACTTGATGCTTCAACACTCACTGAACATCAAAAGCTGTCGGCGATTCTGAGGTGGTCTGCGCTTCCTGGAGCGAGCCGCCACCATTGGGGTTGTGACTTCGATGTGTTTGCTCGTAACCACCTTCCAGAAGGTGCACAGCTGCAATTAGAGCCATGGGAATACCTTACTGGCCACCAGCAAGCGTTTTATCAGTGGCTCTCTGCTAATGCTGCACAATTTGGGTTCTTTTTTCCCTATAGCCAAGACCTTGGTGGTGTGGCGATAGAACCTTGGCATATTAGCCATAGTAACGTTTCGGAGCTGTGTTTATCACAGTTATCCCCGACTTTACTTGGCAAGCAACTCCAATCTAAGCCAGTATTAGGGTATAAGATTATTATGGAGCAGCTAGACGAGATCTATGCGCGCTTCGTAGCGAACATCAGCCATTAGGAGCGCTTATGTTGGAGTGGCTTACAAACCCTTGGGTTATCATCATCATCGTGGTTAGCGTTGTGGTAGGTAACATCGCAGCTCTAAAACAGACCGCTAATATGGATCTCGGACAAACAAGCCGTGGGAAAAGGGAAAATGACTTGGACAAGCTCAATCGTCTAGATAAGCAGAACCAGGAAAAAGCTCAATCAAAAGAGACCAAAGATAGCTGATCTTGCGGTCAAACGAACACAAAAAAGAGGACACTATGTGTCCTCTTTTTATTTGTTTGCGTTGAAGCATTAGCTGAACTAAAAGGGCCGATATTCCGCAGCCCTCCAGCCTATCAAGCTTTACTTACTCAGCTTCCGCGCCTTTGTCATCTTTGGTTTGGTCCGCAACGTGTGCTAGAACAGGAACCAACGACTTAAGCAGCTTCTCTTCTACTGGCTTACCTGACGCATCCGTCACGTTAATTGACGTTCGGTTGCCAAGATCACCAAACAGGAAGTTATAAGTACCTGATTTTAAGTCAACAGGTTGCAAGCCAACTTCTTCCCAGAACTCATCATCAGGTGAAGCGTATTGAGCTTTCACTGTCCCTTGAGACTGGTTACGTTCTTCAAGTTCAAACCCCATAGACGGTAACAAGGTTGGCAAACGCTGCCAGAATAGGTTGTATGGAGTCCGAGCAATAATCACTGGTAAACCGCTACGATCGGACCCCATTGAGATTGGAATACGCTTCACTAACTCTTGTGCTTTCAGCGCTGCTTCAGCACGTAAGTTTTCATCGTATTTAGCCATCACTAAATTGGTTAAGAAAGCGTTGTAACGTTCTTTGTTGGTTGCCGTTACTGGCTTATCTTTATTACCTTCACGCCAGTCGATAAGATTAATCTTGAAGCCATAACGGTTGTTCGCTTGGAAACGAGAGATGGAGTAGCGGCTGCCGATCTCTACGTCTTCGTCCTCAGAAACCCAAGTAACCCAATCGGTCTCAATCTCGTTCTCTGACTGCTCTCGAATACCAATGCTACGCTGAGCTAACATGTCGACAGCAGTCTGCCATACTCGGTCTGCCTCTTCTGCGCGAAGTAGCCACAATGTTACTTCACCATTTTGACGCTCAGTACGAGCACCAGGTATCAATTCAAGCACCTGCTGCGGTGGGCGAATATCCACATCACGCCCTACACCACCGCTGAATTGACCGCTTGGAATGTCAAAGTTTGGGTAGAACTGAGGCTGAGCTTCTTCAGGCAACTGCCACTGTGAAAACTCAGGCGTTTCTAAGTATTCGAAATCATCTTTGGCTTGACGACGTTGAGTCGGGCTGCCAGAACATGCTGTAAGAACGAAAACAGCCAGTGACCCAATCACTAGCTGGTGAGAATACTTCATTTATACTCCTAAATGCCGAAGGTTCGCTTCGGCATCACTTCATACGTTTTTAGTAAATACACGCTTCAGTCATTGCTTGAGCAACAACAGGTTGAGCTGGTTCTGACAGTTCAGTCAGAGGTAAGCGTAAGCTACCTTCAGCGATCAGACCCATTTTATGAACCGCCCATTTTACGGGAATAGGGTTAGACTCAACGAACAAATTCTTATGTAAAGGCATCAAACGCTCATTGATCGCTTCTGCTTCTGCAAACTTACCCTCTTTAGCAAGTTTGAACATAGTAGCCATATCCGCCGCTGCAACATTATTCGTTACAGAAATCACACCATCACCACCACGCTTAACAAATTCTAGACCTGTTAAGTCATCACCACTTAGTAAGATAAAATCTTCGCCACAAAGTTCACGGTGAATTGCAATTCTGTCGAGATCACCCGTCGCATCTTTAAGTGCAACAATATTTTCGATCTCAGAAAGGCGAGCAACTGTCTCTGGTAATAAGTCTACAGCTGTACGACCTGGTACATTGTATAAGATTTGAGGAACATCACTTACTTCAGCAATCGCCTTGTAGTGTTGGTACAAGCCTTCTTGAGTCGGTTTGTTGTAGTAAGGTGTTACGCTCAGGCAACCCGCAATACCAGAACCGTTCAATAAACGACTGAATAGCACTGACTCGTGCGTCGCGTTTGCGCCAGTGCCAGCAATAACAGGGATACGGCCATCAGCAAATTCGACGACTTTATTAACGACTTTAACATGCTCTTCAATAGTGAGTGTTGAAGACTCACCGGTTGTGCCAACCGCAACCAAGCCATCACTACCAGCAGCAACATGGTGCTCAACCAACTTTTTAAGGCTGTCGAAATCCACTTCGCCGTCTGCATTAAATGGCGTCACTAGCGCAACGATACTTCCTGAAAACATGTCTATCTCCGTTAATTTATTCTTTTTGCATGTTACTGTAAGCCAATCAATAAACACAAGACATTAAAGTGGCTTAGCGGCAACATCGGTATGAAATATTGTCGTATGTTTGAGGTAAAACGGCTTATCGCGCCATTCAGCCTAAAATTTTTATAACTTGGGCTCAATCTAACGGATAGGAAAACCGTCAATGTCAATATCAGGTAAGCTGTACAGCCATTCGACTAACTTGCGTTTCCGCGGTTTAGATATTCTTTTCATTTGTTGACTGTTAGGCGCAAGATGAGTCATAAAAAGCCCCGCTTGCACGCTTATTCCTCCTGCTAACTGTGCTAACATGCATGAATCAATGGAATATATAGAGACGTGATTTTATGACTCAACATCTAGTAATCACAGCTGTGGGCACAGACCGCCCAGGTGTTTGTAACCAAGTGGTTCACTTGGTCACTCAATCAGGCTGTAACATTATTGATAGCCGTATCGCACTGTTTGGCGAGGAATTTACGCTTATCATGCTGCTGTCTGGTAAAGCAAACAACATCACCCGTGTTGAAACCACCCTGCCCTTGCTTGGCCAAGAGCACGACTTGATTACGATAATGAAGCGAACCTCTCCGCATGATGTGGTAGAGAACTCCTACACGCTAGAAGTGTTCGTTGAGTCAGATGACAAACTCGGCTTGACCGAGCAGTTCACACAATTCTTTGCAGACCGAGACATCGGCCTCGACTCGCTGAGCGCACAAACGATCAATAAATCTAAAGTCCAGCTCGACAACGACCAGTTCCATATCTCTATTACCGCTTCTGTGCAGTCAGAATGTAATTTGATGCAGCTACAAGAAGAATTCAACTCGCTGTGTCAGAGCCTATCAGTTCAAGGCTCGCTCAACTTTATTAAAAACAGTCTTTAAAAAGGAAATATCATGAATACGCTAACGGCTGGTGTTCCAGCACCTGCTTTTTCTCTTCCGGATCAAGATGGCAATATCGTATCTCTTGGTGACTTCAAGGGTAAAAAGGTCCTTTTCTACTTCTACCCAAAAGCAATGACTCCAGGTTGCATCGTGCAAGCAGAAGGCCTACGTGATATCAAAGCACAGCTGGATGACCTAAACGTAGTTGTTCTGGGTGTAAGTATCGACCCAGTGAAACGTCTACCTAACTTCATTGAGAAGAAGTCTCTCAACTTCACACTGCTGTCTGACGAAGACCACAGCGTTGCTGAGCAATTCGGTGTATGGGGTGAGAAGAAGTTCATGGGCAAAGTTTACGATGGCCTGCACCGCATTAGCTTCCTAATTGACGAAGAAGGTCAGATTGAGCACGTCTTCAACAAGTTCAAGACAAAGACTCACCACGAAGTGGTGCTAGAGTACTTCAACCAAGAAGCTTAATACATGCCAGTTTGCGAGCCCTCGTTATAACGATAACGGGTCAACCTCAGCGAATGCAGCCGTTAAAAAGGCCGAATCTCGATGATTCGGCCTTTTGGTAACGCATAATGATGGTTGGCGATCCTCTAGGGAGTTTGGCTCACACCAACTTCCCTAAAGCGGTGGACTGAAAAGACCTTGTGTTTTAAGTCAGCCTAGTCTTGTTCAGCTAGTGCAAGTATCTCCGCTATCTGACGCACATAATCAGACAGAATAATACGGAGTACGGGCCGCCACCTCACTTCAGGAGTTTCCGCTATCTGAGCCAGCCTATGGTTAAAGCGCAACCAAAATAGTCCTTCGGTTTCTGAAGAGATAGTCGCAGTCATATCCATACCATCTTCCATGTGCAAAACTTCATCAAACAAAAACGGTGTCTGATGGTATTGATAAAAGGGTAAACGCATTGACCAAGGATTAACGGTAAAATACATATGTGGCTTATTTAGATAAGCATTAAACAATACCCCCTCCTCGATCGGTTGAGAAGCGAATACATCTCTTTGCCACATAGTTGGCAACATATTGTCGGTATGCTGCTGACGAAGTCTATAGAGCGCTGAGAAGATAAAGTCACCAAATTTATCCCAACTTTTTTCGAAAGCGACTTGGCTCAGTTCGTAGTCCAATTGTTGAGATAAGTACTCCACGGCTTGAGCTGGTGTGCTCTCAGGGTTGATCCTACTCAATACTTCTATCAAAGCAGGATATTTTGCACTGATGACATCCAGCGAGGGGTTACCTCTATAGAAGTAGTGTCTTTGCTCTGTTAGACGTGCTTGCCATTGATGCCACAGTTGCTCAAGTGGATACTTCAACTCCTGCTCAGTCCAGCCATGTTGAATTCTTCGTTGGACATATTGCTGAATATCAAGATCAAATAAGGGAGCGTCTTGCATATAACGTAAAACAGGGTCGCGGCGCTCATCAAATTGAATTAACTTCCCAGGGTAATCTTGGCAGTAAGTTCCACCGCAAATATAACCCGCGTCAACACGAAATGAGCCACTTTCTATCTCTTCTTCGGTCAACGGATATGGGTGCTGATAAACAACCGAAGCAAATCGCTCCAATGCCACTAACCGAGCTTTTTCATACAAGGCATCCGAATAGTCCTTATAGCTCTGCTGCGCTCGCATAAAACGCGCATTTGTCGTCGATGTTTCAATACTCTTGTTTATATAAATGGTTCGCCAATCAAGAATAAGATTAGAAATTTCTTGTCCAGCTGCACGCTCACTGCGCAGAAGTAAGCTTCTCAAACCATTGGTCATCGAATCATTATTAAACGTTACCAGAGTACCAAGATGGCCGGGCAAATTGCTTGCTAGACACTGATATAAGGACTGATTGATCGTGGCTTTATCCCCTTCCCCTGTTGCAAAATAGGCATGAGCATTCTGCCGTTCAATACCGCATAGAGATTGTCCGATCACAGAGAGCTGTGCTGGTCTAATGCCGTTCAAACGTGTGAGCTGGGTAGCGAAAAACTCATAGTCCATATGCGAAAGAATCACATCGAGCTTATTCTGCTTCTCCAAAACTTGCTCGATATAAAGTGCATCGAAATGAAGAATATTATTATCGATAATACGTTTAAGGTTTTCTGTTGCATGAGAGCGCAACGTTTCAAAGTCATGCTTTAACGTATTCTGACTATTACTCAACGAGGCTTTATCGGGTGTTGATACCGAATAACGATAGTAATCTTGTTGGTTCATTTGCCGAATTATTGTATCAGTAGTCGCTCGGTGAGATTGATAATCTACCCAGCTTACGGCTTCATTAATGGCTGGCACGATACTAAAAAAATTCTGCGCTCGATCGAGGTCGGTTTGATGATCATCATACACAGAGCGGGTTACACTCTCCCACCAAGGCCCAAGAATACCAATATCAGCGATAAACATGGCTGTTTTGAAAGATTCTTTAAATACCTGCTTTACGACTTTGGTTTTAATATTGGTCATTCCAAGACGACTAACAGCCTCTGCTTCTTCTATCTCCATCATATCTTGAGCATCAATACCAATCGACAGTATCTGATCCGTGTTTGACATCCATGAAGAGGAAGTTCCGCCAATCGCTGCGTTACTAAAATCTATACCAGGGATGGCCTCTAACGCCATCGCCTCATCACTAAAGCTAGCGATATCGTCAGAAAACTCACTCTCGAGACTTTCCATCCACTCAAATTCACTTTTGACCTTTGTGTCAGCGAGATTACATATCGTCGCATGGGCAACACCACTCATCATTAGCCATACAATAAACAGCCTAATCAAAATCATCATTACATTGCCTCCGGAAGACAAATACTGGAAGCAGAGCTTAACTGTGAAGACATAAATTCTGTTTGGCCATAGCGTTTCATCAAGGATTGCCATTCTTGTGCGCGCTCAAAGCTCAACTTAGGGTTAAGCGTTAGCTCATTAGAGGCTCGACTGATCATAAGTTTGGGGTTAAACGATGCTTTCAATGATTGAGCGATAGGAAATAAGTGCTCCGATTGCCCCATCCCAAATAAAACGACATGACTGCGATTACTAAGCTGTACCAAATCCTGGGCGATGATGCCCTCTGATGAGAAGGTCAACGTGTTGATGGGCTGTACTTCAAAGCTCGCGTAAGCCTCAAGTAAGTTCTGTCTTGCCGAGATAGCCACTTGCAGGTTGTCACTCTCCAACGGTGAGAGATTTTCAGGGACTGTCACATAAATGGGGTATTGGTATTTTGCAGCCATGCGAAACACCTCTGCATCGAGCATAGAGATGCTTTTTAGATCCGCATGAGTCAGGTAATCATGGTTTAAAACCAGCGCAGGTTTTGCCCCCGAGGTCATAAAACGTCTAACCCTCTTAAACATCTTATAGTTGTTTCCTTGACTAGAGACTGTGCTCTTTAATTCGCTACCTAATGTTGGAACATCCGCATCAAGCGCAACCATCTGATAGTCAAACATCTCTTTAGGCCAAACCATGTCTCTTACTGGGGCTCCACGCTCTATTGCCAAGTGAAACTCACTCACCGCCAATTCGCGATTCATTGCATTGAGAGACTCCATCGTATCGACAAACTGTTGACTATCGATACTCGAATGAGAAAGGCGAGACGCCTCTACCCACTGCTGTCGATAAGCCATACGTTGATTCACACGGCTTAATCGCTCTTGGGTAATAATGTGCTTTTCGATCGGATTTAGCGGATCGCTATAGGCAAGACCAGCCGCTGATATCTCGGAACCACTCAGTTCAACCCTTCTCTCCTGTCCCTCCAAAGAGCGAATAAGAGTCGTTGCTGCCTCAATGAATGATCCCGTCAAGTAGTCCCGACCATGCAGCATTTGGTGACCGGTATCAACAACGGTATCTGCGATGTCAAAACTATCGGGTATGTAATAGGAGCTTCTTGGAGCCAGATAAATCACAGCCGGCACTCCCAAACCATTAGAAGCATTCGCGAGAAAGCCAGGATCGAACAAAAGTGGACGAGTCCTTGACCAGCCAGACAAAGATAACCGAAACACCAAATGAATCTGCTTAGCAACTTCACTAGGCGCGTCTATCGCATAAGCAGGTTGCTCTCCTGGTCGTGCTATCGGCGCATAATCATTAATCTGACGGATAATTTCTCGTCCAGAAGGGGTACTGTTAAGGGCGTTTAGGTGGGCTTGGACGGTTTGAATAAATGAGTTGTCGGTAGTCTGCACATAAATATGCCGATCCACTTGATATAGGTGACCCTCTTCAGATGACATCGCGATGACTCGCCTTCCATCAGGGGGAGTATGAATAGAAATGGACGCATGTGCGTTGAAGCAGGCGAGTGCAAAAAAGATGAATTTGATTTTCATGATACAGCTCTGTTGGGTGGAAGAGCTTTATTCGATAAGAGAGACAGGGCCGCATTCACTATGCTTACCTAAAGAACAAAGGATTAATGCAAAGTGATTGCATATGATCTGGCATATTACATTCTTATAAAGGCGCGTAAACCCATTTACCCATTGAATAATAATAAACCAAGTTTAATCCAATGGGTTTGTTGCAAAAACCTCGCTCCCCGCCCAGCTTTCGCTATGATTCATCCTTAAGCAAGCTTTATGGGAAAATCAGAATTCCAATTCCGTGACCTCTCGCGAGCTATCGGCAAAATTCTGGATTTTGCTTCCCCGATTAACCCAATAACCAATCGGCTTATGGAACGTTATTGCCAGTCTCAAGCGTAAAGGCCGTTTATGGTAAGATTTAGAACACCGGCAAGTGAAATATCTGAACAATGGTATTGAGTCTAACCATTCCTCTACTAAAAACCTCATAGAAGCCACTGGCGGCTTCAAAATGCAAAAGCAGGCTTGGTCAGCGATTCAAGATTTTGTAGGAATACGGATGTTGAATAAGGGTCAGTTTGATTGTTGGCTATGTCGTGATGAGCCGAAATCGAGGGTACAGGAGAGGTCCGCCTTCGTTAACGAATTCTTCTATATTTTTGGTATTTATGCTTGAAATGAGGTGCTCAGATAGGCACATCAGAAATATTTTAATTTTTGCAAAAAGCCCAGCAGTATAACAGTATGTAGTGCTCCAGTAGTTTCAACCTTAATGGTTGGCTTATATCCTGTAACTGAAAACATCACAACTAATACCAAAATTAAGCCACCCAACTATTTACAGAGCGAAGATAAGGTATTCTCACATTCTTATTTTTATATCATTAAAATATCAATCAACATCATCCAGAATTTTTGTTGAGTAACCTTGATACTTTTCATAGCTGTCCATATCCTCTTTATTACCTTTACTAGCTAGGTATTCGAGCAGCTTTCCAGCTTCAATAAAATCGTCCTTTGCGCCATATTTAAGCATAATAAAAGCTAAAGCTCTTGTTGATGATTCCTCCCCCATTAAGTGAGAGTTGTAAAAACTCTGCTTTGCAAGGATATATAGTTCATTTTTTTTACTATTTTTATCATTTGAGTTTAATATATACAAATAAATCTTACCTAGAAGACCATACGTAGCTGCACTATACTTCCCTTCTGGAACCTTTTTAAGTAAAGCCACCGATTTATTAACATCCCTATCAACATGAAATCCTTGATAATATATAGAAGCTTCTAGGATCAAAGCATTAAAATTCCTTTTATATGTCATTTCACTTAGATTCAATAGAATTTCATTGTAATCATAAAGCTTATGAAGCTTTTCATAATTATTTAAATAAACAACAATGGCACCTAGTCGATCTTTATCACTTTTAGATTCAATATTTCCCGTAAAACAGTGATGTATATCTTTATAATTATTGCATAATCTCACCTCTGTCTCATTCTCCATAGCAAAAAGCTCCTTTGAAAAAGAACTCGTTGAGTATATAAAAAAAAGAAAAAAAACTGCCATTAATTTCATTCACTATCCTTTATTACATCACATGTTGAACTTGATATTTATTTATAATAAAATTTATTTCTAATAGCATTGTTAATATTAGCATCAATATCACTAATATTGTCTATGACACTCTTCATGCTTGCCTCAACATTACCCTTAATGGTTGTATTACTAACACTACCTGCGGCTTCCATTCCAACAATCCCTGTTGTGTCAGTATATAGCCCTCCCTTCACAGAGCCTACAGGAGTATTTAATTTGGGACCGAGACTCAGTTTACCAGCAACTTGCTTCAATTAATCATAATAGTGTAAATAAAAACTCACACGCCTTAAAAAACCATAATTCATGAAATTATAATATGAAAAGTCAGAAAACAAGTAGAATAACCTTAAATGTCATGAATACTTAAAATATTTTCTATCACTTCACAATTTATACAACTTCATAATGAAAAAATAAACCTGATCTCATTAAATATTAATTGTAATTCTGATAAAGGTATCAAAATGTTTGATTTAGTGAAGTGCACTTTTCTGTTTGCTTTTTTAATAACTACACAGGCTATCGCGCAGCCAAATTCTGAAGATAAAGTAAACCTATGGGAGAAAGCGCTAGAAGTTCGATTAACACCAAATGAAATCGATCTATTGCATTTGGATACAAAAATCCGCTTACCTCGTTCTGTTCGCGCTAACAATAAAGAAAGCTACGCGACTGCTCAAACAAATATACTCGGTTATGGCTTTAACCTTATTTCAGAGCAACCGATAAGAAATCGCTGTATTCTTAACCATAAATATCAAACGATAAATAACTTCAGCCGATACATTGAAGGCCGAATTGTTACTAGCAAATCTGAGGTCGATGAATTTTTCTCTTCAGCACTTTCCACAAATATCGATGGGCGCTACGGTGGCATTTCTGCTTCTGCCCGCTTTAGACGCGATGTATCTAATAGCTTTCAAAACCTAGAACAGAACAATACGGTAGCCTTTGTTATTCAAGAGAGAACAAAAAGACTCATCCGTGACGCCTGGCCAACTCTTGACCCAAGGGCAAAAGCATTACTGGATACCAATACTGAAATCAGTAAAAGTAATTTTAGAGCACTCTGTGGTGATGAATTCATTGATGGTGTGCAATACGGTCGTGAGATCTCATTGTTGTTGCAAGTTAAATCAAAAACACAACGAAGTGAGGACGCGGCAAAAACGGCAGCACAGATATCCGCGAATTACATGTCGCTCGTTTCAGGTGGTCTAGATCATGAGACCAAAGAAAAATATCGACAGTATCAACAAGATTATGACATTGTGATAAAGGCCTACGCGGCAGGTGAGCCTATTACGCTTTCTGACACCAATTTATTTAACTTCGCCGAAAAATTAAGAACCTTTGAAAATAGTTCTGACAGACAAGACAGTATCCTCAGTTATCAAACCGCCGCCTACCAAGTGCCTGAACAAATGGAGTACTGGCAAACCTTTAAAGACTATCGTCCAGCGAGAAATACAATGAAAAAATGGCATCAATTTATGGTATTTAAGCACCCAGACCTGTGCCAGTACCGCGATGCGAAATCTGTGTGTGCTCTTACTCGGCAAGAGTATCAAGAAATGCAAATGAACTGTGCTAGCACCTACAACTGGAATCGTTGTCACGAACCAGAATCACCTCAGTGCCTGCTTCTTTCAGGCCAACCTTGTAACCAACTAAACATAATGGGCAAACTGAAATGGTATGATGCCGTTATTGATTGGGAACAAAGCTATGAAGCCATATTTCCAAAAGAAGCTGTTGAGCTTCATATTATTGGTTATGAGAAAAAATTAGAAAACCGAGAGGTTAAAACCCAAACGATTGATTTGAAGCTAAACCTTGACGACCCAAACCGATTTAATGGTGAGTTTGTCTGTGATTTGATAATGAAAGAAGACAGAGTCGGTATGTGCGCTGTCCTTAATGATAAAGGTGTTGGTAAAGTCATTATAGAGGAACTAAGGTATTTACTGAGGGATTAGTGATGCTGGGAAAGAGATAGGGCACATACCTCTTTAGACCGCCTCTATGTGCCTTAAAGACTTTTTAACTCGCTTATTGAACAAAGGACAAACAATTGTACATTTGTTTGTCCTTCTTGTCGGAACTAAGGAAATGAAATTGAGTATAAAAAGAAATATCATAACATAGCTTCTTATTCCCCACACACATCTTAATTATTGATAGTTTAAATACAAAACAATCTCTCCTATCAATACTCTCTTGTTAATATTGAATTAATAACACTGTGTTAACG
>NZ_LWEH01000141.1 GCF_001635455.1 Vibrio sp. HI00D65
TTTTCATACTCAAACTCCTTCTAACACCAATAAACTGTATAAAAAAAACAGTTTTGGGAGGTGGGAAATGGCAAGCAAATTCATTGAAGAAATCCGTAGACACATGCGAATGCGAGGCTATAGTCTCAAAACAGAAAAGGCCTATATATACTGGATAAAATACTTCATTCGCTTTAATAAGCTAAAGCATCCTCAAGATATGGGAACGACTGAGGTAACAGCCTATCTGTCTTATCTTGCTAATGAACAACACGTCGCTATCAACACTCAAAAAGTCGCGCTTAA
>NZ_LWEH01000142.1 GCF_001635455.1 Vibrio sp. HI00D65
ATGAGGAACCGAATGGCAAACCAAGCGTATCAAATGGCTTTAGTCACACAAGATAGTTTAGACAGCTATATCCGCTCAGCGAACAGCTACCCAATGCTGACGCCTGAAGAGGAACGTGGACTTGCAGAGCGATTACATTACAAAGGTGAGATCGACGCTGCGAAAGGCTTGATCCTTTCACACCTACGATTCGTGGTGCACGTTGCAAGAGGTTACTCTGGCTACGGTCTGCCTATGGCTGATCTCGTTCAAGAAGGTAACATCGGTCTAATGAAAGCCGTGAAGCGCTTCAACCCAGAGGTTGGCGTTCGATTGGTTTCTTTCGCAGTTCACTGGATCAAAGCTGAGATTCATGAGTACGTACTGCGTAACTGGCGTATCGTTAAGATTGCGACAACTAAGGCACAGCGCAAACTGTTCTTTAACCTTCGTAAATCTAAAAAGCGTTTAGGTTGGTTTAACAACGGTGAAGTTGAGACAGTAGCTCGTGAACTTGGTGTTGAGCCTTCTGAAGTTCGTGAGATGGAATCTCGCTTGGCAGCGCAAGACGCAACGTTTGAAGCACCAATGGATGACGATGACGGCGGCTCTGCTTACACAGCTCCGGTTTACTACCTAGAAGATAAAGCGTCAGACGTTGCTGAAACGGTTGAAGCATCTAACTGGGAGTCTTACACCAATAATCGTTTAGGCCTAGCACTAGCAAGCCTAGATGAGCGTAGCCAACACATTGTTCGCTCACGTTGGTTAGACGACAATAAAGCAACACTACAAGACTTAGCGGATACCTACAGTATCTCTGCAGAACGTGTTCGCCAGTTAGAAAAAAATGCGATGAAGAAATTGAAACAAGCCGTTGGCGATTTCTAACAGCACTTAGTTTCTAAATAGTAGCTAGCAAATAACTGAGTTTTGAAAAGGCCGAGATCGAGAGATCTCGGCCTTCTTGTTTTGGATCGAATTCTCAACTTTTGCGATCGTAGTTTGCAAAATGATTTTGTGGATAACTCTGTGATAAATTTATTCGTCAGTTGTCTAAAAGCAGGGTGTAGTAAGGCTTTGAGCGTGTTTTTTGAGTGGGGATATGTTTTAGTTAACCCACAGTTAGATCAGGATCATCACTACATGTTGTGGATCTATTTTTCCAAAGGCACTTTATTCACGCAATTCACAGATTTATCCA
>NZ_LWEH01000143.1 GCF_001635455.1 Vibrio sp. HI00D65
ATACCAGCCGCAAAGGTTTCAAAACCAGTTACAGCGCCACCTAAAGAAACAGCACCCGTACCTGTGGTAGTCGTGGTTTCTTTTACACGGTCATTAATGACTAATGCCATCTATATCTCCTATGCTAATCTTAGTATCGCGTTACTAGCATCTGCTGTAGGAAACTGTATAGTAAACGTTCCACTCGTAGATGTCTTGTCACCACCAAAATCTAAAACAGCAACTGCTTTNTTAGAGTCAGAGCTATTGTAAATTAAAGCACCTCTAGCTGTGATAGTAGCAGATGTGAAAGATACATCAGCGAAATCACAAATAGCTGTAGTTCCAGAAGTTGTTGGAGTTACGCTAGTTAAAGTTCCCCCACCNGAAGTATAAGTTCCAGAGTTAGAAACTTCGTTAGTTGTGCTAAAAGCGGTTGTCGTTGCATCCAGAGAAGCAGAACTTGTGTACAACGCAATCTTAAAAGTATCACCGGTTGTCGCTGTAAAGTCGTGCGTACCTTGTAATAGTTCTTGTTTGAAGCTTGTACATACAGCTTGAGTTATAGCCATGTTTTATCCTCCTATGGGTTTCTTGATTGCAGAGGAGTTCTTAACGCCCCCTGCATGTATTCATCTCTTCGGTGTCTTCCTTGTTGCTCTATAACCAACTCTTGAAGAGCCCGTTGATATGATTGTTCATATGTTTGTAGCATATCTGGAGGTCCTTTTAAAAACTTAAAAGCCTCTGCAAGACTTGCGTATAGTAATGCCGCCGGAGCATTATTACCTAACCACGAGGTAGTGTTTGAACTAGACAGTCTTGTTGGTAATCTAGTAATACCTAAC
>NZ_LWEH01000144.1 GCF_001635455.1 Vibrio sp. HI00D65
AATATATTAAGCACCGTTAATTCACGAGTAAAATTAAGAATTATATACGGATGAAATATCTTTAATTGAACTGAATAAAAGCTCTAAAGATTATGATATTTAAGGTTTTTTATTTTGCGAGTGATATCACCAAAACCTGAAAATAGCTTAATTGGAGATACAAAGCCAATTAAATCCTACATATAAATTTCCATACTGATAAATAAACAAAAATATAACATCGTAATTATTTCGAATGGTCTGAATAATAGCTCTCTACTCGTTCAATCAGACTCAGCTTGTCTACTTCTTTAAGCGAATTTATTCCGGCAGCGGCTTTCCTTCCGCCCCCAGTATCAAAACTCGAACAAATTTCATCTGCGCCAACTCTGTTTGATAAAGGCGCTCGTAAACTCACAGTGTAAGACTGACCATCTGCATTTCTCGTTAACACCGCTTGTGCTCGAGCTGGGTCTTGATTCACTATTTCATTGCTAAACACACCACTGATTCGTCTTGCCCAAGTCTCTGCAGGCAATTCGAACACGCGCGCGACTTCACTCTCATAGATCGGAGTAAGGTCTGATAATTGTTGTTTGTCAGTTTTGTAAGCGGCGCGAAGTTGATAAAACACGGATTCTTTATCACCCAAGAGATCGAATGGGTTAGAATATTGATACAGCGCCCGGTAAAGCTCAGTCGGTGAAAAGTGCAGATCACTCAGTGACGCGCCATAGCCGTTATAATTGACTAGGGTGCCTAGCTCTTCCAAAAATTTAGTTTGATATTGATCAAAACCATTTGTTAGCGCTAACCGAGCAGCCACCGCTTTTAAATTATCACCAAACGCTGCTGCTATTGCCCACGCCACATATTCTCCCTTGAGTTTTTGGTTGATCAAAAGACTAGTGCAACATTCCGGCGCTGTATTAATGAGAGTCTCAAGGTACTCAGACTTGGGGATGTCCCCTATAAGATGGTGATCGCAGTAAAAGACATTAATCTCATCAGCAAGCAGTGATTGTAATGCGGGTAGATTTTTCTCCATCGACACGTCTAAAACAGTCACCGATGTAACATCACTTTGGGGATTCTGTTCCGCTAGCTGGGTAACAACCTGCGAGACCAGCTTGATATCGCGTTTCACCCCCGTAATTAAAGTGCTCTGTTTAGGCTCATGTAAGCGTAGTTGAAGCAATGCGATGATGCCATCTGCATCTCCGTTGAATACGTCGTAATGCATTTTGTTCCTCTTCATGTGAGATTCAGCCATTCACGATAAAGTAATGTGTCCAGATTGTGTCGTGAAGGTATAACTAAGCTTAATAGACGATGATTATTTTAACCCTATTTCATAGATACTTAAGTCCGATTTGGAATGCCTTATTCTTAATCCTCTACCTTCGTATTTGTCCATACCTTTCAAAAACAAAAAGGCGCAGATAGTCTGCGCCTTTGGTTTAAGTTATTTTGGTACTTGATTAGGACGTTTTGAACTGTGCGACTGCGTTATCCATCTCATGAGCTTGTTCAGCCACTTTGTCTACTTCGACTAAACAGTGCTGTGCTGAGGCATTGTTATCGTGTGAGATGGCATTGAGTTCCGTGATGGAGTCACTCACTTGTGCCATCACAGCACCCTGCTCTTCTATTGCAGACGCAATGCGTTCAGAGTTACCTTGAATGCTCTGCATGTCGCTTAAGATAAGCTGCAGGCTAGCATCCAGCTCTTCCGAATCTTTGAGCGTTAACTGACCTTGCTGGTTACACTCACCAATTTCAGTCATCGATGCCTGCATCTGGCTTTGAATTGCACTTACCACAGAGGTTATTTCTGTCGTCGACTGGTGTGTTCTGCTTGCTAGTGCGCGTACTTCATCTGCTACAACGGCAAAGCCACGCCCTTGCTCACCGGCACGTGCAGCTTCAATTGCAGCGTTCAATGCTAGTAGATTGGTTTGTTCAGCAATGCCTTGGATGATGTTGACTGCATCACCGATTTGATCTACATGATGGTTCAGTGAGCTGATTGAATCTTGGCTGCTTGATAGACGTTCAGACAACTGAGTAATGTTATTGATAGTATCGACCACTACTTCACGCCCCTTGTCTGCATTCACTTTCGCTTGTTGAACGCCTTCTGCAGCAACAGAGGTGCTTTCTGAAATTTCACCAATCGTTAATACCATCTCTTGAACAGATGTAGTCATGGTTGATGTGTGGTTAGCTTGAACTTCAAACTGTTTTATTACCGACTCAAGCTCGTCGTGCATGTTAGACGTACTTTGAGTCAGTTGTAGAGACTTAGATTGAGAGGCAGAAATCAAGCCTTCAAGCTGATCAAGCAACTGATTGAAGTATTGACCTAGCGTGCTTAACTCGTCTTTACCATCAAGGTGTGAACGAATCGACACATCGTTGGAATCGACAATATTGCGGATCACCGAAAGCAGTGATTCAATTTTGCCAATGATAGAGCGAACAATTAACCAGCTGAACAAAATGATCGATACAAGCAATGTAACGCAAAGGATGTTGTTAATCAGCGATAGTTTATTCATCTCCTTTTGAGTTTCTTGGTCAAGCACTGCAGAGAACTCTTTAAACTGCGTCTCTATCACGTGAGAACCTGAACGCGCTTTGCCCATTAAGCCTTCATTATGCTTCAAACCAATGAGTTGCTTTTGTTCGACCACCAGCTTTGCTGTTTGAAGCAAAGCGCTAGTACTTGATGAAAGCATGCTCGGATCAAAGGTACCCTTTTCAATCAGGTCATTAAAAAGATAAAGCTCAACTTTTTGCTCTGGGCTTGCGTTAGCACTCATGCTATCTAGTACTTCATGAAACTGCCCTAATAAACCTTTGTCCCTTGCCAGTCCATAGACTTCCGTCGCCTTGACCAGCTCTACAAAACTCGTGTGGTAAGTTTCAATGTCTTCACGTAAGTGTGTGCTGTTTACTAAACCTAAATCGTTCAGAACCACATTGAGTTGGGATTCGGAAGCCAAAAACTTGTTGTAGTTTATGTCGAACTTATCAAGGTACTTCATATCATTTCGCAACAAGAAGTCTTTCTCATTACGGCGGAGATTGAGCAGGCGCACCTCTAGTTCTTTAGTGATTTGTTTCGCTTCGCTCATTTGAGCAGTCGTATCTGCGAATTGCGAGGTGGTAAATAGCAATGAACTCATGCCGAAAATGGAAAATATTCCCAATGAATAGAGTTTTTTCTTTATATTCATAGATGTGACTCGTCTTTACTAAAGTTAGGTATCTAAGGCTGGGCAATTAACTACGTTATATAGCCCATGCTATTCCGTGATTTTTATCGTATTTACCAATAATGCGTACATTACAAGGAGAATGGCTCCTCTAAATCTCACCATTTCGCATTCATATAATCTGCCAATGGGGGGAACCCACTAAGGTTAGAATTATCAATAGCACAAATTGGGGCAATGCACATTAGCAAGATGATAGAATTGGGATACAAAGGTTGCTCATGTTTGATACAAACGTTAAAAACAACCCAGACACCTTTAAAATAAAGGGGTCTGTAGGTTTTCTAATCGGCCCTTTTGTTTAGATGAGTTCCAAGTGATAAGTGCTTCATTTAAATAAATAAATCACTAATCAATGAGCGTCGTAACCGCTCACTAAATAACAAAAAGCCGACATCAACTGTCGGCTTTGTAGATTCATCTCGTGACACACAAATTGTCCTACCCTTGGATAGGAGCTGATAACCTGCAACGTGTTAAAAAGCTTTCACCATTTTAGTTAAGCACTTCAATAGCACCGCTTTATCTTGTTCTTCTATGCCTTGGGTTAGCTCATTGACGAGATTTAGGTGAAGCTGGTTATGGTGAACATGGATCTTTTGCCCTTCATCAGTCAAAGCAACCACAATTGCTCGGCGATCGGTTGGGTGTTGATGGCGTTCAATCAACTCTGCTTTAACTAACTTCTCAATTTGAACAGTAAGTGTGCCTGTTGTGATACCAAGCTTTTCGGCAAGCTCTTTCATTCGCAATGCGCCATGCATGCCCAACACTTCAATCGTATGGACCTGTGCGAGTGAGTAACCCGTTTCTTTAACAACGGATTGTTCCCACGAAGACATTTTGTCGTAGAACTCAGTCAATATTTGGTTAAGCTGTTCTATATTTTGCATGGCCGTTTGAGTGCACTTCAAGAGTAAGATGATTTATCTTATCAAACTTGGCGAGCATTTGTTTATATTCAGAAATAGATTTATCACTGATTGATTCAAGAGTAATCGCTGCTGAATAATGATGCCCACTCACCTTCCACATGTGAAAATCTGTCACTGCTGCATGAGGCGATAACATTTCGATCACCGAATCACGGTATTCCTGGTGAATATTTTCATCGAGTAAGATTGGGCTCGTCTGCTTCATGAGATTCATAGTCCACTTGGCGATGACTAGCGCGCCGACCATCCCCATCACTGCATCTAACCAGTTCCAACCATAAAACTTACCAAACAGCAGCGCGACAATCGCTAGTAACGACGTAAACGTATCCGCTAGAACATGCATATACGCTGCGCGCAAATTGTGATCATGATGTTGCCCAGTGTGACTATGATGATGCGTATCTTCATGGCTATGGGAGTGACCATGCGAATGCCCGTGAGCGTGTCCATGATCATGGTCGTGATGATGATCTCCCAACAAAAACATGCTGACAACATTCACTGTAAGACCAATACAAGCGACGATAATCGCTTCATTAAATTGAATGGCTTGGGGGTTAAACAAACGATGTACCGATTCCACCAGCATCAACAGAGCCACAATACCCAAAGCAATAGCACTGGTGTAGCCCCCTAACACACTCACTTTACCTGTACCAAAAGAGAAACGAGCACTATCGGCATGTTTCCTTGCATAGCGATATGCAAACAAAGTAATGCCAAACGCTGCTGCGTGCGTCCCCATGTGCCAACCATCTGCAAGCAATGCCATCGAGCCATAAACAGTGCCTGCGATTATTTCGATAAACATCGTCGTTACAGTCAGTAGCAGAACATAAAAAGTGCGCTTTTCACCTTGGCTGTTATGTGAAGAGAAGTTGTGTTGGTGATAGGTTGTAAAGCTCAAAATGGTATCCTTAGTCTTATGCTCAAAGTTGATATAACTGATTATCCAAACTAATTTGACGAACAAGTAGTTTGACAATCAAATCAATATTGCTAAACTTAGTTTGATTATCAAACATTGTCAATGTGGTATTTCCTGTGACGTATATTGCAGCGACAAAAAGCCCACATACAGTGGGCTCAGATTCGGTTATTGCTGGTTATGGGAGTTTTCTACAGACGCTAGTCAACGCTTTTTTGAAGTAATGTAATCTCATCATTCACCCAACCCAATAGTTGCTTTGTGGCTTTCGATAACACCTGGTTCTGCCTGACAATGTAACCAAGACTGGTGCTAGAGAAGTTAAGTAGTGGCGTGACTTTCGATTTTAAGTGTGACTTGGTTAATATAGCGAACTCGGGAATGATGGCAACGCCAAATCCCGCTTCAGCCCAGTCAATTTGTGCATCAACACTGCCAACCTCCATCACTCTGTAATTAGGAAGATTAAGGCTAGGAAGTCCTTCGTCGATAAAGTCTCGAGTTCTTGTATCGTGACCTAGTAGGATCAAGGTCAGTTCAGGCTCGGCTTCATCATTCTTATGACCATTATCCTTCCAATTATCAGTGCCTTGAGGCTCTAAACCATCTCCTAAAGCACACCATGATAGTTCTTGTAGCTCAGTAAAATATAGAGACTCATTGTGCTGCTCTTTCGCAATAACAAAACCAAGATCTGCCTTGGCATTCTTTACCAAACTGGATGCTTGAGATGAGGTGGTGTTAAGCAAGGTGAGATCGATGCCCGGGTACTGCGCTTTAAATTTCTGGAAAGGGCGAATCAATAAAAATCTTGAGATAATGTCACTAACCGCAATGGTTAGCGTACCGATTTTTAGGTCATTAATCGCATTAAGATCAGCCTGACATACCTGTAACTCTAGCAAGGTTTTTTTGCTCGTTTCTAATAGCCTTTCGCCCGCTTGAGTTAGCTGAAATGGGCTTCTTTCTATTAGTTTGATGCGTGTTAGCTGTTCAAGTTGCTTTAGATGCAAGCTCACATTTGGCTGTGTCATGTGCAGAGCACTGGCCGACTTACCGAAATGTTTGTGTTCAGCTAATGTCACAAACGTGTTCAACAAATTGATATCAAGCATCATGTTCTCTCATGTGTTACTTCCATCTAGTAGTTATACCCCACTTCGTCATTCACTACAGTGAGGGAAGAACGTGATAGGGAATCTCGCTTATGGTTAGGACTTTAGAGTTATATGGAATCCTTATCAAGATAATAAAGATAATTAATTTCTCTTATCTAAAATTCAGCACTAACATGATTTCTCAATCAGTCAGGAGATAAACTTATGCCATCTATCGTTGTTGTGGGTGCAAACTGGGGTGATGAAGGCAAAGGCCGCATCGTCGACTTTTTAGCAGCAGAAGCATCTGCAAGCATTCGTTTCCAAGGCGGAAACAATGCAGGCCATACCGTAGTTAACGACTTCGGTACATTCAAACTGCACCAACTTCCAAGTGGCATTTTTAACCCTGACTGTACGGCTGTACTTGGCCCTGGCATGGTGATTAGCCCAGCTGCATTAAGCGAAGAGATCGCAGAAGTTCAAGCAGCAAATGTTGACGTTAAACTTGCTATTTCTGATCGTGCAACACTGTGTCTACCTATACACGCTCTTGAAGATACGCTTGAAGAAGAACGTTTAGGCGATGCTGCTTACGGCTCGACTCGACAAGGTATTGCGCCGGCATACGGCGATCGCGTGATGAAAAAAGGCATCCTTGTGGGTTGGCTTAATCAACCAGAGGTTCTAGAGCAGCGCATTCAATTCATGCTTGATTGGAAAATGCCTCAACTAAAAGCCCTTTACCCTAGATGTGACTTTACTCAGACCGCTTCAGAAATGACTGAATGGCTACTTGAAGTGACGAAAGCTTGGCGCCCGTTCATTTGTAACGTGACTGAGCCTCTTAAGGCACTTCAAGTACAAGACGAAAACCTACTGTTTGAAGCTCAACTCGGTGCAGGTCGCGACTTGATTTACGGTGAATACCCTTGGACAACATCATCAAATGTGACTGCAGCTTACGCGGGTATTGGTAGTGGCTTACCTGCCCTTCGCCCTGAGCGCGTTATTGCAGTGGCTAAGGCATTCAGCTCATCAGTTGGTACAGGTACTCTGGTTACAGCAATGGAAGAACAAGATAGCTTCCGTGAGAGCTCTAACGAATACGGTGCTACTACAGGTCGCCCACGTGATATGGGTTACTTTGATGCTGTAGCAACGCGCAACGGTGTTGAACTGCAAGCAGCGACAGAAATCGCTCTAACTAAGATTGATTGCCTGTCTGGCTTGGCTGAGTTGAAGATCTGTACTGCATACGCAGGTGAGCACAGCGAAAACCCAATTTGGCCACAAACGGCTGAGCTGAAACCAGTTTATGAAGACATGGCGGGTTGGGATGAAGACATCACAGGTTGTCGCACTTTTGAAAGCCTCCCTCAAGCTGCACAGGATTATGTTACTCGTATTGAAGAACTGATGGGCGTGCCAATTGTAATGGTATCGGTTGGTCCAGAACGCGACCAAATGATCATTCGAGCTTAGACAAGTCAAATAAGCAAAAAGCCCTCACTAGTGGGCTTTTTCGTACCTGTTACCGGCATATAAAAGCGGTATAACCTACAACTTATTTTTCTTGTTACGATACATGTTTTCGTCTGACGACTTGATCAAATTTATGATGTTCAAACTTTGAAAATCAGAAGTTCCACACCCATAGGAAAACCCTAATGAAACATCATCATCGCCACGAAACCCTTCAATGAAATCATGAAAATCTGAACGAATTTTACGAACTAATTCACAAGCATATCCGGGCTCTTCTGAATGAATAACAACAATGAACTCATCACCACCGACTCTCGCCGGTATCATGTTGTATTTGATGTTGTTTCTTATGCACGAAGCAAAGCCAGAAATATAGTCGTCGCCTTTAAAGTGCCCATAAGTATCATTGATGTACTTTAAATTATCCAAGTCAAAATACAGACAAACGATCTCTCCCTCATCAATGTTTGCTTTGTTGAACTCATGAAAGAACCCTCTTCGATTTAGCAACATCGTCATGATATCGAAGTGGCTGTTTTTATATAAAATCCGGCTCTCTTCTTTCAAGAGGATTTCAGAGCGTAGCAAGGTTGAAATGTTCTCAATCAGGTTCACTTGGCTTTCCGTATACTCGGTTGGATTCAAGTCAAACACAAACAGGATGGCAAACACTTCTCCATCTGTGCCGCTGATGGGGACGCCACAAAATGATTTATAGTCGTCAGGCTCCTTCTCGACAGTTGCCTCACCACAAGCACATCCACTCAAATAAACCGTGCGGTTCTCTTTGTATGCATACTCACAAAAACAACTGATCTTACTTTTGTGCTGCTCACATAGTTTGGTTGACGAACATAAAACGCTCTCAAAACCTAAACGAGTAAAATCGGAGATCGTGATGATCCCCGCATTCGATGCGTCCATAATGTCGCATATGTTGTCCAATATAGATATCCAAGTATCTACGTCGATATTTTGTTCCATCCCTTCAGAAGAGACTCTGTCAAATAGCATCAATTATTCTTTAGTATCAGATAGTTAATTTTAATTGAATATTCATTAGCATCCGTTATAACAAAAATTCTAAGCAAGATAATATTGAGTGGGGTTCCGACAGATTGATGGCTAAGACTTTTTCTTAGCCACATCAAAAGCCACTGACTCCATTAACTATTTATATTGATTGAACGCTAAGATATGCTCTTAGTTCACTCATTCCGTGGCATCATACATCGACGTCCAGATCTCGGCTCGTCTGTTCTTTGCTCGACCTTCACTCGTTTCATTAGAAGCGATAGGCTTACTTTCACCAAAAGAACGAATAACCAAGCGATTCTTCTCTACACCATCAGCAACCAAAGCATTCGAAGTAGTGAGTGCTCTTTGTAACCCCAAAGCTTGGTTGTAGCCTTTATCACCAGTGCTATCTGTGTGCCCATCAACAGTGACCGAGTTGCCACTCGCCTGCAATTCGCTAGCTAATTGAGTTAAGGCTTTGCTAGCCATTGGTGTTAAGTTGTGTTGATCGAACCCAAAGTGAAGACGAGCCAATAGCCCGTGACGGTCTTGGTTACTAATCCAAGTCTTACATCCTGATTGATTCATACCTATGTTGGACTGACTGGCTAAGGCTTGCTTCAATTCAGTACTATCAGATCGCTGCTCGATCTGTAAAACGCCCTGTCTGTGCTGGGCAATACCCACCACATCATCAACCCTAACGCTATATTGATATTCACTGAATGCCGTGTCGCAATAAACACTGACACCTTGTTCCGCATTAGCGATAACGCTAAATTGCAATGTCGATAGAACAATGGAACCTATCATTAACTTTTTCATAATTTCCTCTAATACAACTTAGTGATTCCGCTTGTTTTCGAGCCTTTACGGATGAGTTCTTCTATTTTTGCAATCAATTCATCTAGGTTAGATACGTCGATAATGTCTTCATTCGGATCAACAACGCAGTCTTGGAAACCACTTTGCTGAGAGGCACGAAAATCGATACCAATGACTCCTATGTATAAGCCCGGTATTTCCTCTCTTGCTTTGTTACACATACCTCTGTCGACTAGCCCTTTTAGAATCCCGTTATTAGGGCTTTCCTGCCCATCACTCAAAATAAGCAACATCTTAATTTTCTTGTTATACGCTTGCTGTTCTTCATCATCAGAGCTGTTTGGATCACCGTCATGGAGAATCTGTGCCCCTCTCAATATGCCTTGAAAAGCCGCGGTGCCCCCATCTGCCCACATTGAGTTGATAGGGTTCAAATCAGCCAACCTGTTCGACAACCGAATGTTTTTAAACTGGGAAGAGTTTGAGGAACCATGCGCGTTGAATAGCTTTGCTCCACTAACACCATAGAAATCAGACTGCAATCCCGACTTGTCCGTGAACATCGTCGACACTGATTTCGGTAAATCTACATAGTTATAAACATCGGCAACGGCGTATCCATCTGCATTGATGACATCCTTTATACGTTTGGCATACTTTTGATTATCCGATTTGGGATTTGAACAATATGACTGCCAACGGGCGCAATTAAGAACCTGGTTCTGTGAATAGTAACGCCAGTAATCCCAGTTAACATCATTGTACGAATACGGTGACACATTAGGCTTGTAGTTATCTTTGTAACTCAGCTGGCTGGTTGCATTTGCTCTACCACCCGAGACGATTTCTCTTGTACGCACGTTAAAAGGCACAAAGCCAACTCGGTTAAGCAGTTTGTCTCCAGTCGTGTCTTCACCGGGTTCGTCACACACCTCTTTCCACTCGCCATCGACATAGTCTTGTTTAGTTCTAGTACACAGGATCTTGCTAGAAATTTGATCGATAGCTGTTTTCAAATCGTCTATTTTTATGTGTCGACTTGAGCCCCACCGATCATTCATTGAGCCGGAAAAGTCCGAAACGAAAACGATATCTATGTTGTTATCGCCAAGGTAGACCGGGTACTTTCGCGCTAATGAGCGACCCGCGAGATCTTGTTGCTCATCAAACGAAGGAATAAAGCTACTCGCGAACCAAGAGTCGTGAGTCGTCTTTGCATTAACCGTATACTGAATATATTCAAGAATGCCGGCCCCTTCATCTTCTGCTTGGTGAAATCTTTGAGCAGTAAGGTTGGTGGATTTAATATCCCTCACGTAGTTCTCGACATATTGAGTCGCTAGATTACGAGCTAGGTCGGGTTGATCTTCTATGGTTACCGCTATCGCCGCTGCCTCAGCGGAATCTCTGAGTCGACTGGTTTCTTGTACATAACGTGTCCCTTCCACGGCCCAGAAAGTCACACCCATGATAGGAACAAGTAATAGACCCATCCATACTGCTGCCACTCCTTCTTGGCGTCGGAGGCTTGAACACTGCATTTTCATTTCGTTACCTCCCAGGCATGATTGAAGACGAAGCGATCTTAACGGAGGTACTGGTGCCACCATTAAAGAAAGGCTTAAACCAAGAACTTTCTTCTTCGCAAAGGCTTACCCGATACAAGGGATAAACAACGCCTTTATCAACCGGTGCTAATTCAGCGTGGTCAACAATCGAATCAGTGTCGCAATTTAAGCTTCTGAACTTGCTGCTAGTAAATTCAGCAACACTACTTTTATTCGTAAGTGACTCTATCTTGATTGCCACATTGTCTACGGGCGTATTGAGCATTCGGCTGGCTACCTTCGTCATTTCTTGCAACTCGCGATTAGTGACAGATAGGTTTTGTCCCGCAAGCACATCCGCTTCAAAATAACGAGTGCGCTCTTTGATAACGTTCACCAGAGCAAAGCTTGATCTATCTAGCTTTGCTCGCGTGAGCAGTTGATAGCTCAAATCAGCAGCAAAAAGATAAACACCCCATAGCGCGACTAAGATAAACAGCAATTCAACGGTAAATGAGCCCTGTTGACGAAACGAAGAACAGGCACGTTGTTTAGAGCTCATCATCTTTCCACCCCTCATGCTCTAAGTTTAAAACCATAGTGCGTGAAATATCTCTATCAGCCGCACCGGCCAATTTAATGATCGGAGTGTATCGGTATGTCACAGTGATCTCGGCAAGGTCATAGTTAAAGTTCAAATCTTGGTTTGAATGCCCTCTGTTAGCCACGAAATCATCGTAAGTTTTGAAGTACTTTCCTGCTATAGAAAACCTTGAGGCATCAATTAAGAAGCTCCATAGACTGTCATCGTCTTCAATCAAGTCTTTAAACTTCTTCTCGTACTGCTCGTTAACCCCTTTACCTTCATAGATCTTGGTATTCCTGATGGTTTCTCTAAGGGAATACTCAGTCATGTTGACGACGTAGATTTGATAACTCGATTCAAAGATCGCAAAGGTAGCGAAGAACAAAACCAGCGCTCCAAACACAAACTCGATAGCCGTCACTCCTTTCTGCCTATTAAGACGCGCCATCAGTGATTCCCGGTTGAGTTAGTTCAGCTGCAATGTCATGTATTTCTCGTGCAGAAAATTCACCTTTGAGTAGTTTTTGAGCCGACTCTACCTGCTGAGTTTTCATCAATGCTATCGCTAAGTTCGCTTTTACAATCTGATTAGCGGGGTCTTCCTTTAGTACTGGTGCTAAGGTTTCAATTGCCTGTTGATACTCACCATTGGCCATTTGAATCATCGCGATATTGTTCTTCACCACAATGTCATCATAGCCACGCAAGCGAGCAAGATTCAGCTCATGATATGCCTTCCCATACTCACCCAACTTTGTGTATGACACGCCGAGTAATACATGAATTTGACCCGTTTTATTTCCCGCCTTAATAGAAGCAACATAGGAAGAAATTGCACTCTCAATATCGTTTTTTGCGTCGAATACTTGGCCTTCTAATTGATACAAATTCGGATTTTCTACACTCTCTTGTTGAAGGTGTTGAACATAGAAATCTGCCGATTCGATGTCACCTTTATGAAAGTACGCCCAGGCCAGTTTCTCTTTCACCGCAGGATCTTGAGAACCTTGTTCTAGCTCGGTTTTATAATGGTGAATTAACCCATCATAGTTTTTCACCTTCTCCATGTTGGTGACATCAGCACGTAGTTGGTCTTGTTCAGAAGGTGTAGATTGGCACCCAGCTAAAAGACTTAACGTTAACATCACGAAGAAAATACGTTTTCTATTCATTCGTTTGCCCTCTAGATGCTCAATGTCATTTGCATGATGCTCGGTGCGAGAATCAAGATAACGATCGGAAACATGATGAAAAGGATCAACGGCACACTCATCTTTGCAGAGAGCTTACCAACCTTCTCCTCAACCGTGAGGATTTGGACTTTTCGCATATCCTCAGCTAAGTCGCTGAGTGTCTGTGCGACGGAAGTACCGTATTGCAAGTTCTGAATGATTGTCAGCACAAAACTTCGGATTGCGGGAGTTGGAATACGCTCTGTGAGATCATTCAAAGCCTTCTCAACGCCATGTATCTTGGCAGAATCTGAGGTGCGTTTTATTTGGTAACAAAGGTCAGAATCAAACTCCGCAAGCTCTTTACCCAAATACGCTAAAGCCGCCTCTATAGTCATACCGGTTTGTACACATACCGACATCATGTCCAAAAGGTAAGGAAGTTGTGCCGAGGTTTTACTTATCAGCATTTTACGGCGCATTTGCAGCAAGGTATCTGGCACCACAATCACCACAATTAGAGAGACAATCACTACCAGCAATTTGTTGGTCGATGTCATATCTCCCAGCAAGACGAGCCCTGAAATAAGGCCGAGCACCAATACCTTGGCGGGAAAATAGAACTTCGCCCATTCAGTGTTGTAGTAACCCGCTTCTATAAATTTCTGTTCAAGTTCATGGCGATGCTCCTTGCCAAATCGAACAAAAAATCGATTCACACGTGAAGGTGGTTTAATGGCGTCGCCACCAATATACATAGCGACTTTCTTTTGTCTTTGGTCAGCACGCACCGATTCGACAATTAAAAAGAGCAGCGAAAAAAACAGCACAATAAGTGCAGCCAATATCATCATGCCCGCACACCTCTCACTAATAGCCAAACGATGAATAAGCCGAAAAGCTCACTACCCAACACATAAAACAACACCACACGGCCCGACTCGTCATACAAGACATAGTTGACGTTGTCAGGATTGATATAATTAAGGATGACCATGAAAACCAAAGGAATAGCCGCAACGATCTTGGCTGAAATCCTCGCCTCCGACGTCATTGCCATCTTCTTTTTTTCTAACGTTCGAGCATCCACCAACACACGAATTAATCGGGCCAGCACGCCTTTAAGTTGTCCACCTCGCGCAATGTTGGCTCGAATCGTTACAGTAAAAAATAGAAACTCTGGATATGGGTAGTTTTTACAGGATCGTTTAAGCACCACTTCCGGAGATTCACCTAACTTCAATCGGTCGCCCATCAACTTGAATTCGCGTCCGATCGGGTTGTGCATCACTTCACCTACATAGCTAATGGCTTGCATTAGACTGTCGCCCGCAGTTACTGCACTCATCAGAATATTCAACGCATCAGGAAAAGTGTTCTCGAAATCTCGACGTCGTCTGGTCACCAAGAAACGGTAACCAAAAAAGGTAAAAACCAATGCTAATACCGGCACCCACCAATCGTTAGTCATCGATAGCAGGTCAACCACGATGTACCAAGAAGCGATAAGGCTAATCGTTATGTACAAGGCGATATATAAAGTTGAACGTGGGCCAAGCACCATTAAGGTAGGCGAAATCGACTCTTTAAACCTGTGCCAGCTCTGTTTACGAACTAGTGATTTCACATTAATGGCGTTAAAGTTTTCAACTTCCGCTTCTTCAATATTGAAGAATTGATTGACCTTTTTTACCTTTGAATCCCTTATCAAAAACAGCACAAAGGAGAATAGAATCAATGAAATCCACAGCATGCTATGCCCCCTTAAAGGATGCGATAAGCTCTTCATAGAGCCCGAAGAATTGCGCTTTTTTCACGAGCTCAGATCGCTGCATGATGCCGTTGGTGACAAACTCCCCTTTCACGTTTTCGCCATAGTGAGCATCGTCGTAACGGAAGCGGTAGATCTCCTCCATCACCACGCTATCGCCCTCTAAGCCAACGATTTCCGAGATACTAGTAATCTTTCGAGAGCCATCACGCAGCCTGTTGACTTGAACAATCATCTGCACGGCACTTACGATCGTTCTTCGAATCGCATCCAGCGGCTGATTTAAGTTCGCCATCATCACCATAGACTCAACACGGGCAATCGCATCTCTTGGGGTATTCGCGTGGAGCGTAGACATCGAGCCATCATGCCCCGTGTTCATTGCTTGCAACATTTCAAACGCCTCAGAGCCACGACACTCACCAAGGATAATTCGATCAGGGCGCATACGCAGTGCGTTAATTACCAAGTCTCGCTGAGTGACCGCCCCTGTTTGCTCAACGCTCGAAGTTCTCGTTTCAAGTCGAACTAAGTTAGGCTGTTGCAAGCGCAGTTCTGCCGCGTCTTCTATTGTGACAATACGCTCATCTTCTGCGATGTATTGAGACAGTGCGTTGAGTAGTGTGGTTTTACCCGAACCTGTGCCGCCCGAGATTAGAACGTTGATGCGGCAGCGAGACGCGATCATCAACACTCTTGCCATATCAGGAGACATCGAACCAAAACCGATCAGGTCTTCAAACCCGATATTCTGCTCTCTGAACTTACGAATGGAGATCGAGGTACCGTCTAATGCAATCGGTGGGATCACGATGTTCACACGGCTGCCATCTTCTAGCCTCGCATCGACCGTGGGAGAAAGCTCATCGACGCGTCTTCCTACACGTGAAGCAATACGCTTAGCAATGGCCAATAGCTGCTCTTCATTCACAAACGAAACTTCGGATTTTTTAACCTTACCGTGGCGTTCGAAGAAGATATTGTTGGGCCCATTCACCATAATGTCTGAGATAGACTGATCTTCGACCAATGGTTGTAAAGGACCAAGACCAAACAACTCGTCGATTAAGCTTTTCACCAGACCCGACTTCATCATGGAAGTGATAGGTCTTTGGTAGCTGTTCGCTAATAAATCGACCGCTGCTTGTATCTGAGACTCTAAATCTTTACGACTCATTTTCTGAACCGCTTCAGCGTCTAACGCCTCAAAGATCTGGCCACGAAAAGCGAGGTATAAGTCTTTATTCGAACTCATTTAACGCGCACCTTTTTTAACCACGAGTTCATCGTTTTCTGGTCGATCGGTTGTCCATTAATCAGCTTGACCAACTGCTCCATAGAGCGACTAATATGACGGTCATGTTTGTGGCCTCGCTTTCCATCAATGATGATGTGAGCCAACGACTTACAGTAGTCGACTTCTAGATCAACGTTCGCGCCTAAATACTTGGCTAGATCAGGCTTTTGCAAGACATAGGCATTTTGTGGACGATGATAGTTAGCAACCATGAGGATGCGAGTACACGACGATAATGTCAGCTGTAAGTTCGCTATCTTTTCATACAGTCGTTTTGCACTTCTCACCGATGACACCGACGCATCGAAGACCAAAACGACGACATCAAAGTTTTCTGCCAAGAGTTGTGGTTCAACTTTGAAATCCACCGCCCCGGAAAAGTCTTCAATGATGAAGTTGGTGTTTCGAGCCAGCAGCTCACATAAGGTCTGGTTGTAATTGAGAACATCGTTTTGGCTCATGTCACCATTGATGGCTAATAGGCGCAGGTTCTTACGGGCGTTGGACAGATAACTTAATGCGCCCTCTTCATCCATTTCGTGCAGCGGCGCCGTGAACTCATCGATAGTACGTGGTTTAAAGTCTTTTAACCCAAGTAAGACATCTATGTTTGTATCAGCGTATTGATGATCGACAAGGATGGTATCTGAGCCTTGTGTCGACAAGAGTGAGCCTAGCTCAGTAGAGAGGAATGACGCTCCTACACCGCCTTTAGCACCGACAATGGCAACGCGTTTTGCTTTACGCTTCTGGCTCACACCAGAAAATGTTTTTAGGTTCTTACTCACGTGAGTTAAGAAGTCTGCAAATTCCTGCTTATTCACTGGCCAGAAAACGTAGTAAAAGCCCATCTCCTTAAGAGAACGAAGCGTCGAAATGGCGTCTTCTTTGCCAATGACTACCACGCCCTTATGCGTCGGTAACTTGCTAGCAAAAGCTTTTGCATCTTCCACTACATTGCTCGACTCATTTAGCTCTAAAATGACGATATGGCTACTTTGTTGCTCAGTAAGCTTGGTCAAACCGGCAGTCGCTTTAACACAAGCAGGATCGTTCCACCCTTCAAAGCGAAACACTTCTTGAACCAGGTTTAAACACTCTTGTGATTGGTAAAACAACGTACATCCAGCAACACCTGTCGACGCAGCCTGAGCTGGCTTAGCCTTTGTGGTTAATGCTTTTGTTAGATCAAACATTATGGTTCTCCTACCAATCTCGACTTGTACGCCACTTGCTTCAATCGCATCGACTCAACGAAGCAATCAGACTGTCTCAAGCGAACATGTATCTGCGCTGGTTTACACATTTGTATCTTTAGACGCGTTAAGGTCACCTGAATATTTAGATCGCTTGGTAATAACTGTGCATTGCGATAAACCACTCTTTGAGGGGCGATCAAATGGGATGGATACTGCTTAAAGATCTCCTTTAACATCTGCTTGCTAGCGGCTGATTTGTAATCCACCACATAAGTCGCCTCCTTGTCCGTCGACTCAATCTCCTGAATCAAGGCATCAAGCTGCTGAGCCGTTTTAGCGCTGTTTTTAATCTCGAACTCAAAATTGTGATGTTCTTTGTACGCCAATGCCTCAGCTCCCTGACCAATAAAATATTGTTCAGAAGCACAACCGAATAGTGAGGTCGCGAACAACGCCATCAATACTAATTTCTTCATTGGATAAATCCTCCTTGCGACAGCAGGCGAATCGTTGCATCGGACGAGGTAACTTGTTTGCCATCCCACTTAATGTTTAACCAACGTGCCAATGTAGATGTCTTCTTAATGTACGGAAGTTGAATATCTTTCGGCTTCACAGGCTCAACTAAGTTAACGGTGGCAACGATGATCAATTCGGTACGTTTTCTTTCGGTGGTCGCTTTCCTAAACGCGGCACCAAGTACTGGAATATCGCCAATAAATGGGATTTTTTGCATTTTTTCCAAGTCTGCGCTGCTCATCAAACCACCCAGAACGAAACTGTCGCCATCGGCAAGCTCTACGGTCGTCAAAGCACGTCGAGAAGCCAACTGGGGAACCTTAATGCCTGCAGCCTCAACGTAACCCTCTACCTCACTCACTTCTGGTGCGAGTTGCATGCGGATTTTGTCTTGGCTTAACACTTTGGCGGTCAGATCCAGCTTGATACCAAACTCTTTAAATGAAATGTTTACGTTACTGCTGGTAGAGACGATGACTGGCACTTCACCACCAACGAGAAAACTTGCAGATTCTCCAGACAACACGGTCAAGTTTGGTTCAGCGAGAACCTCAGCCATTTGATCGTTGCCTAAGGCTGTAATCAAGGTGCTTAGATTAGCGGCATCAAATTGGTCGAAAATAAACTCACCGACACTTGAACCCACGGAACTCCAATCAACACCAACGGTTTGACCAAATGATTCTGTCACTTGAGCGACTGATATTTTTACGTTTACTTGTTGAGTTGTGGCGACTTCAATTCGTTCGATGATCCCTTCCCACGTCATATTGCGGGCAAACACCATGCTTTCAGGCTCTTCATAGTCTGAACTATCTGATTTAAATTCTAGTTTTTCGATTTTATCCCATTTCTCGGTTTTGTTTCGTCCGAGTAGCGTCGCGACTAAACGATAAATGTCATCACGTGTTGCCTCTGAGTCGACAATGCCGCTCACTGCGACTTGCTCTCCTACAGACTGAACCTTTACTTGAGCATCGGGGAAATGGAATTTAATTTGGCGTCTAATGTCCGTTAAATCCAAGTCGACAATAATGCGGTCGGATAGCAGCATTTTGTCATCAATACCGTAAACAATCAGTCGCGATTGACCAATGTTGTTGGCAAACACGACAAGGGTGTTATCGTTGATGATTTTGTAATCAACGATACTAGGATTATTCACGAACACTTGACCAATTGGACTTTTAAGCTGAATGTGCTGACCATCATTGAGCGTAATAGAGCGATCCGCGGCAAAAGTGCATGTTGCAGAAAATAGTCCAATCAACGTTAATAAAATTGGAACAAACAGCGCTCGTTTGATTCGATGGATAATTGTCATCACAAAGCCTCTCTTGGATTGTTCTCGTTACCACGTAACTCTACGATACCTGTATAGTTATCAATGATATTGCGCACCTCTGCGAACTCCGGCTGCATATAAGTTTGGCTGCGATAAATTTCGATATGCATCGTTCGCTGTGCTAATGCGAGTCTTGGTAATTCATCAGGGCTAACTTCAATGACAACGGTTGTCAGTCCATCTTCCTTACTTGGAGAGCGAGCAGTGATAGAGCTATCACCCGTGTCATCATTTCCGATATTAAGGACCTTCACGTGTTTCAAAAACATCGACGCCTTCACTCCTCTAAAGCGCGTCGGCTTATCGATGTTGCCAGCCAAGTTGGCATTTGGAGAACTTACCGTTAGAACATCAATGAACGAACCCGGTCGGATGTAATCATTAATCAGATTTTTGTCGCTAACCTTTAGTGGGTATAACGTCATGCCCTCTGTAACTAGAAGGTCAATGTAGCCAGGCTTGCCAGGGCTAACTTGATATTCAGGTAATATAACGTCACCTGCAATAAGGCTTCGGTTTAACAAAGTGGAAGGTGAGAAACTGATTTGCGAATCTTCTCTAACACCAAGTGTTAGCGCCTCACTCAGAGGCAATTGTTGTTTCACTACCCCCTGTGAGTTGACTGCACGCCCCTTTTCAAAGGCTTCGGTAGCAATCCATACTCCCACATGCTGTTCGCTTTTTTCAGCGACCACTTCATCAGTTGTTGTTGGTTTAGGTTCACTTTTGAACAGATCGATAACGCCTAGTGCGCCGATGATTAAGGCGACAATGGCGATAAGTAATACCAGTCGAGATCTCATAATGTGCTCATATTTTGAGGATTATATATATGGCGTAGATTGAATTAAAATTACTAAGTAAAAACCGATGCTAATGGCGATCCCATATGGAATACCCTCTTGAACACCCACTTGATTTCTTATTAATTTTTCACTCACTAGATAAGAGATAGCTAAAATACCACCAGAAAAAGCCGTCAGAATAAACGCCAATAATAAGTCATCAACAGGGATAGCAAGCGACAAAATAACGACGTATTTAATATCACCCGCTCCAATCCAAATCAGCTTATAAAGAGTTAGTCCTATACCTAACATCAGTAAAAAACTCATAATTTGAAGATCCAGCGGAGAAAAAAAACACTGCAAGAAGAGTAATAGGTACAAGGCGTAATTTTGTATCTTACGATAGAGAAAATCAGTGGCCGACACATATGCACTCAATACTGCCAAAGTCACTAAATACAGTTCATGACTAGAAATAGGGAATACCGCCTAAACTTGGTGAGAATTAATCTTATTTAACATCATAAATCAACTAAGCCAGACCAATGCAAACACAGGTCTGGCGCAAATATCTTTCGATATCATCTACACTAGCCAATAAGGCTAAATATTAGCTTCCTGCAGTATCAATAGCGGTTGCTACTTTAGCGAAAGCTGCTTCTAGCTTACCAATAAAGCCGTCAGCACCTACTGCTGTCGTTACTAGTACAGCCATTGCCACAGCAATGAGACCATATTCAATCGCAGTTACGCCGCGCTCATCGTTCTTGAATTGAGATAAAAACATGGTTGTTTTCACGTATAGCTTGGTAATCATTATTTATTCCTATAAGGGCTGTTGAAAATTCGTCGCCATTATAATTAGCAGGTCAAGGTTAATAAAAATCACTCCTATCTACTTTATCAATAACATGTTCAATAATTAATCAAAACAAAATACAATTTAGTAATCATCACCAAGGTAAAACCATAATTAACAACAAGTTAGACTTGACCTTCGTTCCAAACTTTATTATCAGCTAAATTTTATAAACTCTAAAAAGTAAGACGCGGATCAATATTTTCTCTTATATATCCTTAAAATATAAAAAGATTAATATTTTTTGATGCCTTATTATTCATTATGAAAACTGTTGAAATACGAAGATCATCACGCTATTGTTCTTCGAAACAGGAAACCAAAAAAATTATAATTTCTTTGTGTCAAAGGGTTCGTCGAATCATGAAACTACATTTCGAAAATATTGTTTCGTTCATTGCAGTAGTTGAAGAAGGTTCATTTAGCTCTGCTGCTCGAAAACTTGGGAAGTCACAATCAACAGTTAGCACAGCTGTTCAAAATCTAGAATCAGACTTGGGTTTCAATGTATTTAACAGGGAATACTCTAAATTTTGGCTAACAGAGAAAGGAGAACGTCTATTCCAGTTATCTTTACCCGTAGTATCAAAATATCGAGACCTAGTCACCGCTGCTCAACAAATGAACAATTCAGACCAAATTGTTTACAGAGTCGGTATCGATCCACTAGTGTTTGATAAAAACGTAAAAAGAACATTACTGGCATTTTCAGAAGCATTCCCCAACGTGGATTTACTGGTAGTAACCAAACCCAGTTTCGTTTTAGGTAACTATATCAATGAAGGTAAGATAGATTTAGCGCTAGGTAACGCCTACCACAAGACAAGTTATGACTTCAACATAGAAGAGTTATTTTACGTTAACTGCTGGTGGGTGGCTCATAAAGATTTGGGGCCTATAAAATCCCACACGCCGTCTCAGCGTGTTCTATTGATGGATGGGTCTGAAGAACTGCTTAACTTATCCAGTATCGCCGGATATAACCTATGGCGATTGGATGATCTAGGAACCATTATAGATTTATGTAACGCCAAAAAAGGCATCGCTTTTTTACCCAGTTTTTTAATCGATACTCATGCAAAAGATAACAAACTTAAGGTCATTACCGACCATCCTGATTTTTTTGGTAAACGAGTTATTGCCTCCCTTTTCTGGAAAATACATTCTGACTTTAGCTTGTTTAATCAATGGATAAAAAAAGAACTGAAGTCTAGTACTAACTACCAGCAAACATTTGTTGCCGATTTGGCTCAATAACGCCCTCTTATAATCGGGTAATTATGCTCTAGTACATTCAACTTCTTCGGAGTAGGTATTAATAAAACCAAACACCTTGATATATTCTCGCAATGAAGAATAGATAATAGTTATTACCCTTTTAAATTATCATTCATTTATTATATAACTCATGACCTATAGCTCTACTTTACACATCGCCTTCTGATATGTATTTAATACGTCATATAAACAACTTAAACGTGTGAGCTTGGCGCATATCATTTAGCAAGTAACAAATATGAAGTTAAGCGTGTAGGGCTCATACCCAGAAAAGAGCAATACCATCCGGTATTTAGGAAATGAGCTTATTATGAATTATATTACGGTAACGTAAATTCGAGCCATGCCGATGCGCTATGTAGCCCGACATATAATACATGCTTCTTTACGGCTCTCACGCCACGTTATCCCTAACAGAAACGCATATGTGGTTTGTAAGCAGAAACGCCACACATGGCATTATGCGTTGTCTATAGAGAGACCACTCTAAGGAGAGAGGTGGCTGCGCATCGATGAACAAGTAAAACCTGCGAATTTCAGACACAAAAAAGCCCACACTAGGTGGGCTTTTTTGTTTGTTCCTAAGAACGAATAATGGTGCGTCCGAGTGAACTCGAATCACCGACCCCCGCCATGTCAAGGCGGTACTCTAACCAACTGAGCTACGGACGCACAATGCTCTTTATCTTCTTTATGACGATTGTGACTAAATCAAAAGCCGCTACTTTGACAAAAAGTAACAGAAAGAATGGTGGGTCCGGGCGAACTCGAATCGCCGACCCCTACCATGTCAAGGTAGTACTCTAACCAACTGAGCTACGGACCCATTCCTTAAGAACGAGGAAGATATTAACGACTGATTTATTGTGGCGCAAGTGTAAATTGCACTTGAATCAACTGTTTGCTCTTATTCGCATCAATACGTTGATTTTTTAGACGTGAAACAGAAATAAACTTGAGTTAGGTCACACTGAATCTATGCCCTATTGTTTGTTACTCTTCTTCTACACCGAAAACAACGTTGTAGTTTTCAGTGTAAGTACAGTTCGGCTGACGGCTACACGTGAAGAAACGTCGTCCTTTGTAGTCACCTTGGCTAGCCAGCTTGATGATCATCGGGCTGCCACACTTCTTACAAAATCTCACCTCTTTGTCCGGTTCAATCAGGTCAATGTGAGTCGCCAACAACCTTTTCAAGCGGCTAACCTGATAGCTATGCTTAACAGAAGCACCAATAAGTGGTAAGCCAGCGGACTTACATACATGAATAAGTAGTTTCTCTCGGTCAACTTTGCCTTTATTTAACTCTTTACCATTGTCAAGCTCGATAATCACACGTGGCTCCAGCGTTCTTGGGTCGCACACCACAAAGTCAAAATAGCTACGAGAGATCTTGTTATTCGCGATAAACCAGTTCTTCTTAGTATTTGTTTTCGCAGGTGCCAACACGTTTGACATGTTCACTTTGGCAAACACAACACCGTGAGAACCAACCGCCGTGGTCAGTGCATTATAAAACGCGGCTTGTTGCATGTTGAGCAACGCGCCTTTCTTTTGATAGGCGTGGTCCTTGGTGTCGTCATGTTTGAATACGTACTTCTGAATGAAGTAAAAGAACACAACAAGCACCACTACAACGATAAATATATTGGTCATTCGTAAAACACAGTTAAGGATTCAGGGAGATAGAGAATTTGTAGCGTAAGTAGAAAACAACAAACTGGCAAGAAAAAGCGAATCAGTTGTTAACGATAGTCACGTGTTTTTGATGACACCTGTTAGCTGCCTACTTGACTGTAGGTAGATACAGCGCTCAATGTAAACCTTTTTCAATTGTTCACACTCCAGATTAGCTCAGTTTAATTTTTGTAATTTCCGCCCCAATACTCAGAAAATCGTCAAATAAATATTAAAAATGGCGCTCTGACGAATGAAACATAAAGTGAAACTTCAAGAATCATAGGTTGGTTTACCCAGCTTAACTGTTACCAGATAACAATAGACCTCATCACGTTTTAGACTGATAGCTAATTCTATTTTTAGCACTATCAAGAGTAATAAGGCGGTTTTCTTGATTTAACTCAGGCAATCATCCTACAAAGAGGCGTTATAGTGATTTTCCTGTTCCTACCTCCGTGGTTTTTATAGCTAGCGGACACATAATGAGAATTAACAATGCCCCAAATTAATGAACAACGTCTAGTCGACCATTTCTGCGATCTTGTGAAAATCGATAGTGAATCTCGCAACGAAAAAGCGATTGCTGAAGCGCTGGCTGAGCAGTTAGGCGAACTAGGTTTTGACGTACAGAAACTGGTGGTACCTGAAGAAGTATCGAATGGCTTCAACATCTACGCGCGTTTAGACGGCACGCTACCGGGTAGCACAGTATTCAGCTGCCACATGGACACAGTAACACCGGGCAGCGGCATTGAGCCAATCATCGAAGACGGTATCATCCGTTCAAAGGGCAACACAATCCTAGGTGGTGACGACAAGTCTGGCATTGCGGCTATCATGGAAGCCGTTCGCTGCATTCAAACTGAAGGTCAAGCACACAAAACAATTGAAATTGCATTCACCGTGTTCGAAGAAGGCGGTCTATTCGGGTCTTTGAACTTCGATATGTCTTACATTCAATCAGAGCACGCTATCGTTCTAGATACAGGCGGCCCTATTGGCACTATCGTAAATGCTGCTCCTGGCCAACAAAAGATCGTTGCAACGATCAAAGGTCGCCCTGCTCACGCTGGTCTAGCACCAGAAGAAGGCATAAGCTCAATTCAAGTAGCGGCAGACGCTATCACTAAGATGAACCTACTTCGTATCGATGAAGAGACAACTGCGAACGTGGGTATGGTTGAAGGCGGACAAGCGACTAACATCGTAATGCCTGAGCTTAAAGTGGTTGCGGAAGCTCGCTCACTAAATGGCGACAAGCTAACAGCGCAAGTTGAACACATGATCTCAACTTTCGAAGAAAGCGCAAACCAATTCGGTGCTGAGGTAGAAATTGAATCAACCCGTGCTTACGATGCATTCGTCATTGCAGACGATCACCCGCACATTCTTTCAATTAAATCAGCGTTCGAGAAGCTAGGTGTAACCGCAAACACCAAGCGCACTGGCGGTGGTAGCGATGCAAACAACTTCAATGCGAAAGGTCTAACAACCGTTAACTTATCGACTGGTATGACGAAAGTTCACACAACTGAAGAGTACATCGCAGTGAAAGACATGGTTGCTATCACTGAGTTCGTTGTCGCTTACTTAACACAATAATCTTACTTCTACGCTGGATGAAGAATATCGTCTAGCTAATACCAAAAAGCCGAGCCTATATAGGACTCGGCTTTTTTGTTGTTTAGATTTGTCTAGAAGTTTGAGGCTAGAACCCTCTGCGCTTCCAAAATTGGCCTTCGTCTTTTGCTACTAGGTCGAATGTCTTGTCTGCGATGATGTTGCCTTTGAGTTCGACCGTCATGCGCCATTTACCGATCTTGTTTGAGACTGGCGCCCAAATAGTGTCGCCTAGATAAAAATCCCAATCGTTATTGCCAACGTACTCTTCACCATCGAACGGCTCAAGCACTTCGCCTTTGTCGGTCGTGATATCCGGGTGAAAAATGCAGTAACGGATTTTTTCGCCTTTGGCTTTTTTGATGTTCAAGATATAGCCAAACTCAACGTCGATTTCAGCGTCAACGATGGTGGTGAACTCTTGGATTTTAGGCAGGTCTTTAGACTTAGAATCCCACGTGGAGTAGATACCGTAAGAGGTCATCTCTACGACAACAGAACGTTTTGCCATTTCAATCGTTACCTTGGAATTGTTTTGTTAGTTTAATATGAGGGCTTACCCAGCCTATAAAGTGACATCAGCGTAGCGCTAATCTTGCCAATCTCTACCCATGCGCTTGATCACTGATGGTTCAATGTCGTGGATAGTGCCGTAATTTTCTCGGCAAACTTCAATCACTAAATCCGCCTTGTATTTGAGAGCAAGCTGACGATAAGCCTTCATTTCCCAGTGTTTGATGAAGGTATTCGATACGACAACGTCCTTCCCTTGCTTTAGACCATTTTCAGCGGCGTTCTGGCACCAATCATGGGCCAGTTGTAATTGTTTAGGGTCAAAGCAGTACTCACCTTGTTCGTTAACAAAATACATATCGGCCTCGACATGCAAGGCGTCATAAGTTTTAGCTTTTGTTGACTTACCCGAACCTGGTAGCCCTCGAATGAGTATTAACTTCATTGATACATTACAGCTTAATTCAAAAGCATGAGTTTATCGTAAATAGTACTCTGTTGCTCTGATTACTACCGATATCAGCACTCAATCACTCTTCTACACATTTTTGCATTGATAAGCGGATACAATAACCACAAGATGACTAAGTGCTCTCTTGATAAAAACACAAATAATTTACAACTATCCACTTTGTATATCGACAAGCGTATCAAACTATTATAGATTTAGATGTATAGACGTCTACATATCTAGCTTAGGGAGAAAGCTGTGCCTATCCGCATTCCAGACCAATTGCCAGCGAGCGATGTTCTTCGTGAAGAAAACATCTTTGTTATGCCACTATCAAGAGCATCGACACAGGAAATCCGTCCACTCCGAGTCTTGATCCTCAACCTAATGCCGAAGAAGATTGAAACCGAAACTCAATTCTTGCGCCTTCTATCGAACAGCCCGTTGCAAGTGGATGTTGAACTGCTTCGAATCGATGACCGTCCAAGTAAAAACACACCGACTGAGCACCTCGATAACTTTTACCGTCAATTTGAGGTGGTAAAGAACCGTAACTTTGATGGATTGATCATCACAGGTGCACCATTGGGTTTGGTGCCGTTTGAAGATGTTATCTACTGGGACCACCTTAAAACCATCATGGAGTGGGCTAACAAGCACGTTACCTCGACTCTTTATGTATGCTGGGCTGCTCAAGCGGGATTGAAATTGCTGTATGACTTACCGAAGCGTACTCGCAAAGAGAAGCTGTCGGGCGTCTACAACCACGAGATCCACAAGCCTTACCACCCTATTCTGCGTGGTTTTGATGACACCTTCTTAGCGCCACACGCCCGCTATGCGGACTTCTCGCCTGAGTACATAGCAGAGCACACCGACCTAGATGTGCTTGCGACTTCAGATGTCGCCGGTGTGTATCTCGCAGCAACGAAAGACAAGCGAAACGTGTTTGTGACCGGTCACCCTGAGTACGATGCGCATACGCTTCACAACGAATACATCCGTGATTTGGGCGAAGGCATGGAGCCAATCATCCCTATTAACTACTATCCAAACAATAACCCAGACAACAAACCGATCGCGAGCTGGCGAAGTCACGGGCACTTACTGTTCTCAAACTGGCTAAACTACTGCGTTTACCAACAAACGCCTTACGATTTAGATCACTTCAGCGAAGAGAACTTCACCAAAGACGATTAATTATTCGCGGATTTATCAAAGATACATTGTTGCGCCCAACAAGCTGTTTACTTCTATGGCGTTGAAAACATGCTTATTGGGCGCAGCTTTTTTATGGAGAGTGGATCGCATTCCACCATAGATTAACCACCTTATGTTTACTAATTTCATATGATTGTCTGGTGTTCATAAGGAGCTTCATATGTCTGCCAAGTCATTGTTTTCAAATCCCCTATCCTCAGCTCTAATTGCCTCTATCTCATTGTCTGGCTGTGTATCTGTAACAGAAGGACCACCGAAAATAGAAAGCGATCCTATTGCGATGTCAGAATCTCGCATTGAATTAGGTTTGGGGTATATGGGCCAAGGCAACATGGTAAGGGCACGTGAAAACCTAGAACTTGCTATCAAACATGCACCGAGTTATTACCGTGCTCGGCTCTCTATGGCCCATTACTACGAACAAGTGGGTGAAGTCGATGAAGCGAGATCTGCGTATCGAAAAGCGTTAAGCCTAGACTCAAGAAACGGCAACGTGCTCAATAACTACGGGACGTTTTTGTGTAAGCAAGGCGAGTATAAACAGGCCGATAAGTACTTTAATCGCGCCATTGACCAGCCATACTACTACTTAGTATCGGCCAGTTATGAGAACGCAGCTTTTTGCGCATTCAAGGCAGGTAATACAGAACAAGCCAAGTACTACTTCACCCGCGCCATTGACCATGACCCGAACCGAGTAAAGTCGATATTACAGCTATCTAAAATTGAAGTGAGCGAAGCCGATTATAATGACGCTAGACTTCGTCTGTTTAAGTTCCACCAGCGGTATGGCTATCAAATTCCATCGCTTCAAATCTTAGTCGATCTCGAAAAGAAAGCCGGAAACCATTCGCTTGAGAAGAAGTACCAAAATAAATTGGATGAATTGCTCTCTGCTTAACCCAAATCTGGTAAAAAACGGGCTTGTTAATTGAACAACAAGCTCGAATTCAATAGAGTTAAAGATACTTTCGAGTTTTGACGTGTGAACCGTTATTTAAGCGCGATCCACTGTTGTCTTTGCTCGTCGTCCATAAAAGTCCATGCTACAAAGCGACTCACTTTCTGGCCTTGAGACATCTCTACCACTTTCACTTGTTTCGCTTTGAGCTTGCCAAGTTCTGAACGAATCATATCGACGTTGTCTTTCTTCGAAATCAGCGTTGTAAACCACAGCACTTGAGTCGCAAACAGTTGGCTCTCTCTTGCCATTTTCATGATGAATGCCGCTTCACCACCTGGGCACCATAACTCCGCTTTTTGGCCGCCAAAGTTTAAGGTTGGCTTATTTTGCTTGGCTTTTTTCGCTTCAGGTTTGAACGTTTGACCCGCTTTCTTAGCTCGGTTTGACGCAAGGTTATCTAATTTGCGCTGTGTCCCCTTTTCCGCTTCCTCTAGAGAGCTGTGGAATGGAGGGTTGCAAATAGTGACATCGTAACGTTCGTTATCTTTGATTACACCCTTAAAGATTGATTCAGAGTCTTTTTGCAGACGTGCTTTGATCTTACCCTTTAAATTAACGTTACTTTCAGCAATGAAATTCGCGGCCTTCACCGACACTGGGTCAACATCACTACCTGTGCAACGCCATTTGTATTCTGTGGCACCAATAATTGGGTAGATACAGTTCGCACCAACACCGATGTCTAGCGCTTTCACTGATTGATGAGTATAAGGTTCGCACTGACCATCGCTATTAAGGATGTCTGCTACTCTGTGAATGTAGTCCGCTCGACCAGGAATTGGCGGGCACAAGTATCCAGCCGGTATATCCCAGTGCTTAACACCATAGTGATGCGCCAATAACGCTTTGTTGAGTAGTTTAACCGCCAAAGGTTCAGAGAAATTGATCGTATCTTCACCTACTGGGTTCTTAACTAAGTGAACTTTTAATTCTGGTAAAGCTGCAACCAATAGCTCGAAGTCGTAACGCCCTGTATGTTGGTTTCTTGGGTGTAAACCCGCTGCTGGCTTTACGGTATTCTTATTGCGTTGTGAACCAGCAGTGCGCTTCGAGTCAGAAGGCTTTTGAGAGCAGCTCGATCTTTTGGGTGCGTTCATATTAGAAGTGCCTTTTTTAAAGGGAGCTTTGCCCTTCCCGCCTTTGTTGTTGCTTGGTTTACCAGAAGCTCGCTTGGCTTTGTTCTGTCCAGTCGCTTTTGAATCCGCACTGTTACGGTTTATATCAGAAGCACTGTTTTTTGATAGGCTTAGCGTGGTTCTTTTTTGTGATTGGCTCATTGGGCTACTTCTTTAAATCTAGATAAATCATGAACAAACGGGCATCTAACTCTAATTGATGATATTCCGGTTCCATGTGACAGCATAGTTGGTAAAAAGCTTTGTCGTGGTCTTTCTCTTTGATGTGTGCCAGTTCATGTACCACCAACATTCTCAACAAAGGTTCAGGGGCATTACGAAACACATTGGCAATACGAATCTCATTCTTCGACTTGATCTTTCCACCGTGGTGCTTGGCAACATAAGAATGCAGACCTAACGCATTATTGATTAGGTGGATCTTGCCATCATAAATCACCTTACTAATGGGTGGTGTTTTCTTCATATAGCGATTTTTAATCTCAATCGCATAATCAAACAGGGCTTTCTCGCTTTTTATTTCGTGATTCTTTGGATAGCGAGCTTCAAACCACGGCACCAATTTTCCTGACTCAACAAGCTGAGTAACAGGATCGATAATGTGTTTAGGATAGCCTTGAATATAGCGTATTGAAGGATGCATGCTGAAAGACCGTACAAGTTGCGTCACATCAAAACGTTGTGACGTCGAAATTGAGCCTCATAGTGTAACTGATCACACTTTTCTAATCACCTAGGATTCGTTACACTTTAACGAGATTCACCAAGAGCTAGACTCAAAAAGAGACTGTATAGATGAAACGTGTTGTATTGTACGTGGCAGACAAATGCCCGCACTGTAAAGATGCCCAAAGATATTTGGACTCTAAGAAAATTGTTTACCGCTTAACGAATGCCAAGATGCAACGCGGCCGTAAAGAATTACAAGCGATGGGCGCTCGCTCTATCCCGGTGCTTAAAATCGGTGACCAGATTATGGTCGGATGGAACCAAAAGAACTTCGATAAGATGTATAACTCAAAAAACACTTAACACTATGTAAGTTGCTATACCTCTTTACAACAAAGCCCGAATATCTCACCCAAGATATTCGGGCTTTGTGCTATCAGTATCGGAAACCAAGGTCTACCTTTTCCTTTTCGCCATTATCCTTTTACCTTCAGGGGGCTAGGCTTGCCTAATTGATTAATTTAAGGGTAGCTAATATCTCCCAGCCAAAGCTTGTCAACCATATTGTAAAGCACACATTTTTCATAGAACAATATAATCGACGAATTAATTTTCAAACGGGCTCATTACTCTCATCTCAATAACTAGCCTTTTATTTTAAGGCTAGTATTGCAATTGCTGCATTTATATCGGCCTTTGATTCCAAACACTCGTCGAGAAACGTTCTACGAATTTGTATTGATTTTTGCTCCGTTCATCCGCATTTCATAGTCCCTCAGTAACTACAAAAAGTACTGGTATCATTTAACCGGAATTCACAACAAATAAATTAGAAACTGTTAATATCTGCGTCACACATGTTGTTTAACGAAATCGATAAAGGTTCTGTCAGCCTTAGACAAATAACCCTCTTTTCGCCACGCCAAAGATAGATTGAGTTTTACAGGGTCTTTAAATGGCACACCAACCACGTCGTCCTCATACTCTGTTACCAAGCTAAGCAATGCGGTAATGGCGAACTCGCGCTTTACAATAGAAAGAATCATTGGCAACAAGTTAGTCTCGAATGCGATGGTCATATCTAAATCGTATTTTTTACAAGTCGCGTCGATGAAATCACGATGGAAGTACCCTGATTTAAACATTATTAGCTCTTGCTCAAAAAACTCTTCAAAGGTGATGGATGACTGTGACGCCAATGGGTGTTCTTTACCGACAACGGCTAACATTTCAGAGCTGAGCAAATGGTCGGTTTCTAGGTCATCCGGTACATTTTCATGATTGATAACACCGATATCGAGTTCTCCGTTTAATAACATTTCGCGAATCGAAGCCGTGCCCGCATCAATCAACGTCAACTTGAGATTTGGGTACTGGCTTTTAAATGCCATAACAACTTGTGGAAAGAAGTAACTCCCCATCATACTTGGCGCGCCTAAACGTACCTCCCCTTTTTCCATGCCTTTCAATTCATTCATCGCCAACTCGGCGTCATCAAACTGCTGTGCGATACGCTTGGCATGCTCAAGCAGTACTTTTCCTTCTTCCGTTAGAGTGACCGATTTATCTCCTCTTCGAAACAGAATCAGATCAAGTGTTTCCTCGAGTTTTTTAATGGATATGCTTAAAGCTGGCTGAGCAATATGTAACGCTTTTGCTGCTTGGGTAAAGTTGCCAAACTGAGCTACGGTGAGAAAATGTCGAAGGGGTTTTGATTCAAGCATAGTGATATATTAAATATATGGATATGATATTTTTAATATATTTCTTTAATCATCATTGTGCTGATAACTTGTTCACAAATAGCTTAACTCCTCGCATAGGCACAAGATAAATGTTCGATAAAGGCAGCACTCAATACAAACGGATCACTCAATCATTAGCGATTGGTTCATTTACCATTTTCTGTAATCTTTATGTGTTTCAACCTATCCTGCCGCACATGGCTCAGCACTTCCAAGTGTCTGAAACCCAAATCAACTGGCTATTTGCTGCAACCACACTTGGGTTATCGATTAGCTTAGTACCGTGGGCAATCGCTTCAGAGTCCTTTGGTCGAAAACCTATCATTCTATTTAGCCTTTTTGCCATTCCAATGATTGGTTTAGGCATGGCATTTACCACCACGCTTTTACAACTCGTGATTGCTAGAGCATTAATGGGGATCGCGGTCGCAGCTTTCGCCGGTGTTGCTGTCGCCTATATGGTGGAGGAGCTCACGCCCAAAGCCTTTGCAGTCGCGATTGGTGGCTATATTGCTGCCAACTCATTGGGAGGGATTTTTGGTCGTGTATTAGGCGGATTACTGACAGACTATTTCGATTGGCACGCTACCGTGCTGATTTTTGTGGTGGGCTCGCTATTAGGCGCTTTATTTATTGCCTATCGACTACCAGACCAGCAAAACTTCAAGCCGCAAAAAGGGCTGTTCTTTCATCATAATCGCTCAGTTATGATGCATTTACGCAACCGTACCATGTGGCTTGCTATGTTGATTGGTGGAGCCAACTTCGCTCTGTTCGTTAACCTGTATTCCGTAATGGGCTTTCGATTGGTGTCAGAACCTCACTCCGTTCCAGTTGGCTTAGCATCACTGATCTTTCTCTGCTACCTAGCGGGTACCGTCAGCTCGAAGCTGTCTAACAAATGGACGCTACGTTTCGACCCGTTAAATGGAATGCTGCTCGGTGTGTGTGTAAGCTTGCTGGGAATGCTGGTCTCTGCGGTTGATGAAATTCCTTTCATGCTTGCAGGGTTATTGCTGATAAGTGGCGGGGCTTTCTTCTCGCATACCCTAGCCTACTCTTGGGTCAGTCAAAAAGCACCAAGCGCCAAAGCGACGGCAACAGCGCTATACCTTGTGCACTATTATATTGGCGGCAGCTTAGGCGGGTTCTTACTCTTATACAGCTGGCAGTTATTTGGATGGAATGGCGTGATTGCCGGAGGCTCAGTCTTCTATGTCGCGATATTTGCTTGGGTCTACCAGTTGAAACAACTACAAGTTTCGACATCTAAACTCGCTGAAGCTTAGAAACAACAGCATTTTTAAGACAATTAGTGCTTTTGATCAACAACCGTTCTGATATCCTACGCAAAATTTCATTTCGGAACCTGTTATGTCGAACACTCAAAACACTGATCTTCAAACCATCCATCACCAAGTAAAACAATGGTTAGACGATGTTGTTATTGGCCTAAACCTGTGCCCATTTGCAGCAAAGCCACAACGTAATAAGCAGATTAAGATCTTTGTGAGTGGAGCAGAAACCGAAGAGGCATTACTAGAAGATATCATGACTCAATTTGTGGAGTTGGATAACACACCAGTCGCTGAGCTAGAAACGACTCTGGTGGTTGTTCCTAACATGCTGCAAGATTTCTTCGACTACAATATGTTCATCGATTGGGTAGAAGCTTTAATTAAGCAGCAAGACTGGGAAGGCGTTTACCAAGTGGCGACCTTCCATCCTGATTACTGTTTTGGCGGTGCGGATCCTGAAGACGATGAAAACCTAACCAACCGCTCCCCTTATCCGGTTTACCATTTAATTCGTGAAGCGAGCATGGAAAAGGTGTTGAAGCATTACCCTAACCCTGAAGCGATTCCAGATACCAACATCGCTCGTGTTGAATCGTTAACGCCAGAAGAGCGACGTAAACTGTTCCCGTACCTGTTTAGTTAAGTTCTCAGCTCTCAAGATTAATCATCTAAATATTGGTAATACGGACGAGACACGAACTGATCTCGTCCATTTTTTTGCAACATACAAACACTCATCGGCCACTTTAATCAATGAGTCTAACGCCGACATTCGTTCATTCCTTGTTTCATCAAAACTTAATTCGAAATGGCAAGCACCAATAGAGATAGTAATAGGCTTTCGATCAAGATTAATCTTCTTCACTTCCTCAAGCAGCGTCGCAAGCTTATCCTCAACCGTGTTGACTGGCGTACTCGGGTACCAAATCACAAACTCTTCACCACCAAAGCGAGCAACAAACTCACCTTCTTGAGCATTACTACTCAACACATTGGCCACTTTCTTTAGCACAACATCGCCCATTTGATGACCATAGCCGTCGTTCACTGACGTAAAGAAATCAATATCAACCACGGCTGCCTAAGTGAGCGACAACATTAATATTTCTAATATAAACGAGAGTAAAAAGTAGAAAATCATAATCATCAATTGATTTGCGTGGAAAATACCTCATTGGTCCAATGAATAAAAATCGAGTTCTTCGACTTTGCGTTAGCACCCTATTCCTACCTTTGTTAAAATAACCCATTAACGAAACAGAATGGATAGGAATATGAACCTTTCTCAACTAAACCAAGAAATCTACGATCACCTTTACCGCGATATTGAAGAGTTCCGCAATACTTTTGATCTGCCTGTTGCTTCTCCTGAAACAATGGATGAAAAAGGCGATACGCTACATACCTCTCTAGCGATCGAAGAGCTGACAGAATTGGCAGAAGCTGACTCTAAAATCGAACAAGCGGACGCTATTGTAGACAGCGTTTATGTTTTGATGGGACGTTTGGTTCACCTTGGTCAATCTAATGTAGAAGACAACCTAGCGATCAGCTACCTGATCGATCTTCTGTTGAACGTTGCTAAAAACCGCTCAATCGACTTCTTACCTTGCTGGGATGAAGTACACTCAAGCAACATGAGTAAAGTATGTCGTAACGAGACAGAATACGCAGAGACTGAAGCTTTCTATGCTGGACAGAACATCAAGCTATTGGCGGTTCAAAAAGGTGAATACATCATCGCTAAATGTGCGGAAGATTTCGTATCTGAAGGTAAAACAGTTCGCCAAGGTAAAGTTCTGAAATCAGTGCATTACCGCCCAGCAAACCTTGAGCCACTAACGGCTTAAGTGCATCAAATATTGGCTTTTAAGTAAGCAGCCAACTGAAATAGCAAACGCCACGTTATAACAACGTGGCGTTTTATTATCTATTAATCGAACCTAGACCTTATACCAGTCGCGCCATATGGTAAGCCGCCACATATTCGCCATTTCTGAAGGCAAACCCTGCTGACTCCCCTTCAATCACGAAGCCAAACTTCTTATATAGGCTGATCGCTCGTTCGTTATCGGTATAGACGGTGAGTTCCAGTCGTTTGATGTTAATCCAGTTGTCACATAAGTCGATTGCCGTTGCGAGTAATTGACTACCTACACCTCTGCCTAAAACATCGTCTTTAACACCCATACCAAAAGAAGCGACATGACGCCTTCTTGGGTTTACACACACTTCTAAACCTAGGTTACCAACAATTTCTCCGTCCAATAACGCGACATAAGAGTACACATTATCTGGAACATTTGAGATTCGTTTTTGCCAAGTTTCCAAAGATGGATTTGGGAGTTGCAGCGTACCGGTATAAGCATTAGTGCATTCGTAAACTTCTTTTATTCCCTTTGCATCTGACGGTTCAGAGCGTCTCACTACAATACTCATCGCAACTCCTACTGTTATTATTTTTTGCTAAATCTGAAGTACACTTTTTTGTGCACCTAGACACACTATCAAATAGTAAATATTTAACAATAGGTTAGATAAAATTGTTTCTATTTAACAATTTAGTAAATATGAGTATCAACGAGGCGAGCCAATGATTTGAATGAAACATTAATGGTTGATGCTAAAAAGTTAACTCAGAAAGGCTACATTGCGCTAATGGTATATACACAGATGAGGCAACATGGGCACAAACTTCTGTGCCCAGTGCTTATAAATTATATCTTGAGGTTAGTCACGCTCGCATTGAACTTGCATGACTTTTAAATCGGTAGTGTTTAACTTCTTAGCTAGAGCTGCACCTTCTTGGTTACATTCTTCAAGGCTCGTGAATTGCGTGTTCACTTCCATTTCAGCCGTAGCGCCACCCATCATTAAGCTAAGAATTAGTGTTAGTTCGTACATTATTAGCCCTCTTTCGAGCTAATAAGCATCCATTTAAATAAGATAAAGTGACTCATGTTTTTCCTATGCACTTGTCGCGTTTGCATAATTCTAGTCAATCCTTCCAACTGAGTTTTACCATTTCGTGCTACGAGATCATAAACACCTTGAACAAAAAATGACGCTACATCTCTGTAGCGCCATTTTGGATAAGATCTAAGTCACCCCAAGCCAAACCTTTACTCAGGTCTGCATTTGGTTTGGTTAGGTAAAACTCCCAAAATGAAGGGTTGTGCGGGGCGTTAGAATTGATAGACCGTAAGAAGCACAAGGCTTATACTTCAGCGCCCTGTTAATGAAATTATCAAATTGGGACTAAAGTAACGCTACGATACCAGCAACCTCCAAAGCTTCCATTGCTGCTGCAGAAAACTCTTCTGCAGTCATCCCGACTTGGTAGGAACTATGAATGGCAGTAGTTGCAGCCTGACTTACGTCTTCTATGACTGAACTCCAACCAACACCTGCGAGGCTTGTTGAGTTGTAGATGAACGGCAGACTATCAACGATAGACTGTTCAAAACCGTTGGTAACCGCAAACCTGGCAACAAATTCGCCTACTCCCATAAGACCAGCATCGCCAGCTTCAAACTCACTAGCACTGTGAAGAATAATTACAGATTCATGCTCAGCTACAACTGCATTTGCTTCATCAGTACCAACAATGACACTTATACTATTCACATACTGACTGATCCCTGGGATAGCGTCTTCTTCCCTCAATAAGTACGAATCTAACTGCCTAACAAAACTTGCAGCAGCCTCTTGAGAGTCAAACTTGATGACAGTTTGTTCTTCTATAGGCGCGATATCTGAAACCGTTTTTGTGATGTATGTCGCGCTCTCATCAAATGGGAGCTGATTGGCTGGCAAACCAGTGTGGAGTTCTTTAAATCCCATATCAGTCATAAAGTTAAGATCGGACTCTGAAATCTGATTCTCAAAATATTCAGCGCCATACTCTCTAGTAGGAAAGGTTAAATAATTTTCTAAAGCTTGCTTACCACCATTTCCTTGCAGGATCTCATACATATCATCGAAAGCAGCATTCAGTTTCATAGCGTCAGTACCAGGACCAACTGTAGTTGCAGAATATCCAAGAGCTTGGAATACATCTTGAAAAACACCTTTGCGAGCCAGATAAACTGTCGTCCCAGCAAGCGCAGCAACGCTCACGCCAGCAGTGGCGATAACCGCAACTTTACCTGGCTGAAGGCCTTTATCTGCTGTCACATCATCATAAACCATTATGTTAGAGAGCATTGTTGGTGATGTCTGCTGACCACTGTTCGTTCTAGCAAGATTTGTGAAACTTAAGATAGTTTGTTCTTGCGTTGCTACAAACTGCAGTTCAACCTTTTCCCAATGATTTCGGCCGTTTTCGTTGTTATCCCACGGTGCATCTACAACCCCATAAACGCCCCCAGACCAAAACTCTTCTTGAATTAAAGGATGCGCTTTAGTGATTAGCGCATCCTCCCCCCCTATGGACACACGTGTATTTAGTGGTTGATATGTATAAGAGAGTCCGGGATGCTTAACAAATTCACCAGTGATGTCAAAAGAAAGCGTATAGCGCTGCCCAGGTACGGTTTGAAGTATCGTTTTAATTGTTGCTTGGCTATGAGGTTTGCCGACAATAAGTGTAAAACCACCCGAAGTTGCCATTGCACTATCCAGGTGTGCCAACTGTCCAAATGGCTCAATCGGACTTACACAGGTAGAGTCAAGTGCCTCCAAACACCACTCCTCAACTTTCCCGCCCAATATAGCGAACCTTGGGTTCAACACTAACTGATGCTTTAAATAATATTGTATTGATTCAGCTACCTCTTGTTTTACTGCATCACGGTTAACACGGTTTTCATCATAAAAAGGATTATTCTTATCAATAGTTTCAATTTGATTTAAGTAAGACTTAGATAAAGTATCTAACTTATTTCTAGGACCATTATTTAACACGAAGTTGAAAGTTAATTCAGATTCTCTAGAAAGCTGACTATTGGCTTTAAACTTATGTTCATGTGAACTGTTGAGTGTAGGAAAGGTATTGTGATCAGCAAATGCAGAATACTGGACCATGGCTAATGATATGCCCAGTGCTAGCTTATTTATAGTAATATTCATATGTTTTCTCAGTATTTGATTTATTGGATTGATTACAGTGCAAACACAAATTAAAAGTATTTATGCTAATAAGGGTTGTTTTTAACGAACAAATCATCAAAAAAACAACCCAAACACCCAGAGGCATACAAAGAACATATGCAACGCAAACATCACACAAATAAATCAATATAGCGAGGTAATTATTTTATTTTATGATAAAATAACTGTCACCTTGATTTTTTATGCATCCAAATAGCTTTGAAGTAAAACAATTGTTATCAAATACAGACTGTTGTTAACATTAAAATTTCGAGAAGTAGTATATAAAAGAGAATAAGATCGGGTAGAAATCGGCGATAAACCCTCACGCGGAAATAAAACTTAGGGTTTTATTGATTGATAAAAATAACAATTTAAAACAATGATTTGCAACTAAATCAATTGAGAAGTGGCGACAATATGGCGGCGACTTTATTGCCCATCTAACCACTCTATATCTGATGTTTGACGTGCTCTAACATCAATCGGGATAGTTAATACGAGGCCTGAAAAAGGGTTAATTTGTCATTTGCCAGTTACAAACATTTGAAACTCATTTTTGGACAAAAATGTGCTAGCGCTTTCTCTAAATTAGAAAACCTATTGCAAAGCAAGTTATTAATAGCCAGTGCGATGAGTAAAATCACACTAGCGAGAGGATTGGTTTATGTTAGGTGCGCACTAAGTATCGTTTGGCAAACCGAACCACCAATGGGTAAAAAACGTTGTAAAATGGCTTATACAACCATAAGGCTTAACTATCTCTCCAATAGTTATTGGCTTGAGATACTGTCTGAAAATGCATTGCGATTGTCTTTGATGACTCGATAAGCAACGATGCACTTTCTGAGTATTCAGGCCTTAATTTATGTAAAACCTCCATATCTGGTTGAGTTTTCTTCACCCCCATTCTGCTCAATTTAATCGCCAGTTCAAAACCCTCACTAGGCGTTGCCGTCATTAAGCTAGGTAACCATTGCTCCATTATTTATTCCTTTGTTATTAGATGATGGAGGATTATTAATAACACCCTTAAACTGATAACGCCAGCTTTAAGATTAAGCGTACCACATGAATGAACGTTCATTCACCTCGAACTAAGTGAATTATGAATAATGAATAATGAATGATCGCTCATTCGTTTCGCACTAATTCCTATTATGGTAAATGTATGTGTTTGCTATCAAAAATTGCCATAAGTAAAACTTCAGCTCTATCAAGCCTCTGGACAAAACTGAGTTGGGCGCTTCGGCCCAAATCCATCTTTCGGATAAGTTACAGCAATGCAAAACGCAGAACGGTACCGTTTGCTAAAGTGCCGTTAGTGAACAGAAACACACAATAACGAGCGTTGCGCAAATGGATTTTTTAAATTTTGATTGCCTATTTTGTCAAGATAAGCCGCTAGTTATGCAAGGTAGCTCGCAAACTGAAGTCTATGGGCAATACTGTTATCATTCTGAATATAGGTGATAAATTAACAATTGATTAGGTAATGTCGATTATGGATGAGTTAGAAATTATCCCTCTTTGTGGTGCTGGGAAAATTCGTCTAGGTATGAATAAAGTGGAGATAAGAGAAGCTATAGGTAGTATCCCTGAGAACATTCCTGCTCACTCTAACTCTGGGATTGAGTTCCCAGAAAACGACTATTTTCTTGAAAGCGCGATTCAAATTACATACTCCAAGGATACTGGCTTAGTGGATTGGATTGGCTTCAACGACAACATTCCGCTTAAATTACTTTTTCAAGGTGTCGATTTGTTCTCACTAGAGGTGAGTGATGTTATTACACATGTAAAAAAATACGGAAAGCTCGATGAAAGCGACCCAGAGATTGGCTACTCGTATAGCTTTCCTGAACTAGGCATCTGCTTTTGGAGATCTTCAATAACTGAAGAATTGATACAAGAGATGGCTGAAGTTGAAGAAGGTGACAAGGAATGGTTGCAGATGGACATAGAATAATCTAGGCACTTCCAGCAAGTATCTATTTTTAAATAGCTTTGTATAGATAACGCCCCCCAAAAAAAGTTAGGTTAAAAATTTAGCCAACGTACTCCAAGCCCAAGATGAATAGCAAGTTAGCTCTAAATATTAACGGGTGAACGAAATTGGGAGAAACTTTCCAACTCGTCTCGGCTTACTTTCAAGCTTGGATGGTCGAGAAGGTAGTGACAAGATTCATCGGCTGAAAATCTCGTAAACTCAGAAAGGGTTATTAGTCACTATGGTAGAAGTCAGAATTATTGCGCTATTCAGGCGTAACTTCGAATGGGGCACTTCTGAGTTACGAATACCACCTGTGAAACTTTTGGACAAATCTTATTAGGGCAATTACTCAAGCTAGAAAAATACAGATAATTTTTAGTATTTGAAAGTCACTTCGTGATATGTCCGGTTCTGTGGGCACGGATCACTCTTTTTCCTGAATAACTCAACCAACAAAAAAGCCAGTGCTGAACCAATCAACACTGGCTTTTGTTTAGTTAAACCGATGAGAGGGTTAGTCTACAAAATACGGTAGTTGTTCTTCAGTCAGAGTACTGTCTCTCGCAAAATCAGTGTGGTCTGTTACCTTATTCACATTCCAGCGGGTTAAACTTTGGGAAAAAACTTTATTCTGTTCAAACATTTTTTTCATACTAGTCACATTCGATGTATCCCAATAACCTATATTTTGGTTGAATGATTTTGTGGCTTCGAACATCCAGCTCATATCCGTCACATTTGACGTATCCCATTCACCGATATCTTGATTAAATGCTTGTGCCTTCCAGAACAGGCCTCCCATATTGGTCACATTCGATGTGTCCCAATCACCGATTTCTTGGTTAAATACTTGTGTACTCGCGAACACGCCATACATATATTTGACATTCGACGTATCCCAATCACCAATATCTTGGTTAAAGGCACTTGCACTATCAAACATCACATCTATCCTCGTAACATTCGATGTATCCCAATGTCCTATGTCTGCATTAAAAACTCGTGCACTCTTAAACATCGCAGCCATGTTCGTAACATTCGATGTATCCCAGTGGCCTATATCTTGGTTAAAAGCCCCTGCATTGTTAAACATCATAGCCATATCCGTCACTTTCGACGTATCCCAATGACCTATATCTTGATTGAATGTACTAGCTCCATAAAACATTTGGCGCATTCCTGTGACATTCGATGTATCCCAATCACCAATATCTTGGTTAAAGGCTCTTGCATAACTAAACATCCCAGCCATCCTCTCAACATTAGATGTATCCCAATCGCTAATATCAGCGTTAAACGCTTCGCGATCTCTAAAAACGTCTTTCATATCCGTAACCTTTGTGGTGCAAAATCCTATGAGGCCTTGCTCTAATTTATCGAGCAACGTCTCGTTTTTTATCAGGGTGTTATCCACCACCACATAGACTTGACCATTTTCAAGCATCACTGAGTTAACGGCTTGGTCGGGGCATTTTATTGAGATATCAGCGGCAAATGCGGTTTGGCTAGCAAGCGCGACGGCGCCCACGAGAAGTGAGGTTATGGTTCTTTTCATTGTATTTTCCTAGGGTTGAGTAGACGTTATTGCTTAAAAAGTGGGAAGCTTTCTTTAGACAGGCCACTGCCTTTAGCGAAGTCGGTATGACGAGAGACGCGCCTGACGTCCCAGTAGGTTAAGTCTTGGTCAAAGCGCTTGGCACCAGAGAACATTCGGTCCATATTAGTCACACGAGAGGTGTCCCAACGGCTGATGTCCTGATTGAAGTATTGGTCTTTAGAAAACAGGTCACTCATGTCTGTTACGTGAGTGGTGCAGAGCTTCATGTTGCCATCCAGAAAGTTTTGCCAGTAGTCTGAATTGCGAATGAGTGCGTCATTGATGACAACAAACAATTCATCTTCTTGAACCATGACGGTTCCTGGTTTATTTGATTCGCAAGTCACCGTTTCAGGCTCACTAGCAAAGGTGTGGCTACAACTCAGCAGCGCGCAGGCGGAAATAATCGAACGTAAATTCATAGTTAAAATCATGATTTAATTAAAATAAGTTCGAAATGATACAGAAAGATCGCTGATTCTTTTCACTTTTTCAGATGGAGGATACCCCCAAATTTATAAATTGAGCCCCTCTCCCATAAAATTACCCCTATTAATAACAATTGAGTTATCAATCAACTTAAAGAATCAATGGGGTTGATCGCACGTTAAGTTTGGAGCTATCCGAGCCATGATCACGAATGCCACTTTCTTGCATTAGGGCTTGGGTTGTTGATGACCCAGCTACAACACCGCTATGCGTGTGGCCGGCCAGCATGTCCGCGAGTTCTTTTACTACCTACATAAGTTCAGTCAGCAAAATCAGCACATTCTCTTCTTTTGAGCCAATCCATGTTTTGAGTACCTGTAGTCATTGGTTTTCTGCAGCAATACTTCGACGTACTTTGCCAATCATATCCACTAATTCGCCTGCGGTAGCTGTCTGCATGTTTCCTAAACTGCCTAGCACAATGTCATCACCTGCTAATAAGTTAATCGCGCCTAGTGCCTCAATGAGCTTTTTGCCGATCACTTCTTCAATACTGTACTCATCAACCAAAATATGGCGATGACTAAATTCACCACGATAGCGTCCCACTTGGTCCAGCTTTTCAAATGATCTTTGGCTTTGCGTTTTGTCAGTTTTCTTGCTGGTGTTTCCTGCTGCATCAATTCGGTTGCTGAATTCTTCACGTTGCTGCTGCAGTTGTTTCCTACCAAGTGACTTTGTCGTTAGCCCAATAACCGTGGGAAATTAAAATTATTACGTCGTGACGAGCCTAAGCTGAGGGTGCAGGAGAGATCCGCCTTCCTCAATGAACTCTTCAATATCTTTGGAATTTATGCATGAAAGGAGGTGCTCAGTTAGGCACCTCAGACACATCTTCAATTTTTGCAACAAGTCCATTTCTATTTCACCAAAAGTACGGATGTACCCCAATCCTTTAGCGGATATTGAACTCGTCAAATTTCAGAGAAAGAACTTAGCTACTTAACAAAAGAGCAAATTCCTACCGTTCTTAGTGCTTTAGCTGTTGATAATAGCCTTCCAGTAAAACAGATTCATGTTGTAGCTAAAGTCTGTTTGGCTACTGGATGCCGTATAGGAGAAGCTCTTTCACTCAAACATTCACAAATAACAAAATACAAGCTGACCTTCACTGAAACGCAAGGTAAGAAGAATCGATCCATTCCTATTTCCCCTACTCTATATGAAGAGATTTTAAGGAACTCCGTAAGTGGTCACGCCAGTATTCAATATCAATTACCAAAAGGCTTGGATGTGTGTTAAACGAGCATTACCAAACCATGTACCCGTAGGGCAAGCCACTCATGTTTTTCGACATACCTTTGCTAGCCACTTTATGATGAATGGTGGCGATATTTTGGTGTTACAGCGTATTTTAGGTCACCAGAAGATAGGGCAAACTATGGCTTATTCGCACTTCGCACCAGAGCACTTAATACAAGCCGTTGAACCAAATCCACTCGAAAATTAGTGGCGACAAATCTCGGTTATAGTTTGATTTAATCGGCTTTACTCGTTTTTTCACGCTTCTCCAACAACAATAAAAGACAACAAAATCAACAATTTATTAAAGAAAGGTGTTAATATCGATAAAAATTAGGGTTTTATTTTTCAATTGACTGCCCCTTGGTTTATTGAAACAGCAATACCATAATTCCATCAACAGCCACACTTTTCACTTGAGTGTTGAATACAGACTCAAGTTGCTTTGGAGTCAGTACTTCTGCCGCGGTACCAGAAGCTTGTAAAACGCCTTTGTCGAGTAGTAGCACTTGATCGGCGTGTCTTAGGGTACGGTTAAGGTCATGGTTTGCCATGATTACTGCGATGCCCTTTTGTGCCACTCTTTCAATAAGCTTATAGAGTAACGCTTCTTGCGCAATGTCCAACGGTGCCGCCGGTTCGTCTAAGATCAGTAACTTCGCATATGGGTTAAGTGTTGGCCAAACTTGTAGACACATGCCTGCCAATCGAACCCGCTGCCACTCACCACCAGACAAAGCTTGAATTGAGCGATGAAGCTTATCCGCTATGTCGAGCATCTGGGTTATCTCTTCCAAGGCTGCATTGATTTCAGCATCAAGCCCCTGTGATGAGCTTGGTAGCGATAGTGCCAGGTATTGGAACACTTCTAAGTTGAAAGCCGGTCTTGCACTCTGACACAAGTACGCACGGTGCAATGATAGGTCCTGTAACGATAAGTCAGATAGGTCTTTTTCATCGATCTTGATATCACCTTTATAGCTGTCACCAATACCCGAAATGGCTTCCAGCAAAGTACTCTTGCCACTGCCATTAGGCCCAATAACATGAGTCACTTGACCCGGCTTGAGCTCAAATGATAGGGGTAATAAACGAGCGCCGACGCTCAGGCTCTTAATTTGAATCATGATTTTTAATTAACATCCAAATGAAGATAGGCGCACCGATACTTGTGGTCATCACACCCAAAGGTAATTCTGCAGAATCAAGTAAGGTTCGTGCGCAAATATCAGCAAACACCAGCAGCGCAGCCCCCGCAAAGGCAGACAAAGGCAGTAGATATTTATTATCGGTACCTATTGTTAAACGCAGTAAGTGTGGCACAACCAAACCAACAAAGCTGATTACACCGCCCAACGCCACTGCACAGCCAACCAAAATAGATACTGCGAAGATTAAGCGCCAACGTAACTTTGGCACATTCACGCCAAGTTGCGCCGCATGGATCTCACCAATCATCAGTTTGTCGAGCTTACTGCCTTGCAGACACAACCAGATAATCACAGGAATCATCACTAATGTCAGCGAGTGTTGATACCAATTCACGCCGCCTAAGCTACCCATTAGCCAGTACATCAACAGACGAAGGCTCATGTCATCACTGAAATAGAATGCCCATGTCACCATCGAACCAGAAAGAATACCTAGTGCTACCCCCACCAGCAGCAGCTTGGTCGTGGTAAGCCGCATTGTTTTTACCATGCTTACCAAAATCACTGTGAAACAGAGTGACCCTAACACCGCTGCGACCATAAAGAGTTCAGGGGTAGGAGCAAACGGCAAGAAGAACAACACAATCACCATAGCGAGACTTGCGCCGCCAGAAATGCCGAGTACACCCGGTTCTGCGAGTACGTTCCCCAACAATACTTGTAAGCTTGCGCCAGAAACAGCTAGCCCTGCCCCGATGGCAATAGCCGCCAATAGTCGAGGTAATCGTAAATCAATAAGTAGTTTTTGTTCTAATGTGGACAAAGTGCCCAGAGGGTAAATGAAGAGATCGCCAACCATTAGGTAAATAGCACTCAGCGCGATAAGCAGTGCTGCCATCAGATAAATGGCTCGCGTCCATTTACGCTGTTTTTGGTGAAGAAGTTGTTGGAAATCCATATCAAGCTACTTTGAAATTGTTCGCGTCACCTTACCTGTATCCCCAAATAAACTCAAGGTTCACACCGTAATGTGAACCTTGATATTTAAACCAGTTGAGCGGTTAATCAACGAACCATGAGCGCTTCTACTGATTAATCGTAAACCAACTGACCATGGTCGAATCGCGTTTCCACTTCACACACCATTAATGCTGCTCGTTGACCGATAGCAACATTACGATTAGGAAACACCACCGCTTCGTTTTCGTTCTTCGCCATCAATGGTTTGTCACCATCATGACCAAAGACTTCACCGTGCTTAAAGGCAGTAAAGTTCTCTACAGAGTCTGAGAACATGAAGTCGAAATCATCATGTAAACGAACAATAGTACGGCTCACTCGATAAGTAATGGTTGGCTTAGGTAGATGCTCTGGCTCTACTTCCGCGATTAAATTGCGCATTGCTAAATCAAAAGCGGTTAACTTATCCAATTGGTTCTCACCAATTCTTGCAACCTGCCCGAGTTCCATAGTCAGGGCTTGCGCTTCGAAGTTTTCTGCGCTGTACCAACTGAAAGTGCTGGTTGGCGCGTTTGACAGCAACACGGCTTCAACGTGAGCACTGTTGATAAAGTCGAATAACTCTTTGCTACGTACTTCGTGGCGAACCTTGGGGCTCACTGCAAATGAATAATGCTTAGATAAACGGATTGCACAGTGTAGATCTAAGTGCCAACGAGTTGCTGGCTTGGTTTCTTTGTAAAACTCTGTCACCAGGAACTTTAAGTTCTGGGCGATATCCACTTCTCGATTACTTTCGTACTGTTTGTCATCAAACAGACGGTTCATATTCACATCAAGAAAGCGGGTATGCGCGTTGGTTGCTTCTGGGTGAGCTATGATGAACAAGCATCTAGCGTTCACTGCCTGAAAGCCTGTTTCAATATCTTCAACGAGCTTATCAATCAGCTCCATTGGTGACGTTTCATCGCCATGTACACCGCTTGAAAAGATGATGTTCTTGGTTTCAGAATTGTAATCCGCGGGAATGACTTCCAATACACCACGTTGATGAAGCTTAATTTGAACACCGTTACCCAGTACGGTCTGTCCTGCAAACACTTCTTGCTCAAGATCTAGGCTGTCAAAAAGAAATGATTGGCGAAATAGGGTCTTCGTCATGCGCTACTCCTTAATTGCACGGCCGTATGTTAATAAATTGTACATAGAAATTGTGTTGCTAGGATCGCACTTATCAATAGAAAACCCGTTATCACTCACAAATACTACCCATATATTTATATTTCCTGCTTATTAACAAACCGAGGCCTGTGCTAAATAACTTTCTCATTTAAAGCGATTTTTCGTTATTTCAGGTTAGTTCAGCAAGATAAGAGCCACGTAAGCTAACACGACTCTGACCTACCATGAACAGATTGAGATCAATTAATCTTCCTGATTGAGCAATCTTTCAAATTCATCGATTTGAACTTTGACCATGTCGATACTTTGTTGCCAGAAATCGGCTTTAGTCAGGTCCATTCCAAGATGTTTTTGAACCACTTCTTCCGCCATCATGCTGCCGGTATCACGCAACAAAGACACATAGTCGTCATAGAACTGTTCGCCCTTAGCATCACGTTGAGCGTATACGCCTTTACTGAACAGGTAGCCAAATAGGTACGGGTAGTTGTAGAAGCTCACCTGAGAGATGCTGAAGTGCAACTTGCTCGCCCAGAAGTAAGGATCGGCCTCAGTCATTGCATCGCCGTACCACTCTTTCCAAGTGTGCTCCATCAGGTCACACAGTTGTTGAGCCGTCAGTTCACCTTTTTCACGCTGCTCATAGAACGCTTTTTCAAACTCAAAACGTACTGGGATATTTATCATCAAAGCTAACGAAGAAGACAGTTCTTCCCATAGCATTTCTAATTTCTCATTGCGTGTTTGTGCTTGTTTAAGTAAGTAATCGCGCACGATGTTTTCAGCAAAAATAGAGGCGGTTTCAGCAAGCGTCATTGGGTAACGTGTCTTACACAACGGCATATCTTTCATTACCCAGTTGTGGAACGCGTGACCAAGCTCGTGTGCCAGTGTCATTAAATCAGAGCGGCTCCCACTCCATGTCATAAACACCAGTGGTGTGCGTGTCGCAGCAAACTTTGTGCAGTACGCGCCTAAGCGTTTGTTGGCTGATGGTGCGGCATCAATCCAACCATTCTCGACCATTAAAGCGACAAAATCAGCCATCTCTGGATTCACTTCAGCAAAAGCGGTTTTGATTACTTCAATCGCTTCACCAAATGGGTAAACCTTTGATTCGCTCTCACCTAGTGGCGGCATCGCAGCTAAGTGATTCCATGGCTTCATTTCATCTAAGCCATGAACTCTTGCCATTAATAGACCCGCTTTCTGACCTACTACGCGATTCGCTTTAGCAACAGACATCATAGTGTCTAATGTTTCAGGCACGATGCGGCTGCCATGCAAGCTAGGATCTAAGAAATGTACATCGCTGATTTTCGAACGCTTTTTATTTTCTGTCAGACGCCAACCTGCCAGCGCATTTAAGATCGAAGCAAATGACTCTTGGTGCGTCTTCATGGCCCCCTGAACAGCGCGCCATGCTGGTTCTTGTTTGTCGAATTCACTGCCATAAAGCAAGCTCGCAGCTTGCGAGAAACCGAGCGCTTCTTCTTCACCATCAAGTTTTAGCGACAGTTTCAAAGAACCGGTTAGGTTGTCATACAAACGCCCCCATGCATCACGACCATCAACTTTCATCGCTGCTAATAACTGCTCCTCTGCAACGCTGAGTCGACTACTAGCTAATTTACGTGAGCTTTCAATCGCAAAGCGCTGGCCCGCAACATCTGCGCTCTCGTGTTCTAAAACGGCATCAATAAACTCGGGTTCTGCGTGAATCAAAGTGTCTTCGTATGGGCTAAATGCTTGTGACATTTCAGAGTTCAGCTTTGCAACACGGCCAAGCAACGCTTTTGCTTCTGTGTGTGTCGCATCCACTGACGCGTGGCAATTAGCGAAGGTATTGATAGTGCTAAGCAATGTACCAGCCGCTTCTGAAGTTTGGATGGCATTTTGCATCGCCAAAATGATGTGGCGTTTTTCAACATGAAGATGTAACAGTTCAATACACTGTTGAATCAGTTCAATATCCTTCTCAATTTTTGCATCATCAAGACCGCGGTAAGCAATGCTTAAATCCCAACTAGGTGTTGTCATGACTAAATTCCTTTCACGTAGGTAGTAATACTAATCTGGTACAGCGGTTTTAGACACCGCCTTTTACTTCTATCTTTATTTCTGTTTATACGTTTAAAATTATTGTTTGTTATAACTGTACTTTGGCACTCAGAGTACGGGCAGCCCTATCGCTTTAACACTGATAAAGCTTTGCGCGAACTGAGTAACTTGAATATGGGTTATCGACGCATTATCGATCGACAACTTTGAGTACAAACTCGGATTTTTCCAATCAATATCAAGGCAATACGCCAATAACATACGAATAACGCCACCATGAGTAACCAACAATAGATTGTCACTTGGATCGTTCAAAAGTTGCGACCAAGCTTGAGTTACTCTTTCGTGGAAGTTCTGTAAACTTTCTGCACCACTCAGCTTATGGTTCGATGGGTCTTGCCAAAAGGTGTCGAGCATTGCCCACTTGTCTTTGAGCTCATCAAATGCGATGCCATCCACTTCGCCAAAGTTCATTTCTTGAAATTCAGGAGCAACAGACAAAGGCACAGACATGCGCTCCGCATACAAGTTAGCTAAGTCGTTGCAGCGTCTCAACGGTGAAGTGATGACAGAGTCAACTGCTATACCTTGATGTACCATAGCGTCACAAATCTGTTGTTGAAGCTCCGAATTTACCAATACGTCAGAGACACCGTTTAGCGCAGCCTTCCCTTCCACTTTGCCATGTCTGAGCAAATAGATGTTTTTAGTGGTTCCATTGACCATATCAGTAACCTAGCCTTGGGCGTTGATAGAGTGACTTGAAGGCTTTAGATGCAGTGGCAACCCTGCGGCTATCAGAGTGACATGTTCGACAACGCGAGCGAGTGCTTGGTTCATGCGACCCGCATTATCAACAAATAAGCGCGATACTTTACCTAGAGGAACAACCCCTAAACCCACCTCGTTCGACACCATGATTATCTGTGCTGAGCTTTGCTCTACGCTTGCAACCAAGGATTCAATCACGGACTCAACCTGGTCATTAGTTGCATCATGCCCCAATTCGAAGATGATGTTATTGAGCCATAGTGTTAAGCAATCAATCAGTACCACATCGTCTTTCTTAAATGACTGCAGTTTAGCGGCTAATTCGACAGGTACCTCATGTTCTATCCACTGTGTACCACGGCGGTCTTTATGATGAGCGATTCGCTCACGCATTTCAGCGTCTAGATACGTGGCGGTCGCAATGTAATGTAAACGACCATTTGAACATGCTGCGAGCGCACATAATGCTTGTTGTTCTGCAAAGCTCGACTTACCCGAGCGTGCGCCACCTAAAACAAGATGTCGTTGACTCTGATACGCTTGATTATTCGTTGTCATGTATGACCTCTAATCACCTGAATGCGTTACATAAAGCTGTTATAAAAAGCCGCGGCAAACACGATATAAATCAGTAGTTCCATTAACTGTTGAGCAGCGCCCAAGCAGTCTCCGGTGAAGCCACCGATTCGCGCGATGAGCCACTTTTTGAATCCTATCCTGAACACGTAAGCAACGAGTGCTAATACAAAGGTAAACGCCAAACCAAACCACAAGCTTGGCAACAAACCAATCAGCATAAGAAAAACCAGTTCGCCCTTAGTTTGCTTATTGGCGAGAGGCTTGCTCTTGCTAGTATCCAAATCGCTGACATAAGGCATGTCGTAAATAAGAGATGCCGCAATCGCACGACTGAAGGTGTAGCCGGTTACAATGACCATGAACAATCCGGCCATGCTGACCAATTCATTCAACAGCACCCACTTACCAAGCAGCGCCATTATCAAAGCAGATGCGCCATAAGTGCCAATTCGGCTATCTTTCATGATGGTCAAACGGCGTTCGAGCGTCATGCCACCACCAATGCCATCCGCCATATCGGTTAGGCCATCTTCATGGAAGGCGCCAGTGAGCATCAAGCTGAAGCTCATCATCAAAAAGATGGTGATGGCACTTGGTAGTACTGCATCAAGCAACAAAAATACGCCACCGCACAACACACCGAGGAGTAAGCCAACAGTAGAGAAGTAACGGCCAGAGCGGTTCATGCGCTCTTCTGAATAGGGTGTATTCTTTGGCATCGGTAAACGAGAAAAGAAACCCATGGCTAACGAAAACAGTTCCCATTGATAAGTTGCGCGATCTTTTAACGATCTTCGTGGCGTATTACTCATTAAACCGTGACTCCAGCGCTCTCAAAACTCGCCATATTGTTGTAAAACTCAGCCGCCGCTTGGAGGATTGGCATGGCCAGTGCGGCTCCAGTCCCCTCACCTAGCCTTAAACCAAGGTCGAGCAAAGGCTCAGCATCGAGCAGGTCTAGTAAAATTTTGTGCCCTGACTCTTCAGAGCGATGTGCGAAGATCATGTAATCGCGACAATTCGGCTCAATCAAGGTCGCAACATACGCCGCAACTGACACAATAAAACCATCGACCAATACTGGTGTTCTGTTGTGGTATGCACCAAGGAAGGCTCCGACCATTTGCACGATCTCGTAACCACCGACTTGAGCTAAAATCGATTTAGGATCGAGCCCTTTACAGCGCGCAACACCTTGTTCAACCAGCGACACTTTACGTGCGAGTTGTTCGTGATTGATGCCTGTACCTACACCAACACACTCTGCCGCAGTTCGCTTTGCTAGTGCGCTTAAAATCGCTGACGCGCTGCTGGTATTGCCGATACCCATCTCGCCAAACATGATGATATTGGTGCCATTCGAAATGGTTTTAGATACAAGATCTGCACCCAATTCAATCCCACGTTCTACCGTTTCTAAACTCATTGCGGCTTGGTTGGCAAAGTTATTGGTTCGAGTCCCTAAGCGTTGTGACACTAGCATTGAAGAATCGGCTTCAACGGGTAATAAGATACCTGTGTCGACCACCGTAATGTCGATGTTGTTCAATGTACAGAAACAATTGATCGCCGCGCCACCATTTAAGAAATTCAAGACCATCTGTTTCGTGACGGCGCTTGGCGCAATACTCACACCTTCGTCAGCGATGCCATGATCGCCTGCGAATATAATGATGCTGGGCTTGTTCAATTCGATATGTTCAACCGCCGACTCTTGTCCTTGGCTTTGAATTAATGCTAATTGAAAGGCTACTTTTTCAAGTAAACCCAATGCCCCAAGCGGCTTAGTTTTTTGATCAATACGGTGTTGGATTTGCTGTGAGTATTTGGTATCTAACATAAAATTATTGGTACTTAGATTGCAAAATGGGTTTGGCGTTATTATTCGGTTGACGCCCAATAGAATAACGCTTACTTAGGACGAGCCACCGAGAGCACATTAGATAGCGTGGCATATTCACCACCACCAAGACGAGACAAAGGATCCAGTTCGAGCGCATCTATCTTCAGGCGGTCGCTCTCTTTATCGATCACCTCTTCAGCTATATATACCTTCTCGATTTGCGCAAAGATAAGGCTTTGTGGCACCTCACCAACTTCTTTGACCTCGTAGAGTGTGCAACCAAAAGCCACAGCGCACTGATTCACTCTCGGTAAAGAAAAACCCTCAAATTCAACTAATTCAATGTTATTCGCGGTTACTTCTGACTCATTATGCTCAAGGGTAGCGGCCGTAGCGGTCATCACTTCAGCTGAACTCGACGATGCAATATGTATAACTAGCTTACCCGTCTCATGAGCATTACGAGTGGTATCTTTGATTTCTCCCGATGGCTTCTTCCCGACCGATAACATCAGCAGTGGCGGATTACTTGAAACAGGCGTGAAATAAGAGAAAGGCGCTAAATTGTATTCTTGGTCAGCAGATTCCGTTAATGCCCACGCGATAGGACGAGGGACAACGGTTTGCGTCATCAGGTGGTAAATCTGAGTAGGAGCGAGAGTATCTAGCTTGAGGTTCATAGCACATCCTTGGTCTATGGGATTACGATTTAGTTTACGTGTTAAGTGAGGCTGTATCTATCTTTATATCAACTAAAGCTGAGAGGATGTTCTTAATTTAAGCAGTTTAAACCGACATTTTCTCAATTTGAGAATCAAAAATACTAACAGATCGAACTTCGTTAGCCATGACAACAAAGAGTCAATAACTTACGTTTTGGCACTCTTTATGCTTCACTTAAAATGCTTGTTAATCTCTCCATTGATAAGTACCCATACAGTGAACACCCTCACTGTTAGCTACAAAATGCAACACCAAGCAACACAACCGGTTGTAAAAAGTAAAGTTCAGTAAATTGATTTAGGAGGTGCGATGATTCCAAACTCAAGCAAAAGAAATCCAAATAAATCAAGCAAGAAAATTAGCAAAAAGGTAAGGAAAATCCCGCTGTCCTTCACCTGAACTGTGCGAAGAAAATAACAAGCCCGTCGTTAAACGGGCTTTGTTATTTTTGGGAGGCACCAATACCGGATCCAGCTCCTTACTCTAGAGAATACATCACTAGCAACTACGCATTAACCCCTCATTTATCAAACTTTAATTCGCTTAAAATTCGTACACTGTTTATATTAAACAAGCACTTGCAACGGATTAAGGATAGTTATGAGCATTTCTGGAGATAAGACATCAATCATAGTGGCTGGTGCTACTGGGCTAATTGGTCGTCATGTGATGAGCCTGCTTATCAACGAGCCTGCAATAGAGCACATTTACGCTTTGTCCCGAAGAGCGCTCAATTCACAGTTCCACTCAGAAAAGCTCCACACGCTGGTTCATAGTGATCTGCAAGTCACCAGTTGGGACGAAACCAAAACCACACCCAAGCTCGGAGTCATCTGCTTAGGCACAACCAAGAAAAAAGCAGGCTCGAAAGAAGCATTACGAAAGGTAGATGTTGAGCTTGTCAGTCAAGTCGCACAATCGATGAAGTTCTTAGGAGTGCAACGGGTCGCGGTCGTATCGAGCTATGGAGCATCCGTCGATTCCTATTCACACTACCTCAAATGCAAAGGTCAAATGGAGCAGAACTTAAAGCGTATCGGCTTCAAGCAACTGTTCATTGCACGCCCCGGACCATTGGTTGGCGAGCGAGAAGAACCAAGAACCGACGAAAAACTGCTACAAAGCGTGTTTCCCCTTCTATCGCCTTTTATGTTTGGGAAATACAAAAACCTACGCCCTATTCAATCGAAAGATGTCGCTCAGGCCATGTTGTTCCGATTGTTCGAAAATAATTTCCAAAATATCGAAATTTACTCATCCAATGACATGCTCAATTTATTGGCAAAATATCGCTAAAAAGCTCACCTATTCTCCATAATGTTGAATATCCACTCATACCATTCAGTGGATATTACCTATTGTTCTATTTAATTACTTTTCCTTATTTTACGTTTTGTTATAGGTCGCTACTGTAACCAACAGTATTTGCGCCCATACATCTAAGCGCCCTGTAGATTTAAAGAAATTCATAAGGAAAACAAATGTCATTTTCAGCTATCGCTGCCTTAGCGGTATTCACTGGTATCCTCTTCTTTCTCTATGGACAGCAGAAAAAAGAAACCACGTTATCACGCTTGGTTCTATTAGGTTTAGTTTTCGGTAGTGCTTTTGGTCTTGGCCTTCAGTTGCTATTTGGTGAAGGTAATCCTGTTATCAAATCAACACTAGACTGGGTAAACATTGTCGGTCGTGGTTATGTTGGCCTGCTGAAAATGGTGATCATGCCATTAGTATTGGTTTCAATGATTGCTGCGGTAGTGAAACTTGAGAAAGGCGGCTCACTGGGCAAGATTTCTGGCATCACGATTTCTGTATTGCTGGCGACAACGGCAATCTCTGCGATTGTCGGTATCGTTGTGACTCAAGCATTTGGCCTATCTGCTGAAGGTTTAACAGAAGGTGCACGCGAAACAGCGCGTATCGCAACATTAGAAAGCCGCATTGGTACTGTTGCGGATCTAACGATCCCACAAATGCTAGTTAGCTTCATTCCAACCAACCCATTTGCAGACCTAACCGGTGCTCGCTCTACATCTATCATCGCGGTTGTTATCTTTGGTGTGCTAACGGGTATTGCAGCTCGTAAAGTAATAGCTGAGAAAGAAGAGCTAGAATCTCCAATTCGTACGTTGGTTGAAGCGGCTCAATCTATCGTGATGCGCTTAGTTAAGATGATTATGGCACTAACGCCATACGGTATCGCAGCGTTAATGGCGAAAGTAGTAGCAACATCAAGCGCTTCTGACATTTTAAGCCTACTAGGTTTCATCGTGGCATCTTACGTAGCAATTCTACTGATGTTCGTTGTTCACGGTGTGTTGGTTTCTTTTGTTGGCGTAAACCCGAAAGAGTACTTCCAAAAAATCTGGCCTGTTCTAACGTTCGCTTTCACTTCGCGTAGTTCTGCTGCAACGATTCCACTGAATGTTGAAGCTCAAATCACGAAGCTAAACGTGCCACCAGCAATTGCTAACCTATCTGCATCTTTCGGTGCGACAATTGGTCAAAACGGCTGTGCGGGTATCTACCCTGCAATGCTAGCAGTGATGGTTGCACCTACGGTTGGCATCGACCCGATGGACATCAACTTCATTCTGTCTCTGATTGCAATCGTTACAGTGAGCTCTTTCGGTATCGCAGGTGTAGGTGGTGGTGCAACGTTCGCAGCACTTATCGTACTGCCAGCGATGGGCCTTCCAGTAACTATCGCAGCACTGCTTATCTCGATCGAACCACTTATCGACATGGCTCGTACAGCGCTTAACGTATCTGGTGCAATGACAGCCGGTACAATTACAAGTCGCTTGTTAGGTAAGAAAGACAAGCAACAAGATTTGGAACAAGCGAACGCTTAAATTCTGAGCCAAACAGTTCATCAAATAAAAAACCGATGCCCATGCATCGGTTTTTTATTATCTATTTGCTGCCGGAGTTGCTTTTTAAATGTTGAGCATGCATTTGTGCAACAATACAATGAGTTACCTGGGATAGTTTTATAAAAATGATATATATTGCACCACTTCAAACATAGCATTTGCCCATAGCAAAAGTTCGATAACAGGATTCCAATGAGCTTTATTATACTTTTACTCCTTCTATTATTCGTTTTCGCGACTCGTTTACTTCAGTGGCGAAAAACCTCTTATTTTCTTTCCTTTTTTCTTTTATCGTCATTTGTGCTGATTGGCACGGGTTTAATTCCTCGTTACCTATTAGATGATCTTCAAGCAAATTACGAAAGTAAACCAGATATACAATGGTCGGATAATAATGCAATTGTTCTTCTCGGTGCTGGCACTCAGTTTATTCAAAGTACACAAGGTTTCGAACCTACATTTTTCTCCTATGGTCGAATCAGTGAAACAGCAAGCCAATATATAGATTGTGCAAAATCGGACATTAAGTGCAAAGTAATCATCAGTGGTGGCGATGCACAAGGCAATGGCGTGACAGAAGCGGAAATATACGAGCAACAATTACTGAGACTTGGCTTACCAAAAGCTGATATCATCCGAGAGCCTAGCAGCGTGAATACATGGAAAAATGCACAACTAACCAGCGACCTGATGAAGCATCACCAATTCGACAATATTGTTCTGGTTTCATCTGGCCTGCACATTCGCCGCAGCGAGCTTTACTTCAACCACTTCGGATTAGAGGTAATTCCGGTTAGATCCGATTACATGGCGGCTCAGATTTCGTGGCTTCCTTTGTGGTACAACTTTGCTGTCACTGAATTCGCACTGCACGAGCAAATCGGTTTCGCGAGGTACACTATCTACAACTTTATGGGTTGGAACAGCAAACGGGAGAAGCCTAGTGATGCATAATGCATTACTCTCTGATTAACGAAAAGCTCTAACTAGAGTAAGCAAATGGATGAAAATGAAGCGACGACCCTAGGGTTGTCGTAGCATTTTTTATGCCAGTGATACTCCAAAGTAAGACTCTCTCCCTTCAAATTTTAGAATACTCAACACTAGTTACTTTCTAATCCAACCTATTTACTCATCAAAATAGAACACAAAAAGAAAAAAGCTTTATCAAGAGGCGCTCGTCTAATCATAAAGCTATGAAATATAAATGGATTTATTTTCAATTCATTTCAGTATTTTTGCGTTCCTTTTATGTGACAGAGTACACGCCGCTAGGGGCCCTCGGCTTCACACCACATATAAAACAAAACTAAAAATAGAATCTAATAAAAATAGTCAAACAATGGCCATTAGGAACTCATTCATGTTCAACGTCAGTAAAACTGCACTAATTAGCGCTGCCATATCGTTAACGTCTTATTCTGCTAACGCAAAGATCTACTCAGACCAAGTCGTCATAGACAACCTTGGCGAGGATAATTGTCGTAATGACTATCGCCCACTTAATTACTCAGAAGCACAGGAGCACAAAGCCGCTATTGTTTCTCGTATGAACGTTTGGGATATCATCGGCCTTCAAGATGATTGGGTGATCATGGGCTCTGGCTACCACGGCCTTATCAAGCATGGTCAGCCAAATCAAAAAACCTGGTGTTACCCTAATAAACCTGAAGCGGGCTTGCCATACTATGAAGCACAAGCTATCCCAGAAAGCAGCAATATTGAGGTTCAAAGAACCCTAGTCAACGACAATGCGAACTTCGTTAGACCATTAGCATACCTGGCAAACAACCTTGGTTACGCATGGATGGGCGGTGATAATGGACGCTACGTTGGTCAAGATATGGGGATCAATCAAGTTCGTAGCGGTTGGGAAATCAAAGGGAACAGTAATAGAAGCTGTTCAGGTGACCGTTGTAATGAAAAAACGACGATTACAGTCGATAACTTCTCCTACACACTTGATACTCAGGGATTCTCATACGGCACCGTTAAAGAGACAGACCAAGAGCTGATCAACACCCTTTCCGCTTATGCCATCAACGAGACAGAGCAGCCGAAGCGAGTCATCGTCGATCTTCATTTTTTACAATCAACGCACTGGAATAAGACCAATCGTTTTGACCTTGCAGGTGTTGTCTTGATGGACGAAGACTTTAGCTGGCCTCAAGTAGGAAAAACCGATGTGCGAGTGGTGTTAGAGAAAGGTCAGCATTTCTCTGAGACCAATAGTGGGAAGCGTTCTGAAGCGAGTGACCTTCAAGCCATCTTAACGGTACCCGCTAACTCTGTGCTTCCTTTTCAAGTTGAGTTCTTGCGATCAACGATTTCTTACCCTTTTCGCATAAAAGCTAATATGAGTTATGACGTAAACTTCACAGGCTTTCTTCGTTACAGCGGCAATGCGTTGGTTTCACACCCGACTAACCGTCCAACCGTTTCACACACATTTACCATGGGCACCAACAGTGAAGAGCAAGCCAATATCCGCTACCAATGGGATCACCGTTACATTCCCGGCGAAATGAAATGGTGGGACTGGAGTTGGGCAATCAACGAATATGGACTGAGCAGCATGCAATATGCCGCTGGCGCGAGTGTCCGCCCCTTCTACTCTTATGTTTCTGGTCAGTTTAATGCAGAGTCACAATACTCTGGAATGATCGATATCGGTGCTGAGCATTCTGTCGATTCATTTGATGTCATGAACATATTAACCAACCACAAAACCTACTATGCGGGCGATATAACCGTCGTGACCGATTTCGATTCTGAAGCGCTAGATCGACTCGGTTATCACGATGCCCTGCTAATGATTACTCCAATACATCACTAAAAGCACAGCTATATCTCAGCACTAAGCTCATCACTCTTGTGGTGAGCTTAGTGCTGCTTCTTTATCCAAAAGTAAGCCACAGCACTAATTCAACAACCGTTCTGGGCAGGTTTCTTCTGTCGTCAGCAAACACTGTTCGAGAAGTACTTTTCCTTCTAACCACCAATGAAAGCCAATATTTTAATATGACAAAAAAAATCCATTTATGGCGATTCGCAGCCATCATATATAGCCCCTTATCCATTGCATTTTGTCTTAGTGACGGCGTCCAAGATACTCAATCACTGGACACAATTAACCAAAATCGCATAACGTCATGGGCTCGCGACGAAGTTTATTCAGAGCCACAGTTTGGCATTGCACTAGGCGAACTCGAGCATGATGCTCATGCAAACTCTTTCTCAGCAGCTTGGCCACAAACAGAGCAAGCACTCGCGAGCGTCCCGCAAACTTTTGAAAGCCCACTGAGCGAACAAAGTTTATTCAACCGCCTCGGTAAAGCGGGATCTTCTACGTTGGAAGTTCTAGGGCCAGTTGGAGATGCAGTCGCAGTAGGGTTTTGGCTCGACAATATGGTGAGTACATTCTCTCAGGAATCCTCTACCCGCCTTGATGAAGCCGCTTCTGTTTTTTCCATCGTTCCACTAGTGGGTGATGAGTTAAACCTATTGTCGAGTGATATAAAGTACTTCGCGGCCAAACAGAAAATTGAAGAGTTTGAGCACCAAACACACTACGTATTCGCTAACCACTCATCAGAATTTGCTCGGTTTCACCACAAAAAAGAAGACGCGATTACACTACTCAACAAATATGACAATCACGTAAAGCAGAGCGCTTCTATGTATGTCGATCACCTACTCCTACAAGCCGATACCGAATATCGCCGGCTAGCCTCTGCATACGATAGACAACTATCTAAGCAAATGGCACGAATCGATCTTGAGCTTTTGAAATCTCTGGGCCATGTTTCTGTTGATACAAATTTGCACCAACCTTTATGTCAAGACTCGTATGCCTCCCCTAGTGATCTCGAAAACTGCGTTAGGCAGCAAGGACCAGCTCGAATTGATCACCTAATCAACAAGTTGAATTCGACCGCCTATCACGAGCTGGCTTTAAAAATACATACAAAGAAAGCAGAACTTGTCGACATTGCTTTAAGTCAGTTGACTGAGCACCGACAAAGATTAATAAATGGAGTAAGAAACAGAGCAAAACCACACATCATTGCGATGATTAATCAAAGCACGCTCAACCGAGGCACCTTGGAATTTCAAGCGAGACAGAGCGGATTAAGAGAGTATGCAAAAGAAACATGGAATATTGATTACCTCAGTGAGGAACAACTTAAAACCTCGACCGTAGAAATACGCCCCGCCAGAACTTGCTGGGGCGTTCCTTCCGTAGCCCCGGGAGGGATCCAAGCTTCTATCGATGCATGTAAAAATTCGGGCGCCCTGTACGATACCTATCACCCTAAAAAAGATCCTGAGCTATCCGATCTGTTAATTAAGAGAGTCGACTTTAATATTGAACAATATATCGCATCAAGGATTATTAATGGTTGGCCCGCTGGCTTATTTAGGACGCAGCTCATCAATACGGCTAACGCCTACATATCGGGCCAAAGAGCGAATAAAATATTTGAAGAGCTAATGTCTGGCTTAGCGCGTGTAGAAACTCTAAGCTATCAAACGTCTTTAACCGATTACTTAGAGAGTAAAGGAATTGACAGCTCTAATCCTAACAATCGTAAAAACTGGTATCAGATTAGCCGTTGGTATGAACTTCTACTGACCGAGCGACCAGGCGGCGGAGTGCTGGATCAAGTCACACAGTATGAAATTTTTAAACATCTCATTCAACCTCAATTTAAGCTCGCTACTTCTATGTCTTACATCCGTTCTCTCAATTACTCGATACCGTTTCCAAGTGTTTATTCTGCAGCAAACCTTAGGTTTTATGCACCCCAAATGGCAGACATACTCGACGAAGTGATATCGCAACCTAGCGCTCACTTTGAGCGAAACTTCCAAAGCGCTATTGACAGCATAACGAAAAAGGCGATGAAAGCGACAAGTGCCAACCAACTTCAGTACTTATTAGGCGATCTTTCTCTCTATCTTCAAATCGCACAGCATCAGCAGTCAGAAGCCAATTCTTCATTAGACAGTGCTCATGAGCATCAGCTGTTCAATAGCACGCTATCAACACTTCATCTGAGTTACCTATCACAAGTTCACCGTGACGCCATTGCGTTTCAAGTTGGGGGAATCTCAAACCATGAGCTCTGGTCTCACCTTACCGAAATCAAAGTTACGTTGAGCCGAGGAGATATTCAGACGGCGGTAACGCAACTAGGGGCCATTGTTAAAAACAACGACTTTACTATGCTTCCACACATCAACCATATGCTGCTTAGAGAGCTAGAAGATTGGATTGAAATCCAATTGGGATTAGAGGAATAAGTCTATGAAAATCAAAATCACACGAATCTTTATAACCTTATTACTTCTCATTAATTCAAGTCATACATTAGCAGGAAAAGGGGCCGAATTCGGACTCTTTTATGATGCTCCCGACGGCGTAAAAGTTATCGAAGGATACAATTCCTCGGCTTATGGAAACCTCTATCGCATGTCTAGAAATCTATACGTGCAAACCAAAAGTGACGCCTACCTTGCAGACATGAGCGTGTTGATTCGCAACCTGCAGCTATCGCCAACAGGGCGTGAGATTTTGCGACAAATCGCGACCTACGAGCCCGTAAATGCACCCGGTGACGAGGTTGAACCGCTAATAGAACATACGGTCGGAGTCGATCAATCAAAGGCTACTGTTGTCACGGTTATCCGAGAACCTGAAGGCCCAGGTCGACTATTCGAGACAGTACCTTCGTTATTCGAAGATCAACAAAAGGCTTCGCTAGCATGGCTACGACAATCTAATGGTAAAGGGGTATCAAATACGATTTTCTTCTCCACCACCGAGATGGTTAATATTCCAGGGAAGAACACACCATTTGATCAAACTGTCGCTTTAGGACATGAGCTCATTCACGCTCGTGACTTTGCTTCCGGCGCTGTTCCACAAGGCAATACACCTCAATCTCATCGACATCCCGACACCAACCAAATCACAGAATATATCATTCCGAATTATGAGTACCAAACAACAGGAATTGCACACTACAACAACGCCGAAAACGGGCGAGACCCTGTGACTGAAATCAGTAGTGCCAGACAGTCAATGATCAACCTTCGCGAAGAAATGTATTTCAATTGGAAAGCATTGGGACAAGAAAAGGCGAAGGCATATTTAAGAAATGAAAAAGTAGTGAGCGAGTTTCATTTGGCTGATGAGCTGGGAAAAGAGAAACGTAATACTTATTGGCCGAAAGAGCACTACAACTATCAACCCTATACTCTTGAAACCAGACCGTCTGCAACACCTCAGCATGCCCCTAAATGGGATACTGTAGAAGGAAAGCAAGCTCATATAGAAGTTAAACAAGCGCTCCAACAATCATTAAGTGAAGGGAATAACCCTGCGATTGTTATCGTTGATGCAACCGAACAGCGCCTTTCCCAAAGCCTACAAAACTCGCCAGCGCTCACACGAAGAGGCCTTAGTAACCAGAGTTCCATTTTGAAATACGCAGCACAGAACGACATCAAAGTGGTCAACCTATACAGTGCCGCGAATGAAACACCACTGAGCTCGTTAAAGAAACGAAAAAAGAATCTGCTGTATCGAGCGATCTCCGGTCAAAGAACAGGAGAAACACAAGGTTACCGAGACGTCCAGTACAGCCAAGACAACCAAACAGCCCTAACCTCAGCACTGGAAGACAACGACGAAGTGTTAGTAATGGCCTACTCTGACGGCAAAGTAACAACAAATGTTATCGACAGCCTTTCAGAAAACACACAAAAACAAGTGGTGGTATCGCGATACGCTAACTTGGATTACCAGCCATCAAACCTTAGCGCAGAAGAAAGTACGGCCTGGAAAGCGCTAGGTAAAAAAGACAATGTGAAAATGCTTGGAGGTGGTAGCCGCTCTCGCTTCAATATATGTAGCATCCAGTAATTAGGGCTCAAAAAGCCAGCTTTTGATTAACTAAACGTCATATAAAACTGCCCCTTTGTTAGTGACTAACAGTAATTTCAAAGAGCTGGTTTATGACAAACAAACTCGTTACGTGACTTAAAAGTGCAATCACAACGACACAAAAGTTTGAGTTAATGAAGCCGACTAAAGACAGAGATCCCTAACAGGAGGAGCTATGAAATACTGTCCATGTTGCTCAACAGAGTTAATTGAACGAGACGATATACATATTTGTCCACGTAACGAAATTGGTGACTGTTATTTTGATGGTTATGAGCAATCTCATATTGAATATCATCAGCTCAACGACTACCCATTAGATTCAGCATTCGGTATCACAGAGGTTATCGCTGACTAGCTCTTATAGAGTTGAAAAACAGAGTTTGTCTCGCTATCAAATCGTTTGGGCTTAAGTTTGTATTCACCAAAATTAAAAAGCCCTGATGTTATTATCATCAGGGCTTTTTTGTCTTTCAGCGCCATCAACATGCAACGAATCAAGTAGCGGCTAACTTGGTGTTACCACATTAGATCATCAGGGATCACGAAGTCTTTGTACGGATCATCCTCGTCCACTTCATCAGTGCTTGCTGTTTGAGTATCAACGATTGACTCCTCATCACGCATCGCGATTTTTTTTGCTACCGCGGTCGGAATCACAACATAGCTTTCACCTTGACGTGCAATGCTCAAGATACCTTTACTCAATTGCTTTTGAGTCAGCTCTTCAACGTATAGGTATTTAACCAAAGTGCCATCGGTGAAGTTATATTTGATCTCACCATTTTTTAGGTCGATCTTGTTCATGTCGATCAGCTGCTTCACTTGAGCTTTGATCTCCTTGCTCAACTGCTTTTCTTTCAGCTGCTGGTTTAACTCTTTATCTTTCGCTTGCTGCGCTAGTTTGTTTTCTTCTGCTGCCGCTTTTGCTTCACGAGCTTGAACACGAGACTTTTTAGAGCCTTTCTTCGCCTTCTTTAATTTTTTCTCATTTACCAAGCCAGCTTTAAGCATCTGTTCTTGGAGTGTTAACTTTGCCATGACTTTCCCAGTTCAGGATTAAAAACGGTACTATCATACCTTTTTTTCGAGTTTCTGTTTACCAGACAAGAGTAAATTACCCAACAATTCCAAAATTAATACGTCCTCTAAAAACGGCTTCTCGACCTTTCTCTTAGTCAATACCAACTCACCTTCCATCTTTATTGCGCGCGCGTAACATTTATCATTCAATTAGGGCAATGTTTTCATTTTCAATAGATGGCTAATTTTATAAAACCTTGGCGTGTATCTCATAATTCAATATTGCTTATAGAGTTATAAATCAAGCGCAATATCTATTGACTACGTTATTCATTACACCCATTAGTAAGGATAACGTAACCAATGAAAAATCAATGGACTAGCTTAAGTGCATTACTCGCATCAGCTTCATTCTTAGCAACCCCTGCTATCGCCGATACCGACGTGTATCTGACCAATAACACTAATCAAGTAATGACGATTCAAGCCAATCACAGTGGTACAGACCTCCTTAAGTTTGGAGAGGAATGGCAACAACACATCGACACAATTGGCCCTTGGGAGACCAAAAAACTGATCAGCTTTAATCGTTGGACAGGCGTCAAATCAGGGGAAACTTATCAATTCAACACTGTGGTTTCGAATACTGTGGGTGAAAGTATCACTCTCAATCAAACCATGGAGGGACACTGGTATAACTCGACATTACAACAGGGCTTAAGTGCCGCTGATGTTAATCTGAGACTCTATGATGACCGTAATATCCATCGCAGTACGACCGATGCCTTTGACGTGAATACCGAGCTTGCACTAAAAGCCGATAACACCGCACGCTACGATGATATTTACTACACCATCACTCCAGACAAAAAAGACGAGCAGCCAGAACCTGATGCGAATACGCTGAAAGTCATGACGTATAACATTTGGGCTCTTCCTGCAATCGCATCCCACATTGGTGATCGCTACGACCTGATCCCTCAATATGTCAAAGGCTATGACGTACTCGCACTTCAAGAGGTGTTTGCCAATGGTCGAGATGAATTCTTACGTGAACTGGCCAAAGAGTACCCTTACCAAACTAAGATGCTCGATAAAGATGGCATCAACATCTATGACGGCGGTGTGATCATTGTCAGCCGCTACCCTATCGTTAACGAAGCTCAGTATGTATTTCCCGACTGTACCGGCACTGATTGCTTTGCTGACAAGGGTGTGAACTACGCTGAGATCATCAAAAGTGGCCAGGCTTACCACGTATTCGGCACTCATACTGCGTCATTCGACACCACAACGGCACGCAACTACCGACAACGTCAATTCAGACAAATGCGCGAGTTAGCTATATCCCTTGATATCCCAGCATCAGAAACCGTTATTTACAGCGGCGACTTCAACGTGAACAAGCTTAAATTCCCTAGCGATTACCAAGAGATGTTTGCCAATCTTCAAGCAATTGAACCCGAGTATTCAGGTTATACGGCGTCGACATTCGACCCACGTATTAATAACTTCGCTGGCGAACCAATGTCTGGTGGAGAAAACGTTGAATATCTTGATTATGTCGTCGTCAGTTCTGAGTACGCGGTTAAAACTCAAAACAATAACCGCGTCGATGTGCCTCGCTCCACCAGCAGTGAACTTTGGAAGCATTACAATCTTTCAGACCACTTTCCTGTTGGTGCAGTGATCAAGTAGGCGGTAAAAAATCTATGCAACGCGTTATATTAATCATCATGCTCACCATATTGGTGAGCATGGTCGGCTATTCATGGTCACCAAAAGAACCTAAAACTAGCTATTCTTCGGCTGAATACGAACACGTTTCTGCCCCCATCGAAGAACGCCCTGTAACCATTAGTCACATCGACGACAATCGAACAAACACTTCATACTCAACAGATGAAGCAGAACCTTTTGAGCATGTTGCTTTTGCAGAGCAACTGTTAGATCTCGAGGGTAAAACCTTGTTCAGCACGCTCAACCAGTTTTGGGCACTGTGCCAACAAGCTAGCAACTGCAGAGAACAACTCACTCTGTTACAAGATGAGTTATCGAGCGAATGGTTTGAATTACTTAGGCACTACCCAACTCTCTCTGTAGAGTGGAAATCGGTAGAAAGCACCATGCCTCTTGAATCAATAGAGACCTTAGAGGAAAAAGTAAGCGTATTTAAACAGTCCGCACTACAAGTATGGGGAGAACTCGCCCCCCAGTTGTTTTCCGATCAGCTCGCACACTTAAACTTCACGCTTAGCGCTAGCTTGATCAAAGAAGTCGAAGCGACGGAGTTTGTTTCACATTACCGAAACTTACTTATGGAATGGGACGGACAAGCCGAAGTATTAAACGCAGATACAGCAGCTAAGAAATACGAACTCGCTATCTCGTTACTTCCGAGTAGCCTGAGTCCAACCGAGCTAGCCTCCATTAAGACAGAACTGCAAGAGATATATTTAGATGAAGCACAAGCAAACAATATTATGGCTCGTGAACAACAAGTAGCGCAGCAACAGCAAACGGTGGCGACTTATCACGAACAATTGGCTCAACTTAAGTCGTCATTATATGTGCTGCGATCCACTAGCCATAGGGACTGGAGTAGCCAAGAATGGAATAGCTACTATCAACAACAGATATATAGCTTTCGGGAGAGCTTCTTTAAATAACGTAGTTCAACAAGATAGCCTCAAATCACTAGCCAGCTAGCGTGAGAGCGGATCAGCTGAGGTCATCGCGAAACTGTGCTGGTGATTTATGAAGCCAGCCCTTAAATGCCCTTCTGAAATTGGCAGGATCATTGTAGCCAAGCCTTTCACCAACATCGTCAATACTCATGTTTGTAGCGAGCAGTAGCTCTTTGGCCAGTTCAACTCGCACTTCTGTCAGTAGCTGCTGATAACTCGTTTCATAATTGCTCAGTTCGCGCCTAAGGGTACGAGAACTACAGCCAAACTGTTCTGCGAGACGCTCGATACTCGGGAAATGACCTGCAGTTTGGTAAAATATGGTTTTGATTTGGTTAGTAAGCAGATGCTCAGACTCCAATGTCTCAACAATCGACTGACAAGACCTGAGGTAACGTTTTAGAGTCGAGGCATCATGAGTCGGTAACACTTGAGATAAGACAGAGGCATCGAACCTGAGTTCACAGACATTGTGCTCAAAAGTGACCTCACACTGAAAGCGCTTATCATAAAGTTTTGTGTAATTTGGGCTGGGATAAGGTAACAAGAGCCCTTCAATAGATAACGGTTCTCCGGTCAACTCCTTAAACAAAGAGACGATTGAGCTAAGAAAGTACTCGCTACAAAAAGGAAGTAATTCACCTACCTCTAGAGTGTTGTCGATTTGTATCGCAGCGAGTTCGCCATCACGAATCAACTTTACAGAAAAGATAGGCCCATTTAGCCGCAGATATTTAAAGCCTGCTTTGATCGCCTCTTCAACACTTGGGCTGGTTGATAACGCAAAACCTAACACCCCAAAATGACTCAAGCTTGCATGCTCCCCAAGCGACAAACCTAACCCCTCATTTGGTAAATTCTGATTCGCAACACGGAAGATAGACAATTTATCCCCGTATGTGAGCTTTCCATTTTGGTCTCTCCAGTTTAGGCAATCTAACCCTGCACAACCAAGCAGTGTTTCAACGTTCACGCCTTTTTGCTCTAACGTATCGAGTAAAAGTGTGACATCTAAGGTACCTAACTGGTGCCGATGCTCCGTTGGCATGTACTCTGCGATAATATCCAATCCAATCTCCCTCATCACTCATTGCACTTCGGTCACTAAGGTATCCCATCGTGTTCAAGTCGTGAATTGACGCGCACTCTTGTCCGAATATGACCTCCAAATTCTACTAAACTCATCGCAAAATGGGGGTAATTGTTAAACTAATGTGAAGCCTCGCAATGATAAAAACACTTCCAGCTCCAGACTGCGTGATTAACTCCAAAGGTCAACCAACCATTGGGCATTTCGATGGCATCCCAAAGCAACTGAACATAGAAAACTTCGATTATCGAAACGCCATGGACGCAAAAGCAAACCCTTGGCATAAACACTTCCATTACAAACAATTTCAGTTTGTAAACTTAATTACACAGACTCACATCATTGGCGTTGCTATTGCTGACATTCGTTACTTGAGTTCGGCATTTTTTTACGTATACAACATAGAGAGTAACCACTTAGAAGAGTCCAATTGGCTGCGACCTTTAGCGCTTGATAAGCAAATCACTCACTCCCCCTTTGAAGGTACGACAAAAATTGCAGGTCAAAGCATTATTTTCAATATCAAAGAAGGACAGTGGAACGTTGCAATCAACACCAAGCTCATTAATGCTGATTTTTGCTTGCTGCCAGCTCCCGATAGCTTACCTATGTCGATGTGCACACCAACTGGTTATTCAGGGTGGACCTACACCCAAAAACACAATGCACTCAAAGTAACTGGGACACTTGAGATAAACCAAAATGAGGTATCTCTTGTCAATGCACGTGCTGGCTATGACTTTTCCGCTGGATACATGCGACGTGAAACCAGTTGGCGTTGGGCTAGCATCAATACGCTAGTCAATAATACGAACATTGGCCTTAACCTCGCGGCCGGTGTCAATGAAACAGGAGGCTGTGAAAACGCACTTTGGGTTAACGGGACCCGGCACTTACTTAGTGATACTCAGTTTACATTTAGCCGCCAAGACATACATTTACCTTGGCAGATAACGTCTGCAGATGGACGTATCAACCTGACTTTTACTCCCCTCAACCATCGTAGCGAGAAACTCAACCTATGGCTGTTAAAGAGTAACTTTCGCCAGTTCATCGGACACTTTTCTGGTTCAATCCAAGACAATGATGGTATCACGCACCAACTCGATCATGTATTTGGTTTAACGGAAGACCACTTTGCTCGTTGGTAACAGAACTCTCGTGGTGACTGAATCACAGACGATGAATTCGACACCTCAAGTATGACTTCTCAACAAGGATACAACATGAATATCGACGCTTTAATCAATCATCCAGAATGGCTACTGTTGGTACTGGCACCTTTATTCATGATTTGCATGCTGGCCGAGTATTTTATTGGTCAGAAGCAAGGCCGATTACCAGATAACTCCAGTTATATGCTATCCGAGGTGATCTGTAATTTCACATTGGCAGGCATGCATCAGCTGTCGGATCTATTGACCGGGCTGCTGATCGTTCAGCTTTACCTCTGGTTATTTGGTTGGCGTTTAATGGACATTGAGATGGGCGTGTTGAGTTTCATGGTGCTCATGATTTTACAGGATTTTTTCTATTACTGGTTCCATCGAGCGAGTCATCGTGTTCGCTGGATGTGGGCCGCTCATGTCGCTCACCACAGCTCAAAAAGGATGAACTTTAGTACTGCATTTCGTCAAAGCTTAATGTACCCAATCGCAGGGATGTGGCTATTCTGGGTCCCCCTCGTCATCATAGGTTTCGACCCTAAATGGGTTGTCTTTGTGGTGCTTTTAAACCTAGGTTTACAGTTTTTTGTCCACACACAGTGGATTCGAAGCTTAGGGCCTCTTGAATATCTCTTTAACACACCATCACATCACCGAGTACACCACGGCAGGAACCCGCAATACATCGATAAAAACTACGCTGGTGTTCTAATAATCTGGGATAAGCTATTTGGTACTTTCGAGCCGGAACTGGAAACGGTGCATTACGGTGTCACCAAACCAGTCAACAGCTTCAACCCAATCACGGTTACTTTCCAAGAATGGAGGCTGATATGGACAGACCTCAAGAATACGCAGCTATCTAGGATGGAGAAAATTAAGCTAATGCTTTCTCCACCTTCTGATTGACACCCTTAGTCTAGAAATAAAAAGCCCGCGCAATGCGGGCCATCCATTGAGCTTATTTCCAACGCCACTGACTACCGTTGATATCAGCTCCCACCAACCAAGTGCGTTCATTCCATTTTAGTGAGTTTGCCAAGCCATTCTTGATCTGACCATTATCCCACCGCCATTGTTGAGTCTCGTGGCTTCTGCACGCCTCTAAGCGGATATCAATACCATTTTGGTCAAGACACATAGTTGGCGCAGCTTTATTGATCAACTTGCCATCCGCATTCATTTTCCACTTTTGATTGTCACCACCGTGACAGCGCCAACCATAAATGACTAAACCTGATTTTGAACCATCGACCTCGGCATCTAAACATTTCAACCCATTTTCTGTCTCAGTAACAATGCCTCGCCATTCACCATCGGTCGCCATGCCACTCGATGCTTCAAACAAAGCCTTCACTACGGATGTGAGTGGTTGAGTGCTTCGAGATGCTCTGCGAGCATTTTCTTGCCAAGATTGAGGTACAGGCTGTGTAATGTCCCACAAGCCTTCACCATCATAGTAAGACTTAGCCACTGTTTGAGGAGTCGGTGTCCACAAGAAATCTGGATGTCGGTTCTGATACCATTCACCACCGATTGCGTTACCATTTTGATCGAGCTCCAAGTCGTAGTAGTAAGTAACGTTAGTAATACCATCGTAACTAGGCAAGTCATTGCGTCTATGAGTTGGGTTTGTCTCTACCACATAACTGACCACCATCTGAACGCCAACCACGCTTTGGGCATTTGAAGAACGGTAACTAGAAAATCTATCTTTACGGTAATCACTCAGGTCAATGGTTACTGCGGCTGGCTGAGAAGCGGTTTGGTTCGTTTGTGGATTAAAATAGGTGACCTTATAACCTACAACAGGCTGATTCCAAACCTGATAGTCGTAGGTTGCATCCATGATTAGGCTACGTTTGGAAATACCCAGTTGATTTAGGATAGATAAGTGCCAACTGGCTGGGTTGGTATCCACACAATTTGGATCGACAACACGACCATTTTCATCTCTCGCCGGGTCTTTTACGTTGCAGCGGCCACCAATAAAGCGGGAATTGAAAGGCGCTTCAGACCATAACAATGTCCCAAGTGCTTTGATATCTGAAGGGTAGAAAGTAAGCGGCTCTCCATTCGCATCAGGTACAATCAGCGATTGCTTCGGTCGAGGAAGCATATAGGCGGCAGGTGCCCAACCATGACAAAGCCCCATCCAACGCTCCACATGACCACGAGACTCATAGTACCCCTTACCCGAATCCCATGAACGTTGCGTCAACGTGAAATTCTCATCTCCAACCAGGAGATCATATTTTTCTGCTGGAGACAAATCATCACGGTCTTGACCTTGATAATACTCTAAAGGTTTTTGCAAGTGACTGAAGTCGAAATAGGCTTGCCAGTTATTCGCTCTCAATTCCGTATCAGCATAACGCCAAGCAAGTGCACCAGAATACAGAGGCCAATACGTATCTGACCAGGGTTGAACATCAAGTCGTGTTTGATTCGGTACCGTTTGAGCCAATTGGTTTAAGTTACGAATCAGACCGTTCCCAGCGTCAACCAAACGAGCAGGATTATCGTTTTGTCGAATCGGTGATAATAAGAATTCTGATATTTGTGAGTTTGCTTCTCCCCTTCTCATAATAGTGTCTCTTATCAAGTCGCGATGACGACTCATATACTCAGAGTCATCGGCAGAGATAGCATGGCCACTTTTTTCAGGAACAGCATCCATGACTGTTTGGGGAGATTCATGAAACGCTTCCATGAATTTGGTGACTTGTAAATCACTTGCGATTGCGGCATATGGGAGCATCGCTGACAGTAAAGTTACGATCGTTTTCATTAAAATTTCTACTCACTCAGTTACTATTGTTATTGATAATAATTACCATTAACGCGATAAAGTAAGCAGAGTGGTTCGCTTTATGAGATAAATCAATTTCACAATCGTGCCAATAAATCAAACTGTGATTCCCTTTCGAATAACAACTCCATTTATCTTCTGAACTAATTAGAACGCGAATTATCTATAAATAATCAGATAGATAGAGAATAAAGTATTAAACCAAGTGCATACTATGTATAATGAAAAGATATT